>DASYBG010000042.1:0-51576 GCA_036500865.1 Polyangiaceae bacterium
CTCCGACGCAAAGACGCGCCCCTCCCTCGCCGAGTCGCGCCTCCCTCCGCGAGCAAAGCGCCCGCCCCGTGGGCCGCAAACGATGCCCCGTAGGGAGAGCCTTTTGCGCCCTGGTCGGGCAGACGCGTCCCCCGATGCCCCGCTCGCGCCCTTCGTTCGAGCCGCCCGCGCCACCCGGCCTGCCGCCTCGCGCCAGGCGGACCGCTCCCCGGCCGACGTGCGGCGAGGTACGCGGGATGCGGAGGCAAATGCGTTCGAAGGCCTTGATGGTTGCGTGCCGTCGAAACTACCCTCAAGCGACCAAAGGAGAATCCTTCCATGCGGATCGCAGTGGTGGCGCTTGTCTCCCTCGGTGTTGTGGCGTGTGGCGCAAGCCTGCCGCCCCCGAACACCGAGTGGGCAGAAGCCAACAACGACGTGGGCAAGGCCGAAGCCGGCGGAGCGCCTGGGGTGCCCGAGGCGAAGCTTCATCTGGAGCTCGCCCAAGAAGATTTGCAAAAGTCCAAGGAGCTCATCAACCAGGACAACCGCCGCGCGGCGAGCCTCGTCGCGGTGGCGCGCGCCGAGGCGCAGCTCGCGCTCAGCCTCGCGCGGGCGCAGCACGCGCTCGCCGACGCGCACAAGGCACAAGAAGAGCTTCAGAAAGCCAAGACGGGAGGACAGTGATGCGCAGCTCCATGACGAAGTCGGCGGCCCGCGTGGCCCTCGTCGCTCTCCTCCCCTGCGTGGCGTCGCTCGCCGTCGTGGCGTGCGGCGGCGAGCGCATGCCGCCCAAGGCCCTGGTCGACGCGCGCGAGGAGTTCCAGCGCGCCAAGACCGGGATCGCCCTCCAGCTCGACCCGACCGACGTGCACGTGGCCGACCTTGCCCTCCAGCAAGCCGAGCAGGCGTGGGACTCGGAGCCCGACGAGCCGGGCACGATCGATCTGGCCGTGATCGCGCAGCGCAAGGCGCAGATCGCGGAGGCCGAGGCGACGGCCATGAAGGCGCAGCAAGACGCCGACCAGGCCAAGCAGCTCCTCCAGGCCTCGGTGTCGTCGCAGCTCAATCAGGCCCAGCGCCAGCTGAGTCAGACGCAGCAGGCCTTGAACCAGACGCAGACGGAGCTCCAGCGCAAAGAGGCGGAGGCGGCCGAGCAGAAGAAGCAGCTCGCCGACCTCGAAGGGAAGCTCAAGGACGCGCGCGACACGATCGCGAAGATCGCGGCGGTCAAGGACGACGACCGCGGCATGGTCATCACGCTCCAGGGCGAGGTCCTCTTCCAGACGGGAAAGTGGGACCTCAAGGCCGGCGCGATGGCGAAGCTCGACCAGATCGCCGAGGCGCTCCGCGGCAAGGAGCAGCCGATGGTCGTCTACGGCTTCACGGACAACGTCGGGACGCGCGACTTCAACCTGGATCTCTCGCAGAAGCGCGCGAACTCGGTGCGCGACTACCTCGTCCAGCGCGGCATCCCGCAGGACCTCGTGAGCGCGCAGGGCAAGGGCCCGGACAACCCCATTTCGGACAACGGATCGGTCGAGGGGCGCGCGTCGAACCGCCGCGTCGAGATCGTCGTCCAGCCGAAGAAGACCTAGGAGAACGGCGACGGCTTCACCGATGGCGTGGTCGGGCGCGAGGACGCGCGACGGATCCGCCGCGCGGATCGCGTGGGCGGCGGAGGCGAATGGCTCCACGGCGGACGGGGCGCGTCTCTCCTACGAGGGCGCGCGCCCGTTCGGCGGCGACGTCGTGCACCGCTGGCGGCTCGGCAACGGGCTCGAGGTGCTCGTCCTCGTCGACAAGAGCGCGCCCATCGCGAGCTACCACACGTGGTTCAAGGTCGGCTCGCGGCACGAGCGGCCCGGCAAGACGGGGCTCGCGCACTTCTTCGAGCACCTGATGTTCAACGAGACCGAGAACCTCAAGGCGGGGATGTTCGACCGCAAGCTCGAGGAGGGCGGCGCCGAGACGAACGCGGCGACGTGGGTCGACTGGACCTACTACCACGACTCCCTCCCCTCCGACCGGGTCAAGCTCGCGGTGACGCTCGAGGCCGAGCGGATGGCGCGGCTCGTCCTCCGCGAGCCGCAGGTGGCGAGCGAGCGCGAGGTCGTCGCGAACGAACGGCGATACCGCGTCGACGACGACGTGGAGGGCGCCGCCGGGGAGCTCCTCTACAAGGCGGCCTTCACGAAGCACCCCTACGGCTGGCCGACGATCGGCTGGATGGAAGACATCCTCGCGTACTCGCCGGAGGACTGCGTCGCCTTCTATCGGACCTACTACGCGCCGAACAACGCGACGGTGGTCGTCGTCGGCGACGTCGACGAGCGGAGCCTTCTCCTCTCCATTCGCGCCGCCTACGGCGCCATCCCGAGCTCCGCGATCCCGCCCGAGGACATCGTGCCCGAGCCGGCGCAGCTCGAGGAGCGCCTCGTCGAGGTCAAGAAGCCGACGACGACCGAGAAGCTACTCATCGCGTACAAGGGGCCCGCCCTCGGCGACGTCGACCACGCGGCGCTCACGGTGCTGAGCGAGGTCCTCTTCGGCGGCCGCTCGTCGCGCCTCTACCGGACGCTCGTCGTCGACAAAGAGCTCGCCGTCGACCTCCGCGGCTGGGTCTCCACGTTCCGGGATCCCGGTCTCTTCGAGGCCTGGGCGACCGCGCGCGGAGCCCACACGACGCACGAGCTGAAGGCCGTGATGGACGCCGCCTTCGACCGGGTGCGGCGCGAGGTGGTCGGCGACGAGGAGCTCGCGAGGGCGAAGGCCCGCCTCGAGCTCGGCGCGCTGCAGCAGCTCGAGACGATCCCCGGGAAGGCCGAGCAGATCGGCTTCTACGAGACGGTGATGGGAGATCCCGCGTTCGCGTTCGATCGGGTCGAGGCCTTCCGCCGTTGCACGGTGGCCGACCTTCGCCGCGTCGCGAGGCGCTACCTCCTCGACGGCTCGCGGACCATCGTCCGCGTCTTGCCCGACGCGGGCGCGGCGGCGGGAGAGGCGGCGCAGTGACGGCCAAACGGAGCGCGGCGGCCCACGCACCGCCCGCGCGCGTCGAGCTCGAAGGGGGCGTCGTCGTGTGGCACGAGCCGTCCCACGCGGTGCCCCTCGTGTCGCTCGTCGTCGCGCTGCGGTGCGGGGCGGCGGTCGACCCGCCGGGCAAGACGGGGCTCGCGCGGGTGGCGCTCCGGATGCTCCGGCGCGGCTGCGCGGGGATGACGGCCGAGCAGATCGACTTCCGGATCGACGCGCTCGGCGCCGAAGTGGCGGTCGACACGTCGCCGTCGACGGTCGCCATCCACGCGCAGGTCATCGCGCGCAACCTCGACGCGTTCGTCGACCTCTTGACCGCGATGCTGGTCTCACCCACCTTTCCAGAAGACGAGCTCGAGCGGCTGAAGCGCGAGTCGATCGCCGAGATCATCGAGGCCCGCGACAACGACCGCGTCGTGGCGCAGAAGGCGCTCCAGCGGACGCTCCTCGAGGGGCACCCGTACGGCCAGAGCTCCGGCGGGACCACCCAGAGCGTCGCGGCGATCGGGCGGGAGGACGTCGCCGGCTTTTACCGGCGGTTCGTCGTCCAGCGCAACCTCGTGGTCGGCATCGCCGGGGACGCGACCCGGGACCGCGCGACCGAGATCGCGCGGCGCCTTGCCGGCGCGCTCCCGCGCGGGGAGGCGACGGTCGACGCCGTGCCGGAGCCCGAGATGCGGCCCGGACGGAGGTTGCTCCTCGTCGACAAGCCCGACCGAAGCCAGGCCCAGATCCTCGTCGGCACCCTCGGGACGTCGCCGCACGACGCCGACCACGTCGACCTGGTCGTCGCGAACGGCGTCTTCGGCGGGACGTTCACGTCGCGCCTGATGAAAGAGGTGCGCTCGAAGCGCGGCTGGTCCTACGGCGCGAGCTCGCGGACGTCGATCGACCGCCGCCGCCAGAGCTGGGTGATGTGGACCTTCCCCGCGGCCGAGGACGCGGCCAACTGCCTGAAGCTCACGCTCGACCTCCTCGACGCGTGGGTCGAGCGGGGCGTGACCCCGCGGGAGGTCGCGTTCCTCAAGCGCTACCTCGTGCGGTCGCACGCCTTCGAGGTCGACACCGCCGCCAAGCGGCTCCACGAAGGGATCGACGTCGAGCTCCTCGGGTTGCCGCCCGACTACTACTCGGGCTGGGTCCGCCGGGTCCTCGCGGTCACGCCGGAGGGGGCGAGCGCGGCGGTCCAGAAGCGCATCCAGCCCGAGAACTTGCTGATCGTCGTCGTGGCGACCGCGTCCCAGCTGCTCTCGCCGCTGAAGGCGGCGGTGCCGCGGCTCTCGGAGGTCAGCGTCGTCCCCTTCGACGCGGAGTGAGCCCGCGCGGGGCCGGTCAGGATCGCTTGGCCAGCGCTTCGGCGAGGGACGTGTCGTAGCGACCGGCGGCGAAGGCTTCGTCCGCGAGGACCTTCCGCAAGAAGGCGAGGTTCGTGACGCACGGGCCGAGCGTCGTCGCGCCCAAGGCCCGATCGAGCTCCGCGATCGCGGCGGCGCGGCTGTCTCCCCAGGCGACGACCTTGGCGAGCATCGAGTCGTAGAACGGCGTGACCTTGCTGCCCGCGCGCACCCCCGACTCGACGCGCAGGGTCCGCGTCTGCGGCTCGCCCGGGACGCCGGCCCAGACGAGCGCGTCGACGGCGCCGGGCTTGGGCAAGAAGCCCTTGCTCGGGTCCTCGGCGCAGACGCGCGCCTCGACGGAGTGGCCCCGCGGCTTCACGTGCGAGAGGTCCGGCAGGGCCTCGCCGGCCGCGACGCGGAGCTGGAGCTCCACGAGATCGAGGCCGGTGACCATCTCGGTCACGGGGTGCTCGACCTGCAAGCGCGCGTTCACCTCGAGGAAGTAAAGACGGCCGTCGGCGTCGGCGATGAACTCGCAGGTCCCCGCCCCGACGTACCCTGCCCTCCGGACCACGCGCAGCGCCGCCTCCATGAGCGCGGCGCGTCGGGCCTCGCCCTCGCCGCTCGCGAAGAACGCCGCGGGCGACGGCGTTTCTTCGATGATCTTCTGGTGCCTCCGCTGCACGCTGCACTCCCGCTCTCCGAGGGCGTAGGCCGCGCCGTGCGCGTCGCAGAGGACCTGCACTTCGATGTGGCGGGGGCGCTCGAGGCGGCGCTCCAGGTAGATGCGCCCGTCGGCGAAGGCGGCCTTGCCCCGGTCGGCGCAGCTCCGCATCGCGCGTTCGATCTGCGTCGGGTCGGTCACCACCTGCATGCCGATGCCGCCGCCGCCTCCGACGGCCTTGACGAGGATCGGGTAGCCGACGGCGTCGGCCGTGCGCTTGGCTTGCGCGACGTCTTCTTCGGTGTCGATGGAGACCGGCGCGTCGGTGCCCGGGACGGGGGCCGTGCCGGCGGCGATGGCGACGTGCCGCGCCTTCATCTTGTCGCCGAAGGCTTCGAGGGCCTCGGGCGGCGGGCCGACGAAGACGGCGCCCGCGACCGCGACCGCCCGCGCGAACGCGGCCTTCTCGCTGAGAAACCCGTACCCCGGGTGGACCGCCGCGGCGCCGCTCTTGCGGACGGCGTCGATCAACGCGTCGGCGTTCAAGTACGACTCCTTGGCGGGCGCGGGGCCGAGCAGGATGGCCTCGTCGGCGTCGGCGACGTGGGGCGCGTCGCGATCGGCCTCGGAGTAGACGGCGATGGTGCGGATGCCGAGGCGCTTGCACGTGCGCATCACCCGCCGCGCGATCTCGCCGCGGTTGGCCACGAGGACGCTCGAGAAGGGCCGGCTCAGGGATGCCCCCTCTCGCCTCGGGCGACCTCGCCGATCGCGGCGCGGAGGATCGCCTCGAGCTCGGCGTCGGTGAGCGTGACCGGGTTGTACTTCATGCTGCCGCCGCGGGCGCCTCCGACGATCGCGGACACGTCGGCCGCGGTCGCGCCGTACGCGGAGAGCGGCTTCGCGTCGAGGCGCCGGGCGAGGGCGTCGAGGTCGTCGGCCAGGCGCAGGGGGTCGTCGGTGCCGGAGAGGGCGCGGGCGAGGACGCGGTAGCGCGCGAGCGCGGGGGCGTCGGGCGTTCGCGCGGTCATCGCCTCGACGTTGCCGCGGACGGTGGGGCCGAGGAGCGCGGCGCAGGCGGCGCCGTGGGGGACGGTGCATCGCCCCCCGAGGGGCGCGGCGAGGCCGTGGGCGGCGCCGAGGCCCGCGTTCGCGAGCGCGATGCCGCCCCAGAGGCTCGCGAGGGCGAGGTCGTCCCAAGGATCGCCCCCCGAGGCGCCGCCCGCGTCCTCGGCGAGCACGCGCAACGCGTGGACCGCGCGGCGCGCGCCCTCGAGCGCGAGGAGGTCGGTCGTGGGTTGGGCGCCCGTCGAGACGTAGCTCTCGATGAGGTGCGTGAGCGCGTCGAGCGCGGCCGCGACGGCGATGGGCCTCGGGGCGGTCGCGGCGAGGTCCGGGTCGACGACGGCGACGGCGGGGAGCATGCGGTCGTCCCTCATGCTGCGCTTGAGCGCGGCCTGCGGGACGCGCAGGACGGCGTTGCGCGTGACCTCCGAGCCGGTCCCCGCGGTGGTCGGCGCGGCGACGAGCGGGAGCGGAGCGACACGAATGGGCTTGGCGGGGGCGCGGCCGGGGAGGTCCTCGAGGTAGTCGACCGCCTCGCCTCCGTTGGGCGCCACCGCGGCGATCGCCTTCGCCGCGTCGAGGACGCTCCCGCCGCCGACGGCCACGACGACGTCGGCGTCGAAGGCGCGCGCCACCGACGCCCCCCGATCGACGACGTCGACGTCGGGCTCGCCCGCCACCGACCAAGTCGTCACCGCGAGGCCGGCCGACGCGAGCCGCGCGCTCGTGCGATCGAGCTCCCCGCTCGTCGCGAACGAGCGCGCGCCCGTCACGAGCAGGGCGCGGAGGCCGAGGCCCTTGGCGGCGTCGGCGATGCGGTCTCGCGCGCCCCTTCCGAAGGCGATCGAGCCGGCCGTTCGGAAGAGGAACCCGGCGGGCACGCGCGTCCGGTCGTTCAAGGAAAGAGATCGGGGAAGACGACCCCGTGCTTCACGCCGACGCGCGGCTCGGCCATCCAGGGTGCCACGGCCTCGCGCCAGGCGAGATAGTGCGCCGTGCGCTGGTGCTCCGCGAAGCCTGCCTCGTCGGTGTAGACCTCGTAGAGGAAGAACCGCGTGGCGTCGTCGTTCGCGCGGAGGACGTCGAACCGGAGATTCTTCGGCTCCTTGCGGGTCCCCTCCGCGTTCGCGCGCGTCGCGGCGACGAAGGCGTCGACCTTGTCGGCGACGACGCGGATCGTGACGCATACGACGAAGCGTGCCGCGTGGCCTGGGTGAGGTTCCATGAGCCTCTATTCTTGTCACTCCGGGCTGCGTTTGGCGAGCGCGAGATATCCGGCGCCGGCGGCCCCGAGCGGGAGCCACGCCGAGGGCGCGAAATGGCGGGCGACGACCGGGTCGGCGGCGAGGCGGGCCTCGACGGCGCGGGCGAAGCGGAGGTCGGCCCAGCGATCGAGGTCGCCGTCGGGAGGGGGCGCGAGCGCGTAGAGCAGGAGCACGTCGGGATCGCGCGAGAGGAGGAGCATGCCGTCGACGCGCTTCGAGGTGTGGCCGCCGGGCAGCGACGCGATCACGGGATCGGTGAGGCCGGCGAGGTCGACGATGTCGGCGCCGGTCGACGCGCCGACCCAGCCGATGTCGAGCGCGGCGACGCGGTTCGCGTGGGCGAGCATCGGCCGCGCGCGGCGGACGAGGGCCGCGCGATCGGCGCCGACGGACCGGCCCGACGTGCCGCCGCGCGCGACGAGGACGACGCCCAGCGCGACGGCGACGGCGGAGCGGACGGCGCTGGCCCACGCGGCGGCGTGCTCCGCGGCGAGGACGGACGCCCACGCGAGCGACGGCGCCACGGGGACCATCAGGCGCGCGTACGGCATCCAGTCGCCGCCCACCGCCACCACCGCCGCGAGGTGGACGAGGGCGGCCGCGACGATGGCGAGGCCGCGAGGAGAGCGGCGCAACGCCCGCGGCGCGAAGACGAGGACGGGGGTCAGCGTGACCACGCACGCCGCCTCGGCGTAGACGAGGCCGTGGTCGATGTCGCTGGGCTTGGCGAGGAGGGCGAGCGGCGCGGGCCGGCCCCACGCCGCGGTCCGCACGAGGGCGCACGCGACGAACGGCCCGAGGGCGAGGGAGGCCGCGGCCGCGACGCGACCCGCCGGCCAGCCCGCGGCGATCCCCGTCCCCGCCGCGAGCACGAACGCCCACGGGGCCAGCTCCGGCCGGAGGGACGCGGCGGCGCCGGCCAGCGCGGCCGTGGCCCACGGGCGCTTTACCGAGAGGACGGCGCCCGTCGCGAAGGACGTCGCGAGCGCCGTCTCCATCCCGCTCACCGCGTACGCGGCGATCGGCACCGAGAGCGCCACCACCAGGAGCGCGGCGCCCCGCACCCACGCAGGGCACGCGCGCGCCCGCCCCATGGCCACGCCGAGTCCGACGCCCGTGCACGTCCACGCGAGCAGCCCCAACGCCTTCGCATACGAGAGCGCCGCCATCGGGTCCCACCGCCCCGCGGGCAACAGGAGCACGGGCCACGGCAGCGGAGTCACGCCGTCGCTGCTCGGGCCGCCGGCGTTGAACCTCCAGCCGAGGCCGAGCGCCAGATGGTGGGCGTACCGCACCGGGACGAGGGCGTCGTCGACCGTGAAACCCCACATCCAAAGCGCGGGTGCGAGAGCGGCCGCCAAGCCGGCGGCGGCCCACGCCCAGCCGTACGTCGCCGGCGCGCGGGCCGCTATCAGCGACGGCGGCACATGTCCAATCTGCGGCATCGACGCCGAAAACTACGTCCATCCTCGCGCGGATTTCTACGATTCGTCCCCAGAGGTTCGCCCCGCCGCCCATGCGCTTCGAGATCGTCGTCGCCTCGCCCCCGGTCGTCCGTGAACCCAACGACACGGAGGGCGGTGTGAGCACCCCGTTGCCCGGAGAGGTCCGGGCGCTCCCTGCCGTGGTCCGTCCGCCGCGCGAGGCCGTGACGGCGCCCCGGCCCGCCCCGGCGTTGCCGGCGGCCGCCGGTCTGCGGGTCGCCCCGAGGACGCCGCGTCGCCAGGGACCGGCGGTGCTCGACGTGTTCATCGACGGAGCCAACGTCACGGCGCGCCTGCGCGAGGCCCACGGGGCGTTCGTGCTCCGCGACATGGCGCTGGCGCTGGCGGACCTCGCGGGGCGCGGGCGCGCGAAGGCGCTCGTCCGGTTCTACGACGAGCCCTGGGAGATGTGCGTCGAGCGCTTCGGCGCGACGGCGTGCGTGAGCGTGTACCGGACGGGGCCCGATCCGCAGGTCGCCGTGTACGACCGCGCGGTCCCCTTCGACGACGTGGTCGAGGGCGTCTGCGACGCGATCGACCGCCTCCTCGAGCGGGGCGCGGGAGGCGCGGCGGCGCGGCGCGAGCTGGCGTCGGCCGCGGAGCAGCTGCGGAGCCGCAGGTTCGACGCCGCGCCCGACTCGCCGGAGGGGGTGCCCGATCCGATGCCGGTCGTCGTGGAGCCCGAGCGCGACGTGCCGCTGTCGTTCGGGGCCGAGTTCTCGATGCGCCACGGTGCGCCGCTGGTGTCGGCGACGGACGGCGCCGACGGCGAGCCCGTCGAGCGCGCCGACCTGCACGCCTTGCTCGTGCGCGGCCACGTGCGCGCCGAGGTCCGCGGAAGGGCGATCGACCTCGGGGAGTGCCATCCGCTGCTCGTGGCCGAGCGGCTGGTCGAGCTCGCGCGGAGCGCGTTCGACGCATGGGAGCGCGGCGTCGCGTTCCACACGCGCGTCGACGTCGCCGGGGTGCTGGTCGGCGTGCGCACGTCGTCCGACGGAGAGCTCGCGCTCACGCTGGGCGCCTCACGCGCGGCCGGCGACGGCCCGCAGCCCCGCCCGGTCCACACGTTCCCGGCGCTCGGCGCGTCGGACCTGCTCGACGCCGCCCTCGCCTTCGGACGAGGCCTCGTGCGGGCGATGCTCCGCCGCGACCGCGCCCAAGCCTACAACCTTCGCCTGCGGCCGCTGCGACGCGCGCTGCGCGACGCCACGGAGTCGCTCCGCGAGGCGAGCCGCACGGAGTCGAAGGTCAACGCCGCGCCCGAGCCCTATCGGGCCTTCGCCGCGGCCCTCGACGAGGCGCGCGCGCTGCCGCCGTCGAACCCGCCGGCGACCCGCGTGCGGTACGCGTCCCGCTGGCGCGCCATCGTGCCGGGCATCGACCTTCGCGCGACGTTCCTCTGCGGAGACCGGCTGATCGTCGGATCGGCCACCGAGATGTGGGCCCTCGACCGCGTGAGCGGGAACGTCCTTTGGCGCACCGACGTCCCGCGCGGGACGAGCGTCGTCACCCCGGGCGGCGTCGCGCGGTTCGCGGCGGACGGGACGATGCGCGTGCACGATCTCGCGACCGGAGAGGCGACCCTCCGGACGCGCATCTCCGCGCGGGTCGGCGGCCCGGTGGCGGGCGCGGTCGTGCACCTGCCGGGTCTCCCCAAGCTCGTCATCGTCACGGAGGGCGCCCATCACCTCGTCGCGATCGACCTCACGAGCGGCGAGCCTCGCTGGCGCTGGTCGTGGGGCCAGGGCGCGCAGGCGGGGGGCCGCGGGCGCGGCATTCCGCGGATCAAGCGGGCGGGACGCCTGGCCTACTTCACCTGCGGGGACAGCTCGCTGACGGCCCTCGACGTGATGACCGGCGCGGTCGTGTGGCGGTTGCGCGACCGCTTGCGCTTTCGCACGCCGCCGACCGTCGCGCCCGACGCGCTCTTCGCCATCGCGGGCGGAGCGCACGGCGTCGCCCGCCTGCACGCCATCGACCCGTTCGCGGGCCGCGTGCGCTGGTCGACGGAGGTGGGCGGGGTCAATGCGCCCTGTACGATCCAGGGGGCGCCCATCGTGGCGACCGGCGCCGTCGCGGTCCCCGTGCTCCACAAGAGCGGCCTCGCCCTCGCCGCGTTCTCGCGAGACGCCGGGGCCCCCGTGGCCGGCCCGGCGCGCGTGATGGCCCCGAGCGGCACGTCCTGGCTCGGCGTCGACGACGCGTTCATCGGAAACGCGCCTACCGGCGAGCTCCTCGCCATCGACGCCACCCACGGCGAGCTCCGGTGGCGGCAGGTCCTCGGCCCGTGTCCGGTCGAAGCCGACGTCCCTCGCCGCCTGGAGCCCGTCTTGCGGGGCGGCGCGCTCTTCGTGCCCCACACGGACGTGGTGGTCGTCCGCCCGCGCGACGGCGCCGTGCTCGGCGCGATCTCGCCGACGGAGGCCATCCCGGATCTCCTGCGCGTCGACGAGCGGTGCGACGTCTACATCGCGGAGGAGAGCGGTCACCTCGTGGCGTTCGGGGCGATGGCGCGGCTGTCGCTCGTGAAGAGCTGAACGCATCGGCGCGCGGGCGAGTCACGCGCAGGTGATCCACGCGCTCTTGGTGTTGCCGTCTTGCCCGGCGGCCACCGGGTAGTCGCTCGGCTCGGGGAGATCGCGCACGCGAAGGTCGCCCTGCTTCGCGGCGCGGCCGGCGTCGAAGAGGATCCGGCGAAAGCGCGACCGCGTGATACCGCGATGATTGGTGCACGCGAGCATCTGGCCGCCCGGGCGGAGCAGCGCGAGGGCGGCGGCGGCGAGGTCCACGTAGTCGTGGTCGGCGACGAAGCGACCGCGTTTGGTCGTGGAGTAGCTCGGCGGATCGAGGATGACGAGGTCGAAGACTTCGCCGCGGCGTGCGGCGCGCGCGAGCCAGGAGAAGGCGTCGTCGGCCACGAGGGCGTGCTCGGGCCGCTCGGCAAAGCCCGCGGCCGCGAGGTTTTGGCGGCCGCGCTCGAGGGCCGCGATCGACACGTCGACGCTCGTCGTGTGCGCCGCTCCGCCCAGCGCCGCGGCGACCGTGAACGCGCAGGTGTACGCGAAGAGGTTGGCGACGCGCTTTCCCTCGGACGCGTCGCGGACGCGCCGGCGGTTCCCCCGCTGATCGAGAAAGAGCCCCGTCGACAGGCCGTCGCCGAGTCGCGCGACGAGGGGCATCCCCTCTTCGACGATGGGCACGTCCTTCGGCGCCGGCGCGCCGCGGACGGGATCCGCCGGCGCGAGGGACTCCTGGCGTGAGGCGGGCGCGCGCGTCAGCACGTTGCTTTGCTTGGGTCGAACCTTGACGTAGACGCCGTCGAAGCCGACCGCCGCGAGGCGGTCGAGCACGCGGTCCCGCCGGGCCGCGTCCGCCCAAGGTCCGTCATCGCCGTAGAACTGCGCGACGAGCCATCGGTCGTACACGTCGACCGCCAGCCGCGGGAGGCCGTCGCCTTCTTCGTGGATCAGCCGGAACGCCGTCGTGGCGCGTTCCCCGTCGCCCGCTCGGCCGAGGCCCCAGCGCCGCTCGACCGCCCGCGCGACCGCGCGCGCGAGGGCCTCGCCGTCGTCGTAGATGCGCTCCCCGAGGTCCCCGCGCGCGATCCACGGCGCGAAGTCCGGCGGGGTCCGAGCGACGAAGCGCGCGGGGGCCCCCGTGGACGGGTGCTCGAGCGCGAGCCCGGCGGCGTGGAGCAGCAGCCGAGGCGCGGAGGGGCCGCCGTAGAGCGCGTCTCCGGCGATGGGCGCCCCGGCGTGCGCCAGCTGAACGCGGGCCTGGTGCGTCCTGCCGGTCTCGAGCTCGAGCTCGAGGAGCGCGCGCTCCCCGACCCGCTGCGCGACCCGCACGGAGGTGACCGCCATCTTCGCGTTCTTGCTCCGCCCCGGGGCCACCCGCATCGCCTTCCCCTCGCCGGGCTCGATCGCGTCGCGCAGCACCGCGCGCTCCCGGCCGCGCGGCCAGCCGGCCACGCAAGCGAGGTACGTCTTCTTCACCGAACGGCCCTCGAACTGGCGGGCCAACGACGGGTTGGCCTCCTTGCGGCGGGCGAAGACGAGCAGCCCGCTGGTGTCCTGGTCGAGGCGCTGGTGCACCCCGAGGTACGCCCCGCCGAAGTACGACCGGAGCCGGGTGACCACGTCGTCGGGCCGGTCGGGATCCGCCGCCTGCGACGGGACGCCCTCGGGCTTGTCGACGACCAGGAGGTCGGCGTCGTCGTGGACGATCCAGTCCGGCCGGAAGTCCGGCCAAAGGGCGAGGCGGTTCATTTGACGAGGTCCGAAGCGCTCGCTAGCCCTTCCCCTGCAAGATGCCCAGCCCCACGTCCATCCGCGCCCGCCTCCTCACCGCGTTCCCCGACGCCAAGGTCGAGGTGACCGACTTGACCGGCACCGAGGACCACTTCCAGGCGCTCGTCGTCACCCCGGCCTTCGAGGGCAAATCCAGGGTAGATCAGCACAAGATGGTCTACGCCGTCCTGGGCGACGCGCTGGCGAGCGGCGCGATCCACGCCCTCGCATTGACGACGCGCGCCACGTAACTAAGTTTGGGGCCATATCCAATGGCAGAAGACACGCGCGCGCGCATCGAGGGCCTCATCCGCGGCACCAAGGTCATGCTGTTCATGAAGGGCACGAAAATGATGCCCGCGTGCGGCTTCTCGAACACGGTGGTGCAGATCCTCAAGCGCGAGGGCGTCCCGTTCGACACGTTCAACATCCTGGCCGACCCCGACGTGCGCCAGGGCCTGAAGGAATATTCGAGCTGGCCGACGTACCCGCAGCTCTATGTCGACGGGAAGTTCGTCGGAGGCTGCGACATCGTGACGGAGATGCACGAGAGCGGCGAGCTCGGAAAGCAACTGGCTTCCGCCGGCGTGAAGTGACCGCTACCAGTTGATCAGGCCGAGCTTGGTCGCCGCCAGCAGAAGGACGGCCGCAGCCGCCACCTCGACGGCGAAGCGGAGCGTGCGCCGGAAGAGGTGCCACGAGGTCACGAGGGCCATCGCGGCCACCATGATCACGGGAAGACCCGTGTGGTGAGAGGCCCAGCGCAGCCACTCGCGGACGTCGCCGCTGAGGAGAGCGACCCAGCCCATCAGCCCATTGGGGTCGGCCATCGGCCGGGCGAGTGGAGCGCGGGCGTCGCGCGTTGGCCAAGTTTGTGGCGGTGGATGAGGCTCGCCTCGGTCGCGTTCGCGGCGGTCGGGGTCTTCTTTTGGTTCGACGCCCTGCCCTTCCAGGACCTGCCGGCGCACGCGGGGCTGATCGCGCTGCGGCACCGCCTGCCTTCATCCGCCTTCGACCAACGATTTTTCGTGTTGGCGCCCCGGCTTGGCCCCTATTCGCTCTTCCGATTTCTGGGGAAGGAATTCGACGCCGTGGGGGGCCCCGTCTGGGCGGTGCGCGTCCTCGCGGCGCTCCCCATCGTGGCGACGCCGCTCGCGCTCTTGTGGGCGCGCTGGCGGCTGCACCGCGACGTCACGCCCACCGCCGGCTTCTACGCGCTGGCGCTCGGCTTCGGTTTCATGACGCTCCTCGGCTTCGCGAGCTACGAGCTGGGCGTCTCGCTGCTCATCGTCGCGCTGACGGCGTGGTTGGAGCTCCTCGCGGCCGTCGACCGCCGCGATCCCAAGGCGTGGCGATACGAGCTCGCGGTCGTGCTGCTCGTGCCGGTGATCCTCGTCGCCCACGGGCACGCGCTCATCGTGTTCGGGCTCCTCGCGGGCGTCGCGGCGCTCGCCACGGGCCGGCGTGGGGCGCGCCTCCTTCGCCTGCGGGCCCTCGTCCCCGCCGGGGTCCTCGCCGTCTGGGCGGAGTGGACGCAGCGCGTGGGGATCCTGCCGGCGGGCTCGGCCCCGCAGCGGCCGCTCGGGCTGGTGGTGCATTTTCAGGGCGTGCTCGACAAACTGAGCCTGCTCGTGACGCCCACGCTGATGACGCGCCTCGGGCCCGACGTGCTGGTCGGCCTTCTCGTCTGGGGCGTGGTGGTGGCCGCCGTGGTGGCGACCGCTCGGTCGCTCGGCGGTGACCGGGATCCGTCGGCGGTGCACGCGCGCGCTCTCGTCGTGTGCGCGGCGGTCCTCTTCCTGGTGTTTCTCGCGTTGCCGTACTCGGTCGGCTGGTTCGGGTTCGTCGACGGGCGACTCGTGCCCCTCGTCCTGTGGCTCGGCGTGATGGCGGTGCGGCGCCCCGCGCTGAAGCCGCGGCTGGCGTCGCTGTTCGATCGGCTCGGGGAGATCGCGGCCTGGGCGATCGTCGCGATCGCGCTCGTCGCGTCGTACGGCTTTCAGCGCGAAGCGGCCGGCTGGCGCGAGATCTTGGCCGAGGTGCCCGCCGAGGCGCGCCTCTTGAACCTACCGCTCGACCCGAACAGCGACATCCTGACGGCGCACCCGTTCGTCCATTACGACAAGCTCGCCCTCGCCGACCGGCCCATGGTCCTCAGCGATATGTGGTTTCAGCAAGGCACGGCCGTGTACCCCAAGGCGGCAAATCCCCAGCTGCGGCTGCCGGCGAGCTATCACGAGAGCGATCTTCGGGTCATCGATTGGCCCGCCTACGACCTGGCCGACTGGGACTTCGTCCTCATTCGGACGCGCCCGGCGGCTCCCGAGCCCGGGGCTCCCGCGGCGTTGGCCCTGGCAGACCACCGTGGCGGCTGGTGGCTCTATCGCCGGCGCTGAGGCTTCTCCCAGGTTGCTTTCTGCGAGCCCGCGGCTACCTAAAATAAGGACAAGGAATGCGTCTCGTTACATTCGGCATCGGGTACGTGGGGCTCGTCACGGGCACGGGTCTCGCGGAGCTCGGGCACGACGTGCTCTGCGTGGACATCGACGCGCAGCGTGTCCAAAAGCTCGAAGACGGCATCCTGCCGATTTACGAGCCAGGGCTCGGGGACCTCGTGCGCCGCAACGGGCGCGCGGGCCGCCTGCAGTTCGCGACCGAGGTGAGGCCTCCGTTCGACGCCGCGGATGCGTACTTCATCGCGGTGGGCACGCCGCAGGCGGCGGACGGCGGGGCGGACGTGGGCGCCGTCTTTTCGTCCGGGGAAACCATCGCGCGCGTGGCCAAGCGACCGGCCATCGCCGTCGTGAAGAGCACCGTGCCCGTCGGGACGTGCGACGCGCTGCAGGCCCGCTTCGACGCGGCGGGCGCGGCGCTCGAGGTGGTCTCGAACCCGGAGTTTCTCAAGGAGGGATCCGCGGTCCAGGACTTCTTCCGTCCCGACCGGATCGTCCTCGGCGCGCGAAGCGAGGAGGCCCGGGAGACGCTTCGGACCCTCTATGCGCCGCTCCAACTCTCGGGGGAGCGGGTGGTCGTGACCGACCCGCGATCGAGCGAACTGACGAAGTACGCGGCCAACACGATGCTCGCGATGCGCGTCTCGTTCATGAACGAGCTCTCCCGCCTGTGCCACGCGACGGGCGCCGACATCCACGCCGTCCGCCAGGGCGTCGGAAGCGACACCCGCATCGGCAAGCGCTTTCTCTACGCGGGGCCCGGCTATGGCGGCTCCTGCTTTCCGAAGGACGTGAAGGCGCTCATGCACCTCGGGCGCTCGCAGGGGGTGCCGATGCGCATGGCCGAGGCCACGCACCTGGCCAACGAAGAGCAAGCGCAGTTCCTGGCGGCGCTCGTCGAGGAGTCGGTCGGCGCTCTGGCGGGGAAGACGGTGGCGCTCTGGGGCCTGGCGTTCAAGCCGGAGACCGACGACGTGCGCGAGTCCCCGGCGGTAAAGCTCGCGACCGTGCTCCTCGCGAAGGGGGCGCACGTCGCCTGCCACGACCCCGAAGCCGGCCGCAATTTCTCCAAGGCGATGGCCGAGCAGGGGCTCCGCGTGAGGGTCGTCGACCGCGACTACGATGCCCTCGACGGCGCGGACGCGCTCGTGCTCCTGACCGAGTGGAGGAGCTACCGCGCGCCGAACTTCGCGGAGATCAAGAAGCGCCTCCGCCCCGCGGCCGACGGGTCCGCGCCGGTCGTGGTCGACGGCCGCAACGTATGGCGCCCCTGGGACGTGACGCGCGCGGGTCTCCGGTATCAAGGTCTGGGGGTGCCGCCCGCCACGGTGCCGCCGGATCGGGCCTCCAAGGCGAGCTTGCGCTGACTTTGCCGTGTCCCGCGTCGTCGTCACCGGCGGAGTTGGTTTCATCGGATACCACGTCTCGCGCGCGCTCCTCGCCCGCGGCGAGGACGTGACCATCGCGGACGACTTCTCGAACGCGCCCTACCCGGCCGCCGAAAAGCGGAGAAACGAGCGGGATCTCGCCGCGGAGTTCCCGCACGTGCGGGTCCACGTGGCGTGCGTGACCGATCGAGCGGCGATGCGCTCGATCACCGATCGCGCCGACGCCGTGATCCACCTCGCCGGAGTGGCGGGCGTGCGGCCCTCGTTCGAGGACCCCGCCCGCTATGCCCGCGTCAACGTCGAGGGGACCGCGGTGGTCCAGGACGTCGCCATCGAGCTCGGCGTCCCGGTCTTCGTCTTTGCGTCGAGCTCGTCGGTGTACGGAAACGCGACCCCGCTGCCCGCCCAAGAGGACGCGCCGGCCGTCGTCCCGGAGTCGCCGTATGCGGCGAGCAAGCGGGCGGCGGAGCTCATCGCCAGCGCGGCCTGCCGCAGAGCACCGTCGATGCGGTGCGGCGCCTTGCGCTTCTTCACTGTCTACGGACCGCGGCAGCGGCCCGAGATGGCGATCACCCGCTTCGCGCGCGCCATCCTGGCGGGCCAGCCGATCACCGTGTTCGGGGACGGTTCGATGCGGCGCGACTTCACCCACGTCGCCGACATCGTGCGCGGCGTGCTGGCGACGCTCGACCGCTGCCCCGCGGGCTTTCGGCCGTACAACCTGGGCTCCGGCGCCCCCGTCGACCTCTCGGCCCTGGTCCGCTCCCTCGGCGAGATCGCGGGGGCGGCGCCCGAGGTCCTGCGGTCCCCCGTCCCGCTCGGCGACGTAGAGGCGACCTTCGCCGACGTGTCGCGCGCCCGCGCCGAGCTCGGATGGGCACCTTCGATCCCGCTCCGCGAGGGCCTCGCGACGGTGGTCGACTGGGTTCGCGACCACCCCACCGTTTGACGGGCAAGGGCCGGCGCGCGAGGCAAAGCGTGTGGGCGCGTGCTTCGATTGGCCATGCGCGCGGCGTTTCGATAACGTTTCACGAGCCGCCGTTCGTCTCGATCCACGCTGGAGGCCATCGTCCATGAGAATGGGTACGACTTTCGTGCTGGGGGCAGCGCTTTGCGCGGGTATGGTTTGCGTCTCGAGAGATGCCCACGCCCTTGGCCCCGTCGACCTCGAGGTCGGGGCCAGGGTCGGTGGCGGCACATCGCCGTTCGGCGGGCAACCAAGCCCGCTTGGGTTCGGCCTGGGCGGCCGCGCGGGCGCGTCCTTCCTCGGGTACTACGGCGGACTGTCGCTCATGTACTACCTCGGCGCGAGCTCGAACGCGACCGCGCCCACGACGCCGCCGTCCACCGTCTCCACGTCGGAGCACGCGTTCCTCTATGGCGTGGAGGTCGGCTACGGCACGAAGCTGCTCGACCTCATCACGCTCCGCGGCACGCTCGGCGTCGGCAACTTCTCGCTGAGCTACACGGGCTTCGGGAACACCACGCTCAACAACCTCTACCTCGAGCCCTGCCTCACGGGCTTCTTGTCGTTCGGGATCCTCTACGTCGGCGCCGACATCAGCTTGATCGTCCTCCCGAGCATCGGCGACCCGACGACGGCCGGCGGGAACTCGTCCTGGGACACGGCATTCACGGCCCACGGGCAAATCGGCGTCACGTTCTAAGGACGAGGCGCTCCCGGGCGCGGTGTGCCACGGGGTTTGCTAGACGTTGGTGAGGAACCAATGCGCCCGTTTCGCCATGGCGCCCGCGCGGCCAAGCATGCGGCGCACCGCACCGAATGAAAAAGAGCATCCTGTGGATCGCGCTGTCCCTCGCCGTGGTCATCGGGGGCCTTTTGTTCTGGCGGTACCGTGAGAAGCATCGAGGCTCCGAGATCACGTACAAGTCGGCCGCGGTCGAGCACCGGCGCATCTCGGCGAAGGTGACCGCGAGCGGAACGCTCTCGGCGCTCGTGACCGTCCAGGTCGGCACGCAGGTGTCCGGGCGCATTTCGAAGCTCTTCGCCGACTTCAACTCGCAGGTGAAAAAGGGCGAGCTCGTCGCGAAGATCGACCCGCAAATCTTCGAGGCGTCGGTCCAACAGGCGCAGGCCAACTACCAGTCCGCCGTAGCCGGCGTCGTGACCGCGCAGGCGAGCGCGCTCAACGCCGACAAGCAGTTCGCGCGCACGAAGGCGCTCCACGATCAGAACCTGGCGTCCCAGGCGGACCTCGACACGGCGGAGGCCGCGGTGGCGACGACGCACGCGGCGATCGACGCGGCGAAGGCGTCGACGGCGCAGGCGGTCGCGTCGCTCCACCAGGCCGAGGTGAACCTCTCGTACACGAGCATCGTGTCGCCGATCGACGGGGTGGTCATCTCGCGCAGCGTCGACGTCGGGCAGACCGTCGCCGCGTCCTTGTCGGCTCCGGTCCTCTTCACGATCGCGCAGGACCTCACCAAGATGCAGGTCGACACGAACATCGCCGAGGGGGACGTCGGCCGGCTCCAGGTCGGGATGAAGACGTTCTTCACCGTGGACTCGTTCCCGGGGCAGCGTTTCGTCGGCAAGATCCGCCAGATTCGCAACGCCGCGACGACCGTGCAGAACGTCGTCACGTACGACGCCGTCATCGACGTCGACAACGAGGACCTCCGCCTCCGCCCGGGGATGACGGCGAACGTCACCGTCGTCTACGCGGAGCGCCCCAAGACGCTCGCGGTCTCGAACACGGCCCTTCGCTTCCGGCCCCCCCCTTCCCTCGCCGGGAGCGCCGCGTCGACCGACGAGACGCACAGGCGACCGCACGGCGGCGCCTCGAAGGACAGCGCGAGCGACGCGCCGGAGCCGCGCACGATCTGGGTCCTTCGCGGGGCGGCTCCGCAGCCGGTCACCATCCACGTTGGTTTGACCGACGGGACCGTCACCGAGGTCGTCGACGGGGACCTCCACGAGGGCGATCAAGTGGTGACCGACGCGACGAGCCCCGACTCGCCGGCGCCCACGGGTGGCGGCGGCGGGTCCCCGTCGCTGCGGCGGATGTTCTGAGTGGCCACGATGGACGAACAGCGCGTCATCGAGCTCACCGACGTCACGAAGGTCTACCGGACCGGCGATGTGGAGCTCCGCGCGCTCGACGGCGTCTCCATCGACGTGGAGAAGGGCGAATTCGTGGCCGTCATGGGGTCGTCCGGATCGGGAAAGTCGACCCTCATGAACATCGTCGGATGCCTCGATCGACCCACCACCGGCGCGTACGCCCTCGCCGGCCGACACGTCGCGGGGATGAGCCGGGGCGAGCTCGCCCGCATCCGCAACCAGACCCTGGGCTTCGTCTTCCAGCAGTTCAACCTCCTCCACCGGACGACGGCGCTCGAGAACGTGGAGCTGCCGCTCGAGTACGCCGGGATCGCCGCGAGGACGCGTCGAAGCCGCGCGACGCGGGCCCTCGACCGCGTGGGCCTCGCGCACCGCCTCCATCACCACCCGAACCAGCTCTCGGGCGGCCAGCAGCAGCGCGTCGCCATCGCGCGCGCCATCGTCAACGACCCCAAGGTGATCCTCGCGGACGAGCCCACGGGCGCGCTCGACTCCCGCACGAGCGTCGACGTGATGGCCATTTTCCAGGAGCTCTGGCGATCGGGGATCACGGTCGTCCTCGTCACCCACGAGGCCGAGGTGGCCGAGTTCGCGTCGCGGGTCGTCATCATGCGTGACGGGCGCGTCGTGTCCGATCGCGCGCAGCAGGCCAAGCTGGCGCAGCCCGCCCCCGAGGCGACGGCATGAATCCCATCCAGACCCTCCGCGTCGCGCTCCGCGCCATCCTGCGGAACAAGCTCCGCGCCTTCCTGACGACCCTCGGGATCGTCATCGGCGTCGGCGCGGTCATCGCCATGATGGCCATCGGCGCGGGGGCGAAGCAGCGCGTCGAGGAAGCCTTCGCGGCGATGGGCACGAACGTCCTCATCGTCCTCCCGGGATCGACGAGCGCCGGCGGCGTCCACGGCGGCTTCGGCTCGCTCCCCACGTTGACTTGGGAGGACGTCGCCGCGATCCGGACCGACGTCGGCACCGTCAAGTCCGTCGCACCGACGCTCCGCTCGAGCATGCCGGTCATCGGCGAGGTGCAGAACTGGACGACGAGCATCACCGGCACGTCGCCCGAGTACTTCGACATTCGGAGCTGGCCGATCGCGCTCGGCGTGGGCATCACGCAGCCGGACGTCGACGGCGGCTCGAAGGTCATCGTGCTCGGCCAGACCGTGGTCGACAAGCTCTACGGGCCGAACGCCAATCCGGTCGGCCAGTCGGTGCGCGTCGGGAGCACGCCCTTCCAGGTGGTCGGCGTGGCCAGCCGAAAGGGGCAGTCCGCAACGGGCCAAGACTACGACGACGCCGCGTTCATCCCGTACACGACGTTCGCGCGGAAGGTCCAGGGAGGGCTCGGCAAGTACCTGCAGGGGTCCATCATGGTCGCCGCGACGTCGTCCGATACGACGTCGCGTGCCCAGCAGGACATCACGGCCCTCTTGCGCGACCGGCACCATCTCGCCGTCGGCGACGACGACGATTTTTCGATCCGGAACCTGAGCGAGATCGCGAACGCGCAGCAGCAGGGCACCGACACGATGACCACGCTCCTCGCCAGCGTCGCCGCGGTGTCCCTCCTCGTCGGCGGCATCGGCATCATGAACATCATGCTCGTCAGCGTCACGGAGCGGACGCGCGAGATCGGCATCCGGATGGCCGTCGGCGCGGAGCCTCACCACATCTTGATCCAGTTTCTCATCGAAGCGCTGGCCCTCGCCGTCGCGGGCGGCATCATCGGGGTCGCCCTCGGCGTCGGCCTCGCGGTGTGGCTCGCGGCGCGCTTCCATTGGCCGACGCTGATCCAGCCCGACGTGATCACGATCTCCGTGGGCTTCAGCGCCCTCGTCGGCATCGTGTTCGGGATCTACCCGGCGCGGAAGGCGTCGCAGCTCGATCCGATCGACGCCCTGCGCTTCGAGTGAGTCAGTTCCGGCGCTCGCCGACGGCGATCGCCTGGACGAACATGTCGCGCGGACCGAACTTGTAGGAGAGAAGGTCGAACCCGTTGTCCTCGAAGACCGACCGGGCTTCCTTCTTCGAGTGCACGAGCGACACCTCGGGGGGGTGCAAGACCACGTCCTTGCCGAGGACGTCGTTCATCACCCAGTGGACTCCGTGGAGCACGGCCACGCTGGTGGCGTACGCGTGCGGCCAGAAGACGACGATCTTCCCCCCGGGCTTTATCACCCGATAAAGCTCGGCGAACATCTTCCGGAGCTCGTCCTTCTCGAAGTGCTCGATGACCCCGAGGTTGTAGGCGCCGTCGAAGCTGTGGTCGGCGAACGGAAGGTCGAAGATGCTCGCGTGCTTCACGTCGTGCGCGCGGCCGTTCTCACGCACGTAGATCTCGAGGGCGGCCGGCGATACGTCGATGGCGGTGATCTTCGCGTAGTCGTGGAGATCGACGTCGACCTGCCCGCTCCCGCACCCCGCGTGGAGGAGGCTCGACCCCGGGGCGAACTCACGCTGGATGACGGCGTTCAGTCGACGCTTGATGACGACGTTCCGGTACGTCGCGGCGATGAGCTCGTACGCGGCGGTCGTCTTCCGCTGCTTCTTCTTCCAGTACTCGTTCCAGTTCTGCGGGTCGACGAGGCCGGGCTTGAGCTCGCACGCGGAGCCGCTGAGCCGGAACTGGGCCGGGTTGGTCTTGTTGGCCACGTACAGCTGGACGAGCTGCGCGACGCTCCGCTCGACCTCGCGGAGGTTCATCTTCGAGTTCCCGTAGGTGCGTGCCGGTAGCTGGATGGCCACCTCCGCGACGGTGAGCCCGTTCTGCTTCGCGATGAACAGGCTCTGGAAGAAGAACGCGTATCCGCGCGCCGTGACGAGGTCGAACATCGCGCGCGGGATCGTCGAGAGCCGATAGACGCGGAAGGCGCCGGTCGCGTCGCCGCTGATGCCGAGGATGTTCTCGGTGACGACGTGCCCCGCGTTCGTGAGGAGCTTGCGCACGGCGTTCCAGCCCGGGAGGCTGTCGGGCTGCAGGTATCGCGAGCCGATGACCAGGTCCGCGTCCTTCGAGCGCGCGAGGAGCGCCGGGATGTCGGCCGGAGAGTGCGTGAAGTCGCAGTCGAGCGTGACGAGCGTGCCGTAGCCGTGGTCGTACGCGTACGCGATGCCGTCGAGGTGGGCGCCCCCTACCCCGAGTTTGCCCGCGCGGTGCAGCACCTTGAGGCGCGGCTCGGTGGTCGCGATGCGATCGAGGAGGTCGCCCGTCCCGTCGGGCGAGTTGTCGTCCATGAAGACGATGTCGGCCTGGGGGACGTTCCGGACGAGCTCCGTCACCATGGACTCGACGTTCCCACGTTCCTCGTACGTGGGAATGAAGATGAGCACTCTGTCCGCGTTCATGGCGAACGCTTACCCGAGGACGAAGAACGGGGCAAGGACCTGCTCAGGCGACGACCTGAACCCTGGGCACCGGAACGATGAAGCGGCCGCCCCGTGCCGTGAACGCGTGTTCGCGCGCCTGGAACTCTTTGAGGAAGTGCCACGGCAGGACCAGGAGAAAGTCGGGGTTCGCCCGCCGCATGTCTTCCTCGGACACGATCGGGATGTCGGTCCCCATCGTCTTCCCGCCCCACTTCACCGGGTTGCGATCGGCGATGCCCGTCAGATGCTCGGGGCCGAGCCCACAATACTGGAGAATGACGTTGCCCTTCGTCGAGGCGCCGTAGCCGTAGATGGTCTTCCCGGCGGAGCGGAGACCCTGGAGCAAGGGCGCGAGGTCCCGGCGGATGTGCTCGACCTGCTCGGTGAAGGCGCGATACGGGACGTCGGTATCGAGCTGCATCTCGAATTCGCGCTTCTTCAGGCCGTAGATGCGCGAGCGAACGGCGTTGGAGTGCTCTCCGCGCTTGCTCCCGCGGTGGCACACGGTCACGCGGATGCTGCCCCCGTTCGCGTCGTTGAGCTCCGCATCGGCGATTTGCAGGCCGTGCCGCGAGAACAGCCGCTCGAGCGCCGACAGCGAGTAGTACTCGAGGTGCTCGTGGCAGATCGTGTCGAACGACGCGTTGTCGAGCATGCTCGGCAAGTACGACATCTCGAGGACCCAAAGTCCGTTCTCCGCGAGCACCGAGGCGATGTCGGCGACGAACGTGTTCGGCGACTCGAGGTCGTAGAACATCGCGATGCTCGTCACGATCTCGGCCTTCTTGTCGCCGAGCTGGCGTTTCAACGCCGTCGCCGAAAAGTAATCTTTGATGTACGCGACGTGCGGCGCCGGCACCGTGGGCAGGATGTCCGAAGGCTCGAAGCCTACGTACGTGACGCCCTTGTCCCGATACGAGTGCAGCAGCGTTCCGTCGTTCGCGCCGATGTCGACGACGAGGTGACCCGGACGGAGCGCCACCCGCTCTTCCAAGCCGCGGACGATGCCCTGCAGGTGCCGCGTCATCGTCTCGTTCACGCCCGAGCGATAACCGTAGGACGAGTACATGAGATCCCCGGGGACCGTATGGAGGAGCTGGACGAGCCCGCACGCATTCTCGTCGCGCGTCACGTCGCAGCGGACGAGCTCGAGGGGAATCTTGCGCTCGACGGGGGGGAAATCCGGTGAGATAGAAAAGTTGCTCGCGAGACATTGGTCTCCGAGCGAGATGACCGGCGTGAGCGCGGTGGAACCGCACGCGCGACACGTCTGGCGGGTCTTGACCATGCCTGTCAGTAGCAAGTCCCCCCGTGTTCGAACAAGCTCTTTGTGGCTGCGCGCGGCCCCTCAGGCGGAAGGTGCGCCGGCCGCAGATGCGCGGAGTCGTTCGAGAAACCAAGCATACGTCGCTTGGAGTCCCTGACGGAGCGGGATTCGCGCCCGCCAGCCGAGGGCGTGAATACGAGATACGTCGAGGAGCTTGCGGGGCGTCCCCTCGGGCTTGGTGCCGTCGAACCGAATCGTGCCCTCGAAGCCGACGACGTCCCTCACCATCTCGGCGACCTCGCGGATCGTCATGTCCTCGCCGACGCCGATGTTGAGGAGCTGCGCGCCGTCGTAGTTCTCCATGAGCAGCACGCAGGCCGCGGCCAGATCGTCGACGTGCAGGAACTCGCGCCGAGCCGCGCCCGTTCCCCACACGACGACCTCCGGCGCCCGCTCGACTTTCCCGTCGTGGAAACGCCGAATCAAGGCGGGCAGCACGTGGGAGTTGGGCGAGTCGAAATCGTCGTTCGGACCGTAGAGGTTCGTCGGCATCACGCTGAGGCCGTGCATGCCGTACTGGCGCCGATACGCGTCGAGCATCTCGATGCCGATGATCTTGGCCAGGGCGTAAGCCTGGTTGGTCGGCTCGAATGCGCCGGTGAGAAGGTACTCCTCGCGGAGAGGCTGCGGCGCCTGCCGCGGATAGACGCACGACGACCCCAAGAACAAGAGCTTCTCCACGCCGTTGGCGTACGCGGCGTGGATGACGTTGGCCTCGATGAGCAGGTTGTCGCGGAAGAACTCCGCGGCGTACGTGTCGTTCGCGAGAATCCCGCCGACGCGCGCGGCGGCGAGAAATACACAAGACGGGCGCGTCTCGGCGAAGAAGCGATCGACCGTGTCTTGTCTGCGGAGGTCGAGCTCCTCGCGGGTCCTCACGATCAGGCCTCCATATCCGGAAGCCTCCAACCGCCGCACGATGGCCGACCCGACGAGGCCGCGATGTCCGGCCACGTAGATTCGGTCGCCCAGCCTCATTCGTGCTCTCGACGCGACAGCGGGGTATGACCCGCGTCGCGGAGCGTGCGCTCCTGTCGCGCGAGCTCCATGTCGTGGTCGACCATCATCTGAATCAGCTCCGCGAACCGCACGCGCGGCTTCCAGCCGAGCTCCTCGCGCGCCTTGGACGCGTCTCCGAGCAAGTGGTCGACCTCGGACGGGCGGAAGTAGCGGGGGTCCGCCGCCACGTAGCGCGACCAGTCGAGCCCGAGGTGTCCGAACGCCGCCTCGACGAGCTCGCGCACCGAGTGCGACTCTCCCGTCGCGACGACGTAATCGTCGGCCCGCTCGGCCTGCAGCATGAGCCACATCGCCTCGACGTAGTCGCCGGCGAAGCCCCAATCGCGCCGCGCGTCGAGGTTGCCGAGAAAGAGCTTCTCCTGCAGTCCGAGCTTGATGCGCGCGGCCGCCCGCGTCACCTTGCGCGACACGAAGGTTTCCCCGCGACGCGGCGACTCGTGATTGAAGAGGATGCCGTTGGTGATGAACATCCCGTACGCCTCGCGGTAGTTCACGCCGTACCAGAAGGCGGCCACCTTGCTGACGGCGTACGGGCTCCGAGGGTGGAACACGGTCGCCTCGCTCTGGGGCGGCGGCGCCGAACCGAACATTTCGGAGGAGCTCGCCTGGTAGAAACGCACGCCGCGCGAGGAGTCGCCGCCGTAGTCGCGTAGCGCCTCGAGCAAGCGCAACGTGCCGGTCGCCACGGCGTCTGCCGTGTACTCGGGTTGATCGAAAGAGACGCGGACGTGGGATTGGGCGGCGAGGTTGTAGACCTCTTCGGGGCGGCTCTTTTCGAGGATGCGGCGCAGGCCCGTCCCGTCCGCGACGTCACCGTAGTGCAGGAAGAGGCGCGCGCGGGGATCGTGCGGGTCGCGGTAGATGGAGTCGAGTCGCTCGGTGTTGAACGTGCTCGCCCGGCGGACGATCCCGTGGACCTCGTACCCCTTCTCGAGGAGGAGCTGCGCGAGATAGGAGCCGTCTTGGCCCGTGATACCCGTGATAAGCGCCCGTTTCATCGCGACCGTGATAGCAGAGACGATGGCTCAGGTTAAGGCGCGCGCTCACAGGAACTTGATCTTCCGGGCGGCGATCGCCGTCATCCGAAGCAAGAGCAGCCCGTCTCGGAATCGCGAGATGTTGGTCGTGCCGTACATGCGACTCTTGTAGCGAATCGGAATCTCCATGATCTTCAGATTGAGCTTTCGCGCTCCGAAGATGAGGTCGTAGTCGCCGAACGGGTCGAGCTGGCCGAAGTAGGCCCGCCCCCGCGCGAGCCGTTCGTAGTCCTTCTTCCAGAGCACCTTCGTGCCGCACAGCGTGTCTTTGATCTGCTGGTCGAGCAGCGAGGAGAACATCTGGGCGAACACCGCGTTCCCCACGCGGTTGACGAAGGGCATCGCGTCGCCCTCCATTGGATAGACGACGCGCGTGCCCTGTACGTAATCGGCGAGGCCGCTCGTCATCGCGTCGAAGAACTTCGGCAGGTCCTCGGGCCGGACGGTCATGTCGGCGTCGAGGATCATCAGCATGCTTCCGGCGGACTGCTCGAAGCCGAGCCGCACCGCGTCGCCCTTGCCCTTGCCCGTCTGCTGGAGCGCCTTGAGCCGCAGCGGCCCGCGGTACGACGCGATCGCGCGCTGGATCTCCTCCCACGTCCCGTCGCTCGAGCCGCCCTCCACGAACAGGAGCTCGGTGCCCGCACCCATGGCAGGCGTTCGCGCGAGGACCCCGGCGATGTTCTTTGCCTCGTTCCGCGCGGGGACGACGACCGACACCGTCGGATTCTGGTCTCGACGGACGCGGCGCCGCCGCAAGACGTATGTGCGGTAGAGGGCCCCGTATCGGAACGGCGGCAGCTGCGCCACGAGCGTGTTGATGGCCGGGACGTCCACCGGGACGAGAATGCGGTTGACGTAGTGCACCGCTTCGACGCCCGAGAGCGTGAACAGGTTCTCGAGCGACGACTCGGAGAACCAGTTTTGCTCGGGCGCGCGCTCGCTCAGGCCGAGCCGCGCCATGACGTCGAACGGGGGGGCCCAGAGGAAGTTGAAACACGTGAGGTAGATGCGACCGTCCTCCTCGAGGTGCGCGACGAGGTTGTCGAGCAGGCGCTGGACGTCCTCCGTGGAGTGGATGAGGCGGTCGCAGATGATCGCGTCGTACCGAACGGGCGCGCTGAAGGTGAGCGCGTCCGCCCGGTCGATCCGCATCGAGGGGTCGGTCTCGCGGGCGACCTTCACGGCCTCCGGCAGGATGTCGATGCCGTGGCGAACCGCATTGGGCAGCGCCGCCAGCACGTGACCCGCGCCCGCGCCGACCTCGAGCACGCGAGCGTCCTCGGGGACGAGCCGCCGCATCACCGCGCAGATGTCGTCGCGCAGGTAGCGCCGAGCGCCGGCGAAGCGTGGATCGCGACCGACCAGAGCCCGGAAGTATTCCTGCCACTCCGGAGCGAGCGGGCACTCCGCGCCGGAGACCGCCGCCGCCTCGTCGTCCTGCGAGTTCCCCGCATCCACTGCCGTCATGACCCCGAAGGACGCTAGCATGGCCCACGCCGACCTCAGCGAAGGGACGCCGCCGCTCGACCACGGCGCGCGTATTCGACGAGCGTGTCCGGGAGCGCGGTCTCGATCGGCCGCATCACGATTCCCAGCTCGGCCAGGCGCGGGCTCGCCAAGATGCAGTTCGAGCGCGCCTTCGTCGCGAGACCACGCGCCACGAGCTCCTCCTCCGGAATGAGCTCGTAGCCGTGCGATGGGTCGACGATCT
The DNA here is from genome assembly GCA_036500865.1 of Polyangiaceae bacterium. Taxonomy (GTDB): domain Bacteria; phylum Myxococcota_A; class Polyangia; order Polyangiales; family Polyangiaceae; genus Palsa-1150. The sequence continues at coordinate 28,510 of DASYBG010000042.1, forward strand.
CGCCGTAGAGCCGCAAGAGGTCCTTGTGGCGCATGGGGCCGGGGTTTGTCACATGGAAGACGCCCGTCGCACGACGGGCAAGGAGCGCGCGCGTCACCGCCACGAGGTCGGCCACGATCGTGACGGAGTTCACGACGTCGATCACCTTCGGATATCCCGCGAGCTTCGTGATGAGATTGCGCGGGCCGGGGCGGTCGTCAATCGGCATGCGCAAGCGCGCGATGCCCACGTTCGGCAGCTTGGACAAGAGAAGGTCGGCTGCGTACTTCGTCCGGGAGTAGTAGGCCGACGGGTTGGCGAAGTCGGACTCGAGCCACCCGCCGGGCGAGGGCGACGGCCCGTAAAAGATGCATCCGGACGCCATGTGGAGCAGATAAATGCCCTTCCTCGCGCACTCCTCGGCCAGCACGAGCGGACCGATGACGTTCGATCTGTGCGTCTCGAACGGGTGAGACTCGCACCAGTCGACGTTCGGCGTCCCGGTCTTGCCCGCGCAGTTGATCACCGCGTCCGCCTGAAGGGCGCGCAGCTCCCTCGACACGGCCTCGCGGTCCGTCACGTCCACCATCGACAAGACCGCTCCGGCGAGTTCTTCGGCGATCCTCCTACCGAGAAATCCTGCTCCGAAGATGACGACCGCCATGAGCTCCTATGCCGTTCGAGGAAAGAATGACAAGACTAGTGTGGCCCGGCGCAAGTTCCACCCGCTTGGGTGGACCGGGCGGCGCTAACGAGAGCGCCCGAGCTCCACACGGCAGTCGTCGCCCACGAGCAGGTTCAACGCGCCCTCGCGGGTGGCGCCGGGCTGTACGAGCACACGGCGGCCGATCACCGAGTCCTCCAAGCGGCCGATGTCGCGCACGTGACTGCCGCTCAGCACGATCGAGTGGTCGACGCTCGCTCGTTCGATCACGACGTCGTCGCCGATGCTCGTGAACGGCCCGATGTACGCGTCGGCGATGAGCGTCCGCGCGCCGACGATGACGGGCCCACGAATCGTCGAACGCACGATGCGGGACCCTTCGGCCGCTCGAACCCGGCCCGACAGGCGGCTTTGCTCGTCGACCGAGCCGCTCAGCTCGTGGACGAGCCAATCGTCGAGCACGGTGTCGTTCGCGAGGAGGAGGTCGTCCTTCTTGCCGGTGTCCAGCCACCACGAGCGCACGCGGTCGAAGCGCACCACGCGGCCCATCTCGAGGAGCGAGCTGATGGCGTCGGTGATCTCGAGCTCTCCGCGGGCGGAGGGGCGAATGCGATCGATGGCGGCGAAGATGTCGGCGCGGAACAGGTAAATGCCGACCAGGGCGAGGTTGCTCTTCGGCTCTTTCGGCTTCTCCACGAGACGTACGACGTGGCCGCCGGCGTCGACCTCGGCGACGCCGAACTGAGAAGGATTCGCGACCTCTTTGAGCATCACCGAGGCCGAGATGTCGGGCGACGCGGCGAAGGCCTCGACCGGCGCGCGAATCTTCGTGCCGATCAAGTTGTCCCCCAGGAACATGCAGAAGTCGCTCTCGCCGAGGTAGCCCCGCGCCGTCTTCACGGCGTGCGCGAGGCCGGCCGGCCGATCCTGCAAGACGTACGTCACGCGGGCCCCCCACGCGCTCCCGTCGCCGACCGCCGCGCGGACCTCGCCGCCGGTCTCGGGCGAAATCACCATCCCGATGTCGCGAATTCCCGCGTCGATCAAATTGTCGATCACGTAAAAGAGGATGGGGCGGTTCGCGACCGGGACGAGCTGCTTCGCCCCCGAATAGGTCAAGGGTCTGAGCCGCGTCCCGGCGCCGCCCGCCAACACGAGGCCCTTCATCCGGGCGGAGGATACCGCAAGGCAGCCCGTCCGCTACTTCTCAGGGCGCGTCCCGCGCGTGACGCGCCACGATGTCGAGCACGGCGTGGCCGTAGCGTCGCGCGAGACCCGGACCTACGCCCGACACCCTCAGTAGTGCCGTCTCGTCGCCCGGCGCGTCGGCCGCGATGGCGAGCAACGTCCGATCGCTGAAGATCCGGAACGCCGGCATCCCCGTGCGTCGCGCTTCGCCGAGGCGCCAGCTCCGGAGCGCCTCGAAGAGGGCGTCCCCGCCGTCCTCCGTTGGACGCGCAGGAGCCCGCGCCCCGTCGGATCGCTTTCCCCTGCCCTTCGGTTCCTTGCGCGCCGACCTTCGGGGCCGGCTCGGACGATCGCCGCCGGCCGCGATGCGAAACCCCGGCGCTTGCTCGCTCGGGGCGCCCGAATCCGCCACGAGGTGCGCGCGCTGGAACGCGATCGTGGCGCCGTCCTTCACGAACGAGTCGTCCTCGAGGCGCACCACCCGAGCTCTCACCAGGCCGCCGAGCACGTGTTCGAGGGAGCGCCGATCGAGCTCCTCCGCCCCCGAGATCTCGCGGTGGAGCTGGCCCACCGTCTTGCCGTTCTGTTGCGACAGCGCCGAGACGATGCGGCGGGCCACGGTCTTCTCGGCCGCGCTGGGCTCCCGGTGGCTCTGGGCGATGCAGCCGTCGGGCGCGCAGATGTCGCAATGACCGCACGGCGCCCCCGAGTCGCGCGTATCGCCGAAATGCCGGACCAACTGCAGCATCCGGCAGCTGCTCTTCGCGGCGTAGGCGCGCATCTTCGCGATCTGCTCGAGCCCGTGAGCCTTCTGTCGCTCGTAGGATGTGGCGAAGCCGGCGTCCCCGCGGCTCACCGCGTCCTCGACGTCGACGCGCGCGCCCCCATGTAGCCATAGCTTCTCGAGCGCGTTCTCGAAGACGATCGGGTCGAGGCCGGACGCGGACCGAAGCCTCTCGCGGGCCACCGGCGTCGGGCCGAGTCGATCGAATACCGCCTGGAGGGTCGCGACCTCCGGATAGTCCCGCCCGTGGAAGAACTCGAGTGTCTTGCCGTCGACGAAGGAGTGGAGCAGGACCGCACGGGAGGGCGCGCCGTCGCGGCCCGCGCGCCCGATCTCCTGGTAGTAGCCCTCGAGCGAGGCGGGGAGCGCGGTGTGCACGACCACGCGCACGTTCGCCTTGTCGATCCCCATCCCGAACGCGGTCGTCGCGACGACGATTTCGGCGTCGCCGCCCACGAACGCGCTCTGGACTCGATCCCGCTCCGCCGACGCGAGACCCGCGTGATACGCCTCCGCACGCAGTCGGCGCGACAGGCGCTCCGCGAGCGACTCCGCTTCACGGCGGGTCGGCGCGTACACGATCGCGGGCCGGTTCTCCGCACGGCCCAGCAGCGCCGCGACGGCGTCGGCGCGGTCCCGCCGCATCATCTCGACCGCCTCGACCGCGATGTTCGTGCGCCGGAAGCCATGGATGAAGCGCACCGCAGACGTCAGCCGAAGCTGCGCGACGATGTCGTCTTGTACCGCGGGGGTGGCCGTCGCCGTTACCGCGAGGACGGGGGCGTTGCCGAACAGCGGCAGGCGCGCGCCCAGCATGCGGTACTCGGGACGGAAGTCGTGCCCCCACTGCGAGATGCAGTGCGCCTCGTCGACCGCGACCAACGTCGGCGGACGTCGCGCCAGCATCTCCGGGAAGCCGGGCACGCGTAGCCGTTCCGGTGCGATGAAGAGGAAGTTCAGCCTCCCGTCGAGGTACGCCCGGCACGCCGCGCGCGAGGCCTCCCGCCCGCGACCCGAATGGATCCGGTCCGCAGACAGGCCGTGGCGCGTGAGCTTCGCGACCTGGTCCTCCATCAGCGCGATGAGCGGGCTGACGACCAGCGTCGTTCCGCCGCGAGCCAGCCCGGGGAGCTGATAACAGAGCGACTTGCCGGCTCCGGTCGGCATGACCAAGAGCACGTTGTGGCCTTCGACGACCGCGCGGCAAACCTCCTCCTGGTAGGGCCGGAAGGAGGCGAACCCGAAGGAGTCACGGAGGAGGGCCGACAGGTCCGCCGGACCCCGCGTGTCCGGCCGGGGTTTCGGAGCTGCGACCGGAGCGGCGACGCCGTCCGATCCATTCGATGTGACGACCGCGCCGGATCCATTCCGCGCCATCGCGCCGGATCCATTCTGCGCCCCCGCCGTCACGGCAAGGCGTACGGGCGGCGCGGGCGACGCGCTGCCCGCGACGTTCCCCACGACCTCGCGAACGTAGGTCTCGATGGCCTCCATGAACGCATCGAAATCGCCGGTCCCGCGCTCGATGCGGGCGAGCTTTGCCTCCCACTCTCCGGTCATCGCGGCGCTCTTCACGTCGGCGTGCACCACGTCGATGAGGGACAATCCCTTGTCGGTCGCCGCCAGAGACTTGCCGTCGCGCACGACATAGGCGCGCTTCAGCAGCGTCTCGATGATGGCCGCGCGCGTGGCCGGCGTGCCCAGTCCACATTCGCGCATCGCGCCGGCGATCTCGCGGTCGGTGAGCTGGCGACCGGCCGTCTCCATCGCCGTCAGCAGGCTCGCGTCCGTGAAGCGAGGCGGCGGCCGCGTCTGCTTCTTCACCGCCTTCGCGTCGACTACCTCCGGCTTGTCCCCCTCCGTCAGCCCGCCGGGCAACTCGGGCGGCTTCCGTCCCGCGCCGGGCTCGAGCACCTTCCAGCCGACGTGCTCCACGCTCGTCCCCGAGCTCGCGAACCGATCGATCTCGCTGGACGTGACCGCCGTCACCACCTTCGTCACCGCGAACACGTAGTCGTCGTGCCATGCCGACAGCAGCCTTCGGCACACCAAATCGTAGATGCGCTGCTCGTCTTCCGAGAGACCGGCGGGCGGGACGGTCACCGTCGGGATGATCGCGTGGTGGTCCGTCACGTCGGCGTCGTCGACGAACCGGCGGCCGAGCGGTCGCGCTCCGGTCCCCGCCGCCATCTCGCCGCGGTATGGGCCGGCGATGGCGCGCACCACCTCCGGAAGCGTCTCGGCGACCGCGCGCGAGAGCTTTCGGCTGTCGGTCCGCGGGTAGCTGAGAAGCTTGCGGCGTTCGTACAGCGCTTGCGCCAGGTCGAGCGTGCGTTGCGCGCTCATTCCGTAGAGCCGATTCGCGTCGCGCTGCAGCTCCGTCAAGTCGTAGAGGAGTGGCGGAGGGAGCGTCTTCACCTCCCGCTTCACCGATTCGATGCGCGCCTGCCCGGTCTTCACGCGGTGGACGACCTGCGCCGCCTCTTCCCCGGATTTGTCGAGGCGGGTTCGCTCGCCGAGAAACCACACGCCCGTGTAGGTCGACGCGGTGGCGGCGGACTCCGGAGGGAGCCCGTCGTTCCGCTTCTCCACGCCGAACGTCGCCACCACCTCGTAGTAGTCCTCGGGGACGAACGCGCGGATCTCGAGCTCCCGCGCCACCACCATCGCCAAGGTCGGCGTTTGGACTCGTCCCACCGAGAGCACGTCGCCCCGAACGGTGCTGTAGGCGCGCGACAGGTTCATCCCCACGAGCCAATCCGCGCGGCTGCGCGCTCTCGCGGCGCGCGCGAGGGCGTCGAAATCCCGCCCGCTCCGCAGCTCCCGGAAGCCCTGAGCGATCGCTGCGGGCGTCAGCGACGAGATCCAGAGGCGGCGGACCGCCTTGCGGCACCCCGCGGCCTCATAGATGTATCGAAAGATGAGCTCCCCTTCGCGACCCGCGTCCGTCGCGCAGACGATCTCGGCCACCTCGGGGGCATTCAGAATCCGCCGCACATGCTCGAACTGCTCGCGCGTCGACTCCGAGACCACCAGCGACCAGTCGTCCGGCACCATCGGCAAGTCCGCCAGGCGCCATTCCCTCCAGCGGGCGTTCATCTGGTGGGGCTCCCCGAGCGCGACCAAATGGCCGATCGCCCACGTCACCACGTACCCGCCGCCCCGCAGTCCGCCGTCCTCCCGGTCGCGGGCGCCGAGCACCTGGGCGATGTCGCGCGCCACGGACGGCTTCTCGGCGATCACGGCGACCGTCATGCTCGAAGTCTTCATTACCCCATGTCGGACCGTCGCGCGCCGCCGTTGCCACCTACGAGGTCGCACGCATGCTAGCGATGCTCCGTGGTCTCGCTGTCCTTTGCTTCAGGCACGCTCGAGGTGCGCGGATGGCCCGTGGGGCTGCCGGCGCCCAGCGCGTGCGCCTGGGACGACCGCACCCGATGTCATCGCGCGCCGGCCTCGTCGTACGCCGACGTCGTACGCGCCCTCGTCGGCTCCAAGACCCCTTACGAAGACGGCGCGCGTCGATACACTGAGCTCACGGAAGGGGCCCGCGTCCATCGCGAGCCGCGCCCGTATCAGGCCGAGGCCCTCGCCGCATGGCGCGGCCACCGCGGCCGCGGCGTCGTCGTGCTGCCGACCGGCGCGGGCAAGAGCCACGTCGCCGTGCTCGCCATCGACGAAAAGAAGCGGAGCACGCTCGTCGTGGCGCCCACCTTGGACCTCGTACGCCAGTGGTTCGACCTCCTCGGCGCCACCTTCGCCGTGCACGTCGGCCTGGTCGGCGGCGGCGAGCACGACGTGAGAGACCTGACCGTCACCACGTACGACTCCGCCTTCCTCCACATGGAGCATCTCGGCGCGCGTTTCGGCCTCGTCGTCTTCGACGAATGCCATCATCTGCCGAGCGCCGCCTACGCGCTTGCGGCGCGGGCGTGCCTCGCGCCGTTCCGCCTGGGCCTCACGGCGACCCCCGAGCGCGCCGACGGGCGTGACGCTGCGCTCTCTGCCCTCGTGGGCCCTGTCGTCTATCGGAAAGACATCGTGGAGCTCTCGGGTGACTACCTGGCCGAGTACGACGTTCAGCGCATCTCCATCGAGCTCACGGCGGACGAACGCGCCGAGCACGACGCCGAGCGCACCATCTACCGCGAGTTCGTCCGGCGTCGCGGGATTCGGATGGGCAGCGCGGAAGGTTGGGGTCAATTCATCATTCTCTCCTCCCAAAGCGCCGACGGACGCCGCGCGATGGCCGCCTACCGACGGCAGAGGGAGCTCGCGTTCGCTCCCTCCGCGAAACTCGAGTACCTGGACCACTTGCTTCACACCCACCGGACCGACCGCGCCATCCTCTTCACCCAAGACAACGCGACGGCCTATGCCATCGCGAGGCGTTTCCTCGTCCCGGTCATCACCCACCAGACCAAGGTGCGCGAGAGAAGCGCGATCCTCGCCGGGCTGGCCGCCGGGACGTACCGCGCCGTCGCGACATCGAAGGTCCTGAACGAAGGCGTCGACGTTCCGGACGCAAACGTCGCGGTCATTCTCTCCGGGAGCGGTTCGGTCCGAGAGCATGTCCAGCGGCTCGGGCGCATCCTCCGGAAAAAAGGCGACAAGCGAGCCGTCCTCTTCGAGCTCGTCACGGAGTCCACGACCGAGACGTACACGAGCGAGCGGCGCCGGGAGCACAGTGCTTACCGCTGACCTCGTGAACGCGCGCCGGCGAGGCGGCGACCTTTGTCTGGTAAGCCTCGACGACGACGCCAGGGCGCGCGCCCGCGTGCTCGCCGATGCTTTGATCGAAGCGGCGCGCGCACACGTGGGGCGCACGCGTGACGACCTCGCCGCGGGGATCGACGCCGTCGACGTCGGACCCCGCGAACATCGGCTGAAGTCGGCGCTCGCCAAGCTCATCGAGGATCGCTGCGAGTTTGACGCGAACGAGTCGGTCGACTCCGAGGAGATGCGACGAGTGGTCTTCACCCGAGCCAGCGCGGCGCGCGCGAACCTCGCCGTCTCCGAACGCCTGGATCGGCGCGCCATTCTCGAGGAGGTCGCTCGCGAACGCGGCGGCCCTCCGGAGGCGATCGAGCACGCCCTCTTCTCCGATCTCCGCGGCACCCACGTGCTCACCTCTTTCGCAGCGCTCACGGGCGCTCAGCTCGTCTCCGAGTACGAGCAAGCGCAGGCGCAGGCTGTCCTACTCCGCGCCGTGAAGGTGATCGTCGACATCCAATCGGCGTCGGCCGGCGTCCTTCGTGATCTCTTTCGGAAGCTCAAGTTTCTTCGGTTGCTGCATACGATCGAGCGCCGGCCCGATGGGTGTCGCATCGTCATCGATGGACCGTTCAGCTTGTTCGAGTGCGTGACGAAATATGGCCTTCAGCTCGCCCTCGTCTTACCCGCGCTCTCGGCGTGCGAGCAGTGGAAGCTCGAGGCAGACCTACGCTGGGGCAAAGAGCGCGCGCCCCTCCGCTTCCGCGTCTCTGGAGGCGCCGTAGCGTCATCGGCGGAATCTCCGCAGCTCCCCGACGAGGTGCAGACGTTGCTCCGCAGCTTTCGCGCTCTCGAGACGCCATGGAAAGTCAGGGCCAACGGCGACATTTTGGACCTTCCCGGGGTGGGCGTGTGCGTCCCCGACCTGGTCTTCGAGCGCCGTCGCGCCGACGCGAAGCGAGAGCGGGTCTACCTCGAGGTGATGGGCTATTGGAGCCGCGCGGCCGTGTGGAAACGCGTAGAGCTCGTCCAAGCCGGCCTCGGCGAGCACATCCTCTTTGCGGTGAGCGCGCGCCTGCGGGTGAGCGAAGACGTCCTCGATTCGGACCTGCCTGGCGCGCTCTACGTCTACAAGCAGACCATGAACGCCCGGGCGGTCGCCGAGCGGCTGAACGGGCTTTGCGGAGCGGCCGAGACGTAGACGGCGTGATATCGTTGGAGGGGCCGGAGATCTCCGCCATGCAAGGGATTCGACGGAGTCTCCCGGTCTTCGGCGCGCTCGCAATGCTCTGCTTGGGCGAGATGGCGTGTTCCTCGCCGCCCTCGTTCTCGACGGCCGCTCACTCGCCGTATCCCGAGGTCCCCACGCAAGGCGGTCCGACGCTGGCATCGTCCACGGTGATCACGGTCTCGTTTGCGGGCGACACGAACGCGGCGCCCGTCGATACTTTCGTCGCATGGCTCGGGCAGTCCGGCTGGCTCGCCAAAACCGCCGGCGAATATGGCATTCAGAGCCTAGCGCACGCGCCGGCGGTAACCCTGCCAGACACGGCTCCGTCAAGCATCGCGGACGACGCGATCGCGAACCTTTTGACCGCCAGGGTCGCCGACGGCACGCTCCCGACCGCGCCTTCCACCGGGCCGTACGTCTACCTCGTCCTCTTCCCGGCCGGTACGGACGTAACGCATCTGGGTAGCGACGCTTGCTCACCCAATCCGGGAGACGGATTTCACGATGTCGTACTCGACGGGGCGAGCCAGCTCCCGATCATCGTCCTTCCCACGTGCGACCCTCGATTCGGCGCCATCCTCTCGGACATCGCCGTCATGCAGCTCGACGCCGCCCGGTTGTTGGTCGACACCGTCACTGATCCCTGGATCCATAGCGAGCCCGCCTTCGCTCTCGCGGACATCACGAACCCGTGGGCTTCTTTCGGGAGCGAGGTGGGGGACCTTTGCTGGGGTAGATTTGTCGACGAAGGTCCAGGGTACACGCTCCAACGGGTATGGTCCGACCGAGCCGCCGCGGCGGGCGGTGATGCCTGCACTCCAAGCTCCGGTGTCGCGTTCGGCGTGAGCGTCACCCCTTCGGGACTCCCTTCCTTGCAAGTGGGCGCTCCGATGTCGTTCACGGTCACGGGCTGGTCGGAAGACGCCGTTCCGGATTGGACCGTGCAGGCAACCCCTTGGATCGGCGATTACGCTATCGAGGCTTCACTGGACCGAACAACCATGAACAACGGTCAGATGGCCACGCTCACCGTAACGGTCCCGTACGCGGTCGTGTCTGGCACGTACGGCGCCGTGCGGATCGAATCGCTGACGAACTCCGACACTGCGTCCTGGCCGGTCGCGTTCACCGTCCGGTGAGCGCGGCCATCCTTCTCAGCGAATCGTCGGGTCAATCATCGGGATGCCACGGGTACTGAAGAGTGGCGATGTCGCCGAAGGCATCGCGGAGGCGGCGCAAGATCGATTCGGCCAGATCCATCTCGACGAGGCAGCGGCTCTCGTCGTGGGCGCGGTTGTTCGTCAGGGCGCTGTCCACCGCGAGCTGAATGGCCCCGCTCCGAACGAGATGCCGAGTGGCCTTTCGGAGGCACTTGAGCCCCGCTGCCGAGAGTGCAACCCGACGCTGGCGTCGGTCTGGGTACTCGTTCTTCGTGCGCGTGACGAGGCCAATATCCTCGAGCGAAGCAAGCATTCGGCTGATCGTGGCCGCGCTCACCCCGAGCAAGGAACGGAGTTCGCGCTGGGCACAGCCGAACGCCCGGTTCTCGCCGACTGCGGTAAGCATGTCGAAGCGGGCCGGCGTTAAGCCCAAGCCCGCAAGGACTTGGCGAGCGATACGCATGCAGCTGTGAAAAGCCCGCTTGCAGCCGAAGAAGATTGCGTTCATCGAGAGTTCCCACTCGGATCGACAGCGTCGGGGGGCAAGCTTCTCGTCCGCCGGTGTCGCGCGATCGCGGTAGAGCACGAAGCGTGCCCGCTCGGCTCTCTAGGGAGGAGGCATCGCGTGGGTACAGCTTCGCGGCGGGGGAGCCAGGGCTGGACGGGGCGTCGGACGCGGGGAGGCACCAGGCCTCGTCGGTCGATAGAAGGCGGCCAGGGGGACTTGCGGGCGGCGAGGGGCAGGCTCGAGATCGTAAGCAAGCTAACGATCTTCCCCTTCGCGGGCCCCGAAGCCGACCGCACCATCCTCGCGGATCCACCTTGCCAAGCCACCCCAGCCGGCGCATCGGGAAATTCCGCGCGTGCGACCACGTGGGCCATCCCGGTGTCCGACGCGTGGCATCTACCACCCCGACCCTCCCACGGTTCTCTGGCACACCGGCTGTCCCGAGACAGGCCATCTCGTGTCCGAGGACGCCGCCGCCATCTCCAGCGAGTCGCGGCCTTATTCCCTTCTGTTTCACGCGGTGTTTTCCGCGCCGCCAGCCGCCGTCGCAGTTTTCGGCATGGCCCCCGCTCGCGCGTCGCTAGGAGCTCCCACTCGAGAGCGCTGCGAAACGCGCCGCCGACGTGACCGCTCGGCTCAGGGAGCGTCGGGCGTGCGAAAGAGGGAGCGCGTGAACGTCACGAGGTTCCGCCTCCAGACCATCCAGGTATGCGCGCCCGAGGTCTCCTGCGGGACATGCGGGACTCCTTTTGCAGCCAGCCATGCGATGAGTTTGCGATGAATTTCGATGAGGTGGTCGTCTTGACCGCAAGACACGAAAAGCTCCAGGCGCTTCCCCTTCCCGCCGTGGAGGCGCAGAAAGTAGGGATCGAAGGGTTCGGTCAACCCGCCGGCGCTGAACGAGCCCACCCACGCGAATCGGTCCGAGTCATTGAGCCCGACGTACAGAGCCTCGGCGCCGCCCATCGAAAGACCCGCGATGGCACGGGATCGCCGGTCGGTCGCCGCGTGGTAGGTGGATTCGACGGCGGGGATGACTTCGTCGAGGAGTGCGGCCCTGAAGCGTTCGAAGTTGCGCATTCTGAGAGCGTGGTCTTTGCCGAATCCGGCGAAGCCACCGGCGAGGATCTCGGGCGCGCCGTAGCCGAGCGGCATGACGACGAGCATGGGCAGGGCTTCGCCGCGCGCGATCAGGTTGTCCAGGATGAAGTTGGCGCGACCGACGGCCACCCAGCCGCTGGCGTCATCGCTGAAGCCATGGAGAAGATAGACGACCGGATACGGAGCGGGCCGCGCCGGGTCATAACCGGGCGGCGTGTAGACATAAAAATCCCGGTCGTCGCCAACCACCGCGGACCGATAGAAATGCCGATGCACCGTCCCGTGGGGGACGTCCGCTGTCTCCCAGGGCAGCGTGCCCGGGCCCGGAATGTGGACGATGTTCTGAGTGCCGAGGAGGTTGGGTTTGAGAGCCCCATTCCCTGGGTCGAGGACGCTCACCTCGTTGGCGACGAACGAATAACCGTAGTAGTCCGGCCCGAGGGGCGGCGTCGTCAGACTCCAGACGCCCTGGCTGTCGCGGACCATCGGAGTTGGCGTTGCGCCCTCCAGGTGGAGGACGACCTGTTCCGCGGAGGGCGCGCGGAGCCTGAAGGTGATGCGCCCGTCCGCCGAGACCTCGGGCGAGGTAACGCGCTCGGCGTTCTCCGACGGGCGCGGCGGCGCGCAGGCCGCCATAGCAAGCGGAAGAGCGCAGAGCACGAACGACGCATAGGAAACGCAGCTCATCGCAGGCGCGGATAGGAGCACCGCCCGTGTTCGAGCGCAAACTCAGAACCCCGCCGAGGACTCACGCCCTGCGTCAGGCGCTCGCCACGATGGACAGGCCGCCGAGGGTCGACTTGAGCGAGCCATCGGTGAGAGCCGCCTTCGTGAGGTCCTCACCGCCGATGAGCGTGCCGCGGACGAATACCTGCGGGAACGTGGGCCAGCCGCTCCACATCTTAATGGCGAGGCGCTTTCGCCAAGCCGAGAGGTAGCTCCCGAACTCCATGTACGTATAGCGGACGCCCGCCCCGTCGAGCGCTCGCATGACGCGTCCCACGTGGGGGTTCTGCGCCATGCCGAGGACCACGACCGGGTCTCGGGCGACGACCTCCTGGACCTCGCGCACGACGTCCGCATGGAATTGATCCATCGTGGTGAGCGCTGCGGGCGCGATCAGTCGATCGTCGAGGCGCGGTCGCTTAAGCATGGGCGGCTCCAGGGCACGGGTTCTGGCCCTTGGATGAGCGACATGCGGCTGGGGTTGCTCGTCACCACGATGGTGCGAAACCCGCTGCCCGAGGTAAGCGTATTGGGTATCGAGCGCCGCGCGGCAGAGGCTGACCGCCTCCGCCGACCTGGCGGCCGAGGACAAGATGAAGAGCTTCAAGTCCCGATCGATGGTCGTTCCCGGCGTGCTCGTGAGTGTTTGTCTCGCGGGCTGCCACACTTCGGCGGCGGCCCCATCCGAGCTCGTCGCGCCCGCCACGCATGCCACCGCGCAGTCGTCCCAGGCCGCCCCATCGGCCGCCTCATTGCTGACGCCCGCGGCGGACTCGCCGGGTTCGGCGACCCCCCCTGACGCCAAGAAGGAGAGTGCCCCGATGCACGCCAAGAAGTACGCGAAGCCCACGGCCGCGGAGCTGAAGCGCCAGCTCACTCCGTTGCAGTTCGAAGTCACGCAGAACGACGCAACGGAGCCCCCGTTCCGCAACGCCTTCTTCGACAACCACGAGCCGGGCATCTATGTCGACGTGGTGACCGGCGAGCCGCTCTTCAGCTCGACCGACAAGTTCGAGTCGGGGACCGGCTGGCCGAGCTTCACGCGGCCCATCGAGAACGGCCACGTCGTGTCCAAGTCCGACATGGCCTACGGCATGGTCCGCACCGAAGTCCGTTCAGCTGCCGGCGACTCGCATCTCGGACACGTCTTCGACGACGGCCCCGCACCCACCGGCCAGCGTTACTGCATCAACTCGGCATCGCTCCGGTTCGTGCCGCTGAGCCGTCTCGCCGCCGAGGGTTATGGAGATTACGCGGCCCGGTTCGGTGGCGCTCCAACCTCGCCCCTGCCCGCTTCCACCGGGAACGCTTGCGCGACGCCGCCGCCGGGGGAACGCCCCGGCTGCGAGGCCACGCTCGACACCGCACTGCTCGGCGGCGGACGTTCGACCGAGGAGGCGCTCCGAGGCTTGCCCGGTGTGCTGGAGGTCGAAACCGGCAAAATGCAGTCGACGCCTGTCGTCCGCGTCACGTTCGACCCAAAGCAAGTCGCGTATGCAGACCTGCTGCGCGCCTGGGCGCCTGTCTCGGGCGCGGACCGGGTCGTCTACGGAACGTCCGACGAACAACGACGCGTGGCGGACAGCTGGAAGTCGTCGGCGGTGCGCGGCGCCGGCGCGACGGGAAGCGCCATCGTCGTTCGTTCGGGCGATCCGAACGCCTTCACGGCGGCGCAGAACTAAGTGACGGCTCGCCCTACCGGGTTTCGCGATAGAGGCCGATCGCGGCCCCGGAGGGGTCGCCGAGGATGCTGAAGCGGCCGGCGCCTTGGATGGTCTCGGGCGGAGCGTCAATCTGCCCGCCGAGCTCCTTGCCTTTGGCCGCCGAGGCGTCGACATCTTCGACGTAGATGTACGCGAGCCAATACGGGTGAAGGACCGTGGGAGGCATCTTGACGATGCCCCCGATGCCACTTCCCTGCCCCTGGCCGCGGCGAAGGATGTGGTAGGTGCCCATCGCGCCGCCGTCTTTGGTCTCGTGGTCGTATCCGAAGAGACCTCGATAGAACGTGACGGCGGCATCCGGGTCGCTCGTCAAGAGCTCATCCCAGCAAAACGACCCGACGGCCGCTGCAGTGGCCGCCTCTTCCTGCGGCCGAGGATGCTTGTAGAGAGCGAAGGTCGCGCCTTGCGGGTCGGCGACCACGGCGAGGCGGCCGACTTCGGGGATGTCCGTTGCAGGCTGAATGACTTTACCGCCAAGCCCGGTCGCCGTTGTGGCCGCCGCGTCGACGTCGTCGACGGCGACGTATGGGAGCCAATGGGACGGCACGTGCGCCGGCACCATCGACTTGGTGATGCCGGCCAAGTCTTTGCCTCCGACGAGGCACAAGCCATAGGACTCGCCCGGCCCCATTGGAACGTCCCTGATTTCCCACCCCGCGAGTTCGCCGTAAAACTTCCTGGCGCGGGCTGGGTCCGTGGTGTGTAGCTCGTGCCACGCGAAACGTCCGATCGCTCGAAGGGCCATGACTGCCTCCATATCCTTCCGCCGTTCTCCGCGGGGCCTGCTCAGGCGGTAGGCGCGAAACGCGCGACGCGCAAGCAACGTGTAGTTGCCGAAAGAGCGCCGGCGACGGTCGCGTAAGGTCCGAGACCGTCGCCGCGCCGCGCGATCAGTGCCCCGCGTCGCCGCAGGTGCTGAACGTGAAGGTCGACGATTTGACCACGCCTGTCAGGTTGCTCTGCAGATACGCGAGCTGGGTCTGCACGGCCGAGAGCTGCGCGCTCGTCAGCGCCGGCGCGCCGATCGACGCGAGCGTCGTCTCGATCGAGATGACGAAGTCGTCCGACAGTGCCTGAACGTCCGCGGTCGTGAAGTGAAAGCCCTGCGCGAGTAGGGGCGCGGGGAGGAGTCCGTCGGTGAGCGGACCGATCTCGGTGCCGACGAAGGGGCAGCCAAAGAAGTAGAGGATGAAGTTCTGGAGCTGGTCGATGGTCTGCGAGAGCGCCGGCTCTGTCCCGAGCAGGGTATTGAACTTCCCGAACCGGCAGTCGGTGCTGTTGATGAAGGGCAAATCGAGGAGGATGCCCGAGTCCCAGGTGAAGAGTCGGTCGAAGCAGTCGGTCGTCGTAATGGTCGGACTGCAGACGTCGCCGAGGTCGGCCAAGTCGTAGTCGGTGTCGAGGGTCGAACAAAGCCCCAGCGGCGCCGGCGGGCAGTTGCCGCTCCCGGTGAAGTCTTGGCTCTTGCTGGCTTTGAGGTTGTTGAGATTGGCTACGGTCGGCGAGTAGGCGTTGCACGCGCCCGACGGGGTCAAGCTGTAGGAGCCGTTGTTCACGGAGAAGCTGTAGGCGCCGGTCTCGTCGGTGTAGCGGAAGCCTTGGCTCGTGCCCGACATGGTCACCTTGGTGCCGACCACGGGGTGGCCGGCCGAAGTGACGTGGCCGCTGAGGGTGAGTGCACCGGAGGTGCCGCCGCTCTGGGAAGACGCTTCACAGTTGTTGACGGCGTCGTTTCCCGAGCCGACGAAGTTGACGACCGTGTTCGCCTTGAGGTTGTTGAGGTTCGAAACGTTCGGCGCGAACGACATGCAGGTGTTGGCGGCGCTTACCGAGTAGGAACCCGGCGCAACGGAGAAGCTATATTGACCGGTGCTGGGATCCACGGTCACGATCTGCTGCGCGCTTCCGGTCAAGGTGACGACGACGTCGCCTGTCTCGATCGGAAAGCCCGAAGAGTCGAGGACCGTGCCGCTGATAGTGATGAGGCCGGCGTCGGAGGTTAGGGCCTGCTCCGTGGAGCCGGTGAGCTCCTCGCCGCCCCCGATCTTGCCGCCGCATGCGGCGAAGCCGAGCGCTCCGAGGGCCGGGACGATGAAAAGCGAACGACGAAGATGCGTTTTGAGTAAGGCCATTGCGGTCTCCTTTGGGAGGAGCAGACGCCCCTCCGATGGTGCGAAAGCGTTCGTCCTCCGAGGACGCGAGGAGTGTCAATTGCACCCTCGTACGGAGACGCGAAAGAGTGGCGTCGGGCGCAGCCGCGCCGCGTAAGCGTCACTCGCCCGCTACCCGCGGCTCGTCGAAAAGGTGCCAAGGTTCGTCTGTGCGGTCGAACGCGGGCCTGGCGACCCGCGCGGCGCGGGACGGTCGGCTCGAAGAAGAAGGGTGGCGCATCCGCAAGGATGGAACGCGCTTCTGGGCGAACGTCATCATCACCGCTCTCCGGGGCCAGAAATCGGAGCTTCTGGGGTTCGCCAAAGTGACGCGGCGCGCTCGGTCATCGACCATGGATTTCGTCTCGCGAACGCCGACACGTGCACGCTCTATCGGCTGAACGGCACGACGGGGGACCTCGTCCTCATCGGCGAGCAAGGCTGCAACCCGGCAGTCTTGCCATACATCCAGCGCATCGGAGAGGACGGGCCGAACCCCATCTATCGGACGATCTCGACCGGCCGCTCGCTCTGGGTGGAGACGGCGCAGGAGTACCACGAGCTCTATCCGTCGCTCGCCGCCCTTCCGTCCGAAGGCACCCGCGCGATCGCGTTCTGGAGCGTCCCCCTCATCGCCGAAGGCCGCGCCATCGGTCTCGTCGGCATGGGGTATTTCAAGGAGCAACGGTCTCGGCCGAGCAGCGCCGCTTCTTCGAGACGTTCGCCAGCCAGAGCGGCGAGGCGCTCCTTCGTGCGATACGCCTCGACGCCGAGCGGGCGGCGCGCACGATCGCGGATAACCTTCGTGCCTCCCTATCGACGACGCTCCGGAGCATCGGGGACGCGGTCATCGCGACCGACCGCACGGGCGCGATTGCGATCGTGAATCCCCTCGCGGAGGCGCTGACGGGATGGCGTGAGGTGGAGGCGCGGGGACGACCCTTGGCGGACGTCTTCCGCGTCGTCGAAGAGGAGACGCGACGCGTGGTCACGAACCCGGTCGACAAGATCTTGGAGAGCGCCACACCGTCGGGGCTCACGAGGGGAACGGTGCTCGTCGCGCGGGATGGAACGGCGACGCCGATCGACGACAGCGCGGCGCCTATCCGCGGAGAGCGGCGAAATTGACGGCGTCGTCATCGTGTTCCGCGACGTGACCGAGAAGAAGCGTGAGGAGTCGCGGCGATCGTTTCTCGCCGACGCGGCCGCCGCGCTGACGCAATCGCTCGACTACGAGGCGACGGTCGCGCAGGTCGCGCACCTCGCGGTGCCCGTGCTCGCGGACTGGTGCGCCGTCGACATCGTGCAGGAAGGGCAGCCGTCGACCAAGCGTCTCGCGACGGCGCACGTGGACCCCGCCAAGGTGAGCCTCGCGCGCGAGATCGAGGCGAAGTACCCGCCGAGCCCCGACGCCGAACGGCGTCGCTCAGGTGCTCCGCACGGGGCTGCCGCTGCTGCATGCGGACACTCCCCGACGAGCTGCGGGTCGCCGGGGCGCGCGACGACGAGCACCTTCGCATGGTGCGCGAGCTCGGACTCCGATCGGCGATGGTAGTACTGCTGGCGGCGCGCGGTCGAACGCTCGGCGCGATGACGTTCGCGTCCGCCGAGTCGGGCCGGAAATACTCGGAGCCCGATCTGCATTTCGCCGAGGAGCTGGCCCGGCGTTGCGCGGTTGCGATCGACAACGCGCGGCTCTTCATCTCGGAGCAGCGCGCCCGGCAAAACGCGGACGTCGCCAGCCGCGCGAAGGACGAGTTTCTTGCCGTCGTGAGCCATGAGCTCCGGACACCGCTCAACGCGATCCTGGGTTGGGCGAAGATGATGTCGTCGCCGACGTTCGACGAGGAGCGGCGCGGGCGCGCGGTGGAGACGATCGAGCGCAACGCCGTCGCGATGGCGCAGCTCATCGAGGATTTGCTCGACATGTCGCGGATCATCAGCGGCAAGGTGCGGCTCGACGTCCAACGGATGGATATCGCGCCCGTGGTCGATGCCGCCATCGAGTCGGTCCGGCCCGCGGCGGACGCCAAAGAGATCCGCGTCACATCGGTATTCGACCCGCATCTGCCCGAGGTGGTCGGGGACCCGACGTGCATCCAGCAGATCGTGTGGGACCTGCTGAGCAACGCCGTGAAGTTCACGCCGAAGAGCGGCAGCATCGACGTTTCGCTCCGCAGGTCGGACGCGTGGGCGGAGATCTCGGTCGCGGACACGGGGCGCGGGATCGCATTTCGCGTTCTCGTGCCCTTGTCGGCGGTGAGGCGATCCAGCTCGCCGCCCCCGCGAGCGAGTGCGACGGAGTCGGAGGCGCGCGACGCTCCAGCATGCCGCCGAGAGCTCGACGGGCTGCGGGTGCTGGTGGTGGACGACGAGAAGGACGCGCGCCAGCTCGTGCAAATGGTGCTCGAGGACTGCGGGTGACGGTGGCGAGCGGCGTCGACGCGGCAATGGAGGCGCTCGGACGCGAGGTGCCCGATGTCATCCTGTCGGACGTCGGGATGCCGGAGAAGGACGGCTATGATCTCATTCGCGAGGTTCGCGCGCTGCCGCGCGAAGGGCGGCGACGTCCCCGCGGCGGCGCTCACGGCCTACGCCCGCGACGAGGACCGCCTCAAGATGCTGGCCGCGGGCTACTCGATGCACTTGGCGAAGCCCATCGACCCGCAGGAGCTCGTGGTCGTGGTCGCGAGCTTGACGAGGTTCGCCTCACGAATCCGGCCGTGACTGGGACCTCCTCCGTTATCCGTGACGCGCCCTCTCCGCAGCTATGCCTGGATAACGACCGTCCCGCGCTTGACCGTGTCCAATAAACGGGACACATTGGGGCCATGGTCACGTTCGACGCCCAAGCCGTGACAGAGCCTTTCGCGCCCCTCGAGCCCGACGAAGAGATGGAGCCGCGGTCACCGCGCGGAGCGGCCTCGGGAACCCGCAAGCGCATCGCGTTTGTCGGCGGCATCGACCGCATCGAGCGGCAGATCGTCTCCTATGGCGTCGAGGTCGGCGTCGATGTGGAGGTTCACCATGGACGGACGAGCGGCAGCAGCAGCTCCCGCATCGGCGCCCTGGCCCATCGCAGCGATTTGCTCGTCATCGTCACGGGCACGAACAGCCACAACGCGGTCCGCGTCGCGAAGCGCGAAGCCTCGAAGGCGGGCGTTCCGGTCCACATCGTGACGTTCTGCGGAGCCGCCGCCGCCCGCGCGCTCATTGCGCAGGTCGCGTCTCGCTGACGCGCCGCAAGCCTCGCCCGCTGAGCGCCGGCACGCTCGTTCAGCGCAGCCCGCCGGCGAGGAACTCTTTCAAGAAGCCGTGCGGCCCCGCGTATCCGGCGCCGCTCGTGTTGCAAGTCGCCGAAGCCGCGCCCGCGGGGCAATCGACGTCCCGGTCGTACGACCAAAAGTGCACGCCGGCCAACCCCCGCGCGAGGGCGAACGCAGCGAGCGTGTCGGCGTCCGCCAACGTGAAACGCTCGCTCGTCACGTCGTTGCCGCCGATCATCGGGGTGAGCTCGATGGATACGTAGGGAACGCCGAAGCGATCGTGCAGATCGTAAGCCGCCTGCAGTGCCGACTGCCCCATCTGGCAGCCCCCGGAGGCGACGACGCAGACGCTCATCGCGGGGGCACCGTAGTCCATCGTCATCAGGTTGATCGTCACGTACGACGGCCAGGTCGAAGGCTGCCCGGCGACGAACCCGAGCGTGGCCTCGACCGCGGACATCGATTGGTCCCCGTAGACGTTGAACGGATCAACCGCCGAAGCGCCGAGCGACTGCGCCGTGGCAGCGCCGTCGTTGGCGGCGAGGGTCCCGAGGGTGAGGCTGAAGCGGAGCGCGGGCCATAACGCGTGGGCCGCAAAGATCCGCCGCACGAGATCGTCGATGACGGCCTGCGTCTGTCCGGCCTCGATGTCGAAGTCGACACCCACGAGGCCGAGCGAGTCCCAGCGCGCGAGAAATGTCGCCATACCGGCGTCGGTCGCGCACGTGAAGGCGCCCGCGGCGCCCCCGGTCGAAACGATGTACTTCACGCTCGCCTGCCCCAAGAGCGAGACGTTCGCGCTCGCCAATGCGTCGCCCGCCACGCCGCCCCAAGTCTCGGCTCCGCACTCGCCCGTCGCAAACGCGAGGGTCACGGTGCTGCCGCCCGCGCGCACCAGGTCGTCGCCCAGCGCAACCATGCTCCCGGACACCGCAGTCGAGACCACGTTGGTGTTCCAGTTCATCGCGATCGTGGTGTCCTTGTAGGCGCTGAAGACGGGCGCTGGGTTCACGCCCGCGTCCACGCTTACCGCTACGTCCATCGAAGCGTCGCGTGAGGCGGCGCCGGAGCTCGAAGCGCTCGACCCACCACCGCCCGAACTGAGGCCGCCGCCGGAGGAGCCGCTGCTCGCCCCGGAGACACCGCCGCTGCTCGAACTCCTACTCGCCCCGACGGCCTCGATCCCGCCACCGTCGGCTCCTGCGCCCGTGGACGGCGCAGAGCCCTGGCACGCCCATACGCCGATGAACGCCGCGAGAACCGCGCAGAGGCGAATTCGCATTTCCCATACTGGCGCATGGGTGCCGCATCGCCGAGCGCGGCCGATCGGCTCGATGGGGGGCCTACATCGGTGGCGGGCCGGGGCACGCGCTCGGCCGGGAGGTAGCCGCGGGTGACGGTTCAGGACGGGCGCGGACGGACGCTGCGCCCCGCAGGCGCATGGGACCGGCGGTTTGACGGCGGCGGCCGAAGATCGCGCGCGACGGCGACCGCGGCCTCGAGGTCGTTCGCGAACCGCACCATGCCGTCGCGACGTCCGTCGAGGCGCGCCCGCTCGAAGACTTCCCGCGGCCGTGGCAGCGGGCCGGCGAGGATCACGGCTTTCTTGCGCGCAACGAGCGCGTCGACGGCGCTCTCGAGGGCCACGAGTCCGGTTGCGTCGATGACAGGAACCTTGCCGAGAGAGAGGATGACGGCGAAGAAGGCGTCGGTGTGGCTGGCGTGGAGGGCCGCCATCGCGTTCTGCGCCGCGCCGAAGAAGAGCGGGCCGTTGATCTCGTAGAGGCTGACGCCGGACGGCAGGTCGATCTGCCCGTGCTCTTCGGTGTTGTCGACGGCGAGCTTGGCTTCGGTGACGGCCGCCATGCGACCCATGAAGAGCACGGCGGCCAGCACGAACCCCACGGAGACGGCGGTCACCATATCGAAGAAGACCGTCAACGCGAAGCACGTGAGCAGGACGAAGACGTCACTTCGCGGCGCGACGCGAAGGAGCCGCACGAAGTGGCGGAGCTCGGACATGTTGCGCGCGACCAGCAAGAGGAGGGCTGCGAGGGACGCCATTGGCACATAGGAGACCGCCGGCGCGAGCGCGAGGATAGCGAGCAGCACGACGACGGAGTGCGTGGCGCACGCGATGGGCGACCGCGCGCCGGCACGGATGTTGGTGGCTGTGCGGGCGAGTGCGCCGGTCGCGGCGATCCCGCCGAAGATCGGCGCGATGAGGTTGCCGATGCCGAGGCCGACGAGCTCGGAGTTGGGATCGTGCTTGGTGCCGGTCATGCCGTCGGCGATGACGGCCGAGAGGAGCGACTCGATCGCGCCCAGCATGGCGATCGCGAACGCCGACGGAAGGAGGGCCCGCAGGAGACCGAAGGAGAGGTCGTGCCCCCAAGGAAGGTGCGGGGCCGGGAGGATGGGTGGAATGCCCGGCACGTCTATACCGGCGACCACCGAATGGAATCGACTCCCGATGGTGGCGACCACGAACGAGGGCGCGACCCTATGGGCGATGGCGGCGCCGGCCGCGACGATCGAGATGGCGACGAGCGGCGCGGGGACGCGCTGGGTGACCTTCGGCACAAGGACGAGGAGGGCGAGCGTGACACCTGCGACGGCAGCCTCGCGCGGGTCGAGCGTTCCACGCGCCTGCCAGAGCACGACGAGCTTGTCGACATAGTGGTCGGGCATCGGCGGTGTGGAGAGGCCGAGCGCGTCCTTGATCTGGAGGGTGGCGATGACAGCAGCGATGCCGGTCGTGAATCCGGTGGTGACCGGGTACGGGATGAACTTGATGAGATTCCCGAGGCGGAAGGCGCCCATCGCCACGAGCAGAACGCCGGCCATGAGGCCGGCCGTGAGCAGCCCCGAGAGTCCGTGCTGCGCGACGATCGGCGCAAGGAGGATAACGAAAGCCGCTGTGGGCCCCGTCACCTGGAACTTGCATCCGCCGAGGAGCGACACAGAGAAGCCCGCGAAGATGGCGGTGTAGAGGCCGCTCTGCGGAGGCGCGCCCACCGCGATCGCAAGGGCCATCGAGAGCGGCAAGGCGACGATGCCGACGACGACGCCGGCCAGGGCGTCGGCGCGGATGTCGTGCAGGCGGTAGCCCTTGCCGATCGCGCGCCGGAGTGCGTAAGCGATCACCACGTTTCGCGCCGGTAAGGGGCCCGGAAGAGACTCCGCCATATCCTCATGATAACCGAAATACAAAGGAGGTCGGATCGTCCGTCGATGCAGTAGCTCGGCGAACCCGGAAGAGAGGCAATCCGGCGTTGGCCGATCCGCCCCGGGACCATCAGCCGTACTCCTCGGCCTTGCAGCGCGAGGCGAGGAGCCCGGTCGCCAGCGACGGGTCAAGGTCCGCCACAAGCAGACCCGCCTTCCCATACGGATAGTGCGCCAGCAGCGACCCGTCCGGGCGCACCACCGCGGTCGCCGTGGGCGCTCCCTCGGTCGCGTAGTTGATGGTGGCCAGCCAGCAGGTATTTTCCGCCGCGCGGCAGAGCAGCGCCTTCTCGTGGAAGGTATTTGCCGGATCGGCGAAGAAGGTGGGCACGAAGGCCCCCGCCTCGTGCCAGGCGAAGTGCGGATGAAGCACGAGCCGCGCCCCGTGGCGCGCCGCCCAGCGCACGGGGCAGCGTCCCGCTGAGTGTTGAAAGTTGAGGGTGGCGGTTCCACCCGCCCCGGTCGGAAGATCGGGGTGCTTACCGGAAGGGAACCGCCGATGACGGACACTGCCAGGAGACGGGCCAAGAGCCAAGAGACGACGAGCGAGACGCTGCTGTTCGCGGCGATGCGGGAGGCGCGAGCGTCGCTGCATGATGCCGTGGTGACGGCGGGGATGACCGTGCTCAGCGCGATGCTCGAAGA
>DASYBG010000043.1:0-5164 GCA_036500865.1 Polyangiaceae bacterium
TTCGCTTGGCTGCACGGCGCCCACCGAAGACTCGCCACCCGCTACGAACGGCGCGCCGACATCCATCGAGCGTTCCTCGTCCTTGGCGTTGCTCTCATCTGCTTCAACTTCGTTCAGCGGTTTTGTTAGGCGCTCTTAGGCGCCACTTGCGAAGGGCCGACCGTCGATAAGGGCAAAGGCTTTCGCAGCTTCGTGTCGCGCGAGCAAATTGACACACGCGACATCGACCGTGCTGCCGTCGTGGTTGCTGCGCATGTGGGCAGACTCGTCTCCGGAGTCGGATCACTTGAGCAGGCGGGCGTGCTCGTGCGGGCGCGTCCTGCGAAATGAGAAATCTCGAAACCATCGCCCCGCCGAACGGGGCGCCCGAGGTCGGGGGAAGTGGGGTTTGCGCCGGAACCCTTTCGGATACAGCCCCGCGGCGCAGCGCACGGGCCGCCCTTTGACGCGGACCATCGAAACGGCGTACACAAGGACCAAGAGCCGAGCGATGACAGAGTGGGAGGAGCACAAGTTCGAGAGCCGGGTCCGTGCGATCCTCAAGGATGTGGCCGAGAAGAGCGTTGAACATCATCTCGGCGTCCCCTTTCTCACGGCCTACCAGCTCGCTATCGAGTTCAACCGCCTGCACCCAGAAGTAGCCGAGAAGCTAGGGCTTCAAGTCGGCGGGAAGGGCATCGGCGAGCGCGTCTCCTTGGCGCAGAGATTGGCGAAGATGCTCTCCCAGGGAATCAAACACGGGAAAATCATCGGCGTCGAGGGCGCGTTTCTTTCACACGCCCACGTTACGAGCCTCGTGTTCGGGGGCCACATCGAGTCCTCCACCGAGGATCTCGCGATGTTCCGACTGAGCGGCAGCTAGCAACCACTTCGCCGCAACGGGAAGGCGTCGACGACGAGCCTCCGCGCGTCTCGGTCAGCCCGCAGAAGCTCAGCGCTGTCGCTCGTCAGGGGACGCAACGATCGTTGAAGTTCGCTCGCCCGAGCCGCCCTGTCGGAGTTTTGGCGCCGACGGGTCCCCGGACGTCCGCCCCCCGCCGTCTTCGACCTCCGCGAGGTCGAGCGGGTCGCGTTCTGTTCGAGCGCCTTGCACGGCGACGCGGAGGCCAAGCGCCAGGGCATGGTCGACGCGATCGGCCACGCCTTCCAGCGGTCGAAAGGAGCGCCGACCGCGAGCTACGTCTTCGGAAGTCTCGACCACTTTCGCGAACACAAGGCAGGGGGGCGCGCCGCACGGTTGGCTCGTGAGCAAGCGCGAAGACGCCAGGCGCACGCCGACGCGGAGGCTCGTCAGCAGAATCGCGAGTGGCATGAGCGGGCGCGGGACACCTGCGGGCCTCCGCCTGAGTTGCGAGCCTTGCTCGGAGGGCTCTCGCGCGGGAGAACTGCCGCCCGCGATTGCTTGTCCTCCGCGGTCGACCTCTCAGGCACAACCCCGCGCCGGTAGGTGGGCCGCGTGATATCGTTTGCATGTGGCTACGAACGGCCCCCTGCGCTTTTGGCGGTAGTGCCAGCCGACGCGTTGTCAAGCTTCCCGGCGACGTGCCGGTCGGAAACGCCGAAATCGCCGTACTCGCGCCGGAACCCGAGACGAGACCTGTGGATCGGGTCGGCCTCTCGACGTCTCGGTCCGTTTCGCCGACTCCTGCCGATTCTTGTTCGTTCGTGGATTCTGGGCGCGCGCGGTGGTTCAAAGAAGAAGGCTTTTCTCGGATCGAGAGATCCGAGAGTTTCCCGGCAGCGGGTGCCGGTGCCCCGGCGGTAGCAGGTGCCGGCGGGGGACCCTCGGCCGGGCACCGCGCCAAGCCGCGAACCGGCGGCCGAGCGTCGGTGGCGTCTGGCACCCCACTCGGCCCGGGCGGAGGCTCGCGCCGAGGAGCCCAAGCGCGGCGCGGCGCCCTCCCCGATGTCTCGCGCGCGCCGCGATCGGGATAGCGTGCCACGAAGGCGGTCGCCGCGGTCAGGAGGGTGGGACCGGGCATGTAGACGATCCACTCATGGCCGTCCGCTCCGTGTTCGTGGCGCGTGATCAGCAGCCCCGCGCGTTCGAGGGCGCGCGTCGCCCCACGAACGGACCGAACGGAGTACCCGGTTTGACGCGCGAGCCGCTCCTGCCCGGGATACGCCTCGCGCTTGCCCTGCCACCTGGGCCCAAGGGCGACCAGCAGAGCCCAAGCGATCGGCGCAAGGCCGTTCACGGTGGCATCGTGCTCGCGTACGAAGTCGAGCCCATAGGCGAGGCGCCGACAGAAACTCCGCCAGATCCGTTCGACCGAATCCGGGCGCGCGGGACTGACCGGGCCGTCGTCATAGGTCGCGCGCGTGAGCGCCGGGCCTTCGGCGAACTCGCCGCGGATCGACACGAGCGCGCTCACGACGCCGCCACCTCGGACGACGGCGCCCGCGACGTGAGCACCACCTCTGCGAGACGAATCGCTCTTGTGATCGTCAGTGGGCCGCCTTCCAGCACGGCGTTCGCGAGCTTTACCCCACTCTCGTCAAGCACGGCATTCGCAAGCGCGACGGCCAGCTCCGCCGCCTGGTCCTCGCCCGCGCCGACCGCGGTCAGAAGGTCATCGGCCAGTGCCGTGGCGGCCCTTTCCTGTTCCCGTTGCCGCGCGGAACAACCGGCGGCGTCGCGAGGAATCCTCGGGAATTCTGGAGCCGGCGGAGCTTCCTCCGATCCCTCGAAATGCCGCGGGATACCGCCGGATGCGGCGGTCGGGACGCTCTTCAATTCCCGGCGCCTCCACCTTATTTCTCGAGAGAAATGCCCTTCGGAGCCTCGGTCTCCACAATGTCTCCAAAATTGCGCTCCGCGCCGCGGCGGTTGAGGAGCGCAATGGCGGACTCACGCGCCACCGGCGTGAGGTGCATGTAACGGAGCGTCGTCGTGAGGTCCTCGTGTCCCGCGAGCTCCTGGATGGCCTTCGGAGGAGCGCCGCGCATGGCGAGATGCGAACAGAACGTGTGTCGAAGCACGTGCAGCGCGCCGGTGGATTGTGCGAACTGGGCGCGCCTCTGCGCCGCCGCGAGCCAGCCGCGAAGGATCTTCTCCGTCGCCGGATGGCCCGCATCGTCGTAGAAGACGCGTTCTCCTCGCAGGTGCCTGTGGCGTGAGAGGGCGACGGCGAGTGCATCCGTCAGCGGGATGATCCGCCCTCGCCCGCTCTTGGGAACGTCGACGATCCCCTTCCACACGGCTTGCTGCACCGTGATGAGGCGGCGCCGCAGGTCCACATCGCACCAGCGAAGCCCGATGAGCTCCCCGCGGCGCAGACCGGCGTCGCCGCCGAGCAGTACCAGGGCAAGCGTCCGCGTGTCGATCTTGCTGGCGGCTTCGACGAGTCGCTCGTACTCCGCGAACTCATAGAAGCCCGGCACGAGGTTGCTCACTTTCACGAGCTCGATCGTGCACGGCATGGCGCCGATGACCTTCCACTTCACGGCCACCTTGAGGGCCTTGTTCACCACGGAGAGCACGTTGTTGACGGTCTTGCGGCTCTTCGCGGCGAGCGCCGCCTTGAGGTGCTGCACGCTCTCGTCGTCGATCGCGTCGAGCTTTCGATCGCCGAGAGCGGGGTAAAGATGCACCCGCAGAATGCTCTCCTTGGACGCCACGCCACTTGCCTTGTGGCGGTTCGCCCTCGCGTAGTTGTCGAGGAACCTCGGTCCGAACTCTTGAAGCGTCGGCACCTCCTTCAGTTGCGTTTTCTGCTGCTCCAAAACGAGGGGCGAGGGCCGCATCAGCAGGTCGCGCTCCTTTGCCTCGCCCCATCGTTTCGCGGCGGACTTCGACTGCACGGGCGCTTTGAGGCGCCGCCGGTACGGCGTGCCGTCCGGGTACGTGAATCGGATGTCCACCTCAAAGCCCACCTTTTTGCCTCGTTTCCATTCGCTCACTCGGATCGTCATCGCCGTGTACCTCCCGGCGATGCCGCTCGTCTTTCGTCGAGGAACGAGAGTAGGTCGTCACGGCGTACGAGCAAGCGACGGCCGATCCGCGTGATCCCGGGTAACTGGAAGCGCTCGGCCATCGCGTAGACGGCCTTGCGGGAGGTGCGAAGCGCGACGGCGACTTCGTCGACGGTGAGCAGTGGCGGCAAGCCTTCGAAAGAGGCCGTGGTGATGCCCTGCGTCTGGGTGACGTCGGGCCCAGACGGACGGCTGACAACCTTCCGCGAGCGCTCGGAAGCGATCCCAGCAAGGGCCGATGGAGCTTGGGTTTTGCCCCCCATTTAAATCTCCTCGGGGGGCGGTGGGAGCAACTCGGTTCCTGTCGTCGAAGGCGGAAGGAGCGAACGCAGGATCTTGTGCCCGGGCAAGCGCCCGCAGAGGACGGCGCTGATGCGCACGTAGAAATCGTCCGGCAGGTCTGACGGCGCCCGCCCCGTCTTCATCAGGTACGCGAACAGGCCTCGGACGAGGCGCACGCGACCCGCCGAGACGAGGTCGAGCAGAAGCTGCACCCGAGGTCTGACACCCGGCACTGACGCCGCGAGCGGGTCGTCGACTTCGAGGGTGCGAAAGACAAAGAGGTGGCGACGCCGGCGGCTCTGGAGGACGTAGGCGACGATCGCTCCAGCCCCGAAGACGAGGATCGGACCGAGCGGACCGCCGAGCACTTCGAGCGGCTCACCCCAAAGAAGCTCGCATCGGGGCGCATCGCCCTGCCCGTCTCGGAGCTGCAGGGCGGTCTTCATCGAGACGCCTCCCGCTGAAGGAGCTCGTTCCAGTCCTTCGCTCCGACCGGCTCGTGGCGTTCGAACTCGAGATGCGCATGCGCTCGCGCGAGATCCTCGAGCCGCGCCGCCAGCTTGCGACCCGCCTCGTCGGCGTCTACGGCCGCCACGACGGTGACGCCAACGGCGAGATGGCCGAAGACGCGCCCGAGCAATGTGAGCTGGGCCCGGCCCGGAGAGCCCGCGGTGCTCAGATACCGACTGCGGTCGCCTCGCTCTCGGTCGAGCTGATGGTAGCTGAGGGCGTCGATGGCGCTCTCGGTGACGACGGCGAAGCGGTCGCCAGGGTCGACGTTGCTCTGCCAGGCGGACTTGGTGCCCCCGGGAGCGAACCGGGTGAAGCCGCGGTTCTTGATCTCGAACCCCGTGAGCGCGCCGGCATCGTCGCGATGGGCGAAGAGAACGTTGCCGCGCGCATCCTG
>DASYBG010000044.1:0-250349 GCA_036500865.1 Polyangiaceae bacterium
GTCGTCTCTTGGCTCTTGGCCCGTCTCCTGGCAGTGTCCTTCATCGGCGGTTCCCTTCCGGTAAGCACCCCGATCTTCCGACCGGGGCGGGTGGAACCGCCACCCTCAACTTTCAACACTCAGCGGGACGTCGCCCCGGTCTTACCTCAGGTAGCGAGCCAGTGGGATGTTCTGCGTCTTCATCGCCGTCGTCACGAGCCCCGCGATCTCGACGGCGCCGGCCATGTTCGTGTGCGTCACGTCGGAGTCGTTCGCGTGGAACTTCAGCGCGGCCGCCTGCGACCCGAGCGAGTTGTACCAGGCCGTGGAGAGGGACGTGAGATCGATATAAGCGACGTTCTTCGCGGCCGCCGCCGCCTGCGCGGCCGCCGCGTGGAGGCTGGATTGGTCGCCCTCGACGCCGTTCGTAATCTGCACGCGGGCGGGCGGAGATATCACGACGGGTGTGACGTTCGCGGCGAGCGCCTGGCTCACGTAGTTTTCGAGATTGGCCTGAACTACGGAGTCGGCCACGCCCTTGTCGTTGTGACCGAACTGAACGAGCAGCCAATCTCCGGGGACCCAATGCGCGATGATGGCCTGCCACTTCTGAGCACCGTTGAACGACGACGAGCTCTCGCCGCTGTCGGCGTAGTTGGCGATCTCGATCGGCGGCGCAAAGTACTCGGGTAGGGCCTGGCCCCAGCCTGCGAATGCCTGATCGGTCTGATCGCAGGCGGTCGAATCGCTCGCGATGTACACGGTGATCGGCTTCGTGGCCGCCGCGACGAGGCCGAACCCAATCCCCGACACCTGCGGATTGGTACCGGAGAAGAAGAGGTCGAGGCCGGGGTACCCGTTCGCGACCGCCTCTTGCGGTTGTCCCTCGCGCGCGCGAACGTCCACCACGAACGCGTACTCGGTCGTCTGCCCGGCGGCGGTCTTGGTCGTGGCCAGGAGACCGCGGTTGGCCTCCGCGGTCACGTACGTGTCACCCGCGGCGGCGCCGCCCAGGTCGACGGTGACGACGTAGTTGCCCGCCTCGGCGGTGGCCGTCGGGGTCGTCGTGACGGCCGTCGAGGTGTCGTACGTCGCGCCGCCGAAGAGGCATTCGATGCAGACCGGGCCCGCGCCGCCCCCCGGACAAAACCCGGGGCTCACCCCCGAGCCCTGTCCGATCGGCACCGTCTGGCATTGCGCGCGGTGGGCGGCGGTGGGCACTGGGTACCCCGTCGGAACGGCGCCCGCGGGCGGCGGGTCGATGCCCCCGTCCAATCGCGCGACCCGAGCGTCGGACGCGGCGCCGGCGTCGCCCGGACCGGGATCGAAGCAAAGACCGTTGCGGCATATGGCGGTGCCGCTCGACTGACAGTCGGCGTCGGTCGAACAGAGCTGGACCTGGGTCGTGCTGCACGCGGTCACACAAACCGGAGTCGTCGTGGCGCTCGCGGTCGCAGCCTGGCAGCACGACAGCGGCGGTCCGCAGGTGGACGCGCCGCAGAGGACGCCCGTGGCGCCCGGGTCACCGCCCGAGGAGCCGCTCGAGCCACCCGATCCGCCGTCGATCACGGCGGCGCCCGACGAGCTGGAGGCGCTCCGCGACCCGCCGTCCAGCGCGGCGCCGCTCGAAGAGCTTCCGCTGCTCGACGACGAGCTGCGCCCCGCCGGCGCCCCGCTCGAAGAGCTTCCGCTGCTCGACGCGCTCTTGCCGGGCGGGCCACCGCCGCCGCCCGCATCTTCGCCGGGCGTCGCGCCATCGTCCCCCGGGCTCGCGCCGCTGCTGCTGCACGCAGCGATCGCTCAGAGTCCCAGGACGGCGGGCAGTACGAGTCGGTGAATCCTCATGGAACGCAGATCTCCTCTTTCACTCGAGCGCAGGCGCTCAGCGTGGCCTGCGCGGCGAACACCGCGGCCGGACGTGAATCGCGGTGGCGCGGAGAAAGTGATTCGACCGCGGCCTATCCAATCAGAGGAACCGCGAAATCGTAGGACGTGGTGGGATAACGCTCGATCGCTTCGCGGGCGTCGTCACAGACACGCGATGGGCGTGCCGAGGTTCGGGCGCGTCGCGGCGATCGTGGCGCCCCATGTCGCGGCCGTCGGGTTGTACTGCGTGATGGAGACGACGCCCTCGGCCATGCGCGCGTTGATGTTCGCGGCCACGTCCCAGGCCGGGTCGGGACCCGCCGACCCGCCTGCGGCGCCGTATCCCGTATCGGCGAGAATGGGCTTGTTCCCCGAGCATTGATGAACGCCGGCCCACGTATCCTGGTTGGTCCGGATATCGATGCTGTTCGCGAGGGTACCCCCGCCGGACGTGTGGATGAACGTGAACTGGCTCATGTCGAAGAACGAATACCAGCCCGGCGAGGTCGCCGCATTCGGCCCCGCGCAGCCGTTGTTCGGCATCCACGGAGAGGTGTCCATCGAGAACACGACGTTCGGCAAGATGGCCTTCACAGCGGCAATCATCTGGCTCATGTAGTTCGCCGCCTCGGCGCCACTGAAGGGGCCGCCCGTCTGCCCGCGCGCCCCGCCGCCCTGCGCGGCATCGTAGTATTGGAAGTAGTCGGGCTCCATTTCCCAGATCATGGGCGTCGTCGTCCCGCACGCCGTCGCGAAGCCTTGCGCGTAGCTCTTGTACGTCGGAAGGATTTGCGTCGTGAAGTTCTGTCGAATGTAGTCAGCGCCCTTGGTGCAAAGGTCGGACGCGGGGGAACACCCCGCGTTGTTCGCGTTGCAGTCGGCGAGGCACCAGCCGGGAAGGCTGCGGCCGGTGAACGCGATGATGTACGAGACGAGCGCGGGGACCTTTCCGGCGAGCGCGCCGCCGGGTTTGATCTCTTTGCAGACGGAGGCGGGAAGGCCGATACCCGACCCGATCCAGCCCGACGTGAACATGTCGATCTGCGAAGTGAGCGAAGTGCCGGCGCCGGTCGCGATGGAGTCGATGGCGCCGTAGTGGAAGCGACACGCCGGAAAGACCTGCCCGACGCTCGATCCCGAGCCGCTCGATCCGCCTGAGCTCGAGCTCCCTCCCGAGCTGCTCGAGCGCCCCGCACCTGACGAGCTGCTCGAACCCCCTCGGCCCGAAGAGCTGCCCGAGCTCGAGGCGCTCCCCGTTCCCGAGCTGCTGGAGCTGGAAGCGCCGCTCGAAGAGCTACTGGAGCTGGAGCCGCCGCTCGAAGAGCCGCTCGAACCATCGTGGCCGTTCACGCTGGCGTCGGCGCCGCTCGACGACGAGCCGGCAGGGTCGGAGTCGCTCGAGGAGTCTCCCGCGCCGGAGCCGGACGACGAGGAGCCCGGCGTGTCGCCGAGCGGAGGCGTGGTGGCTACGCTCGCGCTGCAGGCCGCGAGGCACAGCGAAATCGTGATCGCGAGGACGCGGATATGGATAGGACCCATTTTGGAGTCGACAGTGGCTCCGTGGCCGCCGTTCGGCTCAAACAGGCATTGGTTCGTTAGGAGATCGAACCAACTGGTGAATCGGTTGGCAAGAAGTCCTCACCGAACTTCTACGGAGTACACCTCTATCGAACCTCAGGGACGCGAGTCGAACGCGCCCAGGGCGAACAACGGGACGTCACGCTCGGGCTCGGCCGGGTCGTTGCTCTCGAGGCGAACGGTGCCCGTCCGTCCTCTCGCGTCGCCCGGAGCGTCGGTCCGCACCACGACATGCACGACGTAAGAGCCCGTCGCGCCGTCGCGGTGAAGGGTGGCGAGGAAGGGACCGTCGACGATGCGCGCGTCGTCGAGTCGAAGGTCGCGCCGACTGCTCGACACGTGAATGTCCACTCCGCCCGGCTCGGCCGCTCGCACGTCGATGAACGGATTCGTCGGATCGATCGTCAAGTTGCCGGTGACCTGCCACGAATAGAGCAGCGTGAGCGTCGTCGGGTCGGCGATGCCCGTGTCGAGCACCACCTGCCCGGAGACCCGACCCACCCGCGTTCCTTCGTGGACGACGCGAACGCCCGCGGCCCGTCCCCCGCCGCCCGAGACGATCGTCACCACGGGGCCTGGCGGGTCGACCGATCGGACGGCGAGCCGGGCGGCGGCGGCCAGGCGGCCGAGCACACGGACCTCCCCGGACGCGCTTTCGCCGTACCGCATCTTGAGGTCGACCGTCCGGCTCGAGAGCGTGAGAGGAGGCGATGCCGCGTCGACCTCGGGGCTCGCGCCCTTCGTGCATGCGGCCACGGCCCAAACCATGGAGAGGAGGACCGCCGCGCGCATGGCGTTTGTGATTTCAGATGCACTGGCGCGAGAAAGCGGCTCATCGCGCCCCCCAATCGTGGACCGTTCGAGGAGACGGCGCTCATCTGGCGCCTCCTCCGCGGGAGCCAGGCGCGCGGTTCCGAACGCAACTCTCCACGAGCGCCGCGGCGACCCCCGGGTTCGACGCCCAATGCGCGTGGACGTAAGAGGCGAGGACGTTCTGCACGCGATAGCCCTCCTGGAGGGTGGTGTCGCCGCGACGGCGCCCCAGCGAGTAGGCGTGGTCGACTTCCTCGAGCGTCGGAGCCGGCGAGAGCTCCGAGTAGCGGAACTGGTGTCCGCGGAAGCGCGTACCCGCAGGCCCCAAGATCGTCCTCGACTTCGTCTCGACCTCCACGTATCCGAGCGCCTGGAGCGTGCCGCACATGCGCGCGGCGCCGGGCAAGAGGCCCACCATCGGATGCTCCCGGCCGTCGCCGGTGATGATCGCGCGCGTCAGGTACATCAGGCCGCCGCACTCCGCGTACACGGGTCCTCCGCCGCGCGCGAAGCGTGCCACGGCCTCTCTCATCGACGTGTTCGCGGCGAGGGCCGCCGCGTGGAGCTCGGGGTAACCGCCGCCGAGATAGAGACCGTCGACCTCCGGGAGGGCATCGTCCTTCAGCGGAGAGAACGGCACGAGCTCCGCGCCGAGGGCCTCGAGCCGCCGCAGGTTGTCTTCGTAGTAGAAATGAAATGCCTCGTCGCGCGCGATGCCGACGCGGCAGCGCCGAGCGACCGGCGTGGGCGCGAGCGCTTCGTCGACGACCCACGCGGGACTCGAGCGGGCCACGTCGAGGATTGCGTCGAGCGCAAACCACGCCTCGGCGAGGGCTCCCCAGTGGTCGAGCCACGCCGTCGGGAGGGACCGCTCGTCGGCCATGCGGAGCCCGAGGTGGCGCTCGGGGAACGCGTGCTCGGCGTCACGCGGCAAGCCACCGAGGATGGGCGGCGAAGGGAGGGCCATCCGCAAGAGGTCGAGGTGCCCACGACTCCCGACGCAATTCGCGATCGCCCCCGCCAGCGACACCGCGCGGTCGAACCCCGCGAACCCCGCGACGACCGCGGCGATGCTGCGCGCCATTCCCCCGGCGTCGACCGTGAGCAGGACCGGGGCGTCGAGCCACTTCGCGATCTCCGCCGTGGACCCCGACTCCCCGGTGGGGCTCGCGCCGTCGTACAGGCCCATCACCCCCTCGACGAGAGCCACGTCCGCGCCTCGCGCCGCGCGCGCGAAGGTCGTGCGAACGACGTCTCGTCCCATCATCCACCCGTCGAGGTTGTGGCAGGGGCCGTCGATGGCGCGGGCATGGTAGGTCGGGTCGAGGTAGTCGGGGCCGCACTTGAAGGCCGCCACCCGGAGGCCCCTGGCGCGAAGCGCGCGCGCGACGGCGACGGTGACCGTCGTCTTTCCGACGCCACTCGCGACGCCCGCGATGACGACGCGCGGAATACCGGTGGCGGCCGACCTCTCGGCCATCAAACGTCGCCGGAGACCCCGATAGCCAAGAACGCCCGCAGCCGCTTCGACTCCGCCTCGGTCAGGATCTCCGACAGCCAGCGGTAGAGCGCGTGCGGCGATGCGAAGTGCTTGCGGTTCGAGTTCTCAGCCTCGTGAACGAGGCGGGCGATCTGCATGTGGGTCGTCGGGTTCCCCGGCGGAGTCAGCACCGCGCTTCTCACCACGCGGTCGTTGCGGTCCGCGAGCATCTGCGCCGTGCGAGCGGCGTTCTCTGGCGACATGACCGGAACGGCCCGCCAATCGGCCACGACCGCGAACCTCGCGCTCGGCTCGAGCGTGTCGAGGCAACCGGCCACGAGATCGATCATTCCGAGCACGTCGACGACATTGTTCGGGCCCGGCGCGTACCGGACCTCGAGCAAACGTCCGACGACGACCTCACAGGTGTTTCCTCCCATCCATTGCCCCCGATCGCATCTTGAAAATGTACGCCCTGTGGCCGAGAGCGCGAGGTCGATGATGAGCTTTTGGACCGCTCGGCACGTCGGGTCGAACGGCCCGTGCGGCGACCGAGCTGCGGCGGCCCCACACGGTGGTACCCTGCCCCCGCCATGGCGCGCGTCTTCGTCAGCTGCCCTCTCCCCGGCGACGCCGTCGACCGGCTGTCTCGGGAACACGACGTCACCGTCGGCGAGGAGCACGTTGGCGTCCTCGGCGACGCCTTCCTCCGCGACGCTGGATCCTTCGACGCCCTCGTCACGCTCTCTCGCGACCGCGTCGACGCGGCGCTCCTGTCGCGCGCGGCTCGCGCCCGCGTCGTCGCCAACTTCGCCGTCGGCTACGACAACGTGGATCTCGCCGCCTGCATGGCCCGCGGCGTCATCGTCACCAATACGCCTGGAGTCCTCACCGACGCGACGGCCGATCTCGCCTTCGGGTTGCTGCTTTCGGCGGCGCGGCGCATCACCGAGGGAGACCGGCTGCTTCGAGGCGGCGGGTTTCGCGGACTGACGCCGACGTTCCTCCTCGGCGCGCCGGTCCATGGGGCGACGCTCGGGCTCGTCGGGCTCGGCCGCATCGGTCAGGCGATGGCGCGGCGGGCGCGGGGTTTCGGGATGCGCGTACTCTATGCGGGCCGCCAGCGGGCGCACGCCGACATCGAGCGCGCGCTCGGCGCCACCGCCGTCACCGTCGACGAGCTCTTCGCGAAGGCCGACTTCGTGTCCCTTCACTGTCCGCTCACACCGGAGACGCGCCACCTCGTGAACGCGGAGCGACTGGCGTCGATGAAGCCAGGCTCCGTCCTCGTCAACACGACGCGCGGCCCCGTCGTCGACGAAGCGGCGCTCGCCGCCGCCCTCGCGCGCGGCCCCATCGGCGCGTCCGGGCTCGACGTGTACGAGGACGAGCCTCGCGTACACCCGGCGCTTCTCGCGCTCGAGAACGTGGTGCTCGCGCCGCATATCGGCAGCGCGGATCGGCCCGCGCGCGAGGCGATGGCGCGCATCGCCGCCGACAATGTTCTCGCCGTGCTCGCCGGACATGCTCCGCTGACCCCGGTCGGGGCGGCCGCCCGCTGACGCACGCCGCGGGGCGTGCTTCGATACGAACGACGAGAGGGTAAGGCGATGATCTTCGGAGCTCACGTCATCGTGTACAGCAAGGATGCGGACGCCGATCGGGCGTTCTTCCGCGACGTCCTCGAGTATCCGTTCGCGGATGCCGGGCACGGTTGGCTCATCTTCGCGCTGCCTCCGGCCGAAGTGGCCGTGCACCCGTCCGACGCGAACGACACGCACGAGCTCTACTTCATGTGCCGCGACGTCGGCGCGTTCGTGGAGACGATGAAGAGCAAGAACGTGAGCGCTTCGCCGATCGACGAGCAGCGCTGGGGTTCGATCACTCGCATCACGCTGCCGGGCGGCGGGACGATCGGCGTCTATCAGCCGAAGCATCCGTCGCCGATCGATCCCGGCCGATAGACCACGCGGCCGAGAGCGATCGATGGCCGGTCACGCGTCCGCGTCACGGGCGCACGCGAGGACGTGCACGTCGGCGAGGTTGTGACCCGTCGGGCCTTCGGGGAGAGCCATGCCGGCGGCCTCGATGACGGAAGCGCTGTCGAAGCGGGCCACGGCGCGGGCTATGGCGTCGGCGGAGGCGCGCGCCCGGAGCGATGCGTCGACGAGGGCGCCCGCGGTCCCGCTGCCTCCGTCGACGCCGTCCGACGCGGCCGCGAGGAAGGCGACGCCGGCAGGGAGCTCCGGCGCGACGAGGAGCGCGAGGTGGGTGCAGCGACCGCCGCGACCCGGGCGGCGCACGTCGACGCGGACCGAAGGTTCGGCCGATCGCACGACCGCCTCCCCGGGCCGGAGCGCGCGAGCGAGCGCGAGGGTCTCACGTGCGAGGTCTTCGACGGGGGCGACGGAGGGGGACAGGACGCGCACGGGAGCCAGCGCGGCGCGGAGCGCGGCGGCGACCCCGTCGGCGAGGTCTTCAGGGCGCGAGACGAGGCGCGCGTGCAGGCGGCGCGCGGCGGGGTCGCGTGGCTTCAGCGATTCGCGCATGGGCGGCGCGTCGAAGCGAGGAAGGAAGCGGCGAAGGACCGCACGGGCTTCGGCGGACGACGTCGGATCGGCGACCGTGGGTCCGGAGCCGACATCGTGGAGAGCGCCTCCGATGACGTCGCTCACCACGAGGGTGTGGACCGGACCCCCGGCGGCCCGCGCCAGGCCGCCCCCTTTGACGGAGCAGAGGTGCCGCCGCACGACGTTCACATCGCGGACGGTCGCGCCCGCGACGAGCAGCGCACGCACGATGCGGACGTACCGCGCGAGCGGGACGGTCTCCGGCGAGCAGATCAGCGACGAAGCTCCCCCCGAGACGAGCGCGACGACGAAGTCGCCCGCGCCCACGACGTCGCGCGCGCGGCGTGCGGCGACGACGCTACGGCGATCGGGATCGGGGTGGGGCGCTTCGATGCGCCCGACGCGCGGGTCGAGGTCGTCACCGGGGTCCACGCTGCCGGCGGGAAAGACCACGAGGGCGCACGACCCAGTGTCCCCCGAGGCAGCGAGCGCGCCGCGCATCATCGGCACCGCCGCCTTGCCGACGGCGACGACCGTGAGATTGCGCGTGCCGATCGGGATCCGCGGGAACGCACGCTCGACGCGCGCGGCCACGTCGACGGAGGCGAGGCCGGCATCGAGCGACGCCCGTAGGACCTTCCGGAGCGGGGCGAGGCTCATCGCGACGGGAGACTCTATTCGACGGCGCCACCCGGCGTCGCCGCGTCCCTGGACGCACCCACGAACCGCCCCATCTGGAGGACCAAGCCCGTCCGGCGGTCGCCGACGAAATAGAGGAAAGGATGGTCCACGGTCACGACGCGCGCGCCTTCCGCGGGCACGTTCGTCTCCGCCTCGGCGGGCCACGCTGGACAATGGGCGCCGAGCAGGTCGGCGGGAAAGCGGACCTCCAGGGACGCCGGCGCGAGCGCGCCGAGCCAACGCGTGAGCAGAGCGGGGAGACGCGCTTCGATCCGTGCCAGGCCGCCCGCACGGTCGGGCTCCACGAGGAGCAGTGAAACTCGCTCGCCCGAGCGCACCTCGACGACCTGCGCGCCGCCGAGATGCGCGTACGAGAACACGCCACGCGCCGCGACATCGCTGATCGGCAGGGCGCCGCGCGAAGTCAGGAAGGACCCCTCGTGCCAGGCCCAAGAGACGGGGCCCTGCGTCGGGCAAGCGAAGGACGGCAATGCCGCGCCCCTCAGCAGCGCATTTTCCCTCGTGAGCGCGGCCAACGGCGAAGGGTCGATTTCGTCTCCATGGAGCACCATCCCGAGCTGCGTCAGCGTCCGTCCGCCGCGGCGCGCCGCGAGGCGCACGAGGGCGTCGGCGTGCGTCGTGGGAGAGAAGACCCAGCTTCGGTCCGTAGGGTGCGCGGCGGCGTACACGTCCAGGGCGAACGCGTTGAGCGCGCCGGCGACACGCGCGGCGCTCGATGTGTGCGGATCGGGCGAGTGCGGAGTCTCGTCGACGTCCTCGTCGTCGTCCGCGACGACCGCCTCCTCCTCGACCAGGATCGTGCCCACCTCGTCGGTGCTCGCCGGCTCTTCCTCGTGACTTGGCGCCACGGGTTCGTCCGAGAGCTCCGGCGCATACGGCGAGCCCCCGCAGCCCATCCACACCAGCCCGCACGCGCACAGTCCGCAGACCCCTCGCATTCGGCACCGCTCCAGGTCACAGGTCACCCCAAGGCCGCGGGTGCCGGCGCAAGCACGGCATGCCCATCGACCACAGCGCACCGACCATCGCCGTCCCGAGAAGGTTCCCGGCAAAGCCGCTACACTCGCGCCACCGGGGGAGACAGCGATGGGACCGTCGGATCCGCGTTTTGGCGTCATGCGTTGGGTGGCCGCGGGGTCGCTGGCGCTGCCGGCGTGTCTCCATCCGGCGGAGTCGGGATCCGCGGGCGGTCCCGCGACGGCGGAGGGCGCGACTCAGGAGACCGAAGGCAACACGCGGCGGCTCGTCCTATGGGACGGCGCGCACATCCCGGCCAAGAACGTCGGCATGGGGCGCACGGGGCGCATGGTGTTCGGGGACGGGGGCGGCAGTTGGGCCTCGTGCGACGCCAAGCCGAATTGCACCGCGGTGTTGGAGGTGGCGCCCGGCGCGGGCGTGGGCGGCCACAAGGGTCTCAAGTTCCATGCCGAGGGGTCCGGCTGGATCGGGTCCGGCTGGAGCTGGTTCGACTGGTATCCGGCGACGGCGGGGAGCGATCTCACGCCGTACAAGAACCTCACGTTCCAGGTGCGTATCGAAGCAAGCTCGCAGGAGCGCGCACCCGACCCAGCAAACATCTCGGTATCGCTCGTCTCGAATGGCCACAAGAAGAGCAGCGCGCAGGCGCTCCTCCGGAAGTACGACGACGCGTTCGACGACGGGCGGTGGCACAAGATCGCGATCCCGATTGCCGACTTCACGAGCGGCAGCGAAGGTGCCGACTTCGATCCGAAGGTGGCGTGGGAGGTTCGGCTGTCGACGTGGAACCCGTCGAGCCGAGATTTCAATCTCTACATCGATCAGATCGCCGCGGAGAACTGAATCGTCGGCATCTCCCATACGGCCGCCGCGGCGCCGATCGAGACCAGGCCCGGGCGGCGGCAATACGTTGGGCCCCGTCGGAAGCCCTCATGCCGCGCGGGTGAAGTGAGCGAATGGACCCCGCGGAGCCCTGGCGGTCACGGGACGATCTCGACGCGATCGATATGGCAGGCCGTGCCGCCGCTGTAGAAGTCCTTGAGACCTGTGACGCGGACGGTGAGCACGTACGGGCCGCTCTGCATCACGGGGCTCGCGTAGACCAGCGCGTTGCCCGCAGGCGGCGCGTCGTAGCGAAGGCTGACGTGCGCCTCTGGCGTGAGCGCGTCGCCCGCGGCGTCGCTCACCGTGACGCCCATGATCCCGGAGTTTCCGTCGTAAGACGCGTAGAGCAAGACCTGCGAGCCCGTGAACGCGAGGGAGGCGGTCCCCCCCATCGTCGCCGAGGAATGAGCGTCTCCCCGAGCACCCGGCGCAAGGCCCGGCAGACCAGCTGCCGTCGTAGTTGAATTGATTGGGGCCTGTTCCCGTCGCGTCGTCGTTGACGGAAACGCCGGCGGGGCTGACCGCGCTCCATGTCCCGTCGGTCACGTCGAGGCTCCAGACAGGGTTATACGCGGCGATCGACTCGGTGGATCCCGAGATCGCCATGGGCTGGACCACGAGCGTGGAGGCCGGCAAGTCGCCGTTCACCCA
Source organism: Polyangiaceae bacterium (assembly GCA_036500865.1). Taxonomy (GTDB): domain Bacteria; phylum Myxococcota_A; class Polyangia; order Polyangiales; family Polyangiaceae; genus Palsa-1150. The sequence goes on from DASYBG010000044.1 coordinate 11,503, forward strand.
GCGATCGCCGACATAAACGTAGGTCGTCCCAGACGCGCCTTGGATGGGCAAGACGGCGGTGTCTTGGGAGTCCCAGGTCTCGGTGCCGGCAGGGCAGAAGTACCCCATCGTCGTCCACGCGCCGGTGAGCGAGTCCGCTGTCGCGTACGCGTTATCGTTCGCATGCCAGTACGTACCCTGCGAGCTTTGCCAGAAATACGTGCTGCCCGCCTTGAAGAGCGATACGCCCTCACCGCTCGCGGCGTTGTCTCCGACCTGGGTCGTGAGGCTCAAGCCCGAGACGGAAAATCGGTAGAGCGGTCCACCGGCTTGCGCGAGGTACTCGGAGCCGTCGGCGTCCTGAAAGACCTGAAAGTCGCTGGCGCCGCCGGAGCCCAGGGTGCCGAAATAAGTATAGGGACCGGAGACGGTATCGCTCGTCAATACCGCATACTGGCCGACGTACACGGGCGGGTCGCCCGTGTAATCGAGCATCTTGATGTAAATGCGGTATTGACCGCTGTACGCATTGTAAATAATCTTCGGTCGTTCGCCGTAATACGGGGCCGCGAGGATGGTCCCGGGGACGGGCTCGACGACGGTGCCGACGAAGGTCCAGTTCGCAAAGTCCTTCGTCGCGTACATGCTGACGCCGGTGAAGGTGTCTTCGGCGTTGATCGGCGCGCCCGAGTAACTGTCGTCGGCGCCGGAGCGTTGCTCGCCGACCATGTAAAACGTGTCGTCCACCCGGATGAAGCCGACGCCGTGCGCGTTGACGAGTTTGCCGCCCGTGTCAAACCAGGGAACGCCCGAGTAAATCGTGCCGACCGCATGCGGCCCGGCATCGAACAGCGAGGCGGCGTCTCCCGTCGAGGCTTCCACGGGGCGCGCGTCTGCCGCCGCGTGGTCCTTCGACGCGGCGCGGTCAGCGCAGGCCGATGCACCGAGCAGGAGTACGACCAGGCGAAAGACAGGCAAGCGTTTCTGGGGCACGCTATGGACGCAGAGTCGCCTGCTCTGGGAATCGGCTCATCAAAAGCCCGGCCGAACGTGGCCTCGCGTCACCCGACTCGCGCTCGACTCTCAGGGAGACAGGGTGAGCGACCCCGCGTCGAGCGCGACCTCGTAATATCCGTGGTCGTTCCACGCGAGCGTCTTCCCGCTTTGAGCAAGCGTGCCCCCCGTGACGGTGACACGGAGGAACTTCCCCGACGGGAAGTGTCCCGGCAATGTCCACGTCCAAGTCTGCGCGCTGCCGGACGTCGTCGGCGTCGCGGCCGAAACGATCTTTTGCGCGCGCCAGTACGCGCCGACGTTCTCCAAGGTGTCCATCCACACGTCGCCGAGCTGCTGCCCGTGCATCATGCCTCCCGTCACGTCCGTGATCTGGACCGGGTTGTACCAATTGGCGGTCGTCGGCAGGATGGTGTGGATTAGGAATATGAGCCAGCGTCCGCCCGTTTGCGCCTGATCGGTGGCGGTGTTGAAGCTCGCCGCCGTTTCACCGGAAGCGGCCAGGTGGATGGGCAGGTTGTACGGATCGGTCGCGTCGTTCGGGCCGATCGTGCCGCCGCCGACGCCGCGATATATGAAAAAGAGCGACGAGGCCGCGGTGTCGTATCCGGTGTCGCCGAACGGAGACGCGCCCGTCCACACGCCGCTCTGGCCGAAGTGCGTCGTGATGTACGTGTTGCACGGGGTAAGCTCGTCGGTGACCGTGGCGCCGGCGGCAGGTGTGCCGAAGCTGCAGCCGGAGAGCGGCGTCGTCGCGTTGCAGTGGTGCACGGTGTGGTTGCCGATCTCGTGGCCGTCCTGGATGGCTTGCGAGAACGTCGCGTCGTAGCCCGCTTCGGTGCTGTTGCCCGAGCTGATGTAAAACGTCATCGGGATACCGACGGCCTGGAGCTCCGCGTAGTGCGCAATCTGCGAGGGCTGCGAATCGTCGAACGTCCACGATACAGCCGCCTTGAAGCCAGCCCAGTTCACGACCGCGAGCCCGCCCGCGGCGCCCGAAGGCTTCGCGACACCCCCTGCGCCCGGCGGCGTGGGCAGCCCCGAGGCCCCAATGGACGCGCCACCGCCCGAGCTCGACGAAGACGCACCGCTCGAGGAAGAGGAAGACTTCCCCCCCGAGCTCGACGACGAAGACCCGCCGCTCGAGCTCGAGGAAGAAGCGGACTTGCCGCCCGAGCTCGATGAGGCGGTTGCCCCCGAGGACGATCCCGAGCTCGCGCCCGAAGACGAGCTTGCGGCACCCGCGCTGCTCGGCGAGCCGGAGCTGCTGCTGCTCGTGGCGCCGCTACCGCCCGATCCACTGCCCGAGGACCCGGAAGGCGCGCCGGCGCCCGAGGACGACCCTCCCCCGTCGCCGTCGGCGCCCGGGCTCGTCGTGTCGTGGGTGCATGACGCGACCATGAAGACGGCGACGGCGAACGATGAACACGTGGAAAGACGGTGCATGGGGGCCTCAAGGAGCGGTCCGCGAGAGCAATGACAGAAAGGTTCTCTGAGCCTGGATATGCGTCGTGCAATGGCTCTATGGGACCCGCCGTGCACGAGCTTTCATCCGAACCATGGAACCGTTTCCAGCGAGGGGGCGTCCCGGCCGTCAGCGTGGGGCGGCGGTGCTCTCCCTCACGAGGAGCTCCACTCCATATTCGATCGCGGTCTCGCGGTGCATGTGGCGGTTGGGGATGCACTCGAGCAACGCCTGGCACGCGCGGATTGCCATGCGCCGCATCGGCTGCACCACGGTGGTCAACCCCGGCCAGCACAGCTCACCTTCCGGGATGCCGTCGAAGCCGACCACCGATACGTGGCCGGGCACGTCGACTCCCTCCTTCAAGAGCGTCCGCATGAAGCCGAGGGCCATGGCGTCGTTGCCGAGCACGACGGCGGTCGGCCGGTTGGGTTCTCGTTCGGTCAGGAAGCGGCGCGCGTACCGGATGCCCGCCTCCGCGGTGTAGCTCGGTCCGAACCATACATGGCGCGCGCGGACGCGGATGCTTCGTTCGCCCAGCGCGTCGACGAGGCCCTTCAGCCGGTTGCGCGTGTCGAGCGAATCCTGCGGACCGCCGGCAAACGAAATTTGCCTATGCCCGAGGTCGGCGAGGTGACGCCCCACGAGCTTGCCGGCGTCGACGTTGTCGCAACGGGCGATGAAGTTCGCGGGGGCTCCGACGTCCGGGGCGATGAGGACCACCGGAAGCGCCGCCCTCACCGCCGCAGCAAAGAGCGGCCGATTGCGACGCGCGAAGCGCACGAAGACGAGCCCGTCGACGCGGCCCTCTCGAATCCACGCCGACACCGCGGTCGGGTCGTACTGGCCGCCGTGCATCATGCTCGCGAGCAGAACGCTCTTGCGGCTCGGGAGGAGGGCCTCTTCGACGCCGGCGAGGATCTGCGAAAACCAGGAGCTCTGGCTGGAGCTCGCCGCGAGGCCGACGCACCCGGTCCGGCGGGTGACGAGGCTTTGCGCGGCGACCGAGGGGGCATACCCGAGCTCCTGGATCGCGAGCTGGACGCGGCTCCGGGCGCTGGTGCTGGCGACACCCCCGTTCAAGACGCGCGAGACGGTGCTGATGGCCACCTGCGCGCGTTCGGCGACGACTTTGATGGTCGGTCGGTCTCCGCTCTTGGCCGACGATTCCAGCTTTTGCGCGAGGCGCGCCGTCCCAGACACGGAGGCACGCTAGCATGGCCGCGGCCCGCGACTAGCCTGCGCGACCCATGGCCGGCTCGCCCTCCCAAGAACCCCCTCCCGACAAGCGCTCGTACTCGATCCAGGTCGTCGGGGCCAAGCGCGTCTCCGGCGACTGGTACCACTGGCTGCTGCGGACGTCGTGGACGGTCCTCGTCTCGTTCATCGCGGGCGCCTTTCTCTTCACGAACGCGCTCTTCGCCGTGGCGTACATGGTGACCGGCGGCGTCGCTCATTCGAGGGCCGGGTCGTTCGCCGACGCGTTTTACTTCAGCGTCCAGACCATGGGGACCGTCGGCTACGGGGCGATGTACCCGGAGTCGCAGGCGGCGAACGTCGTCATGGTGGCGCAGTCGGTCGTGAGCCTGATCTTCACGGCGCTCGCGACGGGGCTCGTCTTCTCCAAGTTCGCGCGGCCGCTCGGGCGGGTCGCGTTCTCGCGAAGGGCGGTCATCTCGCTGATGGATGGCGTGCCGACGCTGATGGTGCGCGTAGGAAACGAACGGGGGAATACGATCGTCGAAGCGACGGTCCACGTGACGATGTCGCGGACGGTGCGCACGGCAGAAGGGCAGACGTTTTACCGCCTCGTCGATCTGCCGCTCGCGCGCGAGCGAAGCCCCGCGGTCGCGCGGTCGTGGACGATCATGCACGCCATCGACGAACGAAGCCCGATCCGCGGGGCGACGCCCGAGACGTTCGCCAGCGAGGAGGTGGAGCTCATCGTGAGCCTCTTCGGGACCGACGATACGTCGTATCAGCCGGTGCACGCGCGCCACGAATACGAGCATATGAACATCCTCTGGGGCGCCCGCTATGCCGACGTCCTGTCCGAGACGCCCGACGGGAACCTCGTCCTCGACGTGCGTCGCTTCCACGACGTCGTGAAGACCGAGCCAACGGCGGCGTTTCCGTACCCGAAGTCGACGTCGCCGTCCTGACGGCTTGCGTTTTTGCGGCCGGGGGCGCAGCGTGGAGGGCGATCGTGCGCCTTCGCGGCCTGTTTGCCCTGGGTCTCTTCGCGTGCAGCGCTTGCTCGTCGCCTCTGCGTGTCGGGTTCATTCCGGAAGACGGCAGCGCGGACGACACGGACGGCGGAGCGCCCGGCCCGGACGCCTCCGTCGCAGACGGAGGGGACGCGACTGCGGGTGAAGCCGCCGTGGACGACACGACGGCCGAAGAGGCGGCCACGGGCGCCGCGGATGCGACCACGGACGGCGGACCGCCGACCGAAGAACCCACGCCCGACGCCGCGCCACCCATCGAAGACACCACGCTCGCCGACACGGGCGATGAACCGCTGCTCGATGCCTCGCCGGATGCGGGGATCGTCGACGAGCCGGCGGACGAGGCGAGCGCCGACGGCACGGCCCCGGATGCGACGGTCGGCGACGCCGCGCTGCCCGGGGTCGACGCGGGGTCTGTGCCCGACGACGCGCAAGGCGAAGGATCGGCGCAAGCTGTGAATGGAGACGCCACCGTGGCCGACGCGAACGACGCGCAAGCTGAGAGCTCGGCGCAGGCCGTCGACGGGGGCGCGGACGATGCGCAGGCAGAGGCCGCGATCGACGGGACCGCCGCGACGGTCGAAGCGAGCGACGCGCAGGGGTCCGACGCCGCCGATGCGTCCACCGTCGTGCCCGTCCTGAGCGGCGGACACTACGTGTTCTCGTGGAACCAGCTCGTCCTGGAGATCGACCCGCAGACCGGCGGACGGGTCGTCACGTTCTCGCTCGCGGGCCAGAACGTGCTCACCGGGCCGAGCACCAACGCCATCAACTACGGCTCCACGTTCTGGACGAGCCCTCAGGCCGACTGGGGATGGCCCCCCGTGCCGGAGATCGACAGCCTGCCCTATGCGGCGTCGGTGGACGGAGGCACGCTCACGTTGCGTGGCTCGACGAACGCTACGCTGGGCGTCGCCATCACCAAGGCGTTCTCCGTCGACGCGGTGACCGGCGCCGTGTCGATCGCCTATACGATCTCCAACGGCGCGTCCGCCGCGCGCTCCTTCGCCCCTTGGGAAGTGACGCGCGTTCGGCCGACGGGCCTCATGTTCTTCCCGACCGGGTCGACGGCGTACAGCGCGGACAGCGGGCCGCCGCTGCCGACGACGGAGGCCGGAGGGGCGACCTGGTTCGACGCGGACACGGCGGCGACGTCGGCCGACACCAAGTTCTTCGCGACAGCGGCGCGCGGTTGGCTCGCGCAGGCGAGCGGGGGGCTGCTCTTCGTGAAGAAGTTCCCCGACGTGTCGGCCAGCGCCGCGGCGCCGGGCGAGGCCGAGGTCGAGATGTTCGCGAGCGGCGACGGCGCGTACGTCGAGCTCGAGGCGCAAGGCCCTTACGTGCCGATCGCCGCGGGAGGCGCGCTCGCCTGGTCGACCACTTGGTTTCTGGTGGAGCTGCCCGGGGTCGTCGACGCCGGGGTCGGGAGCGCGTCGCTGGTCTCGTTCGTCGACTCGCTCTGACGTTCGACGCAAACATTTCGCGGGCCGCCGCGCTGCCCGAGATTAACGTCGTCGTACATGCGTTGGCTGTCGCGCCCGCGCGCGCCTCTCTTCGTCATCGCGCTGGCCCTCGCGCTCGCGCTGCCGTCGTTCGCCATCGGGTTCTTCAGCGACGACTACGCGCTCATCAGCTACCTCGAGCAGCGCGCGCCCCACAGTCCGCCGTGGTGGGACCTCTATCGCTTCACGCCGGGCACCGACCTCGGCGTCGAGCGCGCGATCGCCGCGGGGCAGATGCCTTGGTGGACGACGCCGGCGCTCCGGCTCCATTTCGTTCGGCCGCTCCCGAGCGCGCTCCTGGCGCTCGATCTCGCGCTGTTCGGCCGACATCCGCTTCCGTGGCACGTCCACTCGCTCCTCTGGTACGCGGCGCTGCTCTTCGTCGTGAACGCCTTCTTCCGTCGGCTTCTCCCTGCACCGACGGCCACCTTGGCGCTCCTTCTCTTCGCGCTCTCCGACGCCACGGTCTTTCCTTTCGCGTGGCCGTCGGCGCGCTACGGGCTCCCGGCGGCGCTGTGCGCGGCGGCGGGGATCGCGGCGCACGTGCGGCACCGGCGGGACGGATGGCGTGCGGGTCGATGGCTCGCCCCGTCGATGCTGACCGTCGGCCTCCTGTCGGGAGAGAGCGCCCTCGGAGGGTTCGCGTTCGCCGTCGCGTACGACCTCGTTGGGCCCGGCGCGGCGCCGGCGCTGCGGGATCGCTTGCGGAGGGCGGCCCCTCTGACCGCGCTCGTGCTCGCGTACCTGCTGGTCTATGCGCTCGTGGGCGGCGGGGCGCGCGCGAGCACCGGCTATGTCTCTCCTCTGTCCGATCCCGGTCCTTTTCTCGCCGCGGCGCTCACGCGCCTCCCGACGATGCTCGGCGACGCGATCATGGGCGTACCCTCCGAGGCGGCGGCCATCGGGCTCGGTCGGGTGCTCGCCTGGGTCGGCGCGGTGGCGACGCTCCTCTTCGTCGGCTTCTGGCGAGCGTGCGCGGGGCAGATCCCCGAGAGCGAGCGGGGGGACCTCGGCTGGCTCACGCTCGGAGGCTGCGTGGCGCTCCTGGCAGGGGTGGGCGGATTCCCGGGGGCCCGTGAGCTCCTCGTCCCGAACTTGGGGTTCGCGCCCGTCCTGGCCACGCTGCTCGTACACGCGTTCGAGCGTGGGCGCTTCGTGATCGTGCGGCGGATCGGGGGGACGATCCTTGCGGTCGTCCATCTCTTGCTCTTGCCGATAAACCAAGTTGGCAATGAGCGCTCGATGGCCGCGATGGCGCGCGGGACCGAGGTCGCGGCACGCGTCGCAGATGCGTCGGCCCCGCGCATCTTCCTCGTCGCCGGCTCCGACCCGATGGTCAGCATGTATGTCCCGGCCCTGCTGCAGTCGGAGAGCGCGCGCATGGGTTGCTGGGCGTGGCTTTCAGGGGCGCGGGCGGCGGTCACTCTCACGCGCACGGGGCCTGCGGCCTTCGCCCTGGAAGCGGCGAGCCCGGGCTTCCTCCACGGCGCCTTCGAGACGCTCTACCGAGCCCCTTCCCACCCGATGCGCACGGGCGAGGAGGTCACCGTCTGCCGGGCGCGCGTCCGCGCCGCGTCGGTCGACGACGGCCGGCCCGCGCGCATCGAGGTCGAGAGCGACGTCGCCCTCGACGACGCTTCCACGTCGTGGCTCGTATGGAACGACGGAAAGCTCGAACGGGTATCGTTCCCGGCCATCGGTGCGAGCACGACGTTCGCGTGGACGCCCGGGCCGAGCCGCGTCTTCTGAAGGCCTCGCTCCACCCCCGGTCGGACTCAGCGCTCCGCCTTCGCAGGCGCGCCCTCCGCGCACCGGCGGAAGTATTCGCTGCAGACCGAGTAGTAGACGATGGCGCGCTCGGAGCGAGCCCGCCGCAGGCGCGACGAGCGCCGCGAGACCTTCTGGCGGCAGGACGCGACGCGCTCCTCGCAGAGCTGCCCCAGGAGCAGGAGCATGTCCCTCGGCCCGACCTCGCGGAGAATGGCCTCCAGGCGGTTGCGGTGCGTCCACTCTTTCCGGCCACCCGTGTCGAACGCGCGGCGGCCGCCGATGCCGTCGAAGCCCCATGCGACCACGGCGCGCTCGATCTGCGCGATCGAGCGCTCGCCGATGCCGCGCGCGCGCCGGAGCCGCTCGTACGCGTCCGGCTCCAAGAGGTGGCCGCGCTTCGCGTCGCGTCCCCACAGGAGCTCGATGGCGTTGAGCGCGCGGCTGCCGAGGCGGCCCCGGTCGAACGCGCTCGCGTCCACGTCCCTCACCCGTTCGGTCCGCGGGGTGAACGAAGAGAGCCCACCGTGAGGGAGGCTCGTCGTATGCGTCGCTTGCGCCGTCACACGGAACCGCCCTTGCGCGGCCGCCGCCGCCACCGAACTCCGACCATTCCGATTCCACCCAGGAACAGCGCGAGACCCGCGGGCCCATCGGGCTCGCCGACCACACCGCATCCGCAGCCCGACGGGGTGCCCGGCTCGCCGGATCCGTCGCCGGCGTCGTTCGAGGCTCCCGAGCTCCCGGCTCCGCTGCTGGAGCTGCTCACGGCCCCACTCGAGTTGCCGCCGCTCGAGCCCGTCGGGGCCCCGCTCGACCCGGTGGTCACGCCGCTCGACGACCCGCTGCTCGAACCCGTGGTGCCGCTCGAGGACCCGCCGCCATTCGAGGACCCGCTGCCGCTCGAACTGCTTCCCGTCCCCGAGCTGCTACCGCGGCCCGCATCGCCGACGGACGCGTCGACCTTGCCGGCGTCCATGGCTTTGCCGGCGTCGACCGGAGCGCCCGCGTCGACGACGACCACGGCCCCCGCGTCGCTCGGACCGGTGCCGCCGACGCCGACCGTGAACCCGAAGCCGACCTTCGACGGAACACCGACCGCCGACACGAAGAGCTGATACGAGCCGGCCGGAAGGGCCGCCGGTGTCGTGAACTGGGCCGTCTCCGGCGCCGGCCCGACGCTCGGCACCATGCTGCTGAAGTTGAAGGTTCGGCAGTAGAAAACGTTCCCCGAGGCGTCCGTGAGCCAAACGATGGGGTAGTTCTCCGCCATCGTCATGTCGTCTCCCTCGTCACCTCCGTTGATGAGGCCCGAGATCTGCGTGCCCGTGAGCGTGTACGTGGCGTTCCCGTTGAACGCGACCGACGTCACCGTGGGCCGCCACGCGTCCTGCGGTGCGCTGTCGGGCGTGTAGAGCCAGTCGAGCGCACCCGCCGTGACCATCACTTGCCCGTTCGGTAGGTTGAGGAAGCTCACCGGATAGGGCCCCGAGCGGTCGGGCGGCGGGGGGATCGACGCAAACGTGTTCGTCGTCGGGTCGTACTCCTGAAGGAGGTTCGGCGATCCCTGGAAGGGATACGTCGGGACCATGACCTTTCCGTTCGGCTCGGTCACCGTGTACTCGTCCTCGGCCTCGTTGCCCGGTTCGACGGTGGTGACCGCCCCCGTGAGCAGGTCGGGCCCGGCGGCCCAAGTGCCCGGGTCGGCCGCGGTCGGACCCGGCGTGTAGATTGCCGTCGTGCCCTCGCCATACGCCAGCACCCGCCCGTCGAACATCAGCGAGACGCCGGCGACGTCGCCGAACTGGATGGCGCCGAACTGCGGCAGGTTGACGGTCAGCGCGGCCGGCAGGGCGCCGGTGGCCTTCCACGTGTTGGTCGCGGGGTCGTAGATCGACGCGCCGTGCGGGGCGACCGCGAGGAAGCCCCCGTTCTGCAGCGCAGACCACGCGTTCTCGTCGCCGCTGCCGCTCGGGATGTTCGGTCCGGCGGTCCACGCGTTGGCCGTCGGGTCGTAGATCTGCGTCTGCGAGCCGGTGCGCGTGCTGTCGAGGATGCGGCCGTCGGCCATCGTCGCGCTGCCGGTATCGCCGATGTCGAAGAGACCCGACGCCTCGATCGTCCACGTATCCGCGACGGGATCGTAGATCTCGACGTTCTTGAAGAGGGGCGAGCCGTTCGGCGGCTGGGCGCAGTTCGCCGTGCAACCGGGCTCGATGTAGATGAACTCACCGCCCGCCTCGAAGAATCGGCCGTCCTTGAGCACGTGCTCTTGCGCGCCCCCGCGCGCGTACGCGCTCGTGGCGACCGTCGTCCACGTCCCGTTCGCGTAGCTGCCTGTCTTGTCGGGCGTCAGCTTCACCCACTTGTTCAGGGCGTTGCCGTGCGAGAGGACCGTGCCATCGGTCAGCAGCCACAGACCGAACGCGGGACCGCCGTTGGTGGGGCTGGAGGGCGCGGCCGTCCAGGTGCCGGCCGCCAGCGCGGGCGGCGCGACGGCGGCAATGGCGAGGGTGGCGCCCGTGGCCGCGACACGCCGAAAGATGGCATTTCGATCGTGGGGAGTGCGGGATACGCGTGGACTCACGGGCCGCGAAGTGACGACGCGACGGCGAAATGGCTCACAAAGGATGGAGTAATCCCGGGATATATGGAGTTTTCCGTGCTCGACGCACCGGATGAGCGAATGTCGCGGCCCGCTGTGCCATTCAGTCGAACGAGACCCAGATGGTACGCTCGATGCTGTGACGCGCGTACGGCTGCTCGGCGAGCTCGAGGCGCTGGCGTCGCGGCTCGGGGTCGCCGTGCGCGTCGAAGCGTTCCCCGGCGAGCTCCTCCACGGACGGGGTGGACTTTGCTGGTTGCGCGGCCAGCCGGTCGTGCTGATGGACTCGTCGCTCTCCGCTGCAGACCGCATCCTGACGCTCGCGTCGGCGCTCTCCGCGTTCGATCTCGACGCCGTGTACGTGCCTCCGTTCGTCCGGGCGCAGGTCGAATCGACGCGACGTTGAGCGGCGCGCCTCGCCGTCACGGCGGGACCTTGTAGTCTGCACGTTCGCGGGACGCCGGGCCGACTCCTTGCCGGAGAGACGCGCGACTACCGCGCTCTGCGGCGACGCCGCATGCCGGCGGCCGCGATGCATGCGAGCGCGGCCGAAGCCCACGTCGGGAGCCCGGGCGCTCCGGGCGCCACGTCGCAGCCCGTCGCATTGTCACCGCCCGAGAAGCTGCTGGCGCCTCGTGCAGGGGGCGTCGACGCGTCCGCGCCGCCACCGCCCGACGTGCTCGCGCCGCCGCTGCTCGACGCGCCGCCACTGCTCGATACGCCGCTGCTCGACGCGCCCCCTGCTCCGCTGGAGCTCCCGCCGGTGGCGCCGCCCGAGCCGCTGGAAGAGCTGCCGGAGCCACTACTCCCCACCGCGCCCGCGTCCTTGGCGCCCCCCGTCGTGCTCCCGGAGCTGCTGCTCGAACTGCTGGCGCCACCCGAACTGCTCGAGCTGCCCGCCGTCCCGCCGGAGCTGCTGCTCGAGCCGCCCGTCGGACCGACCCCCGCGTCGGAGAGGACGCCGCCGACCTCGTACGCGCCGATGTCCGGCGCGCCGCCCTGCGGCCGCACCGCGGGATGGAAGCAAGCGGCGACGCCGACCGTCGAGATGTACGTGTAGTCGACGTAGTACGACCACCAAGAGACGGCGGTGCCGACGACGGTCACGCCCGTCTGCGTGATGCAGCGCGGGTCGAACCCGATGTCGGTCGAGGGCGCGTTGGTCGCGTCGCCCTGGTTGATGACGCTCGTCGCGCTCGCCGCGGGGACGAAGTCGGCCGCGGTCGCGTTCGTGAAGAGCGCGGCGGCGCCGGTCGTGAGGTTCTTGAGGAACGCCGACCCCGTGCCCTTCGTCGCGTTGATTCCGATGTTGTTGGTGTTCGGGACCGCCAGATCGTTCGCGACGATGACGTTCGTCGTCGTGGTAGTGGCGTCGGAGAAGAATATCTCGGCGGGGTTCGACGGAGTCCCGTCGTCCGGGTTCATCGCGTCGCTGAAGCACGTGTTGTTGATCATGTGCGCGCCCGAGCTGTTGGTGAGCCGGATGCACGACCCGCCGTTCCTGAAGCCGATGTTGTTCTCGAAGAGCGCGCCCGTGCTCTGCTCGTCGAGGATGAACCCGCTCCCGTCGGTCGGGTGGCCGGTCGGCGTGCTGTGCGTGGTCGAGATGTCGATGTTCTCGAACGAGACGTTGCCGATCACTTGGTTGTCCTGGAACGTGCCGCCCGCCGTGAAGAGGTTCACCCCGCTCGACCACGACGGGAGCTGGTTGCCGTTGTGGAGGACGAGGCTGTTCTGAATGAGGACGCCCGTGGCCTTGTAAAACGCGATCCCGTTGATGCCGTTGTTGTCGGCGATGCAATCGATGAATTGCACGTTGCCGACGGAGTTCGTGAATCCGTTGTCGAACCCGCTCGAGCCGTAGCGGCGCGACGCGATGCCGATGACGCGGATGAAGCCCGTGCCGCCCGCGCTGAAGCCGGTCCCGGCGTTGTTGGTGCCGTCGAGGATGGGCAGCTCGCCCGGCGCCGCCTCGAAGGTGATCCATGCGCTCGCCGTGCCCGAGTGGGACGGGACGACCGACTCCGAATAGACGCCCCCGTGGATGTGGACGGTGTCGCCCGCCTGCGCCGTGCGCGCGCCCATCCCGAAGGTCGCAAAAGGCGCGGCCTGGGTGCCGGCGTTGCGGTCGCTCCCGGTGCCCGGGGGGCCGACCCAGTAATCCGTGGCCGAGGCGGGCGGCGCGGTCAACAGGACCACAAGGAGTGACGCCGGAACAACCAAGCTTTCTCGCATCTGGTCCTGTACTTACGCAAATGGCGCAGCGCGCGCCGCGCCTTTCATTCGGGCACCCCTGATTTTTCCGGGCGCATTTCGACGAGACGCGAAGTTTGCCACCTACCTGATGACGGGGTTGTTGAGCGTGAAGGGCGCGCGCACACGGATGCTTCGCATTCCGAGCTCGCGCGGGATGGGCGGCAGCCGCCCGGCCCGCCGGACGGCGGTCGCGCAGTTGGCGTCGAACTCGTCGATGCCGCTCGGTCGCACCGGAGGCCACGTGACGGCGACGGCCCCGTCGGAGGCAATCGTGAACTCCAAGATCACGGTCCCTTGTTTCAAGTCGAGGAGGGCGCTCTTGGGGAATGCGTTTGCCCAGAGAGGATCGATGCGAGCGTGGAGCTCGCGGAAGTAGGGCACGAGACGCGGGTCGCTGGTGTTGTAGTCGAAGACATCGCCGTCTCCCGCGCCGAGAGGACGCGCGTGCGATCCCGCTCCCGACGCGCCGCCCGCGCCGGCCTCTCCGCCGGCTCCGTCGCCCCCTTGCCCGTCTCCGGCGAGACCGCCCGCGGCGCTCGCGTGGACGAGCGAGCGAATCGTGGTCGCGACCTCCTGCTCGCTGTCGACATTGTCCTTCGGACGCGCCGAGTCCAGGGCCGGAACGGAGACCGCTCCTTGCGTGACGTCGGGGCGCGCGCTCCCGATGGGGGCCGCACCACGATGATCGAGGCCGGGGCGTCCCTGCAGCACACCCTCGCCCGGGGCGCCGGCGATCATGCCGAGGAGAGCACCACCGCGGTGGACCGCGCCGTCGTCGTGGACCGTCGAAGCCGCGCCCACCGCGCCACCCCGCACTTCGGGCGCCGGAGACTCGAGGGCTCCGCGGCTCGGATCGGACGGCGCAGCCGGGCGGCGTTCGAGGAGCGTTCCGGGGCCCGTGACGACGAGCGAGAGCTCGGTCGGATGCGTCGTCGCGCGTTCGTCCTCCCAGGAGCGCCTCTCGTTCGCCACGCGGAGGCGCTGGAGCTGATCGCGATCGAGGCGACTCACGAGGTCCGGCGAGAGCCGCATGTGGTCGTCGCGATCGGCGAGGTTGAGCGCGGCGGTCCGCGCGTGGACGTCGCCGCCCCGGCCGGGCGATCCCGTATCGAGCCGCGGGGCCTCTTCGCCGCCGTTGATCCGCGGGGGATCGCCGGTGGGGTCGAAGCGCTCGTCTTCGACGAGGATGCCTTCGCCGACCGTGGGCAACTGGAACGCCGCCGCCGGCTCGGCCGTCCGCTGCGGGCCAGGCGTTTCGGCGGGTAGGCTCGAGGCGGCGCCGGCCGACAAGGACCGGAGCGCGCCCCAGGACACGAGGCCCGCGAGCACGGCGTGCACGACGACCGACGCCGCGATCGTCACCCCGTGCGTCCGCGTCACCGAGACGACCGCGGGCGGGGCTGTCCTACCCTGGAGCCCCGGATGTGAAGCCTGATACGTCAGACTGCACATCGTGAAGCATCTCCGCCGCTCGCGCCAGAGAGGCGGGCCGCCCCGTCCGCTCGAGAGGACGCACCCCGCTCGGCCGCGAGTCTCAGCCGCGCGAGCCGCCGAACTGCTTCGAAAAGCGGCGCTCGGTGTTCTCGAGTGTGGCCGCGCAGAGGTCGGCCAAGGTCATCTTCCGGAGCTCGGCGACGCGCTCCGCGGTCCGCAGGACGAGGGCGGGCTCGCACCGCTTGCCGCGCATCGGAGCGGGCGCGAGGTAGGGGCTGTCGGTCTCCACGAGGATGCGAGAGAGGGGGGCCCACGCGGCGACGTCGCGGACGGCGTCGCCCCCTTTGAACGTGACGATGCCGGAGAACGAGAGATCGAAGCCGAGGTCGAGCGCGCGCGCGGCGAAGGCGCGGTCCTCGCTGAAGCAGTGGATGATGCCGCCCACGTCGCGTGCTTGCTCATGTTCGAGGATGGCGAGCGTGTCCTCGGGCGCCGATCGCGTATGGACGACGATGGGCTTTCCGAGATCGCGGGCGAGGCCGACGAGCCGCGCGAACACGTCGCGCTGCACCTCGCGCGGCGAGTGGTCGTAATGGTAGTCGAGGCCGATTTCGCCGACCGCTGCGACCTCCGGCCGGGCGGCGAGCGCGCGGAGGTCTTCGTGGGCCGCCTCGCTCCAGGAGGCAGCGTCGTGCGGGTGGATGCCGACGCACGCGCAGACGCGGGCCGGATCGCGCTCCGCCAGGGCGACCGCCGCGCGGGCGGACTCGAGGTCACGGCCCACGCCGACGACGACGAAGCCGACGACGCCGGCGTCGCGCGCCCGGTCCATCACCGCGGCGGCGCCCTCGGGGAAGTAGCCCGCGTCGAGGTGACAGTGCGCGTCGGCGATGGCGGGCGGCGCGGCCATGCAGGGCAGCGAGCGTAGCGCCGGCTTTCCCAGGGTGCTACGCGCAATGCCGGTGCCGGCGACACGATGAGCCCGTCCTCGAGCGTGAGCCCAACCCCGAACGCGCGCGAGGAGGGCTACCTGGTCTTCTCGCAGTCGGGCGGCGCCGTCGACATCGATGCGTGGAACCAGCACGCGTCGCGCTTCTTCGCGGCACGCCTCGGCTTCGCGTCGGCGGCGCCGGAGGATCTCTCGTTCGTCGTCGCCCCCGACGGCGCGACTCCGGGGGTGCGCGCAGCGCACGCGCGAAATACCGTGCCCGAGGACCATGCCCTCGCCGAGGCGGCGGAGGGCGGACGCGGCGGAGGCCTCGCGCTCCTCGCCAAGCGGTGCGGTACGGTGTGGCTCGTCGAGCGGCAAGACCCGGCCGACATCCTGGCGCTCCGCCTCGCCGCCATCCTCGCGAGCGTCCTCCTCGGGCCTATCGTCGACCCGGCGATCCCCGAAATCTTCGGCGTGAAGACGGCGCGGGAGAAGATCCGGGGCTATACGACGAGGTCCTGAAAGCGCTTTCGGACCAGGAGGCTCGCCGCGTCGGCGGCGCAGTTCGGGCAGTACCCGAAGCGCGCAGAGAGACGGTCGACGGTCGCTTGCGCGTCGCGCTTTCGCTCGGCGTCGAGGCCGGCGCCGTCCTCGCGGACGAGGAGGACGACGTCCCGCGCAAGTGAGGCGACCGACTGCCGGCGATCGGCGAAGATCGCCTCGCGCATGCGCTTCAAGTGGTGCGGGAACACGGTGGCGGCGTCGACCTTTTGCCCGGGGTGGTCGAGCGCCCACGCGGCGATGCCGCTGATGAGCTGCCGTCGCGAGTCCTGCGGGTCGCCCTTCACGTCGAGCAGGCGCTCGACCTCGGCCATCATCTTCTCGTCGGGCTCCTCGTACCGCTGCGTGACGCGGTTGAAGAGGCGCTCGCGCTTCACCCAGACGCTCACGTGCTGGACGTACCGGTCGAAGAGATCGGCGTACTGCTGCTCCTGGACGAAGCCGCTCGTCACGTAGAGCTCGTACTCCGAGGCCGCGAGGAGGCGCGAGAGGAGCGTGTCGCGGAAGACCTTCACGTCGTGGTAGCCGCCGACGATCGGGTCTTGCTGGAGCCAATCGAATTCGTTCTTGCGCTGGCAGAGCGCGTCGATCTCTTCGATGACCGCGAGCGGATTGAGGCAGCGATAGACGGTCGACTGCGCCGCGTCGAGCAATGCCGCGCGGAGCTCGCGGGGGCTGGCCCCGACGCGGCCCTCGTAGATGGGATACGAGTCGCTCTCCGCCCACACGTCCTTGATGGCCGAGCGAAGGAGCTTCTGCGAGTCGGCATCGAGCCGCTCGGGGGCCTTGCCTTGCGAGTAGAGGTCCGCCTTCTCGACGGCGCTCAAGGTCGACACGATCGCTCCGATCGCGCGCGGGTAACGGTCGGGGTTGGGCTTGCGCATCCGCGTGAAGACCGAGAAGGTCGCCGCCATTTCGGTCGCGTGGGGCGCGACGTGACGGCGGATCTGCGGCGCGACGTGGGTGTCGTAGATCTGGCGCTCTTGCTCGTGGCTCCGGAGGTACGGCGCGCGCACGAGCTCGAGCCGGCCGCGGAAGCTCGCGAACTCGGTGTGCTCGCGGAAGGCGTCGAGGTGGAGCTCGTTCGCGCTCCCCATCATGCAGCAATTGAGCTGGACGTTCTGGGCGGTCAGAGCCACCTCGCCGGTCTCGATCGAGAGCTGCAGGTACTTGAACGCGTCGAGCGGCCGCTTGAGCAGATCGCTGAACTCGAGGAGTCCGCCCGCGGCGTCGACGAGCTCTCCCTTCGCCTCGTACAGCGTGACCGCCTGGAGCGACGCCGGCAGCGACTGGAGCGAACGGTCCATCGTGACCTGCCGCTCCGCCGCGTCGACGCTGAGCTGCGGGCCGATCGTGACCGCGCCCACCCGGTAGCGCCGGGAGATGAAGTAGCGCTCGACCTGGACGTGCTTGAGCACCTCGGCATACGACCCGTCGTACGACGCGAGGAGGGCCTCGAACACCTGCTGGCTCTTGTGCGAGAGCTGCCCGCGGAGGATCCAATCGTTGGGCGGCTCGGCCGCGCCGACGCGCTTGTACGCGGCCTCGAGGAGCTTGATGCGGTCCGGCCCCGGCACGAGAAAGAGCGGGTGGTCGCGCACTTCGACGAGGAGCTTGGCGTCGACCTCCTCGTCCGAGAGGTGCGCGTACGACGTCGTCGCGCCGGCAGTCGCCTTCTCGGGCCCGAACCCCAACGCGCCGCGGATCGTCTTCTGGGAGGGGAAGACCCAGTTGAAGCGATAGAGCGCGCCTTCGTCGAGCGTCGAGTAATGCTCGAGGCCCGCCATCAGGCATTGCGCGATGGTCGACTTGGCGGAGCCGTTCGGCCCGTGAAGGAGGATGAGCCGGTTCGGCCGGCCTTCGCGGACGAAGTTCGAGAGCGACCGGTAAATCTCCTCCTGGACGTGCTCCTGTCCGATGAGCGCGCCCCGCGGCAGCCGCTTCTCGCCGGCGCCCGGCTTTCGGCCGGGAGCGCCGTCGTCCTGCGCGAGAGGCTCCCACGGCAGGTCGAAGAGGTTGTACCGGGTGAAGTCCCCCCATGGATGGCGCACCTGGGTCGTGCCGTAGTGGTCGAGGACGTCGCGGAGGTAGCGGCTCGCGTCGCGCGAGTAACGCACCGGCTCCTCGTCGAACAAGCCGAGGAACTCGGCGAACGACAGGACGCGTCGTCCGGCGCGAAAGCGTTGCTCGACGTGCTCGGCGATCGCCTTGACCTGGGACGCGGCGTCGCGCGCTTCGCTCATGGGTCCTTCCAGCGTAACTCCAATTCGGCGGACATGTCCGTCCTTCGTCACGCGCTCTCCGCACCTCGGCCCCTCAGCGGACGGCCACCCGCGCGTCGAGCCTAGGCTGCTCGAGGCGACAGTTCTGCGCCGAGCACACGCTCAGCTTGAAGATGCCCGAGACGTGCTTGTCGGCGGCGTCGCGCGACGTGAACGCGACGCCCATGCGGCCGGTCTTCTCGTCGGTCTTCGTCCAGTCGCCGGCGGCTTTCGTGAAGACGCCGCGGCCGTCGGCGCTCTTGCCTTGGAACTCGAGCCCGGGTGCGTCGTCGCCCTTGAACTTGTACGGGTACTCGTCGTTGATGTGATAGTCGCCGGTCGCGACCAGCGTCAGCGCGAGCGTACAGACTTCACCCACCGCGCACGACGACGGCAGCGCGTCGACGAAGTAACCGTCGCCGCAAGCCGCGTGACCACACGCGGGGCTCGAGAGAGCGGCCGGCGCGGCACTCGGGGGATCGGCCGGGGCTTTGTCCCGATTGCAGGCGAGAGCGAGCGAGCCGGCCACGAGGAACGCGAAGAGCGGAGTGGTCGGCGTCGTCATCGCACTTCCCATTGTGTTCGCGGAGGATCAGCGCACGTAGACTTCGAGCCTCGGACCGACCAGGTCGCGGCCCGGCCGCGCGACCTCCGAACCCCCTCCGCCCCGCCCGTCGAACCCGTCGAAGGGATGCGGCGCACCGGCGGGCGCAGCGAGGTAACCGACGACGGGATCATAGTCGCTACCCACCGAGGGCGCGAGCGCGACCGCCACGCCGGTCGTCGTCCCCGCGCTCGCGGACGCTCCCTCGGCCTCGACCGCCACGCCGAAGTCATTGCCCGTCCTCCGTCGCCAGCGCTGCACGAGCGGGCGCACGTCGAGCCGGACGAGCGGCCCCGCGGCCGGGAACACCCGCGTCGTCGGCGCGCCGACCTCTTGCGTTCGAGGCGCGCCCGCCCACGTGACGGAGCGGCCGTCCCACGGCGCGACGATGCGCACGGCGTGCAAGACGATCGGCGCGGGATCGACGTCGATGGCCGCCGGCCGCTCCAGCACGAGGTACGCCTCGAGCACGGTGGCCTCCGGAGGCAACGGCGCCGCGAAGCGGAGCAGCAAGACGGCGCCCTCGTCGCCGGTCCGACCGAGGGTCACCGTCGCGTCGTGGCGGCCTCCCGCGCCGGGGCCGACGTATGCCACGTCGACCGGAAAGAAGACGAGGCGGCGCGCGGTGTCGATGGCCGCGGTCGCGCCCTGGGCGACACATCGCCCTGCGACGCAAGAAGCTTGCGCCGTGCAGTCGGACTCGGACGCGCACATCCGCGGGTGGGTCATGCACCCCGCGGACGCCGCCGAAGAGAGCGCGGCGGATACGACGGCGGCGACGCGGGAGCGGGTGGGCATGCGAAATGCGGCTCGCCCTCCACGTTGCCACAACGAGCGCCGCGCGGCGATCTCGACCCGGGCGCCCCACTCGTCTATCCCGAAGAGTGAATCGATGGAGGCGTCGCCCCTGCTGCGCGTGCGTGACCTCGTCACGACGTTCCATACCGACGGCGGGGCCTTCCGGGCCGTCGATCAAGTCTCCTTCGAAGTGCCGCGCGGATCGACGGTGGCGCTGGTCGGCGAGAGCGGCTGCGGCAAGAGCGTGACCGCGCTCTCGATCCTGCGCCTCGTCGCGTCCCCTCCCGGCCGCGTGGAGTCGGGCTCGGTGGAGCTCGACGGGCGGGACCTGCTGCACCTCTCGGAGCGCGAGATGCGCGGGGTGCGCGGCAAGCTCGTCTCGATGATCTTCCAGGAGCCGATGACGAGCCTCAACCCCGTCTATACGGTCGGCTGGCAAATCATCGAAGCCATCGTCCTTCACGAGCGAGTCCGACGGAGAGCGGCGCGCGAACGCGCGGTCGAGCTCCTGCGGATGGTCGGCATGCCCGAGCCCGAGACGAACGTCGACGCCTATCCCCATCGCCTGTCCGGCGGGCAGCGGCAGCGCGTGATGATCGCCATGGCGCTCGCATGCAAACCGATGCTCCTCCTCGCGGACGAGCCGACGACCGCGCTCGACGTGACCATCCAGGCACAGATTCTCGCGCTCTTGCGGGACCTCCAGCAGCGCCTCGCGATGAGCGTCCTGCTCATCACGCACGACCTCGGCCTCGTCGCGGAGAACGCGGAGCGGGTCGTCGTCATGTACGCGGGGCGCGTCGTCGAAAGCGCGCCGGTCCAAGAGATCTTCGCCCGCCCGATGCACCCATACACCCGCGGCCTCCTCGGCAGCATTCCCCGCGAAGGCTCCGGCGTCGTCGACGGCCACAGAGAACGTCTCCGAACGATCGAGGGCATCGTGCCCGACATGCGCAGGCTTCCGTCCGGGTGCCGCTTCGCCGATCGCTGCCCCATGCGCGTCGAGGCGTGCGCCGAGGAGCCGCCGCTCGAGCGAGTCGCGCCGGATCGGCTATCGCGCTGCTGGCGCGCCGAAGACGTGTTACTCACGTTGCCGTGAGCCCCGACGGCGACGCCCACCCGGAGCGCGTCGTCGCGTCGCCGTCGACGCGAAGCCTGGTCGCGACCGACGGTGTCGCCAAGTACTTCCCGCTCCGCGCCGGCTTCTTCGGATCGGCCACTCGGTTCGTGAGGGCGGTCGACGGAGTGTCCTTGCGCGTGCGTACCGGCGAGACGATGGGACTGGTCGGCGAGAGCGGATGCGGAAAGAGCACGCTCGGTCGCCTGATGCTCCGCCTCCTCGAGCCGACGTTCGGGCGCGTCGTGTTCGACGGCAGGGACATCACGCAGCTCTCGCAGCGCGAGCTTCGCCCCTTGCGCCGCCGGATGCAGATCATCTTCCAGGACCCCTATTCGAGCCTCAACCCGCGCATGACGGTCCACGAGATCGTCGGCGAGGCGATCCGCATCCACAAGCTCGCCAAGACGCGCGTGGACGAGCGCGCCCGCGTCGCCGAGCTCCTCGAGAAGGTCGGCCTGCGCGCCGACGCGATGGATCGCTACCCGCACGAGTTCTCGGGCGGCCAGCGCCAGCGGGTGGGGATCGCGCGCGCCCTCGCCGTGGAGCCCGAGTTCATCGTATGCGACGAGCCGATCGCGTCGCTCGATGTGTCGATCCAGGCGCAGATCGTCAACTTGCTGGTCGAGCTGCAAGAGAGCATCGGC
Source organism: Polyangiaceae bacterium (assembly GCA_036500865.1). GTDB lineage: Bacteria > Myxococcota_A > Polyangia > Polyangiales > Polyangiaceae > Palsa-1150. The sequence goes on from DASYBG010000044.1 coordinate 32,672, forward strand.
CTCACGTATCTCTTCGTGTCCCACGACCTGGCCGTGATTCGCCACGTGAGCCACCGCGTCGCCGTCATGTACCTCGGACGCATCGTCGAGCAGGCGCCCGCCGAGGCCCTCTACGCCGCGCCCTTCCACCCGTACACGCGCGCGCTCCTCGCGGCCGCGCCCAAGCCCGATCCGAAGACCAAGCGCGTGCGGCTCGTGCTCGAAGGGGACGTCCCCTCCCCCATCGATCCACCCGCCGGCTGCGCGTTTCACCCGCGGTGTCCGCGCATCGTGCGCGGGACGTGCGACCGCGAGGCGCCGGTGCTCGAGGAGCGCGGGCCCGGGAGCGGCCACCGCGTCGCCTGTTGGAATCCCGAACCGACCGCCTGAGGCGTGGTCTCGAAGCGCCGCCCTCGCTCGTCTCGGAGCCTTTTTTCGCGTGCTACACCCAACCGGTGGACCTGCCGGCCCGCGTCGGTCGATACGAGATCGAGCTCCTCCTCGGCGAAGGAGCGGCCGGGCGCGTCTTGCTCGCGCACGATCCGGTCCTCGGGCGGCAAGTCGCCGTCAAGGTCCTGCGCGACGACGAGGCGAGCCCGCCGGCGGCGCGCCTCGCGCGGGTCGAGAAGGTCCGCCAGGACGCGCGCGGCGCCGCGACGATCGCGCACCCCGGCCTCGCCGCCATTTACGACATGGGTCAGGACGACCGCGTCGGCGTCTATGTCGTCTTCGAGCTCGTGCGCGGGCCCACGCTGCGCGAGCGCGTGCACGACGGGCCGATGCCGCCGGACGAGGTCGCGGCGATCGCGCGCACCATCGGAGCCGCGCTCACGCATGCCCACGCGGCCGGCCTCGTGCATCGCGGGGTGAAGCCCGAGAACATCATGCTCGCGCCGGCGGGCCCGAAGCTGACCGACTTCGGCTTCTGCGAGGCGGATCCGCGGGTGCCGGCGTACGCCTCGCCCGAGTTCGTCGCCTCGGGCACGACGGGCGCTGCGGCGGACCAGTTCGGCCTCGCCGTCACGCTCTACGAAGCGCTGACAGGACGGCGCGCCTTTCCAGGCGACGATCCGAAAGCCGTGGCGACCGCGGTCGCCGCCGCCAAGTTCACCCCGGCCAAGGCCGCGTTGCCGGCCCTCCGCGGCTTTCTTCGGCTCGATCGGGTCTTGGCCCGCGCGATGGCCGCGAAGCCGGCCGACCGCTTTCCGTCGTGCGAGGCCTTCGCGACGGCGCTCTCCGCCGAACTCGACGGCCCTCGCGTCACGTTCCTCGCGACGCCTGGTCCGATGCGGACCAGCGTGACACGCGTCACCCGCAAGCGTCAGAACGTGATCGCCCTCGCCGCCGTGGGCGTCATTTTCGCGCTGGTCCTCATCGGTCGCCTGCGGCAGCACGCGGCGGAGGAGAAATCCAGCGCATCGATGCAACGCGTCGCTCCCCCGCCCGCGGCCGCGCCGCAGCCTCCGCGACCCCCCCCTTCCGCTCACCCCACCCCTTCTGCTACCAGCCCTCTCAGTACGAACCGCGCACCGGTGGGCAAGCCCTCCGCTTCTGCTTCGGGCCCGATCGTGGACCCCTAGCGGCGCCCCGCCGCACCGCACTAGACTTCCCCCGCCAGGATGCCGGCCGAAACCTCCGCGCCCATGAACGCCGAGCCGCAGACTCAAACCACAGTCAGTAAGTCGAGCCCCGCCGCGCCCGGCGGGTCGCCCGCGACCGTCGAGCACCTCTCCCACCTCTATCGGGAGATGCTCCTCATCCGCAGGGTCGAGGAAGAGAGCGCCCGCGCCTACGCGCAGGGGAAGATCGGCGGGTTTTTGCATCTCTACATCGGGCAGGAGGCCGTCGGCGTGGGGGCCGTCGCCGCGCTCCGCCCCGACGATTACGTCGTCACCACGTACCGCGATCACGGCATCGCCCTCGCCAAGGGGATGAGCGCGCGGGCCCTCCTCGCGGAGCTCTTCGGAAAGTCGACGGGGTGCTCCAAGGGCCTCGGCGGCTCGATGCACATGTTCGACAAGGAGCACCACATGCTCGGCGGCTACGGCATCGTCGGCGGGCACATCCCGCTCGCTGCCGGCGTCGCTTTCGCCAGCAAGTACCGCGAGGACGGCCGCGTCACGCTGTGCTTCTTCGGGGACGGCGCCGTGAGCATCGGCGGGTTCCACGAGGGGGTCAGCTTGGCCGCGCTCTGGAAGCTGCCCATCGTCTTCATCTGCGAGAACAACGAGTACTCGATGGGGACGCCCCTCTCGCGGTCCATGTCCGTGGAAGACGTGTCGCTCAAGGGGACCGCGTACGGGATCGACCGCGACCGGTTCTTCGCGGACGACGTGCTCGAGGTCCAGCGGCGCATTGGCGACGCCGTGAAGCGCGCACGGGAGACCAGCCTGCCGACCTTGGTCGAGGTGCGGACCTACCGCTACCGCGGGCACTCGATGAGCGACCCCGCGAAGTATCGGACGCAGGCCGAGCTCGAAGAGCACAAGAAGCGGGATCCGCTGGCCCGCGCGCGCGCGGCCCTCCTCGAGTTCGGCGCGACCGAGGCCCGCATCGACGCCATCGAAAAGAGCGTCGAGGCCGAGGTGGCCGACGCCGTGAAGTTCGCCGGCGAGAGCCCCGACGCCGAGATGGGCGAGCTCGAACCGACGACCTACAGCGGTCCCTTCGCCTACTGATTCACCCTTCCCATTAGCCGGGGGGGCGACGCCGAACGCCCACGCGTCGCGCGCCACTCGAACCCCCGCCCGACCACCAAGGCACGTCGAGCGACGTCCCACCCTCCGAAACGACCTAGACACCGAGCCCGTCCTACTGCGAAGCGCGCGGTGGGAGCCCCGCTACAGTCCCCGAAAAACCGAGAGCACAATGGCGCGTACGCTGCGATTTCGTGAAGCCCTGCGCGAGGCGATGATCGAAGAGATGGAGCGCGACGATCGCGTCTTCCTGATGGGCGAAGAGGTCGGCTACTACCAAGGCGCCTACAAGGTCAGCGAGGGGATGCTGGAGAAGTTCGGCCCGAAGCGCGTCATCGATACGCCGATCGCCGAGGCGGGCTTCGCCGGGGTCGGCGTGGGCGCGGCGATGGTGGGCTTGCGGCCGATCGTCGAGTTCATGACCTGGAACTTCAGCGCGGTCGCGTTCGACCAGATCCTCAACAACGCCGCCAAGCTCCGGCAAATGTCCGGCGGCCAGTTCGACTGCCCCATCGTCTTTCGAGGCCCGAACGCCAGCGCCGCCCAGGTCGGCAGCCAGCATAGCCACGCGATGGAGCACTTCTACGCGCACGTCCCGGGGCTGAAGGTGATCGCCCCCGCGTTTCCGGCGGACGCGAAGGGGATGCTGAAGACGGCCATCCGGGACGACAACCCCGTCCTCCTGATGGAGTCGGAGACGCTCTACAACGCCGCCCGCGGCGACGTGCCGGAGGGCGAGCACCTCGTGCCGCTCGGGAAGGCCCACATCGCGCGCCCCGGGACCGACGTGACCATCGTCGCTTACTCGCGCATGACGCACGTGTCGCTCGACGCGGCGGCGACGCTCGAGAAGGAGGGCATCTCGGCCGAGGTGATCGACCTCCGGAGCCTGCGCCCGCTCGACGAGGACACCCTCGTCGCGAGCGTGGAGCGAACGCACCGGATGGTCGTCGTCCACGAGGGGTGGCCTTACGGCGGCGTCGGAGCCGAAGTCGCCGACCGCGTGCAGCGCCTGGCGTTCGACGCGCTCGACGCGCCGATCCTCCGCGTGACGACGCTCGACGTGCCGATGCCTTACAGCGCGAAGCTCGAGCAAGCGTGCATGCCGCAGGCGGATCGGGTAGCGGCAACGGTCCGGCGGCTCCTCGCCCGCGGGAGGGCATGATGGCCAAGATCCTCGAAATGCCGAAGCTGTCGCCGACCATGGAGGAAGGCGTCCTCTCGGCGTGGCACAAGAAGGAAGGCGACGCGATCGGGATCGACGATCTGCTCGCCGAAGTGGAGACCGACAAGGCCACGATGGAGTTTCGCTCCTTCGACAAGGGGACCCTCCTGAAGGTCCTCGTGCCGGCGGGGACACTCGTGAAGCTCGGTCAACCGGTCGCCGTGGTCGGCACGCCCGGCGAAGACGTGTCCGGGTTCAGCGCCGCGGGTCCAGCGGCTCCCGCGGCCTCCGCGGCTCCGGCGGCGGCGCCCCCCGCCGAGAAACCAGCGCCGGCACCCGCAGCGCCACCCGCGCCATCGGCGCAGGCCGACGGCAGCGCGCCCGCCCCCGCCAAGACCCCCGAGAAGCCCGCGCCCCCACCCGCGCCCCGCAAGCCTTCCGGCGGCATCCTCGACCGAGCCTCCTTCGCCGGCGAGCCGGCCGGCAACGGAACACGCGCGGAGGGCGGCCGCGTGCTCGCGTCGCCTTACGTCCGGAAGGTCGCCCGCGAGATGGGCATCGATCTCCAAGGCGCACTCGGCACCGGGCCGGGCGGGCGCGTCGTCGCCGGTGACCTCGAGGGCATGCGCGCCCAGGCTCCCGCCGCCGGCGCGGCGATGGTGAAGGTCGCGAACGCGTCGGTGCCTGCGGTCCGCGCGCCCGCGGACAACGGCCACGCCGACGACGAAGTCCGGCCCTTGTCGCAGATGCGCAAGGCCATCGCGCGGCGGCTGACCGAGTCGAAGACGACGGTCCCGCACTTCTATCTTTCGATCGACGTCGACGCCGCGGGCCTCGTGAAGCTGCGCGAGCAAATCAACGCGGAGCTCGCGGGCGCCTCGAACGGAAAGAGCAACGGAGAGGCCCCGCCTCCCCTCAAGATCTCGCTGAACGACCTCATCATCAAAGCGTGCGCGGTCGCGCTCGCGCGGGTCCCGGAGTGCAACGCGAGCTTCACGCCCGAGGCCATCCTCGTGCACCGCCGCGTCGACATCTCGGTCGCCGTCGCCGTCGCCGACGGGTTGGTCACGCCGATCGTGCGGCGCGCGGACCAGAAGAGCGTCGTCGCGATCGCGCAGGAGGTGCGGGAGCTCGCGTCCCGGGCGCGCTCGAAGAAGCTCAAGCCCGAAGAAATGCAGGACGGCACGTTCTCCATCTCCAACCTCGGCATGTTCGGCATCGACTCCTTCGCCGCCGTCATCAACCCGCCCGAGGGCGCCATCCTCGCCGTCGGACAGGTCCGCGACGAGCCCGTGGTCGTCGACGGCGCCGTCGTGGCGGGCAAGCGCCTGGCGATGACGCTGTCGTGCGATCACCGCGTGGTCGACGGCGCGGTCGGGGCCGCGTTCCTCGCCGAGCTGCGCCGCCTCGTGGAGCACCCGCTGCGCGTGCTCACGGGCTGAGCAACGCCGTGCGGCCGCTCTCGACGCCGCTGGTCGCCGCGGCGCTCATCCTCGCGCCGTCTCCCTCGGCGCGTGCGTTGCGGCCGGGGGGACCGGGACCTTGGTCTGCCGGCCTCGACGCGCCGGCGACGAGCGCTCCGGCGCAGGGGGTCGCCGCTCTCCGGCTGCCCCCCGAAGGGCGCGTGCGCATCCCGGGCGGAACCTTCACCATGGGCGCGGATCCCGCGGAGCTGCAGCGCGCGATGGAGCGCTGCAAGCGGGAGCTGCTCGGGGCGTCGCGCTGCGAGGCCCAGTGGACCCTCGCGCGGCTCAACGCCGAAGGGCCCCCGCACGCCGTGACGCTCTCGTCCTTCGATCTCGATCGAACCGAGGTCACGGCGGGCGCGTACGCGCGGTGCGTGTCGGCGGGGTCCTGCGCTCCGCCCGATCTCACCGCCGAAGCGGCGCGCGCCACGCGCCCCGACTTTCCCGTCACGCGCGTGCGCTGGGAGGACGCCGGCGCGTACTGCCGGTGGGCGGGCGGGCGATTGCCGACCGAGGCCGAGTGGGAGTACGCCGCAGCCGGCGTCGAAGGGCGCGAGTTCCCGTGGGGCAAGTTCTACAACCCTCACCTGGCCAACCACGGGGCGCTCGCGGAAGACGCCACCGACGCCACCGACGGCTTCACGGGCGTCGCGCCGGTGGGCTCGTTCCCCGACGGCGCCACACCCCTCGGCCTCCTCGACATGGCCGGCAACGTCTCCGAGTGGGTGGCCGATGCGCTCGAGTTCGACCCGGCGACCGACCTGCCGCTGCCCTACGGCGGCGGTCCCGAGGTCAACCCGCCCCCGCGGACCGGCGGACCGTTCCACGTCGTGCGGGGCGGCTCGTTCCTCGACGACCCGATGTGGCTCCGGAGCTCGGCGCGGGACACGTGCACGATGCAGCGCGGCCGGGACATCCCCGCGCCGCGCGCGTCTTGGGTCGGGTTCCGCTGCGCCGCCGACGTTCCATGAAGATTGCCCATTTCTCCGACCTGCACCTGATGGGCGACGGCCCAGTCCCCGCGCGGCGCCTCGCCAACAAGCGCGTCGCCGGCTGGATCAACCTCCGCTACCGGAGGAGCCACATCCACCGCGCCGCCTACGTCCGCGCCATCGCACGCGAGATCGCGCGGGCGGGCGTCGACCACGTCGTCGTCACCGGTGACCTCACGAACCTCGCGCTCGAGGCCGAGTTCGAGCGCGCCCGGAGCGTGATCGAGGACGACCTCGGCCTCTCCCCCGCGGACGTCACCGTCGTACCGGGCAACCACGACGTGTACACGCGCGGCGCGATGTCGACCCGGCGGTTCGAGGGCTACTTCGCGAGCTGGCTCGAGAGCGATCTGCCCGAGCTCGCGGTCGACGTGCACGGGGGCCGCTTCCCCGTGGTCAAGCTCCGAGGGTCGGCCGCGATCGTCGGGTTGTCGAGCGCCGTCCCGCGCCTGCCGTTCGTGTCGGCGGGCGAGATCGGGCAGGCGCAAGCCGAGGCCCTCGGCCGCATCCTCGACCACCCGGACGTCGCGCGGCGCACCCTCGTCCTCGCGGTGCATCACCCCGTCGTCCACCCGTGGTCGCGCGCGAAGACGTACCTCGAAGGCCTGCGCGACGCTCCGCTCGTGCTCGCCCAGCTGCGGAGCATCTCGAGCGGGCTCCTCGTGCACGGTCACCTTCACCGGCGGATTCAGCGCGTCATCCGCACGGACCGAGGGGAGGTGCGCCAGATCGGCGCCACGAGCGCCTCTCTCCATCACGAGGCCCCCGATCGCATGGCCGGCTTCAACGTCTACGAGCTCGGCGAGGCCGGCACGATCCGCGTCGAGGCTCGGGTCTACTCACCCGACGCCGAGAGCTTCCACCCCGAGAGCGTGCCGAGGCACGTATGACTGGGACCGCGGCCGACGTCGACTCGGCTCCGGCGGCCGGCCCCCTTGCGAAATAGCTAACTGACTGCGGCGGCGCCGCCCTGGCGCGTCACGTTGATCGCTTGGAGGCCCTTCGGGCCTTCCTTGATCTCGAACTCGACGACTTCGTCCTCGAAAAGACGCCGCCGCCCCTCGCCCTGGATTTGGGAATAGTGCACGAAGACGTCGGGGCCGGCATCCTGCTTGATGAATCCCCAACCCTTCTCGTCGTTGAACCACTTCACGCGTCCCACTGCCATCGGAATGCCTCCACTTCTTTCCTGCGACGCCGTAACCAGCAGCGTCGTACGCTAGGGGAAGGCGTTCGGGGAGGTCAAGGTCGGATCGTGGGGCGCCAAGATCGGGATTGACAGGAGGTCCTCCTTGTCATTCCCCGCGCGGCTTTTCCGAGTGGGCTCCAGTGTGCGCGAGCGCGTCGAGCTCCTCGAGGTTGGCCTTCACGCGTGGGTCGTCGGGGGCCAGCGCGCGGGCTTTTTCCAGGGCCGCGCGCGCGTCGGGCCGCGTGCTCGGGTTCGCGGCGAACGCGGTCGCCAGGTTGATCCACGCGCTGACGAGCTTGGGGTCGAGACGCAGCGCGGCGCGATATTCGGCGATCGCATCGTCCATTCGTCCGGATTGCTGCAAGGCGAATCCGTAGTTCGAATGGAAGGTGGCGCGGGTCGGGTCTCCCTGGACGGCGCGCGCGAGCTCCGCGACCGCACGCGCGAGGTCTTGCGTGCCGAGGAGGGCCGTCCCGAGATCCGAGTGCGCGCGCGGGTCGCGGTCGTCCAACCGGACGCGGGCCTCGTATTCGACGATCGCCTCTTTCGTGCGCCCCGACATCATGAGCGCCGTCCCGAGGTTGCCGTGCCGCGCCGGACTGGCCGGATCGAGCGCCACGGCGCGCGCGAGCTCTGCCGCCGCGTCCCGCGCGTGACCGGTCGCGAGGAGCGCGACCCCGAGCTGCGAGTGCGCCTCGGCCTCGTCGGGGAGGAGCTGGATGGCCTTGCGCAAGGCGTCGAGCGCGGAGGGGGCGTCGCCGAGCAGGAGCCACGCGCGGCCCAGCTCGACGAAGGCCGGCCCGAACGACGGCGCCGCCTTGGCCGCACGCGCGAGGTCCTTCGCCGCGGCCGCGACCTCGCGGTTGCCGGTCGCCGCCGCGTAGTCGAGCGGTACGTCGACGCGCGCGATGCGAACCCGCGCGAGGCCCACCGACGCCGCGACGTTCCCTTTCGCCATCGCCCGCGCGGCGTCGTAATGCTTTCGAGCGACGTCGAGATCGCCGTGCTCGAACGCGTCGTCCGCGGCCGCGAGCTCGTCGTCCCCCGGCGTATGATCGCCGCGCGCGAGCCGGATCGTCGTGGGCCGCGGGGCGGGAGGCGCCTGCGGCGTGGAGGACCGAGGGGGAGAGGGTGCGGTCGCAGACGGCGAGGCCGAGGCAGAAGCGGCGGGTGCCCGCGGCTCCTCGGCGCTCACGGCGACGGCAACAGGAACGCTCGGCGTCTCTCGGGCGACCTGCGGCGCGTCCGCGGGTGTCGACGGGGGCGGCGACGGCGACGCGCACGCAGTCCACAGCGACAGCGCGAGCCCTGCGACGAGGCACGCGCGCTCACTCATGGCGCTTCACCACGGCCCACGCGTGGGCAATCACGTCTCGCGCCGCGTCGAGCTCCCGCTCGTGGGCGCGCGGCGTGCGCAAGCTCACGATCCCCGAGCCAGGCGGCTTCGCGTCGAGCACCGCCCGGCAGGCCACCCGCACCGCGTCCGGCACCCGCTCGTCCACCGAGAGCGCCTCCAGGTGCTCCACGTACGTCCGCCCCCATCCGTCGTCCGGCTCGACCAAGAGCGCCGCGTTGAGCGCCATCCCTGCCGCCCGCTTCAACCCGACGGAGCCGCCGCGCGCGTCCCCACGCGCGTACGCTTCGCCCGAGCGGCGGAGCTCGCCGAGGGCCGCGCGTATCCACTCGTCCGGGGAGAATCTGCGGAGCCAATCGCCGGGGTCGCGCGTGAACTCGCCCACCTTAGCGCCTCCCGGCAAAGTCACGATCGCAGGTGCCGCGTCGTGTGCTCTTTGCCGTCGTAGCGCAACATCACCGGCTTGCCCTCCGCGATCGTCGTCGCGTTGACCGGCCGCTTCCAGATGCGGAGCAGGCTGCGCATGACCTCTTTCGCGTAGTCCTGGCGGAGGTCGAGGCCCTGGTGGTCGTGGCGGAGCAGGAGCTCGCCGCGGTTCTCGAAGTTCGCGTCCTCGACGTAGATGAAGGGGTTGCCGCCGTTCGTGAGCTGGAAGAGAAGCTTCTCCTTCACGTTCTTGAACTCGCGCGTCTCCACCTCGTAGCGTTCGTTGCGGTTCGACCAGCCGAAGCTGAAGAGCTTTTGCTCGCGCACGAACTCGGGGGTGAGAAACTCGTCGATGAAGGTCACGTCGTTGTAGAGGGCGCGGACCTCGAAGATCTTCTTTTTGCCGAGGCCCAGCCGAAGGTTCCAGTTCCGCTTCGCGTCGAGATCGTCGCAGTCCTCCCACTCCTTGCCGAACTGCCCGCGGTCCCAGCGCTCCTCGATGTGCCGGAAGAGCTCCACGCCGAGCTTGTACGGGTTCAACCGCCCGCCGCTCGTCGCAAGCACGCCCGCGGCGTGGTCCGCGTAATCGATGATCTCGCTCGCATCGAGGATCTTCTCGGTGAGGAGCTTCGAGTGCCAGTACGTGGCCCAGCCCTCGTTCATGATCTTCGTCTGCCACTGCGGAGCGAAGTAGTAGGCCTCCTCGCGGATGACCTCGAGCACGTCGTGCTCCCACCGCTCGAGCGGCGCGTGCTCGAGCAAGAAGAGGAGGACGTCGCGCTCCGAGTGCTCGGGGAACTTCTTCGCCTTCTCGCGGTCGGCCTCGATGCGCCGCCGCTGCCGCTCGAGGTACTCCTCGGGGTTGATGAAGTGCTCCATGTACTCCTTCGCGCGAAGGCGAGGGACCTCGGTGGCCTTGAGCTCGTCGTCCTCGGGGCCCCGCTTCGGCCTGCGTCCGCTGAACGGCGCGTGAAGGTCGACGAGGTTCTCGAGGCTCAGGCAGTAGTCGAGGAACTCCTCGACCTTGTTGATGCCTTGCCGGGCGACGACGCGCCGCAGTCGCGCGCCGTGGTTGGCCATCTTGTCGATCCAGCGCCGGTTCGGGTCGTACCCCGTCGGCCGCTTCACCGGGTCGACCGTCCGCCCGCCGGTGTCGAGGTCGGTCGACCGGAAGCAGTAGTTGTTCTTGAAGAAGTCGACGTGCGCGTACACGTGCGCCATGACGAGCTTTTGGTCGACGAGCGAGTTTCCCTCGAGGAGGTAGCCGTACGAGGGGTTGTTGTTGATGACCATCTCGTAGATCTTCGAGAGGCCGTACTCGTACCCCTTCGCCAGGCGCTCGTACTCCATCCCGAACCGCCAGTGCGGGTACCGATTCGGGAAGCCGCCGTACGCGGCGATCTCGTTCATCTGGTCGTAGGTGAGGATCTCGAAGACCGTCGGGAAGAAGTTGAGCCCCGCCTCCGCGGCGAGCCGCTCGATCTTGTCTTGCTCTGCCCGGAGGTACGCAGGCAGCGCCGTCTTCAGCGCGAATTCGCTCATGTGGAAAACCTCGCCGGCTGGGGGCGCGCGGACGTCGGGGCCACTACGCCCCCTTGCCGAGAAACTCCTTGATGGAACCCACGATCGCGTCCTTGTCGCGGATCTCGCTCGTGATGACCCGCTGATCCTTGCCGAAGTGCTCCCGTAGATCCTTGATGAACTGCCCGGATCCGTACGGGCTCTCGACCTGGCCGTAGGCGAACATGTTGGCGCGCGGCAGCACCTTCTGCTTGAGAATCTCGACGCAGAGGAGCGTGTCGTCCATCGACCAGTTGTCGCCGTCGGAGAAGTGGAACGGATAGATGTTCCACTCCGACGGCGGGTAGTGATCGTCGATGAGCTGCGAGCAGAGCTTGTACGCGCTCGAGATCATCGTGCCGCCGCTCTCGCGCGTGTGGAAGAACGTGTCCCGGTCGACCTCGCGGGCGACGGCGTCGTGGATGATGTAGCGGCTCTCGAGACCCTTGTACTGCTTCGTGAGCCACGCATCGATCCAGAAGCTCTCGATGCGCACGATCTCTTTCTGCTCGTCGCCCATCGAGCCCGACACGTCCATCATGTAGACGATGACGGCGTTCGCGACCGGCTCGGCCTCGGTCTTCCAGCTCCGGTATCGCTTGTCGCTCGGAATCGGGACGACGGTCGGGTTGCCGGGGACGTACGTGCCCATCGCGATTTGCCGCTTGAGCGCCTCGCGATACGTCCGCTTGAAGTTGCGGAGGGACTCGGGACCGACGCGGCGGATGCTCGTGTAGCGATCCTTCGCGTTGATGATCTTGCTCTTGCCCTTGTCTTGGATGTCGGGGAGCTCGAGCTCCTCGCCGAGGATGGACGCGAGCTCGTCGAGGGTGACGTCGACCTCGAGGATGTGCTCCCCGGCGCCCTGGCCGGCCTGCTTCCCCTCGCCGGCCTCCTGTCCGTCCTTGTCGCCGTCGATGGGATCGCCCGGCTCGCCGTCGCCCTGCCCCGCGCCGCCCCGCTGCTTGTCGCCGAAGGCGAAATGCGGGATGTCGATCTGCGGGATGGGGATCGAGACGAGGTCTTTGCCTTTGCGGCCGACGAGCTCACCCTGCGAGATGTATTTTCGCAGGTTCTGACGAATCTTGCCGCGGACGATCGCTCGAAAACGAGAATGGTCTTGATCGATCTTGAGCGACATCGCCTTTCAGTCTAGCGCGCCGATCGAAATCCTTCCGAACAGACTTTCGGGCCTACCGGGGAGACCGAACCTCGAGGGAGATACGACCCAGCCACAGGCACGCCCCCACGTTGGCGAGGGCGAAGACACGCAGGAGAAACGACCCGCCGACGAACGCGACGTCGCCCGCGGCCGCCATCTGGGTGAGGAGGGCCGCGCTTCCGAGCGCCAGGCCGCCGATGAACGGGCGGGCGCGCGGCTGGGCGAAGGCGATCGACGCGAGCGCGAAGGCCGGGAGTGCGCTCGCGAAGAGCAACCACGCGTGTGCGCCGGCGCCGAGGAGCGAGAGGTCCCACTCGCCGAGGGGCCGCATGGCGAGCTCGACCCACCTGCCCGCCCCGCTCGTACCCGGGGACAACCCCACGAGCGGAGCCCACGGCGCGAGCCCCGTCGCCGCCCACATCGCGCCGACGATCGCGCCGGGCGTCCACGCCGTCTTGCCGCCACGCCGACGGATCCGCCGCGCGACCGCCCACGCCAGGAACCCGAGCGCCGCCAGCCGCAAAGCCAGCCGCGACCAGAACGCGCGCATCACCGCCGCCCGCGCGTCCACGATCCCGGCGCCGAAGAGCTGCTTGTCCGCGCCGGCCGCGGGGGTGCGCGCGGTCTGCGTCAGCGCGGAGCGCACCGATGCCGCGTCCGTCACCCCGAGCGCCTCGACCATGGCCGCCACGCCGGCGACGTGCGGCGAGGCCATGCTCGTGCCGTTGAAGGTCCCGAAGATCTCGCAGTGGTCGCGCCCGCCGTTGCAAATGGTCTGCTGGGTGACGGCGACCCCCGGAGCGGCGATCGTGATCTCCGGTCCGCGCGAAGAGAACCAGGCGAGGGCGTCGGCCGGGTCGGTGGCGCTGACGGCGATGACACCCGGGTACGCCGCCGGGTAGCCGACCTCGCGCCCGCTGTTGCCCGCCGCCGCGACGACGATGACGCCCTTGGCGATCGCGTGCTCCACGGCCGACTCGAGGACGCGGCTGCGGATCGGGCCCCCGAGCGAGAGGTTGACGATCTGCGCGCCCTCGTCGGCCGCGAAGCGGATCCCCTCGGCGATGCTCGCGACGGTGCCGAAGCCGTGCTTGGACAACACCTTGATGGGCATGAGCGTCGCGCAGTACGCGAGGCCCGCCGTGCCCACGCCGTTGTGCGTGGTCTGCGCGATGGTGCCCGCGACGTGCGTGCCGTGGCCGTGGTCGTCGTGCGGCGGCGCGGACCGCTCGACGAAATTGTAGCCGCCTTCGCAGCGCGTCCCCGCGAGGTCGCTGCCGCGGGCGAAGGGGCCTTCGTCGAAGCAGGCGACGCCGGTGTCGATGACGGCGACGGTGACGCCGCGGCCGCAGCTGTAGTGCCAGGCCGACTCCGCGCCCACGCGCTGCAGGTGCCATTGCTTGCTCGCGTAGAGCGGGTCGTTCGGGACGAAGCTCGCGCGGTAGATCGCCATCGGCTCCGCGCTCTCGACGCGCGGGTCGCGCGAGAGGGCCTCGAGGACGGCAGCCTCGCGGGCCGGGTCCACGTCCGCGACTTCCATCTTGTCGTGGGCGGCGCTCCAATCGCTGTTGGGGCGGAGCGCGATGCCCTGGGCCGCCGCGAGGTCGGCGATCGCCGCGTCGCTCGCGTCGTCGCGCACGTCGACCGCGATCTCGCCCGGGACCACGTCGGCCTCGGCGCCCGGGTCTCGACCGAACGTCGGCGGCGGGTCGAGGGCGAGGGCGTCCTTCGACGCGGAGGCCGACAAGAGAAGAGCCAGTCCCGCGCCCGCGAAGCTTCGAATGCGCATCGCTCAATCCTCCGCGTGGCCGCCGCGCGGCGCCCGTATCCGCGCGCACCGGTCGAGGACGAGGGCGTGGACCACGCCCGCCGCGGCGCACGCCATCACGGGCCGCAGCGCCGCCCAGTCGAGCGCGAAGCGGAGCCACGGGTGGACCGCGCCGGGCACCGCACCCATCCCGAGCCCGACGAGCGCCGAAGCCGCGAGGACGACCCCGTACGCGACGCCCAGCGTCCGCGCGATCGCGCCCAGCCGCGCCCACGCGCGATCGCTGTGCATGAGGAGCTGCACGCCGAGCGGGATCAGCCGAACGGCGAGGAGCGCCTGCACCAGTCCCATCGCGGCCAGCGAACCGACCGCCAGCGCAGAGACGGGACGAACCAGACCGAGCTTGGCCTGCAACACCAAAAACCCGACGCACAACGCCGGAATGACCAGCCAGGGCAGCGCCAGCTGTCCGAGCGCGAAGCTCGCCCACGCCGCGATGCGCACGAGGATCGGCGCGCGCCCGCCGCGACCCACCGCCGTGCCCCACGCGAGCCGCCCGCGCGGCTCGACGTAGAGATAGAGGCAGGTCGGAAGGAGGCCCGCGATCAGCGCCCCGAGGAGCGCCGCCACGATCGGGATCGGCTGGGCAAATGCGCTCGTCATGTACGACGCTCGTCAGCTTCGCACGTCGGGCGCGATTCGCCACAAGACGGAGCTCTGCCGGAGACGCCGCTCGGGCCGGCGAGCGCGCCGGCGACTCAGTACTTGGTGGTCGACGCGGACGCGTTCATCTTCCGCACGAGGTCATCGATGGACCTGTGGGAGCGGGCCCTCGCACCCTTGATCGGATGCGGCTTGGGCGGCGCCGGCTCGGGCAACGCCGTCGGCTCGACCGCCGAAGAAGCCGCGAACGCGGCCCACACCGACGCCGGAGGCTGCGCGCGCGCGACCGGCAGCTCTTCGACCTGGACGACCGGAAGCTCGCAACGCGGCCCCTCGCTGACCCGCACCGGCGGCGGCGTGAGGGCCATCTCCGATGGAGGCGGCGACGCGAGCACCAGCCGATCGCCGGACGCGACCGGAGGCCCTTCCTGCGCGGACGGCGAGACATACGCCATCACCGACGCTCCCACGCGCTCCGCCCCGCGGGGCCTCAGCTGGGTGGAGACGACGATGCCCGCCAGCACGGGCGACAGCGCGAGCGCCAGCGCCGCCGTTCGGCGCGAAGGCGGCCAGACGGTGCCCGGGGGCAACCACCCATTGAGCCACGCCCACGGGCCTGCAGGCCTCCGAGGAGGCAAGATCACCGTCACGGCCCCGGAGATATCGTCCGACGCCGATGCCAGAGGCCCCATGACCGCGGGCAGCTTTCGGACGAAAAGGGGGGGAAGGTTCCGCGCGCCCATGACAATAGAATGCCACAAGTCTGGCGCAGACCGACAGCGTCGTTAGAACAAGGGGGTGCCCTTTTTGATTCGCAGCTCGAGCCCGTACCGATGTGGTACTAGGGCGTGGCTTCAAAAAAGAGCTCAGCTCAAAAACCGCACCCTATCGGACATGGTCGAGCTTGCTCGCTCCTTGCCGCCTTGCCTTCCCGCGACGTGCCCCTCCTCGGCCCGCGGACCTTGAAGTTGTTTCGTTCGTCCGGGCGGTTGCAAAAGGAGCGAGTTCATGTCGGGTGACGAGAGCGTGTGGTTTTACGTCAAGCATGACGACGGCGATGTGCAGCGTTTCTCTCTCGAACAGCTCGACGTAGCGTTCCAGGCTGGCTTCATCGACGCGGAGACACGGGTGCTGGCCAGCGATTCCACCGGCTGGACGACCTTGGGATCGCTCGCGGGGCTCGACGAGGCACCCGCTCCCGTCCGGCCTCGCGCCCCGTCCCGCGCGGCGATCGTGCCGGGTCCCGCCGCGGCGCCGCCCGGGTTGGCTCGTTCTCCCGCGGCGTTCGCGCCGACCGCGCGCGCCTTCATGGCGCCGCCGCAGGCTTACTCGCCGCCCCCGCTCCCGAGCCATCGTCCGGTGAGCGTGGACCTCGGAGTGCTCGACGCCGCGGGGCAGAGTCAGGGATATGCGTCCCAACCGCCGACCGGGCCGAGAGGGCGCAAGTGGGGATGGGCGATCGGGATCGCGAGCGTCGCGATCCTCGGCGCCGGAGCGACGATGGCGGCGCGGCAGCCCGCGTGGGCCCACAAGATGCTCGGCCGGATCGGCGTGGCCACGGGCGCGCAGGCTCAGCCCGAAACCCAATGGCCGGTCGCCACCACGGCGACGACCCCGCCCGTCCAGGAGCCGCCCCCGGCGGCTACGCCCGCTCCCGAGCCCCAGGTGCCGACGACCGTCGCCGCGGTTCCGGTCCCGCCGCCGGCGGATACCCACGCCGACGATGCGAAGGCCGGCAAGAACGCGCACACGTCACACGCGAAGACCCGCCGCGGGCACGCTCCGGTGACCGCTCCGCATTCGGCGCCGAGGAAGGGTTCGTCCTCCTTCACGACCGGCGGCAACAAGTTCGACCCGCTCAATAGCAGCATCTAAGGGACGATCCCTTCTCACGCGCGCTTCGGCGATCCTCCTTGCGACCCCCAGCGCTCAGGGTCGCGAGGGTCGGCGCTCATCGAGCCTTCCCCGATCGATCACGCCAGCGACCGTCATCGGTCATGGTGACGAAGGGGAACGCTCATCGAGCCTTCTCGGATCGATCACCCCGGCGACCCTCACCCGAGATGATCGCGAGGGTCAGCGCCGATCGAGCCTTCCCGGATCGGTCCCCCGCGCGACCCTCACCGCTCGTGGTGCCGGAGATGAACGCTCATCGAGCCTTCCCCGATCGATCACCGTGGCGACCCTCACGCCTCATGATCGCGAGGGTCAGCGCCCATCGAGCCTTCCAAGTGCGCTTGCCCTGACGACCGTCACCGCGGACGACCGCGAGGGTCTCCGGTCATCGACGCGAGGGTGACCCTTCGTCGCGCCTTGGTGCGCTGCCCATCGAGCCTTCGATGCCCGGCCACCGAAAGGATCGAGGGCGGCCCCGCACGCGATCGCGCCCGTCGTGCTCAGGACTGCTTGACCTGCTGCACCATCTCGACGACCTGATTCATCAGCCCCGCGCCCTTCACGAGGGACCGAACGCCGAGCTGCTGGAGCAGCTCCACGTCGGCCCGGGTGGCCCGGGCGCTCACCGAGACGATGCGGCAACCGTCGCCGAGCTGCATGCCCCGAAGGAGCATGCACACCTCGATGCCGTTGATGTCGGGGAGATCGAGGTCCAAAAGGAGCAGGTCGGGCACCCGCCGCCGCACGGCGCGGACGGCCGCGCGGCCCGTGTCGCACGTCTCGATTTCGCACTCGGGGGCGGCGGCGCGGACGTAGAGCGCGAGCGCGGTGCGCACGTCTTCGTCGTCGTCCACGATGAGCGCGCACATGGGTCGGGCTTCCCCTTGCGTCTCGAGGCGCGCGCGGAGAGACCGCAGCTGCCAGAGGAGCGCCTCGGCGCCCTGGGGCCGGTCGTTGGGGTCGACGGCCATCATCTGCAGCACGAGGTCGTCGAGCGGCGGCGACACGTCCGGCCTTCGCTTCGAGATCTGCGGGAGGGGCTTGCGGATCTTGGCGCGATAGAGCTCGTGCGGGTCGGCCGAGTCGAACGGCATGATCCCGCAGAGGAGCTCGTAGGCGAGCACCCCCGCCGCGTACACGTCGAGGAGCGCCGCGGCCCCCTCCGCGACCTCGCGGCTGAGCGCCTCGGGCGCCATGTACTGGAGCGAGCCCGCGGCCGTCCGGTGGCCGGCGCGGTCGGCGTTCGGCAAGACGAGCCCGAAGTCCATCAGCACGACGCGGCCGCCCGGCGCGAGCATCACGTTGCCGGGCTTCACGTCGCGGTGCGAGAGGCCCGCCTTGTGGACGACGGCGAGCGCGTCGACGATCGCGACGAGAAGGTCGACCGCCTCGGCCATCGCGAACTTTTCGCCGCGCGCGCGGCGGTCGTCGAGCATGCGGTCGAGGCTCAAGCCGTAGACGCGCTCGAGCACGAGGAAGGCCGCGCCCTTGTGTCTCCCGATGGTGTGGACGGTGACGACGCCGGGGTGGCGGATCGCGGCGAGCGCGCGTCCTTCTCGAACGAGGTAGTCGCCCGCCACGTCCTTGCGCTCGACCTTGATGGCCACCCGCCGGTTGAGGGCGCGGTCGTGCGCGTCGTAGACCTCGCCCATCGCGCCCGCGCCGAGCATCGCGCGGACCTCGTAGACGTCGGCCACGAGCTCGCCAATCCGGAGCACCGGAACACTCATGTCCCCCCTCCCTCCGGACACGCGGCCTCGGCCCCCAGCTGCGCGACGAGCGCGTGGAGCCGCGCGCGGCCGGCTTCGCCGTCGACCCCCGTGGCCTCGTTCATCAGGTCGTCGATCTCGCCGGCGATTCGACCGAGGTTCGTGTACCCGAACATGCCGGCCGAGCCGCGGAGCTTGTGGGCCGCGCGCTTCGCGTCGGCGAAGGCCCCGTCGGCCACGTGCGCCTCGACGGCGGCGACCTTGGCGGGCAGGCCTCGTGCGAAGTCGACGCGGGCCGCGTCGAGAAGGGCGGCGATTCCCGGGTCTCCCTCCACCATGAAACCAAAGATCAGCCTATCCCAATCTCCTTCAGAATGCCGTCGATGCACGCCGAGAGGCCCATGACGTCAAACGGCTTACCCACGACGCCCACGGCGCCGAGGGCGCGCAAACGTATGACCTCTTCGGCGTTGGCGATGGCCGTGAAGAAGACGACCGGCACGCGCTCGGCCGGCAGGTGGCGCCGGAGCGCCGCGAGCGTGGCGGGGCCGTCCATCCCCGGCATCGACACGTCGAGCAGGAGGAGATCCGGCGGCTCCGCGAGGGCGCGCGCGATGGCCTCTTCTCCGCTCGACGCGAGCGCTACGCGGAAGCCGCCGATGCGCTCGAGCGACAGCGCCGCCATGCGACGGATGTCGGCGTCGTCGTCCACGAGGAGGATCGTCGGCACCTATCCAATCCAGCCTCTTTCCGCGAGCGCCGCCACCACCTCGTCGGCCTGCGCGTCCACCGTCTCTCCAACGACATCGACCCACGTCTCGGGCCGCAGGGTGCTCCCCTGCGCGCCGCGGTCGCCTTCGAAGGCCCCGGCCGGCACGTGCGTCCCGCGCACGACGAGGAGGCGCCGCCCCTCGAGCTGGGCCTCCACGAGGCCCGCGTCGAAGAAGGTCGACCGCGTCGGAATGACGGCCAGAAGGCCCGCGTCCACGATGGCGCGGGCGGCGGAGAGGCCGCTCCCGAGGTTGCGCGTACGGAAGACGACGCCGCTCGCGCCCCGCCGGAAGAGCCGCAGCTCGATGGCGTACGCGAGCGCGCTCGTCGAACGATGGGGCGTGTCCATGAGCAGGACCACGCCTGCCGACGCCCCGAAGCGCGCGCGGCGCTCCTTCGCGCTGACGCGGGAGCGCGCGGCCTCGTCGTCGTCCGACGCGGCTTCGCGGAGGACGGCGTCCGCCTCCGGCGCGTGGGTCGCCGCGATGACCATGCCGGCGCCCACCGTGTTGTTGGTCAGCGTGTCGATGAGGATGAACGAGCCCGTCTCGCGGTTCATCTCGTAGGGGTCGAGGAAGAGCGCGCGGTGGGCGGTGAGCGTCACCCGGCCGATGTCGTTCAGCGCGAGCGTCGGCGCCGGCACCTCGCCGAGCGTGTCCATGTCCTTGCGCCAGTGCACGCGGTCGACGTCGGCCCGGACGATCTGCGTCGTGTGTTTGAGCCAGTAGGTCTTCTTCGGGTCGAGCGGCGTGTCGTGGAGCCACACGAGGTGCGCGTCGAAGGTCCGCGCGATCCGCGGCTGCGCCGTCGGGTGCACGATCATATCGCCGCGGCTGATGTCGAGCTCGTCCTCGAGGCGGAGCGTCACCGACTGCGGCGCGAAGGCCTCGGCGAGCTCGCCGCCGAAGACGTCGATCGCCTTCACCCGGCTCGTCTTCCCCGACGAGACGACCATGACGGGATCGCCCTTCTTCACGACGCCGGAGGCGATGCGCCCCGCGAAGCCGCGGTAATCGAGGTTCGGCCGGAGCACGTACTGGACCGGATAGCGGAGCGGAACGTCGCTCCGCTCCACGCGGACCGGGACCGACTCGAGGAACTCGAGGACCGTCGGCCCCGCGTACCAAGGCGTCTCCGGGCTTCGCCGCACGCAATTGTCGCCCCGGAGCGCGCTGATGGGAAAGAAGCTCACCTCCGTGAAGGCGAGCGGCTTCGTGAACTCGGCGAGATCGCGGCGGATCCGATCGAAGACCTCGGGGTCGTACGAGACGAGGTCCATCTTGTTCACGCACGCCGCGAGGTACGGGATGCCGAGGAGCGACGCGATGTACGCGTGGCGGCGGCTCTGCTGCAGCACGCCGAGGCGCGCGTCGATCAAGATGAGGGCGACGTTGGCGGTGGACGCGCCCGTCACCATGTTGCGCGTGTACTGAACGTGGCCCGGGGTGTCGGCGATGATGAATTTGCGCTTGTCGGTCGTGAAGTAGCGGTACGCGACGTCGATGGTGATGCCCTGCTCGCGTTCGGCGGCGAGGCCGTCGGTGAGGAGCGACAGGTCGACGTCGACGCCGGCCATCTGCGTCGCCTTCCTGGCGGCGGCGAGCTGATCGTCGTAGACGGAGCCGGTGTCGAAGAGCAGGCGGCCGATGAGGGTCGACTTGCCGTCGTCGACGGAGCCGACGGCGACGAACCGCAGGAGCTCCTTGTCCTGGTAGCGCCGGAGGTAGCCCTCGATGTCGGCGGCGATGAGCGTCTTCTCGGAGGTCATCAGAAATACCCCTCGCGCTTCTTCTTCTCCATCGACGCGTCCTCGTCGTGATCGATGAGGCGGCCCTGGCGCTCGGAGACCGCGGTCAAGAGCATCTCTTGGATGATCTCCGGCACCGTCTTGGCCTGCGACTCCACGGCCCCCGAGAGCGGGTAGCAGCCGAGGGTGCGGAAGCGCACGACCCGCTCGACCGGCTTCTCTCCCGGCTCGAACCGCATCCGGTCGTCGTCGACCATGATGAGCGTCCCCGAGCGCGCGACGACGGGCCGCGCCTTCGCGAAGTAGAGCGGGACGACGGGGATGCCCTCGGCCCAGACGTAGAGCCACACGTCGAGCTCCGTCCAGTTCGACAGCGGGAAGACGCGCACGCTCTCGCGGAGGCCGATGCGGCCGTTGTAGAGCGACCAGAGCTCGGGCCGCTGGTTCTTCGGGTCCCACTGATGGAAGCGATCGCGGAACGAGTAGACGCGCTCTTTGGCGCGCGAGCGCTCCTCGTCGCGGCGGGCGCCGCCGAAGGCGCAGTCGAACTGGTACTTGGAGAGCGCCTGCTTGAGCGCCTCCGTCTTCATGATGGTCGTGTACTTGTTGCTGCCGAAGTCGAACGGGTTGACGTTCTGCGCGACGCCTTCCTGGTTCGTGTAGACGATGAGATCCACGCCGATCTCCTTCGCGACGCGGTCCCGGTGCGCGATCATCTCGCGGAACTTCCAGGTCGTGTCGACGTGGAGGAGCGGGAACGGCAGCGGCGCGGGCGCGAACGCCTTCTGCGCGAGCCGGAGCATGACCGAGCTGTCCTTGCCGATCGAGTACATCATCACCGGGTTCTCGAACTCGGAGACGGCCTCACGCAGGATGTGGATGCTCTCGGCCTCGAGCGTTTGCAGGTGACTGAGTCTTCGCTTGTCGATGTCCACGTCGCGGGGTCCTTCTGCGCGCGAGAGTCTTACACGAACAATGTCTTGCACGTCGCCCGGGGCGCGAGGCCGAGCGAGAACGCGTCTTCTGCGATCGTCTCGAGGGCCGCCGGGAGCGGGTCGCGCGTGAAGTCGATGAAGGGCCACGCCGCGGCGACGAGCGGCGCCGGCAGGGCCTTTCCGATCTGGCGCGCGAGCTCGTCGCGGGCGGCGCCGCGGGTCTCCGCGGGGGAGGCGATCGCGCGCTCCACCTCCGCGGCCATCGCGTCGACGAACGCCGCCACGAGCGGCCCTCGGGTCCGGGCGAAGTCGTTGCGGGTGATGACGACGGCCGTCGGAAAGCGGCGCTCGGGCCACAGCTCGCGCTCGTCGATCAAGCGCAGCGCCCCGGCGTCCATCACGACGCGGGTGGCCCACGGCTCGGGGAGCCACGCGCCGTCGAGGCGTCCGAGGCGGACCTGCGCGAGGATGGTGGCGGCGTCGAGGGCGTGGACCGTGACGTCCCCTCCCCGCTCGGCGGGCTCGTAGCCGTGGGCGCGGAGGAACTTCCGGAGCGAGATGTCTTGCGTCGTGCCGATCTGCGGCGTCGCGAGCGTCTTGCCGCGGAGATCGCCGGGGCCGTGGATCCCCGCGTCCCGCCCGACGACGAACGACGCCCCGCCGGACGCGCACCCCGACAGCACGCGCAGGAGGCCAGGGTGGCGGGCGTGGGTGTAGACGATGGGCGCCGGGCCCGAGACGCCGATGTCGATCGCGTCGCCCACGATGGCTTCGAGCACCCGAGGCCCCGACCGGAAGCTCCGCGACTCGACCGGTTCGCCGAGGCGCTCGGCGAAGCGGCCGGAGGCGACACCGACGATCGCGGGCGCGTGGGTCAGGTTCGTCATGAAGCCGACGCGGACGGCGCCACGGCCCCGCGGGCGGCACGCCCCGAGCGCGACCGCGGCTGCCCCCGCGAGGACCGCTCTGCGCGTCGGCAAGGGGTTCACGGCGCCGGAGGGCCGCCGGCGCGCTCGAGCAACGCCGCGAGCGGCGCGCCCGCGGCGGCGATGCGGACCGCGAAGAGGTCCTTCGCGCCGCCGTGCCGCGCGAGATCGACCGGAGCGCCGTAGAGGCGCCGAACGAGGGCCTCGAGCTCGGGCCGCACGGAGGCGAGGGCGGCGTCGCCGGCGGGGGCCGCCAGCCGGTCGTTGATGCGGAAGAGGAGCTCGCCGGTGGCGAAGCGGAGCCTGCCTCCGAACGCGGGGTCCTGCTCGAGCAGGTGCGCGGCGTAGAACGTCCGCCGCGCGAGATCGCCGAGGGGGTCCGTGGGAGCGGCGACGTTCCGCTTGCGGTTGTGAAGAAGACCGAGCCGCCCTTCGCCGAAATCCATGAAGTAGTCCGACTCGTGGCCGATGAGCGCGACCCCGGGTCCGCTCGGCACGTGGAGGTAGCTCGCGACGTCGACGAGGAGCTCCGGGAGCGCGTGCTCCTTGATCCAGCGATGGAAGACCGGGATGTACACCTCGGGATCGACGGCGGCGGCCGATTCGGGGGTGACGAAGATCTTGAGCTGCAGCTTCTGCGCAATCATGGCTGACGTGGGGTTCCTCTACGCGCTTGCGCCGACGGCCACCGGCCCGCGGAGCGCCGAACCGAGCCGCGTGTAGCACTGATGGGAGGCGTCGACGAAGAGCGTGGCCTCTTCGATCGTCTGGTGCGCCGCATCGGCGGTCGCCGGCCTTCCGCGCTCGTCGTGGGCGCGGAAGAGGTATTGCGCGAACTTCCCGCCCGCGAACGGGTCGAAGAAGAGCTGCGTGTCGTAGAGGTGTTTGCGAAACTCGGCGACGATCTCGTCGGCGTCGGAGCCGACGTTGGCGTTCCGCTCTCGGGCGAGGGCGCGCGCGCCCCGGAGCATCGCGCTGTAGGCGCGTTCGACGGCCTGGTCGGCCTTCCCTTCGTCGAGGAGGATCTGCGACTCGAAGAGCTCGCGCTCGGAGGCCGCGAGCTCGACCTCGACGTACGGGACGACCTCGCCCGCGCATTCGCCTTCGGCCATGTCCGAGATGGTGTACTCGCGCGGGTCGCCCCAGTCGCTGTAGAAGCTCGGATCCTGGTCGTAGCTCGGGAGCTTCTGGAGCTCTTCGACGATCGACCGGATCGCCTTCTTTCCGATCCGGTTCGCGAAGTCGGCGAACGACTCCTGGCCGACGCGCTCTTTGGCGTACCGCTCCGTGAGCCGCCGGACGATCTCCGGGACGCGCTTGGACGGGACGGCGCCGATGGCGAGGCCGTACGAGCCGGCGTTGTGTTCCCACTGGCCGCCGACGACCAGCTGGAAGTGCGGCACCCGCCGGCCGCCGACGTTCCGGCTCACGCCGAGGAAGCCGAGGTCGGCGACGTGGTGCTGGCCGCACGAGTTGAAGCAGCCGCTCGTCTTGATGTGGAGGTGCTTGGCGTTGGGGTTCTGGTCGAGGCCCGAGGCGCGGAGCTCCTTCGAGAGCTGCGCGGCGAGCGAGCGGGAGGACGAGATCCCGAGCTTGCACGTGTCGGTGCCGGGGCACGCGGTGATGTCCCCGATGGTGCCGGCGCCGGGCGACGCGAGCTGGATGCGGTCGAGCGCCGAGTAGACCGCGGGCAGGTCCGCCTCGCTCACCCAGCGGAGCAGCATGTTCTGGTCGGCGGTCGTGCGCATGGAGTCGCCTGTGAAGCGCCGCGCGACGTCGGCGAGCGCGCGGGCCTGCTCGGACGTGAGGTCGCCGAGGGGGAGCGTGACGAGCGCCATCACGTAGCCGGGCTGGCGCTGGGGGATGACGTTGGTCTCCCGCCAGCGCGCGAAGCCCTCGGGCAAGGGGCCGGGCGGCAGCGGACCCGCCGGGCGGATCGGCTTCTCGTCGACGGCGTGGAGGTCGGCGAGGAAGGCCGTCCACCGCGGGTCGGGCCGCAGCTTCGCGCGCTCCTCGAGGACCGCGCGCTTGGTCTCCTCGATGCCGAGCTTCTTCACGACGAACTTGAAGCGCGCGCGGGCGCGGTTCTGGCGTTCGCCGAGCCGCGCAAAGACGCGGCTCATCGCCTGCGCGATCGGCAGGAGCTCCTCTTCCGGGAGAAACTCGTCGAAGAGCAGGGCCGCCTGCGGCACCGCGCCGAGGCCGCCGCCGACGACGAGCTCGAAGCCTCTCTTCTCGACGCCGTCGACGACGCGAGTCCGCGCGATCGCGCCGAGGTCGTGGAAGTTCGTGAGGCCGCACGCGTTGTCCTTGCAGCCGGAGAACGCCACCTTGAATTTACGGCCGAAGTCCTGCGTGTCGTCGTGGCCGAGCAAGAAGAACGTGAGCGCGTGGGCGTACGGCAGGACGTCGAACGCCTCGGTCTGGCAGACGCCCGCTTGCGGGCACGCCGTGACGTTGCGCACCGTGTTGCCGCACGCTTCGCGGGTCGTGACCCCGACGGCGGCCAGGCGGCGGTGCAGGTCGGGCGTGTCTTCGATGTGGACGAAGTGGAGCTGGAAGTCTTGGCGCGTCGTCACGTGGAGGATGCGATCCGAGTACTCCTCGGCCACCTCGGACAAGACGTCGAGCTGGTCGGCGGTGACCCGCCCGTAGGGGATCTTGATGCGCTGCATCCCCGGCGCGTCCCACATCGTGCTCGGCCCCTTGGTGGCGTCGCCGGAGGGATACGCGAGAAGCTGGGTCTTCTCGCCGTCGTGCCGCTGGCCGTTGTCGTACCGCTGGCCGTAGGCGCCGCGGCGGAGGCGCGTCTCGGCGAAGAGCTTCTCTTCGATCTTGCCCTTCTTCCGGAGCTCGATTTGCGTCTCGAAGATGTCGATCTCGCGGCCCCATGCCTCGGGCACGCTCGTGCCGAGGACGTCCTTCCACGTCGCCGTTTTGGTCATCGGATCACCTGATGCGCTCCCATTCCCTGCTCGAACGGCCGCCCTCGCGAGCCACCGTCGGAGCGGCTCCGCGTCTCGTATACTGGAGTTTCGCCGTACGCCAGTCCGGCAAGCGCAGCCGCGGATTTTGCGTCCTGTGCAAGCCGGGGACGTTTTCCTTGGTCGGATCGGTCGATTCCGCTATACCGCCCATAGATTCGCTATGGTGGAGACTGCGGCAGCGGCGCGAAAGAAGCGCCCCAGCGGCGTGACCGGCGACGATGTCGGCGCGGCGCAGCTCGGTCGTCGTGTCGCGGAGAACCTCCGTCAGCGCCGGAAGGCGCGCGGCCTCTCGCTCGACGACCTCGCGCGCGCTTCGGGCGTGAGCCGCGCGGCGCTCTCCCAGATCGAGACCTGCAAGAGCAACCCGACGGTCGGCGTCCTCTGGAAGATCGCCGTGGGCCTCGGCGTGCCCATCTCGGAGCTCATCGGGGCGCCGCGGTCCGGGGCCGTGGTGCTGCGCCGGCAGGACGCGCAGCTCCTTCGGTCCTCGGACGGGAAGTTCGAGAGCCGCCCGCTCGCGCCGGCCGGCGCGTCGCCGCTGGTGGAGCTCTACGAGCTTCGCCTCGCGGCCCGTTCGGTCCACTCTTCCGAGGCGCACGCCCCGGGCACCCACGAGCTCATCGTCGTCCTGAGCGGACAGCTGCGGATGCGCGTGCACGACGAGATCTACGAGCTCGGCGCCGGCGACTCGATCGCCTTCGCGGCCGACCGCCAGCACGCCTACGAGAACCCGTCGGGGTCCGAGGCGCGCTACCACAACATCATCGTCTACGAACGCTAGTACCGCTCGGTCGAGGTTTGACGCTCGCGGCGTCGGTCATTATAACGGCCATGTGTTCGCGTTTACGAAGGACTGGGGAGGCGCCCGATCGCACGCTGGTGCGGCGCCTTCGGTCGTCGTAGCCACGGCGGGCGGCGCGAGCGTCGCGCTGGACCGCGTGTCTCTGATGGTCCGCGTCCCGTCGGGGGACGTCGAGATCCTCCGCGAAGCCTCCCTCGACGCCGCGGCCGGCGAGTTCCTCTGCCTGCTCGGCCCCTCGGGGAGCGGCAAGTCCACCGTCTTGAACCTCGTCGCGGGCCTCGCCAAGCCGACCGCGGGCCGCGTCCTCAAGGGCGACGCCGAGGTCACCGGCCCCGGCCCCGACCGGGCGGTCGTCTTCCAAGAAGCGGCGCTCTTTCCGTGGCTCGACCTCCGCGCCAACGTCGAGTTTCCGCTGAAGCTCCAGGGGCTCGAGCGCGCGGCGCGCGCGGCGCGGAGCGAGGAGCTCCTGCGGCTCGTCCACCTCTGGCGCTTCGCCGATCGCTACCCCCACGAGCTCTCCGGCGGCATGAGGCAGCGCGGGGCCATCGCGCGTGCCCTCGCGACCGACCCGGCCGTGCTCCTGATGGACGAGCCGTTCGCGGCCCTCGATGCGCAGACGCGCGAGATCCTCCAAGGAGAGGTCGAGCGCATCTGGAGCAGCACGCGCAAGACGATCGTCTTCGTGACGCACAACGTGCGTGAGGCCGTGCGCCTCGCGGACCGCGTCGTGCTCATGGGGACCCGTCCCGGGCGCATCCTGCACCAGGAGATCATCGACCTGCCGCGACCGCGCGCCGCGAACGATCCGCGCGTCGCGGCCCTGGCGAACGGCATCGCGCGCCGAATCGCGAGCGAAGTAGAGAAGGTAGCGCGCGAGGAGGCGGACGATGCGTGGGTGGCTCCGGGGGGTCGCAGTGGTGGCGATCCTCGTCGTCATCTGGGCGGCGGCATCTGAGATCGCCGACACGCCGCTGGCGCCCGGGCCGGGGGCGGTCTCGCGTGCCCTCTGGACGGGCGTGCGTGACGGCACGCTGCCGCGCGCGGTCCTGACGACCGCGGTCCGCCTTTGCGTGGGCTACGGCCTCGCGTTGCTCGTCGGCGTGCCGATGGGCATCGCGCTCGCGCGTGCGCGCATCGTCAAGGACACCATCGGCCCCATCGTCCTCGGCCTGAGCTCGGTCCCTTCGATCTGCTGGCTGCCCCTCGCCATCCTCTGGTTCGGGCTGAGCGAGGGCGCCATCCAGCTCGTCGTCGTCCTCGGCGCCGCGCTGCCGATCGCGGTCGCGACGGAGAACTCCGTGCGCCACGTACCGCCGCCCATCGAGCGGGCCGCCCGGACCATGGGAGCCCGCGGCGCGCGCCTGATGCTCACCGTGACCCTGCCCGCCGCGCTGCCCGGCATCCTCGGCGGCGCGAAGCTCGGTTGGACGTTCGCCCTCCGGTCGCTGATGGCGGGCGAGCTCCTCTTCGTGTCCGGTGGGCTCGGCCAGCTCCTCGAGACAGGCCGCGACCTCGGGGATACGGCGCTCGTCCTTGCAGTCGTCGTCGTTATCGTCACACTAGGTCGAGCCAGCGAGGTCCTCTTGTTCTCACGCGCCGACCGGGCCATCGCCCGACGTTGGGGGGTCGAAAGCCCATGACCGGGGAGGGCGATGGAGTGCGCGCGGTGCAGCGCGGAAAGGTCTGGCTGGTCGGCGCGGGACCCGGCGATCCCGAGCTTCTCACCATGAAGGCGGCGCGGCTCATCGCGCGGGCCGACGTCGTCGCGTACGACGAGCTCGTGTCGCCCGAAGTCCTCGGCATGGCCCGCCCGGGCGCGGAGCGCATCGCCGTGGGGCGGCGCGCCAAGGGCTGCCGGCACCACGAGGCCCGCATCCACCCGCTCGTCGTCGTGCGGGCGCTCGAAGGCAAGGAGGTCGTGCGCCTCAAGGGCGGCGACCCGTTCATCTTCGGCCGCGGCGGAGAAGAGGCAGAGGAGCTCGCGGCCGCGCGCGTCCCCTTCGAGGTCGTCCCGGGGATCTCGGCGGCGCTCGGCGCGGCGGCACGCACGGGCATCTCGCTGACGCACCGAGATTGCGCGTCGAGCGTCACGTTCGCCACCGCACACGCCGCCCACGAGGACGGCGTCGACCTCGGCGGCCAGCTCCCGCGCGAGGGCACGGTCGTCTTCTACATGGGGCTGACGCGCCTCGCGGCGGCGTGCGCGGCGCTCGTCGCGAGCGGCCGGAGCGCGGATACGCCGGCGGCGGTGGTCTCGCGGGCGACCTTCCCGGACGAGCGCGCGCTCACGGGCACGCTGGCCGACGTCGCGGCCCTCGTGCAGGCGGCGGGGCTCGAAGCGCCCGCGCTCCTCATCGTCGGAGAGGTCGTCGCGCGTCGCGTGACGAGCCCCGTCGACGCGGCGGACGAGGACGACGCGGAGCGTGCGGCGACGGGCTGAGATCTCGGCGCGTTCCCCCCCGCTCGCTTCGCTCGGACCCGCGCGCTCAGCCGCCCTTGAAGTCGCGGACCAGCTCCGCGAACCGATCGGCCATCGGCGTCCCGTCGGCCTTCCACTTCGCCCGGAGCTCGACGGCGCGGGCGACCCAGCGCTCGCGCGGCAACACCTCCTCGAGGATCTCGCGCAGGAGCCGGGTCAGCGCGGGCGTCGCGCCGGACGACGAGATGGCCACGACGAAGGGTGCGCGCTCGACGACGGCGCCCGAGTACGCCGTCGCGTGGGCGGGATCGTCCACGGCGACCACGAAGAGGCGCCGCGCCGACGCCGAAGACGCCACGCGGGCCTGCACTTCGGCGTCGGCGGTGGCGGCGAACACCAGCCACGCGCCGTCGAGGTCTCCTTCTTCGAAGGCGCGGGCACGCCACTCGATCGCCCCCGCGCGGGCCAGACCCTCGATGGCTTCGGTGGCCTGCGGCGCCACGACCCGCACGAGGGCCCGGGCCGCGAGCAGACCCTCGACCTTCCGCGCCGCCACCGAGCCACCCCCGACGACGAGGACCGCGCGGCCCCCGACCTTCAGGAACAGGGGGTAGAGCTGCGCTTCGTCGTGCTCGGCGACCACGGCGATGATTCTACCCGCAGGTCGAACGCCACGCCCTCCGCCGTCAGCCGTCGGGTGGTGGCCTCGAGCGCGAGCTCTCCCACGTCGCAGCCGACGAAGCGTCGGCCGAGCTTCGCCGCGGCGAGCAGCGCCGTCCCCGACCCGCAGAACGGGTCCACGACGAGCCCGCCCTCGCGGCTCGACGCCCGGACGATCCGTTCGAGGAGCTTGAGCGGCTTCTGCGTCGGATACCCGGTGGTCTCCTTGCGGAGCGGCGTGTTCGCGACCATCGCGGGGCAGTCGGTCCACACGCTCCCGATCGCGCGGCCTTCATCGGCGTAGTACCGGTACGTGCGGCCCGCGACGGTGCGGTCGCGGTAGCGGCGGCCCCGCTCGTCGCTCCGGCCGAAGTGCATCGCGAGGCTCGTCGCGGCGAAGGGCTCGCGCAGGGCCGGGTCGCGCGCGTTCCAGACGATGGCGTCGCCGCGCGCATAGATGAGGAGCGTCTGGTGCGTGGTCCCGGGCCCGCGCCGTACGCCCCGCGCGCCGTTGCCGGTCGCCCAGACGACCTCGCCCTGGAAGGCCGCGCGCCCGAAGACGTGATCGCACCGCACCTTCGCGTCGTGGACGGCACGGTGATCGAGGTGGAGCCACATGGTGCCGTCGTCCGCGAGGCAGTCGCGCAGGACGGCCACCCGCGCCTCGAGCCAGCCGAGATAGGCATCCATGGACGCCCAATGGTCGACATACGCGACGCGCCCCGACGCGCGCGAGCCCCCGTCGGGATCGCGAGCGGCGAAGGTCGTCCCGACGTTGAACGGCGGGTCGAGGTAGGCGAGCTGCGCCGAGGCCGCGTCGACGTAGCGCCCCAGATCGAGGGCGTCGGCGCGTGCCAAAACGCCGGTCAAGGGGCCGACTCGGTGAGCGACTTCCTTGCGGCGACGCCGCCGGGCACCGCGGAGACCTCGACGGGCGCCGGCGCCTTCGCGTCGAGCGGGGCGGCCAGGGCGAGCGCCAGCTCCTCGTCGCGCTCGGCCAGCGGCGGGAGATCGTAAGAGAGCCACGCCCGGCGCGGGCCGCTCCATTCGCAGCCGTCGACGACCTCCTCGGCCGAGCACGACGTCCTCACGTGGACGTGATCGTCGTGCACGCCGCCGGGGTGCGGCTCGAGCATCACCTCGTCGGCGCGCCGGATCGTCTCGATGGAATCGCCGCGCGCGATGGCCCACTCGAGCAGCATCGCGTGCACGACGTCGCTCACGAAGATCCATTGCACGCGCGCGTCGGGGTCCTCGATCAGCGCCCGCAGGAGCAGCCACTCGCGCTCGACGTCGAAGCGCAGCCAGCGCCGGTGGGCCTCGTCGCGCGCGATGCCGTCTGCGCCGAAATGAACGAAACCGGGGCTATCGACGGGCGCCCCGTCGAGCGTCGTCACGTAAAAGAGCAGGTCGGCGTCGACGCCGGAGCGATGCGAGAAGTGCGGCGCGAGGGGACCTCCGCCGTGACGGGTCGACAGGTCGCCCGCGTAGAGCAGGGCCCCCGGCTTGGCCTTCGCCACCTTCGCCGCGGCCCGCGCGATCGCGTCGGTGAACCGGGGCTGGCCCCAGTGCCGGTCGTCCGAGCGCAACCAGCGAAGCCCGGTGGAATCGTGCGGGAGCTCGGCGCCGCCCGCCAAGACGCCGTGGGAGCCGGTGCCGATCGCTCCGTGCCAGCTCGGCGTCAGCGGCGAAGGCGCGGTCGCGCAGCCCGTGAGCGATGCGAGGAGGAGCCCTCCCCATGCCACTCTTCGCCGGCCCGTCCGCGCCACGAGGTTTGATTTACCAGAAGCGACTCGGGCTCGTCAGCTTCCCGCGCCCCCGCCGCGCGGACCGCTCGTCACGCCGATGCTCCTCCCACCACCGCCCCCGGCGCCGACGGCGGTGTCCCCTGCTCCTCCCACGGCCCCTCCTCCGCCTCCGCCAGCGTCTCCGAGGGGGGTCGCACCGCCTCCACCTCCCATTCCTGCGCTGCCGAGCACGGCGCTGCCCGCGACGGCCGCCGCGCTCAGGGTCCCCGCGATGAGCGCGCGCGAACCGGAGCGTGGCGGGGCGCCGAGCCCAGGCCCTGCAGGCGGCGACGAGCGGCGCCTCACGGGCTCGTTGGCCGACCCGTTCGGCAGAAACACCGTGACGGTGGTTCCTTCTCCCGAGCGGCTCTCGATGGCGAGGCGACCGCCGTGCGCGTCGACGATCCGATCGACGATGGCGAGGCCGAGACCGGTGCCGCTCGGGCGCGTCGTGAAGAACGGATCGCGCGCCCGCGTGCGCACCTGCGTATCCATCCCCTCGCCGGTGTCGATGATGTCGATCGCGGCGCCCTCCACGCCGTCCTCGCTGGCCGCGCGGACGCGGACCGTCACGGTGCCCATCGCGCCCATCGCCTGCACGGCGTTGACGACGAGGTTGTCGAAGACCTGCCGGAGCAGATTGCTGTCTCCGTAGACTCGGCCGTCGTGCCCTTCGAGCCGCAGCTCGGTGCGGATGGTTCCTCGGTCCTGCGCGGCGAGGCTGAGCGCGCGCTCGAGCACGTCGGCGAGCGAAAAGTCGGAGCGCTGGACGCTGACCGGCCGCGCGTAGCGGAGCAGATCGGTGACGAGGCGATTCAGTCGGCTCGTCTCTTCGTCGAGGATGGCGAGCAGCGTCTCGTGGTCTTGCCGGGAGATCTGCTTGCGCAAGCCGGAGACGGCGTTGGCGATGATCGCGAGCGGGTTGCGGACCTCGTGGGCGATGACCGCCGCGAGCTCTCCCACGACCGCGAGCTGCTCCTTTTTGACCAGCTCCTCCTGCGCCGCGCGGAGGTCTTCGTAGGACCGCCCGAGCTCGCTCGTCCGCGACCGGAGCTCGCGCGTGCGCCGGTCGAGCTCGCGCGTGACGCCGGAGAAGCGCGCGCTCTGCGCACCCGCGATCCCCGCGACGAAGGCGCCGAAGCCCGCGTCGACCAGCAAGCCGCTCGACAGAATGTGGCTCTGGACGGCGACGTCGTGGAGGGAGGTGGCGAGAAACGCGGTCGCCCCGATGACGACCCCCAGGCCCTCCTTTCGGCCCTCGAGATACGCGTGCGCCGCGATCACCACGGTCGCGACGGCGGCGACGAGGGCGACGCAGTCGGAGGCGAGCCCCGCCGACACGAGGTCGGCCCCCGAGCGCGCCGTCCAGACGAAGCCGCTCGACGCGCCCGCTTCGAAGACGTCCCAAGCCGCCGCCGCCGCACCGACCGAGTACATCGCGGCGATCGACCTCCAGGATCGCTCCGCGCCCCGGTAGGCGATGACGAAATGCGCCGCCCCCGGCACGGCCAACGCGAGGCCCGCGTGCGCGAAGAACCCGACGGCGGCCTCCGCCCACAGGCTCGATGCGTGTGGCCCGGCGAGCGCCGCCCCCGCATGACAGGCCGCGGCGACGCCGACGACCGCGGCGATGCCGTGCTCCGCGTCGGAAGTCCGGTGGAAGTAGGCGATGGCGAAGAGTGCGGCGCTGAAGAGCTCGACCGTGAGGCCGGCCGTATTGATCGCCGCGAGGAGATTCACGCTGCCGAGCTTACTCCTTCGGCTTCGTCCTCGCGGCGGCGACCCGGCGGCCCGCCAAACCTCGGTCGAAACGTCGCAGGGTCGAGACTTCGTGCCTCGAGCCGAGGGCCGTCGACGCCCAGCGGCTCAGTTCACCCAGCGGCGATTCCGGCCCACGTCGGCATGAACGAAGAAGTCGTCTTTGGCCGGGTAAACCCCTACCCCGCCTTCCCACCCGAGATCGCGGATCTCGCGCTCGACCACGCGGGGGTCCAATGCGGCGTCCTCTCCTCCAGGGACGACGCGAAAGTCGCACGCGTGCCCGAGCGAGTGCTGGCTGTGGGCCGATACGTGATGGCCCTTCTTCCGGAGCATCTCGTTGAGCTTCGGGCTCCGATAGCCGCTGACGATCTCGATGCGACCGCCGGGGTGCTCGGACGCGAGCGCCCGGAGCAGGGTCAAGAGTCGATCGTCGAGCTCGTGTTTCGCGCCTGTGACGCGATCGGAGAGGAGGGCCTCGAACTCCCCCTGGGTCGGGTGGGTGGCGTCGAGCGCGACGAGTTCTCCGGTGTGGACCTGGTCGAGCGTCGTCAAGAGGGGATACTCGGCGGTCGGGTCGTCGACGTCGGCGCCCTTCTTTTCGGCGAGGCCCGCGCCGTGTGGAACCCTCGCCTCGGGGCGCGCAGGCTGCGGCGTGAGCGTCGTCAGCGATGCGGCGACGACCACCCAGCCCATGGCCCGTGCGCGGTGGCTCACGACTCAAAAATACCTTTCCTTGGCCGCGCGGCCAGCGTCATTCATCTACACTCGAGGTCGGAATGATTGCCCGAGACGAAGCTCTGGTGCGCGCGCACACGGCTGGGCCGCCATTGTACAAGTACTCCGTATTCCCCGACCAAAAGCCCGCGGCGATCGTCGGCCTCCTCCACGGGTACGGCGAGTATGCGGGGCGCTACGCCCACGTCATGCGCGCGTGGGCGGAGCGTGGCATCGCCTCGGTCGCCATCGACCTGAGGGGGCACGGGCGCTCGGGCGGCCAGCGCGGTTATTGCGCCCGATTCGCGGAGTACCTCGACGACGCACGGGAGCTCGAAGGCCTCGTGGCCGGCCACGAGGGACCATCGTTTCTCTTCGGCCACAGCTTCGGGGGACTGGTCGCGGCTTCCTCGATCATCGCGAAGCCCGGCCCGTGGCGCGCCCTCGCCCTCAGCGCACCGTTCCTCGGCTTTGCCGTCGAGGTGCCGCCGTTGAAGCGCATCGCCGGGCTGGTCGCGTCGCGCGTCCTGCCGCGCCTTTCGCTCCCCACCGGCATCGGCGGCGACCAGGTGACCCACGACAAGGAGAAGGCGCGCGCTTACGAGACCGATCCCTTGGTCTTTCGGGTCGCCAACGCGCGCTGGTTCACCGAAGTGCATACCGCGCAGGACCAGGCCGTCGCCAACGCGAGGGTCGTCACCCTGCCGCTTTGCGTGGTGATGGGCGGGGCAGACCCGGTGGCCAGGATCGACCGGGCCCGCGCCTTCTTCGACGCCGCGGGCGCGGCGGACAAGGTTTGGGACGAGAGGCCTGGCCTGCTCCACGAAGTCCTCAACGAGCCGGAGTGGCCCGGCATCGCCGCGCGCTTCGCCGACTTCATTCTTTCTCATCGTTGAGCAAGGACTCGTCGGCGACGCGCACCGTCAGCCGGCCCGCAGCCGCGCGCACCTTCACCTGACACGCGAGCCGCATGTGCGCAGGGTCGTCTCCGAACAGATCGAGGACCTCGAGCTCGTCGTCCTCGGGGGGCTCGAGCAGCTCCGCGCCTTCGACGACTTCGATGCGGCACGTCCCGCAGCTCGCGCTCCGGCACGAGAACGGTACGGGGGCCGCCGCTTCGTCGCATACGTCGACGAGGCGCACGGCTTCATCGACCTCCGCGACGACCGGCGCGCGACACGAAGACTCGAAGACGATGACGGGCATGGCGCTACGATCCCGCCGAGACCTTACGCGAAGCGCCGCCGTCGACGCCTACCGTCACGGCTTCTCGAGGACCAGGACATGCTCCGCCCGCGGGGAGTCGCGGAACGCGCCCGCCGTCGGCTCGTGGAAGTGGGGGCGTCGTTGCGAGGCGCGGGCGACCGTGACGAGGCCCACCTGGTCGGCGGCGTCCGCGACGATGTCGTCGGCGCGGAGAGCCTCCCCGTGGACTGCGGAATCGGCGAGCAGAAGGGCGACTTTCCCGCCCTTCTTGCAAACGCGGGCCATCGGCGAGAGCACCGCGCAAAGCTCTCGGGTCCACGTCGCCCGCGCGTCCCCTGGCTCCACGTGCGCGTAGCGACGGCGCGCGCCGACCTCTCGCGCCGCGAGCTCCCGCGCGTCGAGGTCGAGCCATCTCAGGCGAAGCGCGTGGTGCGCCAAGTAGTCGTGCGTCGAGGCGTACGGGGGTGAGGTGATGATCGCGTCCACGCTGCTCGCGGGAATGGACCGAAGGCGGGTCGCGTCGTCGAGCGCCACGCGGGCGGCCGGAGCGTCGGCAGGGACGAGCGCGTCCAGTGCGGAGAGACGCCGCGCGACCTCGTTGGCCTTTCGCGCGAAGAGCTTGGCCGTGAAGCCGGCGGCGATGCGGCGGGGGGCACGCGCGGTCGACGTGTCGGACACGCGGCTGCTCACCTTCACGAGGATCGAGCTCAGCACGAGCTCGAGGGCTTCGCGGAGCTCTCGCTCGTCCTTCGAGAGCTCTCGGAGACCCGCGCGCAAGGAGTCGAGCTCGAGAAGCACGTGCGGGTCGAACGATTGAACGTCGTCCGGCGCGTAGCGATGCGTCGCGCCCGCCCGGCGCACCCGTCGGTCGTCGGCGAACGCGGTGGTCGCGGCGGCCGTCTTCACGATCGACTCGAGGAACGCGGGGTCACGCCTCCCGATCTTGAACCCGGCGAGTCGGACGGCGAGCGGATTGAGATCGACGCCGATACCGCGCCGCCCCGCGATCATCGCCTCCACCACGACCGTGCCGGAGCCACAGAACGGATCGAGCACCGTGGCGCGGGCCTCGGGCGCCAGCGCGCGCACGAGCCTCGCGGCGGTCGTCGGGTGCATCCGCGCCGGATACGTGTGAAATCCGTGGATGTGAGCGCGCTCCGGATCGTCGTCCGCGGCCGGCGGGGATCCCCGCCACTGCGGTTCCTCGGCAACGCGCGCGGGCTCGACCTGCAGCGCCTCGGCGATGACCGCCGCGACGCGGGGCCGGCCGGAGCTCTCGACCGCCCCACCGACGTGCGTGAGGGAGCGGCGTTGCCTCACGGATGGATGATCGTCGTGCCCGGCGGCGGCGTGAACGTGAACTGACCCGGGGCGAGCGGTTCGTTGATCCGCGGGTTCTTGAAGTCGAATCGGTTCCTGTTGCCCTGGCCGTCGATGATGAGGACGCGGCGGACCTGGGAGGTCGCACTGTCGATGTAAAAGAGGACCTTGGCGTACGCGGGGGTCGGCTGCTTGGGGGTTCCCACGAGGACGTCGCCGCCGGGGAACTTCATCGTCTGCCCGGACATCAAGTCGAAATCGAAGTTGTCCGCGAGCTTGCCCGTTCCGGTGAGAAACGAGAGCGCCATCGGATACTGCGACTGCTGGATGGGCTGCTCGTACATCTGCTTGTTGGCGGCCTCGTAGACTTTGATGACGGCACCATCGGACACGACGCGATTGCCCTTCGGGTCGTCGTACACCCAATCCATTTTGCCCGGCTTGGCGAACGTGACGTGCCCGCGGGACGTCTTGTCGGGGACGTTCCCGTACGCCTTGATGCCGTACCTCTGGTCGAAGTCGGCCTTGAAGGTGCGCGACCCGTCGTAGAAGCGCTGCACGGCGTCGACCGCGGGCCCGACGTCGGCCGCTGGAGGGGCCGCCGGTGGCGGCGACGGTTGGGCGGCTCCCACGTCGGCGTAGCCTACGCAGGCGAGGCTCATCGCGAGGACGGCGAGGGCGGGTCGAAGCGATCGGGTCATGGCTGTCTCGACTCGGGGTGGAACGTATGCCGGTTGGACGCGACGGGCCACGGTTCCGATGCAACGGCGGTCTTCATCTCGACCGTGGAAGGGTGAAACGGGCACGCTGGAGGTAGGTGACGGCGAGCGCGAGTGCGTCGGCCGCGTCGGCCGGAGGAGGCGACGGCAACCCGAGCAGGACGCGGATCATCTGCGCGACTTGGCTCTTTTCGGCGCGCCCGCTGCCGGCGACTGCCCTCTTGACGAGCGCCGGAGCGTATTCGTGAACGTCGAGCCCGGCTCGCGCGCACACGAGCAGCGCGACACCGCGGGCGTGGCCGAGCTTCGCGGCGGCCTGCGGGTCCTTGGCGTAGAAGAGCGCCTCGACGCTGGCGACCGCGGGCAAGTGCGCGGCGACGACGTCGACGAGGCCCGCCTCGATGAGGACGAGGCGCGCCGCGATGGAGAGCTTCTCGTCGGCGTGGATGACGCCGTGCGCCTTGTGCACCAGCCGAAGGCCGCGCTGCTCGACGACTCCCCACCCCAATCGGCGCGTGCCGGGGTCGATGCCGAGGACGATCATACCCGTCGGTACGACGCCGTCTCGGCACGCCGACGCTGGCCGCGAAGCGGCGCCAGAAGGCTGGCAAGACTTCTGGCGAGCGGCACTAGACGCCGTGAATGCGAAGGAGCTCGTCTTCGGAGACGTCGAAATCGGCGTAGACGTTTTGCACGTCGTCGTGATCGTCGAGCACCTCGGCGAGGTTCAAGGCCACTTCGGCGTCACGGCCGGAGAGGGGTTTCCTCATTTTGGGGACGGACGCGAGGGTGCTCGACTT
The DNA here is from genome assembly GCA_036500865.1 of Polyangiaceae bacterium. Taxonomy (GTDB): domain Bacteria; phylum Myxococcota_A; class Polyangia; order Polyangiales; family Polyangiaceae; genus Palsa-1150. Next base: position 70,251 of record DASYBG010000044.1, read on the forward strand.
CGCCTTCAGGCCCGCCTTCTCGAGCGCCTCGACGACGACGTTCAGCATGTCGGGCGGCGTCGTGAGGTGCCACTCGTCCCCGGCGTCTTGGTAGTCCTCGGCGCCGGCGCCGACGGCGACCTCCATGAGCTGGTCTTCGGTCGCTTCCTTGCCGACGGTGACGAGGCCTTTGCGCTGAAACGCCCAGGCCGCGGTTCCCGCGCTGCCGAGGAGCCCGTTGTGCTTCTCGAACACCTTCCGGATCTCGGCGACGGTGCGGTTCCGGTTGTCGGTCATCGCCTCGACGAGGAAGAGTGTGCCGCTCGGGCCGGTCCCCTCGTAGGTGATCTCTTCGTAGGCGGCGCCCTCGAGCTCACCGGTGCCTCGCTTCATGGCGCGCTGGATGGTGTCACCGGGCATCGATTGGCTCTTGGCGTCGGAGACCGCCTTGCGAAGCCGCGCGTTGCCGCCGATATCCCCGCCGCCGATGCGCGCGGCGACGGTGATTTCTTTGATGAGCTTCGTGAAGAGCTTCCCGCGTTTTGCGTCGAGGGCGCCCTTCTTGTGCTTGATGGTGGCCCACTTGGAATGGCCGCTCATGATGTGCGCCTGCTCGATTCGCCAGGTGGCGATGGGAGTTTGTGTCTACGAAACAGCGCTTGCACCGTACTGAAAAGACGTTTTCGCTTCAAGCTCGGGGCGTCATGGGAGCGTGACCCGGGTGCTCGCGAGGAACCCGTCGTCCGTCGCGCGGGTCACGCCGACGAACGCCTCGTACTCGCCCACGGGAATGGTGCCGGTCGCGACGCCCAACACGAAGTCGTCCTCGATGACCTGGCCCGCGCCCCCGACGGCGATGGCGCGCGATGCGTCGACCAGCTTGGAGCGCACCTGGAGAGGCCCGGGCAAGCGCGCGACCGAAGCGCCCTTCGGGAGCTCGACGCGCCGGTGCACGTGGTACTGGACAGCGTTGTTGAGGGCGAGCGCGCTTTGCCTCCGGCCGCGGGTGGCCAACGTGGCGGCGAGGCCCGCGACATACGCGCGGGGAGCGTAGCCGTGGAGGGCATCCATGCCGGGGAGGAGCCAGGTCTTTCCGCTCTCGAGCTGCGCATAACCGCTGACGCTGACGTCGGCGCGGAGGCTGACCTGCCAGCTGCCTTCGCTCGACGCGAGCTTCACGTCGTCGACGTTGGCCCAAGGCAGCCACGCGAGGACGACATCGCGGAGCGCGCGCTGACGATCCGCCCCGACGATCCGGAAGAGGGCCTCGGAGAGGTCTTGCGCGGTGCGGCCGCGCAACACCACGGCGACGGAGCCACGCGCGTTTCCCTGCGGATCGAGCGCCAGACGCAGGTCGACCTCGTCGCGCTCACCTTCCGACGGGAGCACGGGCAAGGGCGCGATCGTGCCGTCGATGTGGAGGGCGAGGCGGCCGCGGAGCTCCGGCGAGATGCGCCCCGCCGGGAGCGGCGGCCCCTGAACGTCGGCGTCGACCCAGACGTCGCCCTCTTTCAGGTGGGCGACGACGAGCGGGTGCGAGAAGCGCCCGAAGTGCGGCGGGAACGAAGGGTCGGCGCTGTACGGTTCGTTCTCGGCCACGACCAGGTCGCAGGGAACGCCGAGCTCCTCGAGGGCGCGCACGATCAGCCACGAGCGGCTCCCGTCGTGCGACGTGAGGAACGTCCGCGCGGTCCGTGACTGCACGAAGCTGAGTCCCCCGCCGTAGTCACTGAGCGTCCCGGGGTCCGACTCCCGCAGCGCCTTTCCTGCCGCCACCACGACGGCGTCGACGGTCGCGCGCGAGGCGGTCGCGCCGGGGACCAACGACCTCGCCCACTCCGTGATCTCCGGTTCGTGCTCGACGAGCGAAGCCACGGCTTCGCGGAGAGATTGGGCGATGCGCGGCCACGTCGCGGTCGAAAAGCTGACGTTGACGTTCCGGTCCATCTTGGGAACGCCGTCTTCGATCCGACGCGCCAGCTCGTCGTGGATATGCCAGGTGAGGACCTTCTGGGCCTGGTCGTCGCGGGCTTCGGGCCGGCCAAGGACCGGGTGGCTCCAGAGCGACCCGGCCAGCGCCCGCGGGAGCCGGAGCTCAATGGTCGCGTCGTGGACCGCCGTGCGATCGGGCAGAAGGTCCGGGGTGTCGATGCCGACGTCGCCGGTGTCGCTCGGCAACGCCCAGCCCTCGTAGATGGCCTCGACGACGTCGCCTTGTTCGAGCTGCGCAAGGTCGGCGTGGGCCTGGGACGCGCGCGGGGCGTGCTCGGGTTCGAGCACCCTCCCGTCGCGCTTGAAGATGCGCCTCCGCAGCGCCCGCATCGAGCTTCGCCCCCATACGGCGGGCGGAGCGGCCTGCGCGTTCTCCTCGACGTCGGTCGTCCCGCTGACGCGGCGCACGTCGAACAGCCGCCAAGCGACGAAGCCCGACGGAGCGACGTCGTAGCGTTCGACGTGCGCGAGGATGGCGGTCGCCGCGGTGGGGAGGACGCTGGCCGCGCGCTCTTGCGCCACGATTCGCTCGGCGACTCCGTCGAATTCGTGGGTCGGGTCGTCACCTGCGGCACGCAGGAGAGGGGCCACGGCCGCGGGAACGTCGCGGAATTGGCCGGCGCCCGCCGCGACGGCGGAGCGGACCTCGTCGGGCGACACGGCGCGCGGATCGTCCAGAAGGGACGGCGCGAGAAGCCAGCTCAGCGTCCGGGCGCCCGGCAGCAGCTTCTCCGAACCGCGCGCGACGGCCGCTCGGTCTCCCGTCGCATAGCCTTCGCGGACCTCGAGGGCGCCGAACCGCTGCGGTGCTCCGAGGAGAGCGCGCAAGCGGTCGATCTCGCGCATCGCGGCGGCGTGGTCGCCGATCGAACGGAGGGCCTCGAAGCAAGCAAGCGACGCGCGTCCCGTGCGCCGCGATGGATCGCAGTCGGCGGCCGCCTCTTCGGCGCCGAGGCGTGGTGTCGCCGCGTCCTGGGCGTCGAGCCACAGGGGCGTCGCGTCGAGGGTGGGACGTGCGCGCGCAAGGGCCGCCTGCGCCTCGTCGAAGAGCTGTTCTCCACCGCTCACGATCGCCTCGAAGGCGTCGACGAGAGGGGAAGGAGCGTGCTTCTCCTTGTCGCGCATGGCGCCGAGATCACGGAGAGTCTCGATCGCCGCCTCGTCGCGCCCACGTCGATCGCCGGCGAGGACGGCGTGCTCGATCGAGGCTTCCCAGCTGTCGGGCCACACGTCGAGCACACGCTGGAAAGCGCTCCGAGCGCGCTCCGCACGGATGGCCGCCGAGAGGTCTCGAACGGTCATGACGGCGCGTCCGTAGACGAGGGCGAGGTCCGCGGGAGAGTCTGCGCGCGCGCCGCCCGGCCAGAGCATTTGCTCCGCCTCGCGCGGATCGCCGGAGGCAAGCGCCGCGGCCGACGCGAGTAGGCGCTCGGGATCGGTCCGGGCTTCGGGAGGCGCGTAGGGCCGCGCGGCCGAGACCCGCAGGGCGGACGCCGAGCCGACCGCCGGCGCTCGCGCCACGAGGGGCCGACCGTCCTCCTGCCAAACGGAGATCTCGACCGCGTCGTCCTCGCGGGCAGTGCCGACCGACGTGACGAGACGCAGCGTTCCCGCCGGGACATCGAGCGAGGCGAAGCGCGCGACGTCGCCGTCGCCCAGCTCGAACGGGCGTCGCAAGACCTCCTGCCCGGCGACCCGAACGACGGCCGCCGCGTGAGACCAAATCGCGAACCCGATCGTCTGCGCTCGCGGGACCTCGACGTCCACCACCACCGCGCGCGCGCCGGGATTGGCGCGGGCGGCGGCGAGGTCGATCGCGCAGCCGCGTCCGTGGATCACGGCAGGGGCCACGGCGGCCCCGAACGGACCGCCGCTCGGGTACGACGATTCGATGGGCGCCCCCACGTGATCGAGCGGCCCCGGGGCGGCGATTCCGGTCAGCGGCGCCCAGGTGACGGGACCGGTGACGAGCGCCTCGCCCACGCACCCGCCCGCCGCGCGCCATCGCGCCGCGCTCTCCGCGTCGCCGCGCTCCTGCGCCATCGTCGTGAGCGTGCGCGCAATGAGGCCCTTGGCGAACGGGCCTCTGGCGTCCTCCTCCGCCGCGGCGAGGGACGCCTCGATCTCCGATCCGAGGCGCGTGCGGTTGGCGAGGGCCGCGTCCCGCGCGCCGTCGCCCAGAGACGGCATTTGCCGGGTGGCGAGCGCGTCGAGTGAGGCCTGGAGCGCCGCGAGGCTCCACGGATCGCTCGCGGCGAGGGACGCGGTACGCACGACGGCGACGTAGGCGTGCACGGCCTCGGTGGGATCGCCCGTGGCGTCGGCACGAAACGCAGAAGCGAACGCGCTCGGGAGATCGACCGTGACCGTGACGGGCGAACGCGCAGGCGCCGCGGCGCAGGAGGCCGTGGCCAGGAACACGAGAAGGGCGCGCTTCATCGAGGCGCTCCCCCGGGCGGCAGAATGCGCACCGACTTGTGCATCAGCGCGTCCACGCGCTGCACCCAGGCCCGCCATTTCGGATACTCGTCGACGGAGATGGCGCTCTCGTCGAAGACGACGACCCTTCGCGCGAGGACCACGTGGGGGTCGTTGGGATCGCGCGTCACATCGAGGTGCGCACGCCCGAAGGCCCCTCCGTCTTCGTCGCCACCCGCGGGGAGGGCGCCGAAGCTCCAGCCGTTCGGGGCGACGACGCGGATCGTTCGGGCCTCGCGCCGCGGCGCCACGGGCGCCGGCAACCAGACGGGCAACGTGCGCCGAACCAGAGGCGCGAGCTGCGACGCCATCGTTTGGGTGGGGGAGAGCGCGACGACGAGCTCCGTCCCTTCGCGGCGCGCGAGGCTGTCCGACTTCGCGCGCCAACGGGCCATAGCGGCTCCGCGCGGCAGGTCGCCCCGGAAATCGACGTTCTTGTCGACTTGAACGGTGGAAAACCAGGCGCCCACGAGCCGTTCCTCGAGCCACTGCGCACGAGCGCCCGGCTCGGTCAAATACGTTCGCATCCAGAACGCATCGTCGCCCACCGCGCGCTCCTCGCCGGCGAGGTCGGCGCTGCCGTCGCTCTTGACCGCGAGGGTCCACGTGGCTTCGGTCCCATGGTCGTCGGGAGAGCTCGCCGGCAGGGCGACGATCTCGGCGGGACCGTTCATGCGGAGCGCGACGGCGCGGGCGTCCATCGACGGCAGCGGCCCCAGGCGCGATTGAGGGCTCGTCGCGTCGAGATAGGTTCCTCCGCCTTCGCCCGGGAGAAAGGCGATGCCGTGGTCGAAAAGGGGCACTGCGGCGTGCGGCGCGCGGAGGATCGAGGGCTCTCCGGTGAGGCGCGTCTGGACCATGACCTCCTGCGCGTCGATGCCGACCGCCTTGAGGAGCGTGATGAGGAGCAACGCTTTGTCGTCGCAGTCCCCCTCCCGTCGAGCGAGGAGCTGCTGCGGACGATTGGGCAGCCACCACTCGCCGCTCACGTAGTTGACGTAGCGGATGTCGTCGGCCACGAACTCGAAGAGGGCACGGAGCTTGTCCTCGCGCGTCGCCTTGCCCTTGGTCAGACGAAGCGCGAGCTCCCGCACCTGCGCGTCGGGCTCCGTGAAGCCGCGGACGGCTTCGCCGTACCACGCGCGAAACTCCGTCCAATCCTTGAAGGTCGACAAGACCACGGTCGGAATGACCTCGCTCAGCGGCGGCGCGAGCGGCTCGTCGGGGACGTTGACGGGCTTGTCCCAAACCAAGCGGACGACGTGCCTGCCGGCATCGTCGTGCTCTTCTCTGCGATCGGGGTGGCCGTTGACGACGTCGACATAGATCGGGCGGTCGCCCGGCGACTCGACCACGACCTCGTTGTAAAGCACCGGGTGTGTGCTGAGCGCACCCGCATAGTCGAGCCGATAAAACGGCGGATCGCCGCGGCCCCCGACCGGCCCCGCCGTCCAGGAGCGGAACGCGACCTCGACCACGTCACCCGCCGAGAGCTCGGGCCAACGGATGCGCGGGCGGGCCTCGCTGGCCTCTTCGACTGGAAATGCCGTGGTCCCGTCGCGGCGGTGAACACGCGCGCGCAGAATCTCGGTGAGGTCTCCCTCGGCGGGCACGTCCTCGTAAAGCTCGTCTTCGGTGCGGGGCGGGATGACGATCTCGCGCGCGTATTGGACCATCTCGGAGACGCGCCGATCCGCGTGCATCACCACCGCGCGGATCCAGTGGAGTTGCCGGTCGGCCACGTCGGGGACGGCGCCTGGTGACGCCGTGGTGGTTCCGTCCCCCGCGTCCCCTGGCCACTCACGGCGCGCGAGAATGACCTGCGAGGGGACGATGTACCTCTCGTCCCCGCTCGGCTCGCCGGCGCCGGCGTTGGGGGTCCGATGGCGGAGCGCGATCTCGGCCCGAAACCGCACTTCGCCGGGGTCGAGCTCGCGGGCACGGCGAAGTGCGGCGCCGTCCTGGTCGCCGCCGGCGACACCCAGTTCGTGCGACAAGCCAGACCACACGGCGGCCCGGTTCGGGGCCCACGCGGCGAGCTGCCGGTAGAGCGCGATCGCCGCGTCGTGGGCGCCTGCGCGCGTGATGGTCTGGGCTACCGCGAGCGCCTCGTCCGCGTCGTCGACTTGGCCCTGGGCAAACGCTCGGGCCGCCGCGCGCACGGCCGCGTCGCGTCCCTTGGCCCCGGCGAGCACGCGCACGAGGCTCGCGCCGCCGTCGCCCCGCGCTTCGAGGAGATTGTGCGCCGACAGAGCGAGCTGCGGGTCGAGACCCTCGGCGATTTGCCCGAGGTAGTCGATCACGGCGTCCGGCGCGGTGTCCGGCGCCGCGCTCACGAAGGCCTTGAGCCGCCGCATCCCGGCGACCCGCAAGACGTCGGTGCCAAGCGCGAGATCGACCTGCGCGGTGAGCAAGCTGGCCTCGCCGTCGGTGTCCGCGTCGATGCGGGCGCCCCGCAAGGTCGCGATCGCCCAGTCGGAGAGCTGCGCCTCGAGGTGGCGCTCGACGAGACGGCGCTCGATGAACGCGCGGGTGCGCGCGTCGGCTCCGTCGCGAGCCTTGTTGAGCCAAGCGCCGCGGTTGGAAGCGCTGGGCGCGATCCACGCCGCCATGGCGAGACGGTCCGAGTCGATACCGGCGTCGGCGAGCGATGCAAGGAGGCCCGGCGCGCGCGGGCTCCGGAGGTCGTCCGCGCCGCCCAACGTCCGAAGGATGGCCGCGTCGAGCCGTGCGTCGACGTCACTCGCCGCGCTGCCTGCCGCGCGCGAGAGAGGGGTCGCGAGCGCACGAACGACCGGGGCTTTGGGCAGTGCGCGCCCTTTCGGCCACGGCCCGGCGCTCGCCTTCACGCCGTCCGGCCATCGCCCTTGGTCGTCGACGACGCGCAGGCGCACTCGCCCGTCGTCGTCGAGCGCACCGGAGCAGACCTTCACGGCGAGGAGGTGATCGCCGGCGTCGAGCATGACGCGGGCGGCGACGCGATCGAAGCGAGCCTCGGCGTTCACGGCTTCGTCCCGAGCCACGTCGACCCCGTCGACCACGAGCCGGACCTGGCCGCTCGCCGCCGCACGGACAATCAGACTTTGCGGCCGCGAAACCGCGAGTTGGGTGGCGACCCACGTGCAACTCTCCTTGCGCGGGAAGACGAAGACATCGAGCGGCACGCCGCGGGCGCCTGCGAACGCACGCGGAACGGCGCGCCACTCGACGCGGTATGCGCCCCACGACGATTCTTGGGCGGGATCGAACCTGGCGCCCGGCGCCTCGGGGCCGTCGTGCGTGTCCATACCGCCGCCCGTGTCGCGGAACGGGCCGAGCACCGAGACCTCGTCGACGACGCCGATAGCGCGGTCGGCGGCGGCGCCCGCGTCCGTCCCCTCGTCGGAGGCGAGCTGGCGCGCGAGAAGTGCGGCGTCGCCGCGAAGGTCGAGCCCGACGTCGCTCGATGCGGCGATTCGATCGAGGGCCTCCCGGGAGACCCCGCGCGTCGCGCGCTCGGCCAGCGTGGCGATGACCGCCGTGGCGGCCGCTTGCGTGGGATCGCTCACCCCTTTCGACAGAGCGCGGGCCTCTGCGTCGGCCACCATGGCGTCCGGCGTCCGGTCGGTCCATCGGGCCTCTGGAAGCGCGGTCGCGGATCGGGCGCTCCCGGCGAACACCGTCCATGCGACCGCGGCGAGGAAGGGCGCAGTCCGAGGCGCGAGCAAGCGGAGACGAGGCACCGTCGACGACTTTACCCAGGCCTGAGCGACTAAGCGAATGGGCGCGCCGAGCCGCCCCCGCGCGCATACGGCAGGGCCAACTCCGCGCTACATTGGCGCGCCCATGTCCTCGTCTCGACCGCTCGTCGTCCTGAACCCGGCGTCGGGGGGCGGCCGCGCCGGACGAATGGCGGAGCCGGTGAAGCGCGTCCTCGAGAGGTACCTCGGCGCGGTGGATCTTTGCCTGACCGAGCGTCCCGGCCACGCGATCGCGATGGCTCGCGAGGCGGCCGGCGCGGGACGCAAGCTCATCATCGCGGTCGGCGGAGATGGGACGCTGCACGAGGTCGCGAATGGAGTGCTCGAGTCGCAGGCCGACGCGACCATCGGTTACGTCGGGCAGGGAACGGGCGGCGACTTGAGGAGGACCTTCGGGTTGCCACACCGCCTCGACGCCTACGCGGAGGCCATCGCGAACGGCCGCGAGCGGCGGGTCGACGTCGGGCGCGTCCGCTACGTCGCGACGGACCGAACGCCCGGAACACGGTGGTTCGTGAACGTTTTGTCGGTCGGCCTCGGTGGCCTGGTCGACCGTTACGTGTCGGAGTCGCCACGAGCGCTCGGGGGCAAGGCCGCGTACTTTTGGGCGAGCGCCCGCGCGCTGGCTCGCTTCCACCGGGCGCGCGTCCGGTGCGCGGTGACCCTCGGGGACGAGCGCCACGAGGTCGTCCTCTCGACGTTCATGGTAGCGGTCTGCAATGGCAGCTTTTTCGGCGGCGGCATGCACGTCGCGCCGATGGCGCACCCCGACGACGGTCGGTTCGAAGTCGTCTCTCTCGACGCTCCGAACAAGCTCGCCTTTGCGATGACGTCGCGGGCGATCTATTCGGGAGGCCACCTTTCGGCGACGGGCGCCCAGCACTTCGCTTGCAACGCGGTCGCAATCGACGTCGAAGGCGACGACGGGCGCGACACCTTTCTCCTGGACGTCGACGGGGAGGCCCTCGGCGGGGTGCCCGTCGAGGTGGAGCTGGTCCCGCGCGCGCTCACCTTGCGCATCTGACGCAGGCAGCGCTCGCGCCGAGCTTCAGCGCTTGCCCGCGTCGTCGCCCAGGCCCGACGGGACACGCTGCTCTGCCTCGTTGACGCGAAGCAGGCGCCCGTCGAGCGTCGCCCCGTTCATCGCCGTCGCAGCACGCGCCGCCTGGTCCCGTGCCGCCATCGTGACGAACGCGAAACCGCGAGGCCTGCCGCTATAGCGATCCACGACGATCTGCACGTCCGTCACCTCCCCGAACGGCTCGAACGCGGCGCGAATCGCCTCGGGCGTCGAGTCGTAGGACAGGTTGCCCACGTACAGCCGGGAACTCATCGCATGGCACCGTAGCGACGAAGGCGCCCGATGCAAGGCTGGGCCGAAAACACAGGGGGGGTGCGACCGGCCCGGACCACTCGAGAAACCTGCGGCCGAGCTGGACGGATGATTCGGCTTGTTGAAAAGAAGACGACGGCAGGCGCGCCCGGCCGTTTCCCCGACGCGCCGCAAACGCGCCAGACGAACACCACGCCCGAAGTCGACATGCCCGACAAGAAAGCACCGCAGGCGGCCACAGCGGAAGGGCCCGCCGACGAAGACTCGATCCGCGCCTACTACCGGAAGTTGGGCCGCGTATCGCTCCTGACCCGCGAGGGCGAGGTCGCGCTCGCCAAGCGCATCGATCACGCCGAGCGGAAGATCGTGCGCGCGCTCATCGAGTCGGACGCGGCGGCGAGGGAGATCGCGACGATCGCCGAGGAGCTCCGGGCGGGCAACCTCCGCGCGCGCGAAGTGACCCGCAACGCCTCGGACGAGGAGGAAGACGAGGACGCGGCTCGGCAAAAGCTCCTCGTGTTGCTCGAGCCGGCATGCGCCCTCGGTGCTGCGGGGTCACCCGAGGCCGAGGGCGGCACCGGGACGTCGCGATCGCGGGCCGCGAAGGCGCTCGAGAGAGCGCGGCTCGGGCGCGCGATGCTGGTCCGGGTCGTGGGCGCCATTCGCGCGGCGGGTTCGCCATCGGACGGAGCCGCGCCGGGAGACGGTGAATCGATCTTGGCGGCCGTCCGTGCCGGGGAGCAGGAGGTCGACCGCGCCAGCGCGGAGCTCATCGCCGCCAACCTTCGACTCGTCGTGTCGATCGCGAAGAAGTACGCTGGGCGCGGGCTCGCGCTCGCCGATCGCATCCAGGAAGGCAATATCGGCCTGATGCGCGCGGTCGACAAGTTCGACTACAAGCGGGGCTTCAAGTTCTCGACGTACGCGACGTGGTGGATACGGCAGTCCATCACCCGTGCGATCGCCGACCTCGGGCGCACCATCCGGACCCCGGTGCACATGGTCGAGACAGGCAACCGCCTCGCGACCATGCAGAACCGGCTGACCCAGAGCTCGGGCCGCGAGCCCACCATCGAGGAGCTCGCGAAGGAGACAGGCGTCTCGCTCGCGAAGGCGCAAATGGCGCTCGGCGCGCGCCGGGCTCCGGTGAGCCTCGAGACCCCAGTGGGTGAGGACCAGGGCGCGCGCCTCGTCGATTTCATCCCCGCGGGTCCGGACGACGCGTTCGACGTCCTCACGGTCAAACGCGCGGTCGAGGAGACGCACGACTTGCTCGAGACCCTCACGCCGCGGGAGGCGCAGGTGCTGCGCATGCGGTTCGGTCTGGACGGAGGCGCCGAACAAACGCTCGCGGAGGTCGGAGCCGCGTTCGACCTCACACGGGAGCGGATCCGCCAGATCGAGACTCAGGCGCTCCGCAAGCTTCGCTTGCCGGCCCGCGCCAAACGCCTCCGCGCCATCTTCAGCGACTGACGGCGCGTCGGCTCAGGCGCCGTTGGCCGCCGGGGGGAGGCTCTCCATCTTGGACGCGCCCTCGGCGGTCGGCCGGACGCTTGCCGGCTTGAGGGCCGCGGCGGGCTCCTTCTTTTGCGCCTGATCCGCGCCGACCTCGAGCTCGCACTCGCCGAAGACGACTTGCAGTTTGCCGTTGGCGGGCGCGAGCTTCACTTCGAGTGATTTCGTACGAATGACGGTGTTGTCCTTCACGGTCCCCGAGAGCTGCACGACGTCGGCGTCGAACTCGCCCGCGAGCTCTCCTTCCGAGCGCAACTCTCCGACCTTGATGTGCCCGTGGACGGCGCCGCTGGGGCTGACGGCGAGCGCCGGAGCGGTGAGGTCTCCCTCGATGCGTCCTTTGACCTCGACGGGGCAATCGGACGAGAGCGAGCCTTTGAAGTGCGTTCCCTCTTCCACCAGCGTCTTCTTGCGCGCTGCTGAGTCTTTGTCGATCATCGCTGTCTCCCGCTTCTCGCGCCGGCCTTTTCGGCGGCTCGGTCCTTCTTTTCCTTTTGAATCTTCATGCGAAGCATGCAGCCCGGCTCGAACGCGAAGCGCGTGGGCTCGGAGGCCTGTTCGACCGCACCGGTGAGCGAGCCGCACGAGCTGACGACGAGCTGAGTCGGCCCGAAGATGCCCGGAGCGTCGCGCTCCACGAACTTGCCGTGGATGGTGATCTTGCCGGCGCCGCGGATCTGGCACCCGGAGAGCACGCCCGCCTTGCCGACGACGAGCTCCGCATCGTTGCCGAGGGCAATCGTGCACTGCTCGAAGAGGCTCTCGATCTCGACGGCGGCCCCCGCGTCGAACTCGAGGTGCGCGTTGCGGAGCACGTCGCCCTTGCCGAAGTAGCGCTTCTGCGTCGACGCGGCCTGGCCCGCGAGGACGGCGGAGGCGTCGGGCCCCGCGACCTTCGAAGCCCCGTTGCCTTCGACGCTGTCGTCGAGCCATTCGGCCTTGAGGCCCTCGATGCGCGTTCCCGTACCGAGGACGCCGTGGACCCGCGCGCCCGTCGCGGTCGCGCCGTCCAGCTTGGCCCCGGCGAGCGTCGCGCGACGGAAATCCGCCCCCGTGAGGTCGGCGTTGGTCAGGTCGGCGGTGGTGAGGGTCGCGTTGAGGAGCACGGCCTCGACGAATTTCGCGCCCTTGGCGCTGGTGCCCCGCAGCTGCGCGTCGCGAAGCTGCGCCCGGATCAGGCTCGCCTCCTCGAGGTTGGCGCCCGCGAGACTCGCGTTCGTCAGGTCGGCGTCGTCGAGCTTCGCCGTGGACAGGTCCGTCTCGGCGAGGTCCGCGTGGGCGAGGTGTGCGCCGCTCAGCTTTGCGCCTCCGAGCTTCGCTCCCTCGAGCTGCGCGTACGTCATCCGTGCGCCGGAGAGGTCCGCGCCCTGAAGGTTTGCGCCTTCCAGGTTCGCGCGGCTCAGGTTGGCGCCCGTGAGGTTGGCGCCTTGCAGGTTCGCGCCTTCGAGATCGGCGCCCTCCAGGTTCGCGTCGCGCATGTCGGCCGCGGCGAGGAACGCCTCGCGCAAGCTCGCGTTCTTGAGGACGGCGCGCGCGAGGCGGGCCCCCTCGAAGTTGGCTCCGTCGAGATCGCACCGCCGGAAGCTCGCCCCCTCGAGGGCAGCCTTCGGCATGGCGAGGCCGCGCAGGTCCGCCCGCTCGACCTTCTCTCCGCTCTTGATCTTTCTAAGGACTACGTCGGCCGTGAGTTCGGGCATATCGGCGCGAACCTCCTCCTTGAGTCAGTCAGGGTTGGGCTACGTACTTCTCGCGTGCCTCCTCGAGGAACGACTCGAGGTGGGTCACCTTTCGCTCGAACGGGAGCCGCTCGAGTTCGTTCAACCGCTCCACTTCGCCGAGACGCGCGAGCAGGACTTGGATGTCGAGCAACGTCTGGCCGCGGGCCTTTCGCGCCGACTTCCTCTTCTCGTCGGCCTCGCGGGACCACGCCTGCCCGGCCTCCTCGAACTCGTCGTGCTCGCGCCTGAGCCGCGCGGTGAGCTCTGCGATGCGTTCGCGCTCCTTCGCGCGCGTCGCGTCGGGGACGGCGGATTTCACCTGCTCGCGATAGGCCACGAAGCGCTCGACGATGCGGGCGGCGACGACCTCCGAGATGCCCGCCGTCGCGGCGATGTCCGCGGGGGTCGCGAGGAAGAGAGCCTCGAGCGTCGTGAGGCCCGCCGCGTAGAGCTTGTCGAGGGTGACCTTCTTGACGTCGCGCACTTGGAGCAGGAGCGACTGGAGGATGACCGTCTCGCGCTGCGTACGATCGAGATCCAAGGCGAATGCCTGCGGCATGACCGTCGCGAGGTCGGCGTATCGGGCCAGGAGGGTCTCTCGTCGTTCGCCATCGATGGTGCGGCCCGCGCCAGCGACCGCCGGGCTGGTCAGCGCCTCCGCAAAACGATCGAGTGCTTCGCAGAGGTCGCGGAGCTCGAGTTTGTCGGCTGCCCGCCGCAGAGAACGGAGCGCCGGTTCGCAAATGCCGATCCAGTCGAGCGTCGCGTCGCGCCAGCGCAGGTCGATCATGAAATCTCGGACCTGACGCACGTGGTTGACGGCCAGCGCGGCGAAGAGACCGCGCACCTCGGCGAGGTCCGTCGGCGCGACGCCGTGGCTCCCGATCGATTCGGGGGACCCCTCGATGGAAGCGAAGCCCGCGTCGAGGTCTTCCAAACTGAGGAGCCGCTCGAACGTGTCGGCGATCGAGACCTGAGGCCCGTCCGTCTCGGCCATCGCCGGTGCGGCCGGACGGACCGAGCCGACGGGCGGCTCGGGCTTCGCCGGCGTCGTGGCGACGGGGGCCGGAGCGACAGCCTTGACCGGGTTCCCGCTCGCGGGCGGCGCCGCTACCGGCTGCGGCGCGGGTGGCTGCGCGGCGGGCGGTGTCACCGGGGGCCCGATGGCGACGGCCGGCATCGCCGGGCGCGGCTTCGCGACCATCCCGGCCTCCGGAGGCTTCGGTCGAAGCCCCGCGGGCGAAGCCGGCTTGGCTGCTGGAGACGCCGGATTCCCCGCGCCCGGATGCGACGGCGGCGGCATCCCTCGCTGGGTCACAGCGCGAGATCCGGACGACGCCAACGGCTTCGCATCCGGCGGGTCGGCCTTCGGCGCGCCGTCCTTCGGCGCCTTCGAAAATAGACTCATCGCCCTCCTTCAAAGATACCAAGCGGACAGCTCGAGCTCGATCGAAAGGAGGACCATTGCGATCGATCGCGTCCACATCGCCGAACGGAGTGTGAGACGCGCGCCGATCCCCCCCGGTTTTTCCATCCGCCCGATTGGCGGTTATGGTTTGCGTCATGACATTTCACGGCGTCTCCGTCGGCGCGCTCTCGGCGTTGCTTTGCGTCTTTTGCATGTGCTCGAGTTCGACGTCGCGCCCGCCCGACCTCGGGGATTGCGAAGCCGGCTGCGATCCCGTCACCGGGAGCGGAAGCTCCACGCCGCCCCAAGGCGGCGGCTTGGACTCCGGGACGGGCGCTCCGATCGGCGACGCCTCGATCTGCGGCCTCGCCGACATGCACGTCCAGACCTCGGACGCGCTCTGCGCGCCGTGCATCGTTCAGAACTGCTGCTCGCAAGACACGAGCTGCACGGACACCTGCACCTCGCTGCTCGACTGCACGCAGGGTTGCGCCTCCGGCGACACGCTCTGCCTCGGCGCCTGCGAGAACATGTGGACGGCCGGCCTCACCGCATACCAAGCCTTCATCCAGTGCGTCCAAGCGTCGTGCACGAACACTTGTCCCATGCTCATGCAGTGAGGGTCCGGTTCTCTCGCGGCGCCTCCTGCGCTACCGTTCGTTTCGATGTGGGCCGCCGTTTTGCTGCTGCTCGGCCAGTCTTCCGGCGCGTGGGCGGGCGGGCGGCCCCCGGAGTGCGCAGAGCCGAACGGCCGTACCTCGAACGTGTGGGAACGCGCCAAGGCCCCGGAACTCGGCCGGTATTGCGATCTCGTCGCGAGCGCTTCGTCGAAGCTCGCCGGGGTCGCGGCGACGGCGCCGGCCGCCCTCACCACGGCCCAGGAGGCGCAAGCCCTGTTGCCCGGGAAAGCAGCGCCCCTCGTGCTGGAGGGGAGAGCCCTTGCGGCCCTCGGGCGATTCGACGAAGCGGTGGCTGCCTTCTCGGAAGGAGCGAAGCGGGACGGGCACACGCTCGAGGACCCGGCGGCTCTACTGGCCTGGGCCCGAGCTCTCGCGCGGACAGGACGGCTCGAAGCGGCGGCCGATGCCTATCGCTCGCTCTTGCCGCGTGCCGCCGTGCTGGCGACGACCAGCCGCGTCTCCGCCGAGATCGAAGCGGGACTCGTCGCCATGCAGCGCGGTGAGCGAGGACTCGACGAGTCGGCGGCGGCCCTGCGCGAAGCGGTACGCGAGGCTCAAGACGAGGCGCAGGCGGTGGCCGCCTTGGCGCTTGCCCTGGCGCTCGACCGCGCAGGCGGGAGTCGCGAGGCGCGAGCGTTGCTGGCCGAGCGAGCGCACGGTGACCCGAGAGAGGCTCTCGCGACACCCCGCGCAAAAGACCTCTTGGCGGTAGCGCCTGCCGAGTCGCACGCGATGGCCGCTCTCGCGCTGGAAGCATCCGACGGTGTGGCCGCGAAGGAAGAGTGGCAACGGTCGATCGACGAAGCGCCGCGCGGACCGTGGGTCGCCTACGCGAACGAGCACCTCGCCGCTCTCGCCGGCAAGCGTTCCGGAGCAGGAGCGGGAAGATGATCCGGCGTCTCGCCGCGGCCGCGCTCGCGGTCGCGCTGTGGTCTCCGTGCGGACACGCTTTGGCCGACACTCCGCCGAGCGTGTGGGACATCGCGCGAGACCCCTCCGCGCTTTCCCGCTGGACGCTGCATGTCAGGGCCCAGCAGCTCCTGCACGGCGGACTCATCGACGAAGCGACCGTGGAGGGCGGCACCACCACGGCCGGCCTTGCTCTCGCCGCCGCGCGCGCCGAGCTCGAGGAGGCCGGCGCCGCGTCGAGCTCCGACGTGCGGCTCCGCTTCGACCTCGGAATCGTCTACGAGCGCCTCGCGTCGATCGAGGAGCGGGAAGACCTCTACGAGGCGGCGGCCCGGGTGCTCGCTCCCGCGCTCGCCATGGCACCCGACCACCCCGCCGCGACGCGCGCCTTCGAGGCCCTGACGGCCGTCTACGACCGGCTCGACCGCCCCGCCGACGAAGTCGACACCACGCGCCGCTACATCGACCGCATCGAAGACGGCCGCCTGCGCGCCACCGGCATGATGAACATGGGTGAAGCGGAGATGCGGCTCGGCCGCGTGGACGACGCGCTCGGGACGTTTCGCGCCGTCCTCCAGATCTGCGCGACCACGCCGGGCACCATCATGACCTACGCGCTGACGCTCTGGGACCTGTCCGTCGCACTCGACCGCGACGGAGACGCGAGGTCGGCGCTCGACACCGCCCTGAAGGCGCGCCAGGTATCGTGGGAGGTAGAGGGCCCGCAAGGTCACCCGAGGCGCGTCACGGGGTGGGACGCGATCCGTGATTACGAGGAAGTGTTCTTCGTGCCTGAATGGGAGCGTGAGTGGTATCTCGCGCTTGGAGATGCGGCGGCCGCGCGGGACGAAAAGGATCCGAGAGCAGGCGCGGGGCTGTGGGAGGACGCCGAGCGTCACTGGGGGGTCTACGCCGATCGAGCGGCGGCGGCCCACGAAGCGCGGTGGCTCGCCATCGCACGCGCGCGCCGCGACCACGCGCACGTCGAGCGCGGCCGCGCGGCGTCGCTCGCGTCCAGGCTCCCGCCCGCAAAAAACGACAGAGGCTCCGGTGCCGATCACGCGCTCTGACGGGTCGGTCCTCGCCGAACGCGAGGCGCGGATCAGGCTCGCCCTCGAGACCATCCGCACCGGCTGCGACGTGGACGCGAGGCGCGCCGCGGACCCGGTCGCGTTCGTGCACGAGTACGACGACCCGTCGGACCAAGAGCTCGTGGCCCTCACGGCGGCGTGCATCGCCTTCGGCAACGTGAAAACCATTCGCGCCAAGGCCACCGACCTCCTGACCCGCGTCGGCCCGCGCCCCTCGCGCGCGGCCGAGGACCCCGAAGGACTCCGCGCGCGCCTCGCGGGCTGGAAGCATCGCGTGTTCCGCGGCGACGACATCGCCCGGTTGCTCGTGGGCGCGCGAGGCGTGCAGCGCGTCCACGGAAGTCTGGGGGCGTTCTTCGAAACGGAGCTCTCGAAGCACGGGTCGATGCGCGACGCCCTCGCCGCCTTGTGCGACGTCATCCGGGCGGAGGGCGGCCTTCGCCGCGGTGGCCGTCGTCGTGGTCCAGCGCACCTTTTGCCCGACCCACGCGGCCAGAGCGGCAACAAACGCCTCCTCCTCTTTCTGCGCTGGATGGTCCGCGGACCCGACGGGATCGATCTCGGCCTCTGGAGCGTCGACCCTGCCCTCTTGCTCGTCCCGGTCGACGTCCACATCCACAAGCTCGCGCAAAACCTCGGGTTCACGCGGCGCGGCCCCGGATGGCGCGCGACCGAGGAGATCACGCGCGCGCTAGCACGCCTCGACCCCGCCGACCCCACCAAGTACGACTTCTCTCTCTGTCACATGGGCATGTTGCAGCGCTGTCCGTCGCGCCGGGACGCGGTCCGGTGCGAGGGCTGCGGAGTCAAGCCCGTCTGCGTCCACTGGACGAGGAAATCGCGCGGCGCGAGAGGCAGCACGCACGTTTCGATGAGAGGATGACGAGATGAGCGAGGACGGGCACCGGGAGCTGAACCTCGACGCCGTGCGCACCGATGGGTGGTTCGAACGCATCGGCGAGGGGATCGGGTCGTTTCAAGCGCTCTGCGAGATCATCGGCGAGCGCTTCTTCGCCTTCTCGATCATCGTGGGCGCGCGCATCACCGCGCTGACCGTCGATCGTCGGAATCCGGATCTCTCGCTGGTCGACTTCGTCGTCGGCATCAACGACAGCGACGACGCCCTCGAGCCCCAGCGGCTCACGCTGGCCGACTTCCGCCGGAGGCTCGCCGGCGCGCTCCTCGTCGAAGACGACAAGCCGGCGCCTCCTCCGACGAGAGAGACCGAGATCGAGGCGATCCAGCTTTACATCGGCGTCCGCTACCTGCTCCTCGCACCGCTCTACGGCTATTCGCTCCAGGAGCTCATTCTCGAGGAGGGCGTCGGCGCGCAGCTCATCGTGCTCCACGATGGGGTGCAGGAAGCGCACGACCTCGACGCGTTCCGCCTCCGCGTCCGCGCGCTCGTGCGCGAAGAGCTCGATCGCGCCGCCTCCGGATCCCGCAGCGCCATCGACCTGTCCAAGGTCACCGAGGCGGAGGCCGCCGCGCTCGCGGGCGAGTGGACTCGCGTCGTGCAGCTCCTCGGCAGCTGGCCCGCGCCGCTCGCCATCTTCCTGCGCACCCCCGAAGGCCAACTCCTGACCCCCGACGCACGCGCCCTCATCTCGAAGGGCCTCGGCCTCCTCGGCAGCGCATGCGTACAACTCGGTCAGATCGAGCAGGCCGAGGAGGTCCTGCGCATCGGCATCCAGTACGCCCAAGAGGGCGTCGCCGCGGCCGATCTCTTTCGCCGTCTCGGCGAGGCGCTCCTCGACAGCGACCGTCCCGGAGAGGCCATCGCCCCGCTGCGCCGCGCGCTGGCGTTCGGCGCCTCCCCTGCCGACGTGAGCGTCACCCTCGCACGCGCCTTCCTCCGTCGAAGCCGATGGGTCGCGGCCCACGCGTGCCTCCGCGACGCGATCAAAGCAGGCGTCGCCGAGCGGGATCTGGCGGACGAGTTGCGGCAGGTCGAGAGCGCGCTCGGGGTCTCGCTGACGGCGTGGAAAGCCGCGACGCTCGGCCAATAGCGGCGACGTGGGGAGCGGCGCGCGAGGCCCGCGCCCGCGGAATCCCCAAGAGGTACGCGGCGCGCTGAAAACGGCGCTCGTGCGCCGTTGACATGAAAGACGCTGGGGACTACACAAACCGCGGTTTTCTCACATGATTGCTACATACGGGCCGCTTTTCCTGCTCATCGCGACTGCGTTTCTGATTGCTTCGGTCTTCTACGGCGCCGCAACGTTCCTCGGTCGTCACAAGAAGCCGAACCCCGAGAAGAACGCGCCCTTCGAGTGCGGTAGCGAGAGCACCGGCGGGCAAATGAAGCTCTCGGTGAAGTTTTACCTGACGGCGATCCTCTTCGTCGTCTTCGACATCGAGGCCGTGTTCGTCTATCCGTGGGCCATCCACTTCCGAGACTTGGGGTGGTTCGGGCTCGTCGAGATGCTCGGGTTTCTCGCCGTCATCGTGGTCGCGCTTGTCTACGTCTGGAAGAAAGGTGCCCTCGAATGGGAGACGTGACGCGTTCGCTGACCTTGGACGGGAGCGAGCAAGGCTTCGCGACCACCCGGACCGACGCACTCCTCGGTTGGGCGCGCAAATATTCGCTCTTCGCGTACCCGTTCGTGACGGCGTGCTGCGGAATGGAGTTCATGGCCCTCACGAGCCCGCGCTTCGACCTCGCCCGGTTCGGCGCGGAAGCACCGCGGTTCTCTCCGCGTCAGAGCGACCTGCTCTGGGTGGTCGGCACCATCAGCCAGCGGCAGGGCCCGGTCCTCAAGCGCGTGTACGAGCAGATGATGGACCCGAAGTACGTGATGGCGTTCGGGACCTGCGCGTCGTCGGGCGGGTTTTACGACAATTACACGACGGTTCCCGGGATCGACAAAATCATCCCGACCGACGTGTACATCCCCGGGTGCCCTCCCCGGCCCGAGGCCGTGCTCGACGGCCTCATGCTTCTCCAGGACAAGATCGCGCGAAACGAGCGACGACCGGGTGTCGTGAAGCCTCGCTTCGATCCCGTCCAAGACGCGCACGGGCTCGTCCAGCTTCGGCGCTCCGCGACGGACGCGAGAGACCTCCTCCCGGAGCTCAAAGAGCGCGAGGCGAACGCCGATCGGGAGCCATGACGTGAGCCAAATCGTTCTCGATATGCTCAAGGAGCGCTTCGGCGCCGCCATCC
Source organism: Polyangiaceae bacterium (assembly GCA_036500865.1). Classification (GTDB taxonomy): domain Bacteria; phylum Myxococcota_A; class Polyangia; order Polyangiales; family Polyangiaceae; genus Palsa-1150. The sequence continues at coordinate 90,260 of DASYBG010000044.1, forward strand.
TCGAGACGCATTCTCAAGTGGGCGACGACACGGCGGTCGTCGAGCCCTCGCAATGGAAGGCGGTTTGCGCCTTCCTGCGGTCCGACCCGGCGCTCGACTTCGACATGCCGATCGACCTGTGCGGCGTCGACTATCCCAACCGGGTGCCGCGGACCGAAGTCGTGATGCACCTTTATTCCATCTCGAAGGGCCACCGCGTCCGGCTCAAGGCCCGCGTCGGCGACGAGGACATGGACGGCGCCGAAATCGACAGCGTCACGTCGATCTGGGCGGGGATGAACTGGCTCGAACGCGAAGTCTTCGACATGAGCGGCGTCCGCTTCCGCGGCCACCCCGACCTCCGGCGCATTCTCATGTATCCCGAGTTCGTCGGTCACCCGCTCCAGAAGACCTACGCCGCCGACCGAACGCAGCCGCTCATTCCTTACCGCACGGAGGACGAGGCCGGGATGCCGATACAGAAGATCGAGCCCTTCGGCCCCGACGAAGGCATGCCCTTCGGGCGCGCGCGCATCTTGCCCGCGGAGGAGAACTGATGGAGCCCCTCGACGTCGAACTCGACGAGGGCGAGCTCGAGCTGCCGGCCGACCCCATGCACCTCAACATGGGCCCGTCGCATCCCGCGATGCACGGGACGGTGCGCATCGTCCTCGAGCTCTCGGGCGAAACGATCGTGAAGGCCGACGTGCAGATCGGTTACCTGCACCGCGGCTTCGAGAAGATGTGCGAGCGCGGCACGTGGGCGCAGGTCTTCCCGTACGTGGACCGGCTGAATTACGTCTCGCCGATGCTGAACAACGTGGGCTACGCGCTCGCGGTCGAGAAGCTGTGCGGCCTTTCGGTGCCGGAGCGGTGCCAGTGGTACCGGATGGCGCTCGGAGAGCTCGCCCGAATCAGCGACCACCTCACTTGCGACGGCGCCATGGCGATGGAGCTCGGCGCGTTCACGCCCTTCTTGTGGTTCGTGAAGGCGCGCGAGATGGTCTGGGACATCCTCGAAGAGGAGACCGGCGCGCGGCTCACGCACTCCTTCGGACGCATCGGAGGAATGGCCAAGCCACCGAGCCAGGACTTCAAGGCCACCTGCGTCGCCGCTCTGAACAAGATCCTCGAGCTCGTCGAGGAAGGCGAGCGGATGCTCCTCAAGAACCGCATCTTCATCGACCGGCTCGAGAACGTCGGGACCATCAGCCGCGCGGACGCCGTCGCGCTCGGCTGGTCGGGGCCGTGCCTGCGCGCCACCGGCGTCCCGTACGACATCCGCAAGGCGCACCCGTACTTGAAGTACGACGAGGTCGACTTCGACGTCCCGGTCGGCACCAAAGGCGACACCCTCGATCGCTTCCTCGTGCGGCTCGGCGAAATCCGCCAGAGCAAGCGCATCATCGAGCAGTCGCTCGAGCGCATGCCCGACGACGGGCCCGTCAATTGCGACGCCGCCGGAGTGGTCCTCCCGGAGAAGGCAGGCGTCTACACGACGATCGAAGCGACCATCCAGCACTTCAAGCTGATCATGGAGGGCGCGAAGGTCCCCGCCGGAGAGGCGTACTCGTACACCGAAGGCGGCAACGGAGAGCTCGGCTACTACCTCGTGTCCGACGGAAGCGGCACGCCGTACCGCGTCCGCATCCGGCCGCCCTGTTTCCAGATCACCGGCGGTCTGCAAAAGCTCATCGAAGGCAGGATGCTCAGTGACATCGTGCCCACGTTCGGGTCGCTGAACATGATCGGCGGCGAGTGTGATCACTAACTCGGAAGACCCATGCCCACCTTCAAACTCGACGGCACGACCATCCCCTTCGAGCCGGGCGACACCATCATTCGCGCGGCGTGGCGCCAGGGGATCGAGATCCCCCACTACTGCTGGCATCCCGGTCTGAGCGCGCCGGCGAACTGCCGGATGTGCCTCGTCGAGATCAAGCCCAAGCCCGGGCAGCGTCCCGTCATGCTCGACGTCCTCGACTGGGACGACAAGGCGAACGACTACAAGCCCCGGCAGAAGCCCAAGCTCCAGCCGGCCTGCTACGTCGCCGCCGCCGACGGCATGGAGGTGCTCGGCGACACGAGCGAGCACGCGCGCAAGTCGCGCCGCGACGTTCAGGAGTTCTTGCTCCTGAACCACCCCGTGGACTGCCCCATCTGCGACCAGTCCGGCGAGTGCAAGCTCCAGGACTACTGGCTCGAATACGGCCAGTACCAGAAGCGCATGCGCGACGAACCGGTCCACAAGCCGAAGGGCGTGATCTTCGGGCCGACGATCGTCTACGACGCGGAGCGCTGCGTGATGTGCACGCGATGCATTCGGTTCATGGACGAGGTCGCGAAGGACCCCGTCCTCGACATGCGGGAGCGCGGCAACCTGAACGAGATCACCGTCGCCCCGGGCCGTCAGCTCGACGGGCACTACACGTTCATGACCGAGCACGTGTGCCCGGTCGGCGCGCTCACGACCAAGGACTTCCGCTTCAAGGCGCGCGTCTGGTTTCTGCGCACCGCCCCCGCCGTCTGCCAAGGGTGCGCGACGGGCTGCAACGCCCACCTGGATTTCGATCCTCGCTACAACCGCGCGTACCGGTATCGCCCCCGCGACAACGAGAGCGTCAACAAGTACTGGATGTGCGACGAGGGGATGCTCACCTACAAGGAGGCGCACGACGGTCGCGTCCTCGAGGCGCGCGTCCGCGGCGTGGCGACGTCGACCCACAAAGCGCTCGACGAGATCAAGACCATCTTCGCCGGCGTCGCCCCCGCGTCGATCGCCGTCGTCCTCAGCGCGCAACACTCGCTCGAGGACAACTGGGCGCTCCACGAATTGGGCACGGTCCTCCTCGGCACGAAGAACGTCTACGCGACGGGCCGCCCCGAGGGGTATCAGGACGACATTCTCATCCACCGCGACAAGAACCCCAACACGACGGGCGTCCGGCTCCTCGCCCCCGGCGCGAAGCCGATGCGATCTCTCCTCGACGACGTAGCGGCGTCACGCGTCACGCACGTCATCGCCCTCGGTGGTTCGGCCCCGGTCGATCCCGCGGCGCTCGGCGCGGCGACGATGGTCTCGTTCGCGGCGCACGACGGACCGCTCGCGCGCCTCGCGGCGGTGCTTTTGCCGGCGACGTCATGGGCCGAGCAAACGGGGACGTACGTCAACGCGAAGGGAATACGCCAGGTGAGCGAGAAGGCCCTCGAGCCGCAGGGCATCAGCAAGCCGGCGTGGAGGTCGATCGCGGACGTCGCGGCCGCGCTCGGATACGAGCCGTCTTGGACGAAGCTCCGCCAGGTACGCGCGAAACTCCTCGGCGCGACCGAAGGCGCCGAGAGCCTCCAATCCGGCCCATCCGCAGCGAGCGCCGAGTGACGCTACCGAGGCGACGATCCAAATGACTCTTTCACAGGTGATCTGGGCGTTTGTGAAGATCCTGATCATGGTGGGGTTCGTCCTGAACCTCGCCGCGATCCTCACGTGGGCCGACCGCCGCCAGAGCTCGATGATTCAGGACCGAATCGGTCCCAACCGCGCGGTCATCAAGATCTTCGGCAAAGAGTTCCGCCTCGCGGGCCTGCTTCACCCCGCGGCGGACGGCCTGAAGTTCTTCACCAAGGAGGACTTCATGCCTCCGCGGGCCGACAAGCTCCTCTTCACGCTCGCCCCCATCATGGCGATGGCGATGGTCTTCACCCTGGTCGGGACCATCCCGTTCGGCGACACCATCTGCCCGCGCGAATTCCACCTCAACTTCCCGAACATCTTCCAGGGTCCCGCCGTGCAGCGCTGGGGCACGTGCTCGATCGACGCCCGCACCGGGGCTTCGCCGATCGACCTCGTCGTCGCGCCCATCGGCGTCGGCCTCCTGTACATCTTCGCGATGTCCGGTCAGGGGATCATCGGCGCGGCCATCGCGGGCTGGTCGAGCGACAACAAGTTCAGCCTCATGGGGGCCCTCCGGGCCGCGAGCCAGATGGTCTCCTACGAGGTCACGCTCGGCATGTCCCTCATCGGCGCGATGATGATCTACGGGACGGTCCGCCTCGACGACATGGTCCGCTGGCAGGAGGCGCACACCTGGGGGATCTTCGTCCAGCCGGCCGCCTTCTTCCTCTTTTTCACGGCTGCCGTGGCGGAGAACAAGCGCATCCCGTTCGACCTGCCCGAGGCGGAGAGCGAGCTCGTCTCCGGATACTTCACGGAGTACGCCGGTATGAAGTTCGGGATGTTCTACTTCGCCGAGTACGCGGAGGTCGTCACCGGGTCGATGCTGCTGGTGACGATCTTCCTCGGCGGCTGGGCCATACCGTTCTTCCACCGGGACGGGTTGACCATCGCCTTCGGCAGCCTCGAGGTCGTGCACCTGCTCCTCCCCCACTTCTGGGTGATCCTGGTCGGCGTCCTCGCGTTCTTCGGCAAGGTCCTCGTCGTCTGCTGGATGCAGGTCTTCGTCCGCTGGACGCTCCCGCGCTTCCGTTACGACCAGCTCATGAAGCTCGGCTGGCGCATGTTGCTGCCAGCGTCCCTCATCAACATCCTCGTGACCGGCATCGTCTGGCTTGCCCTCGACAACGCGGGGACGGCCGTGGCCAACGCGCTCCGCGTCGCCGCCGATTTGTCGCAAGCGCTGGTCGCGCTGACGATCGCGTACCTGATAGGGAGCGTGGTCGTCGGGTTCTTCGCGCCGGTGAAGCACCTTCGGAGCGTGCTCGGCTCCTCGGCCGCGGTCGCAGCGCGACACGGCGGCACCAAGACCGGCCCCATGCAGGCGTGAGAGGCTTTCCATGACGTCCAGCAAGGCATTCCCGAAGAAGGCGCCCTCGCCCACGAACGCGACGCCGGTCTCGTACGCCTCCCGCGGCGTCGAGGTTCGGAGTTACCTGCCCGAGGTGTTTCGCGGCGTGGGCCTCTCGATGAAGCACTTCTTCGAGAACACCCGCGAGATGGTGCGAGGCAAGCGGCCGGATCCGGTCCTCAACCGCTTCGAAGACGGCATCACGACCATCTCGTACCCCGAACAAAAGCGCCCGTACCCGGAGCGCTTCCGCGGTGTTCACCGCCTCACGACGCGGGCCGACGCGAGCGTCCGCTGCGTGGCGTGCCTGTGCTGCTCCACCGCCTGCCCCGCGCAGTGCATCTTCATCGAAGCCGGCGAGTATCCCGAGGGCGACAGCCGCCGCGGCTACGAGCGCTACCCCGTGAAGTTCGTCATCGACGAGCTGCGCTGCATCTTCTGCGGGTACTGCGTCGAGGCCTGCCCGTGCGACGCCATCCGCATGGACACCGGAATGCACGCCGTCCCGTACGATTCGCGCGATCAGTTCATCTACGATCGCGAGCTTCTCCTTTCCATCCCGTCGCAAGAGGGCCACTTCGAGACGGACAACCCGCGGCACGAGCCGGGCGACCCGACCCACCCGGGCGTCTCGCGCGAGCACCCCCATTGACGGGCCGCGCGTCGGTATGGTTACGGCCGCCCGAGACCGACCACGGTCTCCCGGGCGCCGGCCCGATCCGGCGCGGAGAATGGTTCGACGAGCTCTGGGAGTCCCGGCGGACGCTGTTCTCGAGCCGTGAGGCCGAGGACCACGGCGCGGTCGTTTTCTTCGGTGACTCGATCACACAGGACTGGGGGGAGGGCCTGCCGAAGAGCTTCCCCGACTGGAAGACCGCCAATCGAGGAATCAGCGGCGACACCACGCGAGGCATGCTGATACGCCTCCAGGAAGACGTCGTGGCGCTCCGCCCCGAGGCCGTCGTCTTTCTGGGCGGCACGAACGACCTCGAAGAGCAGGCGACCCCCGAGACGATCGCCGGCAACGTGGGCCTCATCCTCGCCGGCCTCCGGGCGGCCCGGCCCGACATGCCCGTCGTCCTCTGCGAGGTCTTCCCGAGCTCCGCCTCGCTCCAGCGGCCGCGCGGCCGCATCACCCGCCTGAACGCCCTTTATGGCGCGTTGGCCGCGTCGGACCCCCATGTGACGCTCCTTTCGACGTGGGCCGTCTTCGCGAACGAGCACGGTGACGCGAAGCCCTCCGAGTTCCCGGACCTGCTCCACCCGAACGACGCCGGCTACACGAAATGGGCCGCGACGCTCCTCCCCGTGCTCTCTCGGGTCCTCTCCAAAGGCCCCCGTATCCGCTAGCGTTGCGCGGGCCCCCCTCCAAGTCGAGATCGCGGCTCCCTCCGGCGGCCCGGCAAATGCCTCATCCGGTGGGGAATGAAGCTACAAACGGACCGACTTTCGGTACGATGCTCCGCGCGTTTCCCAGGTGCCCCCCATGAATCCGACCATCGATATTCTCGGCGCGGAGCTCGAGCGCCTCTTCTCACTCGACGAGATGACCTCGATGAGCGCCAAGCTGCTCGGCCTCGACCCCGAGGACGTCGGCGGGGCCACCGCCAAAGCCACCTTTGCCAGGGCCCTGGCGGAGCGGTGCATCGACGGAGACCGCGTCGACGCGCTCGTCGACGTCATCGTGGCGGCGCGGCCGGGCGTGGACCCACGCCTCCGCGACGGAGCGAGCCTCTTCCGGACCGACGAGCTCCAACCGGGGGCCGAGCTCGGCCCGTTCGTCGTGACGCGCAAGCTCGGGGAGAGCGCGCTCGCCATCGTGTACGTGGCGCGCCGCGGTGGAGACGACCACGTCCTCAAGGTGCTGCGGCGGGAAGCGTCGCGGGACCAGCGCGCCGTGCAGCGGTTCTTGACCGCGCAGCGCATGCTCGCCGAGGTTCACCATCCGGGCCTTCCTGCCCAGCTCGACGTCGGCGAGAGCGACGGCACGTACTGGGTGAGCCACCTGGCGTTCGAGGGGGGACTCCTCAGCACCCGCTTCGCCCGCACGGGGCCTTCGCACTTCACCGAGCTCCGCCCGATTCTGCGCGGCATCCTCGAGCCGCTCGCCGCCCTCCACAAGGCCCGCATCGCCCACGGCAGCCTGAAGCTCGAGAACGTGCTGGTCGGACGGCCCGCGCTCGAAGGCGAGGACGTCACGAGCCCCGGGGAGTCGCCACGCGGCGCGTTGGTCCTCCTCGTCGACGCCGGGATGGACCGGCTCCGCCAGCGGACCATCGGCCACAACGGGCACGGCGTCGGCGTCGCCGTCTTTGCCTCGCCGAAGACCATCGCCCCCGAGCAGGTGCGCGGTCAGCGCGCCGAGCCCGCCACCGACGTCTACGCGTTCGGTGCCGTCATGTACGAGCTCCTCAGCGGGCGCGCGGTCTTCGCCTACGAGACGGCGACCGACGCCGCGCTCGCGCACCTCGCCAAGACCCCCGAACCGCCGAGCACCAAGGCGCCGCGGGGCTGGGTGAGCAAGGACATCGACCAGTTCGTCCTCACGCTCCTCGGGAAAGAGGCGAACCGGAGGCCGCGCGACGCGTCGGCGGTCCTCGACGCGCTGGAATCTCTCGGCCGCGGTTCCATCGCCCCGCGCGCGGAGCACGTCGACTTCCCCGAAGAGCAGCTGACCGGATTGCTCGACCTCTTGCGCGCCGCCCCCGACGACTCCGAAACCGCGATCGCCCTCGAGAAAGCCGTCGAGGAAGGCGCGGACGCGACGCGAGTGGCCCAGGCGTTCGAGACGGCGTCGCGTTCCGTCCAAGTCGCCGGCGAGGACGGCGACGGGCCCGGGCGCGACGCCCTCGAGGTCAAAAAGGGGCTTCTCTTTCGCGCCGCGCGGATCTTCCACACCGTGGCGGAGGACAAGGAGCGCGCCGAGGACGTCTACTCGACGCTCCTCTCGCTCGACCCGAAGGACGAGATCGCGCTCCTCACGCGCGACGAGATCCGCAAGTCGCTCGGCAAGTACGCCGAGGTCGTCGAGTCCCTCATCGGGCGGAGCGAAGAAGCCGCCCCCGGCGACGAGCGCGCCCGTATCTACGCCGAGATCGGCAACCTCTGCGCCACGGAGATCCGCGACCCCGAGCAGGCCGTCCTGGCCTACGCGCGCGCTCTGTGCGAGACGCCGATGACCCGCGAGTACGCGGAGGAGATCGCGCAGCTCGCCGAAGGGCAGGCGGATCTGTGGAGCGAGGTCCTGGCGACGCTCACGCAGTCCGTGACGAGCGACGCGCTCTCTTCGACCGAACGAAACAAGCTGCTCGCGTACTGCGGCCGCTGGTACGAGCAGAAGCTCGCGCGGCCGGACACGGCGCTCCGCGCCTATCAGCAGATCCTCACGACCGACCCCGCCAACGACGAAGCGTACGACGCGCTGGCCGGCCTCTACCGGAAGGCCCACCAGTGGCCCGAGCTCGCGGCGACCCTGGTCGCCCGCGCCGATGCGGCCGGAGGGTCGACGCGCGCTCGCGACGCCCGCGCCGAGGCCGCCGAGGTCTATGAACAGAAGCTCAACGACGCGCCGCGCGCGCAGCAGCTGTTCGCGCAGGTGCTCGCCGAGGACCCGAGCCACCCGAAGGCAGTCGACGGAACGGCGCGCATCGCCGAGCGCTCGGGAGACTTCGCCTCGCTCGTCGTGGTACTCGACCGGCGCGCCGAGTCGTTGCGCGGCCGGGAGAAGGTAGGAGCGCTGCTCAAGGCCGGAGAGGTCTACGAGGCGCGTCTCGACAACCTACCGGAGGCGCTCCGCCGGTACGAAGCCGTCCTCGCGCTCGAGCCGCACGAGCTCATGGCCTTGAAGGGCCTCGATCGCATCTACACGCGCTCCGGCAAATACCGCGAGCTCCTCGACAACCTCGAGACGCAGGTCTCGATCGCGGCGACACCGCGGCAGAAGATCACCCTCTTCGAGCGCATGGCGCGCCTCCACGAGGAGGAGTTCTTGAGCCCGGCGCGCGCCGCCGAGTGCCTCGAACGGATCCTCGCGATCGACGCGACCAACGAGGCCGCGATGTCGGCCCTGCCTCGCCACTACCGCCCCCTCGAGGCCTGGGACAAGCTCGAACGCCTCTACGAACAGCACGCCAAGGTGACCCAGGACGCCGAGCGGCGGGTCGACCTCCTCATGCAGCGCGGGCGGCTCCTCGCGGAGAACCTGGGCGCTCCCGACCGCGCGAAGGCCGTCTACGAGCGCGTCCTCGAGCTCCAACCGACGAACGCCGTCGCCCTCGATGCGGTGGTGAAGCTCCGCGAGCAGGCCGGCGACGCCGCGGCGGCGCTCTCGGCCATCGAGGCGCTCGCCTCCCAAGCCGCCACTCCGGCCGCTCGCGCCGAGCAATGGAACCGCGCGGCGCGCTTGCTCCAGGGCCGCGGCGACGTCGACGGCGCGATCGAGCGCTACAAGCTGGCCCTCGAGGAGGACCCGTCGGACGGCGCGTCCGCCGTGGCTCTCCGTCGTGCGTACGCGTCCAGGGGCGAGCTCACGAGCGTCGTCTCCCTCATCGAGAAGGAGCTCGCCACCGTCGAGAGCCGGATCGGGAGGGCCCGTCTTCAGGCGGAGCTCGCGCGCGTCCAGTACGAAGGTCTCCACGACGCGGCGAGGGCGGAGGAGAGCGCGAAGACCGCGCTCGACCTCGACTCCACGAACGCCGAGGCGCTCCTGGTCCTCGGGGACCTCGCCTACGACGGCGGGCGCTTCGTCGAGGCCGAGAAATACTTCGAGCCCCTCGTGGGCCGCGCGAAGTCCCTCCCCCCCGACGACGCGCGGCGCCTCCTCACGCGCTACCTCGAGGCCTACGCCAGGAACGCGACCGAGCTCCTCGCCGCGGCCCCGGAGCGCGGAGCCGGCGAATCCATCCCGCCCCCCTCTTCCTCCGCGTCCAAGCACCCGCGGCTCATCGCCGCCGCCGACGCGCTCGAGCAGGTCGCACCGAACGACCCCACCGCCCTCGCCGGCATCGGCCGCGTCCTCTTCGACTGCGGTGAGATCGGCGCCGCGCGAGGGGTCTACGAGCGCCTCCTCAAAGGACACGGCACCGCCTTGGCCCACGGGGACTACGCGGCGGCCTTGTGGCGCTTCGGTGAGGCCGTCCGGCAAGGCGGTGAGCTCGACAAGGCGGTCGACCTTCTCCGCGAAGCGGCCGACATGGAGCCCGGAAGCGCGGAGCCGCTGCAGGCGCTGTCGCGCGTCTACGAGCAAACGGAGGACTGGGAAGAGCTGATCCGCACGAAGACGCGGCGGCTCGAGGTCGCGCGCGGCGACGAGCGCTTCGACCTCTTGCTCCAGATCGGCGACGTCGAGTTCACCAAACTGAACGACCGCGCGCGCGCGGGCCGGACGTACGTGTCGGCGCTCGAGGAGCGCCCGGAGGATCGAAAGCTTCTCACGAAGCTGATGCAGCTCTATTCGGAGGAGAAGGACTGGGCGAGCCTCGTCGAGGTGGTCCTCCGGCTCGCCGACTTCGTCGACGACCCCAAGCAGCGGGCCAAATACCTCCACACCGCGGCCATCGTCAGCTCGCGCCAGCTCGGCGCCGTCGACCAGGCGATCGCCTTCTATGACCGCGCCCTCGAGTTCGACCCGTCCCTCACGAAGGCCCTCGACGAATCGATCGCCCTGCGCCGGCAGACCGGCGACAACGAGGGCGTAGAGCGGCTCCTCAAGACACAGCTCGAGCAAGCCAAGGAGACGCAGGACCGCGTCAAGATCGTAGAGTCCCTCGACCGCCTGGGAGAGCTTTACCGCGTCTCCTTGAACGAGGCGGAGCTCGCGATCGACGCCTACGAGGCCGCGCAGGCCTTCGAGCCCGAGGACAAACAGCGCGGAGAAACCCTCGCGGAGCTCTACGCGAGCAACGTCACGCTCTACCTCGACAAGGCCGTGCGCGCGCAGGCGCAGATCCTTCGCCGGAACCCCTACCGGCTCGAGAGCTATCAGCTGCTCCGGCGCCTCTATACGGAGGCCCGCAGGCCGGACCCGGCGTGGTGCGTCTGCCAGGCGCTGAGCGTGCTCAATCGCGCGGAGCCCGACGAGGAGCGCTTCTACCGGCGGCACCGCTCCGACAACGCGGCCGCGGCCCAGTCGGCCCTCGACGAAGAGGACTGGACGCGACGGATTTCGCACGGCGACGCCGACCCGCTCGTCACGCGCATCTTCGCCGCGATCCAGCCGACCATCATCCGGGCGCGGACCCAGTCGCTCGAGGAGCTCGGCTACGACGAACGCTTCCGTATCGACCTCATGGTCCAGCCGTACCCCGTGACGCAGACCCTCTACTACGCCCAGGGGGTCTTCGGCTTTCCGGCGCCCCCCACCTTCCAGAACCCGAACGACCCCGCGGGCCTCGGCTTCTTGCACGCGCACACGCCGGCCATCGTCCTCGGCCGCGCGGCGTTCGAGAGCGACGTGCCGACGCAGTGGCTCGCGTTCGTCTGCGGCCGCCACCTCGCGTACTTCCGCCCCGGCTACTACGTACGCCACCTCGTCCCGACGGGGACCGGCCTGAAGGCGTGGCTCTTCGCCGCGATGAAACTGTGCGTGCCGCAGTTCCCCATCGCGCCCGAGCTCGAAGGCCAGGTGAACGACGCCATGGGGTTCATGCAGCAGGACTTCCACGGCGTGCAGCGCGAGGTCCTCGCGAGCACCGTCTCGAAGCTCCTCCAATCGGGGGGATCGCTCGACCTCAAGAAGTGGGTCGCCGCGGTCGACCTCACCGCCGACCGCGCGGGGTTCCTGCTCGCCCACGACCTACAGATCGCCACCGACGTGATGCGAGCCACCGAGGACGCGTCGAGCGTCACCCCGAAGGAGCGCATCAAGGAGATCGTCTTGTTCAGCATCAGCGAGGAGTATCTCGACCTCCGCAAGAGACTGAACATCACGCTCGAATCGTGACGCGAAGCCTTTGGGCGGCGCTCGCCGCGTTCACCGCCGCGTGCTCGACGGATGCGCCCGCGGCCCGGCCCGTATCGACACCCCGCGAGGGCGGCGCGGCGACCGCGGCGGCGGCCTCTGCCCGGGCGGCTCCGCCTCCAGCACCCACGGCCCCCCCCGCCGACGCCAACGTCATACTCCTGTCGATCGACAGCCTGCGCGCGGACATGCCGTGGAACGGCTACGAGCGCCCCATCGCCCCTCGGCTGACGGAGTTCCAGAAGACCTCGGTCTTCTACCGGCACGCCTACTCGGTCTCGTCTTACACCTCGATGAGCCTCGGAGGGCTCCTCGGAGGGCGCATCCCGTCGGAGCTTCGCCGAAGCGGCTACTTCTTCGGCACCTATCGGGGCGACGTCTTCTTTCCGAAGCTCCTCCAGCGGGCCGGCGTCCACACGATGGGCGTCATGGCCCACGGGTATTTCCGGTCGGCGGGGTTCGACCAGGGCTTCGACGAGTGGGTGATCGTACCGGGCATCAAGTTCGACCCGAACACCGACCGAGAAATCACGTCCCCCAAGTCCGAGGAGCTCGCCGAGAAGCTCCTCGCCGAGCCCGCCAACGCGACCCACCGCTTCTTCTTCTGGGCCCACTTCCTCGACCCACACGACGTCTACATGCGCCACGAGGGCATCGACTACGGCAAGAGCCCGCGCGACCGGTACGACGGCGAGGTCACCTTCACGGACCGCTACATCGGCAAGCTCCTCGACTTCATCGCCGCGCAGCCCTGGGCGGCGCGCACCGTGATCATCGTCACGAGCGACCACGGCGAAGAGTTCGGCGAGCACGGCATGACCCGCCACGGCTTCGAGGTCTGGCAGACGCTCGTCCACGTGCCGCTCATGATCTCGGCCCCGGGCGCGGCGCCGCAGGTCATCGATACCCCGCGGAGCGACGTCGATCTCGCGCCGACCATCCTCGACGTCTTCGGCGTCCCACCGGACCCGTCCTTCGAGGGGACATCGCTGATCGCCGAGGTCTACGGCAAGCCTGCCGCGCCGCGTGACGTCGTCGTCGACCTCCCCGCCACGAGCGACAACGGCAGGCGCCGGGCGCTCGTCCGCGGCACCGAGAAGCTCATTTGCTTCGACGACGACAACTACTGCAAACTCTACGACGTCGAAAGCGATCCGATGGAGCGCGCGGGGACGACGAAGGGCGATGACTACAAGGAGATGAAGGCGGGTTACCGCGCCTTCTCCAAGCGCATCAAAGAGGTCGCCCCGTACGCCTGCGCGGACGAGTGTCTGAACGGCGGCTACCGGAAAAAGTAAGAAGGGAAAGAGCCATGCGCATCGTCGCGGTCCCCTGCTTCAAGGACAACTACGCGTACCTCGTCGTCGACGCGGCGAACGACGCCGTCATCGTCGACGCTTCGGAGGCCACGCCCGTACGCGACGCCATCCGGCGCGAGGGCGTGCGCGCCCGCGCGATCTGGAGCACGCACCACCACCCCGATCACGTCGGAGGAAACGAAGAGCTCGCGCGCGAGCTCGGCGTCGAGGTCGTCGGCCACCAGTCCGACCGAGGGCGCATTCCCGCGTTTTCGCGCGGGGTCGACACGGGCGACGTCGTCCAGGGCGGCGGCATCCGCGCCCGATGCATCCACATCCCCGGGCACACGCTCGGCGCCGTCGCGTACTTCGTCGAGCAAGACGGCGAGCGCGCGGTCTTCACCGGCGACACGCTCTTTTGCGCCGGGTGCGGGCGCCTCTTCGAAGGAACCCCCGCCCAGATGCACGACTCCCTCTCCCGCCTGAGAGAGCTCCCCGGCGACACGCGCGTCTACTGCGGCCACGAGTACACCGAGAACAACCTCCGCTTCGCGGCCCACGTCGAGCCCTCCAACGCCGACGTGCGCGCCGCGCGCGATCGCGCGGCCAAGCTCCGCGCGGACGGTAAGCCGACCATGGGCACGACGCTCGACGAAGAAGCGCGCGTGAACCCCTTCCTCCGCCCAGGGTCGGGCGAAATCCGATCGACGCTCGGCATCCCCGCCGGCGCCGACGACGTCACCGCCTTCGCCGCCATCCGCGCCGCAAAAGACAGCTACTGAGACACGGCGCCGTTCGAGGCCTCGAGGGGCCGGAGGCGCCTCTACGCGCGTTCGACGATGACCACGCCCTTCACTTTCTGAAGGGCCTTCATCACCCCTTTGAGCTGCACGAGATCCTGACAGACGAACGAGAACAGGTTCACCGCGCGCCCGTCGTCGCTCGCTCGGCAGTTCGCCTCGCTGATGTTGATCCCCTGCGCCATGAACGTCTGCCCGACGTTCGCGAGGATCCCCGGCTGGTTCGCCGTGACGACCCGGAGCTGGACGCTCCGGTTGATCCGCGCCTTGCTGTCCCAGGTGATCTCGACGCGCCGCTCGGGGTCCATGTCGAACGACTTGGAGCAGCCGCGCCGGTGAATGGTGACGCCCCGGCCGCGCGTGATGAAGCCCTGGATGTCGTCGCCCGGGAGCGGGTTGCAGCACTTGGCGTAGCGGACGAGTACGTCGTCGATCCCGTTGATGCGGATCGCGCCCTCGTCGCGCTTGATGACCTTGCGCACCAGGCCCGCGAGGCGCCCTTCGCGCAGCGCCGTCGGCGGCTTGCTGTCCGGCCCCTGATCGGCGGGCGCGACCGCCTTCACGATCTCCCCGGGGTCTATCTTGCCGTAGCCGATGCCGATGAAGAGCTCCTCGATGTTCGACACCTTGAGCAAATCGTAGAGGCGCCGGAGCTCGCCCTCGTTCTTGAGGAGCTTGCTCGTGCTGATCCCGGCCTTGTGCAGCTCCCGCTCGAGGAGCTCCTCGCCGAGGCGCTTGCTCCGGTCGCGCTGCTCTTGCCGGAGGAAGTTCCGGATCTTCGAGCGCGCGCGCGTCGTCCCGACGAAATCGATCCAGTCCTTGCTCGGATGCTGGTGCGGCGCCGTGAGCACCTCGATGATGTCGCCGTTCCGGAGCTTGTACCGCAGGCCCTCCATCTTCCCGTTGACCTTGGCGCCCGTGACGTGGTCGCCGAGGTGGGTGTGGATCTGGTAGGCGAAGTCGATGGGAGTCGCCCCGCGCGGGAAGACACGCACGTCCCCCTTCGGCGTGAAGACGTAGACCTCGTCCTGGAAGAGATCGACCTTCACCCCCTCGAGGAACTCGGCCGGATCCTTCAGTTCCTTTTGCCACTCGAGGAGCTGCCGTAACCACGAGAAGCGCTGCGCGTCTTGCTCGGCGATCCCTCCCCCGCCCCGCTCCTTGTACCGCCAGTGCGCCGCGATGCCGCGCTCGGCGACCCGATGCATCTCGTGCGTGCGGATCTGGATCTCGATGCGCTCCCGCCCCGGCCCGATGACCGTCGTGTGGAGCGACTGGTACATATTGGGCTTCGGCAGCGCGACGTAGTCCTTGAAGCGCCCCGGCACCGGGGTCCACTGCGAGTGGATGACGCCGAGCGCCGCGTAGCAATCGCTCACGCTCTCGACGAGCACGCGGAACGCGATGAGGTCGTGCACGCCTTCGAGGCCGGTCTGCTGCGACTTCATCTTCCGGAAGATGCTGTAGAGGTGCTTCGCGCGGCCGTGCACGTCCGCCGCGAATCCCTGCTCCGCGAGCCGTCCCGAGAGCGTCTTGCAGACCTCGGCGGTGTACTTGTCCCTCTCGCGCTTGGTCTGGTGCATCTGCGCGGCGAGCTCGGCGCACGCGTCCGGCTCGAGGTACTTGAAGCTCAGGTCCTCGAGCTCGCTCTTGAACGACTGGATGCCGAGTCGGTTCGAGAGCGGCGCGTAGATGTCGAGCGTCTCCCCCGCGATGCGCTCCTGGGCCTCGCGCGGCACGTGCTCGAGCGTCCGCATGTTGTCGAGGCGGTCGCACAGCTTGATGAGCAGGACGCGGATGTCGCGCGCCATCGCGACGACCATCTTCCGGAAGTTCTCGGCCTCTCGGTCTTCCTTGGAGGTGAAGTTGATCTTCGAGAGCTTGGTGACGCCGTCGACGAGCTCCGAGACCTCGATGCCGAACTCCTTCGTCAGGTCGTCGCTCGTGGCGAGCGTGTCCTCGACCACGTCGTGGAGCAGGCCGGCGCAGACGCTCGCCGCGTCGAGCCGGAGGTCCGCGATGATGCCGGCGACGCTGACGGGATGGACGATGTACGGCTGGCCGGACTTGCGGGTCTGCCCCGCGTGCATCCTGAAGCTGTAGTCGTATGCTCGCTGGATGAGGCCCGCGTCGACCGACGGCTGATACGTCCTGACGCGTTCGATAAGCTGGTCGACCTGGAGCATGGCTGCTCCGTGCCAAAGTCGCACAGGAGCGCCTGAAAACGTAACACCCGCCCACCCACCCGGCAATATGACCCCCGAGAACACCTCTCTTTCTACCCGCGTCCCGGACCGCCTCCCGAGCCGCTCGGGCGAGCGCGGACGCGCGGGCGTCTACGTCCACTTTCCGTTTTGCCTCGCGAAATGCCCGTATTGCGACTTCGTGAGCTACGCGGCGACGAAGCCCACCGAAATCGACCATGCCGGCTACGCCGACGCCGTCCTTCGCGAGCTCGACGCCCGCGCACCGCTCGTCACCGCGCCGGAGGTGGAGACCGTTTTCTTCGGTGGCGGAACGCCCAGCCTCTGGGAGCCGGCCCAGCTCGGCCGCGTCCTTCACGGCATCCGCGGCGCGTTCGCCACGTCGGACCGCCTCGAGGTCACCGTCGAATGCAACCCCACCTCCCTCGACGAAGACCGGGCCCGCGCGCTCGCGGACGTGGGCGTGAACCGCGTATCCATCGGCGTCCAATCGCTCGACGACGATCGCCTCCGGCACCTCGGGCGCCTCCACGACGCCGAAGGCGGGCGCGCGGCCGTCCGAGGCGCCCTCCGCGCGGGACTCCGGCGTGTATCGGCCGACCTCATCTTCGGGCTCCCTCGGCAAGGCGCGGAGGCCGCGCGCGCCGAGGCCCGAGAGCTCGCCGGCCTCGGGCTCGATCACCTCTCTTGCTACCAGCTCACGATCGAGCCGGGCACCCGCTTCGGCGAGCTCGCGAAGAGGGGGCGCCTGCCGCTCGCCGACGAGGGCGACGTCGCGGACTCCTTCCTGGCCGTCGACGAAGGCCTGCGCGAGGCGGGCTTCCGCCACTACGAGGTCTCGAACTTCGCGCGGCCCGGGGAGGAGGCGCGCCACAACCTCGGCTATTGGCGCGGCCACGAGTACCTCGGGCTCGGCTGCGCCGCGGTCGGCTTCGTGCGGCGCTCGGGCGAAGGATCGCGTGCGGGGGTTCGCTACCGGAACAACGTCGCGCCCGACCGGTTCGTGGCGGCGACGCGAGACGCGCGGCCGACGCCGCCGGGCCCGGGGGACGGGATCTCCGAGTCGAGCGAGGACCTCGACGCCGCCGCGCTTCTCCGCGAACGCATCATGCTCGGCTTGCGCATCGAAGACGGGATCGACATCGAGGCCGCGGCCAGGTCGCTCGACACGCCCGGGTGGACGGCGGAGCGCGAGCGCGCGGCGGCGCAGCTCGAGGGCCGAGGGAGAATCGTGCGCGAGGACGGCCGGGTGCGGATCCCGGCGCCGGCGTGGCTCTGGGCGGACGATACGGCCGCGCGTCTTCTCTGAGCGTCGCGATCGAGGCGATCGAGCGCCGGGCGCGGGGGGCTCGGCTCCCTCACCAGCCGAGACGCGAGCGCAGGAGCGCGGCGAGCTGGTCGGCCATCGCCCGGTGCGCGGCGAGGCCCGGGTGAAAGCCGCAGCCGGCCTTGGTCGTGTCTTGCGTCGGGAACTCGAGGAGCTCGACGCGCGCATCGCCGGCGGCCCGCGCGTGCTCGACGACGGCCTGCAGGTACGCCCGGGCGTGGGACAGGCGCCGGCCGCCCGAGGGAAAGCCGTCGGTGAGCATCGGGCCGAGCGCGCAGACGATGAACGCCCGCGGGTGCGCGGCGCGAACGCGCGCGACGAGCGAGTCGAACGCGGCGACGAAGGAGTCTTCTTTCGCGTCGGAGCGGAGCATGTCGTTGGTGCCGAGGTTGATGACCACCGCGTCGGGGACCCACGACGCCGCGTCCCACCGGCTGTCCGCGCGGCCCGGCAGCGCGCGGTCGTAGAGCGCGGCCATCCCCGCGACCGTCTTGCCCGACCAGGCGAGCGTCGCGTGCTCGGCCCCGAGCGCGCGGGCCGCGATCGCGCCGTACGCCGCGAGCTCGTTCTCCGTCGACGCGCTGAACGGGCACGTCGGCGTCGTCCCTTCGTCCCCGTAGCCCGCCGTGATCGAGTCGCCCACGAGCTCGATGCGGCGCGCGGGACGCCACGCCGACGCGGGCCCGAGCGCGCCCTCGGACGACGGCACGAACCCGAGGAGCTGGACCTCACCGAAGAGCGCCTCCGTGCGCTTGACGAGCGTCGCCTCGTGGTCGCCCGCGTCGAGCCCCGACGCGATCGGGTAGAGCTCCCGCGAAGGCCCGGTGAAGAGGACTCCCTTCGCGGCGCCGTCGACGATCACCTCGAACGCGTTCGATCCTTCGTCCTTGAGCCGGACCGCGAGCGACGAACCCGAGAACCGCACGGACACCGCCGTTCCCGGCCAAGCGAAGCGCGGTCCTCCGGGGCTCGACGCGTCGACCCGGCCCATCCACTGGAGCGGCGCGGCCGCCTCCTCCGCCTGCGACGCCGGAGCGTCCGCCCACGGCGTGACGACCACCGCGACGACCGCGGCCGACACGCCGACGATGTCCCACGCCCGAGCGCGCACGGCTTCGCGCTAAGGCCCGAGCACGGCGGCCGTGATGGTGCTGGTCATGAGCTTCACGCCGGCGTTGCTCAGGTGGATGAGATCGTAGGTCACCCCGGGCACGTCCGAGACGGCGCGCCAGTCGGCGAGGCCAAGCTCGGGGTGCCGCTCGGCGAGGGCTCGAAGGCGCTCGTTCACGTAGGGGAAAAACCACGCGTAGAGCCCGTATTGGCTCCGTCCGCGATCGGTCACGACGTCGGGCGTGGGTTCGCGGAGCGTGACCCACACGATCTTCTTGGCGCCGCGCGCCTTGAGATCGGAAAGGAGCGCCTCCGCTTCACGGTCCCAGAGCGCCGCCCAGCCTTTGAAGTTGCGCCGGTTCTTCTCGAAGAGCGAGTTGTACGCGACGCCGACGACGACGACCGACCCGACGCCCCGGCCCCGCAAGAACTCCGGCACGACCTGCTTGACCATCAGCGCCGGCCGGCCGACGACTTCGACCTTCCAGTCCGGCAGCGCCGCGGGGAGCGCTTGCTTCACGCCGAGCGTCACCGAATCGGTGAGCAAGGTGAGCGTCTTCGGCCAGGCCGGATCGATGGGAACGCCCCGCCCGACGACAGGCGACGGCGGAGTGGACGACGGCAACGGCGGTGCGGCCGGCTCCTCCGCCGCGTTCCCGAGCGGCGTCGAGTCGGCGAGCACGACGGGCGACGACGCCATGGCCTCGCCGCCCGCGGCACGCACCGGACCCGCGCGCAGGAGCGCCATGGTCACCCCGACCGCCACGGCGGCGGCGACCATCGCCTTCACCGCGCGGGCGCGCTGCGCCGCGGAACCGCCGGACACGAGCGGTCGGAACGAAGCCGCGAAGTCCATCCGGCGCGCGGGCATCTCCACGAAGCGATACGAGAGCTCACTCGCGACGAGCGTCAGCCCGAGCCGGAGCAAGACGACGCGCGCGCCGGTCCACGGCACGTCGACCTCGGGGCGCGTCACCGCGAAGATCGGCCAGTGCCACAAATAGAGGCTGTAGGAGCGCCGGCCAATCCACGCGAGCGGCTCGAAGCCCATCATGCGCGCGAGGAGGCCCGACCGGAGTGTCACCGCGGCGATGACCGCCGCCGTCGCCGCGTCCACGGCGAGGAAGCCGCCCCGATAGACGAGCGGCCCGGCGTCGTTGCACCGGAGGAACGCGCTCCCGAGCGCCAAGCACCCGACCCAGCCGGCCGCCTCGATCGCCAAGGACTGCCCGCGCGATCCCGCGGAGACCGAGACGGCGAGCGACGGCGACCACACCGCGGCGAGCGCCATCCCGACGAGCAGGCCGCTCACGCGCGTGTCGGTCCGGTAGTAAATGTCGGAGACGTCCTTCGCGGGGTCGTAGAGGCCGGCCATCCAGGCGCACGACGCGAACGCGAGCGCCACCGCGACGGCGGCGAGCCACGAGCCGCGGAGCCTGTGCCCGAGGTACGCGAACGCGATCGGCCAAACGAAATAGAACTGCTCCTCGATCGCGAGCGACCAAAGATGGCGGAGGAGCGGCGGCCGATCGACGGCCATGAGATACGAGTGATGACCGAGGATCTGCCACCAGTTGCTGACGAAGAAGACGGCCCCGGGCAGATCTTTTTTGGTATCGAGGAAGGCGTCCGTCGCGACGGTCGTGGAGAGCGCGACGACGGCGAGCCAGAGCGCGAGGAGCGCCGGCAGGAGTCGCCGCACGCGGCGAAGCCAGAAGGCCCCGAGCGCGACCGTGCCCGTCTTCGCGTACTCGGCGAGGAGGAGCGTCGTGATGAGATAGCCGCTGATCACGAAGAAGACTTCGACGCCGAGGAACCCGCCGTCGAGACGAAAGACCTGAGCGTGAAACGCGATGACGGCGAGCACCGCGATCGCGCGGAGTCCGTCGACGCCCGCGAGGTGACGGATGCGCGCGACGCGATCGTGGCCAATCGAGCCGACGGCCCCGCGCGCAGGTTCCTCGCCGCCGGGGCCTCCGGTCCCGCGGATCGGCGCCGACGCGATCGCGCCACGGCCCTCGCGCACCGCAGCCACGACCTCTGCTGCTTCCGCCGGCGTGTGAGCGGCCCGCACACCCTCGGCTATAATTTACTCTGCCAGTGGAGCGCTAGGACTTTACGACGGAGACTGCTTTCTCCGTGCGGGGAACTCTGGTATCGCTAGCGGGTTGTTGCGGCTTCCGTCACCCCGCTCTCTCATCGCGGCCGGCGCGGTGCCGCTGGCGCTCGCGGCGACCGACGCGCGCGCCAAGGGCCCGATATCCAAGGCTCCTTCCGTCGAACAAGACGCGAACCGAAACGTCCGCGGTTCGATCCGGAGAGACCACGGCGGCGGGAGAAATCGCAGGACCTACGCGGTCACCGAAGGTCGCCTGCTCGATCCCGTCAGCGGCGCGGTGTGCCCGGGCGAGATGGCGAGCATCGAAGGCCGCTTCTGCATCGATCGATGGGAAGCGTCGCTCGTCGAATCGCTGCCCGACGGGAATGAAGTCGCGTGGCCGCCGTTCCAGGCCGTCGAAGCGGGGCACGTCCTTCGCGCCGTGAGCGCACCTCGGGTGTACCCGCAGGGGTACATCAGCGGCTCGCAGGCCGCCGCGGCGTGCGCGGCGTCGGGCAAGCGGCTCTGCGCGCCCGTCGAGTGGCGTGCGGCGTGCGTCGGCCCGGACAAGCAGACGTTCGGCTATGGGTCCGAGCGCGTCGCGGGTCGATGCAACGACGAGGGCAAGAGCCCCATGCTCCATTACTACCCGAACTTCATGGCGCCCTGGGCCCAGGTCGGTATGCAGGAGATGAACGATCCGCGCTTGAACCAACTCGCGGGGACGCTCGCGCCGACGGGCTCGCACGAGGACTGCAAGAACGATTACGGCGTATACGATATGGTCGGCAATCTCCACGAGTGGACGAGCGACCCGCACGGCACGTTCCAGGGCGGCTACTACCTCGACACGCACCGCAACGGCGACGGGTGCATGTATCGAACCGTCGCGCACGATTTCACGTATCACGACTACTCGACCGGATTTCGCTGCTGCGAGGATCCCGAGCAGCCCTGACGCGGCGGCGCGCGACCCACGTGCGCATCACGGCGAAGTCGGCGCGGCCTCTGCGCCGCCGTCGACGCCCGCGTCGCCCGGGGCAACGGCGAGTGGAGCGACGACCTCGCCCGGACATCCCGCGCGCGGGTGCGCCTCGAGCCATCGCCGGAAGCCGTCGAAGAGCGCGACCACGACACGATTGCCCATCACGGCGCCGCCCGCCGGCGTCAGGTGGACGTGATCCGTCGACGCGAGGCCGCGCCGAATGAACGCCTGGATCGACGCGTCGCCGCCCATCGCGTCGCGAAAATCCCAGAACGCCGCGCCCTGCTCGGCGGCGATCGCCTTCATCTGTCGCGCGAGGCGGACGATGCGCGGGTCGGAGTGGAGGTCGGCCGAGTCGAGCACGATGTCGGGCGGTGACATGATGAGTATCGGTGTGTTCGGCAGGGCGGCGCGGAAGTCGGCGAGGACGTTGCGCACCCAAGTCGCGTGGAGCTCCGGCGCGAACATGTTGGTGCCGAGGAGAAACGCGACGAGGTCGTACTTGCGGTGGGCGAGCATCGCGATGCGCGTCTTCGAGTCCACGTGCTGCATCTGCTCGAAGTTGAGCGCCCCGACGCCGAGGCTGTCGACGACGACGCCGTAGGCGCCCGGTGCGGGCGCCCGCTCGAGGACCGCGCCGAAGAGCCGCACGCGCCCGTCGCCGACCGCGACGCATTCGAGCAAGTGGGGCGCGTCGGGCACGTCGATGGCCTCGAAGCCGGCCTCGAACGCGGTGCTTGCGGTCGACACGGTCTTGATCAGCTGGCCGTCGATCTTGATTCGGAAGCTTCCCCCCGCCGGACGCTTCAAGAAGTAGACATCGATGCGGCTCACCGTCTTGCCGATCGGCGCGGACTCCTCCGCCGTCCGCACCCACGTGGTCGCGCCCGCCACCGACGCCTCGGCCGCGATGTTCGCGAAGCCGTAGAAGCCGTCCGGCGCGTGGTGGGTCGAGGTCGCGAACATCTGCCACGTCTTGAGGTCGACGTCGTGGCGCACGTCTTCGTGCAGGTACCAGGGCCAGGGGCGTCCGAGCGCCACGAACCCGTGGCCCGCGTCTCCGAAGCGCGCCGCGAGCGCCCGGCGCATCGCGCCCGTGATGTAGTCGCGCGTCATGTTCGAATCGCCGTAAAAGCCGACGCGGACGTGGTCCGTGGCGTCGCCGCGCGCGAGCGCCGCCAGACGGTCGTAGAACGGCGCGAGGACGCCGGCGGGGTCGACGATCGGCGGAGGCGGAACGCCGAGCACCTTCGTGTCGAGGTCGAACGGGGCGGCCTTCGCGGGGTCCACGTCGGGGCAGGCCGGCGGCCCGGCGTCGGGCGCGGCGGCAGCGTCCTCCCCCGGGGCGCCGGCGGTGAGGTCCGCGGCGGGAGGCGCGAGGGGAGCCACCGGGATGCGGGCCGGCGGGATCGACGGCGGCTCAGCCGTCGCGGGGCCCGCGACGCCGGCATGACAGGCCGCCATCACGCAAACCGCGCCGGAGAACATGCCCAGTGAAACTCGTGCGATCATCTCTCGGACCGGTCTTATCCGATGCATCCTGCCGACAAGAAAAAACGCGCGGCGTTTCCCGCGGCCCTGTCCGCCGCCGCCGCCCTCGCCGCGCTCGCGTCCTTGACGGCCCCGGGTGTCGCGCGCGGCGACGGCGACCGCCGGACGTACGTCGTCGCCGCGATCGGGGACTCGCTCACCGACCCGCGCTCGGGGGGCGGGCTCTACCTGCGCGAGCTCCAATCGCGCTGCCCCGCGAGCCGCTTCGACGCTTACGGAAAAGGAGGCGAGATGGTCAACCAGATGCGCCGCCGCTTCGCGCACGACCTCTTCGGCGATCCCGGCGAGCCGCCGAAGCCGAAGTACACGCACGCCATCGTCTTCGGCGGCGTCAACGATCTCTACAGCGACCTGACCGCCCACCGGACCGTGGAGCGCATCGAGGGCGACCTCTCCGCGATGTATGCGTCGGCCCACGAGCACCACGTCGCGGTCGTCGCCATCACCGTCGCGCCCTGGGGCGGCTTCCATCGCTATTACAACGCGTCGCGCGCCGCGACGACCGGCCAGGTCAACCAGTGGATCTTTTCGCAGCGGGACGCCGGCGCCGTGGACTTCGTCGTCGACGCCCACACCCTCCTTCGATGTGGCGACCCGGACGCGCTCTGCGATCGCTACACCGCGCCCTTCCACGACGGCCTCCACTTCGGCATCGAAGGGCACCGGCGGCTCGCCGACGCCCTCGCGAGCGACGTCTTCCGCGACTGCCGGTGACGCCGCTCCGGGTCGCCGCACGCGCGAGCATCGCCGCGGAGGGTCGTCGGGGTGAAGGCCCGTCGAACCTTCCAAGAGCGATCACCCCAACGATCACGGGATGCGACGGTCGTCGGGGTGAAGGCCCGTCGAACCTTGCAAGATCGATCACCCAAACGATCATGCGAGGAGAGGGTCGTCGGGGTGAACGCTCCTCGAGCCTCCCAAGGTCCATGAACCTGACGATCATGGCAGAGGATGGTCGCTAGGGTGAACGCTCCTCGAGCCTTCCAAGGTCCATGAACCTGACGATCATGGCAGAGGATGATCGCTAGGGTGAACGCTCCTCGAGCCTTCCAAGATCGATCACGCCGACGATCCTCGGAGGGGAGGGTCGTCAGCGTGGAGGCCCATCGAGCCTTGCAAGATCGATCGCCCAAACGATCGTGGGATGTGAAGCTCGCCAGGGGGAAGGCCCCGCGAGCCTTCCCCGATCGATGATCCCAGCGATCATGAGAGCCGATGGTCGTCTCTAGTAGAGCTCTTTCGGCTCTACCGGCGTCGTGACCTTCACCGCCGGGAGCACCTCGTCCACGAACCGATCGCGCACCGCCTTCGCCCGGTCGATCTCGTCGCGCGCGGGCACGGCGACGCCGAGGACGAGGCACGCGCCCCGCCATGCCGGGTAGGTCGCGTACGCGACCGCGTACTCTTCGCGATCGCCGAGCGTCGCCGTCGTCGCGACGAGCGCGTCGATGTCGACGATCTTGCCGTTCCACGGGACGGCCTTCGGCGGCTCGTGATGGATCGTCACCTCGAACGAGTCGATCCACGGCTGCGCCCAGTGCTCGAAGGCGTGGCTGCACGCGCCCGGCGCGATCTCGTCGTCCACGTGGAGGGTGAAGGCGCCGACGATGGCGTGATGGTCGACCCCGTACCGAAACCCGACCAAGCTCTTTATCCCCCAGAACTTCACGCGCATCCATCGGCCGGCGTCAGGGAGCTCGACCCCCACGCTGTTCTGCTTGTCGAAGCGCCACCCGAGCCTGCTCGACTTCAGCTCCTCGAGCGCCGCGGCGTGCTCCACCCCACCTCCCCCTCCCTGCGCGGCTCGTCCGTCGTCGGCAGGTGGGGGCGCGGGCGCCACGGACGCCGCGGGCCGCGCTTGCGGCGGCGCGCTGCACCCGAGCGCGGCCACGGCCACGCACACCGCGCATGAGATGGGAACGGCGGGAAGTGGAAAGAGCGTATTGGGCAAGGGCGTCTTCGGGAGCATTCCTCTTCGACGGACGAGGCGCGAAAGCCGCGCACGGCATGCGCCGCCGGTCCCTGAGTGTTAAACCAGAGACTAGGCGATTTGTCCTCGCGACCGCGAAGGAGCTCGCACATGCATCCGGCCACCGATCACTCCGGGAAGATCCTCACCCGCAACGAGCACCTGCTCCGATGGGTGGACGAAGCCGCCCGCCTCACGAAGCCGGACCGGGTCGTCTGGTGCGACGGATCCGAGGAGGAGCGCCACAGGTTGACGGAAGAAGCGGTCGCCGCGGGCGTCCTCGTTCCGCTGAACCCCCAGAAGCTCCCCGGCTGCTACCTCCACAGGTCCAACCCGAACGACGTCGCCCGCGTCGAGCAGCTCACGTTCATCTGCACGCCGACGCGCGAAGACGCCGGCCCCACCAACCACTGGATGGCGCCCGACGACGCCTACCGAAAGCTCGGCGCCCTCCTCGAGGGCTCGATGCGCGGGCGGACGATGTACGTCGTGCCCTACGTGATGGGTCCCGTCGGCTCCGGCCACTCGAAGATCGGCGTCGAGCTCACCGACAGCATGTACGTCGTCCTCAACATGCGCATCATGACGCGCATGGGCCGGCCGGCCCTGCAGATGCTCGGGGACAAGGAGGACTACAACCGCGGCCTCCATTCGACGCTCGACTGCCACCCCGACCGCCGCTTCATCTGTCACTTCCCGCAGGACAACACGATCTGGAGCGTCGGCAGCGGCTACGGCGGCAACGTGCTCCTCGGCAAGAAGTGCCTCGCGCTGCGCATCGGAAGCTACCTCGGTCGGAGCGAGGGCTGGCTCGCCGAGCACATGCTCGTCCTCGGCGTCGAGTCGCCGGAGGGCGAGATGACGTACGTCGCCGCCGCCTTCCCGAGCGCGTGCGGCAAGACGAACTTCGCGATGATGATCCCGCCCAAGCGCTTCAAGGGCTGGAAGATCTGGACCGTCGGCGACGACATCGCGTGGATGCGCGTGGGGGAAGACGGGCGCCTCACCGCGGTCAACCCGGAGGCCGGCTACTTCGGCGTCGCGCCCGGGACGAACTTCAAGACCAACGCGAACGCGATGCGGACGATCTCGCACGACACGATCTTCACGAACGTCGCGATGACCGCCGACGGGAACGTCTGGTGGGAGGGCAAGGACGACCAGGCTCCGTCGGGGCTGACCGACTGGCTCGGTCGCCCGTACGCGCCCGGGTCCGCCGAGAAGGCCGCCCACCCGAACGCGCGCTTCACCTCCCCCGCCACGAACAACCCGGTCCTGAGCAAGCTCTGGGACGACCCCGAGGGCGTCCCCATCAGCGCCATCATCTTCGGCGGCCGCCGCGCGACGACCATTCCGCTCGTCATGCAGGCGTTCAACTGGATGAACGGCGTCTTCTTCGGCGCGACGATGGGCAGCGAGACGACCGCCGCGGCGGCCGGGAAGACCGGCATCGTCCGCCGCGATCCCTTCGCGATGCTCCCCTTCTGCGGCTACGACATGGGCCGCTACTTCGCGCACTGGCTGTCGATGCAAGCGCGGCTCGGGAATCCGCCGAAGGTATTTCTCGTGAACTGGTTTCGGAAGAACGAGGCGGGCGAGTTCTTGTGGCCGGGCTACGGCGAGAACATGCGCGTCCTCAAGTGGATCGTCGACCGCGCGCGCCTCCGCGTCGGCGGCCAGGAGACGCCGCTCGGCTGGGTTCCGAAGGCGGGCGACCTCGACCTCTCGGGCCTCGACATCCCGCACGAGCAGGTCGACGACGCCACGCACTTCGACCTCGACGAGTGGGAGACCGAGCTCCAATCGATGGGGGAGTTCTTCAAATCCCTGGGCCCGACCATGCCCCGGCTGCTCGAGTTGCACCGAGAGGTCGCCATGGAACGCATCAAGGTGATGCGCGAAGCGCACGCGCGCCACGCGTGAGACGGCGGGCGAAAGGAAGGGCGGAGGTCAGGGTGCGGAGGCGGCGAAGAAGAGGTCTTCGGAGCTCGCGCCTTGCGCCGAGTAGTAGAGCCGATCGCAGGCGGTGTCGGGCGCGGCCATCGATCTCGCGCCGAGGTCCACGAACAGATCGAAGGAACCCGTCGACTCGTTGATCCACACGGCGCGCTCGATCGCCGTCACTTCGTCCCAGAAAAAGAGGGTCTGCCCGTCGGAGGAGACACCCGTAGGTCGGCGTCGTTGGGCACCTTGGGCCTCCAGCGCAGGCGTCGACGCCACCGGTGAGCCGGGCGGCCAAGGGTCGCCTCCGAAGACGCGCGCGGAGCTGTAGACAGTCGCCGTGATGCCCGCACCGAAGACCGAGTAGTAGAAGAAATGGTCGTCCGCCGAAAGGACCGGGTCGCCGTACGACTGGCCCGCCAGCGGCGGCCCCGCGACGTCCAGGTTGGCGTACGTTCCGACGGCCGGGACGCCGAAGGTGTTCCCGGGGGCGGTGCGCGAGGCGCGGATCGCCTCGAGGAAGGACTGCCCGTCGGCGCTGACGACGACGAGCCGCAGCCCGTCTGCGCTCAAGGCGGCGCGGTCGGTGGCGAAGCTCCCGGCGGCGAGCGTCACCGGCGCTCCGAACGCGACCGCGCTCGTGGCGCGATCGGCGTACTGGACCGTGGCCCCGCCGTCCGTTCCCGTCGTCCATGCAATCGTGAGCTGATCGGGCGTGACGGCATCGAGCACGTCGGACGATCCCGTGGAGATGGTCAACGGCGTGCCGGCTTCCCACACGGCATCCGTATGGCACAAAGCGGCGGGAGGCTGCGGAAACCCGCCGGCGCCGACGTCGGCCCCCGCGTCGACGCCCGTGTCGCCGTCCGCGCCCGCATCCCCTGCCTCCGCGTCGCTCGCCGCGTCGACCGCCGTGGCGTCGGCCGCGGCCTCCCTCGGACCTCCCTCGGAGGGTCCGCGGACGATGCCTTCATCCGGCTCGGAGGCGTCGGGGACGAAGTTCCCTACTTCGGTTTCCGGCGGTCGATCGCTCGACGAGCACGCATAGCCTGCGGTGGCCAAGAGCAGCGCAATGAGCGCCGTCGATGCCGCTCGGGAGGATTTCATTCGCTTGCCGCGCAGTCGTAGGTGACTTGCCAGTTGGTCAGCGTGGGCGTCGAGACTTTGCCCGTATCCGGATTGAGCTGAGCGCTGACCTGGAGGTAATTGCGTGACTGCTGCCCCGCGGCACGCAACGCTTGGTCCACCGTCTGCGAGCCAGAGGTCCACGTCGACGTCGTCGTCGGGGGCGGTGCGGCGGTCCCGATCGACACGGACGAGCCCCAGGTGGAGCCATCGGTCGACGTCTTGGCGGTGAACGAAATGGAGGTACCGGTCGGCGTGATCGACTCCCAGTAGTAGTAGCGCCAGACGGGCGACGATCCGGCCGTGCACTGGCCTTGATACGTCGTCGTGAACGGCGCCGAAGAGTACGTGTCGATGGGGGGCGCGGCGCTGCAAACCCCGCTGCCGCACCGGGACCCCGAGGCGAAGTTGCAGCATTGCGCGTCGCTCGTACAGCTTGCCCCGTCCGCGGAGCACGCGGAGGACGACGTCGCGACGCAGTGAGAAGTCGGCGGGTTCGCGAGGGGCGGGGGATCGAGCTGGCAGACGGCGGTCTGCGGCGTCGTGCTGCCTCCGCAGCAGTCGAGGTTGCTCGTACAAAGATTGGCGGCCGTGGGCGCCCCCGCGGCCTCGCACGCCGAGAGCGTGAAGTACGCGCGCGAGTTGCCCGCGAGGAGCTCCTGCCCCGGGAGGTAGAACGCCGGAAAGCTCGGGTCGCTCCCCGCCGTCGGATTCGTCGAAATGGCGGCGATCCAGATCTTCTTCGTCGTCGGCTGCGCGCTGATGTCCTGGTAGCGGGGATCGCTCCACCACGGGTTGACGGTCGCCACGTTGCCGTAAAGGCGACGGGACGTGAAGGCCACCCACGAATAGCCGCCCACCGTCACCGGCAGCGCGGTGGGTTCGTAGTTGTAGACCTCCTCGTAGTACGTCGAGTTCTGCGCGGAGGTGCCGTGGTAGATGGCGCCGAGGGCCGTCGTCGAGCTGTTCGAGGTGCCGCTATAGGTGCTCGTGAGGACGATCTGCGTCGAGGAGACGGTGGAGACCGTGTAATACGTGCCCGACTGCGACGAGAACTGCAGCACGTCGCTGGGCTTCACGAGCCCGACTTGCGACGAGGTCGTCGTGACGGTAGCCGAGCCGTTGGTCACCTTGACCGTGCCGCTCAGCGTCGCCGGCAGCGGGGTCCGCGGCAGATAGCTTCCCCCGTTGAGGTTCGTCAGCTTCGCGGCGCTGGGCGACGACCCGGTGCTCACCCACCAGAGCTCCGCGGTGGCGCCGGTGTTGTTGCACGAGCCGGAGCCGTCGCAGCCCGATCGCGTCTCGGCCCAACCGTAGGGGGCGGCGCGCCCGTTGGACGTGACCTCGTTCTGGAAGACGATCCCGTTCTGCCCCGCCGGCAGGAAGGTCGGCCAGACCGAGTAGAGCGAGGTGGGCGTGTAGAGCTTGCGGAAGTTCGAGAACGTCGCCGGCGCCGTGAAGTCCATCATCGCGAGGGACTTGGCGTCGCCCGTCAAGGACGAAAGGGGGCTCGCGCTGCCGGAGTAAAAGTTGAAGGCCACGTGCGCCGCGTCGGACGAGAACACGGGGGTCGCCGCATGAAGGCCGGTCGGCACGTTGCTGGTGATCGCGTTGCCCGCGACCGTGTAGAGGGAGGACGCGCCCCCGGCGCTCTGGGGCGCCGTGCTCGAGAGGGCGTACGTCCCGTCGGGAGACAGCCCCGCGAACGTGAAGACGTTGCCGCCGTAGGCGCCCATCAGGCTCTCGGAGCTCTGGATGAGGGCCGGCGTGCTCTGCGTCGGGTCGTAGGTGAACGTCGTGGTCTCGCTGCTGGTGCCGGCGGTCGCGCCGTACATCAAGTACGAGTTCGAGAGGAGGCGCGTTCCGCCCGACGCCGCGTTGTGGCACACCCGACACCCCGCCCCCGAGCCCGTCGCGTCGGTGTAGCCGACGACGACGGTCGGAGTCGTTCCGTTGGCGGCCACCTGCAACGTCGCGGCGCCGAAGAGCGCGCCCTTGACGGTCTGCTTGAAGTTCTGGACGAGGTTGGTCCCGTAGGAGTTGTAGAAGATATTGCCCTTGAGCTGCCCATTCGCGAAGTGAATGGTGGTGGGCACCTCCGCGTTCAGCGTGCCGCTCACGTAACGCTGAACCGCAAAGACCGCGTCTCCGCCGAGGGTCCCGCTATTGCGGACGACGGTCTGCTGGAAGTCCTGCCATACGGTTTGCGGAATGGTCGCCCGGGGCTGGGCCGTGAGGGAAGGGGTCGGCTGCGATTGAAGCTCGGGGACGATCTCCGACCAGGAGAACATCGAGGTGCCGGTCGCCGGGAACCGGAGGGTCACCTTGACGGCGCTCGCGGTAGTCTGCGACGTATTGTTGTTTTGCCATTGGATGAGCGGCGCGGGCAGACCGAGGGGAAACACGGTTGCCGCGTACGGGTAGAGAATCTTGATGTTCTCGGTTGCGCCCGTCGTCGTCGGAAATTGCGTATTCGAATACCCGGTGGGCGCGCTGCTGGTGTCGACCACGTTGACGGTCACGTTGCACACCACCGACGCGCTCATCGTGCCCGCGTACGCGCTCACCGTGATCGGTCCGGCGATCGGAACGGCGAGGGTGAGCGTCCCCGTCGAGCTCACCTGCGCGACGTCGTACCGATCGATGGTCCAGAGAAACGACGCGGTCCCGGCATAGCAAGTGGACGGGACAATCGACGCCGAAAAGGAGACGGTGTTCGGACTCGGCGTCAAAGAGGTGACCGTCAAATCCTTGGAGGGCGCGGTGTTCGGCGCGATGTTGAGCGACGAGCACGTGGCGGTCGACACCGGGACGCCGAAGAGCGACACGCCGGAGTCGCTCGTGGCGAGCCCGGAGTCCACGCCCGCGTCCAAGCCGGAGGCGTTGTCCACGAAGGACGCGCACGAGGGGTCGCAAGGGTTGCTCGCGCACGTGGTAGACGAATTCAAGCCTTGGATCGTGAGGTGACCCGCGACCGGCGCCGACTGGGTGTACGTGTACTGTCCGACGCAGTCGCCCCATTTGTTGCCGTCGGAGCAGGTGCGCGTGCCTTCCGAACACGTGACGTACGCGCCCGAAACGCGTTCGACGCGCCCGCAGTCGACGACCGCCCCGGGCTCGCTGCACGGACACCCGACGTCCGGAGTGCCGCAGCTCGTGTTCACGCCCGGTGAGGCATCACCCAAGCTGGCGCCCACGTTGCCCAGGTCCCCGACATCGGAGGACGCGGGCCCGCAGCCCGTGGCGCCTCCTATGCCGAAGGCGCTCAGCAACAAGAACCATTGGCCGCGACGTACCACTAGTGTTGTCAACGGTCTTTTCCTTTAAGAAGGTTAGCCGGAGCAATCGGCGTGCCGCCTCGACGGCCGGCCATTCGGACTCTCTTTGGGACTTCTCTCGAGTCGATCGCACCGCAACCAAGTGGTCTCTTTGCAATCTTTGCAATGTATGGGCGCGGCCGCGCGGTGGACCGCGAGTCCGACGTCGGACCGCGCGCCGATCCCGAAGCTCCGGGCATGACTCGCACCACCTCGCCAACGCCCTCCTACATCGCGGAGGGCCCGTGTCCCTCCGAGGAAACGATGCGGCCTGAAGCACCCTCCGCGGGAAAAAGGCGGCCCCTCCGTGGAGCTCCCTCGTGTGGGAGGTGGTACTGTTTGAGGAGCTCTCGAACGACAGGCAAAGGAGACGAACCACCAATGGCCGATAGCTCCGACCGCATCGAATCCCGACTCAAGGAAGAGCGCCGTTTTCCGCCGAGCGCCGCGTTCTCCGACCGGTCGCGCCTCTCGTCGCACGCCGCCTACCGCTCGATGTACGAGCAGTCGATGGAGGAGCCAGGCGTATTTTGGCACGAGCAGACGAGCGATCTCGTCTGGCGCAAGCCCTGGGAGTCGTTCTCCGAGTTCGGGCTCGACGGCGGGCGCGTGCGGGCCAAGTTCTTCATCGGCGCGAAGCTCAATCTGACCGAGAGCTGTCTCGACCGTCACCTTCACACGGCGCGGCGCACCAAGGCGGCCATCGTCTGGGAAGGCGAGCCCGGCGACACGCGGACATGGACGTACTTCGATCTCCACCGCGAGGTCGTGCGCATGGCGGCGGCGCTGACGGACCTCGGCGTCGCGGCGGGCGACCGCGTCGCGATTTACATGGGCATGGTCCCGGAGACCGTCGTGGCCATGCTCGCGTGCGCGCGGTTGGGCGCGCCCCACTCGGTCGTCTTCGGCGGGTTCAGCGCCGACGCGCTCCGCGACCGCATGAACGACCTCGGCGCGAAGGTGCTCCTCACCCAGGACGGCGCGTGGCGCCGGGGGCACGTCGTGCCGCTGAAGAAGATGGCCGACGCGGCGCTCGCGCAGTCGCCGGGCGTGGAGAAGGTCGTGGTGTTGCGCCGCATCGGAGCCCACGCGACGTGGGCGGCCGAGGGCTCCCAAGCGCCGGCCGAGGCGCCCATGAAGGCGGGGCGCGACGTCTGGTGGCACGATCTGCTCGAACGATCGCCGAGCGCCGCCGCCAAAGAGCTCGCCGCCCACCCCGACGCGTTCGACGCCGAGCACCCGCTCTTCGTGCTCTATACGTCGGGGTCGACGGGCAAGCCGAAGGGCGTGC
Source organism: Polyangiaceae bacterium (assembly GCA_036500865.1). GTDB lineage: Bacteria > Myxococcota_A > Polyangia > Polyangiales > Polyangiaceae > Palsa-1150. Next base: position 123,015 of record DASYBG010000044.1, read on the forward strand.
TGCACACGACGGCCGGATACCTCGCGGGCACGCACGTCACGACGAAGTACGTCTTCGATCTGCGCGACGAAGACGTGTACTGGTGCACGGCCGACGTCGGCTGGGTGACGGGCCACAGCTACATCGTTTATGGGCCGCTCTCGTGCGGGGCCACCTGCATGATGTACGAGGGCGCGCCGAACTTCCCCGACTGGGGCCGCTTTTGGTCCATCGTCGAGCGCCACGGCGTGAGCATCCTCTACACGGCGCCGACCGCGATCCGCGCCTTCATCCGCGCGGGCGACGAGTGGCCGGCCAAGCACGACATGTCGAGCTTGCGCCTGCTCGGCAGCGTCGGCGAGCCGATCAATCCGGAGGCGTGGACGTGGTACCACCGGGTCATCGGCGGCGGCCGCTGCCCCATCGTCGACACCTGGTGGCAAACCGAGACGGGCGCGATCATGCTGACGACGCTCCCGGGCGCCACGTATTCGAAGCCCGGAAGCACGGGGCTCCCGTTCTTCGGCGTCGACATCCGCGTGGTGAAGGACCAGGGCGAGCCCTGCTCCGTCAACGAAGGCGGCAAGCTCGTCATCGAGTCCCCGTGGCCGTCGATGGCGCGCACGCTCTGGGGCGACGACGATCGCTATTTCAAGACGTACTGGGGTGTCGTCCCGAACGTGTACTTCACCGGTGACGGCGCCCGCTGCGACGAGGACGGGTACTTCTGGGTCGTCGGCCGCATCGACGACGTGCTCAACGTGGCCGGGCACCGCATCGGGACCGCGGAGATCGAGAGCGCCCTCGTGAGCCATCCGGCCGTGGCGGAGGCCGCCGCCGTGGGCAAGCCCGACGATCTGAAAGGCCAGGCGCTCGTCGTCTTCGTCACGCTGAAGGCCGGTCAGGGCGGCGGCGCCGACGCGGCGGGTATCGCGGCGCGAAAGCAGCTGAGGGAGGCCCTCACCGCGCATATCGACCGCGAGATCGGCAAATTCGCGCGGCCCGACTCCATCCGGTTCACCGACGCGCTCCCGAAGACGCGGAGCGGGAAGATCATGCGGCGTCTCTTGAAGGAGGTCGCCGCGGGCGGAGAGACCAAGGGCGACACGACGACGCTCGAGGACTTCAGCGTCCTGACCAAGCTGCGGACGACCGAAGAGGAGTGAGCCGCGGCCTCGCGCGAGCGCGCGCTCAGTCTTGCCAGACCTGAACGGCGAAGGCGCCGCTCCCCATGCCGACGCTGACGACGACGCTCGCGTGGTCGTCCTTCTGGAAGCACACGGCGCCGTCCTCGGGCGTCACGGGGCCGGCGCGATCGGAGTCGTCGTGCGCGACTTCGATGCCCGCGGAGTCGCGAACGACGAGGTGGAGGTCCGCGATGCCCTCGCCTGCTTGGGCGAACGCGCGGTAGCAGTGCCCCGCGCGGGCCTCGAGCGGGAACGATTGGGCGGGGTCGCGGTCGGCTTGCTTGCCGACGATGGGCGCGCCGACGGGCTTCATGTGGGTGGCGGCGGCGCAGGCGGCCGCGGTGGTCGAGAGGTCGGCGGCCACGGCTCGACTGACGGGCTTTCGCGCGGGGAGGCACGCGGCCCACGCGGCGTCGGTCTTGATCGCGGCGAAGGCGGAGGCCGGGGCGGGCACGGGCGGGCGCGGGACCGGCGGCGAAGACGTCGCGCTGGACGGTGCGGCGGAGGCAGCCGGGCGTGCCGGCGCCGTGCCGCCGGGAGAGGCGGCGACCACGGTGGGAGGAGCGCTCGCGACGGCGGGAACGGCCGGCGGAGAGACGACCGGCGTGGGTCCGCGCGACGCGCAGGCGAGGAGAGGCGACAGGGGTGCGAGGATGAGCGCGAAGCTAGTCGCGATGGGGAACCGCCGAGGCATGCCGCCCACCGTAACGCCTTCTCTCGTTCGATCCGCGCTCCTCGAACGGAGCGACGCCGTGGCGGACGGCCCAACGCCGCGATAGGTTCTCGGTGAGGCGGGACACCTTGGTCGGCTTGGCGTTCGACTACGCGGCTCACGTCCTGGTCGCGTCCATGTCGGGAACGCATGTCGCGGCAGACCACGAGCGGGTCTACGCGGCCATCGGAGGCCTCGACCGACGCGGCAAGGTCGATGCGCGTGCCGTGGCGCTCCTCTTCGTGGTCGCCAAGGGCACCGAGTCGCCCGACGCCCACTGGCGGCGCCGCTTCGCCGAGCAGCGGAAGAACTTCGGCAGCCCTCACGTCTTTCTCGCCATGGTCACCGACTCGGCCCTCATGCGCGGCGTCTTGACGGCGATGTCCTGGATCTCCCCGGAGCCTTCGCACGTGACGAGCGCCACGCGGGCGACGTTCGAAGAAGCGGCCGCTTGGATCGAGCGAAGGCAGGGCACTCCGCAGTTCGTCCTGCAGAGCCTCCTCACCCAGGCCGCGCGTCCGGCCGAGGGCTTTTCCCTCGGTTCCTGACGGCGCCTTCGACCGCCTGCGTTTCCCGTCTCGCAGAAATCGCGCTACATGCCGGCGCGTGGAACCTTTGCCGCGCGTCCTCGTCGTCGATCCGCGCTCGCCCGACGCTCGCGTGGTCTCGGAGGCGGCGGCCGTGCTCCGCCGCGGCCGCCTCGTCGCCCTCCCCACCGAGACCGTCTACGGCCTCGCCGCGCGGGCCCTCGACCCGAGCTCGGTGGCGCGTATCTTTGCCGCCAAGGGCCGGCCCACGCACCATCCGCTCATCGTGCACGTCCTCGACGAAGACGGGGCGCGGGCGCTTGCCGCGTCGTGGCCGGCGCGGGCTTCGGCGCTCGCGCAGGCCTTCTGGCCTGGGCCGCTCACGCTCGTCGTGGAGCGGGCGCCGCGCCTCGACGCGGCCGTGGCGGGCGGCGGAGACTCGATCGCGCTGCGCGCGCCTTCCCACGCCGTGGCCCGAGCCGTCATCGAGGCCCTCGGAGAGCCCGTCGCCGCGCCCAGCGCGAACCGCTACCAGGGGCTGTCGCCGACCACGGCGGCCCATGTGGTGAAGGAGCTCGGCGCCGCCGCGGACCTCGTCCTCGACGCAGGTCCATGCCACGCGGGGATCGAGTCGACGGTGGTCGACGTGCGCGGCGCGACGGCGCGCGTGCTGAGGCCGGGGGCGATCTCGTCGGCGGCGCTGCGAGCGGTGGTGCCCGAGCTCGACGCGGGGGCGGCGGCGGTGGCGTCGAGCGCGCCGCGGGCTTCGCCGGGTATGGGACTGCGCCACTATGCGCCGCGGGCGCAGCTCCATCTTGCGGCGTCGGTCGAGGCGGCAAGATCGCAGAGCGCCGAGCTCGCGGCCGGTGGGACGCGGGTGGGGCTCGTCGTGCGCGAGGCGTCGAAGCAGACGACCGGCGGGTCGATCGTCGTGCGCGTGCTCCCCGCGGACGCCGAGGGCTACGCGCGCGCGCTCTACGGCGCGCTCCACGAGCTCGACGACGCGGGTGTCGGCGCGATCGTGGTCCACGAGGCGCCCGCCGAGGAGGCGTGGTGGGCGGTGGCGGATCGGCTGCGTCGCGCCTCGCAGCGTGAGTGAGCTCCCCCTATCGGCCGAGGGCTTGCTTCATGGACGCGTGGCGGGCGAGCTTGCCGAGCGCCTTGCCGAGGAGCGTCTTGCCCGGCTCGATGCGGTGCCACGGAGACGCGCCGCTCGGATGCGGCAACGCCACCACGTCGACATCGAGGCCGTGCCAGCGCGCGCGGCGGACGCCGCCGACGACGTCGACGAGGGGCATCTTCTCGCCGAGGACCTGCTCGATGGCGAGGGTGCCCACGGCGATGACGAGCTCGGGCCGGAGGATGCCCGCCTCGCGCTCGAGCCACGTCTTGCATCGGTCGATCTCGCCGGCGTCGGGCCGCCGGTCGCCGCCGCCGCTCGCCTTGCCCGGGAAGCAACGCGCGACCGCGGCCATGTAGATGCGCGCGCGGAAGGTGGCCTCGTCGACGCCGAGCGCCTCCTGGAACCAGCCGAACATCGTCCGGCCCGCCGTCCACGCGAAGGGCCGCCCGAACTGCCCTTCGCGCGGCCCCGGCGCTTGGCCGAGGAGCAAGACGCGGGTCACGACCGCCGGGCCATGGACGACCGGCCCGATCATCTCCGGGCACGCGCGGCACGCGCCGAGATCGCCGTGCAGGAGCGTGAGGGCGCGCGCTTTCGCCGCGCTCATCGACGGAGCCCGACCGGTCGATCGTGCTCGTCGGCTTCGACCTCCTCGGCCTCGGCGGGGGGCTCCGCGGGAGGGTCGACGCGCGCTTGGGGCGCCGCCACCGCCACGGAGTCGTCGACGCGCACGCGAGGATCCGCGCCGACGGGACCTTCGAGCGCGCGATACCAGACCACTCCGGCGTCGTCGACGTCGAGCGTGATGCGGTCGGGCTGGCGCTTCGCGAGGTCGGTCAGCAAGGCGTCGGCGTCGGCGACCGAGAGGCCCAACGCGCTCGCCGCGTGCGCGGCGGTGACGGCGCCACGGTGGGCCGCGAGTGCAAGGAGCCCCTGCTCCTGGGTGGAGCGCTCTTCGTCCGCCCCGGCCCGCGCCATCGATCGGCCGCCCCGCAGAAGGAAGAAGCCGATGACGAGCGTCACCAGCGCGACGGGCAGAGACACCGCGAGCGCGATCGCCGTCGTGGTCAGGGCATAGAAGAGGAGCCCGACGCCCAACGCCGAGCTGAGCCCCACGAGGAGCGCCAGCCAACCGAAGACGCTCGCGACCGCGCCGCCGATCTTCGCCGGCTTGCCGGCGAGGTTGACCGCGGGCTCCGAGAGCGGGAGGCGGAGCGCACCGCACGCGGTGCAGTGAGGGATCGCGCCTCGATAGACGATGGGCGCGTCGCGCTTACAGAACGGGCACATGGTCGGTCCGAGAGGATTGGCTGGGGGCAAAGATGGCGATGGGGACGGGGATGGGAATGCGAGGACGATGCGAAGACTGGAAAAAGGGGCGGTTCTCCAAGCGAATGAGGTCGACGTCAAGGACCTGGCTCGGCTGGCGCTCCCGAGAGCACGCGGCTAGAGTCCTTTAGCCTGAGGAGCGATCTCGATGGTCGACAAGGTGAAGAAGATCTGGCTGGACGGTCAGTTCATCGACTGGGACGCCGGTGCGATCCCGATACTGACGCACTCGTTCCATTACGGGCTCGGCGTATTCGACGGGATGCGCGCCTACAAGCGGGCCGACGGAGGAACCTACGTGTTCCGGCTCCGCGAGCACGTCGACCGTCTGTTCGAGTCGTGCAAGCTCTGCTTTCTCAAGCCTGAGGTCACTCGCGAGCAGGTGACGGCCGCCAGCGTGGAGATGCTCCGCGTGAACGACATGCCCGACGGATACATCCGGCCGATGGTCTACATCGGAGAGGGCGCGATGGGCATCTACGCTCCGTCGAACCCCATCCACACGACCGTCCTCGCCTGGAAGTGGGGCGCTTACCTCGGCGAAGAAGCGCTGAAGAACGGCATCCGCGCGAAGATAAGCTCGTTCGCCCGTCACCACGTCAATATCGGCATGGTCAAAGCCAAGATGACCGGCCAATACTACAATAGCGTTCTCGCGAAGCGCGAGGCGAAGCTCGGCGGGTACGACGAGGCCATCCTCCTCGACGCCCAAGGGTACGTGAGCGAGGGCTCCGGCGAAAACATCTTCGTCGTCCGAAAAGGCGTCATTCACACGCCGGATTTGTCTTGCTCGATCCTCGAAGGGATCACGCGCGACACGGTGATCACGCTGGCCCGCGAGCTCGGGTTCACGGTGGCCGAGGGGCGTATCACGCGCGATCAGCTGTGGCTCGGCGACGAGGTGTTCTTCACGGGCACCGCGGCGGAGGTCACGCCGGTACGCGAGATCGACAACCGCGCCATCGGGGACGGCTCGGTCGGTCCGGTCACGAAGAAGATCCAGTCGCGGTTCTTCGATGTGGTGCGCGGCGCCGACGGGTCGCATCCCGAGTGGCTGACGCGGGTGTGACGGGGCCCGCGGGTCCGGTCGCCGTCCGGGTCGATGCAAAGTCGAGCGTGGGCTCTTCTCGTCGCGCTGCAGGCTCCGGCCGCGGGGTGTGAGCCAAAGCGCGACGCCGCCTCGGTCGTGGCGGCCCCCGAGGCGCCCGCGGCCGACCCATTCGCCGACGACGCGCGGCCGCTGCCGCGGTACCACTCGAAGCGCCTCGCGCTGACGTTGCCATTGCCGCGCGCGCCGCGCGGCCGCGGATGGCGAATCGACGACCACACGCGGCCCGAGCTCGTGGCGACGCTCGACGGCGCCCGCACACGCGTGACCGCCGCGGTCTTTCACACCGACGACGTCGTCGGCCGCGCGCAATGCGAGTCCATGGCCCGCGCGCGGGGGATCGTGCCGGCCGGAGACCTCCGCACGCTGGAGGACGAAGTGTCGGTCACGCAGGGGTCCTTCGACACGCGCGTCTGGGTGTCGATCGAACCGGGCGACGCGCCGGGCCGCACGCTCGCCGGACACGTGGTCGCGTTCGGCGGTTACCTGCGCAAATGCTTCGCCTTCGTCTTCTCGACGGAGGTCGCAGGCGTCGCCGAAGAGGGGCTCTTGTCGTCACGTCTCGCCTTCGCGCGCGCGCGGATCCTCGGTGGCATGCGGCTCGACGTGTTCGACGCGCCGCCGCGGCCGCAGCCCGACCACGAGACAAAAGAGGATCGGTAAGGGACGCCCGGCGTCCGCTCGTTGGGATACGCTCCCGTCGTGGCCACGAGCGCCCCGCTCGACACCGACGTCGCCATCGAGACGGCGGAACATATCGTGTTCCGCTACCGCGTGGCCGGTCCGGCGAGGCGCCTGCTCGCCTACGCGCTGGACCTCGTGTTTTGCTACGGAGCGTTCGCCATCGTGGCGGAGCTCCTCGTGGCGGTGTCCCTGGGCGCCGAGCGGGCGGCAGGGGTGGCGGAGCAGGTCTCGGCGGCGAGCGTCGGCATCGTTCTGGTGATGCTGTTCGCAGCCCAGTGGGTGTACTTCGCCGCGTTCGAGGGCTGGCGGGGGCGGACGCCGGGGAAGGCCGTGTTCGGGCTCGCGGTGGTGTCGACGACGGGGCGACCAGTCGGACCGAGGGCGGCGGTCCTCCGAAACGTGCTCCGCGCCGCCGACGCGCTACCTCTGGCGTATACGGCGGGGCTCGCGTCCGTGGCGGCGCTCCTCTCGATGACGATGACGAAGCGCTTCCAGCGCCTCGGAGATCTGGTCGCCGGGACGATGGTCGTCGTGCCCGACCGTGCGCTTCCGATGGCGCCGGTCGTGCTCTGGCCGCCGGCCCAACCAGGCGAGGCCGAGGCGTTGCCCGAAGAGGTCCGGCTCGACGCCGAGGAGCGGCAGGCCATCGAGATGTTCCTGCGGAGGCGGGCGCGGCTCGGGCGCGCGCGGGAGCTCGAGCTCGCGGCGATGATCGCGCCGATGCTCGGGGCGCGCTTCGGGAGTCGAGCCGTCAGCGACGACCCGGCACGCGCCCTGGCGCTCTACTACCACCGCGACGCCGGCGGTGAAGCCCGCCAAGACGCACGCAACCCCGGGCCGGCCGCGGACAGGACGGCGACGTGACGCCGTCGAAGGCGAGCGAGGTCGCGTTCGTCGAAGCGCGCCAGCGCGAGTGGGGCGAGCTCGACGACACGATCCGCGCGGCCGGCAAGCGCCGCGGCAAAGGCCTACCCCCGGCGGCGTTGTCCCGCTTCTCGCCGCTCTACCGCGACGTCTGCGCCGATCTCTCGCGGGCGCAGGCGGCCGGTTTTTCGGGCACGCTCATCGACTACCTGCAGGGCCTCACGGCGTCGGCCCATGCGCTCCTCTACGCGGACGCCGGCGGGGACGGTGGGCGGGTTCGCTCGGCGGGGGCGGCGATCCGCGCCGCGATCGAGGCGTTTCCTCGCGCCGTCCGCCGCCACAAGGTCGCGATGGCGGTGGCCTTCGTGCTCTTCTTCATGCCGTTCGTCGGGGGGCTGCTCGGAGCGCTCGCGAGCCACACCTTTGCCGCGCGCGTCGTGCCCGAGGCCCAGCTCCGTCCGATGGTCGAGGCCTATGCGCACGGGTTCGGGACGGACCGCGGGGCGGGCGCGGACGCGGAGATGGCCGGGTACTACGTCGACAACAACGTCGGCATCGCGCTCCGCTGCTTCGCGACGGGGATCGCGCTGGGCCTCGGCTCCGCGTTTTACCTCGTCGAGAACGGCCTCATCACGGGCGCCATCGTCGGTTACGTCACGGCGCACGGCGCGGGAGGCAACATTCTCACGTTCATCGTCGGCCACTCGTCGCTCGAGCTCGGAGCGATCGTCCTGGCCGGAGGCGCGGGGCTGTCGCTCGGCTGGTCGATCGTGTCGCCGGGGGCGCGGACGCGGCTCGAGTCTTTGCAAGCGAACGCGCGGGACGTGTCGACCGTGGTGTTCGGCGCGGCCGCCATGCTGGTGGTGGCCGCGGCCGTCGAGGGCTTCTGGTCCGCGTCCGACTTGCCGGCGGCGGTCAAGCGGGTGGTCGGCGGGCTGCTCTTTCTCGTGGTCGTGGCCTACCTGACCCTCGCGGGGCGCGACCGCGCCCGAGACGGCGCCCCATGGACGTGATGCGCGCGCGCGTGGTCCTACGCGAGCGCGGAATGCTCGACGTGGCGGACCTCGCCTTGCGCTTCGTCGCCGCGCACGCCCGCGCGTACGCAAAGCTCTCCGCGGCCGTCGTCCTGCCGGGCGTCGCGCTGACGTGGGCCGCCGGGTGGCTCGCGGGGTGGTGGGCGGCCTGGGTGGTCGCGGTCGTGGGAGCGGCGTTCGCCGGCGGACCGTTCGTGGTCCTCGCGTCGCGGCTGGTCTTCGCGGACCGGGCCCGCGTGCGCGAGGCGATGGGCGTGGCGGCGCGGGCGCTCCCGGGAATCGCGGTCGTCCGTCTGATCCAGGCGGTGTCGCTCGCCTTTTGCGCGCCGCTCGCGCTGGCGCCGTGGCTCGGCGCGGGCGGCTCGACGCTCTTCGTCGTAGAGGTCCGACTGCTCGAGGGCATCATCCGACCGAGCGCGGTCCTTCGCCGTGCGTCCGGCATCGCGTGGGCGCGGTTCGGGACGACCGTCGCGGCGGTGACCGCCCTCTCCGTCGCCCCCTTCGCGTCCGCGGCGCTGGCAGACTTCGCCGGGCGCGAGGTGCTGTCGAGCGGGCTCGAGCTCTCGCCTCCGCCGTCGATGTTCGACGCCGGCGGGAGCTGGCTGGGGTTCGTCGGGTGGTGGGCGGCGGTGCCGCTGCTGACGACCGCGCGGTTCTTGCTCTATCTCGACTTTCGTACGCGCACCGAAGGATGGGACATCCAGACGCGCTTCGCGGCGATCGCGCGGGGGCCCGAGCGGGCGGCGGCCGAACGGCGCGTGGCCTCCTGGCGGCCGAGGGCGGCGATGTTGCTGGCGCTCGTTGTCGGGGCGGCGGCGTTCGCACCCCGCGACGCGTGGGCGCTCCCGAAGCCCGCCCAAGCCGCGGCGGACGCGGCGGACGCGCGATCGGCGGGCGGCTACACGTTCTGCCGGAAGCCGCACGAGCCGCTCCCGCTGCGCGCCCGCGACCTGTGCAAGCACGCGAGCGCGATCGCCGATTGCGACGGCTTCGCCGCGGCGTGCGCGCGGGCCGAGCGCGACGGCGATCCCGAGGCGTCGCTCGAACCATGGGCGGACCGCTTGGCCGCGATCGCACGGGCCCTGGCGACCGCCCTACGCGCGGCGATCTGGGCGCTCGTCGCGGCGATCGTGGCGGCCGCGCTATTCCCTGTGGTGCGCGCGATCGGACGCCGTCGACGCGCATCGGCCGCCGTCCCGAGCGAGCCCGGCGCAGCGGAGTCCCCTCGCCCCGTCCCCACCGCGCGCGCGGATGCGGCGACGCTCCTCGCCCGCGCCGACGCGCACGCCCGCCGCGGGCAGACGAAGGAGGCGATGGACCTCTACCTCGCTGCGAGCCTGCAGGCCCTCCACGAGCGCGGCGCGATCCGCCTCACGCCGGACCTCACGAACGGCGAATGCGTGCGCGCATGCGCGGATCCGGCGGCGCGGCCTGCCCTGGCGATCCTGTCCCACGACGTCGACGGGGTGCGGTTCGGCGGGCAGCCGGCGGGCACCGATCTCGTCGACCGCGCGGCGAAGACGGCCGCATCGCTCGTCCGGGCCGCCGCCGCCCTCGTCGTCCTTCTCGTGTGCGCCGGCGCGGCGGGATGTGGCGGAATCGAGCTTCCCGGTCGCCGGGCGGGCGACGACCCGTCGGGCAACGAGCTCTGGGTCGATATCCTGTCGCGACAAGGTTGGGAGGTGGGTCGGCTCGGCGGCAGCTTATCGTCCATCCCCATGCCGGAGCCGGGATCGAGCCACATCGTGGTCGTCGATGCCGACCGGGTCGCGCTCGACGACGAAACGCGCGATCACCTCCGCGCCTGGGTCGACGCGGGCGGTACCCTGGTGCTCGCGGGGGCTCCGGAGACTTGGCCGGCGCCTTTCCGGCCGAAGTCGTCGGCGCTCCAGGGCTCGGGTCGAGTCTCGGTGCGCGTCGGGAAGAAGCTCGTGTTCGCCGATCTGGCGGAAGGCTGGACGATGGAGTCGTTGCCGGCCGAAGCCTCCCGCGTCGCGTCGTTCGACGACGGGGGGAGCCACGCGGCGTGGATGCCTTACGGCCACGGGCACGCGCTCCTCCTCGCGAGCGACGAGCTCATGACGAACGCCGCCCTTGCCCGGGGATCGAACGCCGGCGCGATGGTGGCGCTCTTCATGCGCACCGGCGACGGAGCGCTCTCGGTGGCCGACGAGGCGGATGGGACGGCGCCCCCGTCGAGCCCTTTCTCCGGGCTCTTGCGGGCGGGGTTGGGCCTGGCGCTCGTTCACGCCACCATCGCGATCCTCGTGCTCTTCGCGGCCTCGGGGGTGCGGCTCACACGGGCCCAGCCCTCGCCTCCCCCGCCCTCGCGTCCCTTCTCCGACCACGTCGAGGCCGTCGGCGCGCTCTACGCGCGTGCCCGCGCCACGCCGGTCGCGCTCGCGGCCTACACCCGCTTCGTGGAAGAGCGACTCCGCGCCCGAAACCCGCGCCGCGCGGCCGACGTCGCGGCTCTCCTGGCCGTACACGCCGGACTTCCGGCCGACGTCGCGGCCCAACTCTGGAAGCGCGCCGCCACCGCGACGACCCAGGGCCACGAGCTGGCCATCCTCGAAGACCTCGTCGCGGCATACTCGGCGAAGAGTGCAGAAGGCACGTGACGGAAGGACGAGCCCCGTGGATCCCACCGCGTTCCAGCAGACGTTCTCGCGAATCATGCAGCAGATGGCGACCGTCGTCGTGGGAGAGGAGCAGCTCGTCGGAGGGGTGCTCGTGGCGGCGGTCGCGAACGGTCACGTGCTCATCGAGGGGGCGCCGGGGCTCGGCAAGACGCTGCTCGCGCGATCGCTGGCGGCCGTGAGCGGGTGCGCCTTCAAGCGCATCCAGTTCACGCCCGATCTCATGCCGAGCGACATCACGGGCTCGAGCGTCTACAGCCGCGAGACGGCGAAGTTCAGCTTCATCGCCGGACCGGTCTTCGCGCAGTTCGTCCTCGCCGACGAGATCAACCGCGCGCCGGCGAAGACACAGAGCGCTCTGCTCGAGGCCATGCAAGACCACCAAGTGACCGTCGACGGGACCTCTCGGGCCCTGCCGACGCCTTTCGTGGTCATGGCGACGCAGAACCCGATCGAGTCCGCCGGGACGTACCCGCTGCCCGAGGCGCAGCTCGATCGGTTCCTCTTCAAGCTCACCGTGGGGGACCCGCAGCTCGCCTGCGAGCAGCGGATCGTCCGCAACCACGCCGACGGCTTCGACCCGACGGACCTTTCGGCGCTGGCGCCCGTCACCTCGCCCGGCGAGATCGTCGCGATGCAGCGGCACGCGCGCGGGGTTCGAATCGAAGACGCCGTCATCGCGTACATCGTCGATATCGTGCGCCGCACCCGCGACGACGCATCGATCGAGCTCGGGGCCAGCCCGCGGGCGAGCATCGCCCTGCTGAAGGCGGCGCAGGTCATCGCGGCCGCGTCGGGACGCGGCTTCGTGACGCCGGACGACGTCAAGCCGATGGCGATGGCCGTCCTCCGTCACCGCGTCATCCTCCACCCCGACGCACAGCTCCAGGGGGTCACGGCGGACGAGCGAATCGCCGAGATCTTGCGCGCGGTGCCGGTGCCCAGGCTCGCCTCATGACCTTGCCGCGCGCGCCGCACGGCACGGACACGCGCCGCGCTTCGGTGTCGCTGGTGGTCGACAAGGCCCACTACGAGCGCGTCGTCCTTGCCATCGCGCGCGCGAAGACGGCCGTCTGGATTGCGACGGCCAACGTGAAGCAGCTCATGATCGAGGCGCCCATCGGCACGCGCGATCGCGCGCGGGGCCGCTACGTCCCCATCCTCGACACCCTCCAGACCCTCTGCGATCGCGGCGTCCACGTGCGGCTCCTCCATGCCACGCCGCCGTCCCGGCCCTTCCGCGAAGAGCTGGCGGCGCGTGCCGCGCGCCTCACGGCCCCGCGCTTCCAGATGCGGGACTGCATGCGCGTCCACATGAAGATGATCGCGATCGACGGCGCGCTCCTCTACTTGGGCAGCGCGAACTTCACGGGCGCGGGCCTCGGAGCGAAAGGTGACGGCCGGCGGAACTTCGAGATGGGGGTGCTCACCGACGACGAGTGGATGCTCGACGTGGCGCAGGCGCGCTTCGACGCGGTCTGGCGGGGGGGCGAATGCGGCTCGTGCCGGCTGCGGCGCGAGTGCCCCGCGCCGCTCGATCGCCGATGATCCCCACCCGGCGGCTCGCCGTTCTCGGCTTTCTGCTGACGCTGATCGCGGTCGGCGCGGGGTACTCCTCCACGCTCCCGCTCGCGGTGCTCGACGGGCTCGCGTTCCTCGCGGTCGCGGTCGACGCGGTCTTCGCGTTCGGGGTGCGGGTGGAGGTCGAACGACAGGTCGCGGCGATTCTCTCGGTCGGCCGCGCCAACGCGGTGACCCTGCGCCTGCGAAACCCCACGGCGAGGACTCTGCGCGGTGTGCTGGCGGACGATCCGATCGACGCGGCCGACGCGCGCGGCAACCCCATCGCCTTCGTGCTCGGCCCCGGCGAGGAGACGTCGATCCGCTATCAGCTGACGCCCCACCGGCGCGGAACCCGCGCGTTCGGCGCCGTCACGGTGCGCTGCCCGTCGCCGCTGGGGCTCGTGGCACGCCAAGTGCGCACGCGCCTCGACCGCGAGGTCGACGTCTACCCGGACGTGCACGCGGCGAGGTCGCTCGACCTGCTCCGACGCCAGGGCCGGCAAGACGCGCGGCTCGGCAGCCTGACCGTCCGCGGGAGCGACACCGAATTCGAGCGCCTCCGCCCGTATCAACCCGGCGACGAAGTCCGGCACGTCGATTGGCGGGCGAGCGCGCGGCGCGACGAAATCGTGGTGCGCCAGCTCCAGGCTGAGTCCAATCAGAACGTGGTCTTCGCGCTCGACGTCGGGCGCGGGATGCGCGGAGAGTCGAGCGGCCTCACCGCGATCGACCATGCCATCAACGCAGCGCTCCTGACCGCGGAAGTGGCGCTGCGGGCCGGCGACAAGGCGGGGCTCCTCGTGTTCGACGCGGCCCCGCGCGGCTTCGTGCCGCCCGCGGCGGGCACGAGCGGCGCGCAGAAGCTGACGCGAGCCGTGTTCGGGCTCGAGGCGAGCCTCGCCGCGACCGACTACGTGGCCGCGATGGCGTTCCTGCGAAACCATGTGCGGGCGCGCTCGCTCTTCGTCGTCTTCACGAACCTCCTCGAGCCGCGGTCGGCCGACGACCTCGCCGCGTCCCTCCGAGGGCTCGCTCCGAAGCATGTGCCCCTGTGCGTCTTGCTGCGGGACACCGATGTCGAGGCCCTCGCGACCGCGCCCGTCCGCGGGAAGGGCGACCTCTATGTCCGCGCGGCGGCCGCCGAGGTCCTCGCCTGGCGCGATGCCCTCGTCCGCGGGCTCGCCGCCTCGGGCGTCCTCGTGCTCGACGTAGCGCCGCGCGAGCTCGTGCCGCAGCTCGTGAAGCGCTACCTCGAAGTGAAGGCCCGCCGCCTCCTCTGACGAATCAGCGACCGCTCTTTTTCGTCAGCAGGTCGGCCAAGGTGAAGCGCGCTTCGGCCTTGAGCTGCTGACGATACTGCTGGTACGCGCTCCGCTCCTGCTCTTCGCTGAGGGCCTTGATCGAGAGCTTGATCTCGGAACGCCGGGGATCGATTTCGACGACCTTCGCGTCCACGTCTTGCCCGACGTGGAACGCCTTGCGAAGCTCGGTGCCGCGCGGCGTCCCGGTCCCGGCCGACGTGATGTAGCCACGCGCGTTGCGCCCCGTGACGCCGAGCACCCGCACGACCAGGCCGCCGCTCTCGATCGCCACGACGCGGACCTTGACCGCCTTGTGGGGCGCGACGCGCTGCGGGGCTTCGTCGGCCATGTCGCCCGTGGGCGCGGGGTGCAAGGCGATCTTGTGGTTCGACGGGTCGACGTTGGCCACGACGACCTCGAGCGGATCGCCGACCTTCACGACGTCCCCGGGGACCTCGATGCGCTTGATCGACAGGTCCGCGGTGTGAATGAGGCCGTCGACCCCGGGCTCGAGCTCGATGAACGCGCCGAACGGCTGGAGCCGGACCACCTTGCCGGTGTGCCTCGTCCCTTGGGCGTACTTCTTCGCCACCTGCTGCCACGGATCGGGAATCGTCGCCTTGTGCGAGAGCCACACCTTGCCGCGGTCGTCGATCTTGACGACCTTCACCCGCGTCGGCTCCCCGGCCTTGAAGACGTCGCTCGGGCCGTCGGCCCGGTTGTGGCTCATCTCCTGGAGCGGGACGAGGCCTTCGATTCCTCCGACGTCGACGAACGCACCGAACGGCACGACGCTCCGCACCGTTCCTTCGAGCTCCTCGCCCACCTTGAGCTTCGCGAGCGCGTCCGCGCGCGACTTCTTCGCCTCTTCCTCGACGATCGTCTTTCTCGACAGGACGATGTCGCGGCCGCGCTTGGCGTACTGCGTGACGAGGAACGGAAGACGCTGCCCGACGAGGTGCGAGAGATCGGCGCCCATGCGCATGTCGACGTGGGATCCCGGCGCAAAGGCGCGGAGGCCGTCCACGTCGACCTCGATGCCGCCCTTGATGACCCCGGTCACGAGGCCCTGCGTGAGTATCTTTTCCTGGAAGGCCTTCTCGACGGCGGCCTTCGATCGCTCCGCGCGGCGCGGGTGATGCGTCAGCACGACGAGGCCGCCGCGCATCCCGTCGTTGTGCACGACGCCGATGAAATCGGTGCCCACCTCGAGGATGACGCGCGGAACCTTGGGCTCTTTCGGCGGCTCGGGCGGCGTCGGCTCGGGGGCCGGCGCTGCGGCTTCCACGGGAGCCGGCGACTCCACGGCCGCGGGCTCTTCCGCGGGAGCGCTCGCGTCCGCGTGGAGCTCCGACGCTTCTTCGGTCCCCGCGAGGGTCGCCGCTTCCGTCGATCCGTTCGTCACCTCGCCCGCGTGCTCGGGGGAGGCTTCTTCCTCGGCCGCCGTCGCGTCGACCGCGGGCGCGTGCGACGGCGTCGCCCGAGCGCCCGACGACGTCGCCGTGTCGTCGTCGTCCGGCAGCATCATTTCGGCGCGATCGAAGATCGCGTGCGCCTTGCCGGGGATGTCGATGAAAATGGCCTCGTCGGTGATCTCGACGATCTTGCCGAAGACGATGTCGCCGACGGTGACGGGCGGGCGCTCGCGCGGCGGGCCGTGCTTGCGCTCCTTCTTCTTGTTGTCCCTCGGACCGCGCGCCTGCGCCGACGGCGGCGCACCCTCGTGGTCGCCCGTGTGCCCTTCGGCGCCCGGCTCGTGCGCGCCTTCCGGCGGCGACGATTCCCCGGCGGACTCCACGTGCTCTCCCGCCGCGTCGCCGCCTTCCGCGTGCGCGCCCGGCTTCTTGCGCCTGCGACGGCGGCGGCGCTTCTTCTCGCCCGGAGCGGCGCCCGCGGCGGATCCCTCCTGCGTGGTGGCCGCGCTCGACGGCTCGCCTTCGGCGCCCGACTCCTCGGAGTCTGCGCCTCCGTCCTCGCCCTCGGCATGGACTTCCGGGGCCGAGCTATCGGCGGGGGTGCCGTTCGTCGATGTCTCATGAGCAGGCTCGTGGGACACGGCAGCAACGGGCGCTGCCTCTTGGGACGAGGGCGCGGACGGCATTTGCGGAGGCACTTCCGGTGTGCTCATGGCTGCGAGGCGCCCGAGCCTAGCGCAAAGCCTGCCGGTTTTCCCGTCCCGCTTTCGCCGCAGTGCGGCCAGCCGGTACGGACGCGGCCCGAGGGCGAAAGCGCCGGGCCGGTGACGAATCGTGCCCGTGCTCCTTTGTCCGGCTTGATGAGACCCGCAAAGTCCTGCATCAATACACGCGCGCAATGGCCCAACGAGACATCCCGGAAACAGAGCTGCGACTGCCGAAGTCGGCCACGAGCTTCCCCCTGAACCTCGTCGCTCTGGGGGTGCTGATCGCCGCCATCGTCATCCTCCGCGCGTACGACCACAAGCTCGCCGAGAAGCAGCTCCATCTGCCGAGCGTCAAAGCGATGCTCATTCTCATGGGCTCGCTCTCGGTCCCGGTGGTGCTCGTCGACCTCCTCGTGCTGAAGGTCCACCGCCGTCCCTCCACCGGCCTCAATTGGGACCAGTCCGTCGCGCCCGACATGGCCCGCGTCGGGACGAAGCTCCTCGGCCTCCTCGCGACGATCGCACCCATCGCCTTCGTCTACTGGGTATTTCCGGAATACCAAGGGAGCTTCTACGACCCGCTCTACTCCACCCTCCGCAGCAATTGGCTCGCGCTCGTCGTCATCGCCGTGACCTACGTCTGGTTTCTCGACGGGGTGATGGTCCAGCCGCGCGACGCGTACTGGCAGCTCGGCCGCTTGCTCTTGTTCCACCCCGGCGACGTGCGCAAGGCGGAGATCGCAAACCACTTTCGAGGGTGGCTCGTCAAAGCGTACTTCTTCCCGCTGATGTTCGTGTGGCTGCACAACTCGGTGCACAACATCATCAACTTCGATCTGACGGGCGCCGACTGGTCGAACCTCCGCGTCTACGACTTCCTTTACACGACGATCTTCGGCGTCGACCTGCTCTTCACCACGGCCGGCTACGCCCTCTCGATGAAGGCCATCGACACGCACATCCGGTCGGCCGAACCGACCATGCTCGGATGGACGGTGGCGCTCTTCTGCTACGAGCCGTTCTTCAGCAGCATCTTTTACAAGCAATACGTCAACTACGACGGGCCGGGCTTCGGCAACACGTTCGAGCACATGCCGACGTTGCGCTGGATATGGGCGGCGGCCATCATCGCCCTCATCGCCATTTACTCGCTGGCCACCGTCGCCTTCGGCATTCGGTTTTCGAACCTCACGCATCGGGGCATCCTGACGGGCGGCCCCTATCGGCTGACCAAGCACCCCGCGTACATCACGAAGAACCTCTCGTGGTGGCTCGCGACCTTGCCGTTCTTGCAGCCGACGTTGGGCATCGCGATACGCCACTCGTGCGGCCTGCTCTTCATCAACACGATCTACTTTCTCCGGGCGAAGACCGAGGAGATCCACCTCTCGCGCGACCCCGACTACGTGGCGTACGCGCTCTGGATGAACAAGCACGGCGTCCTCGCCTTCATCGGTCGGTGGATCCCGGCGCTCGCGTACAAGGCGCCGGTCCGCGAAGAGCCGCCGACGCTGCCGATCGCGGCGCGGTGACCCGCGCGTTCACTTTCGAAGGAGCACGTAGACCGCCCCGTCGCCGCCGTCTTGGTCCGCCGCGGAGGCGAACGCGGCGACGTGCTGGCTCGCGGGGCCCTGGGAGAGCCACGCGGCCATCTCGCCGCGGAGGACGCCGATGCCCTGCGGCGAGTGCCCTCCTTTGCCGTGGATGACCAGGACGCACCGCTCGCCCCGCGCGCGGGTCGAGGCGAGAAAAGCGTCGAGCGTGGCGCGGGCCTGGTCGATGCCCAGCCCGTGCAGATCGACCCTCGCGTCGACCGGGTAGTGGCCGCGCCTCAGCCGGCGGAGCGTGTCGAGCGGGAGGTCGATGCGGCGGCCCTCGACACGGCGGCCGTCGTCGCCCACTTCGAAGCGGGCGCTTCCCTCGACGAGCTCGCGCAGGCGCTCGTGCACCTCGGCGTTCTCGGCGCGCACGACTTCGGCGCCGCGCCGCGCCGCGACCTTCATCGCGTCGGAGCGCTCGCCGCGCTCCTTGGGCACCCGCCCGCGCGAGCGGTCGATGGGCTCCACGCCGCCGAACAAGCGGTGAAAGTGGAGCGCGTCGTCCTCGGCCGTGCCACCCGCCGGCGGGCTATGGGTCTTTGGCCGGGGAGCCTGGACGGGCGGCGCGGGGGGGCGCTTCGACGCGGTCGCCGCTTGCTCTTTTTCCTTCGCGGCGAGCTTGTCCTTCAGCGCCTGCAGCGCGTCGAACGGACCGCCCACGCTCTTCTTGCCCTTCTTGTCGGAGGCCACGTGCGGCCGCCTCACTCCGCCGCTTCGTTGGCGCGCGCGCGGACGGCCGCGAGCACGGTCTGGATGCCGGCCAAGACTCCGTCTTCGTATTGCCAGTCCGGGTCGCCGAGCTCCGGGAAGTCGTGCGGGTTTCGCATGTCCTCGAAGGTGACACCGGGGCGGAGACGCCGCGCGAGCTCGAGGACCCGCTGCCTCTGCAGTTCCTCGAGCGCCACGACCAACTGCTCCATGGACCGCGCCCCCTCGCGACGGCTCGCCCGCGATGCCCGTCGCTCGTTGCGCAGGAAGGCTTCGAGCGCCCCTTGCACGAGGGAGTGGGTCACCTGACCGCCGTCGAGGAGGTCCGAGACGCGGGCCGAGGGAACGAGGGCCGTCTCGAGCTCCTCCTGGCTGTCGAACGCGGTCGCCGAAGTGGGACGGGCGCCCCGCGCGATGAACGTGAAGCAGCGATTGGTCTGGATGGCCGGGTTGGGCTCGATGGTGAGGAGGAGCTCGACCGTGTCGGCTTCGTAGCCCGTCTCCTCGCGAAGCTCGCGGACGGCGGCCTGCTCGGGCGTCTCTCCCGGGTCGATGACGCCGCCCGGGATTTCGAGCGAGAGAGCGTCGCTGCCGAACCGGTACTGCCAGACGAGCACCACTTGTCCTTCGGGCGTGACCGCGACGACGTTGCACCAATCGCTCCCGCGGAGCGTGAACGCGTCCCCCCGCGCGCGCCCTTCCGCGTCTTCGAGCTCGAGGCGCACCACCTCGAAAATGCGGTAATCGGCGAGCGGCTGAGTACGCACGCGGCGCCAGGGCCGGAGCGCGGGAGGGGGCAATCGAAGAGGAGGCACGCGTTCGGCGCGGAGGCTACCACCGTCCGGGCGAGGTCGCCCCGGCCACGCCGCGACTTTCGCGGATGCTAAGCTCCGACGCTCCGACGATGCCGAGTCCGATTCGATGGGCCAAACAGCAGGCCGCAAGGCTCCGCGAGGGCCTCGCGCTCGCCATGGAGGACATCGCCGCGGTCCGCGCCAACGACCCGGCCGCGCGGTCTTCGCTCGAGGTGGCCCTCGTCTACCCGGGCGTCCACGCCATCTGGATCCACCGCGCGAGCCACGTCCTCTGGACGCACGACGTGAAGCTCGCCGCGCGCATGCTCTCGTACGCGAACCGGTTCGCCACCGGCATCGAGATCCACCCGGGCGCCCGCCTCGGACGGCGCGTCTTCATCGACCACGGCATGGGCGTCGTCATCGGCGAGACGGCGACCGTGGGCGACGGGTGCCTGCTCTACAAAGGGGTCGTCCTCGGAGGGACGTCGCTCTCGCACGCGGTGCGCCACGCGCAGGTCGGCAAGGGGGTGGTCATGGGCACGAACGCCTGCATCCTCGGCGCGATCCACGTGGGCGACCACGCCCGCATCGGCGCCGGGAGCGTCGTCGTCAAAGACGTGCCGCCGGGAGGCACGGTCGTCGGCGTCCCCGGGCGCTTGATGGCCCCCAAGCGCGGTCGCCTCGACGCCGCGCTCGACCACGCAAACCTCCCCGACCCCGTCGCCGAGATGGTCCGCGCCCTCGCCGAGCAAGGCGAGCGCCTCCGGGAGCGGGTCTCCGAGCTGGAGCAGCGGCTCGGGATCGCGAGGGAAGAGCCGACCCTCGACACGACCTTCGGCGACGTCGGCGAGATGCCCCGCGCCGACGGCGGGTGACCGGGGACACGGCGATCCGGGGATCGAGAGCCCACAAGAACCGATGGACAAGGACGAGCGCGAGCCGCTCATCGCGAAGAACCGCCGCGCCACGTTCGACTACGAGATCGAGGAGCGGTACGAGGCGGGCGTCGTCCTCTCCGGCAGCGAGGTGAAGTCGATGCGGGCCGGCAAGGTGGACCTCAGCGACGCGTACGTCTCCGTCGAGCGGGGGGAGGCGTGGATCAAGCAGATGTTCGTCGCGCCCTTCGAACAGGCGAGCACCTTCCAGCACGAGACGCGGCGGAGCCGGAAGCTCTTGCTGCACGCGCGCGAGGTCGAAGAGCTCCATCAGTCCCTCGCCCGCGGCGGAAGCACGGCGGTGCCGCTCAGGCTCTACTTCAAGAACGGCCGGGTGAAGGTCGATGTCGGCGTCGGCAAGGGCAAGAAGACGTACGACAAGCGGAGCGCCATCGCCGAGCGCGACGCCGAGCGCGAGGCGCGCGCCGCCACCCGCGGGCGGGGGCGATGAGCGTCGGCGTCGCGTGGGCGCGCGGAGGAGAAGCGCGGATCGTCTCCCTGTCCGCCGACGCGATCGCTCTCGCGTCGACCGCCCCGTGGCCTCCGGGCTCGAGGATCGAAGGGACGTTGACGGCCGAGGGGCTCGCGCCGGCCGGCGGGTCGCCTCCGGTGCTGCGGGTCAAGGTCCATGCGTCGCGCCGGACCCCGGAGGGCGACTTCCTCGTGGAGGGGCGGCCGATCGACCTCGGGCGGGGCCTGCGCGAGCGGCTGGAGGCGCTGCTCGCCCGAGGTTGACTTCCCCCCGCCCGACCGGCGCTCCGCGGTACATTGCCCCACGATGAAACGCACCGCGCTCGCGTGGGCGGCCCTCGTGGGCTCGGCGTCGCTCCTCGAATGCGCCGGCTCCGGCCACCGGGAGACGACGGCCCTCGCGGCGGCGGTCGATCGTTACCGGCGCGCCGCCGACCCCGTGAAGGCCGCGGAGGCAGAGGCGGTCGGCCGCGTGGCCTGCAGCGACGAGAAGGTGTGCGCCGCGAAGAGCGCGTGCATCGCCGCGATCGACCCGACGACACGGGCCCTCGCGATCAAGGACGAGGTGACGCACCGTCTGGCGGACTTGCAGCAGAACCGCATCACCCCCGCGTCCGCCGAGGCGCAGGCCCTCCCGGACAAGCTCGATCAGGCCACCCGCCTGCTCGGCGAGGGGCGCACGAAGATGGCCGACTGCGACAAGCAGCTCACGGACCTCGAGGTGACCTACGGCCGATGACGGCCGGAGCCGCGCGCCCCCGCTGCGCCCGTCAGGACTCCGTCCGCGCGAGCTCGCGCGTCAGCGCGATCACCTGGTCGAGCTGCGGCACGCTCGCCCGCTCCAAGGAGTCGGCGAGGCCAACTCCCGGGACGTGGGCCCCCGCCAGGAGACGCGGCGGCGCGTGGAGCTCGTAAAAGAGCTCTTCGGCCGCGCGCCGCAGCAGGTGCTCGCCGAAGTTCGTGACCTCGGTGTCCTCGTTCAAGAAGACGACGCGGTTGGTCTTGCGCACGCTCGCCTTCACGGCGTCCCAGTCGTACGGAGACAAGGATCGAAGGTCGATCACCTCCACGTCCACGCCGTCCTCTTCCAGGCACTTGGCCGCGTGGAGCGCGACCGGCACGAGCCGGCCGTACGTGATGATCGTCGCGTCTTTCCCCTCGCGGCAGACGCGCGCCTTGCCGATGGGCACGAAGTAGTCCTCGAGCGCCGGCCAATCCGGACGCCAGCGCGATCGGTCGCCGAGCGGCGCGTCGATCATCTTCGAGAGAACGCGCTCGTCTTCGGGCTCGCCGGGGATGCGCTCGTTCGGTTCGGCCTTGGCCCGCAGGAGCGCCTTCGGCGCGAGGTACATGACCGGGTTCGGGTCGGCGATGGCCGAGAGCATCAGGCCGTAGGCGTCGAGCGGGTTGCTCGGCATGACGATCTTCCAGCCGGCGATCCGCGTCGCCTGCGCGTCGAAGGAGTGCGAGTGGTAGATGCTGCCGCGGATGCCGCTGCCGACGGGGGTCATCAGGACCATCGGGCAGTTGTAGTCCCCGGCCGACGACCAGCAGATGCCGCCCGCGAGCTTGAGAAGGTCGACCACGTTGAAGGCGTAGTCGCAGAACTGGATCTCGGCGACGGGCCGCTGCCCCGCGAGGGCCAGCCCCATCGCGGTGCCGACGATGCCGCGCTCGTCGAGCGGCGAGTTCCACGCGGTCTTCAGGCCCTGCGTTTGCGTGAACACGCCGCCGAGGGGCGGCCCGACGTCCTGACCGAACACGTCGGTCACCCCGAGCCGCTCTTCGCCGACGTGCAA
Source organism: Polyangiaceae bacterium (assembly GCA_036500865.1). Taxonomy (GTDB): domain Bacteria; phylum Myxococcota_A; class Polyangia; order Polyangiales; family Polyangiaceae; genus Palsa-1150. Next base: position 145,495 of record DASYBG010000044.1, read on the forward strand.
GGCGAGCCGGATCGCTTGAACGAGCGTGGCCATGATCGTGCGTACCTCGGGCGGCCTAGGTGGCGCCGTTGCGACCACGCTGCGGGCCGCGGCTGTCGCGCCGGGGGGGCGGCGCCGAGGGGGTCCCCACGAGATCGCGATCGGCGAAGACGTGATTCCAGATGTCGGCGCCGACGGGCGCGGGCTCGTCGCGCACGCGCTTGGTCGCCTCGAGCAGCTCCTGCGTGTAGCGCGCGCGGACCTCGTCCATCGCGGCACGCGTGAGGACGCGCCGCTCCTCGAGCTTCTTCTCGAAGAGCGGGAGGCAGTCGACCTCGTCGGCGACGAAGTTCGCCCCCGACGCCGACGAGTGCCCGTAGAGCCGCGACACCCGCGCCTCGACGAGGAACGGCTTGCGCTCGGAGCGGACGTACGCCATCGCGCGCTCGAGCTCCCGGTAGGAGACCTCCGGGTCGTTGCCGTCGAAGCTGGCCGTCTGGATGCCGCAGGCGTGGGCGCGGTCGACGATCTGCGTGGCGATGTGCTGCTCGGACGAGGGCGTGGAGATGCCCCACTCGTTGTTCGCGACGATCATCAGGCACGGCAGCTCGCGCCCCGGCCGCGAGCACCAGATGAGACACGTGGCGAAGTCGCCCTCCGCGGTGCCGGCGTCCCCGCCCTGCACGATCGTGATGCCCGACCCCCCGGCACGCTTGTTGGCGAGGGCGGTGCCCGGGGCCATCGAGAACTGGACCTCGATGGGCGAAGAGACCGGGAGGACGTTCCACTTCCGGACCGAGTAGTGATTGCAGAAGTTGCGGCCGCGCGAGTAGGGGTCCGTCGCGGTGTTCTTCATCTGCCGGAGCGTGTCGACCGGGTCCGCGCCCATCGCGAGGAGCGTCGCGCTCGAACGATAGTGTAGGTGCAGATAGTCGTACTCGGGCCCCTGCCCGCGGTGGACGAGCATTCCGAGCGGTGCGTTCAGGGCCTCTTCGCCGGGGCCCCCGATCCAGAAGAAACCGTCCCCCTGCTTGTTCATCCGAATCAGACGCTCTTCGAGGCAACGCGAAAGGACCATGATCTCGTGCAGACGCACGAGAGTCTCCGGGGCCAGGCCCGCCTCGTCCGCTGCTCCGTTCGGCTCGCGCGCCGTGAACGTCGTCACGTTCGCACTCTTAGCGCGGAGACGACGTCCTCGAAAGGAGAGGGGCCTGTTTTCGCGCCGCGTCAGGGGGGGCTCCGCTGAGGGTTTTTGCGCGAGGTTGGGCGCGCCCGCGGAAGATCGCTCGGTCCCCCGCGCGCATCGGCGCGGTGGCGGTGCGCGTCGGCGTGGCTCGCACCGGTTGGGACGGGTCATACTGATACGGGACCGGTGATGTCGGATACGTCCAGGCCGAAGCGCATGCACCTCAAATCGAGTCGACCGGCCCCCGCGGAGCGGGTGATGCCGACCGCGCCTCCCCCCGAAGGGGACCCGGGCGACGGCGAGGTGACGCATGCGCGCCGGCTCATACTGACCGAAGGCCGGCCGCGCCGGTCCGTGCCGCGCCAGAAGGTCGACGCGATGCCCGCCCGGATCGCGACGCTCGAGGCCGAGCTCGCACGGGTCAACGAGGCGCGGGGCGCCGATGCCGACGAGCTCGCGCAGATGCTCGTGCGGATCGCGGATGCGGAGCGGGCGAAGGTGTCCCACGAGGAGCGGGCGGCCGCGTTCGAAGAGAAGCTTCGCGAGCTGAGCGTCGCGGTCGACCGCCTCGAAGAGCTCGACGACGCCTGCGAGGCGATGCGAAAGGATCTCGAGGTCGCCCACGCGCGCGCCCAGCGCGACGCCGAGGCGCTCGAGACCGCGCGGGAACGGGCGCGCCACCACGCCGAAGCCGTCCACGCCGCGGAGGAGCAGGCTCGAAAGGACGCCGAGGCCCTGTTGGCCGCGGAGGAGCGCACGCGGCTCGACGCGGAGGCGGCGCAGCGCTGGCAGGAGCGCGCGCGGCGCGAGGCCGAGGCGGCGGAGCTCGCGTCCCACCGGGCGCAGCTCGCGGAGCACGCGGCCGCGGAGGGAGCCCTCGCCCTCCACGCGGCCCACGAAGAGCGGCACGCCGATCGCGAGCGGGTGACGGACCTCGAGACCAAGCTCGCGCGGACCCGCCGCGAGCACTCCGAAGAGGCCACGTCGCTCCGCCGGGCGCACGCCGACGCCGAGCTCGTGGCCGCCCACGCCCTCGAGGAAGAGCGCTCCGCGACGGCGCGCGCGCGTGAGCGGCTCGCGACGGCCGAAGCCGAAATCACGGCGATGCGGGAGCGCATGCAGCAAGCGACCGAGCTGCTCGAGGCAATGGAACGCCGCGAAGAGATGGCGGCGTCGATGCGCGCGCGCGCCGTCGATCAGCTGCGCCTGGCGTTGGCCGATCGGGGCGCGGCGCCCGGCCGCACCCCGTCGCAGGCTCCGCGCGAGCGCTGCGGAGACGAGCCCAGCGTCGAGGTCATGTCTCTCGAAGACGTCGAGATCGACTTGCCCGAGTGAGCACGATCCTTTTCACCATATCGGCGTATTAGGCGTGTACCATCGGCCGCCATGCCGAACTCCCTTCATTCGCGACTCAACGATCTCGCCTCCTCGTTTGCTTCCGCGGTCCTCGATGCCGTCAGGGGCGCATCGTTGAGAGACCTTCACTCGGGCGGTTCGGTCGCAGAGCCCCGCGGTCGTCGAGGCGCGCCGAAGGCCGTCGCCCCGGCGCGATCGGCGGGCGGTCGATCGGCGGGTCGCCTTCCGCGTCGGTCCGCCGAGGACATCGCCGGCGCGCTCGACAGCGTCGTCGCCCTCGTCAAAAAGCACAAAGACGGAATGCGCGCCGAAGAGATCCGAAAGGAGCTCGGGATGCAGGCCAAAGAGATGCCCCGCATCTTGAAAGAAGGCCTCTCGGCCCGCGTCCTTCGCACGAAGGGGCAGAAGCGCGCGACGACGTACTTCGCGAAGTAGTCCTCAGGCGAAGGAGAACGGCTCGCGGTCCTCGACGCTGAGGGCGACGTCCAGCTCGGGGAGACGTGCGGTGAGCAGCCGGGCGAGGCGCGGAAGGGCGGCACGTTCGCTGGCGCTGTGGAGCACGCAGACGACGCCCATGCCGGCGGCCGTCGCGCGCAGGGCGTCGTGGTGGCGGAGCTCGCCCGTCACGAAGACGTGAGCGCCCGCGCCGATCGCGTCCGGCACGAGGTCGCCGCCGCTTCCGGCGCACACGGCGGCCCTCGAGGCGGGCCGGTCGAACCCGCCGGCGACGAGCACGTGCGCGACCCCGAGAGAGGTCTTGATGTGTTCGACGAGCGCGCCCACCGTCGTCGCCGCCAGGTCGCCTACCCTCCCGAAGCCCAGACCCGCCGGCGCCGCCGCCAGGCGCACGAGATCGAACGCGGGCTCCTCGTAGGGGTGGGCCGCGCGGAGGGCCCTCACCGCCGCGGCGACGCCACCGACCGGCACCACCATCTCGAGGCGCACCTCGTCGACGTGCTCGAGGCGGCCCGCCGAACCGACGACCGGGCGCGCGCCCTCCTCGCCGAAGAACGTCCCGGTCCCGGCCGTGCGAAAGCTGCACGACGTATAGTTGCCGATGGTCCCCGCGCCGGCTGCGCCGAGGGCCGCGGCGAGCGCCTCGACGTGCGTGCCCGGCACGAAGGTGACGAGCTTGTGTTCCGCGTCCGCCGACTCGACGGCGCGGAGCGGAGCGCGACCGGTCATGCCGATCGCGTCGGCGAGGACGTCGTTCGTGCCGCCGGCGGCCACGTCGAGCGCGGTGTGCGGGCTGTACAGGGCGACGCCGGCGCGCGCCGCCTCGTATCCAATCGACCCCGCGACGAAGCGCTTCTGCGCGTCGAAGATGGGCGGATGGTACGCGACGACGGCGCCGCACGACGTCCGCACGGCCTCGTCGAGCACGGCGCGCGTGCAGTCGACGGCGAGCAAGACCCGCCTCACCTCGCGCGCCGGATCGCCGACGAGCAATCCGACGTTGTCCCAGGCCGCCGCGAAGCGCGCCGGAGCGATGGCCTCCATGGCGCGCGCGACGTCGGCCACCCTCATCGCGGGCCGCCGCTCACTCCGCCGGATTCGGCTTCGCCTGCGCCTGGGTACCTTCGCCCTTGCCGCGCGTGTCGATCCGCATCCCGTAGAAGCTCCGCCAGACGAAGAACACCGCCACGGCGAAGCACACCGCCGCGACGACCGCGGTCGTCTCGCGCGCGATCGGATGCGCCTCGTCGTTCGCGAGCTCCACCGCCAAGAGGCCGAAGAGCGTCGTGAACTTGATGATGGGGTTCATCGCGACGCTGCTCGTGTCCTTGAAGGGGTCGCCCACTGTGTCGCCGACGACGGTCGCCGCGTGGAGCTCGGAGCCCTTCTCCTTGAGCTCGACCTCCACGATCTTCTTCGCGTTGTCCCAGGCGCCGCCGGCATTGGCCATGAAGAGCGCCTGGAAGAGGCCGAAGAGCGCGATCGAGATGAGATACCCGACGAAGAAGAACGGGTCGGCGAACGCGAACGCGAGCGTGGCGAAGAAGACGACGAGGAAGATGTTGAACATCCCCTTTTGCGCGTAGGTCGTGCAGATCTCGACCACCTTCTTGCTGTCGGCGATCGACGCCTTCTCGACGCCTTCGAGCTTGATGTTCGCCTTGATGAACTCGACGGCCCGGTAAGCGCCCGTCGTGACGGCCTGGATGCTCGCGCCCGTGAACCAGTAGATGATCGACCCGCCGGCGATGAGGCCGAGCAAGAACGGCGGGTGCAACACCGAGAGCTTCCGGATCTTGTCCGGATTCGAGAGGCCGTCGGTCAAAAGGACGATGATCGCGAAGATCATCGTGGTCGCGCCGACGACGGCGGTGCCGATGAGGACCGGCTTCGCGGTGGCCTTGAACGTATTGCCCGCGCCGTCGTTCTCCTCGAGAAAGTGCTTCGCCTTCTCGAAGTCGACGTCGAAGCCGAAGTCCTTCTTGATCTCGGCGGCGACGTTGGGGATTCCCTCGATGACGCTGAGCTCGTAGACGCTCTGCGCGTTGTCCGTGACCGGGCCGTACGAGTCCACCGCGAGCGTGACCGGACCCATCCCGAGGAAGCCGAACGCCACGAGGCCGAACGCGAAGACCGGCGACACGTCGACGCCGCTCACCGTCATCATCTTGTCGAGGCCCATCCCGCTGATGAAGTAAGCCCCGCCCATCAGGCCGAGGAGCGTCATCCCGAGCCAGAACGAGCTGAAGTTACCGGCCGTGAGGCCCGAGAGGATGTTGAGCGAAGGGCCGCCCTCCTTCGACGAAGTGACGACCTCGCGGACGTGCGCGCTCTCGGTCGACGTGAAGACCTTCACGAGCTCCGGAATGATCGCGCCCGCCAGCGTTCCGCACGTGATGATGCCGCTCAGCTTCCACCACTGCGACTCGTCGCCGGCGAGCTCCGGGATGAGCGCGTACGAAGCGGCGAACGTGAAGAGGACGGAGACGATCGAGGTTATCCACACGAGCTGCGTCAGCGGCGCCTCGAAGTTGAGCTTCGGCGCGTCGGCGTAGCGAGCCTTGGTGATGGCCTCGTTGATGAAGTAGCTGATGGCGCTCGAGATGATCATCAAGATGCGCATCACGAAGATCCACGTGAGAAGCTCGACCTGGACGGACGGTTCGCGCACCGCGAGGAGGATGAAGACGATGAGCGCGACGCCGGTCACGCCGTAGGTCTCGAAGCCGTCGGCGCTCGGCCCGACGGAGTCGCCCGCGTTGTCGCCCGTGCAGTCGGCGATGACGCCGGGGTTTCTCGCGTCGTCCTCTTTGATCTTGAAGACGATCTTCATGAGGTCCGACCCGATGTCGGCGATCTTCGTGAAGATCCCGCCCGCCACGCGGAGCGCCGCGGCGCCGAGGGACTCGCCGACGGCGAAGCCGATGAAGCACTTGCCCGCGTACTCGTGCGGCACGAGCGTGAGGATGCAGAGCATGAGGGCGAGCTCGATGCTGATGAGCAGCATGCCGATGCTCATGCCCGCCTTGAGCGGAATCGCGTAGACGGGATACGGCTTTCCCCGGAGGCTCGCGAACGCCGTGCGGCTGTTGGCGAACGTGTTCACGCGGATACCGAACAAGGCGACCGTCGCGCTCCCCGCGATCCCGATCACGCTGAAGACGAGGACGAGCAGGACGATCCCCGCCGACTCCCCCTTGAGGAAGCCGTAGTAGACGACGATGACGGACCCGATGAAGAGCCAGAGCACGCCCAGGAACTTCGCCTGGGTGACGAGGTAGGTCTTGCACGTCTCGAAGATGAGCTCCGAGACTTCGAGCATGGACTTGTGCACGGGCGCGTTCTTGAGCTGCACGTACACGACGAGGCCGAACGCGATTCCGAGCGCGCAGACCACGAGGCCGCCCATGAGCAGATGGCTCGCGGGCAGGCCGAAGAAGAGCTGCGTATCCATCTCGCTCGGGACTCTGAGCGAGCCCTCGTCGGCCCCATGCGTCGCGGCGGCCGCTGCCGTCTGCGCGTAGGACGTAGCGCCCCAAAGCCACGTGGCGAGGAGGGCCGCGATCGCCGGCCAGAGTTGCGTATGGACTTTCGCGCGCCCCCACGCGATCGCTTCCGCGATGGTGTACGAGATGGACTTCATGCGAACCTCTCGATGGTTTCGTGTGGACGGAGGTGCCACCCGCGGTGGGCGCCTACATCTGCGATTCCGAGTGGTTGGCCGCCTGCGGCGTTTCGCAGACGCTTCAGCACGCCTCGTCTCGTTCCCCGACTCGAACGAGCCGCGGTAAATAGCAGGCTTCTCCTGCATTGTAAACCGAGCGAGTCGTCGAGCGCGCGCCCATCCTCCCGGGCTCCGCGCACGTACCTCGACGAGCGAACGACTTGGCTGCGGCCACGCACCGCTTGGCCACGGCGGATGATCCCTTGGCGGCCCGGGCGATCGCCTGGGGCGCGGCCGCCTGTCCCTTGGCCACGACGACCGACCGCGTGGCCCCCACTGGCCAACGCCTTGATGCGCGCGGCCTACCGATCGGCCGCGACGGCTTGGCCCTTGGGCGCGCTGGCTTGGCCGACCGCCGGCACGGGCTTGTCGCTTGGCCGCGCCGCCAGAACGACCTGGCCGCGACGACCCATCGCCTCGCCCCTCCGCCCGACGACTTCGCCCGCGAGCCCGAGTCGCTCGAAACGGAGGATGGCTCTACGTTCCCGATACCTCGATGCCGCTGCCCTCGCGTGAGCTCGATCACCTCTATGGCGATCACGTGACAGGCCTCGCGGGACGGGTCGCCGCATGCATGGCGGACCTCGGGTGGGACGGCGTCGCGATCCACTCCGGGTCGCTCGCGAAGCGGAGTCGCTTCGACGACCAGTTCTGGCCCCTGCGCGCGTCGCCGCCGTTCCTCCATTGGCTCCCCCTCGCCGAGCCGGAGGCCTTGCTCGTCGTTCGGCCTCCCCACAAGCCCGTCCTGCTTCGCACCGTCACCGACAATTTTTGGGAGCGTGCGGCGCCGCCGGAGAGCCGCGCGTTCGAGGAGATGTTCGACGTGGTGCCGATACGGGGTCCGGCCGACGCGCGGCCCTACGTATCGGGGGGCCGGGTGGCGTTCGTCGGGGAGGATCCGCTTCGCGCCGAGGCGTGGGGCATCTCGGCCGACGCCGCGTGCCCGCCCGCGCTCCTGCTCTCGCTCGAGGCGCTTCGCGTGACCAAAAGCGACTACGAGATCGCGTGCCTCGCCGAGGCAAACCGGCGGGCCCGCGCCGGTCACGAGGCCCTCCGCACGGCGTTCGCCGCGGGGGAGGCGTCGGAGCTCGATTTGCATCTCCTGTTCTTGCGCGCCACCGCGCAGGACGACGCCGAGACGCCCTACAAGAACATCGTGGCTCTGGGCGAGCACGCGGCCACGCTCCACCACGTGGCCTACGGGCGAGACGCGCCGCGAAGGGCGGCCGAGTCGCTCCTGGTCGACGCGGGCGCCGGATGCCGCGGCTACGGGTCCGATGTCACGCGCACCTGGGTGCGCGGCGACGGCGCGACGGCGAGCGCGTTCGCCGAGGTCGTGGCCGGGCTCGACGCGGCGCAGAGGAGGCTCGCGGGCGGGCTCCGTGTCGGGCGCTCCTACGAGGCCTTGCACGACGAGTCGCACCGGGAGGTCGCCGCGGTCCTCCGGAGCGCGGGCGTCGTGGTCGCGAGCGAAGAGGAGGCCGTCGCGTCCGGCGTCACGCGCGCGTTCTATCCGCACGGACTCGGGCACTCGCTCGGCCTGCAGACGCACGACGTCGGCTGCGGTCTGCGGCCGCCCCGCGGCGAGAACGCGTTCCTCCGCAACACGAGCGATGTGACCGCCGGACAGACGGTCACGATCGAGCCCGGCATCTACTTCATCGACGCCCTGCTCGCGCCGCTCCGCGCCGACCCGCGCGCGGCCGCCTTCGTGGACTGGCGCCTCGTGGACGCGCTCGCGCCGCTCGGCGGTGTCCGCATCGAAGACGACGTCCTCGTCCTCGCGTCGGGCATCCGGAACTTCACCCGCGACGAGCTCCCCGACGGTGGCGGCCGCGCCGGCTGACCGGGGCTACGACGCGTCCGCCGGCGGCTCCCATACGCTCCGGAGGACCTCGGCGACGGCCTCGTAGAGCGACTCGGGGATGACGTCACCGGGCGCGAGGTCGACGAGGGCGCGGGCGAGCGGAACGTCGCGCACGACGGGCACCCCGTGGTCGCGCGCGGCCCGCACGATGCGCGCGGCGAAATCGCCCTCTCCCACGGCCAAGACGACCGGCGCCTCGGCGTCGCCCGCGCGCTCGTAGCGGAGGGCGCACGCGATGTGGATGGGATTGACGACGACGACGCTCGCGCCGCGCACGTTCGCGGCGGCCGCCTGCGCCAGGAGGTCGTGGTATGCGCGCTCGCGCGCCGCCTTCACCTGAGGATCGCCTTCCGCGTCGCGGTGCTCGCGCTTGGTCTCTTCCTTGGACATCCGGAGCTTGCGCCGCCACGCGTGCCGCGTGAACACGAGGTCGACGACGCCGAGCGCGAGGCCCACGACCGCCGCGCGCCACGCCAGCCAGCGCGACAGATCGCCGACGACGACGCCGATCCACGAAGGGCGCGACGTCGTGCGCGCCAGATCGACGAGGTGGTCTTCGAGGACGTGCACCGCCAGCCAGGCGACGGCCGCCGCCGCGGCGAGCGCCCGCACCACCGCGAAGAGGCGGGCCGGCGCGAAGAGGCCGCGCAAGCCCGCGAATGGATCGAGGCGGGTGAAGTCCGGCGAGAGTCGCTTGGCCGCGACGACGCCCCCGGTCTGCACCGCGTGGACCACGGCCCCCGCGAGGCTCGCCGCGACCAGGACCGGCAAGGTGAGCGCCACGATCGACGTCGCGAGGTCGACCGGATCGAACCGAAGGGCCACGAGGCCCGGCGCCGCGGCGGCCGAGAGCGCGCTCCGGACCGCGCCGCTCGCCCAGGCGCCGAGCGCGACGGCGAACGACGGTACGAGGGCGACGGCGACCGTGAAACCGACGGCCTGCGAAGCGTAGGCGCTCGCGCCGCTGTCCCCCTCCTCGCGTGCCTTGCGGAGCCGGCGTGGCGTCGGCTCTTCGGTCTTGTCGGACACGCCGCGAGGCTACTTGGTCTCGGGCGCGGCGGCGAACACGGTCCCGAGCGACGTGAGGGCGTCGGTCGTGTCGACGAGCTCGTTGTTGGTGGTCCACGGGTACCACGCGTACCGCACGAGCCGCGGGTGCTTCGCGAACATCGTGATCGCGCCCTGGTAGAACGCCTGGACGACGGCCGCCGTCGGGTTGCTCAAGTTGAGGCAGCCCCACTCGGTGAGCCAGATGGGGCGGTTCCCGGGGATGGCCTCGATCTGCTTGATCCACGATTCGAGGTTCGCGCCGGCGGCGTCGCACGAGCCGGCGTTCCACCCGTACCAATGGGTTGCGATGAAGTCGACGCGGAGCGTGCCGGTCGTATCGGCGTTGACCTGGCTCATGAAGCTCTGGATCCAGGTGAGCCCCGTCGAGTTCCCCTGGGTCGCCGGGCTGCCGATGATCGCGCCCGGCTGGATGAAGTTCGGCCAGAGCGAGACGGCGGTCGCCACGGGGATGTTCGACTGACCGGTGTTGTCCGGCTCGTTGAAGCCGAGGACGTACGGCCAGCCGCCGCTCACCGCGGCCTTGACCTCGTTGGCGATGCCGGTCGCCGTCTGCTCGGCGCCCGTGTGGCCCCACACCATCGGGACGAACGGCGCGACCTTGCAAGTGCCCGGGGTCGTCTCCCAGTTGTACCACCACGTGGTCGTCAGCGTTTGGAGGTCGTTACAGGCCGAGTTGGCGACGCCCTTGTACGGCGCGAGGGCCGCCCCGCCGCCGCCCGCGTCGGCGGCTACGGAGCTGTCTTTCGCGGCGGCCGCGTCTCGCGCGTCGGTGGCGGATGCGTCGGCGACGGGGCCGCCGCTGCTGCCGCTTCCGCCGCTACTGCTCCCGCTGCTGCTGCTGCTCGCGCCGGCACCGCCGCCGCTGCTGCTCGACGAGGACCCCGTCGACGCGTCGGGCGCCGAGGCGTCGTCGGTTCCGGGCGTGCTCGCGCCTGACGACGAGCCGCCCGACGACGTGGGCGCGGGGCCGGAGTCGGTCTCGGGAGCGCCGCCCGGGGTGCCGGAGGAACACGCCGCGAGGCACACCACCGCGAAGGCCAAACCGCTCGACAGAGCCGACGACCGCATACCAATTTTTATCCCATACCGGGGCCGGTTCCCCAAGCGAAAGGACCGGCCTCGCACCCCGCATTTCCCGGCTTTTGCAGCGCGTCGCGAGAATGCGCCGCCCCCAGCACACGATTCCAACCGAGCGGCAGCGCCGGAGCGACGCGGCGCGCCAGGCCGTCGTGCGAAAGGCTCGCGCCGGCGTCGACGCGAATCGCCTCCGCGTCGGCTCGCGCCGCGCGCGGCGAGGACCGCGATCGATCCATGCGCCCTGCACGCGTTTGGGGCGCCACCCCGATAGATGACACGGAGAACTTTCGACGCGATGGCGATCAAGTAAGCTGCCCGCCGCGCACTTTTGCGCCCCCGCGGATCCCATCGAATGAAAAAGCGCGTTTTGCTCGTTTGTGCGGGGCTCTCTGCGCTCGCGGCCATGGCCTGCGGCAAGAACACCTCGGCCGGCAGCGGCAGCAGCAGCACGGCGTCCTCGGCGGCTGCGACCCGAGCGTCGGCGACCGCCTCCGTCGCGGCGCCTCCACCGGGTCCGGCGCCCATCCCCGCCCCCGCCGACGTGGCGGGGCCTCCGGCCGACGCCGTGAAGTCCGCGAGCGGCCTCGCCTCCAAGGTGCTCACCCCCGGCACGGGCAAGGAGCACCCGAACCCCAACGACAAGGTGAAGGTGAACTACACCGGCTGGACCAAGAGCGGCCAGATGTTCGACAGCTCCGTCGCGCGCGGCGAGCCGGTCACCTTTCCGTTGAACGGCGTCATTCGCGGTTGGACCGAGGGCCTCGCGTTGATGGTCGTCGGCGAGAAGCGCCGTCTCTGGATCCCGGCCGCCCTGGCCTACGGAGACCGCCCGCGCGCTGGCGCGCCTTCCGGTGACCTGGTATTCGACGTGGAACTCCTCGACATCATGGTCGCCCCCAAACCCCCGCCGGTCCCGGAAGACGTCAAAGCCCCGCCCGCGAGCGCCAAGAAGACCGCCTCGGGCCTCGCCTACCGCGTGCTGACACCCGGAACCGGCGCGCACCCGGCCGCGACCAACACGGTCGTCGTGAACTACTCGGGCTGGACGACCGACGGAAAAATGTTCGACAGCTCCATCGTGCGCGGGCAGCCCGCGCGCTTCCGGCTCGATCAGGTCATCAAGGGTTGGACCGAGGGTGTCCAGCTGATGACGAAGGGCGAGAAGACCCGGTTCTGGATCCCCGGCAACCTCGCGTACGGCGACAAGCCCACGCGGCCCGGTGCGCCGGTGGGAACGCTCGTGTTCGATATCGAGCTTATCGATTTCCAGTAGGCAGGCGCTTGGGAGCGACGGGGGGCCCGGCTCCCCGTTGGGAGTTGTGGGGACGGCCGCATCCGAGGTATCGAACGCGCTCGTGAGCCACACCCCTCTCAATGGCCATGGCCTCCACCACGACACGACGGAGCCCGGCGTCCACCATGGCGCAGGGCACGCCGCGGGCGGCACGGACGGGGCCCACCACGGCGCGCCGATCCACGAGCCGCGCGCGCTCGTCGTCGTCGACGGCGCACCTTCGCTGAGCAAGGCGGCGGCCGCGGCCGTCGCGCGCGCGAGGAGCGCCCAGCACGAGTGGCAACTGCGGCCGCTGGCCGAGCGCGTCGCGGCCGTCACGCGCGCCGCCCGGGAGATGCTCCGCCGGCGCGCCGAAGCGATCTCTCTCGCCCGCGAAGAGATGGGCAAGGTCGACGTCGAAGGGCTCTTCAACGAGGCCCTCGGTCCGCTCGACACGGTGAAGGGCTGGTCCCGCATCGTCGAGCGCGCCACCGGGCGGCAGCGCGTCTGGCTCAACCCGGTGAGCTTCCCATGGAAGAGCGCCCACGTGGACCTCGTCGCGCGTGGCGTCGTCGGCGTGATCGCGCCCTGGAACTACCCTGTCGCGGGCCTCTACCGCGCGACCATCCCCGCCCTGCTCTGCGGCAACGCCGTCATCGTGAAGCCCTCGGAGTTCACGCCCAGGACGAGCGGCTGGTTCGTCGAGCGCCTCATCGCCGAGCTGCCCGAGGGCATCGTCCAGGTCCTCCAGGGCGACCGTCGCGCCGGCGAGGCGCTCATCGACGCCGGCATCGACGCGTGCGTCTTCACGGGCTCGCCGGAGTCCGGGCGCGCGGTCCGGGTGCGCTGCGCGGAGCGGGGCATCCCGTCGAGCATCGAGATGGGCGGGAAGGACGCGGCCATCGTCCTCGGCGACTGCGACCTGGAGCGCACCGTCGCGGGTATCACGCACTGGACGCTGTCGAACGTCGGCCAGGCGTGCGGCGCCATCGAGGTCGCGTACGTCGACGAGCATATCGCGGACGACTTCGTGGCCGCCATGCGACGCGCCTGGGTCAAGCTGCGCGTCGGCCCCGATCGCCTCGCCGACGTCGGCCCGCTCGCCAACCGGAGGCAGTTCGAGACGGTGGTCGCCCACGTCGCCGATGCGCGGGCCAAGGGCGCGGTGGTCGTGTGCGGCGGCGCGCCCGCGGGAGAAGGCCTCTTCTTCCCGCCCACCCTGCTCGATCGCTGTCACGATCGCATGAAGGTCGTCCGGGACGAGACCTTCGGGCCGCTGCTCGCCGTGGTGCGCGTGAGCGGCGCGGCGGAGGCCGTGCGCAGGACCAACGAGTCTCGTTACGGGCTGGGGGCGTCGATCTGGACCCGCGACGTCGCGCGGGCGGAGCGCCTCGCGGGCCGCCTCGAAGTGGGGATCGTGACGATCAACAACCATGCCTTCACCGGCGCGGTGCCCTCGCTGCCGTGGAGCGGCGTCCGCGCGACCGGCTTCGGCGTGGCCAACAGCGTGCATTCGTTGCACACGTTCGTGCGCCCGCGCGCGACGGTCGTCGACCGCGCGAAGGCGCCCGAGCTCTTCTGGATGCCCTACGACAAGACGCTGTGGGACCTCGGCAGCATCCTGGCCGATCTGCAGCTCGGTCGCTTCGAGCGCGTCTGGCGCCTCCCGCTCGCGATGCGAAAGCGCATCCGGACGATCCGCGCGTTCTTTCGGTAGAAATCGTCCTCGCGACTACACGCGCTCGGCGATCTTCCCGGCGGCGCGGGTCGCCATCGCCATGATGGTCAGCTGGGGGTTCACGCCGAGCGGACCCGGGACCGCGCTCCCGTCGACCACGAAGAGCCCCGGGAGGTCGTGCGCCTCGTGGCTCGGACCGACGACGCTCGTGCGGGGGTCGCGGCCCATCTTGCACGTGCCGAGCGGGTGGTAGCTCGTCCAGACGAAGTCGCTCGGGGCGAAGCTCGCGCGACGAAACGCGTCCAGGTCTTTCCGGCCGTGGAGCATGCGCATCTTCAGCGACGTGGGGTGCATCCGCGTCGCGCCCGCGGCGAGGCACATCTCGCCGGCGTGGACCATCCCCTCCTGGAGGCGCCTCACGTCCTCCGCGCCGATGTTGTACGTGATGGCGGGCAGGCCGCCGACGTCCCGCCAGACGCGCCCGTTGGCTGTGGCGTCGCGCACGAGGAGGGCGAAGTACGCGAGGTGATCGATCCTCGCCATCGTCTCCATCAGGCGGCGCCCGACGAAGGGCAGGACCGTGGGCGCGATGTTGAGGTCGGGCTGCGCGGCGGTGATGAGCATGCCGTCGCGGAGGAACTCGTCGCAGGCGTAGCCCTGCGGGATGTGCGCGTGTCCGCGGATCTCCTCGTCGAAGATGGCCGAGAAGCCGCCGCTCGGGTGGGTGCTCAGGTTCCGCCCGACCTGACCGCTCTCGTTGCAGACGCCCTGCTTCAGCAAGAAGAGCGGCGTCGGGATCGCGCCGCCCGCGAGCACCACGGCGCGGGCGCGCACACGAATGGCCCGCCCGTCGCGCGCGACCGCCTCGATGCCTACCGCGCGGCCGCCTTCGATGGTCAGCCGGTCGGCGCGCAGCCCGGTCAAGAGGAGGGCGCCGCGCTCGAGGGCCGGCGGGACGTAGGCGATGTTCGTCCCGCGCCGCGCGTCGGTGCGGCAGCCGAAGTCGCAGAAGCCCGAGCCGTCGCACCCGGGCGCGTTGCGGCGGATGGCGAAGTGATGCCAGCCGAGGGCGTCGCATCCGCGGGCGATGACGGAGGCGATGGGACCCGCGATGCGCGGGTCGGCCGGCTGCACGTCGAGGACGCGCTCGACGCGATCGATGTGCGGCGCCAGCGAAGCCTCGGAGAAATCGTCGGTCCCGCTCTCTTCGCACCAGCGCTCGAGGACCCACGGCGGCGGGCGGAAACACGTGCCGCCGTTGATGGCCGTGGACCCGCCGACGAGCCTCCCCATGAAGACCGGCATCGCGACGTTGCCGAGCGAGAAGGCGCCACGATAGAAGCGCTGGTGGGCGCGGACGGAGCTCCCGTCGAACGCGTCGCGCCGGTGGTGGTCGCCCTCTTCGATGAAGACGACCGCGAGCCCGCGATCGGCGAGCTCACGGCCGACGACCGCGCCGCCGGCCCCTGTCCCGACGACGACCACGTCGCATTCGACGTCGTCCTCGCGCCAGTCTTCGGCGCGGTGGATCTGCCGGAGCCACCGAGGCGACTCGAGGGCGTCGACGACGTTGAGCTTCCCGCCGAGGGTCCCGTAGACGTCTTTCTGGTCGAAGTGGACGAACTTGTAGACGAGCCCCACGAGGCCGAGCGCGCTGCGCAGGACGGGGTCTTCCTCCCAGCGCGCGAGGAGCGCGTCTTGCCGAGCCGCCGAGAGGGCGTCGAACGGACGGCCGGTCTGGGCGATGGCCGCGGCGGCGAGGGCCGCCTGCGCCACCTGCCACGCGCGGGGGAGGCTCGGGTGGAATGCTTCGATGACATCGTGCGCGCGCGCGACCGTCGCCTCGTCCGCGCCCGGGATGCCCGGAGCCCCCGGGATGATGGCCTCCGCCAAGGCGAGCGCCGCTCGGTAGGGAAACCCGCGCCGCTGCTCCCCATCGGGCCACCTGCGCGAGGAGCCGGCTGCGAAGACATCGCTCATGGGCGGGGGTATTTACACACTTTCCCCCCTTGCGCCGCGCTTTCCATGTTAGCCGGGGGCCGTCTTATCGGGTAGAAAGGGCCTCCTGTCCGTGCAGCTCGTCTTGCAAGATCCGACCTACGAGCCGACCGGCGCCCCCACGCTCTTCGAGCGGACGATCACGCGGTTCATCCAGGACCCGAGGGACGTGCCGCTCGTCCGCGTAATCTTGCTCTGCTCGATCACCGTGCTCCCGACGGGTCTCGTCCTCTTCGTGCCCGGGGCCTTCCGGTGGTGGCTCGCCGTCGCGCACCTCTTGCTCGTCGTCTACTTGCTCGGGCCGTTCATCCTGATGCTCCACAACTCGAGCCACCGGCGCCTCTTCCAGCGCCGCTGGGACTGGATGAACCTCTATGTGCCCTGGGTGCTCGGGCCGTTCTTCGGAGAGTCCCCGGAGGCGTATTTCACGCACCACGTAGGGATGCACCATCCCGAGAACAACCTCGAAGACGACATCAGCTCCACCCTCCCCTACCGGCGCGACCGCTTCTTCGATTTCATGCGGTACGTCCTCCGGTTCCTCTTCGTGGGGTTCTTCGAGCTGACGGGATACTTCGTCAAGAAGAAGCGGCGCTCGCTCCTCGTGCGGACGCTCCTCGGCGAGCTGACGTACTACGGCGGCGTCTTGCTCCTTCTTTTCATCGATTGGCGGGCGACGCTCGCCGTCTTCGTCGTCCCGCTCCTCGTGGCGCGCTTCGCGATGATGGCCGGCAACTGGGGCCAGCACGCGTTCATCGACGAGTCCTCGCCCGAGAACAACTACCGAAATAGCATTACCTGCATCAACTCGAGCTATAACCGCCGCTGCTTCAACGACGGCTATCACATCGGCCATCACCTCAAGGCGACGCGGCACTGGACCGAGCTCCCCGTCGAGTTCTCCAAGAACGTCGGCGCGTACGCCGCGGAGCGCGCGATCGTCTTCTCCGGGATCGATTTCTTCGGCGTGTGGCTCTGCCTGATGCTCCGCCGATACGACTGGCTCGCGGGCCGCTACGTCGACCTCACGGGCACGCGCCCGTCCCGCGAGGAGATCACCGCGCTGCTCCAGACGAGAACGGCGTGGACGCGGCGCGCGCCCGCGGAGGCCGCGGGCCCTACGGCTGCGAGCGCGTGAGGCTCTCGGCCAGGGCGCCGAGGACCTCGCGCACGCCTTCGCCGGTCGCCGAGGAGACGAGCCGGAGGTCGACGCCGCGCTCGGCGAATTGCGGGCGGAGGTCGGCCCACGCGTCGCGCGTCTCGGGGAGATCGGCCTTGCTCATGGCGACGATCTGCGGGCGAAGGGCGAGCTTGGGATCGAACTTGGAGAGCTCGGCGTTGAGCGCGTCGTAGTCGGCGAGCGGGGACCGTCCTTCGCCCGGATCGACGCTGAGGAGGTGCAGGAGGGCCCGGGTGCGCTCGACGTGCTTGAGGAAACGCACGCCGAGGCCCGCGCCCTCCGCCGCACCGGGGATGAGGCCGGGGATGTCGGCGAGGACGAAGTTCGTGTCGTCGTCGACGCGCACGACGCCGAGGTGCGGCACGAGGGTCGTGAACGGATAGTCGGCCACCTTCGGGTGGGCGCGCGACACGGCGCGAATGAACGTGCTCTTGCCGACGTTGGGGAAGCCGAGCAGCCCCACGTCGGCCATGATCTTCAGCTCGAGGCGCAGGACCTTCTCGTCGCCCGGCTCGCCCGGCTCGGCGCGGCGCGGCGCGCGGTCGAACGGGGTCGCGAAGTGGATGTTCCCGCGGCCTCCGCGGCCTCCGCGGGCGACGACGATGCGCTTGCCGTCGGCGTCGACGTCGAAGACGAGCGTGCCGGTCGAAGGGTCGAAGCCTTGCGTCCCGACCGGCACCTCGACGACGAGGTCCTCCCCGGCGCGGCCGTACTGATCCTTGCCGCGGCCGTTCTCGCCCGGCTTGCCTCGGAGGAACCGCGTGAAGGCGAGGTCGAGGAGCGTGGTCTTGCCCTCGTCGCCGACGAAGACGACGTCCCCGCCCTTGCCGCCGTCACCCCCCGAGGGACCGCCGTGCGGGATGTACTTCTCGCGACGGAACGCGACGCAGCCGCTGCCGCCGTTGCCGGCGGAGATGCGGACCTCACACGAATCGATGAACTTCAAGGCGCCGGCCACTTAGCACAGCGCCGGGGTACGGCGCTTTTCGCCGAACCCCGGCTCTCATCGGGCCTTGCGCCGGCTACATCGAGAGGGCGCCGGTGCGGAGCAGATACGCGAGCTTCGCGCGCTGATCGGGCTTGAGGAGCGCGTGGATACGCGAGAGAGCGGCCGTGACCGCCCCCTGTACGCGCTCTGCGCTCTTCACGCGTTCGCCCGCGGCGGCTCGGGCCTTGGCCTCGTCGAAGGCCTCGGCGACCACAGCGTCGGCGAGCGCCGACGTGGTGCGCCGCTGGTCGACGTCGGCCTGCGCGCGCTGGATTTTGAGCTCGGTCAGGATGGTCGCAAGCTCGCCGACCTGGGCCTCGTCGAGCTCGAGCTTGTACGCGAGAAACCGGAGCGGACGCCGAACGCCGAACCCGCCGCCGGACTCGTCGCCCGGACCATCGCCGTGGCCGAAGTGGCCACCGTGCCGACCGCCGTGTCCGCCGAACATCGCGTGATGGTGACCATGCAAAAAGGATCTGAGAGGATGCATCGAAGTGACCTCCTCGCCGGGGCTCGTCGCGCCCGACGGGTGCTTCCAGACGAGGCGCGATTGCCGCGGCTGGGCGCGGGCCACGAGGGCCTCGCGCGCCGTCCAATCTTTGGCGCGTGGCCGCGTCTGTCAACGCGGCGAGGCCGCAAAGCTTCGCGGGGCCCGGTAAACGAGCGCGCTCAGATGCCCGAAGGCTCGAAGGTGGCCGAGCCGCGCGGCGCTTGAGCTCGGGCTCGCGGAGCATGCAGGGGCGCGGCCGGCAGCGGCGCGGCGGCGCTCCGCGAAGGCTCCGCGGCCTCGGTCGACGCGCCCCCGAGCGCCGCCGGCGCGAGCGCGACCGCGGGCACCGCGTGCGCGGAGCCGACCGCCACGAGCCCCGTGGCCTCGTGATGCGCCCTCCCCCGCATGGCCAGCCACACCGCCATGACGGCGACGAGGAAACCCACCGCCGCCGCCAGCGGGGTCCAGGGAATGCGTCGTCGCGGGAGCGCCGGCAGCGCCTCTTCGATCTCGGTCCCGGCCGGCGGCGTCGTCTTCGCCTCCCACGCGGGGTCCGGCAGGCTGGGGCTCGGCGCCTCGGGGGTCACGATGACTCCCTGCTGCTTCGCGAGCGCGGTCAAGAGGTCCACCTGCGAGACGAGACCGAGGTCGAGCAGCACCCGGCCGAGCAGCTTGCCGCTCCGGCGTTGCTCCGTGAGCGCCCGCTCGAGATCCGGCTGGGTGAGCAACCCGTCCGCGACGAGGATCTCGCCGAGCTTGCCCCGCCCGCGCGGCGCTTCCGCGACCGCGGCCGCGATGGTCTCTTTGGGGCCGTAGGGCTGGAGCGCCCGCGCGAACTCCCTCATGTTCTGGAAGCGCTGCGTGGGGTCGCGCTGCAGCGCTCGGACGACGACGCGCGCCAGGTCGCGGGGGAGCTCGGGACGAAGCTCGGTCGGCCAGGGGATCGGCTCCGCGACGACCTTCGCGATGACCGACGTGGGCGTCCCGATGAACGGGGTGCGGCCGGTGAGGAGCTCGAAGAGGATGCAGCCGAGCGACCAGACGTCGCTCCGGGCGTCGGCCGCGCTGGCCGCCCGCAGCTGCTCGGGCGCCGCGTAGTACGGCGTACCGAAGTACGCGTGCGTCGGCGTGAGGCGGCGGTCCTCGGTCTCGCTCTTCGAGATGCCGAAATCGAGGACTTTGATGACACGCCGCCCGCTCTGCTCGACCCTGCACACGAAGAGATTCGAGGGCTTGAGGTCCCGGTGGACGATCCCGAGCGCGTGCGCTTCGGACATCGCGTCGGCGACCTGCAGGACGACGTCGATCGCTTCCTCGACCGGCATCGGGCCGGCCCCCTCGATCTCTGCGTCGAGGTCCCGGCCCTCGAGATACTCGAGGACAATGTAGGGCAGGCCGTTCGGCAGGGTCTCGACGTCGATGACGCGGGCGGTGTGGATCGACTGGAGCTGCGCCGCGGCGCGGGCCTCGCGCTCGAAGCGGGTGATCACCTCGCCGAAGTCGGCGACGTCCGGCCGCAGGATCTTGATCGCGAGCCGCTGGCGCAGCCGGACGTGGGTCGCCTCGAAGACGACCCCCATGCCCCCCTCGCCGATGAGGCGCACGAGCGCGTACTTGCCGGCGATGACGTCGCCCGGGTTGGGCAGGCCGGCGCCGGTCCGCAACCGCGGATGCGACTTGCGATCGCTCGCGTCCGAAGCGGGTACGGGGACGTCCGCCATCTCCTAAGATCAAACGGCACCGCGCCCCGCCCCATTAGCGACCTCGGGCACGAACGACTCGATCGACGTCGATGCGCACACGAGGCGACGTCACCGGCCACGCGGCAAGGTCACGATTGCCCGTGTCCCGACCCCTCGCTCGCTCTCGAGCCGCACCTCGCCGCGGTGCTGGTCGATGATCTTGCGGACGATCGAGAGCCCGAGGCCCGTCCCGGCCTCCTTGGTCGTGAAGAACGGGTCGAAGACCTGGGCCAGCGCGGCCGCGTCCATGCCGCTGCCCGTGTCCTCGACGACCAGACATACCTGCTCGCCCTCGGACCCGAGCCCAACCGCGAGCTTGCCCCCGCCCTTCATCGCCTCGAGGCCGTTGACCACGAGGTTCAAGATGACCTGCTTGAGCTTCGCCGGGTCGCCCATCAGCACACAGTCCTCCCCGAGCTCGCGCTCCACCACGACCCCGTTCGCCACCGCCGAACCCTGCTCGAGGTCGAGGACGTCGCCGACGAGCTTCGTGAGGTGGACGAGCTCCCGCGAGGGGCCGCGCGGGCGCGTGAGCTCCAGAAAGTCGGTCAAGAGGCGGTTCAGCCGGCCGATCTCGTCGCCGACGATCTCGGCTTTGTGGAGCAGGGCGCGCCGCGCGTCGTCGTCGACGGGAAGGCGCGCGACGTGCCGGCCGAGCAAATGGAGCTGGAGCACCGCCGCGTTGAGCGGGTTGCGGATCTCGTGGGCGAGGTTGAGCGCGAGGGTCCCCATCGCGCTCATGGCCTCCGCGTCGGCCGCGCGCTTCTCGAGCGCGCGCCGCTCGGTGACGTCGATTCCGATGCCGTAGACGAGCGCCGCGACGCCGCCCGCCTCCCGGGCCATCGAGACGTTCCAGCGCACGCGCCGCTCGGCGAACGTCGTCTCGACTTCGCGCGTCCTGCCGCCCCGCGCGAGGGCGATGGCCTCGCGCATTCGTGGCCGGTCTTCCGGGGCCAGCCACCCCTCGACGAAGGCCCGGCCGAGCGCCTCGCCCGACCCGACCTTCGCGAGCAGCGACGCCTTGCGGTTGAAGAGGGCGACGCGATCGCGCGCGTCGAGGCCGACGACAAGCACGTCGGTGAGCTCCACGAGCGCGCGGTAGCGGTGCTCGAGCTCGTCCCGCTCGCGGGCGAGGCGCACCTTGGTGAGCGCCTGTTCGATCGTCGAGATGAGCTCCTCTGGACGGAACGATTTGGGGATGAAGGCAAAGGCGCCGGACCGCAGCGCTCCTATCGCCGCGTCCATCGACGCGAAGCCCGTGATGAGCACGACTTCGCCGAAGGGAGAGGCAGCGCGGAGGGCCGGGATGAGGTCCACGCCGCTCGCATCGGGGAGCTTCACGTCGACGATCGCCACGTCGAACCCGCGGGCGCGGGCGATCTCGAGCCCCTCGTTGCCGCGCGACGCGGTCACCACCTCGAGCGCGCCGGCCCCGCGCTCCGCGAGCTCCGCGCTGAGCAGCACCGCGTGGAGCGTGCCCACCAGCTCCGCGTTGTCGTCGACGACGAGGACGCGCGCGCGTGGCGCCGGCGGAGCGGGCCTCGACGAGCTCACCCGAGCCCGAGCAGATGCCGCATCGCCTGGTTGACCAGCTGCGGGTTCGCCGAACCTTTCGTCTCCTTCATCGCGAGCCCCACGAAGTAGCCCATGAGGGCCGTCTTGCCGGCGCGGAGCTGCTCGGCCTGTTTCGGGTTCTCGACCACGAGGCGGCGGCAGATCTCTTCGATCGCGCCGACGTCGCTCACCTGCGCCAAGTTGAGCTCCGCGACGACGTCCTCGGGGGACTTCGTCGTGCCGGCGATCTTCGCGTAGACCTCCTTGGCCTGCTTGCCGCTGATCGACCCGGCGTCGACGAGCCGCAGGAGCGCGGCGACCTGCGCCGGCGTGACCGGGATGGCGGCCTGCAGCCCGTGCGTCGTCACGTCCCGGAGGACCTCGCTCGTGACGAAGTTGGCGACCTTCGTCGCGTTGCCGTGGATCGTCGCCGCCTCCTCGAAGAACCCGGCGATGCGCGGGTGGCTCGTCAGCACGCGCGCCGCCGCGACGGAGACGCCGAGCTCGCGGACGAAACGGGCGCGCTTGTCGCGCGGGAGCTCGGGCATCGACGCGCGGACCTGGTCGACGAAGGCCTCCTCGATGACGAGGGGGGGCAGGTCGGGGTCGGCGAAGTACCGATAGTCTTGCGCCTCCTCCTTGCTCCGGAGCGAGAACGTCGCCCCTTTGTCCTCGCTCCAGCCGCGCGTCTCCTGAACGATACGGCCGCCTCCGTCGAGCACCGCCGCCTGCCGCGCGATCTCGGTGACGATGGCCCTTTCGACGAAGCGGAAGGAGTTGATGTTCTTGAGCTCGACGCGGGTGCCGAGCTTCGTCTCGCCGATGGGACGGATGCTCACGTTCGCGTCGCAGCGGAAGCTGCCCTCCTCGAGGTTCCCGTCGTTGACCCCGATGAAGACCAGCACGTCGCGGAGCGTCCGCAGGTACTCGGCGGCCTCCGCGGCGCTGCGGAGGTCGGGCTCGCCGACGATCTCGACGAGCGGTACGCCGGACCGGTTCAGATCGACGATCGAGGAGGCCGCGCCGTGGATGTTCTTGCCCGCATCCTCCTCCATGTGGACCCGCGTGATGCCCGCGCGCTTCACCGCGCCGTCGAGCTCGATCTCGAGATATCCGCGATGGCTGAAGGGCTCGTCGAACTGGCTGATCTGGTAGCCCTTGGGAAGGTCCGGATAGAAGTAGTTCTTGCGGGCGAAGCGGCTCCGGGTCGCAATCGTGCAGTGGAGGGCCAGCGCCGTCCGCACCGCCATGCGGACGGCTTCGCCGTTGAGCACCGGCAGCGCCCCCGGCAAGCCGAGGCACACCGGACAGACCTGGCTGTTGGGTGACGCCCCGTACGTGGTCACGCAGCCGCAGAACGCCTTGCTGCGCGTGAGAAGGTGGGCGTGCACCTCGAGTCCAATGACCGCCTCGTAGCGCATGCGAGCTTTCTAGCGCGTTTTTCGGGCCGGCGAGTCGATTGCAAAGGCCGGCGCCGCCGCACCCCCGCGGAGAACTGGTCAAGACGGGCGCGCGCGTGGGATCATCGGCCACGCAGTGCCGTTCACCGCGAACTTGCTCCGCCGCACGCTCCCGGTCGCGATGCTCTCGCTGGCCATCGTCACCGTCCCGCTCCTCGTCCTCTCGCCCGACGGCCTTCCGAAGCTCCGAGCGCTGCAGGCCGAGCTGGGCGAGCGCAACGCCCAGAACGAGGAGCTCGGACGCGACGTCTCACGCCTGCGCGTCGAGGTGCGGAGGCTCCGGGACGACCCCGCCTGCGTCGAGCGCATCGCCCGCGACGAGCTCGGGATGGTCCGCAAGAACGAGGTCGTCTTCCAGTTCGACCGGTGACCCGCGCCACGGGAGCCCTGCGCTCCCGGCCCGCGTCACGGGCCGAGGACCTCGCGGATCTTGCGGGTCAGCGCCTCGGGGGTGAGCGGCTTCTGGATGAACGCGACGCCCGATTCGAGGATGCCGTGCTGGAGGACGGCTTCGTCGGTATAGCCGGACATGAAGAGGACCTTCATCTCCGGACGGAGCGGGACGAGCCGCTCGACGAGCTGGCGGCCGCTCATTCTCGGGAGGACGACGTCGGTGAGGAGCAGGTGGATCTTCGCGCCGTGCTGCTCGCACACGAGCAGGGCCTCGCCGCCGTTCGACGCCTCGAGCACGCGGTAGCCGTTGCGCCGGAGGATGCCGCACGCGACGGTGCGTACGGCGTCGTCGTCCTCGACGAGGAGGATCGTCTCGGTCCCCCGGCCCGAGGGCGGCGGCGGCTCCGAGTGCGGCTGCTCCACCGCGGTCGCGTCGGTCCGCGGGAGGTAGACGCGGAAGGTCGTTCCCTTCCCGGGCTCGCTGTAGACCCAGATGTGCCCGCCGCTCTGCTCGACGATCCCGAACACCGTCGACAGCCCGAGGCCGGTCCCCTTGCCGCCTTCCTTCGTCGTGAAGAACGGCTCGAAGATGCGGGTCTGGAGCTCTCGATCCATGCCGATGCCCGTATCGGTGATGGCGAGCACCACGTACTGGCCCGGCGCGACGCCGTAGTGCTGCTTCGCGTAGTCCTCGTCGAGGTCGGCGTTCTTCGTCTCGAACGTCAGCATCCCGCCGCCGGGCATCGCGTCGCGCGCGTTGACGACGAGGTTCGTCACCACCTGCTCGATCTGACCCGGATCGCCGATCACCTTCCCGAGGCGCGACGACGTGAGCATCGTCACCTCGACGTCGGCGCCGAGCAGCCGGGCGATCATCTTCTCCATCCCGGCGAGCACTTGATTCAAGTCGAGCACCCGCGGCTGCAAGACCTGCTGCCGGCTGAACGCGAGGAGCTGGCGCGTGAGGTCCGCCGCGCGCATGCCCGCCTTGCGGATCTCGTCGATGTCGGCGCGCATCGGATCGTCGGACTTGAGGTCCGAGAGGAGGAGGCCCGTGTAGCTCAAGACCACCGACAAGATGTTGTTGAGGTCGTGCGCGACCCCGCTCGCCAGCCTGCCGACCGCGTCGAGCTTCTGCGCGTGGAGGAGCTGCACCTCCGTCTTGCGCAGCGTCTCCTCGGCCTTTCGCCGGGCGTTGCGCTCGCTCGACTCCCGGAGCTCGCGCTCGATCGCCGGGACGAGGCGCGCGAGCTTTCCCTTGACCAGGTAATCCTGGACGCCGAGGCGCATCGCGGCGACCGCCGTCTCTTCGCCGACGGTGCCCGACACGATGATGAACGGCAGATCGAGCCCGCGCTCCCTCAAGAGGAGATACGCCGTGGGCGCGTTGAACTGCGGCATCGAGTAGTCGGAGACGATGACGTCCCACGGGCCGGAGTCGAGCGCCGCGGCCATCCCCGCCGCGCTCTCGACCCGCTCGAAGAGCGGCGTGAAACCGCCCTTGCGGAGCTCGCGCAAGAGGAGCGCGGCGTCCGCTTCGGAGTCCTCGAGGATCAGAACGCGCAACGGCTTGTCGGTCACGGGCACTCCCTCGCCGTCAGCGGATGCGTTGCGGCGACTGATTGAGGAGGAGCCAGAACAAGCCCAACGTCTTCACGGCCTCCGTAAACTGTGCGAAGTCGACCGGCTTGCGCACGTAGCTGTTCGCCCCGAAGGCGTAGCTCCGCGCGAGGTCTTCCTCTTCTCCCGAGGAGGTCAGTACCACGACGGGCACGAACTTCGCGCGGTCGTCGGAGCGCATCCTCTTCAAGACTTCGAGCCCGTCGACCCGTGGAAGCTTGAGGTCGAGCAGGACGAGCTGCGGCTGGTCGGTGGTATCGCGCCCCGCGTGCGGCCCCGTCCCGAGCAGATAGTCGAGCGCCTCGACGCCGTCGCGCGCGACCACGACCTTGTTCAATATTCGATTCTTCTGCAACGCGCGCAGCGTGAGGGCTTCGTCGTCCTTGTTGTCTTCGACCAAAAGGATCGATCTGTGGTCGTTCATTCGCCTTCCCGCCGGCGGCAGGAGCGAAGCGGCACTCGTGACGCCCCGCCGTCCATGCTGAGCTTACCACGCCACTTCGGCTTCCGAGGGACGCGTCTGCTTTTCGCGGCCTCCGTTGGAGGGAGAGCCGGGCGGCCATCGCGGCTTCATTTCGCCATCGCGGCTGGTGCGTTTCGTGCGACGACGCAAGGCCACGACCCGGCGCGGCGCATTCAGCGAGCGCGGCCGCCGGGACCAGGGGACTGCCCACCCGCCGGCGGGGCCCTTTCCACCCAAAAATGGGTCCGGCGAACGCCGGAACACGACCGCACGCCGACGGGGCCCCCGGCCCGATGCCCGCGGCATAGCGTGCTATTTCGCTCTCATGAGCGACTACGCCGAGCTCCGCCGCGCTTGGCAAGCCGAGAGCGCGGCGGCAGGAGATCCGAAGCCGCCCCCCCGGCAGCGACCCCGGAACCTCGCCGGGCACGGCGACGCGGCTCCCCTCTACGGCCCCGACGACCTTGCCGCGATGGGCTTCGATCCTGCGGTGGACCTGGGCGTCCCGGGCAGGCCGCCCTTCACGCGCGGGGTCCAGGCGGACATGCACCGCGGTCGCCTTTGGACGATGCGTCAATATGCGGGATTCGGGACGGCGGCGGAATCGAACGAACGATTCCACTATTTGCTCCAAAAGGGCCAGACGGGACTCAGCGTTGCGTTCGACCTCCCTACCCAGATGGGCCGCGACTCCGACGACCCGCACGCCCAGGGCGAGGTCGGGCGCGTCGGCGTGGCGGTCGACTCCCTCGAAGACATGCGGCTCCTGCTCCGTGGGCTGCCGCTCGACCGCGTCTCCACGTCGATGACGATCAACGCGACCGCCGCCGTCTTGCTCTGCCTCTACGTCGCGGTGGCCGACGAGCAGGGCGTCCCGCGGCCGGCGCTCCGGGGCACGGTCCAGAACGACATCCTCAAGGAGTACGTCGCCCGAGGGACGTACATCCATCCGCCGCGCCCGTCGCTCCGGCTCATCACGGACACGTTCGCGTGGTGCGCGCGCGAGACGCCGAAATACAACCCCATCTCCGTCAGCGGCTACCACATGCGCGAGGCCGGCGCCGACGCCGCCCAGGAGCTCGCCTTCACGCTGGCCGACGGCATCGCCTACGTGGCGGCGGCCGTGGAGGCGGGCCTCGACGTCGACCGGTTCGCCGGGAGCCTCTCCTTCTTCTTCAACGTCCACAACGACTTCATCGAGGAGGTCGCGAAGTTTCGCGCCGCCCGGCGGATGTGGAGCGCGATCATGCGCGACCGCTTCGGGGCCAAGACCGATCGTGCCCGCGCCCTACGGTTCCACGGCCAGACCTCGGGCGCGACCCTCGCCGCCCAGCAGCCGCTCGTCAACGTGGCGCGCGTGACCGTGCAGACGCTCGCCGCCGTGCTCGGAGGCTGTCAATCGCTCCACACCAACGGCTACGACGAGGCCCTCGGGCTCCCCACCGCGGAGGCGGCGACCGTGGCGCTCCGCACGCAGCAGGTCGTCGCCCACGAGAGCGGCGTCGCCGACTTCGTCGACGCGCTCGGCGGCAGCTACGCCGTCGAGGCGCTCACGAACCGCCTCGAGGCGCTCGCCGCCGAGCAGATCGCCCGCGTCGACCAGATGGGCGGCATGGTCGCGGCGATCGAGCGCGGGTATCCCCAGCGGGAGATCCAGCGGTCCGCGTACGAGTACCAGCTCGAAGTAGAGCGCAAAGAGCGCCTCGTCGTCGGGGTGAACGCGTTCCAAGACGCGGGCGACGCCGGCGGCGCGGGGGTGCCGGTCCTGCGGATCGATCCGAAGATCGAGGCGGAGCAAGTCGAGAGGGTCCGTTCGCTCCGGGCGAGACGCGACGGCCGCGCCCACGCCGACGCGCTGGCGCGCGTCGAGGCCGCCGCCCGCGGGTCCGACAACGTCCTCGATCCTGTCCTCGCGGCGGTCAAAGCGTATGCGACGGTCGGCGAGATCGCCGACGTGCTCCGCGGCGTCTGGGGAGAGCACGTCGAGACGCTCGTCGTTTGAGCATGATAAAAGCGGACACGATGGCGCTCTCGATCGCCCACCGCGTCTCGATCCTCGACCCGAAGAGCCACCTCTGTCACGTGGAGACGACGGTGACTTCCTCGGAGGCCCTCCCCGAAGGGCTCGTCCTCTACATGCCGGTCTGGACGCCTGGCTCTTATCTCTTGCGAGAGTACGCGCGCCACGTCGAGGCCCTCGCGGCCGACCCTCCCGCGCGCGCCGTCAAGATCCGCAAGAACGCGTGGCAGATCGGAACGCTCGGCGCCACGCGCGTCGTCGTCCGCTACCGCATGTACGCCAACGAGCTCACCGTGCGGACCAGCCACGTCGACGAGACCCACGCGTTCCTCGTCGGCGCCGCGCTCTTTCTCTGCGTCGAGGGCGCCGAGCAGCTCCCGTCCAGCGTCGAGATCGACGCCCCGCGCGAGTGGCGGATCGCGACGTCCCTCCCCGCGGTCGACAACG
This sequence comes from Polyangiaceae bacterium, assembly GCA_036500865.1. Classification (GTDB taxonomy): domain Bacteria; phylum Myxococcota_A; class Polyangia; order Polyangiales; family Polyangiaceae; genus Palsa-1150. The sequence continues at coordinate 173,517 of DASYBG010000044.1, forward strand.
GCGGCGAAGGCCTGCGCCGCTTCGAGGCCCGTGACTTCGACACGCTGGTCGACTGCCCCATCGAGCTCGGCCTCCACCGCGAGGAGCGCTTCGACGTCCTCGGCAAGCCCCACCGCTACGCGATCTGGCCGGCGTCGGGCGTCGGCGACGCGGACGCGCGGCGGCTCGTCCGCGACACCAAGGCGATCCTGGAGCGGGAGGCACGGCTCTTCGACGGGGCTTTGCCGTACGCGAGGTACGAGCTGCTCCTGCACCTCTCGCCGCGAGGACGCGGCGGCCTCGAGCACCGAGACAGCTCCTCGCTCATCGCGCCCCCGACGAGCTTCGCCTCGCGCGAGTCGTACCTCGACCTGCTTTCGCTCGTCGCCCACGAGTGCTTCCACGCCTGGAACGTGAAGCGCATCCGCCCCGCGGGCCTGGCGCCGTACCGCTATCAGCAAGAGTGCTACACGCGCCAGCTCTGGTGGTTCGAGGGCGGCACGAGCTACTACGATTGGCGCGTCCTTCTCCTCGCCCAGCTCTGCACCGTCGAGGAGTACCTCGACCACCTCGCCTCCGAGATCGCGTACCTCGATCAGACCCCCGGAAGGCTCGTGCACTCCCTCGAGGAGGCGAGCTTCGACGCGTGGATCAAGCTCTATCGACCGGACGAGAACTCTTCGAACAGCACCGTCAGCTACTACCGCAAGGGCGAGGTCGTGTGCGCGCTCCTCGATATCGAGCTCCGCGCGCGCACCGCGGGCCGCGCGTCGCTCGACGGCGTCCTCGCGCATCTATGGACGGCCTACGGGGCCTCCGAACGGCCCGTCCCCGAGGACGCGCTGCAGTCGATCTTCGAGCACGTCGCCCAGGCCTCGCTCGAGGACCTCTTCGCCCACTGGATCCGGTCGCCGCAGGAGATCGACTTCGCGCCGACCTTGGCCCGGGTCGGCCTCACCGTCGACCGCGCCGTTCGGCCCGACGGCCCCACCTGCTCGCTCGGCGCGCGGCTGCGGAGCGAGGGGGCGCGGGTCTTCGTCGCTTCGGTCGCTCGCGACGCGGCGGCGTGGCGCGCGGGGATCGACCCCGGCGACGAGCTCGTCGCGATCCGGGGGACGCGGGTGGAGGGGCCCGGGGCGGAGGCCGCGTTGCGTGGCCTGGCTCCCGGCGAGTCCGTGGAGGTCTTCGTCGGGCGGGACGGAAGGCTGGTGTCGCGACGGCTCACGCTCGATCCGCCGAAGGCCGACCGCGTGAAGCTCGCCGCGCGACGCGACGCGACGCCCGCGGCCCGCGCGGCCTTCGCGGCGTGGCTCGGGGCGCCGCATCCGGCGTGGAGCGAGACGGCGGCGCCGGAGGCGAGCACCCAGGCCGGCGCGGCTCCTTCATGACGACCGGTGCGCCCAAGCCCGCGGCGGCGTCGCTCACCGAGATGACCGAGTACGTCCTCCCGCAGCACGCCAACATCCACGGCAGCGTCTTCGGCGGTCAAATCATGGCGTGGATCGACCTGTGCGCCGCGGTCTGCGCGCAGCGCCACGCGGGCTGCCTGTGCGTCACCGCCTCGGTCGACGACCTTCTCTTCAAGCGGCCGGTGCGCGTGGGCCAGGTCGTGCTCGTGCGGGCGATGGTCACCGCCACGTTCCGTTCGTCGATGGAGATCGCCGTGGCCGTGTGGGGCGAGGACACGCTCAGCGGCGCGCGCTGGCCGACCGTCGAGTGCCGGACGACGTTCGTCGCGATGGGGAGCGACGGGCGCCCGGTGAGCGTCGGGCCGCTGCTCCTCGAGACCGACCAGGACAGGGCGGCGCAGGCCGCGGCCGAGCAAAGGCGCGCCGCGCGTCTGGCGAAGCGCTGACGTCACCTCGCGGCGCAAACGCGCGGACGCTCAGGGCGCGACGAGCGAAGCGGCCATGACCGCCGCGCCTCGGGCCGCGACGCGCCCGAGCTTGAGCCAATCGGGCCGCTGGGCGGCAAAGTGCTGGCAACCCACGTGGAGCAGGTCCGGAGAGCTCGTGAGCAAGCGCTCGAGCGGGGCGCGTCCGGACCCGTGGAAGAGCCGCATGAAGTGTGTCCGGATGCGGAGGTCTCGCGCGAGGCGCGATCGCGCGACCTCGTCGGCCCAGCCCTCGACCGCCACCCGCGCGTGGCACTCCCGCACGCGGCGCGCGACGAACGTCCCCGCCATCACGCCGTACTCGATGGCTTGCGCGATGCCCTCGCCGGTGGCCGGGTCGATGCCCGCCGCCTCGCCGGCCAGCATCATCGGACCCCGCGCCAGCCGAGACGCCGGCTCGAAGCCGCGCTCCGCGTACCGCTTCACGTGCGCGCGGTCCGGCGCGAGGCCCATCGCGCGCAGCCGCTCGTCGAGGATCGCGCCGACGTCGCGCTCGTCCTCGGGGGCGGCCGAGCCGGCGCGGATCCGGTAGACCCCGCGGCAGACGAGCTCCCGCCCGCCCACGAGCGTCGGAAAGTCCCACGCGTAGCCCGAGAGCCGCGGGTCGCTCAGGTCGAAGTGGATGAGGCCTCGGGCGCGGTCGGCGGCGACGGGCTCCGTGTCGACCTCCACCACCTGCGCCCGGAGCTGCCCGGTTCCCGCGCCGAGCGCCTTGCGCACCACGCTGCCGACGCCGTCGCAGCCGACGACGACCCGGGCCCGAATGGGTCCTTCCGCCGTCTCGACGATCGCCCCACCCCCCGACTCGTCGTGGATGGCCGTCACCCTCACGCCCTCGCGGACGGCGACGCCGAGCGATACCGCCGCCCGCGCGAGCGCCTCGTCGAACTCGACCCTTCGGACCACCCGCCCGATGCTCCCCGGGGCCGCGGCGGCCTCTCCCGAGGACGCGCGGACCGACACCCCGTGGATCGGCACGCTCGGGACGTCCACCACGACGCCGAGCGAGGAGAGGAGGGCGTCGCCCCGCCCGCCGAGCGCGCCCGCGCACGGCTTGTCGCGCGGGAATCGGGCCCGCTCCAGCACCACCGTGCGCGCCGCGAGCTCCGGCGCCGCACGCGCGACGGCGATCGCCGTGGTGGCACCCGCCGGACCGCCGCCGACGATGACGATGTCGTGGTCGAAGGGCATGGGCGGCGGGCAGGCTACAAGGCTCGCGGGCGGCCGGCGACCCGGGAGACGCACGCGCCCAACCATTCGGAAATCGGAGGCTCGCTCCGGAAATCGGAGCTCGTGCACGGATCGTCGCACCACCGAACAGGCCAAATCGTCGAGCCGCGGAGACTTCGCGGCGGGGCCGACTCTTGCACGAGGCCTCTATCGAGTTTCCCTGAGGCGGTGTCTCAATCCACGGAGTTTTCCATGCGATCCATCGTTCGAAAGTCCCTCGTACGCCACGCGCTCCTCATCGGGGTCGCGGGCGTCGCCGCGACCGCGGTGGCCCAAGTCGGCTGTTCCTCGACCAACACTTCGTCGCCCCCGGGCGGCGCCAACGGCGGCAGCCAAGACAACGTCGGCACCGTCGGCATGCAGCTCACCCTCCCGGGCGGGGAGACGCTGGCCGTCGTCAACTGGACGGTGACGGGTCCGGGCGGCGCGTCGACCATCGTGCAGAGCGGGTCGGTGAACGTCGCCGGCAGCCAGTCGATCAGCTTCCTCGTCGGCGGCATTCCCGCGGGCAGCGGCTACAGCATCATGCTGACCAGCACGACGACCGACGGAAACGTCAGCTGCTCCGGCTCGGCGACGTTCAACGTCTCCGCGCGGACCACGACGAACGTCTCGGTCGCCCTCCAGTGCGTCACCGCCGGCAGCAACAACGGATCCATCTCCGTGAACGGCACGACCTACGACTGCGCGACGTGGAACTCGGCGACGGCAAGCCCCTCGGAGACCACGGTCGGCAACGCCGTGACCGTCTCCGCCTCGGCGAGCGGCCCGAACCCCGCCGCCCTCACGTACGCGTGGTCGGCGCCGAGCGGCACGTTCGCCGCGCCGACGTCGGCCTCGACGCAGTTCACGTGCACCACGCCGGGACCCGTCACGCTCACGCTGACCGTCGCGGACGGGCCGATCCCCGCGGGCGCCTCGTGCAGCACGTCGCTCGACACGACGACCGTCCAGGTCACCTGCGACGGCCACCTCGATCAGGCCGCGCAGCTCGCGACCGCGACGAAGATCAAGCACGTCGTCGTCATCTTCGGCGAGAACATCTCCTTCGATCACTACTTCGGCACCTACCCGAACGCCCAGAACCTCCCGGGCGAGCCGAGCTTCGTCGCCGACCCGGCGACCCCGGCGGCGAACGGCCTCTCGACGCCGCTCAACCCGATCGCGTCCTTCGCGCCCGTCACGGGCGTCGACCTCCTCAACAACAACCCGAACCTGAACCCCGCCAACGGCACCGGCGCGGCGAACCCCTTCCGCCTCGCGCCGCTCCAGGCCGCGACGAACGACCAGGGTCACAACTACAACCCGGAGCAGCAGGCGAGCGACCATGGGCTCATGGACCTCTTCCCGGAGTTCACCGGCACCGCGGGGCCGCCCCCCGGCGCGCCCCCCGCCGCGACGACCAAGGGCCTCGTCATGGCGTACTTCGACGGCAACACCCTGAACTCGTACTGGGGTTACGCGCAAGAGAACGCGCTGAACGACAACTCGTGGACGACCGTGTTCGGGCCTTCCACGCCGGGCGCCATCGACCTCATCTCGGGCCAGACCAACGGCTTCTCCGCCACCAACAAGGGCGACGGCGGAACGTTCTCGTCGAGCCACGCGATCGCGGACGGCAACGGCGGCCTCACGATGATCGGCGACACCGACCCGCTCGGGGACGTGTGCTCGACCGCGGCCGACCAGAACCTGATGTCCGGCAAAAACATCGGTGACCTGCTCAACACGGGCAGCGTGACCTGGGGATGGTTCGAGGGCGGCTTCGACCTCACCGCCACGAACGCGAACGGCACGACGGGCTGCAACCGCAGCACGCCGCAGACGGTGCCGAACGCCCCGTCGACGTCGACGGACTACATCCCGCATCACGCGCCGTTCCAGTACTACGCGTCGACCGCGAACCCGACGCACGCGCGGCCGAGCTCCGTCGCCGCGATCGGCAACGCGGACGTCGCCAACCACCAGTACGACACGAACGACTTCTTCGCGACGCTCTCGGCCGGGAACCTGCCCGCGGTCACTTACCTCAAGGCCCCCGGCTTCCAGGACGGCCACGCCGGCTACTCGAACCCGATCGACGAGCAGACCTTCATCGTGAACGTCGTCAACGCGCTCCAGGCTTCCCAGGAGTGGGCGTCGACCGCGATCGTGCTCGCCTACGACGACTCGGACGGCTGGTACGACCACCAGGCGCCCCCGATCGTGAACCCCTCGACGAGCGTCGCCGACGGGTTGAACGGCGCGGGGCTCTGCAACACGGCGGGCGCCCAGCAAGGCTCGCCTCTGACGACGCCGCTCCTCGGCGCCGTTCCCGCCGGCGGCGGCGCCGCCCTGCCTGCGCAGGGGCGTTGCGGCTACGGGACGCGCATCCCGATGATGGTCATCTCGCCCTTCGCGAAGCATAACTTCATCGACCACACCCTCACCGACCAGACCTCGATCCTGCGGTTCATCGAGGACAACTGGCTCGGCGGTCAGCGCGTCCAGCCGGGTGGTTCGTTCGACACCATCGCGAACTCGATCACCGGGATGCTCACCGGCATCTAAGCGACGAGCTCTAGACCACCGAGGGGCGGCTCGTGCATTCTGCGAGCCGCCCTTCGCTATTTCCATGTTCAGCCGACGCCGCTTCTTGTTCGCGACCTCGCTCGTGCTTCCGCGCGCCTGCCGCATCCATCATCGCGCGCAGGGCCGCGCCCGGGCGGGCGCGATGGACCACGGCGCGATGGGCGGGATGGAGCACGGCGCGACGATGCACGGCGGGGGCATGACCCACCCGCCAGCGCACGGCCCACGCCCTCCGCTCCACCCCGACACGCTCGCGCGCTTCGTCGATCCGCTCTACGTGCCGCCCGTCCTGACGTCGTCGGAGACTCGGCCCGACCCGAGCGACCCCGCGTCCACGGTCGCCTTCTACCGCGTCGCCATGCGCGAGGCGCTCGTCCACGTCCATCGGGACGTCCCGCCGACGCGCATGTGGGGCTACGAAGGGAGCGTCCCCGGGCCCACGTTCGAGGCGCGGAGCGGGCGCGGCGTCCTCGTCGAGTGGCGCAACGAGCTCCCCACCCGTCACCTCTTGACCATCGACCATACCCTCTGCGGCGCGGGTCGCGATCGGCCCGACGTTCGCTCGATCGTGCACGTGCACGGCGCCAAGGTCCCTCCGCGGAGCGACGGCTACCCGGAGGATTGGTATACGCCCGGCCGCTCGGCGACCCTCCACTACCCGAACCTCCAGGACGCGGCGACGCTCTGGTACCACGACCACGCGATGGGCATCGAGCGGCTCAACCAGTACGCGGGCCTCTTCGGCACCTATTTGATCCGCGACGAGGTCGAAGACGCGCTGGGCCTCCCGAAGGCGCCGTACGAAGTGCCGCTCGTCTTGAGCGACCGCCTCTTCTTCGCGGACGGTCAGCTCAACTACCCCGTCTCGGAGCTCCCCGAGTCGCCGTGGGTCTCCGAGGTCTATGCCGACGCCCTCCTCGTCAACGGGCGGCTCTATCCGTATTTCGACGTCGAGCGCCGGCGCTATCGCTTCCGCATCGTCAACGCGTCGAACGCGCGCACGTTCTACCTCTCGTTCGCGAACAAGCAGACCTTCTTGCAGATCGGCAGCGACCAGGGATTGCTCCCCTCGCCCGTGCCGATGGACATGCTCACGCTCGCCCCGGCGGAGCGCGCCGACGTCCTCGTGGACTTCACGGGCGCGCCCGGGGACACGATCGTCCTCAAGAGCCAGGCCTTCGAGCTGATGCAGTTCCGGCTCGGCGGCGCGCAGGCGCCGAAGGCGGCCGCCCTGCCCGCGGTGTTGCGCTCCGTGCCGCGTCTGCCCGAGGCGCGAGCGCGCACGCGGACGTTGACGCTCAACGAATACGAGGAGCCGAAGACGCACCGGATGCTCATGCTTCTGAACGCCACGCGGTGGCACGAGCCGGTGACCGAGAAGCCCGTGCTCGATTCGATCGAAGTGTGGCGCCTCGTCAACTTGACCGAGGACACGCACCCCATCCACCTTCACCTCGTTCGCTTCCAGATCCTCGACCGCCAGCTCTTCGACGCCGACGAGTACCTGACCACGGGCACGTTGAACTGGATGGGCAAGCCGATCCCGCCGCCCGCGAACGAAGCCGGGTGGAAGGACACCGTGCGCGCGGAGCCCGGCGCCGTGACGCGCATCATCGTGAAGTTCGAAGGCTACGCGGGCCGCTACTTGTGGCACTGCCACATCCTCGAGCACGCCGCCAACGAGATGATGCGGCCCTTCGAGGTCATCCCGGGCTGAGCGGGCTAAGAAATCGCCCCGAGCGACGCGTACACCTCGAGGTACCGCCGTGCGCTCGCCGGCCAGGAGCTGTCGCGGGCCATCGCGCGGGCGACGAGCGCCTCCATCGCGATGGAATCGCGCCAGATCCCGATCGCGTCCTCGCACGCGACGAGGAGCGAGATGGCGTCGCTCCCCGCCGCGACGAAGCCCGTCCCGACGGCGTGGGCCGTGTCGGCCGGCTGCACCGTGTCCCGGAGGCCGCCGACCGGGGTCACGATCGGGACCGCGCCGTACCGCATCGCGTACATCTGCGTGAGGCCGCAAGGCTCTTCACGCGAGGGCACCACGAGGAAGTCGGCCCCCGCGAAGATGCGGCGCGCGAGGGCCGGATCGAACGCCACGCGCGAGGCCACACGGCGCGGCCAGCGATCCGCGGCGCTCTGGAGCGCGTCCTCGAGCGGCCGCGCCCCCGTGCCCTCGACGACGATCCGCGCTCCGCGGGCCGCGAGGGCGGGCAGGATCGCGAGGAACAGGTCGATACCCTTGAGCCACTCGAGCCGCGACACGACGCCGAAGAGGGGAGCCGGCGACTCCGCGTCGAGGCCCAGCTCGGCGACGAGCTCCGCTTTGCACGCACGCCGTCCCTCCGGGGCGTCGGCCTCTCCGTAGCGGCGCGCGACGGCCGCGTCGGTGCGCGGGTCGAAGGCGTGCGTGTCGATGCCGTTGACGATCCCCGTGAGCTTGGCCGCGTGCCGCCGCAGGTGGGCGTCGAGGCCGTGCCCGTGGAGCGGGCCCTGGATCTCGCGCGCGTAGGTCTCGCTCACGGTCGTCACCCGATCGGCGACGTGGATCCCGGCCTTCAGGAGGTTCACGCGGCCCTCGTGGCGCGCCCAACCGCCCTCCCACGCCTCCGCGGGGAGCCCGAGGGACTCGCGCTCCACCGCGTCGGCGACGCCCTGGAAGGCCAGGTTGTGGACGGTCAGCACCGTCGGGACGCGCGACCAGGCCTCGCCGCGCGCCGTCCGCGCGTACACGACCGCCGGCGCGCCGTGCCAGTCGTGGGCGTGCACCACGTCGGGGAGGGCCCCGTCCCAGGCCCGCTCCGCGACACCGAGCGCCCCGCTCGACATCGCGGCAAAGCGGAGCGCATTGTCGGCGAAGCCGCCGCGCGCGTCGCCGTAGATGCCGTCCCGATCGAAAAGCGGCGCGTCCTCGAGCATGCAGACCCGCGCGCGCGGCCCCGACCCCACGCCGAGCGCCGCCTCGTAGACGCGCATCTCGCGCCCGCGACCCGGCCCGAGCGGCGCCGCGACCGGCTCCTTCCACCAGCGGCCTCCCGGCGGCACCCGCGACGGACCGTACCGCGGTGTCACCACCACCACGTCCGCGCCGCCCTCCGCCAGCGTCCGCGAGAGGGCCTCCACCACGTCACCGAGGCCGCCCGTGCGCGCGAGGGACGCTATCTCCGACGAGACCATGAGAACGCGCCTCGGTCGGGCCATCAGCGACGGCGCATTACCCGTTCTCGACGCGGACCGCCACAAACCTCCCGGTCGCGACCCCGGCCGCCGCCAAGAGAGCGACCGGCAGGACATGGCCGAGCAGCACGTGCTCCGGAGTCGCGACACCGCAGTGGAGCGTGATCGCCACGGCTCCCCACGCGCCCGCGGCGGCCGCCAGCGACGACGCCGTGAGACCCGGCCGCACCGGGTCCGTTGCGCCATGGAGAACGAGCAGGAGCACCAGCGGTCCCACGGCGAGCCCGAACGTCATCGCGAAGCAGATCGCGTGGGCGGCGGGCGGCACCTCCAGCGCGGGCGAAGGCCACACGGCCGCCGCGGCCATCGACGTGACCACGAGGGCCAAAGGCGTCCCCAGCGCGACGGCGAGCCGCCACCCCGGCGACCGCCCCAACATCGATCGGCCGCGCGTCGTCGCCGCCCAGGTCGCGATCACGCCGACGAGCGCCCACGCCGCGAGGAGCGCGCCCACGTACGCCGTCGGCCTTCCGGCGAGAGAAGGCCGCGCCGCCGCGAGGGACCCGACCACGAGCGCCGCCCCCGCGCCGATCGCCACGGCCGCGCGCCGCCTCTCGCCCTCGGGACGCGCGGGCACCGGCTCACCGGCGACCGCGGCCATCACGCGCGCACGCAGCTCGGCGCTCGGCGCCACATCCCGGGGAGGCAGGCGCGGGCTACTCACGGCTTCCCCACTTCCAGCTGACCCACGAGGTCGCCCAGCGCCACGCGCAGCGCCTCGTACGCGCGATGGGCGCGCAGCTTCACGGCGGTCGTCGTCGTGCCGAGGACCGCGGCCGCCTCCGCCATGCTCAGGCCCTCGCTCTTGACGAGCTCGAAGGCGGCGCGCTGCGAAGCCGGGAGCCGCTGCAGCTCCCGACGGAGACGCGCCTCGAGCTCCGCCGCCGCGACGTGATCGTCGGCGCCCGGGGCGGATGAGATCCCCGCGTCGGGCTCGCCGTCGTCGGTCAGCAGCTCGCGCTTGCCTCGCCGCACCGTGTCGATGAGCAGACGGCGCGCGATCGCGAAGGCCCAGGGCGTCACCTCCGCGCCGGGCAGGAAGCGATCGCGCGCCCGGTGCATCTGCAAGAGCGTCTGCTGCACCAGGTCTTCGGCGCGCGCGCGATCGCGCGTTTGCCGGAGGAGGTAGCCGAAGAGGCGCGGCGCTACCGCGTCGTAGACACTCGCGAACGCCGCGTTGTCCCCGGCGGCGTAGCGCTCCATCGCGGTGTCGGCCTCGGTGCGCTCGGACACGAGGTCGCTTCTATCATGCGCGCTCTCTCCGCGACGCCGAGCCGGCCGCACCCAGACCCAGACTTGGGCACGCCGCGGCGGCCATGCGCCTTGGCATGCCTCGAGCAGTGGGAACGGCTGCATACGTCACGAATACGTGGTCCGCGCAGCGCGGTTTCGCGGTGTGCCCGCTTCAGGTGGGACGATGCAAAGTTACAGCTGCCCACGCTCCCAGTATTCCTGGCGCGAGGTTTGACCGATCTACACACTTCACCGTTGAGACGCATGAGCACGCGACGTCCCATGTACGCCACGGCCTGCGCCGCCGCGATCGCCGTGATGGTGTTCGCAGGCCGCGCCCACGCCCAAGAGCGAATGTCTCTCTCGGTGGAGTGGAGCAAGCTCGCGGAGGTCCTCCGCGGCGGAGACTGGTTCGCTTCTCAGGAGTCCTGGCGGCCCCTCCTCGAGCAGCGCGCCGGCGCTCTGGCCGATTCGCCCATCATCGGGACCTCGCCGCACGTCTCGCTCGTGGCGCGCGATTGGAGCGGGGCCCAGCTGCTCATGGGCAGTTTGATGCTCACCGACCAACTCCGTCTCAGTCGATCGTGTCGAATGGTGCTGAGCCGTGTGCGCCTCGCCAACGGCCGCTTCACGCCGTTCCTTCAAGTCGGCGTCGGGCAATGGCGCGTCGACACCGACCTCGTGCCTTATCTCCCGCGCGACGTCGAAATCGCCGAGCAGACCGGCGGCGGCTTCGAGTTCGCGCTGACGCGCAACGCCGTCATCGCGGTCGAGGGGGACTACACGATCCTCTATCGCGAGCAGCACGAACCGCAGATGGTCGCAGATGCGCGCCCTTGGGTCACTTTTGTCGCGGCGCGTGCGCGCTTCTAGCGAAGCCGTCGACGAGGGGGGCGGCGGGCCCGCCGAGGGCCGCATGCTACGCTTGTCGTTGACGCACGATGACCGCGCCCCCACACGAGGTCCGCATCGCGTGCGTGCACGCCGATCGGTGCGGAGGCTGTCCCCTCATCGAACGCTCCTACGGTGAGCAGCTCGCAGAGAAGGGCGAGCGCGTCGCCCAATCGCTGATCCGCTACCCCGCCCTCGAGCTCGTCCGCACCGAAGACGTGGTCCCCGCGAACCCGATCGTAGGCTACCGGACACGGGCGAAGCTCATCGCCGGGAGCGGCGGGCGGCTCGGTCTCTTCGCGAAGGGCGGCGGCCACGAGGTCGTCGACATCCCGCATTGCCGCGTTCTGTCCGAGCCGGTCGCGCGGGTCGTGACCGCGATCCGCGAGCGTCTCGCGCGAGACGAGCGGGACGGCGGCGCCCTCGCGCCCTGCGACGCGTCGGGCAAAGGCTGCGTGCGCGCGGTCGACGTGCGCGAGACGATCACCGGCGGCACGGCCCGCGTGCTCGTCACGTTCGTCGTGCAGAGGGACCGCGTCGCCGACATCGCGCCGATCGGGCGCGCGGCCCGCGAGCTCATGGAGGCCGCCCCCGTCGTCGCCGGCGTCGCCTGCAACTTCCACAACGCGGAGGGCCCTCAGGTCCTCGGCGGCGAGACGGTGCCGCTGGCGGGCGTCACGTCGCTCAGCGACGAAGTGGGCGCGTCGGTCCAGTTTGCGACCTTCGGCTCCTTCGTCCAGGCCCACCGCGGCCAGACGATGCGCGTCCACGCGATGCTGACCGAGCTCCTCGGCCTGCGGCCGCGCGAGCGTGCGAACAAGGACCCCGGCCCTGCCCCGGCGCCGAGGCCCCGGATCCTGGACCTCTACGGAGGCTCGGGGGCCATCGCGCTCGGCCTGGCCGCACGCGGCGCCGAGGTCGTCCTCGTCGAGTCCTTCGCCCCGGCCGCCGCCCAGGCGCGGGCCGCCGCGCAGGCCAACGGTCTCTCGGTCCGCGTCGAGTGCGCGGACGTCGCGGGTGCCCTCGTCGATCTCGCGCAGCGCGGCGAGCGCTTCGACGCGGCCGTCATCAACCCGCCCCGTCGCGGCATGAGCCCGACCGCGCGGGAGTGGCTCGCGCGCCTCGCGCCGCCGACCGTGGCGTACGTCTCTTGCGATCCCGAAACCCTCGCTCGGGACCTCGACCACCTCGATCGCCTCGGCCACAAGGCGCTCTCGGTCAAGCCGCTCGACATGATCCCGCTGACCGAAGAGATCGAGACCATCGCCGTCCTGCACCGCACGACGCCGACGCTGCCCAAGGTCCTCTACGAGGACGCCGAGATCCTCGTCGTCGACAAGGGCCCCCACGAGCCGACGACGCCCCAAGGCGAGTACGCCGGGTCGCTTCTCGCCCGCGTCCGCGCCCTCCCCGGCGCAGAGAGCGCGGTCCCCGTCCAGCGTCTCGACGTGGGGGCGAGCGGCCTCGTGCTCTTCGCGCGGACCGCGGAGCTCGTGGCGAAATGGGATCGCGTCTTTGCTTCGGACGCGACGCGGCTCGTGTGCATCGTCGCCGCGCGCGGCGTGACGCCGTCCAAGGGAGTCATCGCGCGGGCGCTGCGCCAGGGCGGTCGCGTCACCCAGGCCCGCACCCGCTACCGCCGGCTCGCGATCGCCGGAGGCCACAGCGTCCTGCGCGTCGTGCCCGAACAGGGGACGGCCCATCAGGTGCGAAGGCACCTGGCCGCCATCGATCACCCGGTGCTCGGCGACGAGCGCTACGGCGAGTCGATGACGAACCGGTTCTTCCTCGAACGCCACGGCCTCGATCGGCCCTTCCTCCACGCCGTGCGCCTCGAGCTCTCGCATCCGACGACGGGCGCCCGCCACCTCATCGAGGCCCCGCTCCCGGGGGATCTCCGCGCGGTCGTCGAGCGCATGAGCGGGGGCACCCTGCAGCTGCTCGAGCAGCGGCACGCGCTCGGCACCTCCGGCGCGTCGAGCTTCCCGCCGGCCGCCGACGACGTGGTGCACACGGGCGGAGAGCTCGAGATCGACCTCAGCACCCCCACGATGCGGCCCCCCGAGCCCGCGGCCGGCCCGAAGGACGCGTAGCGCCCGCTACCCGCTCAGCCGGACGAACCGTATCTCGCGCGACAGCTCGAGCAGGATCGCGTCGAGCTCCGCGCCGCGCGAATCCGGCGCCGCGAGCGTCAGCTCCCCGCCCCGCTCCGCGAAGACCGCCGCGAGCCCCTCGTGCGCTTCGACGATCCCCTTGAAGAAGACCACCTCGCGCGCCTCCATGAGGATCCGCCGCACGACCATCTCGTCGCCGATGCACGGCGCCACCGATTTGCGCGCCATCGGCTACCCGAGCGGATCCTCGACCTCGGCGGGAGGCCGCTTCGTCTCGCGCCGCTGGCGCACCCGCTCCTGGAGATGGGCGACCAGCTTGTCGACGTACGTCTCGAGCGGCGGGCAGGCGTCCACGCCGAGCAGGCCGAGAAGCTCGTCGGCATTGCGCGCGTCGTAGGTCACCGGCGTCGTCAGGGCCTCGATCACCGCGCGCGGGCTCTTCGCGATCCGGTCGATGCCGGGCGCGCGGAGCACGGCACGCGCGAGGTTCGCGGGGATGGAGCCGCGCGGACCCCGCCGTCCTCCCGCGCGGGCGACGAGCTCGAAGACCCTCCGGGCGGCGAGCGGCTGCGAGTCGACCAGATGGAACGTGCGCCCGCGCGCCCGCGGATCGCGGCCGATCGCGACCGCCGCGCGCGCCACCCAGTCGATGGGCACGAGGTTGAGAGGCTCGTCGCCGCGGCCCGGGAGCGGCAGGGCGAGGTCGGGCGGTGACGTGACCACGAGCAAGAAGAGGAGGTACGGACCATCGAAGCGGTCGACCTCGCCCGTCCGCGAGTCGCCGACGATCGTCGCGGGGCGCACCACCGCGATCGGCACCCGCGCCATCGCGTTCTTGCAGAGCTTCTCGGCGCGCGCCCGCGTCTCCTCGACCACGCTCCGGAACGACTGCCCCGCCTTGAGCTCGTCCTCCTTGACGAGACCGCGCCGGTCCCCGGCCACGCTCGCCGTCGAGTGCATCACCAGGCACTCCAGCCGCTCGCAGACGCTCGCGAGCTCGATCGCCTCGCGCGTCCCGCCGACGTTCACGCGCTCCGCGGTCTTCCGCTCCGCGTCGAGGTACGCGACCTGGGCGCAGTGATGGATGCGCGTCACGTCGCGCCGGAGCGCCTTGTACTCGGATCCCGAGAGGCCGAGGTCGATGGCGGCGGCGTCTCCTTCGAGCAGCGACACGCGGGCGCGCTGCTCCGCGCCGAGCCCGGCGAGGTGGGCCTTCGCGTCCTCCACCGACTTCGAGCGGACGAGCGCCACGATGCGCGCGCGGGGGTCCGATCGCACGATTTCCTGGCAGACCGTCCGGGCCAGCAAGGAGGGGAACCCCGTGAGGAGGACGACGTCTTCGATCACCGCGGGCGGAGTCCTAGCGCAGAACGGGCGTCATGGGCTGCAACGGACGATGCCCCCGGCGGCGTCGCACTTGCCCAAGCCGGCGGACGCGCAGGGTAGCGTCCGCGCCTTTCCGGCGTAGCAGTAGCGGATGGCGCCGCCTTCGCACCTCGCCTTCTCGGCCGCATCGCACTCGGTCTTCTGGGCGGCGGGTGCGGCGCACGCGCCCACGGGGGTCGCGCCCGGCGGGGCGGCGCACGACATGCCCGCCGCGTCGCAGTCGACGCGCACCTCGTGGCCGTTGTAGCACCCCACCGCGACGTTCCCATCGCAGCGCTTGGACGCGTCGCTGCACGCGGGACCGACGGTCGCGCACCCGGCCGCGCCGTCCGCCCGCTTGGCGCAGCGAAGGCCGAAGGCGCTGCAGTCCAGGCTGGCGAGCTTTCCTTTTTGGCACTTGAGGAGATGCGAGCCCGACGCCGAGCAGCGCGCCCCGTCCCCCGCGTCACCCGCCGCCGCGCACCCGCCCAGCGTGCACGTGGCCTCGCCGTCGACCACGAGGCACTGCTCGCTCCCGCGCGTGCAATCGCGAACGGACAGCACCTCGTCGTGCCAGCAGGTCAGCGCCCGGCCGACGACGTCGCAGAACCCCACGACGCCCTTTTGGCCGCGGCCTTTGCACGAGTCCGGGCTCGCGCCGTGGAGCGCGCAGGCGCGCAGGCTCGCGCACGAGTTGGCCTCCAGACCGCACTCGCGCATCGTCAGCGAGAAGTTGACCGCCGACGGGGACGACATATCGCCCATCATCTTCTTCACGCAGGCGCCGAAATCCGGCGGAAAGAGCGACGGCGGGATGGGCAAGCGGTCGCACGACGTCAAGAGCGCGCACATGCGCTCGACCTCCCCGAGGGGCGGCACTGCGACCTCGCCGCGACGAGCCCGCGCGAGGAACGCCGAGGGCGCGGCCCCGTCGCCGCCCACGAAGGCGGGAGAAGGAGGGGACGCCGGTGAGCCGGGCGAGCCCGCTTCCGCGGGCCGTTCGGTCGAGCTCGTGACCACGACCGCGACCCCCGCCCCCATCGCCAGGGCCGCCGCCGCGCCCAGCGTGTTGCGCGCGAACCGCATCGGGGCGACTTTACTACCTTTCACGGCCCTTCAGGCGGCGCTAAGTTCGTCGCCGACAGCCATGATCAACGACCTGCAGAAAGACCTGGCCGGTTCCATCGCCAAGGCCCACGACGCGCTGAAGCGCGAGCTCACGAAGCTCCGCGCGGGCCGCGCGAACGCGTCGATGCTCGAGGGCGTGAAGGTGGACTACTACGGCACCCCCACGCCGCTCGCGCAGATGGCCCACGTCAACGTCCCCGAGCCGCGCCTGCTCACCGTCAAGCCGTGGGACAAAACGCAGGTGAAGCCCGTCGAGAAGGCGCTCCGCGAGAGCGATCTCGGCCTCAACCCGCAGGTCGACGGCGATATCATCCGCGTCCCGCTCCCGCCGCTCACCGAGGAGCGCCGCAAAGACTTCGTCAAGATCGCGCGCAAGTACGGCGAGGAGTGCAAAGTCACGATCCGCAAAGCCCGGCACGACACGCTCGATCTTCTGTCCGCGCTCGAGACCGACGGCGAGTCGAGCGCCGACGAGGTCGACCGCGCGAAGAAGAAGGTCGAAGACTCGATCCAAGAGGCGAGCAAGCAAGTCGACACCATCATCGCGAACAAAGAGAAAGACATCCTCGAGGTGTGAGCGGGGGGGGCCCCCACACGGACAACCTGCTGCTCGGCACCCTAGAGACTGCATGCGAAAGCGAGAGTTGGCGGCGATGCCCCCGAGGCTGACTCGCTTGACACCCTTGAAGGTGGGTGAAAGTCTTTTCTTGTTGGAGGATTGCGCCCCTTGATCCGTGCAGTAGCGGCTGGGCTGAGCGACGTCGGGCTCCAGCGTGAGCACAACGAGGACTCGTTCGTCGTGCTCAAGGAATATGATCTCTATGTCGTGGCCGACGGGATGGGCGGTCACCGGGCGGGTGACATCGCGTCCCGCATCGCGACCGAGACGATCTCGGAGTTCTTCCGCACGACGGCCAACGAAGACGTCACCTGGCCGTTTCACTTCGACACGAACCTGAGCGAAGAGGAGAACCGGCTCCTCACGGGCATCCGGGTCGCGAACCGGCAGATCTTCGAGCGCTCCACGCGGTCGCGCGAGTGCCACGGGATGGGCACGACGGTCGTCGGCGCGATGTTCAGCTCGAAGAAGAGCCGCATGTACATCGGCCACGTCGGCGACTCGCGCTGTTATCGCGTGCGAGACGGGCAGATTCGCCTTTTGACGCGCGACCACTCCCTCATCAACGACTACCTCCTCGCCATGCCCGACCTCACCGACGAGCAGAAGAGCGAGCTCCCGAAGAACGTCATCACGCGCGCCCTCGGCATGCAGGACCACGTCGTCGTCGATCTCCAGCACGACGATCCCAAGCGCGAAGACATCTACGTGCTCTGCTCGGACGGGCTCTCCGGCATGATCGGCGACGACGAAATTCGCCAGATCGCCACGGGAACGCCCGACATCCGCGAGGTGTGCCGCCGGCTCATCCAGCGCGCCAACGAGCACGGCGGCGAAGACAACATCACCGCCGTCGTCATCAAGATCGAAGAGATCGAGGACCGGAAGGGCTCGAGCAGCGGCGAGCATCCGGCGGCGGACGGCGAGGTCGGGTCGGCGCGGGGGCGGAACGGCGCGTCTGGGTCGGGCGTGGCGGGTGCGGGCGCGGGCGCGAGCACTCTCCCTGGCACCCCTCCCTCGCCCGGCGGCGAACGGAGCGAGGCTCGGCGGAAGAGCGGCAGCTGAAACGGTGGGGCCCTGCCGGCCTCGTCGAGCCGTTCCAACCGTCATCGTCGCGCGGTGGTGGGGCCCCTCGTTGCCCGCCCGGGACGACAGCGGGGGAGAAACGCGCGCTTGACCGAAGGGCCCGCCAACGGGTAAGCCGCGCGCGGCATGGTCAAAGCCATCTTTGCCGTCCTCGGGGCGTTCTGCGTCTACGTCATGGGGACGCTGTCTTACGCCGGCGTGGCCCTCCTCATGGGCATCGAGAGCGCCTGCATCCCGCTCCCGAGTGAGCTCATCATGCCGTACGCCGGCGCGATGACGCACCCCGGCGCCGCGGCGCAGCTCAGCGCGCAGTACGGCCTCGACCTCCCCGTCTTCAACCTCTTCTTCGCCGCCGTCGCCGGCGCCATCGGCTGCAACCTCGGCTCGGAGGTCGCGTACTGGGTGGGCGCGAAGGGCGGCCGCCCCGCCATCGAGCGGTATCGCAGGTACCTCCTCATCTCGAAGCACGAGATCGATCTCGCCGACCGGTGGTTTTCGAGCCGCGGCCCGTTGATCATCTTCTTCGCGCGCCTCTTGCCGGTCGTCCGCACGTTCATCGCGTTCCCCGCGGGCGTCGCGCGCATGAACCGGACCACGTTCCACGTCTTCACGTTCCTCGGGTCGCTGCCGTGGTGCCTCGCGCTCGCGTACGTCGGCCAGCAGCTCGGCATGCGCCTCACCGACGAGCACTCGCCGCTCAAGCACTTCATGCATCGGTTCGACGCGGTCATCGCGGCCGCGGTCATCGCCGCGGCCGCCTGGTTCGCCTGGTCGCGTTACAAGGTCTACAAGCACCAGCGCTGAGCGATTCGGAGCGAGAGGGGGCACGGCGGCCCGGCCGACGCTACATTTCACGCATGCCGAACGACGCCTCCGCCGCCCTCGACCACGGAGCGGACGAGGTCTTCTCGAGCGACGGCGAGTCCCCCGGGGTCATCGAGGCCATCCGCGACGCCGCCCGCGAGTGGCGCGCGACGACGCTCGCGAAGAGCGTGGCCCGGATGCCGCCGCGCAAGGCCCGCTTCTCGACCTGGAGCGACGCCGACGTCCCCGACCTCGCAACCCCGGCCGACGCGCCCGTCGACTACCTGCGCGACCTCGGCTTGCCCGGTCAGTACCCGTTCACGCGCGGCGTCCAGCCGACAATGTACCGGAGCAAGCTCTGGACGATGCGGATGTTCGCCGGCTTCGGCACGCCCGAGCAGACGAACGCGCGCTTCAAGTACCTGCTCGCGCAGGGGCAGACGGGGCTCTCGACCGCCTTCGATTTCCCGACCCTGATGGGCTACGACTCGGACAGCCCGCGGTCGCTGGGCGAGGTGGGCATGTGCGGCGTCGCCGTCGACACGCTCCGCGACATGGAGGTCCTCTTCGCGGACGTCCCGCTCGACCGGGTCACGACGTCGATGACGATCAACGGGCCCGCGATCGTCCTGCTCGCGTTTTACGTGGCGCTCGCGGACGTGCGCGGCATCGCGCGAGGCGCGATCGGCGGCACCGTGCAGAACGACTGCCTGAAGGAGTTCATCGCGCAGCACGCGTGGCTCGTGCCGCCGCGGCCGGCGATGCGCATCGTCACCGACATGATCGAGTTCTGCACGCGCGAGGTGCCGCGCTGGAACACGGTCAGCATCAGCGGGTATCACATCCGCGAGGCCGGGGCGACGGCGGCGCAGGAGCTCGCGTTCACGATCGCCGACGGCATCGGCTACGTCGAGTCGTGCATCGAGCGGGGCATGCGAGTCGACGACTTCGCGCCGCGTCTCTCCTTTTTCTTCGACGTCCACAACGACTTCTTCGAAGAGGTCGCGAAGTTTCGCGCGGCCCGGCGGATGTGGGCGCGCATCATGCGCGAGCGCTTCGGGGCGAGCAATCCCGAGAGCATGAAGCTCCGGACCCACGCGCAAACGGCGGGCGTCTCGCTCACGGCGCAGCAGCCGCAGAACAACGTCGCCCGCGTCGCGCTCCAGGCCCTCGCCGCGGTCCTCGGCGGGACGCAGTCGCTCCACACGAACTCGTTCGACGAGACCTACGCCCTCCCCACCGAGGAGAGCGTGACCATCGCCCTCCGGACGCAACAAATCGTCGCCGAGGAGAGCGGCGCGGCCAGCACGATCGACCCGCTCGGCGGCTCGTATTACGTCGAGTCGCTGACCCGCCGCATCGAGGTCGAGGCCCTCCAGTACATCCGCCGGATCGACGAGATGGGCGGCATCGTGACGGCGATCGAGAAGGGGTACCCGCAGCGCGAAATCGCGGCGAGCGCCTACCGCTTCCAGCGCCAGCTCGAGGCCGGAGAGCGGGTCATGGTGGGCGTCAACAAGTACGTCGCGGAGGGCGAAGGCGCAAAGGTGGAGCTTTTGCACATCGACGACGCGGTCCAGAAGACGCAAGTGGAGAACCTGCGAAGGGTGAAGGCCGGGAGGGACGCGACCCGCGTCGCCCAATGCCTGGAAGCGGTCCGCGCCGCCGCCAAGGCGGAGCCCGGAAAGTCGAACCTGATGCCGCCGATCGTGGAAGCGGCCAAGGCGTACTGCACGCAGCAGGAGATATGCGACGTCCTGCGCGAAGTCTTCGGAACGCATACGGATCCCGCGGAGTTCTGAGCGGGAGCGGGAGACGGATCGGTCGGACTCACGGTAGGTCCCGGCGATACCAGGGGTCATGTCGACCCGACGCACGAGGCGTCCCGGCGGGACCTGTGCCGGGATCGACTGGACTCATTGGCGCTCCCGGCGGGACCTGTGCTGGTATCGACCGGACTCACCGGCGCTCCCGGCGAGACCGGTGCTGGGATCGACTGGCCTCATTGACGCTCCCGGCGAGACCTGTGCTGGGATCGACTGGCCTCACCGGCGCTCCCAGCGAGACCTGTGCTGGGATCGACTGGCCTCACCGGCGCTCCCAGCGAGACCTGTGCCGGGATCGACCCGACTCACCGGCGCTCCCAGCGAGACCTGTGCTGGGATCGACTGGCCTCATTGACGCTCCCGGCGAGACCTGTGCTGGGATCGACCCGAGTCACCGGCGCTCCCAGCGAGACCTGTGCTGGGACGACTGGACTCGTTGGCGCTCCCAGCGAGACCTGTGCTGGTATCGACCGGACTCACAGGCGCGCCCGGCGAGACCTGTGGTCGGATCGACTGAGCTCACGCGCGGTCCCGCGCATAACGCGGTCGTGCGCGAGTCCAACTCTCTTGTGTGGGGGCTAAGGGTTCACGCGGGTGGGGGCTCTCCGCCCAACCGTATCGCAAGCTCGTCCACCATCCCCCGCCCCGCCTCCTCCCCCTGCCTCACGCAGTCCGGAATCCCATCCCCATCGAACCCCCCGGCCGCGATCCTCACCCCCTTCACCGCGCTTCCCGCGAGCGCGCGGATCCTCCGCATGGCCGCGAGGTGCCCCACCCGCATCTGCGGTCGCGCTCCGTCGAACCGGAACACCCGCGACCACGCGGGCTCCCCCGCGAGCTTCATCCAGCGGCCCAGCTCTCGATGTCCCAGCGCGGCGAGCGCCGCGTCGTCTTCCTGGAGGATGGCCTCTCGGCCCGCGCCTCCGAAGAAGACGCGCAGGAGCACGTGCCCCTCGGGGGCCCGGCCGCTCCACTTGCTCGAGACCCAGGTGCCCGCGAGGATCGGGCGGCCGAGCGCGGGCGGCACCACGAAGCCCACGCCGTCGAGCTTTTCTTGGACTTGCGCGGCCTCGTAGGCGAGAAACGCGGTCGCGGTGGAGACGTAGCGCACCTCGCCCAGCGCGTCGGCGAGCGCGCCGTCCGCGTCGCGCAGCAAGTGCGCCGAGACGTGCGCGGGCGCGGCGAGGAGCACGCGGTCGGCCTCGAGGGTCTCGCCGGAGTCGAGCTCCACGATCCAGCCCGGGCCTCGCCGGTCCACCTTGCGCGCGCCCGCGCTCGTCCGGAGGACGGCGCCCTGCGTGCCGAGCCGCTCGACGAGCGCCGCGACGAGAGCGCCCATGCCGCCTTCGAGCGACACGAACGCGCTCGGCTCGGCCCGCGACGCCTTGCCCGCTCGCTTGGCTTCGGCGGCCTTGGCCCGGCGCTCGCGCTGGGTCGCGCGCATGCCCATCGTGAGCGACCCGTACGTTTGCTCCATCGCCGCGAGCTGCGGGAACGCGGCGCGGACGGAGACATCGGCCGCGTCTCCGGCCGAGATGCCTCCGAGGAGCGGCGCGACGAGGCGGTCGGCGGCCTCGCGGCCGAGGCGGCGCGCGGCGAAGTCGGCGATCGACTCGTCTTCGTCGCCCTCGAAGCGCTTCCTCGGTACGAAGGGCTCGAGGGCCATCCGCGCCTTGCCAGACCACGAGAAGAGCCGCGTCATCGCGAGCGGCCAGAGGCGCGTCGGCACGCCGAGGACCAGGCCCTCGGGCACGGCGTGGAGGCGATCGCCCTTCGCGATGTAGTAGCGCCGCGTGGCTTCGTTCGTCGCGACGAGGGACTTCTCGAGGCCGAGCTCCCGGGCCAGCGCGCTCGCGTGGGGCTTGCTCGTCACCCACGAGTCGGCGCCCCCGTCGAGGAGGAAGCCGCCCCTCTGCTCGGTCACGAGGTTGCCCCCGAAGCGCGGGGATCGCTCGACGACGGTGACGGTCACGTCGCGGGCCGCCTCGCGCGCGCGGGCGAGCGCGGCACGGGCGGCGGACAGCCCGGTGATGCCGCCGCCCACGATGACGATGCGCCCGTCAGGCATCGGCGAGCAGGGGGCGGGCGACGTCGGCGAGGACGTCGATGAAGTCGGGGTCGGCGTCGAGCGAGGGGGCGCGCGCGTAGGCGAGGCCGCGGTCCTCCGCGAACTGCCGGGCTTCGACGTCGAGGTCGTAGAGGATTTCGACGTGGTCGGCGAGAAAGCCGATGGGCGAGAAGACGACGCGCTCGGCCCCGGCCGCGCGGACCTGGTCGAGGGCGGTGGGAAGATCGGGGCCGAGCCACTCGACCGGACGGCCACCCGGTCCTTTCGCGGCGAACCCCTGGCTCTGGTAGGCGACGACGTGGCGTAGGCTCGGCCCGAGGCGATCGCGGAGACGCGCGGCGACGGCTTCGGCGGCCTGCGCGACCTCGCGGGCGTACGGATCGCCCCGGTCGACGATGGCCTTGGGGAGGCTGTGGGCGGTCATGACGACCACGGTCGACGCGGCGTCGGCCGGCGCGAGGACGCGCGTCACGCGCTCGGCGAAGGCGTCGCACAGCTTGCCCGACTGGCCCCAGTTCCCGGCGGCCGCGAGCGTGATGCCGGCCTCCCCGGCCGCCGCGCGCACGTCCTCGGCGTAGACGTGGGCGGAGTGCTGGGCGAGCGGGACCAGGGCGACGCGGCTCTTGCCGGCGCTCCCGAGCGCGGCGAGGACGTCGCGCGCGTACGGCCTCCAGAGCCGGTTGGCCCACGCGACGGTCACGCCGAGGCAGGCCTCGAGCTTCTCGGCGACGCGCGCGTTGATGCCGTTCAGCGGCGAGCCGCCGATGGCCGCATACCGCCGCGCGAGCTCCGCGACGAGCTCGGGGCTCGGCGGATGGCCGCGGCGGACGTTCGTGACGAACGCGGCGAGGTCGTCGAGGTCGTCGACCGTCCCGTGCGACACGACGAGGACCGCGCTCGTCCCGGCCAACGCGTCACCGCCGCTCGCTCGACGCATGCACGTGCTCGACCACCGCGCGCACGTGATCGACGGGGGTCTCGGGGAGGATGCCGTGGCCCAGGTTGAAGATATGGCCGGGCCTCCCCGCCGCCGCGTCGAGGACGCGCTGGGCGTGGGCCGTCGCCACCTCGCGCGTCGCGAGGAGGGCGCACGAGTCCATGTTTCCCTGGACGGCGTGGTCGTAGCCGACCCTCTCCCACGCGTCGGCGAGGGGCGTGCACCAGTCGACGCCGATGACCGTCCCGCCCGCGTCGCGCATCGGGCCGAGGAGCGTCGCCGTGCCGGTGCCGAAGTGGATGACCGGCACGCCCGCGGTCTCCACGTCCTCGAGGATGTGGCGCGAGTGGGGCTGCACGTACTCGACGTAGTCGGCCGGCGACAGGTCGCCGACCCAGGAGTCGAAGAGCTGCACGGCCTGGGCGCCGGCCGCGATCTGCGCCTTGAGATAGCGGCGCACCACGTCGGCCAGCCTCGCCATCAAGGCGTGCCACGCGTCGGGCTGGCCGAACATGAGCTTCTTCGTCTTCGCGAAGTTGGCGCTCTTGCCGCCCTCGACGAGATAGCTCGCGAGCGTGAACGGGCCGCCGGCGAAGCCGATGAGCGGCACCGTGAGCTCTTTGCGCAAGAGGCGGATCGCCGCGAGCACGTACCCGAGCGACTCCTCGGGGTCGATGGCGCGGAGCTTGTCGATCTGCGCGCGCGTCGCGATGGGCTCGTGGATGACCGGCCCTTCGCCCTTGGCGAACTCGAAGGACGCGCCCATCGGCGCGAGCGGCAGGAGAATGTCGGCGAAGAGGATGGCCGCGTCGACCCCGAGCCGCAGCGGCTGCAAGGTCACGGCGAGCGCGAGCTCCGGCGTCTTGCACAAGTCGAGCAGGGTGTACTTCTCGCGGAGCGCTCGGTACTCGGGCATGTAGCGGCCCGCTTGCCGCATGAACCAAACGGGCGTCCGGTCGACGGGCTCGCGGCGGCACGCGCGAAGAAAGCGGTCGTTCACGCGCTGAACGTAGCGCGTTGGGCGCCGTTCTTCGAGCGGCTCGAGCCGGTCAGCTCTTCTGGTT
This sequence comes from Polyangiaceae bacterium, assembly GCA_036500865.1. Taxonomy (GTDB): domain Bacteria; phylum Myxococcota_A; class Polyangia; order Polyangiales; family Polyangiaceae; genus Palsa-1150. The sequence continues at coordinate 197,563 of DASYBG010000044.1, forward strand.
GTAGTTCGTGTTCTCGAGCAAGATGACGTTCGTCTTGCTCCGCGTCTCGCCGACGCTCGTCACGTAGACGGCGGGCTGGTCCTGCACCGGGCAGACCTTCTCGCACGCGCCGCAGCCGACGCACAGGCTCGGGTCGACGTGCGGCCGCTGCAGGTGCACGTCTTTGTACGCGGGAGGGGCGCCGTTCGGGCCGGCCTTCGCCTCGCGCACCGTCGCGTCGACCTCTTCGACCCAGATCGCCTTCGGCGACGTCGGGCAGAACTCCTCGCACACGATGCACGGCGTCTGCATCGACCAGGGCAAGCAACGCCCCTGGTCGTAGAAGGCCGTGCCTATCTTGATGGGCGGCTGGCCGACGCCCATCTTCTCTTTTTCGCTGATCTTCTGGATGGCGCCCGTCGGACAGACCTGGCCGCAGAGCACGCACGAGAACTCGCAATAGCCGATCCGCGCGATGAGGATCGGCGTCCACAAGCCCTCGACGCCGGCCTCGAAGAAGGCCGGATGGAGGGCGTTGTTCGGGCACACCTTCATGCACTCGGCGCAGCGGATGCATCGCTCGAGGAACGCGCGTTCTTCCACGGCCCCCGGCGGCCGGATGACCTTCGACTGGTAGTTGACGTCGAGCGAGTCGGCGACCCGGGCGGCCGGGAGGAACATCGCGCCCGCTCCCACCGCGGCGAGGGCGGTGCGCCGTTGCGTGTCGGGCACGGTCACGGCGCTCCGGCGGTTCGGAAGGAACGTGAACTTGATGACGTCTTCCGGGCAGGCGTTCTCGCAGTTCATGCACATGTGGCACTCGTCCTGCCGCCACTTCACGCCGCCCTGCGGGCTGTCGGCGCCCTGGCAGTGCACGAGGCACAAGTTGCAGTCGGTGCACTTCGCGTGGTCTTTCGTCATCCCGAAGACGGCGAAGCGCGCGAAGACGCCGAGGAACGCGCCGAGCGGGCAGAGGACGCGGCACCAGAACCGCGGGATGAAGCGGTTCGCGAAGAGGACCGCGACGAGGAGAAAAACGATGAACCAGGTCTGGTGGAAGTAAAACTGCTTGCTCTGCCAGACGGTCTGCGCAAGCCAGTCTTGCGCGTGATCGGCGGCGGCCTGCACCGGGCGCAGCTGGAGGTCCTGCGCGCTCCCGAGGGCCCGGTGCGAGAGGTACTGCACGCCCGGGATGACGCCCAGGCCAATGGATCGCACGGCGATGCAGATCGGATCGAAGAGCCCGCCGATCGCGCTCCCGCCGAGGCCCGCGACGAGGAAGGCGTAGAGGAGGTAGTACTTCGCCCGCTGATAGGCGTGGGTCTTGTTGGCTTCGACGCGCGGGCCGCCGCGGCCTTTGCGGCTCGGGAGGAGCCACGCGAAGAAGTGGTGGAGCGTGCCGAACGGGCAGATCCAGCCGCAGAAGACGCGGCCGACGATCATCGTCAGCGCGAGGAGACCGAGGCTCCACAGGAGGCCGCGATAGACGGTGTGCGTCGAGAGGAGGGTCATCGCGCCGACGAACGGGTCGGCCAGCAAGAACCCCTCGACCGGGAGCGGCAGGCGGACGGGCGCGTCGGCGCGGGCGGCGAAGCTCCCGCGGAAGCCCGTCTGGAAGAGGAAGTACATGAACAGGCCGAAGAAGGCCGCCTGCGACACGCGACGCGCCCACTTGAGGATGACGGCGACGCGGCGCGGAGGGATGCCCGACCCGGGCAGCTTCTTCTTCGGCTTGGCCGCGGGCTTCGCGGCGGGGGCGCTCGCGATCGTCGCCGCGGGGGATGCGGAGACGGCGAGCGTGGGCGGCGGCGCCGGAGGCGGGAGCGCCTTGGGCGGGACGATCGGCGCGCCCGACGCGGCGTCGATCGCGGGGACGACGCCGACCTTCCCCGTCTTCCAGGGGATGGGCTCGACGTCCTCGTGGGGGTGATCCATCGCCGTCCCCGAGACGACGCCCGGGGCGAGACCGACCCCCGCGTGCGGCTCGGTGTGGGGCTGCGTCAAGGGCTCAGACCTCCTTCACTCGGAGGCTTTCCCAATGGGTCGTGCCGAGTCCGCGCTTCTCGCCCATCGCGAGGTACGGAAGGTTCTCCGGCCGCTGCCCGATGAGCGTGCAGCCGAACGCGTCGGCGGCGACCTGGTCGACCGCCGCGATGACCGTATGCATGTCGCGCGCGTCGTCGATGTTGCCGCCCTGCGGACCGTTTCGCATGAGCACGCGCCACGCGTCCATCACGACGAGGGTGGGCCGCATGAAGGTCGCAAGATCCGCGATCGAGGTGTCGATGTTCTGGTGGAGGCGGTTTCGCCGGCCGCCGAGGACGCCGTACCAGTTTTTCATCGCCGCCGTGAACTTGGCGAGGTTGTGGTGCTTGGCGACGGGCACGTTGATGACCTTGTCGGCGTCGACGAGCGTCGTGAAGACGGGCCACTCGTCGAGCACGTCGCCCTTGAGGCGCATCGTGCGAAACCTGTGCTCTTGCGGCAGCACGACCTCGGCGCCCGCCTGGTAAGCCGCGCGCCAGATACCCGAGCGCTGGAAGCACCGGTTCGGGTCGTTGCACGACCCGTCGGCGACGACGACCTTCTTCGCGCCCGCGTCGTACGCCGCCCTGACGACCGCCGCGACGACGTCGGGGTTGGTGTTGGCGGCGTGGATCGGCATGCGGTCCCAGCCGATGTTGGGCTTGATGACGACGACATCGCCCCGCGAGACGAACTTGCTCATGCCGCCGAGGGCTTCGAGCGCGCGGCGGACGAGGGCTTCGGGGGTCGACGTCGGGTGGGGAGAGTCGTCGCCGGTCTCTTTGGCCGGGGCCCGCGCGATCGCGAACTCGGCGGGAGCGGTGTCCCGCTCCTTGACGCGGTAGTCGCGCACCTGCCGGGCCGCTTGGGACTGCACGACGTCGAAGCCGCCGTGGTCCCACGCGAGGCGTCCGAGCACGGCCGCGCCTCCGAACACTCCTGCCGTCGCCCCCAGCCGAATCAGCGCGTCGCGCCGGGTCGCCGGGGCGGTGTCGGGCGAGGGCGGCGCGGGCGGAGCGGCCTGGCCGGACCCTTCATTTTTGGGTAGACGCACGTCATTTTCATACTCCGACTCGCCGGCGACCGCCAACACGCCCTCAGCCCCAGACGAGCTCCTTGGTCCTTTGCCAGGCGGGGCGGGCGAAGAGGCGCTCGAGCCAGGCGTGGATCGCCGGGGTTGCCGAGAAGTCGAACCCGCCCTCGGAGATGAGCCAGAAATGAGGCGCGTACGCGATGTCGGCCAGCGAAAATGCGCCCTCCAGCCAGGGTTTCCGGGCGAGGGCGTCTTCGAGGATCGGGAGAAAGCGCGCGAGCTCCTTCTTGCCCGCCTCCACGGCCTTCGCGTCGGGCTGCACCCGCCAGAAGGCCTGCACCCGCGGGAGGGTCGCGCGGAAGATGGGCAGGCAGGCGGGGCTGACGTGTCCGACCTGGAAGTACAGCCAGCGCTGCACCGCGGCGCGGCCTTCGGGGGTCTTCGGGAGCAAGGCCGACTCCGGGTGCTTCTCCGCCACATAGCCGTTGATGGCGTTCGACTCCCAGAGCGTGAAGGCGCCGTCGACGAGGGCGGGCACCTTCCCCATCGGGTTCATGGCGACGTACGACGCTTCGCGGTTCTCGCCCCGCGACGCGTCGACCGGGTGGCCGACGAAGGGCGCGCCCGATTCGAGGACGCCGAAGACCGCGCGCGCCGAGTTGCCCGAGACGATGCCGTAGTAAAGGTCCACGAGCAGTTCTTAGCGTGAAGACGCACGCGCGCGCAGGCCGGGCGACTTTCTCATACACGCGCGCGGAGATCGTGCGCGAAAAGAACGGCTTCACATCGCACGGCGGCTTCACAGCTTCGCCTGAAGCCGGGACACTCCTAAGATGTCGGCCTTCGGGAGGGAGATGCAGCTCGCAAGCGGTACGGGCGATGGTGGGCGGGTGCTCGTGGCCGACGACGACGACGCCCTCCAGAGGGCTTTTTCGCGGATCCTGAGCGACGCGGGGCACGAGGTGACGCTCGTGTCGGACGGTCGAGAGGCGGCCGACTTGCTCTGCACCGGATCGTTCGACACCATCGTCAGCGATCTGCGCATGCCCCGGATGGGCGGCATCGAGCTCCTCCGCCTGATCCGCGAGCGAGACGTCGACGTCCCGGTCATCATCGTCACCGCCATCCCCGACATGGCGACCGCCATCGAAGCGATCGAGTACGGCGCGTACCGGTACATCCCCAAGCCCGTCACCACGTCCGACCTTCGCGCCAGCGTCCAGTCCGCGGTCGGCCTCCGGCGTATGGCGCGCCTCAAGCGCGAAGCCCTGGATCTGCTCGCGCAAGGGCCGCCGTCGGCGGCCGAGCGCGCGGGCCTGGGGACCGTGTTCGGGCGCGCGTTCGATTCGCTCTGGATCGCCCATCAGCCGATCGTGCGCCCCGCCCGGCGCGAGGTCTTCGGGTACGAGGTGCTGCTGCGCACGCGCGAAGCTTCGCTGCCGGAGGCGCGCTACGTCGTCGAGGCGGCGGAGCGGCTCGGGCGGCTGCCGGAGCTCGGCGCGCGCGTGAGGTCCCTCGTCGCGGCCTCCACGCCGGAGTGGGATCGCGGCGTCCTCTTCTTGAACGTGCACCCGGGGGAGCTCGACGACGAGGGGCTCTTCTCGCCCGACTCACCGCTCGCGCAGATAGCGACGAACGTCGTGCTCGAGATCACCGAGCGGGCGGCGCTCGAAGGGCTCAAGGACATCCGCGAGCGCGTCGCGCGGCTGCGCAAGCTCGGCTTTCGCCTCGCGGTGGACGACCTCGGCGCCGGCTACGCGGGGTTGACGAGCTTCGCCACGCTCGAGCCCGAGGTCGTGAAGTTCGACCTGACGCTGGTGCGCGGGGTGGACACGAGCGACGTGAAGCGGCGCATCATCGAGAAGATGACGACGCTCGCCCGCACGATGGGGATCCTCGTCGTCGCCGAGGGCGTGGAGACGGAGGCCGAGCGGAGCGCGCTCGAGTCGGCCGGCTGCGAGCTGATGCAGGGCTACCTCTTCGGCAAGCCGGCGGCGGGGTTCCCCGAGATCATCTGGTAGGAGCGCGGCGGCCGCGCGCAGCGTCACTGCACGACGATCGCGACCGACGAGAGGAGCGTGCCGGCGTTCACCGTCAGCAGGCCCGAGGCATACGCGAACGTCGCGGGCTGGTCCGCCGTGAAGTCGGGCGACGCGAGCGTCACCGAGGACGGCGATCGCGCGAGCGGCAGCGTGACGGTCACCCCTTGCTGGGCGATGAAGCCCGACGAATACGCATGGTTGACCAGATGCACGACGGTGCGCCCGTCGGGGAGCGTCGTCGTGCGGCTCGCGATCGACGCCTGCGCGACGGTCGCGGGGGCCGCGGCCTCTTGCGCGCCGCGGAAGAGCACCGCGTGGGACTCGTAGTAGGCGCGGATCGACTGGAAGAAGCCCATCATCCCGAGGGCGGTCGCGGTCGACGTGTCGGTCGTCGTGGCGAGCGGCAAGGAGAACCACTCGCCGTACGCGTATGCCTCGGCGAGGACGACGCGGATGTAGTCCTGCCGCTCGGCGGTCGGCATGGCGTAGTAGCGGTTGATGCTGTCGGTGGGCCAGTCGAGAAAGAGGAGGAGCGGCACCGGCGCGCCGCCCACGGCGCCGACGATGCGGTCGGAGCTCGCCTTGAGCGAGGCGAACGCGGGCATGAAGGATTGCGTGCCGTCGTAGTGAACGTCTGGAGCGGTGCCGGTGAGCGGCGCGTAGTCGAAGCCCTTCGGGCCCGGGCCGTCGGGGTTGTAGTCGTAAAGGCCGACGCTCTGGAAGTCGACGAAGGGAAAGATGCCGTTCGCCGTGACGAGGATCTCCTTGCCGTACTTGGCGCGCGCGTAGTTGCGAACCGTCGCCACGATCGCCTGCCAGTAGACGACCGACGGATAGACCTCGACGAACGTCCCGTGCGCCGGGTTCGGGCGGTTCTGCGTGGTCGTGCCCCAGAGCGCCGCCAGCGGCTTGGCCGGCCCGAGGGGCGCGCTCGCCACGCCGAGTCGCGCGAGGTAGCCGCGGTAGTCGAAGGCGGCGCCGGGATCGGCTGAAGTGCAGTCGTATCCGTCGGCGGCGGCGATCTGGAAGGCCGCGAGCGTCGATGGCGACGCGCCCCGCGTGAGACAGAGGAAGCGGCCGAAGTCGGCGACGTCGTGGTCGTCGAAGCCTTCGTTGCCGGAGTAGTTCGCGCCGATGTAGCTGCTGTTGACCTCGTCGAAGAAGAGGCCGTCCACGCCGCCGTCGATCTGCAGCTCCGCGATGTCGATGAGCTTCTGCCGAAAGCCGGGGCTCGCGAGCGCCCCGCGGTAGGCGCCGGCCACGATCTCGGGGTGGGCGACCGGGTTGCCGGACGCGTCGCGGCCCACTTCGTCGTCGAAGTCGGCGGTGCTCATCTCGTCGACGAAAATGACCGACGCGGTCAGACCGCCGACGAACGTCACCCCCGCGGCCTGACACGAGCGGGGATAGGCGAACGCATAGTCGCTGGCCTTCAGCCCGGACGTGTCCCATTGACCCCACGCCCTCGGCACGAGGTCGGGAGTCAAGGCGAGCACCTGCGGGTCGCTGCCGTCGACGTTCACCTGGCTGAAGGCGGCCACGGTGACGTGGGAGAGATCCGCCTTGCCGAAGGCGGTCGGGTCGATGGCCGGCGGCCACGCGGCGCCTGCGTCGCTCCCGCCTCCGGCGTCCGCCGTGGAGGCAGGCCCGGCGTCGCCACCTCCGCCGCTCATCACCGAACGCGCGGGCCCCCCGCCGCTCCCTCCGCACTCCGCGGACGCCATCGACGCGGCCAGGATGGCGACGCCGATGGACCGGCTCGGGCGAGCGACTCTCCTCACGAAAATCATCGAATCACCTTTCGGGCCCGGCTGCTCGGCTTCATACTGAATGGGCGGGCGCGCCTGTCCACGTAGGACGCGTGGAGGCTCCCCGGGGGAAAGGATCGACGCGCTCCGGGCCATGCGATTCGCGACCATCGGTCCCACCTCGGTCGCCTCATTGGGCGACGAGCTCGCCAAGGCCAAGGCCGCGTTCGGCCAACCCGTTCGGCTGGGGGTCGCCTACTACGCGATCAGCACCAACCTCGCGAGCATCCACGCGGCGTGGCGTGCGGTGTTCGACGCGCCGATCGTGGGCGCGTCCACGGCGGGCGTCGCGTTCACCGAACGGGGCGCGACCGAACAGGGCATCGTCATCGGCCTCTTCGGAGGGATGGACGTGGGCATCGGGGTGGCCGAAGGCTTGAGCCGAGGAGCCGCGGCATCGCTCGCCACCGCGATCAAGACGGCCTTGCGCGGGCAATCGCGCGCGAACGCGATGCTCGTCCTCACCGACCCGTTCGCGTGCGATGGGGAAGAGGTCGTCACCGCTCTTCGCGCGAACCTCCCCGTCCACACGCGCGCCTTCGGCGCCGCCGCCGGAGACGACGACCGCTTCGTCAAGGTCAAGCTCCTGTCGGAGCGTCGCGCCCTCTCCGACGCGGCCATCTTCGTGGCCATCGCGTTTCCCAAGCCGGTCTCGCTCGAGGTCCGCCACGGATTCTCGCGTGTCGAAAACGCCCGCGCCATGCAGGTCTCCGCCGCCGCCGACGCGCGCATCCTCGCGCTCGACGGCGAGCCCGCCGCCGCCGTCTACCAGGACGAGCTCCGCCGCCTCCGCCTCCTCGATCCGAACGAGATGGCCATCGTGAGCATGGCGCGCTACTCGCTGGGCGTCGTCACGCCGTTCGGCGAAGGGCTCATCATCCGTACGCCGATCCGGGTGCTCGCGGACGGCTCCATCCAGCTCACGTCGGGCATCCCCGTCGGCCAACAAGTCACGCTGGTGACCACGTCGCGCGAACAGATGCTCGCGGCCGCGCAGCGGCTCCGCAAGCAGACCTTGGCCTCGGTCTCCGATGCGAACGGCGTCCTCGTGTTCGACTGCGGCGGGCGGCGGGCGCGGCTCGGCGCGGACTTCAAGTCCGAGATCGCGGCGCTCTCGGCGGGAGCCAACCTGCCGATGCTCGGGCTCACCGGGTACGGCGAGATCGCCAAGTTCGGCGGCAACGTGCACGGCTTCCACAACATCACGGCGGTGATGGCAGGCTTCTAGAGCGAAGCGGTCGAAGGGGAGTCACACCGGAAGGGGGGCGGAGGAGAAGGGATTCGAACCCCTGGTACGTTTCCGTACGGCGGTTTTCAAAACCGCTGCCATAGACCACTCGGCCACTCCTCCCGTACAGCGTGGTCCTTACTCCGTCGGGCCCCGGGGGGCGAGCAAGAGGGCAGCCCGCGCGCGGCACGCTACACTCCTCGGCGAGGTCCCGCGCCGCGCTCGACCTTCGCGGGAACACCGAAGTGCGCACGCGCCCGAGCCTCCTTTTCGCCCCGCTGATCGGCGTCGCCCTCGCCCTGTGGCCCCTCGCGGCCGCCGCGGCGGATGGGGGCTCCGACACCGGCGCGTTCCAGCGCGCGCTCTCGCACGGCTCCCTGGTCGCCCTCGGGGCCAGCTACGTGTTCGGCCTGGCCACCGGGCTGACCCCATGCGTCTACCCGATGATCGCCATCACGGTCTCCGTCTTCGGGGCCCGCGAAGCCAAGTCGCGGCTCGAGGGCTTGCTGCTTTCGGGCACGTTCGTCGCCGGCATCGTGTGCTTGTTCACGCCGCTCGGGGTGGTCTCCGCGCTCACCGGCAAGGGGTTCGGCGCGGCGCTCGGAAATCCTTGGGTGGTGGGCGCGCTCGCCCTCGTCTTCCTCGCGCTCGCCGCGTCTCTCTTCGGGGCCTTCGAGATCGCGCTGCCGCAAGCGCTGCAGAACCGGCTGTCGAGCGTCGGAGGCACCGGTTATCGGGGCGCCTTCCTGCTCGGCCTCGTCTGCGGGATCGTGTCGGCGCCGTGCGTGGGGCCCTTCCTCTTCGGCCTTCTTGGCTGGATCGCGACCACGCGCAACGCGGCCCTCGGATCGGCGGCGATGGCCCTCTACGGGCTCGGACTCGGCACGCTCTACTTCGTCGTCGGCGCCTTCGCCGTCAACCTGCCGAAAGCGGGCGCGTGGATGGTCGGCGCCAAATGGATCGGCGGCGTGTGTCTCTCGTACCTCGCGCTCGCGTACGTCCGCGACGCGCTCCCGAAGGAGATCGTCCACACGGTCGCGAAGCCGGGCGGCGCTTACGGCGCGACGGCGTTCGTCATTTTCGCGGTGGGCGTGGCCCTCGCCAGCGTCTACGTGGCGGCCGAGCGGCGGCGATCCACCATCGCCCACCTCTCCAGACCGGCGAAGCTCGCATCCATCCTGCCTGCCGTCGCGGGCCTCTTCATGGTCATCACGTGGTGGCAGACGACCGCGGCGACCGGCGCCGGCAGGGACGACGCGTCATCCGCGCCCGACTTCCGCTGGGAGTCGAGCGAACCGGCGGCCACCGCGCGCGCGGCGGCCGAAGGAAAACCGCTCCTCGTCGATTTCGGCGCGAGCTGGTGCGGCGCCTGCAAAGAGCTCGAAGAGAAGACGTTCGTCGACGCGCACGTCCGCGCCGAGGGCGCCCGCTACGTCGCCCTCCGCGTCGACGCCACCAACGACGAGGACCCCACCGTCACGCGCGTCCGCGAGAAGTACGCCGCCACCGAGGGCCTGCCCGTCGTTTTGCTCGTGGGCAGTGACGGCAAAGAGGCCGTGCGCTTCACCGAATTCGTCCCACCCGACCGGTTCGCCGCGGCACTCGCCAAAGTCCGATGAGCCGATTGCGCGCGCGACCGGGGGATCCATACGATAAAAGGATCGTCCGCCCTGCCGTTCGCCCGTATCCCGAAGCCTTCCCGAGGAGATCCTCCGCGTGACCAGCCCTGACATCCATCGCGTCATCATCATCGGATCCGGACCGGCGGGGCACACCGCGGCGATCTACGCCGCCCGCGCCAACCTCAAGCCCCTCATGTTCGAAGGGCTCGTGCGAGGCGGCATCCCCGGCGGGCAGCTCATGATCACGAACGACGTCGAGAACTACCCGGGCTTCCCCGAGAAGGTGGCCGGTCCCGACCTCATGAAGGCTTTTCGCGAGCAGTCCATCGCTCAGGGCGTCGAGATCGTCACCGACGACGTGACCGCGGTCGACCTGTCGCGGGGCCCCTTCACGGTCCACGTCGGCCACGACCGACACGAGCACAAGGCACGCACCCTCATCATCGCGACCGGCGCCCAGGCGAAGTGGCTCGGCCTCGAGAGCGAGCATGCGCTCCAGGGCAAGGGCGTGAGCGCCTGCGCGGTCTGCGACGGTGCGTTCTTCCGCAAGCAAGACGTCGTCGTCGTGGGCGGCGGTGATACGGCGATGGAAGAGGCCACGTATCTTTCGGGCATGTGCAAGAGCGTGACGCTCGTGCACCGGCGCGAGGAATTCCGCGCGAGTCAGACGATGCGGCAGCGCGTCCTTGGCAATCCAAAAATCCACGTCCTCTACAACTCCGCCGTCGACGAAGTCCTCGACGTGAGCCGGGGCGAAGTCACCGGCGCGCGCGTCCGCAACGTGAAGACCGGCGAGACGGTGGTCGTCCCGTGTACGGGCTTCTTCGTCGCGATCGGGCACACGCCCAATACCGACCTATTTGCCGGACAGCTCGAACTCCACGACAACGGCTACATCAAGACCAGGCCGGGAAGCAGCTACACGAGTGTTCCCGGCGTCTTCGCGTGCGGCGACGTGCAGGACTTCACGTATCGCCAGGCCGTCACGGCGGCGGGAAGTGGCTGCATGGCGGCGCTCGACGCGGAGCGTTGGATGGTCCTCCAGGGCGACCACTGACCCGCCGGGCGGCCCCGCGCCGGCGCGTCAGTCGTTGGCGGCGCCGGCGGTGATCCAGCTGCCAATGAGCGAAATTTGGTCGGAGGTCAGACTGCTGCCGAGCGGCATCCGGCTGCCGCAGACCGGCGTCGCCGCCGAGACTTTGCTGTAAAGAATGCTCTGGCTCGTGTTGCCGGGCGTGACGCGGTTCTCGTTCTCGGATGCGCAAAAGGTACCCGACGCGAGCGTGCCGACGAGGTTCGTATACGCGACGCTCTGCGACGACATGTCGAGGTTGCCGGCCTTGGTCTGAGCGTCGTGACAGCTGACGCACATGGGATTGATGATGGTCGTGTAGATCTCGGTAAACGTGACCGAAGTGTTCCCGCCGTCCGCCATGCTGCCGTCGCTGCTGCTGCAAGCGGACGCTGCCGCGAACAAGCCGAAGAGCGCGCCACACGACGCCAAACGGGAGACGCGGTTGAAAAAGGTGTTTCTTTTCACGCCGGCGGTCGTAGCAGTCGCATGCAGACGGAACCAGAAGAAATGACCGCCGTCACCGTTGCTTCCGCCGTCACCAGAGAATCGCGATGACACTGGGGGAAGGGCCACCTCTACCGCGCGTCCCTTGAGCGCCACGCCCGGCCCCCGGCCGGCGGCCCGAGGGGATACGGGCGACGACCCGCTCGTCCGCGAGGCGGTCGCGCGGTGGGTCGCCGCCGAATACGAGGTCGGGTTGGAGTACGCCGAGGTCGATCGCGTCGTCTCGCCGAGAGGCGACATTCTCGTCCACGGAGGGATCTGGCGTATCCCGCGGCGAGCCCGAGAGATGACACCGCGGCCGATCGACCCGTTCAATCGCGTGTTGGAGCCGGCGTGCGACGGGTCTCGCCCCGGGTGCGAACGCCACGCGTGATGGCGCTCGCGGGATATGTGCCAGTGCAGTGCGCGAGCTATTTCCGTCTGGCGCGCGCTCGCCGCGGTCTTCGGGTTGGCGCTGCTCTGCCGGTGGCGGCTGGAATTCTTTCGGAGTGCAGGCATGCCGCACGAAGGCCGCCCGTCGATTGTCGAGGTCTTCGTCGTGGGCACTGTCGACCCCCTCGGACGCGCGGCTCCGGCGCGGGTCGATCGTTTCCAGTGGAAGGCGGAGACGGGTTGCTCCCCTTAAGTGAGTAGCGTCCGCGAGCCCTCGGGAAGGAGGAAGCGGATATCACCTGGACCGAGAGCGCACCCCTCTATTTCGAGGACGGATGCGGGCATGGCATTGCTCCGCTCCGGAATTTCGGGGGCAACTCGCCACGTTCCCTTCTTTCGCAAAGGTGGGTGGCGGGCAAACCTGGGCAGTCGATGGGCAGTCGATGGGCAGTGGCCGGTGGAGGATTGTCCCCTGAATTTACACCACGGTGTCCGATTCGTGCTATTGGGCTGTCCATGTCCAATCTTCATTCCCAGCTCGCGTCCCTGGCCGGCGCGTTTGCCAGTTCGGTACTCGAGGCGATCCGTGGGGCTTCCCTCGAGGACATTCTCGCCGAGTCGCGAACCCCCGTATCGAAGGCGAGGCGCGAGATGCCGTCGAACGGCGCCGCCAAGCCCGCGCGTGGCAAGGCCGCCGGTCGGCTGCGCCGTCGCTCTGCGGACGACATCGCGAAGGCGCTCGACAGGGTAGTCGCGCTCGTCAAGAGGAACAAAGACGGGCTCCGCGCCGAGCAGATCCGGCAGCAGCTCGGGATGCAGGCGAAGGAGATGCCCCGCATCCTCAAGGAGGCGCTCGGCAAGCGGCAACTGAAGAGCCGCGGCCAGAAGCGCGCGACGACCTACTTCGCCGCGTAGGGTTCGTCCGCTCCGGGCTTCCGAGAGGGCGCTGCGCGAAGAGCGACACGTCTCACCGAGGCGCGTCGGGCCACCCGAAACTTTGCACGTAATTGCGGAGCGCGCGGTCTTCGAGAGAGACGGGGCCGAGGTACTCGCCGACGCGCGCGCGTTTCCACCATGCGCCGCCCGGGCCTCGATGATCCGTGAACGCGTAACGCCAAATGTCGGCGCGGATCCATTTGGGTGACACGTTCTGGAATGGGTCCCGGGCGAACAGGGGCTTCGGCACGGGCGAGCCGGACAGCAATTGCCAGACGAGGTGAACGAGCCAAGGTTCATCCTCGATGGGCTCGCCGCGGGCGGCACCATTGCCCACGAACCACATCTGCCAATCGAGCCGGTGTTGGTAGGGCGTGACCGTGCACGGCCGGCGGAAAGGATCGCCGGGCATGCACGGCAGTTGGTACTCGCGCCATTCGGCGTCGCGCGCGGGGACGGCCGCGGTGGTACCTTCGAGGATTACTTCGTAGCGCTCTCGGTCCATCGAGCCGAACGCACCATAGGTATTGACGAGGTCGAGCGGGTCGTAGTGGTCGTTCATCGCCTGGTGGGAGGAGGCGAGGTTCATGACCGGCGCGACGCTGAGCACGCCGACCACGGCGCAGAGCGCCCACGCGGCCCTCGCCTGAGGCCGCGAGATCGGGAGCGCCTCGAAGCGCGCCATGGTTGGGGCGCGGAGCCGTCGTGGCAGGAGGCGAAGCAGCGCCGCATCGTCGAAGCACGCGAGCGCGGGGACGATGGTGAGCCAGTTCAGGAACGACAGGTTGCCGGTCGCGATCAAAGAGACTTGGAGGGCGACCAAGAGGACCCCGGACGCCAGGCGATATCGTCGAAACCCGAAGACGAACCAGGGGACCACGAGCTCGACGAAGTGGTTGAAGAGGACGCCGAACGCGTGGACCCAATGCGGCGCGTGGTGCATCCACCAGGCGATGGGGTTCGGATTTGGCTGAGTCTCGAAGAAGTAGTCGAGGCAAGTGAGGTCGCGCCAACACGGGTCGTTGCGGAGCTTGATGAGCGCCGCTCCCAACATGATGCGAAAGATCAGCCACCGAAACAGCCAAACGACGGCTTTCGGCGCGGCCGTGGCGGGGAACGGGCGTATCGAGCCGAGCGGGCATAGGAATATCGCGAGAAATCCGGTCTCGAGAAGTTGGGTCTCCCAGCCGTACCCGTAAAAAATCTGGCCGACGTGGACGAACGAAAGATAGAGCGCCCACAGCGCGGCCTGGACGAAGGCGTGGGTGGCGCCGAGCAAGGCCGCCGCCGACAGCACGACCCCGGCGAGCGCGGCGGCGTGCATCACCCCATCACTGGAGGAAAGCCAGAATAGAGTGGGCTCGCGCCAGAAGGCTCCGACGCCCCAGTGCGCCCGCTCCCACGCGAGGAATTGACCCACCGGCAGGAGGCCGCGCGATCCGAGCAAGGGTTCGAGCTGGCGAAGGAGCGAGACGAAGGCGGCCAGGTAGACGAACGCCAGGAGGCGCAACACGAGAAAGCGCGTGAGCTCGTAGGTGGCTCTCTCCGCCAGGAGGCGCTGCCACCAGGCCGTTCGGAATCTCTCGAGCGCGTGGTCTCCTTCGGGCGTCGGGGGCATGTGCGTCGGCATCCGCATGGTACGCTCCGCGCGCCATGATTCACGCACTCAGCCGTCCGTACGCATGCCGATGGGGAGCGCCCGTGGTCGACCGGGTCGACTCATCCATCTTCCACCAGACGTATTTCGTCGACTGCATGAAGTGCTCGTACTGCCACGATTCGTGCTGCCAGTACGGGGTCGACGTGGACGTGAACAACGTGGCGCGGCTGGACGCGCACGCCGAGGATCTCGCGCGCTTCACGGGCGTGCCCCGGGAGCGCTGGTTCACCGACGACTGGACCGCCGATACCGAGTTCCCCGGCGGCAAGCAGACGCGGACGCGCGTGGAGGACGGCGCCTGCGTATTCCGAAACCGGAAGGGCCGGGGATGCACGATCCACTCGTTCGCGCTGGACCGGGGCATCGACTACCACGAGCTCAAGCCCATGGTGAGCGTCCTCTTTCCGGTGACGTTCGACTACGGGCTGCTCCATCCGAGCAACGAGATCGAGGATCGCTCCCTTCAGTGCTACTCGGACGGCCCCACGGTTTACCAAGGCGTACGGAGCGAGATCGCCTGGTACTTCGGGGCCGCGCTCGTCGAAGAGCTCGACCGATTGGAGCAAGGGGGCGCCGTCCTTGCGCAAGGTGCCGCGGCGAAGTAAGTTCCCGGGCCCGTTTTCCCCCCGGAGCTCGCACCCATGGCCCGCGTCACTGTCGAAGACTGCCTCGAGCGTGAAGAGAACCGATTCGCCCTGGTCGTGCTGGCATCGCAGCGCACGCGCCAGCTCATGAAGGGCTCGCCCGCGTTCGTTCATTCGAAGAACAAGGCGGCCGTCACGGCCCTTCGCGAGATCGCCGCGGGCAAGGTGCACTACGACCGTCCGACGAACGAAGCGGTGCAGGTCTACATCGAGGAGATGAACCGGCGCGAGTTCGGTTGAGAGGGCGCGACCGCGAGCTCGAAGCCGGCTCGCGCGCGCACTACGAAGACCCGACGTACTACGCGTATACGTACGCGAACCGCATCGAGGACGTCGCTCTCTACGTAGACCTCGCGCGCAGGGCGGGAGGGCCGGTCCTCGAGTACGGGATTGGCAACGGCCGGATCGCGCTTCCCATCGCGAGGCACGGGATCGACGTGGTGGGCGTCGACCTATCGGCCGCGATGCTCGCGGACCTCCGTGCCAGGCTGGGCAGGGAACCGGAGGCCGTCCGCCGGCGTGTGCGCGCCGGTCGCGGCGACATGCGAACGAAGCGGCTCGGGCGGCGCTTCCCGCTCGTCATCTGCACGTTCAACACGGCGCTGCACTTGTTCACGCGGCAGGACGTCGAGCGCTTCTTCGCGCGGGTGCGGGAGCACTTGGCGCCCGGAGGGTCGTTCGTGGTGGACTTGTCGATGCCGCCCATCGACGAGCTCGTGCGCAAGCCGACGCGAGCGTACGTGGCGGCGCGGATGCGGCATCCGACGGCCGGCATGCTCGTGACCAACCGCGAGCGGTTCGACTACGAAGCGCACCGGCAAGTCCTGTTCGTGTCGATGGAGTACGAGCCGGTGGGCGACCCGGCGGGCGCGTGGATGACACCGCTGGCGCACCGGCAGTTCTTCCCCCAAGAGTGGGAGGCGCTGCTGCACTACAACGGCTTCGAAGTGGTGCGGGTCGACGGGGATTTCATCGGCGGACCGCTGACGACCGCGAGCGACGTGATGGTGTGGCACACGCGGTTGCGAAGGGAGCGACCGACACGAAGCGTGGCCGTGAAGAAGGCGCGTCTTGGCCCGGCGGGCGGGCCGAAGAGGGCGCGGTGAGCATCGCCGGCCAGCTGGCCGTCGTGCGCGATCGGATCGACCGGGCGGCGCGCGGGTGCGGGCGTGATCCGGCGAGCGTGACGCTCGTCGCGGTGTCCAAGACGAAGGGACCCGACGCGATCCGCGAGGCGTACGCGGCGGGGCAGCGCGCCTTCGGAGAGAACTACGCGCAGGAGCTCGCGGCCAAGGCGACCGCCCTCGCCGACCTCACCGACCTCGAATGGCACTTCATCGGCCACCTGCAGGGCAACAAGGCGAAGGTCGCAGCGAAGCACGCGCAGTTCGTCCACACGGTGGATTCGGCGGCCCTGGCACGCGAACTCGGTCGCCGCGTCGAGCGCGAGGGCCGGTCGGCGCCCCTGCCCGTGCTGATCGAAGTGAACGCGATGGGCGAGCGCCAGAAGGCCGGCGCCACGCCGTCGGAGATCCAGGAAGTGATGGACGCGGTGAGGAGCGAGCGCGCGCTGGCGCTTCGCGGCTTGATGGCGATCCCACCGGCCGGGGATCTCGACGCGGCGAGGAAGGTCTTCGAGCTCGTGGGATCCTTGCGAAGCTTGCACGGCGGGATCGCCGTGTTGCCCGAGCTCTCGATGGGCATGTCCGCGGACCTGGAAGTGGCCGTGGCGTGCGGTGCGACGATGGTGCGCATCGGGACGGCGATCTTCGGTGAGCGCGAACGCCGTTCGGCATGACCTCCATCGGCTTTCGGAGGCCGAGCGGCGCTACGGAACGGTGTAGATGCTCGCGCCGGCGCCCGTGGGCCCAGCATCGCCGTCGGGTCCAGGAGGAGCGGGGTCGTTCTGCGTGGGCGTGAGGTCTCCGCCGGCGCCGCCCTTCCCCCCGGCGCCGCCCAGTCCGCCGTTCCCGTGGAGGAAGCACGGCACGACGAGCGGCACGGCGCTCCCCTGAGACACGACGCACGCCGAGACCCCACCGGCGCCACCGGCACCGCCCCCACCGCCCGCGCCGTTGCCTCCGAAGGCGCCCGGACATGTGGCGACGGCAAAGGAGCCGCCCCCCTGCCCCGGCTGACCATCGCCGCCCTTCCCCCCAGGCCCGGCGTTCGCGGAGGTCAGCAAGCAATTCGTATCGAGCGTCACGGTCCCGCGGACCGCGAGGAGCGCGATGCTCGAGCCGCCGCCGCCGCCCCCGGTGCCGCCGGCCCCTCCGCATCCCCCGGCGCCGCCACCCCCGCCGCCCAGGCCGTTCGTCTTTCCGCCTCCCCCTCCGCCGCCCTGGCCCGGGTTGCCGTTCGCACCGCCGCCGCCCGCCGCCGGGATCCAGCCCGCGTCGGACCACGATCCGAAGGCCGTCGGAACGGTTGCCGCGAGACCGGGCGCGCCATTGGCTCCGGGATCGGGGCTCTGCCCGCACGTGACCAAACCTCCCGAACCCCCCACCCCGTCGAAGCCGTTGGTCGTCTGCGTCGTCGGAGGTTGCGAGCTGCCCATGCCCCCGACGAGCGACATCGCGACCATCCCGGAGCCCCCGGTGCCTCCGATCGAGGATGTGCCGTCGCCGCAAGCGGAGCTTCCACCGGCACCCCCGGCAGCGGCCATATTGGGCATGCCACCCTGCGCAGCGGTCCCGCCCATGTAGTTGGCCGGGGTGACGCCGTCGTGCCCGGGCGCGCCGGTGCCGGAGGTGAACCGGCACCGGCTGAAGGCCACGGTCGACCCGTTGACGAGGACCGCGATGCTCGACTCGCCGTTGCCCGCGTCGTCCTCCAGGGAGACGCTCGCCGCCGAGACGCGAAGATCTTGAATGGCGAGCGAAGCGTCGGGCGTGTCGATCGTCAGAGGAATCAGGTTCGAGCCGGCGACGAGCTGCACGATGCCGCCGTCGTACGCCCAGGGCAGGCCCCCACCGGGGCACCCGAGGCCACCGAAGACGCTCACCGCCGACGTGATCCGGACAGGCTCGACGTAGGTCCCGGCGCACACGTAGACGTGCGCGATCCCGGCATCCGCGGCCTTCGAGATGCCCGCTCCGATCGTCTGCACCGGAGCGACCGGGGTGCCCGGATTGGTGTCGAGCCCGTTGGTCGCGACGAAGACGCCGTAGAGCGGGTCGAGCACGCACGGGTCTTGGGCGGGTCCGACCGCGGGGTTGCAGCCGGGTGCCGCGTCGGCGTCGGCGTTCGCGTCCGCATCGACGCTCCCGTCCCCGGCGTCGTTTGCGTCGGCAAACGCCTCGAGCGGCGCATCGGCCGCGTCGGCGTCGCCACCGGCGCCGGTCCCGGCGTCGGATGCGTCGCCGCTGTCGATGGCGACCATGACGTCGGGCTGCATCGTGGCATCGGCCGACGCGTCCGCGGGAGCGCAGGTCCCGTTCTCGGCGCAATCACCGGTCGTGTTGACCGCGCACGCGCCCGCCAACACGGCCGCGACGAAGGAACTCGCCGTCAGCAGGGCCCACGGCGTCTTCTCAAGCATAAGAGCCCTCCTCGTGAGCGTTCAGAAGCGCCCCATCGCGCGGACGCCGGCGCCGGCCGTCCCCACGACAGGCGTCACGACGACGGCGCCGGTCCTGGTTTCACTGGGCCAAAGGAGCCACGTGGCCACGGCGCCGACCACGAGGGCGCCGCCGGCAACGTAAAGCACATCGGACAAGATCGCGTCGCGCCCTTGGGCCTGCACGTTGTCGTTCCACGAGGTGCACATGTTGACCTGCGCGGCGCTGCTGGGATTGAAGCACGCGCTGCTGGGGTTCGCCTGCCTGTACCCCTCGGCGGCGCGCTCGTTATTTTGGGATTGAAGGGCAAAGTAAACCCCGAATCCGGCCGACGCCGCGGCCGCGGCGCCGAGCACGGCCACCGCGGTGACTCGGCCCGTGGCGGGGCTCGGCGATTCCACCGGCGCGGGGGTTTCCGGAAGCGCCGGCTCGGGGTTGGGAGCGGGATCGTGCGTCTCGGGGGCGGGCTCGGGGGCGAGGACGGGGGGCGGCAAGAGGTTGACGTGGACGAGCTGTCCCGCGAGCCCGTCGACGTCGGCGGTGCGGGTGCTCTGCGCCGTGCGCGCCTCGAGCCGATGGGGCCCTGGCAAGACATCGACCGCTTCAGGCAACGGGGCGACGCCCGCGGCATTGCCGTCCACGACGACCTGCGCGCCGGGGGGCGCCGCTACATCGAGGTGCGTCGTTTGCGCGACGAGCGCGGCGATGTGCTTGTCGGCGTTCGAGTGGTCATCGGGGCCGCTGGCGTTTCGCGCGTACTGCCGGAAGTGATCGAGCGCTTCGAGCAGGTGGCCGGTCTTCTCGTCGGTGAGGGCGAGGTTCCAGAGGATGGTGGGCTTTTCGAGCAAGGCATAGGCCTGCGTGAAGGAGAGCCGCGCCCCCTCGAGGTTCCCTGCCTTCACGCGCGCGATCCCTTCTTCGAAGCGGGCCTGCGCTTCGCGCTGCATCGTGTCGTCGGCCCGAGCCACGCATGGAACGGACGCGGCCATCCAGATCGCCACCATCCCGCGTCTGACACCTCGTCGCATGAGCCCATCTTTGTATCGCGCATCGCGCGGTTGGGCCAAGGCGCCTCGTCAGAAGTTGGTCTTGAACTCGCTGAGATCCGTGCCCGGGGCCTTGGAACCGGCCGCCGCAGGCTTCGCTCTCGGGTGGTTACCGTGCGGCGAGGAAGCGGTTTGACGGTGCGCCGCGTCGTTCGATCCGGCCGCGGGGGGAAGGCTCTCGGGCGTCACCGCGGTGATGACGGGCAGGGCCTCTGCCGAGGGCGAGGCCGACGGGGCCAGGGCGGCGGACGCGGACGGAACGGCCGTTGTAGGATGCACCTCCGCAGGCACGGGCGGCGGGGTCGGAGCGATCGCCGCGATCGCCGCGACGGCGACGACCTGCGGCGCAGGCGCGGCGGCGAAGAGGGCCGTCGCGGGGCTCGCGGGCGCGGGGGCGCCCCGGAGAAGCGGCACGCGATCGCCCGAGGTGCGCTGCAGGGCGACGAAGATCGCCACGGCCACGATGACGCCGGCGGCGAGGGCGACGACGACGCGCGACGCCACCGAGTGCGTCGTGATGGTGGTGTTCTCCGTCCACTCACGCTGGTCGTCCTCGTCGACGGGACCGGCGTACCGGGCGACCCGCGCTGTCTGGCCGGCGGGCACACGTTCGATGACGACCTTGGGCTCGTCCCGCGGAGGGGACCGGTCCGAGGCACGGACCGCATGCTCCACGTGATACCGTGCCGCAGAGTGGCCGTCGCTGTGGGATGTGGCGCGCGTCCGATCAGGGAGCTCGCGGCTGATCCCCTCGAGCAGGACGTCCACCGAGTCGTTCAACGCGCGCGCCGACGCCGGGGGCGGCACCACGATATTCATCGGGTGATCGGGCACCGGGAGCATCGGCCCGGGCGGGGCGATACCGGGGTCGGTGTTCGGCCGAGACCGATGCGAACCTCGTGCGGGCTCGACCGGTCGGGCGCCCAGCGTCCGTGGCTCCGATTGTCGCTTGGCGCCCGGGGTGGACGGGTCCGTGTCTTGGTTCGAATTCGTCATCTGCCGCCCTCACGCATGCGGCGTTGCCAGATCTCGTGTCCAGGACGTTGCTCGAAGGGTGGCACCCAAGCTCCTCGAGCGGGATGCACGAACCGATTCGCGCGCCCGCAGAGCCCGAGAAAAGCCACGTTCACTGAGGACTTAGTGTACTGCCTATCGGCCGGGACGCACCAACGCAGCGCAAAAAAGGGACCGCGCTCAAAAAGCGCGCCGCACCCCCTCGACTCTCTCGTGTGGGTGCGTATAGAAGTGCGAGAAAGATGACGATTCTGGGCGGTTTCGGTAGGGGCCCGGGAGGCGGGCCGGCGCCCCAAGGGGCCAACGCGGCGAGCGCAGGGGCCGTGCCGTACGTCACCGAGCGCGATTTCGAGCGGGAGGTGCTCCGGAGTGAGCTGCCCGTGCTCCTCGAGTTCACCGCGGATTGGTGCCAGCCCTGCAAGGCGATCGCACCCGAGGTAGAGGCCTTTGCACGAGAGTCGGCGGGCAAAGCCAAGGTGGTGAGGGTCGACGTCGATCGTTCGCCGGTCATCGCCCAACAGCTCCGCGTCCAGAGCGTGCCGACGTTCATGGTCTTCGCCGAAGGGCGCCCGCAGGACGTCGTGGTCGGCGCCATCCGCAAGAACAAGATGCGGGAGCTCGTCGAGCCCTTTTTCCCGACGACCGCGGGCAGTCTGAAGCCCGCCGAGCTGGGCCAGCTGTTGGCCGCGGGCGCCGTGGTGCCGGTCGACACGAGAGACGCGGCGGCGTACCAGCGTGTACATCTTCCCGGCGCGGTGAACATGCCCATCGAGGAGATCGAGTCGCGTTTGGCCGAGCTCCACATGCTTCAAGGGCAGCCGGTGCTGTACTGCCGTTCGGGAGATCGTACGAAGGAGCTCGCCGCCAAGCTCGCCGAACAGGGTATGCCGATCGCGTTCCTCGAGGGCGGGATACTGGGCTGGGAAGCCGAGGGCCTACGTATCGAAAGGTGAGCCAGGCGCATCACCCGTTTTCACGGTAAAGTGAGAAACGGGGAGTATGCCCAAGACGAACGAGCGGTCGACGACGCCTCCGTCGTTCGATCCCATCCAGTATGCGAGGGCTTCGGACGCGCGCATCAAGACCGAGGTGCCGCGATCCGAGCGTCGCCTCGCGACGCGCGTATTGCCGACGATCGACGACGAGACGTGGGCCCGAGGAATCGGAGGCACGCCGTTCATCACGATGTCCCCCGCGGAGCTGCGCGACCTACCGCTGGATCATCGTGCGGGATTCCTGCTTTCGTTGATGGACGGCACGCTCGACCTCGAGAGCGCGGTCGACGTATCGGCCATGCCTCGCGCAGACGCCCTGCGTGCGGCGCGCGAGCTCTTCGAAGCCGGCGTCATCGCCTTTCGATAGAGGGCTTCCGGCGATCAGGCCGCGCGACTGCCGAGAAGGTGCGCGAGGAGCGACCGCACTTTGCCCATGTCGAGCGGCTTCGCGAGGACCGGAGCCCTCCCCTTCTCGACGAGCTCGCGCGTGGATCGCTCTTGCCCGACGCCGGTGATCAAGACCACGCGCTTCGCGAGACGCGGGAACGAGCGCTCGAGCCTCTCGTAGAAATCGAGCCCGGTCATGTCCGGCATGTGGATGTCGCAGAAGATCGCGTCGAAGCACTCTCCGGCGGCGAGTCGCGCCCACCCCTCCGTGGCGCTCTGGACCACCACGACCTCGTGCTCGCGCGAGAAGGCGCGCTGGAAGGCGACGCCCACCATGCGCTCGTCATCGATGAAGAGGAGCCGGCCCGGTGCGCCCATCGAACTCGGCGGCGGAGCCTCCGTGGCGGGCGCCGCGGCGACCGCGGGCAGGATGACGCGCATCGTGGTGCCGACGCCTTGCACGCTCTTCACTTCGATGTCGCCGCCGAAGGACCGAACGATACGCCGCGAGATGGACAGGCCGAGACCCGTGCCCTCGCCCACTGGCTTCGTCGTGAAAAACGGGGTGAAGAGCCGCTCGAGGTGCTCGGGAGCGATCCCGTGTCCCGTGTCGCGCACCTCGACGACGACGAGCGGCGCCTCGTACGCGATGCGCACGTGGATCTCGTTGGCGTCGTGCGCGCCCTTCGCGATCGCGTGCGCCGCGTTGACGACTAGGTTCAGGAGAACCTGGCTGACGCGGGACGCGCTGGCGAGGACGGGCGGGACGTTGTCGTATTCCTTTGTCACGCGCGCGCGGTGACGGACTTCGGGGGTGGCCATCCTGAGGGCGGCGTCGGCGACGGCGCGCAGATCGACCGGGCGCAGCTCTTCGTCGTTGCGCGCGAACGTGTTGAGGTCGCGCGCGATGTCCCGGATGCGGTGGGCGCCTTCGTCCACGTCGGCCAAAATGGTGACGACCTCCGCGAGCTGGGCGGCGACGGCGCGAGCGGCCGGCGACGTCTCGCCGATGCCCTCGAGGTCTCCCTGGGCTCGGCAGATTTGCTCGTTCGCGAACGTCAGGTTGGCCATCACGTAGGCGAGCGGATTGTTGATCTCGTGACCGACGCCCGCGGCGAGCGTGCCCACCGCGAGCATGCGGTCCATCTGCATGGCGCGCGCGACGAGCTCGCGCCGAGCGGACACGTCTCGGATGACGCCGAGCATGGATGTCTCGCCGTCGAAGAGCACCGGAACGACCGTCGTCTCGACGTGGATTGCTTTTCCGTCGACGCGCACCATCGCGAGCTCGCCCAACGAGACGGGCGCGGCGGCCCCACCCATCGTCGGCATGCGCTCGCGCACCAGCCCCCCCTCCGACGAGGCGAAGAGCTCGAAGATGGATTTGCCGACGAGATCGTCCTGGCCGGTGCCCCCCAGCATCGAGACGGCGGCCCCGTTGGCGTGCGCCACGGTGTCTCCGCGCCAAACGAGGACACCGTCGGGAATGAGCTCGAACGCGGAGCGAAAGCTCGCCTCGGTCGCCTTGAGCGTGCTCTCGGCGCGCGCGTGCTTGATGCGGGTTTCCGAGTCGCGGAGCTCGCGCTCGATCGCCGGCGCGAGACGGGTGAGCTTGTCCTTGAGGACGAAGTCCTGTGCGCCCGAGCGGAGCGCCGCGACCGCGTGCTCCTCGCCCACCGTGCCGGACACGATGATGCACGGCGTGTCGATCGACCGGCTCCGCACGACCGAGAGCGCCTTCAGCGCGTCGAGCATCGGCATCCGGTAGTCGCACAGGATGATGTCCCATGGCTCGTCGAGCGCGCGCTCGAGATCCGCCACGGTGTCGACACGCTCCGCAACCGGGTCGTACCCGGCGCGACGGAGCTCGCGCAGGAGGAGGGCAGCGTCGTCCTCGCTGTCCTCGATCATCAGGAGACGCAGGGGTCGGGGCATTACTTCGCGAGTGAGGGAGGGATTCGGAATGATGCAGAACGTGGAGCGACGCGAGACCGCGCGCCTACGCGCTGCCGCGACAACCCCTCACGCTACAATCCTCAGCTATCGGCGAAAGGAGTCAAAGCAAAAAAGCGGCACTCGCGTGGCCACGCGAGTCCCCTCTCTCCGGCGCCCGCGCACCCCGAGCATCTTCGCCCACATTGGTTTATGCGCCTCGCGCGTTTTGAGGGGTTGAGCGCCCGACCCATTTGTCGACTTTACGACGCCCATCGCGGCGTCTTGCCGAGTCTGCTCGAACCTGGTCGAGTTTGGGCGGGAGTCCGCGGCTCGAATCGACGGCAACGCATCAGCGCGGTGCCACGCTTCGCGGTGACGTCGTATAGTGGTCGCGTTTACCGAAATACGTGAGGGGGCCGATATTGAGCAAACTCGGCGATGTGGCGGGAGTCGCGGTTCTCTGTCGGGTGGGGTCTCTCGTGTGCGCGGTTCCGGCGGAGCACGTATCGGAGACGATGCGGGCGCTTCCCATCGAGCCCATCGCCGGTGCGCCGCCGTTCGTTCGAGGGCTGTCGGTGGTGCGGGGCTCACCGGTCCCCGTGCTCGACGCCGCGCGGATCGTGGGCGCCCCCTCTCCGGGAACGGCGGCGGGGTCGGGCATGTTCGTCACGTTGCGAACGGGCGGCCGCGTCGCCGCGCTCGCGGTCGAGGCCGTGATCGGCGTAGCGACGGTGCCGCCCGGCTCGCTCGAACGACTGCCTCCGCTCCTGCGCGACGCGGACGCCGACATGGTCTCGGCCATCGGCACGCACGACGCGGCCCTCATGTTCATCCTGAACAGCGCCCGCCTCGCTCCCGCCTCCGTCTGGGAGGCCTTCGACCGGCGCGAGCGCCCGTCGTGATCGAGGCGCAGACGCCGACGCACCTCGAACGGTTTCGTACGAGCGTGGCGCGCCTCCTCGGCCTGCAGTTCGCCGAGAATCGCCTGGAGTCGCTCGCCGACGCGCTCGACCGGCTGGCCCCCGGGACCTCGGCGGAGCCGTATCTGCAGCGCCTTGACGGCGCGACGACGAGCCCGGACGACGTGCGCGCGCTCGCCCGCGAGCTCACCGTCGGGGAGACGTATTTCTTCCGCAACGTCGACCAGATCCACGCGTTCGCGGAGGTCGTCCTCCCGGAGCGGATGGCGGCGAACGCCTCGTCGCGGAAGTTGCGGATCCTGTCGGCCGGGTGCGCCTCGGGCGAGGAGGCCTACACGCTGGCGATCCTCGTCCGCCAGCGCGTGGACCCGAGCTGGGACGTGACGATCCTCGGCGTCGACGTCAACCCGGCGGCCATCGAGCGCGCGACGCTCGGCCGCTACTCGACCTGGTCGCTCCGGGATACGCCAGCCAACGTGCAAGTGCGTTGGTTCTCGAAGGTCGGCCGCGAGTTCGCGATCGACGAGTCGATACGAAAGAGCGTCCGATTCGAGGAGCGCAACCTGGCGGCCTCCCGCGGAGCGATCGCGGCCGCCGGCACGTACGACGTGGTCTTCTGCAGGAACGTCCTCATGTACTTCTTGCCCGAGGTCGCGCAGGAGGTCGTCGCCGGGCTACGGCGTACGCTCGTCCCCGCCGGCTACCTCTTCTTGGGTCACGCCGAGAACATGCGCGGCCTCTCGCAGGGCTTTCACCTTTGCCACACGCACGACACCTTCTATTACCAGCGGCGAGACCCCGGCGCTTCGGATGCGGAACCGGCGAGCTCGGAGATGGCCATGGCGGCGTCTCTCCCGTCGCCGCGCGAACGCGAGGCGCCTGGGAGCGACTGGGCGGCCGACTGGGTCGACGGAGTGAACCGATCGACCGCGCGCATTCAGGAGCTCAGCGAGAGGTCCGCGGCCCCGGCGTCCGGATCGGCGCCATGGCCCGCCGCGCCCTCCGTGAGCGCCGTCTCGGAACGCGCCCGCCACGTGAACCGGGCGTTGGCCTTGCTCGAGCGCGAACGGTTCGGTGAGGCGCTCGATCTCCTCGCCGACCTGCCCCACGAACCGGCGCCCGACGCCGACGTGCTCTTGCTCCGCGCGGCCCTCCTGACCCACAGCGGGCAACTCGCCGCCGCCGAGGCGGTCTGCCACGAGCTTCGCGGGCTCGACGAAATGAGCGCGGGCGCCCACTATCTCCTGGCGCTTTGCCGCGAGGGCGCCGGGGACAGCACGGGAGCGGTCGATCAACACCAGGTCGCCGCCTACCTCGACCCGGCCTTTGCGATGCCGCGCTTGCACCTCGGCCTCCTCGCGCGGCGCGCGGGCGACATGCGCGCCGCGCAGCGAGAGCTTCGTGAGGCGCTCGCCCTCCTCGTACGCGAAGACGCGTCGCGGGTCTTGCTCTTCGGAGGGGGCTTCACCCGCGAGGCCCTCACCCAGCTTTGCCGCGCCGAGCTGCGCGCCGCCGGGGGTGGTCCGTGAGCTCCGTCGATCGCGCGTCGTCCGCGGCTCAAAGGCTCCGTGAAGCCTTCGACCGAGCGTTCTCCGCCCCCCCCGCCGACCTGTCGAGGGAGCTCGAGCCGTTCGTCCTGCTCAAGGTCGGCGATGGCGCGTACGCGATCCGCGTCCGGGAGATCCGCGGCTTCGCCGCCGCGCGCAGGATCATTCCCCTCCCGTCCGACGTCGGCGACCTTCTCGGTCTCGCGGGCTTTCGCGGCAACCTCGTGCCCGTCTACGACCTGGCAGGGCTGCTCGGTCACGGGCCGCTCGGCGGGCCACCCCGCTGGTTCATTCTGTGCGGCGACGCCGAGCCCCTCGCGCTCGCCTTCGCCGACTTCGACGGGTACGCCGAGCATTCGCGCGCGGACCTCCGCGCGCGAAGCACCGAAGAGCGCCTGCACGTCCGCGAGGTGCTCGTCCACGGCGCCGCGACCCGAAGCGTGATCAACGTCCTCAGCATCATCCAAACCGTCCAAACCAAAGTGGGCCAAGGACCGCCGCCACCGGCGGCGCTCGCGGGGGAGACCGCCCGAAGCCCGAAGGAGCCATCTCGATGACGTGGACGTTCGGAAGAAGAGTCGCCGCCGGATTCACCCTCGCTTTCGCCTTGCTCCTCGTCGTGGGCATCGTGGCCTACCGCGGGATCGTCGCGCTGACGACCACGAGCTACACGGTCGCACGAGCCCACGTCGTCCTCGAACACATGACGGGGCTCTTGAGCCTCCTCAAGGACGCGGAGACGGGCCAGCGCGGACTCATCATCACGGGAGACGAATCGTTCCTCGAGCCCTACACCCACGCCGTGACGGCGCTGCCCACCGCGCTGGCCGAGGTGCGCGAGCTCACGCCGGACGACCCGAACCTGCAGCGCTGGATCGACGAGCTCGACCCCATTATCGCGGCGAAGATGGGTGAGCTGAAGCGGACCGTGGAGCTCTTTCGCAGCTCGGGATTCGAACCCACCGCCGAGATCGTGCGGGCAGGGTCGGGCAAGCGCGACATGGACGAGATCCGCCGGATCGCGGCGCTCATCGACCACGAGCAGCGAGACCTCCTGAAGCGGCGCGCGGAGGAGGTGGAAGCTGCGGCCGGCGCGGCCAAATCGACGATCTTCGGAGGAACGCTGCTCTGTCTCTTCCTGGTCCTGGCGGCGGGGTTCGTCATCACGCGATCGTTGACGTCCCAGATAGGCTCCGCCGTCCAGCACGTGCAGAGCTCATCGACCGAGCTCCAGTCGGCCGCGAACCAACAGGTGTCCGGAGCGAAGGAGCAAGCGATGGCGATGAGCGAGATCACGACGACCATCAGCGAGCTCCTCGCGACGTCGCGGCAGATCGCGGAGAGCGCGCAACGCGTGGCGCAGATCGCCGCGGAGGCCGGCTCTTCGGCGCGGGCCGGCGGGGACTCGGTGGGCAAGACCCAGGAGGCCGTCGGCGCCATCAAGCGCCAGGTCGACGCCATCGTCGCGCACATGCTCGACCTCGGCAGAAAATCGCAGCAGATCGGCGGCATTCTCGAGATCATCAACGAGCTGGCGGAGCAGACGAACATCCTCGCCATCAACGCCACCATCGAGGCCGCGGGCGCGGGCGAGGTCGGCCGCCGCTTCGGGGTCGTCGCCGACGAGATCCGAAAGCTCGCCGACCGCGTGGGCGGGTCGACCAAGGAGATACGCGGCCTCGTCGACGACATTCGGGCCGCCGTGAACACCACGGTCATGGCGACCGAGGGCGGATCGAAGGCCGTCGACGCCGGCACCCGGAGCTTCGGCGAGGTCGCCTCGGCGTTCGCGCAGATCGCGGGTCTGGTGGTGACCACCTCGCAAGCCGCGAAGGAGATAGAGCTCAGCACGAAGCAGCAGACGACCGCGGTGGAGCAGGTGAACATCGCCGTCGTCAACGTGTCCCAAGCCGCCCGCGAGACGGAGGCGAGCTCGACGCAGACGCTTCAGACGTCGTCCCAGCTCACCCACCTCTCGAAGAACCTCTCGCTGCTCATTCGGCCCCAGGCGACCTGAGGCGAGCGGTCGGTGTCGAGAGACCAATACAAGTACTTCCGGGTCGAGGCCCGTGAGCTCCTCGACGCCCTCGGTCAAGGAGCGCTGGAGCTCGAGAAGGGAAGCTCGAGGTCGGATCTCGTCGTCCACATGCTCCGGATGGCGCACACGTTGAAGGGCGCCGCGCGCGTCGTCCGGCAACCCCCCATCGCGGAGCGAGCCCACGCGGTCGAGGACCTGCTCGCGCCACACCGCGAAAAGGGCGCCGGGACGGTGGCGCGGGAGGGGGTCGATCGCGTCCTCGCGCTCCTCGACGAGATGACGTCGCTCGTCGCCGGCCTCGACGCCCCCCCGGCGGCGCCACAAGGACAGGGTCCTCTACACGAGGCTCCGAAGCCCCCGCGCGCCGACGAGCAGCTGAAGAACGTCCGCGTCGAAATCGCCGAGATGGACGCGCTGCTGGCGGGCGTCTTCGAGAGCCACGTCCACCTCGCCGCGATCCGGCGCGACATGGAGGACCTCGCGCGGAGCCGCTCTCTCGCCCGCGCGCTCGTGGAGCTGGCGCCTCGCGGCACGCGCGCCAGGGCCGTCGCCGAGGAGCTCGCCGGGGGCCTCGCCCGGACGGAGCGCAACCTGACGTCGAGCCTCGAGCGCGCCGAACGGGAGACGACGGAGGTCGGAGACCGCGCGAGCCAGCTCCGACTCCTTCCCGCGAGCACGATGTTCCCTACCCTGGAGCGCGCGGTACGGGACGCCGCGCAGTCGCTGAACAAGACCGTCCGCTTCGAGACCTCGGGCGGCGACCAGCGCCTCGAAGCCCACGTGCTCCTCGCCCTTCGCGACGGCCTGCTCCACGTGGTGCGCAACGCAGTCGCCCACGGGATCGAACCGGAGGCGGCCCGCGTCGCGGCGGGCAAGCCGGCCGCTGGCCAGCTGCGGGTCGACGTCCAGCGCCGGGGCAATCGCGTGGCCTTCGTGTGCAGCGACGACGGGCGCGGGATCGACGTCGAGGCAGTCCGGCGCAGCGCCCTCGCGCGCGGGCTCGACGCGTCCGGACTCCGCGCCGAGGAGGTCTTCCGGCTCATTCTCGAGAACGGCGTGACGACGACCGACCGTGTGACCGAGGTCTCGGGCCGCGGGATCGGCCTCGACGTCCTCCGCAACACCGTCGCTCAGCTGAAAGGCGACGTTACCCTCTCCAGCCAGCCCGGACGAAGCACCACGATCGACGTGTGCGTTCCCCTCTCGGTGTCGTCCATCGCCGCCATCGTCGTGGAGGCCGGCAGCCTGACGGTGTCGATCCCTCTCGACGCCGTCCAATGCACGTTGGCCCTCGCACCCGGAGCCGTCGTGCGCTCGGGCGACGGTGACTCCATCGTGGTGGAGGACGCGATCGTCCCGTTCGCGCCGCTCGCCGCCGCGCTCCGGCGGACGACGTCGAACGGTGCAGGCGCGCGGCGGTGGACGGCGGTCGTGGTCCAGGCCGGGTCACGCGCCGCGGCCGTCGGCGTCGATCGACTGATCGGGAGGACGAGCATCGTCCTGCGCCCCCTGCCCGCCCTGGCGGGCCCGGTGCCCATCGCGGCGGGCGCCTCGCTCGACGCGGACGGCAGCCCGCAGCTCGTCATCGACCCGCGGGCGCTCGTGGACGCCGCCCACGCGAAGGACCGGGTGGCCGCTCCGGCGGACGCCGCCCCGAAGGTGACGCCTACGATCCTGGTCATCGACGACTCGCTGACGACGCGAATGCTGGAGCAGAGCATCCTCGAGTCGGCGGGGTACCGAGTCGAGCTCGCCACCTCGGCGGAAGAAGGCATCGCCAAGGCCCGCGCGCGCAACGGCGAGGGTGCTTACGGGCTCTTCTTGGTCGACGTCGAGATGCCGGGCATCGACGGCTTCGAGTTCGTCGCCCGGACGCGCGCCGACCCGCTGCTTCGCGGCACGCCGGCGATTCTGGTAACGTCGAGAGACGCGCCGCAAGACCGGCGCCGCGGCGAGGATGTCGGCGCGCGCGCGTACATCGTCAAAGGGGAATTCGATCAGGGGCACCTGCTCAAGGTGATCCGCCAACTCATCGGATGACGCATGGCCAAGGTCCGGGTTCTTGTGGTCGAGGATTCGATGACGGTGCGCCAGCGCCTCCTCGAGGTCCTGCGCGCCGATCCTGAAATCGAGGTCGTCGGCGAAGCGTCCGACGGCAAGCGAGCGATCGAGCTCTGCCACGAGCTGGATCCCGACGTCGTGACGCTCGACATGATGCTGCCGGTGATGACCGGGCTGGCGGCCACCGAATACATCATGGCGCACCACCCCACGCCCATCTTGGTCGTGTCGGCGTCGTTCAACCGCGGCGAGCTGTTCAAGACGTACGACGCCCTCGCCGCGGGAGCGGTGGACGTCATGGAGAAGCCGCGCGGCGACGACTCGGACGCCGATTGGGACGAGCAGTTCCGCGCGGCGGTCAAGCTCGTGTCCCGCATCAAGGTCATCACGCACCCGCGGGCTCGCCTCGGCGCGCTCGGTCGCTCGTCGAACGCGGTGCCCGCGGTGGCCTCGCGCCACCCCCCTCCCTCGTTGAGCCCGACGCCGAGCGCGGGAGGCTCCCGGCGCTCGCGCAAAGCGGAGCTCATCGCCATCGGCGCTTCGACCGGTGGTCCGGCGGCGCTCGTGGCCGTGCTCAGCGCGATCCCGAGCGGCTTCCCGATCCCCATCGTGATCGTGCTCCACATCGACGAGGTCTTCGGGGCCGCCTTCGCCGACTGGCTCGATTCGCAGACGCACCACCGCGTCGCGTATCCGCGCGACGGAGACGTCGTCGCGTCGTACAAGGGCCGCGTCGCGATGGCGCCGCCGGGGCGGCACCTCGTCGTCCGCGCGCACCGGTTCGGCCTCACGACCGACCCACCGCGGCACTCGTGCCGACCTTCGATCGACGTCCTCTTCGACGCCATCGCGGAGGACTACGCGGCCGCCGCCGCGGGTTGCATCCTGACGGGCATGGGACGCGACGGGGCCGCGGGCTTGCTCGCGATCCGCCGCCAGGGCGGTGCGGCGTTCGCCCAGGACGAAGCCACGTCGGTCGTGTACGGGATGCCCCGCGAGGCGATGCTGAACGGGGCCGCGGAGCGCATCCTGCCGCTCGATCAAATCGGAGCCGCCCTCACCGCCCTCGCGACCGTCGACGCAAGGGGTGCGTTCGAACCATGAACGAGGCCGTGGTCATCGTCGATGACAGCCTCACGGTCCGCATGGACCTGGCCGACGCGTTCCGCGCCGCGGGCTTCCGCCCCATCCCCTGCGCCACGGGCGAGGAAGCGCGGGGCGCCCTCGCGCGGGAGAAGGCGTCGCTGGTCGTTCTCGACGTGCTCCTGCCGGACGCCGACGGCGTCGAGCTGCTCCGAGAGATCCGCAGCACGGGTTCTTCCACGCTGCCCGTCCTCATGCTGTCGACCGAGGCCGACGTGAAGGACCGGATCCGCGCGCTCCAGATCGGCGCGGACGACTACGTGGGCAAGCCCTACGACATCAACTACGTCGTGGCGCGGGCGCGCGAGCTCGTCGGCCAAGGCGCGCAAGGCGAGCTCACGAAGACGTCCGTCCTCGTCATCGACGACAGCGCCACGTTCCGCGCCGAGCTGAGACGCACCCTCGAGGGCGCCGGCTACTCCGTGCTCGACGCCGCGACCGGCGAGGACGGGCTCCACGTCGCCGCCGCCAACCGTCCGGCGGCCATCCTGGTCGACGGGCTCCTCCCCGGCGTCGACGGGGCGGCCGTCATCCGGCGCATCCGCCTCGACGAGGCCCTCCGGCAGACGCCCTGCGTACTCCTCACCGGCGACGACGACCACGGGGCGGAGCTCCGTGCTCTCGACGCGGGCGCGGACGCGTTCATGCGCAAGGACGAGCACCTCGACGTCGTCCTCGCGCGCCTCGCGGCCATCTTGCGCGCCGTGACCGCGGCGCCGATGGACGCGGCCAGCTTGTTCGGACCCAAGCGCATCCTCGCCGTCGACGACAGCCCGACGTACCTCCACGAGCTCGGGGAGATCCTTCGAAGCGAGGGGTACGACGTCGTCCTCGCGCGGTCGGGGGAGGAGGCCATCGAGTTGCTCTCGATCCAGACGGTCGACTGCATCCTCCTCGACCTCGTCATGCCCGGCCTCGGCGGCAAGGCGACCTGCCAGCGAATCAAGGACAGCCCGGTCGTCCGCGACGTGCCGCTCATCATGCTCACGTCCCTCGACGATCGCGAGTCGATGATCGAAGGGCTCAAGCTCGGCGCGGACGACTACATCTCGAAATCGAGCGAGTTCGAGGTCCTCAAGGTGCGGGTGCGCGCCCAGATGCGGCGCAAGCAGTTCGAAGACGAGCATCGTCGGGTCCGCGAGACGCTCCTCCACAGCGAGCTCCTCGCGACCCAAGAGCGCGCGGCCCGCGAAATCGCCGACGCGCGCGCCGCGCTGGTCGGAGAGCTCCAGCGCAAGAACGAGGAGCTCGAGGCGTTCAGCTACGCCGTGTCGCACGACCTCCGCGCGCCGCTGCGCGGGATCGACGGGTTCAGCGTCGCGCTCCTCGAAGAGTACGGCGAGCTCCTCGAGGAGCGTGGCCGCGGTTATCTGGACCACGTGCGCTCGGGGACGCACCGCATGGCGGAGCTCATCGACGGGCTGCTCGAGCTCTCACGCGTGGGCCGGGCGGACATCCAGCGCGGGCGCGTGAACATCTCGGAGATCGCGCGGAAGGTCTTCGAGGAGCTGAAGGGTCGCGACCCGAATCGGTCCGTGGACCTCGTCGTGGAAGACGACCTGAAGGTCGACGCCGACCGCCGCTTGATGCGGGTGCTGTTCGACAACCTGGTGGGGAACGCCTGGAAGTTCACCTCCAAAGCCGCCGCGCCCTGCATCCAAGTCGGCGCGGAGCAGCGCGAAGGGGCGACCGTCTACTTCGTCCGAGACAACGGCGCCGGGTTCGACATGGCCTACGCCGAGAAGCTCTTCACGCCCTTCCAGCGCCTCCACAACGCCGCGGACTTTCCCGGTACGGGCGTGGGCCTGGCGACCGTCCACCGCGTCGTCGATCGCCACGGCGGTCGCATCTGGGCCGAGGGCGCGGTGGGCCGCGGCGCCGCGTTCTTCTTCACGCTGCCCCCCTCCGCCGCGTCCTGAGTCGCGGAGGGGCGCGTCCGGCATGCGGCGTCCTTACTCGACGCCGCCGACCGCGCGCACGAGATGCTTCTGGGCGAAGGCGAAGAGCGCGAGGAGCGGCGCCGAGAGCACCACGTTGCCCGCCATGACGACGTGCCAGCGGACGCCCATGCCCTGGTCGCGGAGGAGCGCCACGCCGAGCGGCAACGTTCGAACGTCGTCGCCCGTCGTCATGACGAGCGGCCAGAAGTAGTCGCTGTAATGAAAGACGAAGCTCACGAGGAAAAGAGAGACCAGTATCGGCTTCAGTATGGGCGCGAGGATTCGGTAGACGATGGTCCATTCGCTCGCCCCGTCCATCCGCGCCGCCTCGATGATTTCGTCGGGCACCGCCATGAGCGCCTGCCGGACGAGGAATGTCCCGAGCGCGCTGGCCGCAAAGGGCACGATCAGCGCGGCCATCGTGTCGACGAGCCGGATCCGCGCGAAGAGGAGGAACACCGGGACGAAGGTCGCCTGCGCCGGAACGAGGAGGCTCGCCAGCACGACTCCGAACGCCGAGCGCCTCCCGGCGAACCGCAGCTTGGCGAGCGCGTACCCGGCCGGCAGCGCGAGCACCACCTGCAAGACGGCGATGGAGAGCGCCATCCCGACCGTGACCGCCATGTATCGCCCGACCGGAATCGTCGCGAACACCTCCCGATAGGCGCCGAGCTGGGGGTGTTGGGGCAGGGGCGCCGTCGGCCGCGCCACGATCTCCGGCACGGTCTTCAACGAGGTGACCAGCATCCATGCGTACGGCAGCAGCCACGCCGACCCCGCGACGACGGCGATCGCATACGACGCGACGCGGACGACCGCCTTCATGCCCGGCCCCGCGTCCGCGAGCGCCAAGCCCCGAGCTGGAGGGACGCGATGGCGAGGAGCAAGACGAAGAACACGACGGAGAGGGCGCTCGCGCGGCCCACGCTGAGGTCGAGGAAGATCTGCTCGTAGATCGCGTAGACGAAGAGCTGCGTGGCCTGCGCGGGGCCGCCCTGCGTCATGATGCGGACGACGTCGAACGCCTGGAAGCTCGTCACGAGGCTCGTGGTCGCCACGAACGCCGTCGTCGGCGCGAGCGCGGGCAAGGTCACGTGGCGGAACCTCGCGAGAGGCCCTGCGCCGTCGAGCGACGCCGCCTCGTGCAACGCGCGCGGCACCGACCGCAGCCCGGCCAGGAACACCACCATCGCGTACCCCGTCAGCTTCCAGATCCCCACGACCGCGAGCGTCGGAAGGGCCCAGCGCGGGTCGCCGAGCGGCGAGAGCGGCGTCGCGCCGACGGCGCGCAGGGCACGCCCGAGCACGCCCGCGTTGCCGTCGAGGAGCCACATCCAGAGCAGCGCGACGGCGACCCAGCTCACCACATAGGCGCTGAAGACGCTCGCCCGAGCCACGGCGAAGATCCGCCCCGGCCGGTCGAGGGCGATGGCCAGCGCCAAGCCCAGCGTCATCGTGCCGGCGACGACCATCCCGCTATAGGCGATCGTCCGGAGCGCGATGCCGAGAAGGCCCCCGCCGGCGGCGAGCGCTCGGTAGTTGGCGACGCCGACGAAGCGCGGCGCCGTGAGCAGGTCCCAGGAAAAGAGGCTCTCGTACACGGAGACGCCGATCGGCAGAAGGAAGAAGACGGCGAGGAGCGCCAACGTCGGCGCGAGCATCGCCCACGGGTGCCAGCCGGCGCGGGGTCTCACGCGGCCCTCGCGGCTTCCTCCCGCGCCTCGGCCATGAGCTGAGCGGCGTCGCGCCCCGTCAGCACCGCCGCCTCGAGCCGCGGCTCGACGATGTCACGGTCGATGCGAAAGAGCTCGGTCGACCACGGCCAGGGCTCGACGTCACGGAGTTGATCGTAAGCGACGCGGTCGTTCGGGTGTCGCGCGTACCATCCTTCGGCCACGAGGCGATCGACCGCGGGCCGCGTCACGGGCATGTACCCGGTACGCGTCGACCAGGCGATGGTCTGATCGGGCTCGCACATCCATCGGACGAACTCCCACGCCGCGCGCTTCTCTTCTTCGGGCGCGGCGCGGACAACGACGAACATGGTTCCGCCCGTCGGCACCGCGGCGCGGACGCCGCGCGGCAACGGCGCGGTGACGACCGGGAACTTCGCGTTCTCCTCGAGGTAACGGACGTAGGCCGTGCTGCTCCACATCATGGCGACCCGCTCGCGCAAGAAGCTCTCGTTCGACGATTGCCACGCCTGGTAGTCCCGCCCGGCCGGGGGGCGCATCACGCGGTCTTGCCAGACGAGGCGCTGCCAGAAGCGGATGGCCGCCACCCCCGCGTCTCCGCCGAGCGACACCCTGCCGTCGGCCTCGATGA
Organism: Polyangiaceae bacterium; assembly: GCA_036500865.1. Classification (GTDB taxonomy): domain Bacteria; phylum Myxococcota_A; class Polyangia; order Polyangiales; family Polyangiaceae; genus Palsa-1150. The sequence continues at coordinate 233,402 of DASYBG010000044.1, forward strand.
GCTTCCCGCCCGCCTGTCCGACCATCGCGACCCAGTACCACCACGAGATGGGCACCTCGAACCCCCAACGCACCTCGCCGTCGGAGGAGCGGGTGGTGAGGCGCTTGGCGACCGCCGCGAGCTCCTCCCACGTGCGCGGGAAGGCGGCCCCCTCCTGGTCGAAGATGCGCGCGTTCGCGAAGACGATCGGCGTGGACCGGTTGAACGGCACCGCCACCATGGGCTCGCGCTCCGCCCCGGCGAACGCGCCCTTCTGGGCGAGCGCGGGCACGAAGTCGATGTCTCGTGCGCCGTCGTAGCCGTCGAGCGGCTCGAGGACTCCGGAGCGCGCCAGGTAGGGGACGACCTCGAGCACTACGTGGGTGAGGGCCGGTGCCACGCCCGCGGCCATCGCCGTGCGGAGCTTGGCGAGGGCCTCGTGGTAGTCGCCCTGATGAATCGGCCGCACGAAGACGCGCGACTGCGAGGCGTTGAAGCGATCGACGAGCTCGAGGAGCACCCGCCGAACCAGATCCCCGTAGGCGTACCAGAGCTCGACGACGACGCGCCCATTCTCCCGCCGCGGCCGCGCGCGAGGACGGCACCCGAGGCCGGCGAACGAAGCGGCGCAGGCCCGCAGCAGATCGCGACGCGAGGCGCGCACGTCTTATCTATATCCCTCGGCCTGGAGCGCGAACATACGCGCGTAGCGTCCGCCCCGCGCGAGGAGCTCGTCGTGGGTCCCCTGCTCGACCACGTGGCCCTTCTCCAGCACCACGATCGCGCGCGCCATGCGCACCGTCGGGAACCGGTGGGAGATGACGATGGTCGTCCGGTTCTGAGCGAGCAGGCGGAAGCGCTCGAACACGGCGTGCTCCGCCTCCGCGTCGAGCGCCGCCGTCGGCTCGTCGAGCACGAGGATGTCGGCCTCTTCGCGCATGAACGCCCGGGCGAGGGCGATCTTCTGCCACTGGCCGCCGGAGAGCTCCGTCCCGTCCTGAAACCAGCGCCCGAGCGGCGCGTCGAGCCCCCCCTTGAGTCCTTCCACCACGCCGGCCGCACCGCCCCGATCGACCGCGCGCTCGAGGCGCGGCTCCTCTTGCATGTGGTCGACGCTCCCGAACCCGACGTTCTCGCGGACCTTGAGCTGATACTGATTGTAGTCTTGAAAGAGGACCGAGAATCGGCGACGCAGCCCCTCCTCGCCCCAGTCGGCCAGACTGCGTCCGTCGAGGAGAATGCGCCCCTCGGTCGGCTCGTAGAGGCGCGTCAAGAGCTTCACCAGCGTCGTCTTGCCCGCGCCGTTCTCGCCCACCAGGGCGAGGCTCGCGCCTGCCGGAATGGCCAGGCTGACGTGGCGGAGCGCCCAGATGTCCTTGCCCGGGTACCGATAGCCCACGTCCTCGAGCACGAGCCCGAGAGGACCCTCCGGGAGCGCCGCAGCGGCCGGAGACGAGGGGAGAGATGTCGCGGCGTCGGCCGCAGCGTCTGCGACACGGAGGTAGTCCCAGAGGTTGGCCATGTACAGGTTGTCCTCGTACATCGCGCCGATCGACGAGAGCGCCGACTGGAACGCTTGCTGGCCCTGGCGGAACGCAACGACGTACATCGTCATGTTGCCGAGGGTCAGCTTGCCCGTGCTCGCGAGGAGGGCCATCGACGCGTATGCCCCATAGAAGGCCGCCGTGCCGACGAGAGAGAGGGCGTGCGTCCACTTCGCGCGCCGCACGTAGAGGCCGCGATCCTCGTCGTAGAAGCTCTCCGACATCTTCTTGTAACGGTTCAAGAGGAGCGGGCCGAGGCCGAACAGCTTGACCTCCTTCGCGTGCTCGTCGTTCGCGAGGACGTACTCGAGGTAGAGCAGGCGGCGCGACTCGGGGGAGCGCCAGTTTCTGCTCTTGAAGACGAGCTTCGAGAAGCGCATCTCCGCGAGCGTGGCAGGCACCGTCGCCGCGAAGAGCGCCAGCACCGCCCACGCGCTGAAGCGTACGAGCAGCGCCGCATAGCCCGCGAGCGTGATGACGCTCTGAACGAGGGCGAAGCTCTCCGAGACGAGCGCGATGGGGCGCGACGAGGCCTCGCGCCGCGCGCGGGTCAGCTTGTCGTAGAAGTCCGGGTCCTCGAAGTGGCGGAGGCCGAGCCCGAGGGCCTTCTCGAGGATCGTCACGTTGATGTCGATGCCGAGACGCGCGCCGAGCAAGCTGCGGACGAGGCCCAGCCCGCGCTGCACCGTCGCCGACGCGACCACGAGCAGGAGCTCGAAGAAAACCCATCTCAAGGTCTCCTGGCCCGACCGCGCGACGACCGCATCCACGATCCGCTTGCCGGCGTAAGCCACCCCGAGCGGCACGAGCGCCCCCACGCCCGTCAGCGACGCCTGGGCGATGGTCATCACGGGGGACGAGCGCCACACGAGCTGCAACGTGCGGCGCGTGTGTCCCAGGCTCTCGCGGAACTGCGCGAAGGGTCGGCCCTCGGGCCGGCCGCGGTCTGCCGGAGGAGGGGTCACGCCAACCGCTCGCCTTCACCCTCGGCGTCGAACACGAGCAGGTGCTCCCAATCGATGGCGACGCGCACCGATTCGCCCCGTCGATGTGCGTCGAACCCCGCGCCACGCGCCCGCACGTCGTGGCCGCCGACGCGCACGAGCAGATGGGTCTCGGCACCCAGCGGCTCGACGGCGACGACCTCGCCGACCTCCCCCGCCGCGGCGAAATCGTCCACCACGAGCACGTGCTCGGGGCGGACGCCGACCTGGACACGATACGGAAGCGTCGCCGCCGGTCGCGGCAAACGGAAAGGTCCAGCGAACAGGATTCCTCCCTCCACGCTGCCCGCGAACAGGTTCATCCGCGGCGAGCCCAGAAACGCGCCGACGAAGGCGTTCGCCGGCCGCTCGTAGACCTCCCGCGGCGTCGCGATCTGCGCGACGCGCCCGGCCCTCATGACGGCGATGCGGTCGGCCAAGGTCATGGCCTCGACGTGATCGTGGGTCACGTAGAGCGCCGTCGCTTCGAGGCGCCGCACGAGCTGGCCGATCTCGAGTCGAAGGTCGGCCCGCAGCGACGCGTCGAGGCTCGAAAGCGGCTCGTCGAAGAGAAAGACCCGCGGCTTTCGCACGGCCGCCCGTCCCATCGCGACCCTTTGCCGCTCTCCGCCCGAGAGCTCCCCCGGACGGCGATCGAGCAAGGTGTCGATCCGCAACATCGCGGCCGCCTCCTCGACCGCCCGCGCGCGCTCGGCCCGCGGGACGCCTCGCATCTTGAGCGGAAACTCCATGATCTGTCGCGCGGTCATCTGCGGGTAAAGCGCATAGCCTTGGAAGACCATGGCGACGTCGCGGTCCTGTGGCGCCACACCCCTCATGGGTCGCCCGGCGATCGACACGGCGCCCGAGTCGGGCTCTTCGAGCCCCGCCACGATCCGCAGCATCGTGGACTTTCCGCACCCGCTCGGCCCGACGACCACGACGAACTCCCCTCGTTCGACCGCGAGGGTGACCTGATCGAGCGCGGCGGAGCTCGACCCCTTGGGCCCGCTGGCCGCGAAGCGCTTCCCGACGCCGTCGATGTGGACCTCGGGCTGCGCGGCGCTCACTCCGGAGTCGATTCCCGCCACCACTTGTCGGCGCACGCGAGGTCTTCGCGCGTATCGAGCTCCATGTACCCCCCGTGGGTGTCGACGCGGTGAAACTCCGCCCCGCGTTCGATCATGTCCTCGAGCAAGTCGATGAGGTACGCGCGCTCGAAGGTCCGGCCCTCGCGCCACGTCTTCCCCTCCCAGAGCGGCCGTGCGCGATCGAACGCCTGCGTCAGGTCGCGCGCGCCCGCGGCCGTGAACTTGGCGACGCCGATGAACTCGCCGCTCGCCTGCTCCGCGGGAATGCGCCGGGAAAACTCGACGACGCGGGAGCCTTCGGCGCGCAACTTCTCGCCGTCGCTCTCCGGATGCTGCGACCGGTCCACGTAACGCCGGCGCCAGTCCGTGTCGCAGACGACCACCTTGTCGTAGGGAGACGCGACGAGCCTTCGGACGGCCGACCCCCGGTACACGATGTCCGCGTAGGTCGATACGAAGCCCTCCGTGAAGTAGCTCCGCGCGCACAGCAGGGAGGCCAGGATGTTATTTTTCTCCCAGTCGACGTTCTCCACGAACGAGAACTCCGGGTAGCGGGCCTTCACCACCTCGGCGCGATACCCGCAGATGAAGACGACGTCCTTGCGGGCGAAGCCGGCGGCCTCGAGGGCGTCGAGGATCCACTCGAGCATGGGCTTGCCCATGACGGGAACGAGGGCCTTCGGAATATCGTCGGTGTTCGGGCCCAGGCGGCTGCCTCTTCCGGCACCGATGATGATGGGGCGCATGCTCGTGCCAGTATACGCTCTACACGGCGCATGGCGGACCCTCTCACCATCGGCATCGTCACCGACCTTCACTTCGGCCCCGAAGCTCGCTACGAGGGCAAGCTCCGCAAGATGACGCACCAGGCCGGCACCCTCGCGCGCGCGTTCATTCAAAAAATGAACGACGACGTCCGCCCGGCCCTCGTCGTGAACCTCGGCGATGACATCGAAGACGAGTCGCGCGAAGCGGACCTCGCCCGCTACGGCGAGTGCCAGTCGATCTTGCGCGGGTCACGCGCGCCCCTCGTGAACGTGGCCGGCAACCACGACGTCATCCACCTGAACCGCGACGACATCGCGCGCTTCTGGCAACGAAGCGGCCCTCTTTACTATTCACTCGACCACGGCGGGTGGCACTGGGTGGTCTTGCACACGATCGAGCGCCAGGGCGTCGACATCCGCATCCCCGAGACGCAGCTCGAGTGGCTCGCCTCCGACCTCGCGCAAGGCGCGGCGCCGACGATCGTCTTCATGCACCACTCGGCGAGCGAGCAAGTTCTCGACGACTCGCGCTGGTGGCCGGGACGAGCCCACCTGGCGCTCGTCCGAGAGCGCGCCGACCTCCGGCGGGTGCTCCAAAAGAGCCGGCGCGTGCGGGCGGTGTTCAACGGGCACCTGCACTGGAACCACTTCGACCTCATCGGCGGGATCCCCTACGTGACTGTGCAGAGCCTCATCGAGAACCTGGACGACGACGCCCCCGGCCGCGCGGCCGCCGCGCACGCCGTCGTGGACCTCCACGACCACGGCATGATGGTGCGCGTGCGCGGCAACGACCCGGCCCGATACCAGGTCGAATGGTGACGACTCCGCGAAGGGCCGTCGCCCTGTTCTCGTCCGCCTCGCTGGCCTCGTTCGTACTGCTCGCCCCGTCCTGCCGCACGACGGTCGGGACCCAGCGAGACGTGCCCGACCGCGCCGCGCTCGTCTCGGTCGCCCTCGCGGCCACGACCACGGCGACGCCGGCCGACGCCACGGCCCCGCCGAGCCCCGACCCTGCACCCTTCGGCAGAGCGGCCGCCGTCGCGCGCTATACGTGCCCGCAAGTCCTCTCGGGCAATCCGTTTCGCTCCTTCATCGCGAGCGCCGATACCCGCGTGTCGTTCGTCGACGGCGACGACCTGCTCGCCCTCGTCAATCGCTCGCCGGCCGGCGCGCTTCCCCCCGCCTACGTGCCGGCCGACCTCGTCGATCTGCACGACGGATCGCCGCGTACCGCGGCCGAGTGCGAGGCCGCCCACGCTTGCCTGCGCGCCGACGCCGCCAAGGCCCTTGGGGGCATGCTCGATCAGATGCGGACCGACGGGGTGCGTGGTCACGTCCAGTCGGCGTTCCGCGGCTTCGGCACGCAATGCTGGGTCTTCGCCGGCTGGGCGAGGCAAGCCCCCGGCGGATTTTGCGAAGCCACCGAGCAGAGCGCGCTCCCTGGCCACAGCCAGCACCAGCTCGGAACGACGGTCGACCTCTTCACCGTCGACTGGGCCGACCGCGGCAAAAAGAGCGGTCAGGGAGTCTTCCGCAACGGCTTCGGCTGCTCGCCGGGCGGGCGCTGGATCGACGAGAACGCGTGGCGGTACGGCTTCGTCGTCTCGTATCCAATCGACCCCGAAGACCGAAAAGACGGATCGCGCTGCCAGCCGCGCACCGACTGGACGGTGCCGATCGATCCCAAGACGGGCTACAAGCACGAGCCATGGCACGTCCGCTATGTCGGCGTCGAGAGCGCCGCCAAGTACCACGAAGCGTGGCTGGCGAGCGGGCCCGGCACGCCGGCGGAGATCACGCTCGAACAGTGGATTCGGGGACGCCGAGGTCTCGTCGGCGACGCGGAGCTTCCCGTGTGCGACGGCTGCGGCTGCGGCGCCTGCAGCACCCTCGCGAGCGAAGGCGATCGGGCGCCTTGCGGGGACGCGTCGCTCCGCCTCGACCCGACGGGCCGCGTGGTGTCGCCGGACGAAGAGCCCAGGCTCGTCGAGGCACACGCGAGCGCCGCCCCGGACGCCGGTGACGGCGCCGTGGTGATCGACGCAACGATCCACGCGCCGCCGCACACGCCGACCCAGACGCCGATCACGACGGCCGACGGACCGACCTACCAGGACCCGGCGGGCTTCGGCGCCCTCGTGGCGTACCCGGGCGGCCAACCTCACGCCTACGTCGATTTGCCCGGCGCTTGGCGCATCGCCGTCCAGCCCTCCCCCGCGCGCGGCCCGCGCTGGCCGTGGCGCGCGTCCCTCGCGCGGTCCGACCTCGGGGCGACGTGGAACCGCGCGAACGTCGTCCTCCCGGCGAAGGCCGGAGACGCGCACGTGCGCTTGCGCGTCGTCGTCGCACGCGAGACGAAGGCCCTCGACGTCACGCTCTTGCGCGACGGCAAGGAGCACTCGGTGATCCGCGTGGCCCTGCCGTAGTCCGTGCCGGCGCTTTCCCGGTCTCGCTCGCGAGCGCCTGCGACGTCAGTCGACTTCCATCACGACTTTGCCGAACACCTCGCGCGACTCGAGCGCCCGGTGCGCCTCGCGGGCCTCCCAGAGAGGGAGAACCCTTCCTACGACCGGCCGCAGCCGGCCCGCGCGCACGTGATCGAGGATCCCGAAGAGCAGCCCCTTCGAGCCCATCGTCGAGCCCAGGATCGCGATCTGCCGGAAGAAGATGTGGCGAAGATCGATCTTCGGATGAAAACCCGCCGTGGCGCCGCAGGTCACGATGCGCCCGCCGGACGTCGTCGCCAAGACGCTCTCCGCCGTCACGTCGCCGCCGACGTGATCGACCACGAGGTCCACCCCGCGCTTGCCGGTGAGCCGCTTCACGTCGTCGACGAACGCGCCCGACGGCGAGACGATCACCTCGTCGGCGCCGAGAGCACGCGCGCGCTCGGCTTTCTCGTCCGTCCGCGCGGTCGTGATCACACGTGCGCCGTGGAGCTTCGCGATCTGAATCGCCGCGCTCGACACGCCGCTCCCCGCGGCGTGGACGAGGACCACCTCGCCGGCCTTGAGACGCGCCTTTCCGACGAGCATCTCCCACGCCGTCAAGAAGACGAGCGGCACCGCCGCGACTTCGGAGAACGGCATGTCGCCGGGATACGGTAGGAGGTTCGTGTCCGGGACGACGACGTGGCGCGCATATCCGCCCGAGCGATGCTCCCCGAGGATCGCATACTGCCGGCAGAGCGTGTCGTTCCCGGAGAGGCACTTGTCGCAGATACCGCACGAGAGGCCCGGGCTCACGACGACCCGCTCGCCGCCCTTCACGCCCCGCGCGCCGGGCCCCACGGCGTCGACCTCGCCGACCACGTCGCTCCCGAGCCGATGCGGATACTCGAGGCGGAGGTTCGGCAGTCCGCGGCGCACCCAAAGGTCGAGGTGGTTGAGTGCCACCGCGCGCACCCGAACCCGGACCTCCCTCGGCCCTGGGTCCGGCAGCTCGATCGTCTCCCGGTCGAGCACTTCCGGGCCGCCGTGGGCCCGCAGGACGACGGCCTCGGTCTTCATCGCCGCCTCACGCCATGAGCTCCGCGTTGCCGCGCGAAGCGCCGTCGACCGGTACGACCGCGTGCGAGAGGCACAACGTGAGCAGCACGATGGCCCGATAGACCGCGTGGACGTCCTCCACGTCGACGTCCCGCAGATGGCCGCGCTGCGCCGCCCGCGCGCTCGGATCGAGCGCCGCGTCCACGTGCTCGTGCACGAACGCGAGCACGTTGGGCTGCTCGATCGATACGACGTCGTCGAGGTCGAGCGGCTCGTCGCCGTGCGCGGCGCGGAGCTCTTCTTCGAGCGCGATCGCCTCGTCCGTCGCGGCGAGCCCGTCTTGCGAGACCTCGCGCAGGCGCGCCTCGCTGAAGGTTCGCTCGAACGCCAACCAGATGGAGATCGACAGGAAATAGCCGAGCGCGAGCGCGGTCTCGTCGAGCGGCCGCGAGAGGAGATGGGAGATCGTGTCGGCCAGGTGAGGCTGGGTCGACTCGAAGCGCGCGAACGCCTCGTCGAGCTCTCCCCGCGCCCGAGGTGAATCGTCGGCGAGCTCGCGCTCGATCTGCTCGAGCATCGCGGCGCCGACCACGGCGTACCTCGGCACGGGCCGAATCGCCGCGCCTCTCACCCACATGCGAGCCATGGTACCACGTGCGCTTCGCCGACTGCGTCAGCGAATCACGAGTTCTTGGATCGGGCCCCTGCGATCCGCGCGACTGTTGACTTGTCGCAATGCCGTGACCTCATCGGTCTCGAAGCCCTGCCGGTACAGCTCGCGTACGAAGGGCGCCGACGAGTTCGAGAGGACCACGTGGACGCCGCGGGCCTTCATGCGAAGCGCGACGTCGCGGAGCCGCACTTGGTCCGCCGAGCCGAACCCGCCCGAAGTATACGACGTGAACGACGACGTCTCCGAGAGCGGCACGTACGGAGGGTCGAGGTAGACGAAGTCGCCCTCGCGTGACCCCGCGGTGACGGCCTCGAAATCACCGACCACGAGCTCGGCGTTCGCGAGGAGCGCGGAGCAAGCGCGGAGGTTCGGCTCGTCGCAAATGAGGACGTTCTTGCTGTAACGCCCGAAGGGCACGTTGAATCGGTTGCGGCTGTTGACGCGGTAAAGGCCGTTATAGGCGGTGCGATTCAGGTAGATAAACCATGCGGCCATGTCCGCGTCCGAGCCGGCGTCCACGTCACGCTCGCGCATCTCGTAGAAGTACGACTCCTCGTAGCGGTACGTCTTCAAGCGATCGACGACCGCCCCCACGTCGTCGCGGACGCCGCGGTACGCGCGGATGAGCCGCTCGTTCATGTCGGCGAGGACCGCGCAGCCGGGCCGGAGCGCGAAGAAGAGCGCGCCGCCGCCGACGAACGGTTCGAAGTAGACCGAGTAACGACCGGGCGCCCGCCGAAGCAAGGCGGGCAAGAGCTGGCGCTTGCCGCCGGCCCACTTGAGAAAGGGCCGCGCCACGGTGGCGTCTCCCTGGTCGACCCGGCGCGGCACGGCGTCAGTCCTCGGTGGCCATCCGCGCGAGCGATCGCGCGGTCCACGCGAGCCCGAGGGCGAGCAAGATCGCCATCAGCAGGACGCCTCTGCCCAGCGTGCTCGCGCCGATCGGCTCGGTGCCGAACTCGCCATGGAACTGCGCATAGGTGCCGCTCACGGCCAGCCTCGAGGAGGCCACGGCCACCCCCGCGATCACCGCACCGATGGGGACCGCGACCAGGGCGGCCGCCGCGCCCATGCGGCGCTTGCGGACGGGCCGGGCCGCGACGAAAAACCCGCCCGGTACGGCCGCGGCGGAGACGAGCACGAGGCCGAGATCGACCGCGCTCGGGACCCGCTGCGAGGACAACAAGTAGAGATAGGACCAGTCGGAGTGGAAGGCGACGAAGTACCCGACGATCGGCAGCCACAAGAGCGCCGCGAACGCCGCGACGAGCGCGAACGGCATCGAGAGCATCACCGGTCCGTCGTCCCGCGCGAGCGCTGGCGCGGCCACCCACGCGAGCGCCGCGCCGAACGCCACACCCGCGAGCGGAGCAAAGGCGATCGGCACGGAGCGACGTTACCGCATGCTAAAGTCGCGCGCGAGATGGACGCCGCGCGCCTTCGCGATCTCCTCGAGAGCGTGCAGCGGGGCGACAAATCCGTCGACGCGGCGGTCACCGAGCTCAAAGATCTGCCGTACGCGAACCTCGGCTACGCCTCGGTCGACCATCATCGCGCCCTCCGCCTCGGCGCCCCCGAGGTCATCTTCGGCCGAGGGAAGACGGCGCCGCAGATCGTCGGCATCGCGCGCGAGCTCGCGCGGACCGGCCAGAACGTCCTCGTGACGCGCCTCGACACGGACAAATCGCGAGACGTGCTCGCCGCCATGCCCGAGCTCCGCTACGCCGAGCTCGCGCAAGTGGCGACGCTCGAGCACTCCCCTCCGGCGCCGCTCGGCACGCGGCCCGTGGCGCTCCTCAGCGCAGGAACGGGAGACATGCCCGTCGCCGAGGAGTGCGCGGAGACCTTGCGGATGCTCGGCGCGGGCGTCGAGCGCATGTACGACGTGGGCGTCGCCGGCATCCACCGCCTCCTCGACCGGCGCGACGTGTTCGACCGGACGAGCGTGGTGATAGTCGTCGCCGGAATGGAAGGGGCGCTGCCGAGCGTGGTCGGCGGCCTGGTCGGGGGGCCGGTCATCGCGGTCCCCACGTCGGTCGGCTACGGCGTCAGCGCGGGGGGCTTCTCGGCGCTCGCGGGCATGTTGTCGAGCTGCGCGTCCGGCGTGCTCGTGTGCAACATCGACAACGGATTCGGCGCAGGCTGGGCGGCCGCGAGGATATTGCGCGCGCGCGACCGGTACTAAGGTCACGGCGAGGAGAAAGCATGGCCCACGAGGGTCACGACCACGATCACGCGGGCCAGCCCGGCCATACGCACGAGGGTCACGATCACGATCCTCCGGGCGAGCCTGGGCACGGCCACGCCCACGCGCATCCCGGGCACGCGCACGCGGACTGGCCTGCCGGAGGACTCGCCCGCGGCGCGGGGAGCGGCAAGCTCCTCTTCTTCGATGCTCCCAGCGGCCTCGCCGGAGACATGATCGTCGCCGCCCTGGTCGACCTCGGCGTACCCGCCCCCGTCGTCGCCGACGCGCTCGCGCGCCTACCCGTCACGGGCTTTCACCTTCACTTCGGCACGCGCGTGCGGAGCGGCATCGTGGCGACGTCGTTCGAGGTCGACGTCGACAGCGTTCAACCGCCGCGCACCTACGCCGCCATCCGCGCCATGCTCGACGACTCCACGCTCGCCGACGGCGTCAAGGCGCGCGCGCAGCGCACCCTGCTCCGCCTCGCGACCGCCGAGGCGCGGGTCCATCGCTCCTCGATCGACGACGTTCACTTCCACGAGGTCGGCGCGGTCGACGCGATCGCGGACGTCGTCGGCAGCGCGGCCGCTCTCGACTACCTCGGCGCGGATCTCGTCGTCTCGCCCCTGCCGCTCGGGAAAGGCATGACGCGCGCGGCCCACGGCGAGCTTCCGCTCCCTGCACCGGCGACCGTCGAGTGCCTCGTGGGCCTCGCGACCTACGACGCGGGCATCGACTTCGAGCTCGTCACCCCCACGGGCGCCGCGATCGTCGGAGCGCACGCGACGGGTTCGCACCGGTGGCCGTCGATGGTCCCCGAGCGCATCGGCTGGGGAGCGGGGACCGCGGATCTCGCCGACCGGCCGAACGTGCTGCGCGTCGTGCTCGGCGCCCACGTCGCTCGGGCCTCGGCGTCTCCGCCTTCGGAGACGACCACGCACGCGGTCCTCGAGGCCAACGTCGACGACGCCACCGGCGAGCTCGTGGCCTCTTGGGTCGACCTTCTTTTGGCCGCCGGCGCGGTCGACGCGTGGGCCACGCCCATCACGATGAAGAAAGGCCGCCCCGCGCTGACGCTCTCCGCGCTCGTCCCCCTCGAGCACGCCAAGGGCGTGGAGCACGTCATCCTCCGCGAGACCACGAGCCTCGGGGTCCGCCGGTACGACGTCACGCGGGCCGAACGGCCCCGCCGCGTGGCGCAGGTCGAGACACCCTACGGCGTCATTCCCGTCAAGATCGCCGAGGGTCCCTTCGGCCCTCCCCAAGCGAAGCCCGAGTTCGACGCGTGCGCCGCGGCCGCTCGCGCCCACGGCGTGCCGGTCCGCGAAGTCCTGCGCGCCGCCATGAGCGCGTGGCGACCCTAGCCTCGACGGAGGCGTGCGAAGCGGACTCGCACCCGGGAAGACGCCCCCCGTTCGCCATTGTCCTTGGGTTTTCGATATGCTCGCCCTTGCGAGAGTCATTCACCATGAGCGCGTGCACCCAGTGCGGCACCCCGGCCCGGCCGACCGACAAGTTCTGCAACGCATGTGGCACCCCGATCGCCCGCGCGAGCGCCCCTGCCGTCCCCGCGGGCGTCGCCTATCCTCCACCGCCGCCCTACGCGCCGCCGGCGCCCGTCGCCGCCCCGCCCGACGTGGGATACGCCGGCTTCGCCCCTTCGCAGCCCGCGCACTGCCAGCAAGGCCACGAGATCGCGCCGGGAGCGAGCTACTGCGCGCAGGGCCACCCCATCGCCCTCGACCAGATGCAGTTCGCCAACGACGCTTATCCCCTACCGAGCGTCTCGTATGCCGGCACGCCGCCGCCGCCTCCTCTTCCGTCGCTCCAAGGTGTCCCGCCGCCGTTCTCGGGAGCGACCGCGTTCGCTCCGGTGCCGGCCCCGCCGCCGTTCGGGCAGCTGCCGGCCCCTCCCGCGTTCTCACCGCCTCCCGCGCCGCCGCCCTACGGCGCCGCTGTCGCGGGCACGGCCTACGCGATGGTCGAGACCGGTCGCGAGCCCGCCCCCCCCAAGGCGCTTCGAGGCTTCCTCGTCACGTTCGCGACCAACCCGAACGGCGACTTCTGGCCTCTTACCGGCGGGAGGCTCGTCATCGGCCGCATGGGCGCCGCCGAGCGCACGGACATCGGCCTTCAAGACCCGACCATCTCCTCGCGCCACGCCGCGATGTGGGTCGACGCGACGACGGGCGTCGTCACCGTGGAGGACACCGGGTCGACGAACGGAACCTTCGTCAACGACGAGCACATCGGCTTCAACGGCAAGCGCGACCTCCGCGACGGGGACCGCGTACGTTTCGGCGCGTTCACGACGATCGTCAAAGTCCTCGGCCGCGTCTGAAGAGTCCCTTTCTCCCACGCTGACGCTATCGCAACCGACCGAGGTGACGTCGAGATGGCCCGACGACTCTGCTCCTTTCCCATCGTCCTCGCGACCCTCGCTGCGATCGCGTACCTGCTCCTCGGCGCGCGCCCCGCGGCCGCGTCGCCCGAAGCCCATATCTTGCGGATCGATCCGCGCACCGGACTCCAGAACGGCAAACCCATCCTCACGACGGTCATCGAGGTCATTCAGTTCAAGCGATTGAGCGACGTCCTCCAGCCCTGCGCCGGCGTCACCGGCTCGGGGACGCTCTCCTGCTGGAGCGAGCAGCTCGAGAAGCCCGGCGCGCTCTGGGACCCCTTCCCGTTCCCCGAGCAGAACGCGCACCTGCTCGTGAAGGTGGCCGGCGAAGACCAGCTCACCCGCTTCATCGACAAGACGCAGTGGGGCAAGGCCCAGAACCAGCCCAACGTCGGCACCGCGTGGCTCGTGGCGGTCGACGCCGCGAACAGCATGGGATCGCGCTTCGGCGACGCCCGCACGATCGCCCACGAGTTCATCGAGCAGATGCAGCCGAACGATCTGATGGACCTCATGTTCTTCGACGACGTTCAGGTCGTGAAGGACACGAAGTGGAAGACGTTCAAGCAGCGGGCCGACCTCGGCAACGCGCTCAACGACTTCAAGTCGCCCTCGCCGTCGCACGGGCGCGACCGCGCGCTCTTCAGCGAGATCAAGGGCATGACCCAAGACGCGTTCGGGTCCCTCGGCAACTCCGACCAACCCGACGCGGTTCCGCTCCACCAGGCCATGGTCCTGCTCTCCAACGGCGCCGGCCGCGGCGACCCCGAGAGCGCCAGCCCCAACGCCGACGTCTTCCATCAATACCTCGACCAGGGGCGCTTCCCGGCCGACAACACTTCGCTCCCGAAGACGCCCCTGCCGGTCATCTCCATCTGGCTCCCGAACGCCGCGAGCTTGACCGAGAACATCTACCGGAACAACGAGGCGACCTTCATGCAGGCCCTCGCCAACCCGGAGATTGGCGGCTTTTTCGACATCGTGCAGGAGGGACAAGGCGCGTCGAAGGCCAAGACGATCTCGGGCCTGGTGAGGTCGCGCTTCAACGCGATGTGGCTCGTCCACTGGACGATGAGCTGCGTGAACACGAGCGTCGAGCAGACGTTCAACCTCGTCTTCGAGAACACCCACCCGACCATCGCCCCCGACGGCACCTTCAAGGAGGTACCGCTCGGGATGGACCCGACGCAGTGGCCGCTCGACGTCGACGTCGCCAAGACCACCCAGGAGGCGCAGGCCAACCCTCTCTATCCAGGCGGCCAGTTCACCGTGTACGGCGACTTCTGCTGGGGCGGAGACAAGCAGCGCGCCGAGGCGTACTTCATCCCCGCCGGTACGCGGCCCAACCCGCAGCAGACGAGCAGCCGCGACCCCGAGGTCGCCAAGAAGGCGATGCAGCAGCTCCAGGCGCAGCACATGCTCGGCACCGCGTCCGCCGCGGGGGACGGGTACGTCACGTTCACGGTGCCGGACGACGACAAGGTCCTCGAAGGCACCGCCGACAACATGGTCGCGCGCGTCGTCATCTACGACAACAAGGCGCACCGCGCTTCCGCCGTCGACGAGAGATCGGTCCTGACGTTGAAGGCGTCGAAGAAGCCGATCTCGTGGCCGCTCATCGCGGGGATCGCGGGTCTGCTCGTCGTCATCGTGCTCTTGCTGATGGTGCTCTTGCGCGGCGGCGGCGGTGGCGGACGCCGTCGGGGCGGCGGCACGCCGGTCGCTCCGCCTGGATACGGGATGCCGCCGGGCGGCTACGGGGGTCCTCCCGCCGGAGGCTACGGACCTCCGCCGCAGGGAGGAGGCTACGGACCTCGGCCGGGCGGTGGAGGATACGGGATGCAGCCCAACGCCGATCCCATGGCCGCCACTTCGCCGGTGCCCGCGGCCGTGACACCGCAGGGCATGGGCGGCTTCGGGACCCCGTCGCCGTCGGCCGCGCACCCCGCGCCCATGGATTCTCTCGCGGGGGCGCCCGCCGCGGTCGTGCAGATCCGCTGCCCGTCGTGCGGGATGACGACCATGGCGACGCCCGGACAGCCGTCGATCTGCTTCTCGTGCGGGCAGCCCATCTCGTCCGACCTCACGAAGGGAGGTGGGCGCGCTGTCAGCACGCCCGGCTTTCCCCCCGGTGTGGGCGCCGCCGCGAACGCCGCGACGATCCGCGGGCCTGCCGGTCAGTTCACGATCCGGACGGGGTCCGAGGTCCGCGTGGGCCGCGATCCCGCGCAGTGCCCCATCCTCATCGGCGAGCCGCGCGTCAGCGGAGTGCACGCGACCTTGAAATTCGACGGGGGGCAGCTCTTGGTCCGTGACGAGACATCGAACAACGGAACGTACGTGTCGGGCTCGCGTATCGCGCCCGGCGCCTGGATGTCGGTCCCCGCGGGGGTGCCCCTCAGGTTTGGCCCCGTCGAGTTCACCGTCCAGCTCGAGCCGTAAGATCGGGCGAGTGTGACCATGGACCGGGCGACCCAACTGCCGGCCGTCGAGTACGCCGAGCGCTCCGACCCCGGCCGCGATCCGGAAAAGCAAGTCAACGAAGACGCGTGCGGCCACAAGGAGACGCGGCTCGGTCACCTGTGCGTCGTCTGCGACGGTATGGGCGGGCACGCCTCGGGGCGTGAAGCCGCCGAGCTCGCGCTCGCCGCGATCTTCGACACGCTCGGTCGCGCATCGGAGCAGGCGTCCCCGGCCGAGGCCCTCGGGGCGGCCGTCGAAGAGGCCAACCGTCGCGTCTTCGCGATGGCGACCGACGAGGTGGCCGTCGGACGCCCCGGCGCGACGCTCGTCGCCGTGCTCCTCCACGCGAAGGGAACGGAGGTCGCGCACGTCGGCGACAGCAGGGCGTACCTCGTCCATCAGGGCCAGATCTTCCGGCTCACGCGCGACCACTCGATCGTCCAGGAGCTCGTCGACCGCGGTCTGCTCACCCCCGAACAGGCCGTCCATCACCCGGAGGCGAACCGAATCACGCGCGCCCTCGGGATGGCCCGCGACGTCGAAGTCGAGGTCCGCGCGGAGCCCGTCCGCCACGTCAGCGGAGACGCCTTCGTCCTCTGCAGCGACGGCCTCTGCGACCTCGTCGTCGACCACGAGATCCTCGCCATCGTGGGCGCCGAGCCCGCCGCGCAGGCCGTGGGCAAGCTCGTCGATCTCGCCAACGCACGCGGCGGCCACGACAACGTCACCGTCACTGTCCTTCGCGCGAGGGAGACGGCCTCCGTCGCGACCGGGCCCGTCGCCACCACCGTCGCCCAGACGAACCCCGCGGGAGACGCGTCCGCCGCCGCCCCACCGCAGGTGACCCGGCTCGAGGCCCCCGCTCCTCACGCGATCCCTCCGCCCCCCGCCACAGGCGGCACACGCCCGCTCGAGCCCACCCCCGCCCCGGCCTCCGCGCCTCCCCATCGTCGTGGTGGACCCGTCGTCGTCATGGCGCTCGGGCTCGCGGTCGTCGCCGCCGTGCTCCTCGTGGGCGTCCTCTTCTCCCACTTCGACGAGCGCGGCGGCACGCACAACGCCACCACGGCTCCCAGCGCCTTCGACGTCCCCACCCCCGAAGGCGGCCACGACAAGGCCACCACGCTCGCGCCCGAGAGCGTCACCGTCGCCGCACCGCCCTCGGTGCCCGTCGAGCCGATCGCGCCCCTCGATACCTCTCCCGCGCCGCACCACCACCACCCCAACTGAAGAGTCGTCCATAAAAAGGCGCACTCCCGAAGCGCGCACGCGCAGGGTCAGGACCCCGCAGACGAAGGGACGGTCACGACCAAGCGGACATGAGCGTAGCGGTGCTCGTGATCCGTTCCGCGTGCCGTGCGCGAC
>DASYBG010000045.1:0-7107 GCA_036500865.1 Polyangiaceae bacterium
ACCTGGTGGGCCTCCGACAGCTCACCGAGGGATCGGGTGACCTCGTGAAATTCGAGAAATGCGGCGTTCGGGTGGTGCATGGGCAGCGGTCCTTTCGGTGGGCGCACGAGGCGGTGGATGGGTCGGGCCGGTCGACGCGAAACGAACGGGCTCACGGTGGGCGACTCGCTCTTCTTGGACCCCCGGCGGGGCGCGGCCGGGCGGCGCGTGGGGTCGCAGGCGCGCGCGAGGGGGCGGCCGGCACCGCGACGCGCCCCATCGTCCGGCCTTGAGCCACGAGCTCCCGGAGCTGCACCTCTACGCGTGCCAAAAACGCGTCGAGCGTCTGGGTGCGATCGGCGATGGCACGTATGGCGGCTTCCCAGAGCGCGGTCATGTCCGGGGTCGTAGCGACCTGGGGGAGGCTTCGGATGAGGACCCGTCCCGTGTCGGTGGAGAGGATGGTCTTGCCGGCGCGCCGGATATAGCCGCGCGCGAAGAGCGTCTCGATGATGGCCGCGCGTGTCGCGGGCGTCCCGATGCCGTCGGTCTCCGTAAGGATCTTTTTCACCGTGGGATCGGTCACGAACCTCGCGACCGAGCACATGGCGGAGATGAGGGTCGCGTCCGTGAAGGCCTTCGGCGGCTGCGTCTTCTTCTCCGTGACGGCCACCTCGACGGCGGTCACGAGGGCGCCCGCCTCGAGACCGGGCAGCGAAGCCTCCGTGACCGAGCCGTCCTCCTCGTTCCCTTCCCTATCGCCGTGCCCGTTCTCCTCGCTGTGCGACCCGAGAGCCTTCCATCCAGGGGATAGGATCTGCCGACCGGTGGCGACGAATCGCTCGCCCGCGACGTCAAGCTCGATCCGTGTCTCGAGGAATTCGTGCGGCGGGTAGAACTGCGCCAGGTACCGACGGCCGACGAGCTCGTAGATCGCGCGCTCGTGGGGGGTGAGCGCCGGCGTGCCCGCGCTCGCGGTGGGCGTCGGAATGATCGCGTGGTGCGCGGTGACCTTCTTGTCGTTCCACGCCTTAGAGCGAATCGCGAGGTCGGCGCCCGCCGCAGCGGCGGCGAGGACGGGGGCGCGCCGGGTGATGGCGCGGAGGACGTCCTTCGCCTGCCCGTGGTGATTCTCCGGCAAGTGCGCGCAGTCCGAGCGCGGATAGGTCAAAAGACGGTGCGTCTCGTAGAGGCTCTGGCAGGCCACGAGGACCTGCTGTGCGGACAGACCCAGGCGCGTCGCCCCGTCTATCTGAAGGGCGGCGAGCGCGTAGGGCAAAGGCGGGGCTTCGCTCTTCTTGTCTTTGGTACACGCGGCGACGCTTCCGGCTTGGCCTTCGACTCGCGCCCGGACCTCCTGGGCGACCGCGCTCGAAAGCAGCCGCTTGTCACTGTCGAAGTGGGCTTCGACGGTGTTCCCGGGTGACCAAATCGCGCGAAACGCGTCCCCTGTCGGCGTCCGAATCGTGGCCGTCAGAGCGAAGTACGGGACCGCCGTGAACCCCGCGATCGCGGCATCACGCGCGACGATGAGTCCCAAAAGGGGCGTTTGCACGCGCCCGACCGAGAGGACGCCGTCGTAGCCGGCCGCGCGCCCAAGCAGCGTGTAGAGGCGCGTCATGTTCATGCCGTAGAGCCAGTCGGCACGCTGGCGGGCGAGCGCGGATTCGTAGAGCGGCCGGTAGCGCGCGTTGTCCTCGAGTGCTGCAAGCTGCCGGCGCACGGCCTCCGGACTCAGATCCCGAACGAGCAGGCGCTCGACCGGACCCCGGTAGCCGAGAAAGACGAGCACTTCGTCGACGAGGAGCTGCCCTTCGCGATCGGGGTCCCCCGCGTGCACGACGCGCGCGGCGCGGCGGAGCAGCGTCTCGATCGACTTCAGGAGTTCGGGCGCCCGCGGATCGAGCTTCCAGCGCGCGGGCGTGATGGGGAGGTGCTCGAGACGCCATGCGCGGTAGTCGCCGTACGCTTCGGGCGGCGCGGCCTCGAGAATATGCCCCGCGCACCAGGCGACGACGTCGTCGCGCCCGCATTCAATGTGATGCGCGCCGCGTCTGTGCGGCGCGGGCAGCGCCTCGGCGATGGCGCGCGCGAGGCTGGGCTTCTCGGCAATGAAGAGACGCACGGCGAGCCTTTCTTCGCTGCCTAAAGGCTCGCGACCGCCGCGGCGAGACCACCGCGCCCGTAGACGCCGGGTGCGCCCGCAAGGCCAATCTGTCCGGGCGTGACGGCGTAGGCTCCGGGTGCGCCGCCCACGCCCTCGGCTCCGGGCGCCCCGAACACGATCATCGTGTTCGTGTCGTAGGTGGGGAGCGACCCCTGATACGCGATCCCGACGGAGAGCCCGCCCGTGCCGCCGCCACCGCCCGAGCCCCCGGCGCCGTTGCCCCCGGCACCTCCGGCGCCCGGGCAAACGCCAGAGCCGCCGAGGCCTCCCGCCTGGCCGACCTGCCCCGCTCCTCCGGGGCCCCCTTGGCCGCCGTCGGAAGCGATGAGCGTCGAGGCGTAGAGCGAGACGGAGCTTTGCACGCTCACGAGACCAAAGCTTGCCCCCCCGCCCTGCCCGCCCCCGCCGCCGGTGCCCCCGCATCCGCCGGCGCCCCCGCCCTGCCCGCCGAAGATGGCGCTCGAGGGGCCGAAGGGTTCGCCGGCGCCGCCGCCGCCGCCCTGTCCGGGAAACCCCTCGCCTCCGAACTGCCCCCCACTCGGCTCCCATGCGCCCGCGGAGAGGGTCCCGTAGCTCGTGGCCATTGCGCCCGACGCGCCGGGCAAGCCATTGGCGCCGGGATTGCCCATGCCGATGCCGGGCTGGCAGTCGGGCGAGGGCGTGCCGCCCGAACCGTTGTCGAGGCTCGACAGAAGCGCGAGCGACGCAGAGGGTGCGGCGCTGCCTGGGCCGCCCGGATACCCCGCAAGCGTGGACCGATCTCCGGGCCCTCCGCCGACCCCGCCCTGGGAACTCGCCGAGTCGTAGACGCAGGCGTTGACGCCGCCCGCGCCGAGCACGAAGGGCGAATAGCTGAATGGCAATCCCGGCGGAGCTGCGGGCTGGTCGACGGAATAGTTGGGGATGCGGGCGCCGTCTTTGCCCGGGGCGCCGTCGGCCCCTTTGCCCGCAAAGAAGGTCACGCGCCGGAAGGTGACCACAGCGTTCGTGATCCACGCCGCGACGGCCGAGTTGCCGGCGCCGTTGGCGTCCTGTCCGACGGCGTCGCTCGCCGTGAGCGACACGTCCTCCACGGTAATGGGAGTCGTCGTCGAGGCGACGCGAAGCGCGGGCAGCGAGATGGGGGCGGCGACATCGACGACGCCGCCGGTCCAGCTCCACCCGCCGATGCAATTGAGCCCCCCGTAGACGCTGATATCCCCCTGGGTGCCGCCAAGGCTGATGGATTCGCCGTAATGGCCCTGGCAAACGAAGACACGCGACTTTCCCTGGCGTACGGCCTGGGCGACCCCCTCGGCGATCGTGCGCAGGGGCGCTGCCGACGTGCCACTGGCATTGTCGGCACCGGAGCCGGCGACAAACACGCCATAGGTCTCGGTGAGCGCGCACGGAGACACTTCTGGATCGCCGAGGGGATCGCACCCACCTGGATCGGACGAGTCATCGGTACTGCCGTCACCCGCATCACTCGCCTCGGCCAGTGCGTCCGCTTCCGATCCCGCGTCCACGATGCAAACGCTCGCCTCGGCCATCGCGTCTCCGACGGGCGCGCACACGCCTGCGTCGCGTTCGACGCCCGGCCCCGTATCGCAGCCCGCAAGCGAGAGGATCATCATCGCCGCAGGGCCCATGGCCGCAGCGATCCGTGAAAGGTGGGACCGGCGGCAGGCGTCGTCTGTGGCCAGAGCTCGTAGGGAATGCATCAAGGCTGTCCTTTCATCGGGTGTTGGGTGGATCGCGACGGTGCGCGCCTCGCGGACGGGCACGCAGGGCCAAAGAAACTCGCGGTATGGGCAGGAAAACGAAGAGGCTCGCCCTGTCGGCGGTGATCTCGCGCGCGCCTACGGAGGCGGAATCGGAGGCAAGAGGGAGCTTGGAAGCGTCGACACGAGAAGCTGGTCGGGTCCCCAGGCGCGCGCGCTCGCAGCGGCGAAGATCGGGGCGCCCTCGACGGCGGCCGCCTTGGGTCGCTGGTAGCGGAGCTCGAGGCGCGTCAGGGTCACGAAGTCGGCAAGACCGATGGCCTCACCGTATTTGCCGAGCACGCACTGGCGGCGCGCGGCGCGGCCCGAAGGAGAGAGGGGTTTGGGCCGCGCCCGTGGCGAGACGCCCTCGAGCGCGCATGCGTAGTCGAACGCGGAGAGCATCGCGGTGCCGACCGCAATGCTCGTGCACGGGTCGAACGCGTCCTTGAGCTCGCGCCCGAAGGCATCGAGCCAGCTGGGCGTCACTTGCATGAGACCGAGGATGGGCCGGCCGCCGCTCAAAAGGATGCCGCGAGCTTGCGCCACGGCCGCGTCGATGGTCTTCGCGGGAGGTGGGGAGTCGACTTGCGTCGGGTCGATGCAAGCGTCCTGCACGAAGTAGGGGTTACTCTGGCTGTTGGACTCGGCGATCGCGCGCACGAGGTCGTCGTCCGAGGCGTAGAGACTGCAAGCGAGAATGGCCGTCAATACGTCCATAGCGGCGTCACCGTTCCTTGGATGTCGGACCTCGGGACGGGCCCGAAAGTGCGCGAATCGAAGCTCTTGGCGTAGTGCGAAGCCACGTAGACGAGGCCCTCGGGTACGGCGCCGCACTCATGGTCGTGCGGCAGCGGTCTTCCGGCCGTGTCTCGGGTGAGGACGGCGCCGAGCGGCGCGCCGTTGACCGTCAAGACGCCTCCGTCGGTGCACACGCGGTCGGAGTCCATCGCCACCACGGGTTTGACGAGCAGCGCCCCCGGCGGCAGATACTTGCGCTCGTCGACGAGCTCCCGGACGCCGCCGGGCACCGGAAAGGCGACGAGCACGCCCAGGCGCGCCGGCGCTCCGCGGGAGAGCCAGTAGAGACCCCGGGGCAGGCTCGGCGTCCAGTTCCAGAGGAGATGCGAGGCGAGGACGCACGCGAGGGCCGAGAGGCCCGCGGTCACGAGCGATAGCCGCGCGTACAAGCCCGCGAGCTCGCGCGCCGTCATCGTCCGACCGAGACAAAGAGTGGATTGACCTGGGCTCATCGCACCGCTCCGGGTGTACGCGTCGCGTCGAGATAGGGCGGGATGACGAGGTCGCGCGTCACCATGACGTTCACCGAGTAGCCGGGCCGCACGGTGATGGTGGGCTGGATGCTGAGGTTTCTGCGCGTCAGCTGCTGGCCCACCTGGTTGATGTCGCCCGCGGCGTTGCTCGCCCAGATCTGCGGCACGCTCGGATTGAAGCCGGTCGTGCTCCCGGCGATGCCCTGGGTCGTCGCCGCTAGGAGCGACGCCACGGCGGCGCCTTTGAGGATACGAAGCCAGTGCTCGTCGACGCTGTCGGTCAACCCGGCGGCGCCTTGGAGATCCGCGGCCGGCATGCACTGGAGGTCCAGGGAGTCGCCGTTGGGAAAGAGGAGCCGGTTCCAGCAAAGAAGGACACGCTCCTGGCCCCACGCGACCATCGAGTCGTAATTGGCGAGAAGGCGCGCCCCTTGGGGAACGAGGAGCGTGTTCCCCGAAACCGTGTCGTAGACGTTCTCGCGCACCTGCCCGACGACGGGGCCCGGCAGATCGCTATTGATGGCGGTGATGAGGACCGCCGGGATGACCGTGCCTGCCTGGAGCTCGTAGGGGCTCCGCGGATGCTGCACGGTGGCGCCGGCGTAGTCGGCGGTGTTCGCGCCGCCGTGTCCGTCGACGAACGCGTTCTTGCGGAGCTGGCCGTTCGGGTCGGAGTCCGAAGGCCCCGCCGCCGCCCGCGCCTCCGCCGGACCTCCGAGTGCCGGCGCCCCGCGCGGCTCGCCGGGACCGAGCGGACTCTCGTCCCCACCGCCGCCCGCCGTCCGCTCGAACAGGATGGGCGCGTTGTCGGCTCGGAAGGCCTGATCCTGCCGGAGCTTGTCCTCGCTCGAGGCTTCGGTGACCCCGGCCGTGGCCCGATGCGCCTCCGGCTCGCTCGCCGCCTCAGGGTGCGCGGCCGTGCTCGCCGTCGTATGCGCGGAGGCGTTGCGGATGGTCTCGGGCACGATCGGAGCCGCGGGAGTGGCCGAAGCTGCGGCGGAATCCTTGCCCGGTGCAGACTTCTTTGGCGTCTCGAATGCCAGCGCCGCGGCCAGCACCACCACGCCCGAGAGGGCCGCCGCGAGCGCGATGAGAGGCGCGGAGCGCAGCGTGCGCCCGCCGCGGCGTAGGGCGAGGCGGGGATCGTCGGGAGCGAGCTTCGTCGCCGCATGCGGATCGGACGCGGGCGACTCCGCCGCGCGAACCGGCGAGTCGGCGGTAGCGCCAGCGACATCGGAGAGGACGGCTGTCATGTCGACCCTCCCCCGTGGATGCTTCGCAGACGCGGCCGCGGCGCGGGCGAACCGCGCACGATGCGGACGATTTCCTGGTCCTCTTGCCCGACACGCAACTCGGCCGCGTCGATCAGCCGATCGATGACGTACGTGTCGCCCTTGACGCGGTAGTTGACGAGCTGCGTTTCCTTGCCCTGAAGCACGAACAAGGCGGGCGCCTCGCGCACGAGCATCGCCGGAGGAAAGCGCACGAAGGTGCGCCGCCCGTCGTCGAACGCTTGAAGCGGGGTCCACGCGGGCGTGCCCTGAATGACCTGAATCGTGTAGTCGAAGTGGAGGGCGTCGACGCCGACCACGGGCGTCGCGCTTCGCTCTTCGCCCTCGAGCGCCGCCGCCTGCGCAGAAAGAAGCGCGGCCTCGTCTTGCGGGTAGTGCCACACGACCGCGGCCATATACGTGTCGGCATAGCTATGGAGCTCGAGCAGGTAGCTCCGGCGGTCGGTGTTGATGGCGAGATTGGTCTCGAGCTCGGGCCGGGTGGGCTTGAGATAGACGTGCCACTGCTCGATGCCATTGGACATCGACTTGCCCAGGGCCAAGAGCCACCGCACGACGTCCCCGGACGCCGGCTGGCCGAGGATCTTCTCTCCCGGCTCGAGCGCGATGTCCGTGATGCGCATGGGCGCCGCGAAGACCTGATAGAGCGTGCC
>DASYBG010000046.1:0-145616 GCA_036500865.1 Polyangiaceae bacterium
GGCTTTCTAGCGCGGCAGTGGGTCCGGATTCCTGTCATGGTGGAAACTCGCACGGTCGCCAGCCTCCGCGCTGCCGTTCGTACATGTCGTGGGCTAGCCGACACTGGATCGAAGCCTTAAGGTAACGCCCATGCTTTCCCGAGCGGCCTTCGCCTCGATCCTCGGCTCACCCCGCAACGCGCACCACCCGAAGGCCCAGGCCGGCCCGCCGAACGCGCCGGCTCCGCCTGCCGAAGCTGCAGGTCCGCGCGACAACGAAACTCACGTTCTCGAGCCCGAGGGCCAGCCCGTCTCGCCCCCGAAGACCGGGCGCGAAACCTCGTAGCGGCTGCGCTGGGCGCGCCGAACGGTCCAACCCGACCAAAACGCGCTATACGCGCTGCCGGCTCGATGACGGACGTTCTCCTTTTCCGGCGCGTGCGCGCGATAGACCCGGCGCGGTCGCTCGACGCGGAGGTCGACGTGGTGGTCGAGCGAGGGCGGGTGACCGCCGTGGGGCGCGACGCAGGGCGAGAGCTCGGGCCGAGTGACCGCGTGCGGGTCGTCGATGTGGCGGGGGCGTGGCTTCTCCCGGGGCTGGTCGACGTGCACGCCCACCTCCGTGAGCCCGGGCAGGAGTCGAAAGAGGACTTGTCGAGCGGGCTTCGGGCCGCGGCGGCGGGCGGCTTCGTCGACGTGTGCTGCATGCCGAACACGCGCCCCGTGAACGACGCCCGCGTCATCACCGAGATGCTCGTTGCCAAGGCGCGTGGCCTGGAGAGCGTGCGCCTGCACCCGATCGGCGCCATCACCGTCGGCCAGCGCGGCGAGCAGTTGACGGAGATGGCCGACCTCAAGGACGCGGGGGCGGTCGCCGTGAGCGACGACGGGCGCTGCGTGACAAACAGCCAGGTGATGCGGCGCGCGCTCGAGTACGCGTCGACGTTCGATCTCCCGGT
The DNA here is from genome assembly GCA_036500865.1 of Polyangiaceae bacterium. Lineage (GTDB taxonomy): Bacteria > Myxococcota_A > Polyangia > Polyangiales > Polyangiaceae > Palsa-1150. Next base: position 939 of record DASYBG010000046.1, read on the forward strand.
CATCCAGCACGCCGAAGACCACGCGATGACCGACGGCGCCCAGATGCACGAAGGCTCGGTCTCGACGCGCCTCGGCCTCCGCGGCTGGCCCCGCGTGGCAGAGGACGTGATCGTGGCGCGCGACGTTCTCCTCGCCGAGTACACGGGCGCGCGGTACCACCTCGCCCACGCGTCGACCCACGGGTCGGTGCGCCTCGTGCGCGAGGCGAAGGACCGCGGCGTGGCGGTCACCGCGGAGGTGACGCCGCATCATCTCTTGCTCACCGACGCGGCCCTCCTCGGCTACGACGCTGCCTGCAAGGTGAACCCTCCACTCCGTGAACAGGTCGACGTCGACGCCCTCCGGCGCGCCCTCGCCGACGGGACGATCGACATCGTCGCCACCGACCACGCTCCCCACGGACCGCTCGACAAGGACGTCGAGCTCGCCGAGGCGGCTCCCGGGATGATCGGCCTCGAGCTCTGCGTGCCGCTCTTGCTCGGCTTGGTCCGCGAGGGCGTCTTGCCGTTGTCGCGCCTGATCGACGCGCTGACGGCGGCGCCCGCGCGGCTGGTTGGCATCGAGGCCCCGTCGATCCGCGAGGGCGCGCGCGCGGACCTCGCGCTGATCGACCCCGCGTCGCGCTGGACGATCGACCGCGCGCACCTCAAAACGAAGAGCACCAACACGCCCTTTCTGGGGCGCACAGTGCAGGGACGGGTGATGATGACGCTATGCGAGGGTCGGGTGGTGCACGAGGCGGTGTCGACATGACGGCGCCCGCACAAGGAAAGCGGCCCTCGGGCGCGACCGCCGCACCGGAGCCGGCTTGGATCGTCCTGGCCGACGGCACGGTCTTCGAGGGGCGCACGTTCGGCGCGCGCGGTTCGACGACCGGCGAGGCCGTCTTCACGACCGCGATGACGGGCTACGAGGAGATCCTCACGGACCCGTCGTACAGCGGCCAGATCGTCTGCATGACGGCGCCCGAGATCGGCAACGTGGGCGTCAACGGAGACGACGCGGAGGCGGTCGGCGAGGTGCCGAGAGTGGCCGGCTTCATCGTGCGCGACGCGAGCCCCATCGCATCCAGCTGGCGGGCTCGCGAGACGCTCGACGCCTACCTCGCGCGCCACGACGTCGTCGCGATCACCGACGTCGACACGCGTGCGCTCACGCGGCGCCTGCGCGACCGCGGCTCGCAGAACGCGGCCATCGGCACCGAGGGCCCCGAGGCACTCCTCCGGCGGGCGCGCGAAGCCCCCGACATGAACGGCCTCGACCTCGTCAAGGGTGTGACCCCCAAGGAGTCCTATCGCTGGACCGAGGGCCGCGGCGACTGGTCCACGGGTCCGGTGCGGCCGCCCGATCACCACGTCGTGGTCTTCGACTACGGCATCAAGACGAACATCCTCCGGTGCCTGGCCGACAGCGGGTGCCGGCTGACGATCGTGCCGGCGGCGACCTCCGCGTCCGAGGTGCTCGCGATGAAGCCCGACGGCGTGTTCCTGTCGAACGGCCCGGGGGACCCGGCGGCGGTGACGTACGCCATCGAGACGGTGCGCGCTCTCGTCGGCAAGCAGCCGCTCTTCGGCATCTGCCTCGGCCACCAGCTCCTCGCGCTCGCCCTTGGAGCGAAGACCTACAAGCTCAAGTTCGGTCACCGCGGCGCGAACCAACCGGTCAAAGACCTGACGACCGGGCGCATCGAGATCACGACGCAAAACCACGGCTTCTGCGTCGACCTGTCGACGTTGCCGCCGGGCACGGTGTCGACGCACGTCCATTTGAACGACGGCACCTCCGAGGGCCTCGCCGTCCCGGATCTGCGCGCCTTCAGCGTGCAGTACCACCCCGAGGCCGCGGCCGGCACGCACGACGCGCTCCACATGTTCGATCGCTTCGTCGCGGCGATGCGGAAGTCTTGAGCGGCGGGATGCGCAAGGTTCACTTCGTCAGCCTCGGCTGCGTGAAGAACCGCGTCGACACCGAGGTGATGCTCGGCGTGGCCACGGGCGAAGGCTGGACGCTGGTCGACGAGCCCGACGAGGCCGAGGTCATCGTCGTCAACACGTGCGGCTTCATCGGCGAGGCGAAGAAGGAGTCGATCGACACGGTCTTCGAGCTCGCGGAGTACAAGAAGGTCGGCGCGTGCAAGAAGCTCGTGGTCGCCGGGTGCCTCTCGCAGCGCTACCCGGGCGAGCTCGCCGCGCAGATGCCCGAGGTGGACCACTTCCTCGGGTCGAGCGACATGATGAAGCTCGGGCAGGTGCTCGCCGGCGGCGCCGATCGCATGCTGGTGGGCAACCCGGCCGACTGGGTCGTCCGCGCGAGCGACCCGCGCGTCGTGACCCAGTCGAGGGCGAGCGCTTGGCTCAAGCTCGGCGAAGGGTGCAACCGCACGTGCGCGTTCTGCGTCATCCCGCAGATCCGCGGCGCGCAGCGATCGCGGACGGCGGACGACGTGGTCGCCGAGGCCGAGCGGCTCGTCGGCGCCGGCGCGGTGGAGCTGAACCTCGTCTCGCAGGACACAGTCGCGTACGGGCGCGACCTCCCGCGCGCGGGGCGCTCCTCGCTCGCCCAGGTGGTGCGCCGCGTGGCGGACATCGGCGGCGTGCGGTGGGTCCGGCTCTTTTACCTCTACCCGGAGACGCTCGACGACGCGCTCGTCGAGCTCCTCGGGCAGCACCCGCGCGTCGTTCCCTACGTCGACATGCCGCTCCAGCACGCGGCCGACGGGATGCTCGCGCGCATGCGCCGCGGCCACGGGCAAGGGCGTCAGCGGCGTGTGGTCGAGCGGCTGCGGACGGCGGTGCCGGGGCTCACGTTCCGGACGGCGTTCATCGTCGGGCACCCGGGCGAGACGCAGGCCGAGTTCGACGAGCTGTGCGCCTTCGTCGAGTGGGCGCGGTTCGAGCACGCGGTGGTCTTCCGATATTCGGACGAAGACACGTGCGCGGCGCACGCGCTGCCCGACAAGGTACCCGCGCTCGTCGCGGCCAACCGCGCGCGCAAGCTGATGGCGATGCAGCGCCGGATCGCGCGAGAGAAGAACCAGGCGCTCGTCGGCCGCGAGCTCGATGTCCTCGTCGAGGGGCCGAGCGAAGAGCACGAGCTCGTGATGAAGGGCCGCCACGCCGGGCAGGCCCCGGAGATCGACGGCGGCGTGTACCTGTCCGAAGGCGAGGCGCACGCGGGCCAGATGCGACGCGTGCGCATCGTACAGGCGAGCGACTTCGACCTCGTCGGAGAGCTCCGCGACGATGGAGCGCAGCAAGCGCCCAAGCGCGTCTCCCTCAAGGTCCTCGATGCCGGGGCCGATTCGACACCTCCTCCCGGCTTGCGCCGCGCCGCCGAGGGCGCAGGGCGCTGGCAGTGACGGGAGGCACTCGTGGATCAGGGTCTACGGCGGCGAGATCGACGTGGGCAAGCTCGTCTGCCCGTTGACCTCGTAGGTGATGCTCAACTGATCTCCGCTGTGAGCGTAGACGACGGCGTCCCACGCGCCGCACGAGTTCGTGAGCGCGCCGCCGACGGCCCGATCCATCGGCACCCCGGACGTGGTGTTGATGATGACGATGACCGCGCCGCCCTCGGGCGGGTTGCACGCCGCGGTCAAGGTGACGTGGTCTGCGTCGGGGCCCGCCGAGACGGTCGGCGCGAGCGGCGGGGGCAAGGGAAGCGTGGGGCTCAGGCACGCCAAGGCCGAGGCGCCCGCCCACACGGCGAGGCCCTTGGCGGCAAGCGAGGGCAGACGCATCGTGGCCCCGACGATGTAGCATTCTTTGGGCCCGTACGCTTTGCGCGTAGATCCGAGGGCTTGCGCCGGGCAATGTGCCAACCTGGTTGACGGGTTGCGTACCGGGTGGACACACGACGACGATGCGCGAAAGCTAGGATGCCTCCTCTCAAGCGTTGGCCCCCGCGTTGGAGCGAGATGGCGCCGGTGAGGATCTTCGAGGCCGCGCGCGCGCGCGCCCTGTCCTCCACGCGCACGCGACCTCGATGGAAAGCATCGGGGGGCGCCGCGCTCCAGCAGCTCCGCGGATGGTCGCGCGCCCACGCGCGGCCGGTCGTCGCCATGATGGCGGTGGCGGCGGTCTTCCAGGGGCGGCCCAAGGGAGTCGACGAGGCCGCCCCGAGCCCCGAAGCCGCGCTCGCGCAGGCGCTCAGCGCGCGCGGGCTCTCTTGCGGCGCAGACGACGTCTCGTGGGTGTCGCGCCCGATGGGCGTGTGGGAGGCGATGACCGGCCACGCCCGTGCGCTCGTGCGCGCGCATGTGGGAGACGAGCCGTCCGACCTCTACTTGGTCCACGCGAAGGTTTCGCCCGAGGGCGCCGTGCTCGGCGTCGGCGACGCGTGGAACCTGACGGAGACCGAAGGCGCCGAGGAGTCTCGCCCCATCGTGCGCGGGCACCGCGCGGTCTACATGACGACAGCCGACGGGATGTTCACGGGCCTCCACGTGCTCGACCTCGACGGGGCGGCCGCATCGGAGTCGCCGATCGACCTCACGCCGCTGCAGCGAGCCCAAGTCGCGCTGACGAACCTCCAGCGGACCGGCCAGACCGAAGGCGTGGCCCACGAGGCGTTCTCGCTCGACCCGGTCGCCCGCGACGCCACGTTCGCCTGGCCCGCCGACGACCGCGTCGAAATCCACGCGGACGACCGGACCATCGCGATCGACCCGGGCCTTCGGCGCGTCCTCGCGGGTGACACGTTCGTGCGGGTGATGCCCGACGAGCACGCGCGGCCGGGCAGCGTCGTGCCCTGGGCGGTCGATCGCGTGCGCGCGATGCCGTCCTTCGGCGACGAGCGCATGCAGTGGGTCAAGGCCATCGCATTCACGGTGCTCGACCGGTGGCACGCGCAGTTCTCGGGCGGCACGACCGCGCAGGACGTGAGCGACGAGCTCGGGCTCGCGCAGACGTCGACCGCCGCGCCGACGTTCACGGACCCCGAGATCGGCTGGCCTCCGCCCCCGATGAAGACGGGCATCACCCCGGTGCTCCCCGGCGAAGGACAATGGATCGCGCTCGAGCACGACGCCTTCATCACGCCGACCGCGAGCGGGGCGGCGCCGGCGTTCGTCACCTCGTTCGTGCGGCCGGATCCTCACCGGCAAGACGTCCGCGTGTACGTCACGCTCTGGGACCCGCGGCAGGTGGCCCTCCATATGGAGGCGGGCACCGTCGAGCCGGTGGGCGCGAGCGGCGAGCACGGCCCGGGACTCATTCCGCGGACGCCGGAGGTCATGAAGCACCTCGTCGCGGGCTTCAACGGAGGCTTCCAGGCCCAGCACGGCGAGTTCGGGATGCAGGCGAACGGCATCCAGTACCTCCCTCCCAAACCCTACGCCGCGACGGTCACCGAGATGCGCGACGGCTCGAACGGCTTCGGCGCGTGGCCTGGGCCGGAAGGAGGCGCCGCCGCGGCCTTCCCCGTTCCCGACGACGTCATAGCCTTTCGCCAGAACCTGACGGCGATGGTGCAGAATGGAACGTTCAACCCCTGGGGCCGCAGCTGGTGGGGCGGCACGCCGCCGGGCTGGGCCGATCGCATCCACAGCACGCGGAGCGCCATCTGCCTCACGACGGAAGGGTTCGTCGGCTACTTCTATAGTGCCAGCATCTCGGCCGAAGACCTCGCGCAAGGGATGCTCTACGCGCGGTGCGCGTTCGGGATTCACCTCGACATGAACCCGGGGCACGCCGGATTCGAGTTTTACGACGTCGTACCCGACGGCACGCTCAAGCCGCTCGCTCGCCCGCTCCAGAGCGACTGGGAGGCCGAAGGTCGCGTGCCCGATATGGCCGGCTACGTCTTTCGATCGCGGAGGATGATCCGGGGCATGTGGCACATGCTCTTTCCGCGCTACATCCAGCGCGAAGCGCGGGACTTCTTCTACCTCACCGCACGGCCCATCCTCCCGGGCGCGCCCCTGTCCACGTCGACCGAAGGCACCGGGAAGGAAGCGGGCACGACGCGCGCGGCGAAAGGGGACTCGGAGCCCGACGAAGGCCGCTGGCGTACCAAGGGCCTTCCCCAACACGGCTTTCCGTACGCGATCGCGACGACGTGGCTGCGGGTCGACGGCGGCGCGAAGATGCGCGTCCTCCGGGCCGACCCGAGGATGATGCGTCCGGCGAGCGGCCACGGGCCGCAGGCGCCGACGGTGCTCTCGTTGACGGCCGGAGCGCGCGGTCCGCTGTCGCTCTGGTGGTCGCGCAGCGTCTTCGCGATCGCCGCGTCGCCGCCCACGCCGGACGCGACGTGGATCGTCAGCGGCGCGCCGCCGTCCGTGAAGACGGCTCGGGCGGAGCTCGGGGTCCAGGACGAAGACGGGATGCTCGTCTGGGTCGAGTGGCCCGACGAGGGACCCGCGTCGAACGCGAAGAACGCCGCAGAGGCGGACGCTTGGGTGGAGCGGATGGGCTGCTCGTCGCGCATGGTCATCTCGGGCGACGCGCGCGCGTTTCCGGGCGGCTCGCTCGACCTCGCCGGCCAGCCGATGACCGGCCCGGCACCGACCATCGGCGCGCGGCTCGTGCGCGACCACGGACCGGACGCGCATCCGATCTTCGAATCGACGCCGATCGTCCCCTTCTCGGTATGGCAGCCCCTCCAAGCCAAACGGGTGCGCTACTTCTACAAGCCGTCTCCGCCTTCGACCGCGGCCTCGCGGTCCCCGGCGCCGGCCGCCGCGTCCGCGGATGGGGTGGAGCCCGGCTCGACGCCGTAGCGTGCGTGCACGTGCGCGCACGACTCGAGCATGGGAGAAGACGGAAACGTCCGCTCCGACCAATAATCGACGCGCGTCGCTGGTTCTGTCGCGATTCCGCTCGAAGAGGCTCGCAAACGACGAGAACGAGCGGTAGCGTGCGCCCGCGAGACGGACATGCGTCGCCGCGGCGGTGGTGAAGTGGCCGCCGGCAGTCGGGCGCCCTGCGGTTGGGGTATCGCGCATTTCCTCTTTCGCGCGGGCCGGGAGTGTTGTCGCGCTCGAGAGCGCAAATGATATGGTGAGCGCGCGGACGGTGTAGGAGATCCGGGCCATGGCAACGAATGACAAGGGATCGGACCTCGATATCTTCGAGGGCCTCAGCAAAAAAAGCGGCGCAGGAGCACCCGGTGGCGGGGTCCCGAGCGCGCCGCCGCCTCCGCCGCCGCGGTCGGATGGCCAGCACACTTTGATGGGGCTGACGGCGCCGAGCTCCCTCCCGATGCCGCCCCCCACGGGGATCCCGACCCCTCCCCCCAACACCTCCCGGCCGCCCCCGCCTCCGGGTCGCACCTCGCTCGCGCCTGTCGACCCATCGCTGGGCCTGCCGTCTCCGTCGAATCAGCCGGTGGCGAAGTCGTCGGTCGACGTGGACTGGGACGACGAAGACGAGGCGACGCACATCTTCGACAAGGCGGACGACTTGCTTGCCGGCCGCGCCCAGTCGTCGCCGCTCCCGGCCGCGGGCGCCCCGCCGCCGTCGATGTCGATGTCGATGAAGTCGACGTTGTTGGGACTCACGCCGCCGCCGGGCATGCTCCAGAACACTTCGTCGGGGACGCTCCCGCCGCCCGCGCCGCGGCTCTCGACGACTCCGCCGGCCGGGCTTCCGCCGCCCGCCCTCGGGACTTTGCCCCCTCCTCCGTCGACGCTTCAGGGACTCGGCGCGGCGATGCGGTCGATCCCGCCGCCGCCCGGCAGTCCGAGCTCGAGTCCTCCGATGATGGCTTCGGGGCCCGCCGCGGCCACCGTGCCGCCCGCGCGCCCTGGACCGTCGGGTCGGCCCCCGCTCGGCGCGTCGATGCCGCCGCGGAGCATGGAAGCGACGGCCCTCCTGCGCCCGGCGCAGGGGAGCGCGATGCGCTGGGGCATCCTCGCGGCCGTGGCCGCGGTCGTCGTGGGCGCGATCCTCTTTTTCATCCCGCGCACGGGCCGCATCGTCGTCAACGTGAACGACCCCAAGGGCGCCGCCGTCGGGCGGGTCGACATCTTCGTCGACGGGCGCAAGCAATGCGACACCGCGCCTTGCATCGTCGAGCAGAGCGCGGGTGGTCACGAAGTGAAGGTCCTGGCCGACGGGTACGAGCTCCCGAGCGCGCAGGGCGTGAACGTCGAGTCGCACAAGGATGCGATGGTGTCGTTCGTCCTCACGACGGCGTCGAAGGGCACCGGCATTCGCGTCGGCGGGACGCAGCCGGGCGTGAAGCTCTACGTCGACGACAAGGAAATCGGGCCGCTCCCGCAGGACTACCGCGAGATGACGGCGGGCGACCACGTCGTGAAGATCGTGGGCTCGGAGCGCTATCAGCCCATCGAGCGGCGCGTGAGCATCGAAAAGGACAAGATCGAGGACCTCGGGACGGTGACGCTCCGGGTGCTCAAGGGGAAGGCGACGGTGTCCTTGTCGACGCCGGGCGCGCGCGTCTTCCTCATCAGCGGGACCGACCGGCGCGAGCTGCCGATGCTGCCCATCTCGGTCGATATCGACACGAGCAAGAACTGGGCGCTCCAGGCGAGCCGCATCGGATACCTCGATTACAATCAGCCGATTAGCTTCGACGACGGGCAGGCCGAGAAGACCTACGTCGTGGCGCTCGACCCGAAGACGGGGTCGGCGGTGGGGAACTCCTGGGCGCCTGCCGTCCCGCAGGCCCCGCAGCCCGCGTACGCGGCCCCTGCCCAGGCTCCGGCTCCCCGCCCGGCACCCGTCCAGGCGCCTCAGCCGGCGGTGGCGAGCGGCGGTGGGGGTGCCGGCGGCGAGGCCTTCCTCAATATCAACTCCCTTCCCCCGTCGACTTGCTTCGTCGACGGCAAGCCCCTCGGCGCGACGCCGAAAGTCCACGTGTCGGTGAGCCCCGGGACGCACCAAGTGAAGTTCGTCAATGCCGAGCAGGGATTGACCAAGACGATCACGGTCTCCGTGAAGGCGGGCGAGGTCGGCGCCGCGATCACGAAGCTCGGCTACTGAGAGCGCCCCGCACTTGATATCGTAGCGGGAGCATGGCCCCCGCCTCGAACAAGCCTCGTGTGCTCGTCGTGGACGACGAGCCGGGGCTGCGTGACATGCTGGCCATCCTCTTCCGCCGCGAGGGGCTCGACGTGACCCTCGCGCCGGGCCTGCGCGCCGGGAAGGACGCGCTCGCCCACGCGCCCGAGCCCTACGCGGTCGTCCTGACGGACCTCCTCATGCCCGACGGCAACGGGATGGATCTCCTGCGGCACGCGAAGGAGCGCTCGCCTCGCACGGAGGTCATCGTGATGACCGCGCACGGCGGCATCGAGACCGCCATCGAGGCGATGCGCAACGGCGCGTACGACTTCGTGACCAAGCCGTTCGCGACCGACGAGCTCCGGGCCCTCGTCCAGAAGGCCCTCGAGCGGCGCGCCATCGTGGCCGAGAACGACCGGCTCCGCGCGCAGCTCACGCGCGAACGCGGGCGGGAGGTCATCGGGAACTCGGAGGCGATGCGAAGGACGCTGGACCTCGTCCACCGGATCGCGCATTCCCGGACCACGGTGCTCATCACCGGAGAGAGCGGGACCGGCAAGGAGCGCATCGCCCGCGCGCTCCACGACGCGAGCGACCGGAAGGGCAAGCCGTTTCTCGTGATCAACTGCGGCGCCATTCCCGAGGCCCTCATCGAGGCGGAGCTCTTCGGCCACGAGCGCGGCGCGTTCACCGGGGCGGTCTCGAGCCGCCTCGGGATCTTCCGCGAGGCCGAGGGCGGAACGGTCCTCCTCGACGAGATCGGAGAGCTCGCCCAGGCCCTTCAAGTGAAGCTCCTCCGCGTGCTCCAGGAGCGCAAAGTGCGGAGCGTGGGCGCCGCCGCGGAGGTCTCGGTCGACGTACGGGTGCTGGCGGCCACCAACCGCCCGGTGGAGGAGGACGTGCGGACCGGGAGGTTCCGGCAGGACCTCTACTATCGTCTGAACGTCATCCGCATCGAAGTGCCTCCCCTCCGCGACCGACGTGAGGACATCCGTCCGCTGGCCGAGCACTTCCTCGCACAGTGTTCGAAGGAGCAGGGCAAGGAGCTCCGCGGCCTCTCCCCCGACGCGCTCCGCGCGCTCGAGGCCTACGCCTTTCCGGGGAACGCGCGGGAGCTCGAGAACGTCGTCGAGCGTGCCGTGGCCTTGGCGACCGCCCAGGTCATCGGCCTCGGGGACCTGCCCTCCGAGGTCTCCGGGGCCGCCTCGCAGCCGACGCCCTCCCTCGTCGCCCTGCCGAACGACGGCTGCCACCTCGACGACGTCCTCGGCGAACTCGAACGGCGTCTCATCCTGCAGGCCCTCGAACGGTCCGGCGGGGTGCGCACGCAAGCGGCCAAGCTCCTCGGCGTGACGCTCCGAAGCCTCCGCTATCGCCTACACAAGCACGCGCTGGGCGACCCCGGCGACGACGGATCGGAGTCGGACCTCCCGCCGTGACGTCGCAGTGCGGACGTGGCCCACATTCGACGCGTCTGTCTTGGAGACCGCGGCGGCGACCGGCCGAAGAATGTCCGACAGATACCGTCGTACATGACGAAAATTGTCCATCGACGCCTCCGCGCAGGCTTCTGGCCCCGACGCGGGCGTTGCGGTTACGCTGACCCTATCGGCGCGACAATTCTCGGGGTTCGCGCCTACCGCGAGCCGGGGCTCGCGCACAACGAGAGGCCATGGCACGGGCACTGCACCATCGGGAAGGCGTGACGGATCGCACGGCGCGAGGCTCCCAAAGGGCATTCACGCTCATCGAAATGATGATCGTGGTCGTAATCGTGGGCATCCTCGCTGCGCTCGCGGTCGTCGGCTACCGGAAGATCATCCAGAGCTCCCACGTGTCCGAAGCCACCAATACCGTGCAAAGCATCCGCGTCGCGCAAGAGGCGTATCACGCCGAGACGCAGCAGTACGCGAACATCTCGAACGACCTTCACGGCTCGTGGTACCCGCAGACCAATCCTGTCGGGAGCGTCGTCACGGCCTGGGGCGGCCCGTGTGCGGCCTGCAAAGCCACCAACTCCTGGGCGTCCCTGCCGCTGCACATCGACGGGCCGGTCATGTTCGGATACGCGACCGTCGGCGGCTCGGCCTCGGACACCGTCCCGACCACCGTGCCCGCTGGGATGACGGTGACGCTGACGCAGCCGACGACCGATTGGTTCATCGTCGCCGCGATGTGCGACATCGACGGCAACGGCGCCCCGAATACAAGCGTTCTCACGACCTCGTGGAGTAACCAAGTCATCACGTCCAACGAGGGGCAATAGTGGGACAGGGGCAAAGGCAAGGAGAGGAAACAACCATGCGTGCAGCGCTGAAGAAAGCAAAACAAGGATTCACCCTCATCGAGCTCATGATCGTGGTCGCGATCGTCGGCATTCTCGCCGTCCTCGCGATCTACGGCGTGCGCAAGTACCTGGCGAACGCGAAGACCGCGGAAGCCCGCAACTCGCTCGGTCAAATGGGCAAGGACGCGGCGACGGCGTTCGAGCGCGAGTCGATGGCGGGCACCATCCTCGCCATCAACAGCTCCGCGGGCCTCTCACGCCAGCTTTGCAAAAGCGCGTCAGCCAGCGTTCCTTCCGGCGCGGGCAAGATCGCGGGCGCGAAGTACCAGTCGGACCCCGCGGAGTGGAACGTCGACTCGACGGCCAACTCGGGCTTCGCATGTCTCAAGTTCTCGATGGATCAGCCGCAGTACTACATGTACTCGTATACCTCTCCGGGCGGCGGCGCGGCCGGCGCGAGCTTCGCGGCGATCGCGAACGGCGACTTGAACGGAGACAGCAAGCTGTCGACGTTCCAGCTCGTCGGATCGGTCAACGCGTCGATCGTCCTCAACGTGGCTCCGAACATCCAAGAAACTTCTCCGGAAGAGTGATCCGGCCTCTGTCGAAAGCTTCGTCGGCGCCGAGCTCCGTGTGGGGTTCGGCGCCTTCGCGCATTTCAAGGATCGCACGCGCCGCTCGCGCTGGGGCCGTCTGCTCATGACCGTCTGGCGAACACGCATCGAGACAATTGCTCCCTGGGCGGCCGGGCTGTTTCTCGCCATGCCGACCCTCGTCGCCTACTACCCTCCGATGGGAGACCTGCCCTACCACGAGGGGGCCATCGGGATCCTGCGGCACTTCCACGATCTTTCGCGCTTCCCGAAGGGCCTCTACCGCCTCAACCTCGGGGAGCCCAATCAGCTCTTTCACATGTTCTCGTGGGCAGTCTCGTATGCCACGTCGACCCGGGTGGCCGTCAAGCTCGCGGTCAGCGGCGCGGTCCTCGCCATTCCGCCTTGCGCGGCGAGGCTCGCCCGGCATCTCGGGGCGAGCCCGCTCGCGGCGCTCCTGGTGGCGCCGATCGCGGTGGGTTGGCTGTTCTATTGGGGACTCGTCGCGAACCTCATCGGGCTGGCGGCGCTCCTGGCGACGCTGCCGGTGCTCGATACGTTCGCGCGAGCGCCGACGTGGCGGGGCGCCCTCAAGGCCTGCGGCGCGGTGATCCTCCTTTACTTCGCGCACGAAGCGATGATGTTCCTCTTCGCCGCCGCGGCGCTCGGGCTCGCCGCCTTGCACCGCTGGTCGCCGAAAGCGACGGCGCTCCGCCTCGTCCCGTTCGTGTTCGCCGGCGCGGTAACCCTCGCGCAGGCGAAGTGGCAGATGCGCTTCATGAGCCCTGCCGTCCGGGCAATCCCGCTGACGTGGTCCTCCTCCTGGCTGAAGCTGACGTTCATCCCGCACATGCTCTGCCCCGCGTCGGACGAGTACGCGCTCGACGCCATGTCGGGCCTGTGCGCCGCGACGATCGCGGGTCTCTTCTGGCTGAGGACCCGGGAGCGTCGCCGCGAGGGCGTGGAGGTCGCCGCGGGGACATCGCGGATCGAGCGCGCGCGTTCGATGCTGTTCGCCTTCCGCTGGGAGGTTTTCGCGGCCGCGTGCCTCGTCGCGTACTTCGTTTTTCCGCGGACGCTCAACGGCGCCACCTTCGTCTATCACCGCTGGTTTGCGCCAGGCTTCGCCATCCTCGTCCTCGCGGCCGCCCCACGCGACCTCTTCGTCCGCGAAGCGCGGGTCGCTCGCCTGGCGATCGCCGCCTTCCCCATCGCGACGCTCCTTCTCGCGTGGCCGTCCTTTGCCGATTCCGACCGTTCGTACAGGGCGCTCGAGCCGCTCATCCAACAGGTGCCGCTCGGGAGCTCGGTGGCGGGCGTCGACCTCGGACCGATGGACCCTTCGAGGAACTACTCCCTCGGACCCGCGTCGGGGCGCATCCTGGCCGAGCGCGGCGGGCGACTCGTGTACGCCTTCACGGACTCCGCGGTGTCGCCCGTCGTGATGGCGAATCGGTACGGATGGAACGAGAGCCTGGTCCGCGTCGGGTTCGACTCGTACTCGTTCCGGCCGGCCCAGGATATGTATCGATATCAATATCTGCTCGCGCGCGCCGCCGAGCCTCCCCTCGCCCTCCTCGCGATCCGCGCCATGACGCGTGAAGCAGAGCTCGTAGGGAGCAACGAGGAGTGGCTGCTCTTCAAGTCGCGCGTCCCGACGGTGCCGCTCACGGCGCGCGATTTCTGGCTCACGGGACCTCCGCCCGAGACCATCCGCGAACGCATCGACGCGCTCCGGGCCGGCTTGTCGTGCGACGGCCCCCAGTCGAAGGTCGAAGCGTCGACACCGGGGACCGCGGCGAACCCCTGATGGAAACGCGCAGGGGCTCCGCGACGGCGGCCCTGGACGCAAGGCGGCTCGCGGCCGGCATGGGGTTGGGCTTCGCGCTCCTCTATTCCGCGCGCCTGTGCCCGGACCTTTGCCTCATCGGCGATTCGGCGGAGCTCGTGACGGCCGCCGCGTCGTGGGGCGTTCCGCATCCGCCCGGATATCCGCTCTACGTCCTGGCGGCGCACCTCTTCACGGAGCTCCCTTGGGAGTCGGTGCCGTGGCGCGTCCACCTCGCGAGCGCGGTGTTCCACGGCGCCGCCGTCGCGGTCGCGGTCGCGGCGACCTTCGGCATCACGCGCCATCGGATCGCCGCCGTGGTGGCGGGGCTCGCGCTCGGCCTCTCCCGATCGTTCTTCCTCGGCTCGCTCTATGCCGAAGTCTTTCCGTTGAACGATCTCTTTTTTGCGGTGCTGCTGGCCCTCGCCTTTCGCCTCCGCGCGGCGACTGGGGATCGCGCGCGCCCCGTCGTGCTCCTCGCGTTCGCGTGTGGATTGGCCTCGGCCCACCACATGATGATCGCCCTCGCGGCGCCCGCGCTCGCCGTTCTCGCCGCGCGGCCCTTCGCGGAGGCCGTGCGCGGCCGTCCGGGCGTCGTCGTCGCCGCGATGGGCGCGTTCGTGGCGCCCGTCCTCCTCGGCGGCGCGCTCATCTTGCTCGCGGCGGCGCGCTCGCCGGCGCTCTCCTGGGGAGACGTCCACGACCTCGATTCGCTCGTCCACCTGATGACCCGCGGCGACTACGGGGGACTCTTCTCCGCCGCGCGGCACCCGAGCGCCGGCCCGGCGAGCGCCCGGGTGAGCGCGTTCTTCGGACTCTTCGTCGCGAGCCTCGGCGTCCCCACGCTCCTCCTGGCGGCGCTCGGCCTCGCGGGGCTCGCGTGGCGCGACTGGGCACTCGGAGTCGCCATTCTGCTCGCGATCATCGTGCCGGGGCCGGTCTTCGCTTGGGCGAACGCCATCGACGTGACCTCGCCGGAGACGCTCGCTTACGTCGAGCGCTTCACGACGATGGCCCACCTGCCGGTCGCCATCGCGGCGGGGGCGGGGGTGGTCGAGGTGGCCCGCGCGGTCGCCGGCGTCCGCGGATGGGAGATCGCCGCGGCCTTCGCGCTCGGTGCCTGGGGCCTCGACGAGGCGGTCCGGACGCGCGGCGTCGACCTCCGGGACGATCGACTCGGCATCGCCTTCGCCCACGACCTCGTGCACGGCACCCCCGACGGAGCGCTGATCTTGCTCAGCGGAGACGCGCCGACGAGCGCCGCGCTGTACGTGTGCGCGGTCGAGCGGAGCTGCGGCGCGCGCCTGGTGCTCGCGCCCGGGACGCTGTCCTTGCCTTGGCGGATGGCGCAGTTCCGGCGGGTCCATCCGGATCTTCGCATCCCCTGGACGGACGGGCCGGCCCTCCCGAGGACGCACGAGCTCGTGGCCGCCGCGACCGCGCGCGCCGCGGTGTTCGTGTACCCCGACTTGATCGTGAAGGACCCGGCGCTCTCCGCTCCTCCGTTCACGGCCGCCCCCGAGGGCCTCCTCTTTCGCGTGGAGACGAGCGCCCCCGCCGGCGGCGACCCGCCGAGACGATTTCGAACCGGCGCCTCGACGATGGCGGACGGGTCTTGCGAGGGGTGTCGCCTCCTCGCCACCGGCCTCGTCGACGCACGGCGCGAGGGCATCGCCGCCCACGCCTACGCGTCCGCGTTCGCGAACCACGCGGCGGTCGCGCGCGCTCTCGCGGCGCAAGCCGGCCCTGCCGACGCGGCTTCGCTCATGGACCTGGCCCGCTCCTTCGACGCGCGCGCGGACCAAGCGCGCGCCGCCACCTGGATTCACGGCGAAGGATCGATGTCGCGATAGACCTCGAGCTCGTTCCTCGCGCGGGCCATCTCCGCCGGATGATCGGGCACGACGTCGATGAATTCGCCCTCCGGCGAATCGACGCGGTAGAAGCGCGCGATCCCCTCCGCGTAGCTGACGGCGAGCTTGTACTCGTCGTCGGTGCGCACGACCATGGGCGCCTCCAGCCACTCGAGGACGTGCGCCGACGTGGAGTACGTGATGACGAACGAGTGCAACCGCTGTTCGCGCGCGCCGCGGAGCCGGAGCCAGCTCCGTCCCCGCTGCTCGATCTCCGGCACCTGGGCGACGAGGCCGAACGCTCCGAGGATCGTCGCGGCGATGTCCCGATGGCTCACGATGTGGCGGTACACGCCGGGGGCGACACCCGGCCCGACCAGCAGACCCGGCACGTGGATGACCTCGTCGTACGGGGATTGGCCGTGCTCGTACTCCCAGTGCAGACCGAAGGCCTCGCCGTGGTCCCCCGTGACGATGACCAAGGTCCGCGCCAGATCGCCGTCGGCCTCGAGGCCCGAGAGCAGGCGCCCTATCTCGTGGTCGTCGTAGGCGAGCTCCGACAGATACAAAGACGACTCCGGATCTTCGCCGGGCAGCGGATGGAAGCGCGGCACGTTCGGCGGCAGCACACGGAGCGCCCGCGGCCCGTGCGCGTCGAAATAGTGCATCCACAGGAAGTGACCGCGGCGATGCTCCGGCATGCGGAGGTCGGCGAGGGCGAGGTCGGTCATCTCCGTGGCGCGGAAGCGGTGGTCATTCTCCACGGGTCGCTTCACGACGTCGAACCCGTCGTAGACGTTTCCTTCGATCGTCGCGTGGTGATACGCGAAGACCGCGGTGCTCGTGACGCCGTGCGCGCTCAAGATCGAAGCGACCGGCGGCGCGTCGTACGACCCTCGGAGGATGAGCGGCAGCGACGCGGTCGTCCTCGCGCCGCCCGCGTAGAGCTTCGCAAAGCGCAGGCCGCCGTCGGCGAAGCGCAGCAAGTTCGGGGTCACGTCGGGCAAGAGCGCGTCGCTCCGGAAGCAGTCGATCGTGATGAGGACGACGCGGTCCACCTGCCCCGGCGCGAGATCGGGCTCGCCCGCCTTCGGCGCGAGACCGAAGTCCTCGTCGGTCGGCGCCGCGGGCCGCGTGTGGCCGTTGCAGTTGCGGTCGACGCCGTCGACCGTCTCGGGCGCGATCGGGTTGCGGAGCGGGTCCCAGTCGTCGCAATCCATACCGCCGAGCACCGACGAGAACCCGTCGGCGTCGAGGTCGACGAAGGTCCGGCAGAAGCGGCTCATTCTCTCGGCGAAGCGACCTCGGTCCCGCGCGTACACGCGCCAGTTGGGCGAGACGCTCCCCGCCAGGAGCCCGACGCACGACACGAAGCCAAGGAGCCCGATCGCCGCCGACACGCGCTCGTGCGTCGCGGCGCGCAGCCTCCTCCGCAAGGGATAGAGGGCCGCGACGGCGAGGACGACCATGCACAGCCAGACGATGTCGCGCGGCTCGCGGTGGATGGTCGTGGGGATGACGAAGGTCATGCCGAAGAGCGCGGCCACGAGGAGCCCGCAGAGCGCCAGCCGCCAAAGGTTGTGCAGGCGGACGACGATCGTCGCCAGCAGGAGGAAGAACGCGAGGAAGATCAGCAACGAGGCCTGCGCGGCGAAGCGCCAGTGCATCCCCACGACCGGGTGGGGCGCGACGTCGAACACCACCGCGCACGCGAGCCCCAAGAGCGGCAGAGGCCACGCGAGCCGCCAGGGCCGCGGGAGCGTCCCGACGAAGCGCACGAGCGTGTAGACCGCCGCGATGGGGACGGCCGCCGCCATGCTGAAGAGGAACGAGAGCTCGAGGAGCATGAGGTACGCCGCGAACACGGCGCGCGGCGGCGTGCCGCGGACATAAAGAAGCGCGGGTTCGATGACGAGTCCGAGGCCGTCGATGGAGAGCGCGAGCAATACGACCCAGCTCGCGTAGCTCTTGATCAGATCGCGGAGGGCCGAGTGCCCGGCGGGCCGCTTCGCGGCCTTTCGGCGCGGCAGCCACGAGTTGACAGCGAGGCTCGGCGGCTCGGATGCCGGCTCCTTCTCGCGGATGACGATGTCGCCCTTCGACCCTCGGAGGGTGTTCAGGCTGTCGGGCGGACGCACGAAGACCCCGCTACCCACGCTACACGCCGGCTTCGCGGTCCGCGAGCGGCGGCGGGCGGGTCAGCGGTCCGTGAGCCCGCCGCCTTCGACGTGCGGCGCGGGCTGCGCTGCAGGCGGGTCGACTCGGGTGAGCCGTCGCCTACCCTGCGGCGTGCGCGGCCGCATGTCGACGACGAAGGCGTGAAGGTGCGACGAATACTTCGCCAGCCTACCGCCGATGCCCTCGAACGCGGGATGCCGGAGCAGCGCCGGCTCGAGCTCCTCGGTCCACCCCGGGCCCCCGAAATACGGCCACCTGTCCGGCCCGTACACGAAGCGCTCGGCCATCTTGGCGCCTTGCATCGCCGCGGTGAAGCGCAGGTCCCCGCGGCGCTGGCCGAAGAGCTGCCCGAGGCGATCGCGAAGCGACTGCCCCGGCGCCACCTGCAAGTCCGGCCACCACGGCGAGTCGAAGTACACGTGCTCGCGGACTCGTCCCAGCTGCCACAGCTCCGGCGCGAGGACGTCGGTCCGCCAGCAGGCCGGCGGCTTCATGCCCCGCATCCGAATCGCGACCACCCCCCAGTTGTCGGGGTTGCAGACGGTCACGACGAGGAGCTTTCGGGCCAGCTTCCCGAGAGCCCGAACGTGGGCCCGCCAATCGTCGACGAACGAAACCGCGTGGTACGCGAGCACGAGATCGCTTTGCGGCAGCTCGTCGATGCGCGCGGGGCTGCCCACACGCACCTCGACGGCCGACCCCGGCGCGGACCGCGTGTAGACGCCCCGCGCGATGTCCGCCGCGCGCTCGTCGGCCACGACCGCGACGACCTTCCGCCCCGCCCGCGCGAGACCCACCCCGTGGACCCCCCGCACGCCCGCCATTCCGTCGACCGGCCCTTCGAGGAAGGACTCCACCTCGTACTCCGCCGCCCACTTGTCGAGGAGCTGGTAAAAGCACCACCGCTCGTAGGCCGTCCCGAGGCCGCGATCGAGCTCGACGGCCCCTTCCCCCGCGCTCATCGCAGCCCCGCCATGTGCGCGCCCACGCGCGCGAGGGACGGCGCATCGAGGAGCAGGTTCGTGTAGCTTGCGTTGGCGAGCGGGCACGCGCACGCGTGGGCGCGGACGCTCGCCCGGAACGCGTCGGCCGCCTTGCCTTCCCACACGGCGCGGAAATCGTACGCGTGGTCGCGCACGTTGCCGAGCGACTCGGCGCGGACGCAGCAGCCCCACACGTGCCCGTCGGGCGCGAGGTGCGCGCTGGCCCACCCCGCATAGCAATCGATGATCTGGCGCTTCTCCTCGAGGATGCGCGCGGCGAGCTCGTAGTACTCGAGCCGCAGCGACTCCACGAGCCGCGCCACGGGGTGGGTGGACCCGTTCGCGCGCAACGTGGCGCGCAGGTGCTCGACGGCGCGGCGGAAGTCGGCGGGGGCCGGCGTGATGTCCTTGTGCATCGTGCCGAGCTCCACGCGATTCTCGGCCACCTCGGCGATGTAGGAGTCGGGGCGGAAGATGCCGCGCGCCTCGCGCTCGATGTCGGCGATGCGGGCCGCGTTCTCCTTCGAGATGACCGTGTGGACGCCGAGGACGACGTGCGGGTACGTCTTTTTGAGGTCGTGGATGAGGCCCGCGACGAGGCGGAGCTTCTCGAAGTTCTGGTGGGCGCCGCGGATGCGGTCGTGCTCCTCGCCGATCTCGTCGACCGAGAGGTTCAAGACGAGCTGCGCACCGGCCGTGTGGTGGGCGATCTTCGGGAGCAGGTTGAAGATGCGCTCGGTGATGATCCCGTTCATCGGGATGTTCACGATGCGCGGTTCGATCTCCTTCACGACGAGCCGGACCACCTCGTCGAAGTCGCTCCGCACGAACTGGTCGCCGCCCGAGAGGGTGACCCACACGGGGACTTTGCGGAGCGTCGGGAAGACGCGCGCGTACTCGTCGACCGAGAGATCGTCGACCTTCTTTTGCCAGATGTCGCACGTCGCGCAGCGCGAGGGACACGAGTAGGTCACCGAGACCGTGAGGTTCACGGGGAGCTGCGGAGAACGACCGGTCGCGTGGGCGACGCGATAGCCCGCCAACCGTGCCAAAAGCGGAAGGCGCCTCATGGCGCACGCTCGCCGGGATCGGGTCGCGTGTCCCGCGGCGGCTCCGGACGCGCCGACGGCCGGCGCGGCGGGTCCGCGGAACGTGCGCCGCGGTGGTCCCCTTCGGCGGCCGATCCCGCGGCGGCGCCGGGCCTATCGAGCGACTTGGTCGACTTCAAGACCCGCCACGTCCGATGCTTGCCTCCCACGACCCTCGCATCCCAAAACCCGGCCGCCCGCGCGGCGACTTCGGAGCCGATCGCCGCGGCCAGCGCCACCCGACCGAAGGGGTCTTCGCCCCGGGCGGTGTCGATGGCCGCGCGCAGGAGGAGCGCGCGATCGAGCGTGGCCACTTGGTAGCCGAACGCGAACTCGAGCCAGTAGTGGCCGCGCGCCACGCGGCGGCGTTGCTCGAAGTACTCGCCGAAGGTCTCGGGGCCGTGGTTGGTGACGATGGCGTCGGGCACGTAGCCGAGCTTGTAGCCTTTGGCGCGGACGATGTCTTCGATCGACGCTTCGTCGACGACCGAAAGCTCGCTCACGTACTCGACCAGCGGCGCGCGAAAGGCCACGATTTCGCCCATCTTCGGCACCTCGAGCGCGACGCGATGGTGGAGGTCCCAGAGGACCTTGACCATCCGGCCGACGAGGTCCGACCCGTCGTTGTTGGGCATCGGGCGCGCGCCGACCATGCCGACGTCGGCGTGATCGCGCAGAAAGCACACCATCTTTTCGACGACGTCGCGCGAGAGGTCGAGGTCCGCGCTCGAGACGACGACGACGTCGGCGCGGGGATCGCGCACGCGGAGGTACGCGTTGATCGCGGCGACCTTGCCCTCCCGCCGCTCTTGGACGTGCACGTGCATTCCGGGGCGCCCTCGCCCGAGCTCCCGCGCGACGTCGGCCGTGTCGTCGGTGCAGCCGCTCGCGACGACCATGATCTCGACGATGCGCGCCTCCCGCGTCTGCTGCTCGAGGAGGGCCGTCAGCAGGCGGCGGATGCCCTGCGCCTCGTTGTACGCCGGAACGACGATGGAGACGTTCATGCCGGTGGCTCGGCGGAGGCGGAGGCCAGGCCCGCGACCGTCGCGGCCGGGCGGACGAGGTGCAAGACGGCGCCCACGGTGGCCGAAAGGTACCAGAACAACCGATAGAGAAGACAGACCGCCAGCGCCGTCCCCGGAGCGAGACCCGCGAGCCCGAGGAAGAAGACGTACGCGGCGTCGGCCGTGCCCCACGCACCCGGTAGAGCCGGCAGGGCCGAGACGAGGAACGCCATGGCGGTGCCGACGTACACCCACCTCTCCGCGGTCGGTACGCCGTCCAGCGCGAACACGAAGCCGCGGATGGTCGCGAACTGGACGCCCGCCACCACCACGCTCCAGAGCGCCGCCGAGGCCACCGCGGACGGCGCGCGCGCATCGCGGGCGTAGGCGAGGAGCGGTCGCGTGATGCCGCCGAGGCGGCCCTCCGCGAGCCAGCGAACGCGTTCGAGCGGCGCCTTCCGGATGAACACGAGACCGCCCAAAAGGCCGAACGGCAAGACGGCCACCGTGGCGGCGAGCGGCCCGGCCGACAGCCCTCCCCATGCGAAGGCCAAGGCCGCCGCGAGAGCCGTCACCACCGCGAGACCGACCACCCGGTCGAGCAGCACCGAGCCCACGACGACCGGCAGCCGCGAGCGCCCCGCCTCGTCCTTCGGGAGCCGCCCGGCGACGGAAGCGATACGCAGCGCGTCTCCGCCGAGACCTCCCGGGAGGAGCACCCCGCCCGCCTGCGCCTCGATCGACACGCGCCACACCTGCAGGAGCGGCATCGCCACGCCTGCGAGGGTCAACAGCGCGCGCCATCGAGCCGCCCATGCGAGCGTGCCCAAGGCGTAGAGGACGAGCAGCGCGGCGAGGACGCCGACGTGGGCGTGGCCGATCGTCGACAGCGCCCCTGGCTCGCACTTGAGGAGCGCGCACTGCGACGGGTCCAACGTCACGTCGCCCGAGGCGATCCGCAGGACGCAAGACCCGCCGGCCTCGTGCACGACGCGCGCCCGCGTCGACGACGGCGCCGCGGGGTCCCAGCAATGGTCGAACCAGGGCACCACCCACGCGACGAACGTGAGCGCGACCGCGGCAAGGACCCAGCGCGCCCCTCGGACGAGCCGCGAGGACCCTCCACCCGCCACGCGGCCCGCAGCGGGCGCGGGGCCGCCGGCCTTCACGGCGCACCCGCGCGGGCGAGTGCAGGCCAGGCTCCGCGCAACGTCCGCATGACGCCTTCTTCGTAGCCGACGCGAGGAGCGAACCCCAAGCGGCGGCGGGCCTTCGTGATGTCGAAATAGATGGGAAGGGTCATCACGTCGAGCTTCTCGTGGTTGATGGGCGGCTCCCGCACCGCGAACGCGACGCCCCGGTCGGCGGCGAGGTCGACCACGGTGGCCACGGCGCGGGCGAGGCCGACCGGGATGTGGCGCGTCGGAAGCGAGCGGCCGACGGCGCGCGCCACGAGCTCCGACAACCCGGCGAGGGTCGTCGTCTCGGGACCGGCGAGGATGAAGTGCTCGGAGGCGGCCTCGGGCCGCGTGGCGGCAAGCCATACGCCCTCGACGACGTCGTCGACGTGCGTGTGGTGAAGCACGTTGTCCCCCGGACCGACCACCCGATACATCGAGCTTCGTATCATCGCGGCCATCTTGTCGAGCATGCCGTTCCGGTCGCCCGCGCCGTAGATGATCGTGGGGCGCACGATCGTGAGCTCGATGCCGACGTCTCGCGCCGCGCGCCGCGCGCGCATCTCCGCCTCGACCTTCGCCGCCGAGTAGAGCGTTCGGGGCGCGTAGGGGTGGTCCTCGGTGACGGGGAGGCGCGAAGGAAAGCCGTAGACGCCGACCGAGCTCACGAAGACGAACCTCCGGACGCCGGCCAGCGCCGCCGCGCGAAGAGAGCGCTCCACGAGCTCCACGTTGGAGACGCGGTAGGTCGTCGCGTCGGCGCCGTGGCGGTGCCGGACCGCGGCCGCGTGCACGAGCACGTCCATGCCGCGAAGGACGGCCGGGTCGCCGAGCGCCGCTTCGAGCGCCAAGGCCCCCGCCGGCGACCTCTCGGCGACCTCGCGCACCAAAGGCAACACGCGCGCACCGCGCGCCTCGAAGCCGCGTACGAGCTGCGCCCCGAGGAACCCTCCCGCGCCGGTGATCACCGCGCCGATGCCGTCCATGCGCGCACCTTATAGCGCGCGGCATCTCGAAAGCGCCGGTGCTACACACGAAGGCGCCATGGTTCGAACCACATCGAGCCGCCACAGGCCGCGCGGCATCGCGCCGATCGAGGCCGCGATCGCCTTCGCGCTCACCGGGTCGCTCCTGGCTGTGGCGGTGCCGGCGTTCGTACGGGAGGTCCATTCCTCGCGCCTGGTCGAGCCGATCGACGGCGTCGGACGGCTCGGCGCCGCCGCCGTGGCCTACGGGCACGAGCACGCGAAGGCGGCCTCGGGCCCGGGCGGCGCGCGGAGCCCGGTCTTTCCGCCGAGCGCCCCGATGAACCCCTCGGCGCCGCCGCGGGGCCGCTGCGAGGCCGATCCCCCGGAAGCGTGGGACGGGCCGACGTGGGTCGCGCTCGGCTTTCGGCCCGTGCCGGCGGGGACGCCGCATTGCTTTGCGTTCGCCTTCGACTCGACGGCCGGCGCGAGCGGGGCGACGCCGTCTCCTTCGACCTTCCGGGCCCATGCCCACGGGGACCTCGACGGCGACGGAATCCCCAGCACCTTCGAAGTCACCGGGCGGTTCGTCGAGGGCGACCCGCGGGGGCCGGTGCTCGACCCGGGCATGTTCGTCGACGCGGAGACGGAGTGAGCAAGGCGGCGTGGCTCGTCTTCGTCCTGTCTGCGGCGGGCGTGGCTTCGCTGCAGCCCCGCCTCGCGCGCACCGTCCACGGGGTCAAGGAGCGCGACGACGTGTACGTTCTCCCGCCGCCGGCGGACCTCCATGCGTCGACGCTCGGCTGGGACGCCGCGGCCGTCGACCTGCTCTGGGCCAAGCTCCTCGTCGAGTACGGCATCCACTGGTCCGAGCACCGCGAGTTCCGCGACGTCCCGAGCTACGTCGACGCCATCCTCGAGATCGAGCCGACCTACGCGCCCGTCTACCGGTACGTCGATACGATGCTCGTGTATCGCCCGCTGCAAGGCACCGAGGCCGACGCGCGGGCCGCGCGCGCGTACCTCGAGCGGGGGACGCGAGAGCGCCCGCAGGACCCCCGGGTCTGGCTGCAGTGCGGCCAGTTCGTCGCGTTCATCGCCTATAGCTTCCTCCACTCCGACGCGGAGCGAAACGCGTGGCGCCAGGACGGCGCGAGGTTCATCGAGCACGCGGTGGAGCTCGGGGCCGACGCGGACAGCGCCCTCGCCGCGGCGTCGATCCTCACGCGGGCGGGATCGACCGCCGAGGCGGTGCGCTACCTCGAGCGCGCCTACGCGTTCACGGAGCATCCGTCGATGACGGAGGTCCACGAGGCCATCGGCAAGCGCCTCGCCGCGCTCGAGGTTAAGAGCGCCGTCGACCGCGCCGATGAAGCGGCTCGCCTCGTCGACACGCGATGGGCGCGCGAGCTTCCCTTCCTCGGCCGCGGCCAGTACATGCTCCTCGGGCCCGTCGCCGACACCAGCCGCTGCGCGGGCCCGGCGACGATCGACGACGACGCCTGCGCGCGCGACTGGCTCAGCGCGAAGCCACCTGGGTCGTCCGCAGGCTCACCATGACCGGCTCGCTCGCGCCGGGCATCGTGGCCCACACGCTGAGCTCGTACATGCCCGGCTTCCCCCGGTCGCCGACCGGGAGGTCGATCTGGAAGCGGGCGCCCGCGACGCGGACGGGGATGGGCGTCTCGAAGCCGGGCGGCCAGTACATCTGGTAGGGCGCCGGGATCGGATACGTCCGGCGTCGATTGAGCTCCCGCGTCGGCAGCGGCGCCGGCGCGTCGACCCGGGCGAGCCCCACCCCCGCGAACGTGGCGGGCGGCGCGATCGTTCCTTCGACGTGCAGCACGTCGCCCACGCGTATCGCCCGCGGCAGGGGCCCGTACGTCCCGTAGGCGTCGACGAACTCCTGCGCGATGCACGGCACCGGGATCTCGGTGGACGTCGCCACCGGCTGCGCGAGGCCGATGCCGACGCGCTTGTGCCACGGCTTCAAGATGTTGCGTCGATGTCCGTCGTGGGGAGGCGTCTCGTGGAAGAACATGTCCTCGGCGAGCTCCACGTTCCTCGAGTCGATCGCGGGTTCGCGGTCGAGCGTTCGGGTCTTCTCGTCGGTGAAGCAGCTCGCGTTCTCGACGTCGAGATCGGTGCCTCCGGCCTCGGTGAACCGCTGCTCGGGGACGGACCCGTCGGTGCCCCAATGCCCGAGGTAGCCGTGCTTCGCCATGTCTTGCGCGTGCTGCTGGCCTGCCCGCGTCGCGGCGCCGTCGTCCAGCGCGACCGGAGGGAGGCCCTCCGACGCACGGTCTCGATTGATGAGCTCCACCATGTATCGCCGCGCCGCCGCGATCGAGAGCTTCCTCGGCGCCGCGATCGGCGTCGGGGCCATCGGCGCGGAGCCCGCCGCGCCCTCGGAGACGAGCGGCCGCGCCTGTGCGCCTCCCGGCGGCGCGCACGCGGCCACGGCCAAGGCCACGGGAAGGGCGGCGCCCCACGCGCACGTCGTACGGGTCACCCTGCCATCTTCCGATATCCGCGAAAAACTGCCACGATCCAAATCAGGCGCTCCCCATGAACCCACGTGCGGTCGGCCCACTCGTCCTCGGCGGCTTCGACGGCTCGTCCTTGCCGGAGCGGTTCGCCCGGGCGCTCGCCGAGGGCCGGCGCGGCGGATGCATCCTCTTCAAGCGCAACGTGGGTGGAGGACCCGCCCAGGTCGCCGCCCTCTGCCAAGCCGCTCGCGCGGCCGCCCCGGGCCCTGTCTTCGTCGGCGTCGATCAAGAAGGGGGCCGCGTCGCGCGTCTCGGCGCGCCCCTGCTGGTCGTCCCCGCCATGCGGACCGTGGCCTCCTGGGGCGACGAGGGCTTCGCCGAGCGCATCGCACGTCGGGTCGGTGTGGAGCTCGCCGCCCTCGGGTTCAACATCGCGTTCGCCCCGGTGCTCGACGTCAACACCCGGGCCGACAACCCCGTCATCGGCGACCGCGCGTTCGGCGACGACCCCGACACCTGCGCGAGGTTCGGCGCCGCCTGGATCCGCGGCCTTCAAGGCGCCGGCCTGCTCGCCTGCGGGAAGCACTTCCCCGGCCACGGCGACACCGCGAAAGACTCTCACTTCGACCTTCCGGTGGTCGATGGACCGCGCGCGCGCCTCGACGAGGTGGAGCTCGTCCCCTTCCGAGCCGCCGTCGCGGCGGGCGTCGCTTCGATGATGACCGCCCACGTCGTCTATCCGGCGATCGATCCCGAACGGCCGGCCACCCTCTCGCCCGCGGTGTGCACCGAGCTCCGCGCGGCGATGGGCTTTCATGGAGTGCTCGTCAGCGACGACCTCGAGATGAAGGCCGTCGCGGCGCGGTGGCCCGTCGAGGACGCCGCGGTGCTCTCGGTCGCGGCCGGGTGCGACGCGCTCCTCGTGTGCTCGAGCGAAGATCTTCAGGACCGCGCCGAGGCCGCGCTCGCCCGCGAGGCCGCAGCCTCGCCTGCCTTTCGCGCGCGCTGCCACGAGGCCGCCGGCCGCGTCGCCGCCGCGCTCGGCCGCGTGGGCGCGCTTCCCGAAGGCGGCGCGTTCGCGGCCGTCATCGGGGGTCCAGAGTCGCAAGCCGTCGCGCGCGACGTCGCCGCGCGGCTGGAGGCGCGGCCCGGGTGACGGCGCTCGGGATCGCCGCCGACCGCATCGTGACGTGCGACCCCGCGCGCGGAGGGGCCGTCGGCGCGATCGAGCGAGGCGTCCTCGTGTTCGACGGGCCGAGCCTCTCGTACGTCGGCGAACGCAGCGGGGCGCCGCCGGGCATCCCTCGGGTGGACCTCGGGGCCCGCGTCGTCACGCCGGGCCTGGTCGACGCCCACACCCACGCGTGCTGGGTCGGGTCGCGGCACGGGGAGTACGCGGCCCGCGCGGCCGGCGCCGACTACCGGGCCATCGCGGAGGCGGGCGGGGGCATCCTCGCGACGCAGCGCGCGGTCGCCGCCGCGACCGAAGCCGACCTCGCCCGAGCGCTGGCCGCGCGGCTGGAGCGCATGGCGGCGCTCGGCGTGACGACCGTCGAGGTCAAGAGCGGCTACGGGCTCGACGGCGACCACGAGGCCAAGCAGCTCCGCGCCATCGCCGCCGCGGCGAGCGCCGATCGGCCCGCCGTCGTCGCGACCTTCCTCGCGCTCCACGCCCTGCCCGCGTCGGCCCGGGCGGACCGCGCGCGATACGTCGAGCGGGTCGCGCGGGAGCTCGTCCCCGAGGTGGCGCGCGACGGCCTCGCGAAGTTCGTCGACGCGTACGTCGACGACGGCGCGTTCACGGCCGAGGAAGGGCGCGCCGTGGGCCTCGCCGCGCGCGCCGCGGGGCTCGGCGTGCGCCTCCACGTCGGGCAATTCGCGGACGTCGGCGGCGCGGAGCTGGCGGCGGCGCTCGGCGCACGGTCGGCCGATCACCTGGAGCACGTGTCCGCGGCGGGCGCCGAGGCCCTCGCCGCCGCCGGAGTCACGGCGACCCTCCTCCCCGTCGCGAGCTTCGTCCTCGGTCAGGCGGCGCCGCCGGTGGGACTCCTTCGCTCCGCGGGGGTGAACCTCGTCGTCGCGAGCGACGCCAACCCGGGGACCGCCCCGACCGAGAGCCTCCCGCTCGCGATGGCCCTCGCCGTGCGCCTCTACGGGCTCTCGCCCGACGAAGTCCTGCTCGGGGCGACGCGGCACGCCGCGGCGTCGCTCGGCATGGGCGACCGCGGCGTCTTGCGGGCGGGGGCCCGCGCCGATTTCGTCGTCTGGGACCTACCCCACGAGCACGCGATCTTGCAGCCCTGGGGCCTCCCCAAGACGCAGGCCGTGGTGGGCGCCGGCCGCCTCCTCGCGGGGACTTGGCCGTAGCTCCCGACCGCCCCCCTCGAGCGTCGCTTGCTCGAGGATGGCCTCGCAGAGCGACCCGTAATCGATGCCCGCCGCGGCGGCGATCTTCGGCAAGAGGGACGTCGGCGTCATTCCGGGGAGCGTGTTCACCTCGAGCACGCACTCGTTCTCGCCGTCGCTCACGATGAGGTCCACCCGGCAGGCCCCCGTGCACGAGAGCGCGCCCGCCGCGCGGAGCGCGAAGTTGACGACACCCCGGAGGCGCCCCGCCGAGAGCGACGGCGGGCACACGTACTCGGTCTTGCCCGGCGTGTACTTCGCCTCGTAGTCGTAGAGGCCTCCCTTCGGGATGACCTCGATCGCGCCGAGCGCACGCCCGCCGAGGATGCCGACGCAGACCTCGGTCCCGTGGACGAAGCGCTCGACGAGCACGTCGTCCCCGAACGCGAGGGCGCGATCGACGGCGCGCGCGAGCTCGGCGAAGTCGCTTACCTTTGCGAGGCCCACCGAGGATCCCTCGCGCCGCGGCTTGACGATGGCCGGGAACCCGAAGCTGCCGTGGAGCGACGCGACGTCGTCGCGGTCGGCGTCCCTCGCGATGTAATAGGCGGGGGTCGGCACGTTGTGGAGGCGGAACATCTCTTTCGCCTTCAGCTTGTCCATCGCGAGCGCGCTCGCCAGAACGCCGCTGCCCGTATACGGAACGCCGACGAGCTCCAGCATCCCCTGCACGCAGCCGTCTTCCCCGCCGCGGCCGTGGAGCGCGATGAAGACCACGTCCGCCCGGGACGCGCGCACGAGCTCGTCGGGCCCCGGACCCGCGGCGCGCCACACCAGGGGCGCCACCTCGTGACCGCGGCCTTCGAGGGCCGCCACGACCCCCTCGCCCGTCCGGAGCGAGACTTCCCGCTCCGCGTTCGTGCCGCCCATCAAGACTCCGACGCGCCTTTTTCTCATGGTGGTCCTCCGCGAATCAACTCGCGTGCCACGCCCCACCGCGCTGCTTCCGCGTGCGATTCTCGCTCCGAGACACGCGCTCTGTGTCTGCCGGGCGCGCGCCGGTGTCACCCTGGCCACTCGCGGGCCGGGCCACGCTCCTTCGATATCAGGGGGCCCCGCGACCGGCCAAGATTTCGCGCGTCAGTCGATCTCGACGAGCACGGCGGTGATGTTGTCTTTGCCGCCCCGCCCGTTGGCGAGCTCGATGAACCGCTCGACGGAGACCGCGCCGCCCATCCCGACGATCGAAGGGATATCCTCCTCGTGCAGATAGGCGTGCAGGCCGTCGCTGCAAAGCAAGAAGCGAAGGCCCGATTCGAGCGGGATGCACCGCGTGTCGACCTGGACGTATTCGCGATTGCCCACCGCGCGCGTGATGACGTTCCGGTGCGGCGACCGTGCGGCCTCCTGCGGCGTGATGAGGCCCTGTTTGAGCTGCCACGCGATGAGCGTGTGGTCCTCGGTCAGCTGCTCCACGACGTCGTTCGCGATGCGGTAGATGCGGCTGTCGCCGACCTGCGCGGTGACCGCGTAATCGCCGAGCACGAGCAGGGCGCTGATGGTCGTCCCCATGCCGCTCTTGTCGCGGTCGATCTCGGCGATCGAGTAGACGAAGTAGGTCGCCGCCTGGACGGCCGCTTCCATCACGCGGCACGCCGCGCGCGCGTCTTCGTCGGCGACGGGCTCCACCATCATGCGAAGGCCGCGGACGCCTCGCTTGACCATCCCGTAGAGCGTGTCGACGGCCTCCCGGCTCGCGACCTCGCCGGCCGCGTGGCCGCCCATCCCGTCGGCGACCACATAGAGCCCGAGCTCGTCGTCGACGAAGAACGCGTCTTCGTTGGTCGCTCGCTTGCGGCCCAGATCCGTCAACCCGTGTCCGGCCCGGCGGCGCACACCTTTCGACCCCTCGGCGCCGGCGGCCGGTAGCTCGATAGATCCGCGGTCGTCGCTCGAGGTCATCGGGGTCCGGCGTGCGGGGCGCGTACCGCGCGCACGGGCACACGTTCACTATAGCCCGATATGGAGGCCCCGCGTCGAGGCCCTTTCCGCGCCGAACCGAGGCGATTAGGCTATGGCCCACGCCCCGCCCGTGACGACGCCGGCTCCTCTCCTCCCTACGCCGGCGGCCCGGGCTGGCCCGGCTCTTTCTCCGCCGCCTCCGTCGCGCTCGCCATCCCCGCGAGCGCCCGCCCGCCCCGTCACCCACCGAGACCCGGCCGCGGTCCTCCGGCCGTTCGCCCTCCTCCGGGGGCTGGGCGGCGCCGATGTCGCACTCGCGGCGCTCGTCGTCCTCGTCGTGGGTCTCATGATCGTGCCCCT
This sequence comes from Polyangiaceae bacterium, assembly GCA_036500865.1. GTDB lineage: Bacteria > Myxococcota_A > Polyangia > Polyangiales > Polyangiaceae > Palsa-1150. The sequence goes on from DASYBG010000046.1 coordinate 31,026, forward strand.
CCCGACGTGGGTGCTCGATCTCCTCATCTCCGCGAACCTCTCGGCGGCGATCGCCATCCTGCTCGTCGTCCTCTACGTGCCCGACGCGATCGGCATCGCCACGTTCCCGACGCTCCTCCTTCTGACGACGCTCTTCCGCCTCGCGCTCAACGTCGCATCCACGAGGCTCATCCTCCTCCAGGCCGACGCGGGCGAGGTCATTCGCGCGTTCGGGTCGTTCGTCGTCCGGGGCAACTACGTCGTCGGCGGCGTGGTCTTCCTCGTGCTCACGATCATCCAGTTCGTCGTCATCGCCAAGGGTTCCGAGCGCGTCGCCGAGGTCGGCGCGCGGTTCGTCCTCGACGCGATGCCGGGCAAGCAGATGGCCATCGACGCGGAGCTTCGCGGCGGCTCGATCGACGGCCCCGAGGCCCGGCGGCGGCGGCGCCTCCTCCAGCGAGAGAGCCAGTTCTACGGCGCCATGGACGGCGCGATGAAGTTCGTGAAGGGCGACGTCATCGCGTCGATCATCATCCTCGTCGTCAACCTCCTCGGCGGGCTCGCGATCGGGTCCGCCATGAAGGGCATGCCGGTCGTGGACGCGCTCCGGCGCTACGGCCTGCTCACGATCGGCGACGGGCTCGTCACGCAGGTGCCCGCGCTCGTCCTGTCGACGGCGGCCGGCGTGCTGGTGACGCGGGTCGCGAGCGAAGAGGCCGACACGCCCCTCGGCGAAGAGCTCACGCGGCAGCTCCTCGGCGTGCCCCGCGCCCTCCAGGTCGCCGGCGTATTCGTGACGCTGCTCGGGCTCGTCCCCGGTCTCCCCGCCGCGCCCTTTCTCACGATGGGAGCGGCGCTGATCGCCGTCGGCGTGGCCCGGTCGCGCGCGAAGAGGGCGGAGGATCGCCGCGCGGCCGCGGAGCCGACACCGGTCGACCGCGGTCGCCACGCGCGCGGCGAGCCGCGGTTCGTCCCGGTCGTGGAGCCGTGGAGCCTCGAGGTGAGCGCCGATCTCGACGCGTGGCTCGACGGCGATCCGGGCGGCCTCCGCTTCATGCTCGCCGAGCTCCGCGAGACGGTGTTCGCCGAGCTCGGAGTGCCCTTGCCGGCGGCGCGGGCGCGGGTCCGACCCGGGCTCGCCGCGCGCCACGTGGTGCTGTCGGTCCACGAGGTCCCCGCCCGGGTGCTCGCGTTGCCGGAGGGCCTCGAGGGCGACGCGGCGATCGCCTGGGTCCGCGAGGCGGCGCTCGATCTGCTCCGCGCGAAGGCCGCCGACTTGCTCGGGCTCGCCCAGGTGCAGCGCCTCCTCGACGAGCTCGAGCAGCTGTCGCCGGCCACGGTGCGCAACGTCGTGCCCAAGCCGGTGACGCTCGTCTTGCTCACGGACGTCCTTCGCCGCCTGGTCGAAGAGGGCGTGGGCGTACGCGATCTCAGCGCGATCCTCGAGGCGCTGTCGACCGTGGCCGCCGCCGAGAAAGACCCGCTGAGCCTCACCGAGTACGTCCGCAGCCAGATGCGCCGCGCCCTCACCTACCAGCTCACCGGCGGCGGCGGACGCCTCGAGGTCGTCCTGCTCGATCCCCTCCTCGAAGAGACCATCCGGCGCGCGATCACGCGCACGACGGCCGGCTCCTTCCTCACGCTTCCGCCGCAGGCCGCGCGGGACATCGTCGCGTCGGTGCAGCGGGCCCTCCGCGAGGTCCCCGAGCACGGCCAGAGGCTCGTCGTCTTGACCCAGCCCGACGTGCGCCGCTTCGTACGCAAGCTCCTCGAACCGGAGCTGCCCGCGGTGTGGGTGGCGAGCTTCGCCGAGATCCTGCCCGAGGTCTCGCTCAAGCCGGCGGCCCGGGCGACGCCGGCGTGAGCGGCGCTCCCCGCCCGGCTCGAGCGGCTACATCTTCTGGCGGACCATCTTGCGCGGCACCGCGCCGCTCCGGATGAGCAGCTGCTTGGCCTCTTGCTGGAGCATCGGGTGCACCTTCTTGGCCCCGACGAACATCCCGAGCAGCTGCGGGTTCATCTCGACGAGCTTGCGCAGCGCCCGACCCGCGCCCTTCATGTCCCCTGCCCCCGCCGAGGCGAACGCGCGCGCGCGCCACATCTGGATGCGCATCTCCGCCATGTCCGGCTCTTCGGGGTTGAACACGTCGAGCAGCTCGACCGCCTTCTTCGCCTGCCCCGTGCGGCCCCACGTCTCCGCGGCCACCGCGGCGAACATCGCGCGGGTCTTCGGCTCTTGCTGCTTGCCGAGCTCCATCTTGTCGACGAGCGCACGCGCCTCGGAGACCTCCCCGAGCTGCAGGTGGATCGTCGCCCGCGTGCAGCGCACCTGATCGGCGACCGGCGTCATCTGCTTGGAGAGATCGATGGACTCGAGCGTGACGAGCGCCTTGCGCGGGTCGTCCTGCATCTCGAGCTGGGCGCGCGCGATCGCGGCCTGCACGTCGCCCTTCTTGAAGTCCGTCTCGAGCTTCCTCAGCGCCTCCCGGCGGCCCTCCTCGGTGTCGCCCGCCGACCGGAGGAGCGCGCCGAGCTCGCGCGACTTGTTGACGTAGCGGACGACCCAGACGCCCGCCGCGGCCGCGAGCGCCGTCAGGACCCCCGCCACGGCGAGCGGGATCCAGCTGTGGGTGAACTGCTGGATCGCCACCGCGAGAAACCAGACGCCCACGAGAATCGCCCCGAAGCGGACGAACGCCTTCTTCAGGTCGACGGGCGGCTTCTCCGGGGCCTCGGAAGACGGCTTCGCCAAATCGCGAAGCTCACGCTGCATCGTGGCGACAGTCTTCTTCTTTTTCTTCGTTGCCGGAGTGAGCGCGTCGGTCTTGGCTGCGGGCACGGGGTTGTCCAGCGATTAGCGCGCGGCAGCCCGGTTCGCAAATGGCAGAGCCGGGTCAGGCGACGGCCGCCTGCACCGCTTGCGCCGGCGCGGGGACCGGCTCGGCGCGGGCGAGCTCGGCGCCGCGCTTGGCTTCGCCGCCGTCGTTCATCTTCACGCTCACGATCTTGGAGACGCCGGGCTCCCCCATCGTCACTCCGTAGAGCACGTCGGCGAGCTGCATCGTCCGCTTGTGGTGCGTGATGAGGATGAACTGCGAGCGGTCCGTCATCGAGCGGACGCACTCGTTGTAACGAACGACGTTGGCCTCATCGAGCGGCGCGTCGACCTCGTCGAGGATGCAGAAGGGCGAGGGACGGATCTGGAAGATGGCGAAGATGAGGCTCACCGCCGTCAGGGCCTTCTCCCCGCCGCTCATGAGCTCGATGTTCGCGAGCTTCTTCCCCGGCGGCTGCGCCACGATGTCGATGCCCGTCTCGAGGAGGTCCTCCGGGTTGGTCATCCGCAGCTCGGCGCGGCCGCCCCGGAACATGCGCGGGAAGAGCTCCTTGAAGCGCGCGTTGACCGCGGCGAACGTCTCCTCGAAGAGCCGCCGCGACTCGCGGTTCATCTGCTGGATCGCCCGCGTCAGGTCGGCGAGGGCCTTCTCGAGGTCGACCTTTTGCGTCGTGTAGAAGTCCCAGCGCCGCTGCGACTCCTCGTGCTCCCGCATCGCGTCGAGGTTGACGCTCCCCATGCGGTCGATGAGGCGCACGAGCTCCTCGATGCGCGACCGCGACACCTCGTCGGGGGCGAGCCGCATGTGGTAGTCGCCGACGACGCGGGCGAGCGAGAGGCCGCGGAACTTGTCGGCGATGCCGCCGAGAAGGTGCTCGAGCGCGATCTGCCGCTCTCGAAGGTTCATCTCGTGCTTTTGCAGGTCCTTGCGGAGCGCGTCGAAGCGGGCGCGGAGCTCCTTCAGCGCGCCCTCGCGCTCGTGCAGCCCGGCGCGGAGCGACTCGAACTCGAGCCGCGCCCGTCCGAGCTCGTCCTGCGTGCTGCTCGCGGCGTCGAGCGCCGTGCGGAGGAGCTCCTCGTGCTCGTCGCGCTGCCCGGCGGTCGCCGCGAGGCTCTGCGCGTTGGCCACGAGCTCGTCGTCGAGCCGCTGCACGCGATCGGCCAGCTCCGCGGCGCTCTTGGCCAGGCGCGCGGCCGTCCCCCGCGCCCCCGCGAGCTTCTCGCGCGTCGCCGCGAGCTCCACCTTGCACGCCGTCACCACCTGCCGCTGGCCGTCGAGCCGGTCGCGCGCGTCGGTGAGGGCCTCGGTGGCTTCGCGCAGCTCCTCTTCGGCGATCTCCACCCGCTCGCGCGCCTCCGAGAGCACCTGCGCCACCTCGTCGCGCTCCCCTTGCGCCTCGGCGAGGGCCTGGCCGATCTCGGCCTCTTCCCGGCCGATCGCCTCGAGCCGCGCCACGGCGCTCTGGAGGCGATCCTCGGCCTTTTGCAGGTCCTTCTCGGCGGTGACGAGGGCGAGCTCCCGCGCGTGCGACTCCTGGCGCGCGCGGTCGAGGCCCGCCGTCACCTGGGCGATCTCGGCGCGCGAGCGCTGGAGCGTCTCCAGGCGGGACGAGACGACTTGATCGAGCCGCTCGACGTCCCTGGCCAGCTCGCGGGCTTCTCGCTTGCTGTCGAGCATGCCCGCCGCCATTTGATCGCCCTGTCCGCCGGCGATGCGCCCGTCCGCGTGGAGGACCTCGCCCGCGACCGTCACCAGCGCGGAGCGCACCCCGCCCGCCCGCACCTGCCGCGCGGTCGCGAGGTCGCGCACGACGACGGCGTCCCCCACGAGAGACCGCACGAGCCCTTCGCTCTCCGGCGAGAAGACGAGGACGTCGACGAGGCGGCCGAGGACGCCCTCGGGCACCGGCCCCTGTCCCACCGGATCGACGCCGGCCACGAACGACGACCCGAGCGGCACGATCGCCGCGCGGCCCTTCTTGGTCGCGCCGAGCTGCTCGAGCAACGCGATGCCGCGATCGACGTCGTTCACGACCACGTCTTGCAGCCTCGCTCCGAGCAGCCCCGCCAGCGCGTGCGTGAACGCGGGCGGCGCCTCGACCCGGTCGGCGACGAGGCCCACGACGCAGGCGTCGCGCGACGCGACCAGCGCCTTGGTCCCCACGCCGACCCCGTCGAGCCGGGCGTGCATCTCTTCGAGCGCCCCGTAGCGGGAACGCTTCTTCGTGAGCTCGCCCTTGGCCTCTTCGTAGGACCGCTCGTGGCCGATGATGAGCTCCTTGAGCTCCCGCAGGCGCTCTTCCAGGCGTGTCTTCTCGGCGGCGCTCATGACCCGGCCGGCCCGGAGGTCTTCCACCGACTGGACGAGCACCTCGGCGCGCGCCGAGCACTCGAGCCGCACGGCCTCGAGCGACCCGCGCTCGACGCCGACCTTGTTCAGCCGCGCCGCCATCTCGCTCCGGCGGCGCTCGAAGCCCGCGAGCTTCGCCTCGGCGCTCGCCGTCTGCGCCCGACCCGTGGAGATGGCCTGCCGCCGCTCCTGGACGCGCGCGTCGCAGACCGAGTGCGCGCCCGCGAAGTCCGCCAGCTTGGCGTCCTCCTCGCCGATGCGCTCCGCCTTCGCGGCCTCCTGCTCCTCGACGGCCGCGATCTGCTCCTCGGCCGCCACCCGCTCGGCCGAGAGAACGGCCCCCTGGTCGGCCATGGACCGCTTCTCGTCGCCGGCCTGGACCTCGCGCTCCTCGAGCGATGCGATCCGGTCTTTGGCCCGCTCGATGGCGGCTTCCTCGCTGCGCACCGCGTTCTCGGCCGTGAAATTCGCGTTGGTCGCGGCCTCGAGCGCCTGCTCCGCGTCGTGGAGCTTCAGCCGCTCGACCTCGAGCTCCGCCTCGCGCGCCTCGTACTCGGCCCGCGCCTGCTCGCTCTCTTCGCCGAGCCGTTCGACCTCGCCGCCCTCGAGGCGGATCCATCCGGCGAGCTCCAGGTACTTGTGGGACGCCTCGTGGAGCTGGAGGTCTTCGAGCTCGTTCCGGTAGGCGACGTAGCGCTCGGCCTTCGCGGCCTGCCGCTTGAGCGAGACGAGGTTCCGATCGATCTCGGAGACGAGGTCGCCGACGCGCAGCAGGTTTTGCTGCGTGAGCTCCATCTTGCGCTCGGCCTGCTTTTTCCGGCTCTTGAACTTGGTGATGCCGGCGGCCTCCTCGATGAGCAGGCGCCGCTCCTCGGGCTTCGCGCTGACGATGAGGCCGACCTTGCCCTGCTCGATGATCGAGTAGGCCTTCGTGCCGGCGCCGGTACCGAGGAAGAGATCGGTGACGTCGCGGAGGCGGACGGAGGTCTTGTTGATGAGGTAGTCGCTGTCGCCGTTCTTGTGGAGGCGGCGGGTGACGGCGATCTCGGCGTACTCCTTGAACTCGAGGGGGACCTCGTCGGGCCGATCGTTCTCGAGCGTCAGGGTGACTTCGGCGAAATCGTGGGCGGCGCGCGACTCGCTCCCGGAGAAGATGACGTCGTCCATCGAGCGGCCGCGGAGGTGGCGGGCGCTCTGCTCGCCCATGCACCAACGGATGGCGTCGACGATGTTGGACTTGCCGCACCCGTTCGGGCCCACGATTCCGAACACGTCGTTGTCGAAGTGGAGGACGGTCCGGTCGACGAACGACTTGAAGCCACACAGCTCGAGCTTCTTGATCTTCATCCTGATTCCTCGGCGCGGAGGGTGCCGCGGGCACTCCCCATATGATCAGCCCACGCTTGTCCTGTATCTCCCGTTCGCCTGTTCAGGGCAAGGGGCAACTTCGGGCTCGACTTTCTCTCGCTCGCCTCCCCCTCGCCTCCCCGCTCGCGTCGGCTGAGACGCACCGCAGCAGGAAGACTTGGCACTCGACTTGACACAGTGCCAAGGGAGCCATACCGGTCACGTTATGCCGACCTACGAATACGCGTGTCGAGCTTGCGCGCACCAGTGGGAGGAGGTCCAGCGGATCACCGAGTCGCCCACCGAGGTCTGCCCGAGCTGCGGCAAGCCCGCCGCTCACAGGCTCATCAGCGCGGGGACGAACTTCATCCTCAAGGGGGGCGGCTGGTACTCGGACCTTTACTCGTCGGCCAAGCCGTCCGGGTCGGGGGGCGACAAGCCCACGGACTCCAAGGAGTCCGACAAGGCCGAGGCGAAGAACAGCACGGGCGAAGCGAAGACCGGCACCGAGAGCAGCACCCCCGCGAGCAAGCCCGCCGCCGAGAGCGCGCCCGCCGCGCCGAAGACGCCGTCTCCCGCGGCCTCGGGCTAGGCGCGGCGACCCGAGGCCTCGGGTAGCGAGGCCATGGCTTGGGCCGGAGCGGCAAGGTCCTCGGCGAGCGAAGCGGCGTCCTCGTCCAGGGCGGCCCCGTCTTCCCCCAGCGCGCCCACCTCCTCGCTCCGCGAGGCCGTCTCCTCGCGGAGGGCGCCCGCGTCGTCCGCCAGCGCGGCCGCCTCCTCGTTCCGCGAGGCCACGTCTTCGGCCCGCGCGCCCGCGTCTTGCGCCAGCGCGGGCATCTCCTCGTCCAGCGCGGCTACTTCCTCTTTCGGCGAGGCCACGTCCTCGTGGAGCGAGGCGCCGCCCTCGTTCGGCGAGGCCACGTCCTCGACGGGCGCGTTCGCCTACGCGCGCTCTCGCCTCGGCACGCCGAAGACGAGCCGCTGCGCCTCGGGCTCCGTCACCCCGGTGCGGCGGGCGACGAGCGCGAACACCGCGTTCGTCACGCGGCCGGCGGGCGGCAGGGCCAGGCGCGGGAGCTCCGTTTGCCAGACGCGCGCGTCGTCGGGGAACGCCAGCTTGGGGAGGGCGGCGGCGAAGGCTTGCTCCACGCCGGCGTCGACGTCCTTGCGGCCGCTCAGCCAGCGCTTCGCGGAGAGGGCGCCTCGGGCCAGGGCGTGGAACGCCGCCACCGCCCGCATCCACGCTTCGACCTCCGCGCCGGCTTCGAGGACCGCGCGCAGCCCGGCGAGGCGACGCAGGATTTCGGGGAGCTCGAGGTCGTCGAGCTCCCGGAGCGCGCCGGGGAACCGGCGTGCGAGCGCGGACATTCGCGCTCGGGTCTCGGCCTCGCCCTGGGGCGCGGTCCGCATCGAAAGGATTTCCAAGTACTTGTGGACGAGCTCTTCGAGCTCTTGGCGAGAGACCGCGCCGGACACCCGGACAAGGTAGCCCGGAAACTTGATACCCTCCCCCCCATGCGCGCTTGGCACGCCCTGCTCGCCGTCGCCCTGGCCTTCGCGTGGGTCGCCTCCGGCTGCAAAGGACCGAGCGCGGCCGGGAGCGGAGGGGCCGACCTCGACACCGACCCCCTGGTGCTCGTCCCCGACTCGGCGATGGTCGTCGCCCGGTTCGACGCGCGCGCCCTCTTCGACAACGGCGCCATCGGCGCTCCCCTCGCCGCGCTCGCCGCCCGCTTCGTGCCCCTCGGCGACGACGCCGGCTTTCAGGCGGCGCGGGACGTCGACAAGATCCTCGTCCTCTCGTTCGCGACGGGCGGGGTCGACGTGGCGGCGGTGCTGGGGGGCCGGTTCGACGTCGCGCGCATCGCGGCGGCCACGAAGACGACGAGCGGCGCCGCCATCGTCCGCGGCGTCTACGCCGGTCAGCCGACGTATGCGGTCGGCGCTTCGGCCGGCTCGGTCACCTACGCCGTCCTCTCGGCCAAGACCGTGGTCGCGGGGACGGGCGACGGCCTGCGCCGCGTGCTCGAGCGGGTCCAGGCCGGGGGCCTCCGGCGCACGCTCGCGCCTTGGGCGGCGCAGACCCTCGAGACGCCCGGGGCGGAGATCGCGGTGGCCGCGGACTTTGCCGCGCAGCCCATCGCGGCGGCGGCCATGGGCGTCGTGAAGCTGCCGTGGCTCGACGGCCTGCGCGTGGCCCGCGTCATCGGAAACGTCGAGCCCCCGGGGATGAACGTCGCCGCGACCCTCACGTACGGCGACGCGCAGCAAACGCAGGCCGCCGCGGACGGCGTTCGCTCGGTCGACGGGTGGCTGAACGTGCTTGGACCGCTCGTGGGAGGTATACGGTTGCAAAATCTCGTGGTGACGACGCAAGACGCGAACCTGGAGTGCAAGTTCGCGGTCGACGACCAAGCCCTCCGGGCGGCCCTCGCGTACGCACCCCGGCTGCTCCCCAATCCCCAATGACCAACCTCCTCGTCCATCCCGCCACCGGTCCGCTCGTCGGCAGCATCCCCGTCCCCTCGGACAAGAGCATCGGCCACCGCGCCCTCCTCTTCGGCGCCCTCTGCGACGGCCCGATGAGCGTCGCCGGCTTTTCCCACGGCGAAGACAACGTCTCGACCGCGAACGCGCTCCGCGCGATGGGCGTGCGCATCGACGAGCCCTCCCCGACCGACCTCGTCGTCCACGGCGTCGGTCTCTTCGGGCTGAAGGCTCCCGCGGGGGACCTCGACTGCGGCAACTCGGGCACGACGATGCGCTTGCTCTGCGGCGTCCTCGCGGCGCAGCGCTTCCGCGCGGTGCTCGTCGGCGACGAAACGCTGATGCGGCGTCCGATGATGCGTGTCGCGGGGCCGCTTCGCGCGCGCGGCGCGGTCATCGCGGGTCGCGCGCTCGCGTCCAAGCCGAACGAGGTCGTGGCGCCCCTCGAGGTCGGTCCCCTCCCGGCCGACCGCGAGCTCGCCGAGCTCGAATACGAGAGCCCCGTCGCGAGCGCGCAGGTCAAGAGCGCGATCCTGCTCTCGGGCCTCTACGCGAAGGGGCCGACCCGCTTCAAGGAACCGACGGTCTCGCGCGACCACACCGAGCGGCTCCTCGGCGCGCTCGGCGCCCCCATCCGGACGCTCGGGTCCGTCGTCGAGATCGACCCGACGGGGTGGGACCGCCGCCTGCGGGGTACGTCGATGGAGATCCCGGGCGACGTGTCGGCCGCGGCGTTCCCGCTCGTGGCGGCGCAGATCGTGGCGGGGTCGCGCGTGACCGTGCGCGGCGTCGGCATCAACCCGACCCGGACCGGCATCCTCGAGATCGCGCGCGACATGGGCGCCGGGCTCGCGATCGAACCCCAGGGCGAGCGCGGCGGAGAGCCGGTCGCCGAGATCCACGCGTGGAGCGCGCCCCTGCGCGCCGTCGCCGTCGGAGGCGAGACGGTCCCGCGCGCCATCGACGAGATTCCCATCGCGTGCGCCTTGGCGTCGCGGGCGACGGGGACGACCCGCATCTCGGACGCCGAAGAGCTCCGCCACAAGGAGAGCGACCGCATCGCGACGATGGCCAAGGTCCTTCGCGCGTTCGGCGTCGCCTGCGAGGAGCGGCCCGACGGGATGGACGTCGTGGGCAAGGCCGAGCCGCTCGAGATCGCCGACGTCGAGAGCCGCGGGGACCATCGCATCGCGATGACCGCGGCGGTGCTCGCGCTCGTCGCCCGCGGGCCTTGCCGCATCCGGGATGCGGGCTGCATCGTGACGAGCTATCCCAAATTCGTGGCGACCTTGCGAGCCCTCGGAGCGCGGGTCGACGTCGAAGAGTGATGATGGATGCCGTGCGCCGCCCTCGCCCGATCGTGGCCATCGACGGCCCCGCGGGCGCCGGCAAGAGCACCGTCGCACGGCGACTCGCGGACGCGCTCGGGTTCGTCCTGGTCGACACCGGCGCGATGTACCGGGCCGTGGCCCTCGCGGCCGAGCGGGTCGGCATTCCCTGGGACGACGCCGACGCCGTCGGGGAGCTCGCTCGTTCGCTCGTCGCCCGACAGGCCCTCGCGTTCGACCGCGATCCCCGCGCCGGCGTGCGCGTCCGGCTCGACGGTGACGACGTGACCGAGGCCATCCGAGCGCCGCCCATCGCCATGGGCGCGAGCACGGTGTCCGCCCACAAGCCGGTGCGCGACGCCCTCTTCGACATGCAGCGCCAGACCGGCCGGCGCGGCGGCGTGGTCCTCGAGGGGCGCGACATCGGGACCGTGGTCTTTCCGGACGCGGAGGTGAAGTTCTTCCTGACCGCGCGCCCCGAGGTCCGCGCCCGGCGGCGGTTCGACGAGCTCGTGGCGAAGGGCAAGCCGGTCACCTTCGAGGAGACGCTCGAGGAGGTGCGACGGCGCGACGAGCAGGACACGACGCGCGCGGTGGCGCCGCTCGAACGGGCCGAGGACGCCGTGCTCCTCGACAGCTCGGACCTCTCGCTCGAAGACACGGTCGCGCGCATCGCCGACGCCGTGCGCGAGAAAAGCGGACGTTGACCGCCGCGCTCCGCGGGGCCGTGGTCCTCGCCCTCCTCGCTTGGATGTCGGCCGGTTGCGCGGGGGCCGGCTCCGTCTCGGGGCCCGCGGATCCGGTCGCGCGTCAGCCCGCGGAGCCGCACTGGGAGCCGCTCTTCTCGCCGCCGCCCGACGTGTTCATCCTCGTCCGGCCGCAGGCCGTGCTGAGCGACGCCGCGTTCGGGCCGGTCGTCCGCGGCGCGCTGGCGCTGGCCCGCGACAAGAGCCACCTCGTCGCGTCGGTGGGGCCGGCGGAGGTGCTCGAGGGCGCCGAAGAGGTCCTCGTGGCGGCCCGCGATCGCGGCGACCCGGCGGAGGTCGACGTCGTCGTGGTGGTGCGCGGCGTGCCCGCGGACGTGGACCCCGCGCGGCTCGCCGACGAGGCAGGGCACCGGCTGTGGGTCGTCGGTCCGAGCCGGCCGTCGCCGGACGTGACGGAGCTCTGGCGCGCCCCCGATTCGGCCGGTGACGGAACGGCGACGACGGAGGACACGCAGGCCTCCCTCTTCGAGCTCCCGGGCCGCACGTGGGTGCTCGCCGCGGGAGCGTCTCGAGCGCGCGCGCGCGAGCTCCTCTCCCGCGAGGCGTCGACGGCGCGCGCGGTCGAGGGCGAAGACGAGAATGCGCTCGCCCTCGTGCGGGTGCGAGGCCCGTCGCTCGTTCGTCGCGTGCGCGCCCTTCGTCCGCCCGCGCTCCTGTCGCCGGTGGGTCACGCGCTCGACGCCCTCACCCTCTCGCTCGCCCGCGGCGACGGCTCGATCCGGGCGACGTTGTCGTACGCCGACCGCGGGTCCGTCGCGCCCGCCGAGTCGACCGTGAAAGAAGCGCTCCGGGCCCTTACGGATTCCGACGGCGACAAGAGCGGCGACGGCGCCGAACGAGGCGACGGCGGCGGCTCGACAAAAGCCCCTGTCTCCGCGTGGTTGGAGGGGTCCACCGTGTCCTCCTCCGCGTGCTGCGTTCTCGTGACGGTCCCCGCGCGGCGGCGCTGAGGCACCCGGGGTCGACGGTCCCGCCCCCCTTTGACAGAAGGGGTTTCGCAAGCTATTCCCACCGCTCGGACTTGGCCCGAGGGGAGTGGTACGCCCTAGGGCAACGAGCTCCGAAACCACACGAACACGTGGCTCCGCGCAAGGCGCGGACCACAAGAGGGATTTCTCCAACCATATGTCGACGCAAACCACAGCCCTGACCTCCGCAGGGAAACCCACGGAGAGCGCTTCGAGCCCCGCCGACGGCTTCGCAGCGATGTTCGAGGCCAGCATCAGCGCTGGCGACTTCGGCAAAGAAGGCGAGATCGTTCGAGGGACGGTCGTCGCCGTGCAACGCGACAACGTCATCATCGACATCGGCGGCAAGAGCGAGGGCATCATCGCCCTCAACGAGTTCGCGGACGCCCAGGGGCAGACCGCGGTCAAGCCCGGCGATCAGGTCGACGTCTTCATCGAGAGCCGCGAAAACGACGACGGCCTCGTGACGCTTTCCAAGGAGAAAGCGGACAAGATGAAGGTCTGGGACGAGATCTCGGCCGCGTGCGAGCGCGACGAGCTCATCGAAGGGACCATCAGCCAGCGCGTGAAGGGCGGCCTCTCGGTCACCATCCGCGGCGGCGTGAAGGCGTTCCTCCCCGGATCCCAGGTGGACCTTCGTCCGATTCGCAACTTGGACAAGCTCATCGGGCAGACCTACCAATTCAAAGTCATCAAATTCAACAAGAAGCGCGGCAACATCGTGCTGAGCCGGCGCGTCCTCCTCGAGAGGGAGCGCGACGAGCAGAAGACCAAGACGCTCGAGACCCTCGAGGAGGGCAAGGTCGTCAAGGGCGTCATCAAGAACATCACCGAGTACGGCGCCTTCGTCGACCTCGGCGGCATCGACGGCCTGCTCCACATCACGGACATGAGCTGGGGCCGCGTCAACCACCCGTCGGAGATCTTCCAGGTGGGCGACGAGGTGACCGTCCGCGTCCTCAAGTACAACCCGGAGACCGAGCGCGTCAGCCTCGGCCTCAAGCAGACGCAGGAAGACCCGTGGAGCCACGCCGAAGAGGCGTATCCGCCGGGCAAGAAGGTCCGCGGCAAGGTGCAGTCGATCACCGACTACGGCGCCTTCGTGGAGCTCGAGGCGGGCGTCGAAGGCCTCATCCACGTCAGCGAGATGTCGTGGACGAAGAAGGTCAAGCACCCGAGCAAGCTCCTCGAGGTCGGCCAGGAGATCGAGTGCCAGGTGCTCGAGGTCGACGCGAAGAGCAAGCGCATCTCGCTCGGCCTGAAGCAGCTCGAGCCCGATCCCTGGACGCTCTTCACCGAGAAGTACAAGCCCGGCGACAAGATCACCGGCAAGGTCCGGAGCATCACCGACTACGGCGTCTTCATCGGCATCGAAGAGGGCGTCGACGGGATGGTCCACAAGAGCGACGTCTCCTGGACCGCGAAGGTGAACAACCCGAGCGACATGTACAAGAAGGGCGACGAGGTCGAGGCCATCATTCTCAGCATCAACCATGACGAGAAGAAGGTCAGCCTCGGCGTCAAGCAGCTCTGGGACGACCCCTGGCCGACGATGTTCAACGAACTGCCGCCGGGCAAGGTCGTCACCGTCAAGGTGATCAGCGTCGTCGACTACGGCGTCTTCGTCCGCGTGCGCGACGGGATCGAGGGGCTCATCGCCCAGGGCGATCTGGTCCTCCCGAAGGACGAGAACGGCGAGGCGAAGGAGCTTCACCCCGGCGACGACATCGAGGCCGAGGTGGCCAACATCGACACGCAGGAGCGTCGTCTGACGCTCTCGATGCGCGGCAGCCGCAACGAGACGCCGTCGAGCGCGCCCGAGGCGAAGCAGCAGGCGCAGCGCTCCCCCAAGTCTCCGAAGAAGACCACGGCGGCCGAAGCGGCGGCCGGCGGGACCATCGGGGAGCTCATCAAGCAGAAGCTCGGTGACAAGCTCGCCGCCATCGGCGATGGCAAGGGCGAGGACGGCAAGAAGGACGACGACGAATAGCCGGGAATTCGTATGTCCGAGCGTCTCTGGGCGCCGTGGCGGATGGAGTACCTGCAGGGCCCGAAGGGTGGGCCCTGCGTGTTCTGCAGCCTCGCGACGGCCCGAGCGTCCTCGTACCGCGAAGACCTGATTCTGCTCGTCCAGCCGCACGCCCTCGTCTGTCTGAACAAGTACCCCTTCGCCGCGGCCCACGTCTTGGTGGCGCCGCGGCGGCATACGAGCGACCTCGACGCGCTCTCCAGCGAGGAGTACGCAGGCACGATGGCGCTGGTGCGCGAAGCGGCGGGGCGCGTGAAGCGGGCGACCGGCGCCGAGGGGATGAACGTCGGCCTCAACCTCGGGAAGGCGGGGGGCGCGGGGATCGCCGATCACCTCCACGTCCACGTCGTTCCGCGCTGGAACGGTGATTCGAACTTCATGCCGGTCATCGCCGACACGCGGGTGATGCCGGAGTACCTCGACGCGTCGTGGGCCCGGCTCGCGCCGCTCTTCGACGATCTTCCGGGGGAGCACGCGGCGCCGGAGGGCCCGCGATCGTGACCCCGAGCCCGGCGGGCGCGCGGCGGTCGCGGAGGCCGCTCTTTCTGTGGATCAGCGGGCTGCTCGTCGCGTCCGTCGTCGTGGCCGCGCACGACGTGATGCTGCCCTTCGTCCTGGCGGCGCTCGTCGCCTACGTCGTCATGCCGCTGGTGACGCTCGCCGAGCGCCGGAGGGTGCCTCGGTCGGCCGCCATCGCCCTCGTCTATACGGTGGTGCTCGGCGCGCTCTTCGCCGTCGTTCAAGGCACCGCGCCGCGCATCGCCTTCGAGTTCCGCAACCTCGGAGGCGAGCTCCCCGCGCTCTCCGCCGAGGTCCGCGACCACTGGCTGCCCGCCGCCGAGGACGCGCTCCGCGCCGTCGGCTTGACGTCCGCGCCGCCCGCCCCCGACGAAGCGGACCAGGGTCCGACGAGCGCCTTCGTCGCGCGCCCGCAGGCCGACGGCTCCATCGCGATCGACGTCGGCACGGGCGTCGGCATCACCGAGACCCCGCACGGCTTCGTCGTCGAGCCGGCGCACGAAAAGAAGGACGACCTCCTCGAGCCGAACAAGCTCGTGGCGGAGGCGTTCGGCAAGACGATGGCCTACGCGCAGCACAACTCGCTCGAGTTCGCGCGCGCGGTGCGCGATTTCGTCGCGTCGGTCAGCCGCGCCGTGTTCATCTTTTTCATCACGCTCATGATGGCGGCGTACATCATGCTGACCCGCGAACACATCCTCGCGTTCTTCCGCTCCCTCGTGAGCGAGCCGTCGCGCGCCGCCTTCGACGCGCTCGTCACCCGGGTCGACTCGGGCCTCGCGGGCGTGGTGCGGGGTCAGCTCATCATCTGCCTCATCAACGGCGTCCTCAGCGCGCTCGGCTTCGCGCTGGTGGGGCTCAAGTACTGGCCGGTGATGGCCCTCCTCGCCGCCGTGTTCTCGCTCGTGCCGATCTTCGGTTCGATCGCGAGCTCGGTGCCGGCGGTCGCGGTCGCGCTCACCCAGGGGCTCGGCACGGCGACGTTCACGCTCCTCTGGATCGTCTTGATCCACCAGCTGGAGGCGAACTTCCTCAACCCGAAGATCATGGGCGACGCCGCCAAGATTCACCCCGTCCTCGTCATCTTCTCTCTCATCGTGGGCGAGCACTTCTTCCACGTGGTGGGCGCGCTGCTCGCCGTGCCCACGATGTCGATCGCGCAGAGCCTGTTTTTGCACGTGCGCGCGACGATCGACGGTGCCGAGGCCGAGATGCGCGAACTGAAGGGATGACTCATGGACCTCGAGCTGACGGAAGAACAGGAGACGATACGAGCGACCGCGCGCGACTTCGCCGCGAAGAAGATCGCGCCCAAGGCCGCGGAGCTCGACAAGACGGGCCGCTGGCCGGGTGAGATCGTCGCGGAGATGGCGGAGCTCGGGCTGCTCGGCGTGGCCATCCCGGAGGCCCACGGCGGGTCCGGTATGGACACGATGGCCTACGCGTTGGCCCTCGAGGAGGTGAGCGCGGCGTGCGCGAGCTGCGGCGTCATCATGAGCGTGAACAACTCGCTCTTCTGCGACCCGGTCTACAAGTTCGGCACCGACGAGCAGCGGAGCCGGGTGCTCGCGCCGGTGGCGAGCGGGAGCAAACTCGGCTGCTTCGGCCTGACCGAGCCGATGAGCGGGTCCGACGCGCAGACGATGGTCACCTCGGCGGAGCGCACGTCGGGCGGGTGGGTGCTGAACGGCGCGAAGAACTGGATCACCAACGGGCCTCACGCCGACTGGATCCTCGTCTTCGCGGTCACCGAGCGCGAGGCGCCAGCCCCGGGGAGCGACCGAGGGCGCGTGCGGCACACCGCGTTTCTCGTCGAGCGCGGCACGCCCGGCTACACGCAGAACCCGGCCGACCACAAGCTCGGCATCCACGCGGCGCACTCGTGCACGGTCTTCTTCGACAACTGCAAGGTGCCCGACGAGAACGTCGTCGGCCCCGTCGGCGGCGGCTTCAAGGTCGCGATGGCGGCGCTCGACGGGGGCCGGGTCGGCATCGCGTGCCAGGCGATCGGTATCGCGCGGGCGGCCTACGAGACGAGCGTCGCGTACGCGAAGGAGCGCAAGAGCTTCGGCGTGCCCATCGCCGAGCACCAGGCCATTCAATTCATGATCGCCGACATGGCCACCCAGATCGAAGCCTCGCGCCTGCTCGCGTGGCGGGCCGCGCGGATGAAGGACGTCGGGACCAAGCACACCGCCGAGAGCTCCATCGCGAAGCTCTACGCGAGCGAGATGGCCACGCGCGTCACGCACGCGGCCATCCAGGTCCACGGCGGTTACGGATACTCGACGGAGTTTCCGCTGGAGCGGCACTACCGGGACGCGCGCATCACGGAGATTTACGAGGGCACGAGCGAGATTCAACGAATCGTCATTGCCGCGAGCCTCCTACGGTAAAGAAACCAAGCCGACCATGCCGATCCCGTTCGCACGCACCGCCGTCGTCGTCAGCCTGCTCGCCGCCGCGTGCGGCGGAGAGGAGCCCCCGCCCAAGCCGCCCGTGGCAAAGCACGAGCCTCCGCAGAAGGCGGTTCCCCTCGTCGCGAAGACGTCGAGCGAGCTCGGGAGCGTCGACCCGGCCGCGGTGAAGCGCGCGTTCGCGGCGCTCGACGAGAAGTACATGGACTGCCAGCGGCGGGCGCTCGACCGCGTCGAGGTGCTCGCCGGCACCGTGAAGGTGTTTCTCCGGATCGCGCCCGACGGCAGCACGAAGTGGACGTACCTCGAGGAGAGCGACCTCGGCGACCGGGAGACCGAGAAGTGCCTCCTCGACGTGATCGCGGCCGCGCAGTGGCCCAAGCCGGACGGGGGAGACGCGGAGGTGCGCCACTCGTTCGAGCTGCCGCTCCAGGCCGCGCGACCGCCGAGCGACTGGTCGTCGGACAAGGTCTCGTCCGCGCTCGACAAGAGCGGAGAGGCCATCGACAAGTGCAAGGCGGGCGCGGACACGTCGTACCGGGCGACGCTGTACGTGGGACCCGGTGGCAAGATCCTCTCGGCCGGCATCGCGACGTCGACCAAAGAGGGCGAGGCCCGGGCCGATTGCCTCAGCAAGGCGCTCATGAAGATGAAGGGCCTTCCATCGCCGGGCAGCTGGCCGGCCAAGGTGACCTTCGGTCTCTGACCCGGAGGGCGCGGCGGCCAAGGCTGTGGACTTCACGCCGTCGGAGAGCCAGCGCCGCGTCCAGTCCTCGGCGCGCGCGTTCGCCGAGAGCGCCATCGCGCCGGAGGCCGCCGAGATCGACCGCACGGGTCGCTTTCCGCGCGCGCTCCTCCGAGGGCTCGCGGAGCGCGGCCTCCTGGCCGTGAACGTACCGGCGGCGCTCGGGGGGCTGGAGGCGGGCGCCGTCGCCGCGGCGCTGGCGATTCAGGAGATCGCGCGCGCGTGCGCGTCCACGGCGGTGACCGCAAGCGTGACGAACATGGTGTGCGAGACGATCGCCGCGTTCGGCAACGACGATCAGCGCAAGCGCCACTGCCCGCGCCTCGCGAGCGGCGACGCGGTCGCGGGGAGCTTCGCGCTGAGCGAGCCCGACGCGGGGAGCGACCCCGCCGCGATGAGGACGACGGCCCGACGCGACGGCGGCGGCTGGGTCCTCGACGGCGCGAAGCAGTGGATCACGAGCGGAGCCTACGCGGGCGTCCTCCTCGTCTGGGCGCGGCACGAGGCGCCCGCGGGACAGAGGGCCAAGCTCTCTTGCTTCATCCTGGAGGGGGGCGCTCGCGGCCTCTCGGTCCGCCGCACCGAGGACAAGATGGGGATCCGCGGGAGCAATACGGTGGGGCTCGAGCTCGACGGCTGCCGCGTGCCTGCCGACGGCTTGCTGGGCGCCGAGGGCGGAGGCTTCCGGGTGGCGATGTCGGCGCTCGACGGAGGCCGCATCGGGATCGCGTCGCAGGCCATCGGGATCGCGCGCGCCGCCCTCGAGGCGAGTCTCGTCCGCGCGCGGGGGCGCCGGGCGCCGGGCGTGCCCCGCGGCGACGATTCGTGGCTGGAGATGAAGCTCGCGGACATGCGCGCCCGCCTCGACGCGGCGATCGTGCTTTCCATGCAGGCCGCGTGGCGCAAGGAGAAGGGCCTGCCCTTCACGCGCGAGGCGGCGATGGCGAAGCTCGCCGCGAGCGAGGGGGCGATCCGCGTGTGCGGGGACGCGATCGCGATCGCCGGCGGGACGGGGGGCCTCGGCGAGGACGGCGTGGAGCGGCACTTTCGCGACGCGCGCGTCACGACCCTCTACGAAGGCACGAGCGAGATTCAGCGGTTGGTCATCGCGCGGCGATCGCTCGCGTGAGGCGCGGGCGCGGGGCTACCGGCGGCGCGGGCGGCGGAGGGCGGCGACTCCGGCGTAGGGCGCGGGATCGAGCGGCGGCAGGGCCAGGACGAGGCGCTCGATGCGCGGCAGCGCGTCGAGGATGGCTCGCTCGGCCCGGAGCTCGTCGAACGCGGTGAGGAAGACGACGACCAAGAGGTAGATGCCCGCGAAGGAGTGCGCGACGAGCGGCACGTCCCCTGCCCGCTCGACGTACCGCATGTGCTTGCCTTTGCGCAGGGCCGCGAGCTCGGGCAGGCTTCGCACCACGTGGAGGGCCCGCCGCGAAGTCGCCGCGATGCTCCGGTCGTCCCGCCGCTCGGTTTCGTTGCCGTCGGCGGGCGGGCGCGAGGACCGCGTCTCGAGCGGGATGACCTCCTGGGGACGGGCCGCCGCCCATTCGACCGGGGAGTTCGCGTCGATCACCATCGCGTTCGCGGCCATGGCGCGCTCGCACAGGGCGTCGAGCTCTTCGTGGAGCAAGCGCGCGACCGGCGGGCGCGACGAGGGGCGCGACTCGGTGTCGCCGTCGATGACGGCGTCGAACGAACCGACCAGCATCTCGAGCCGACGCAGCTTGAGCTCCTTGTCCGGCGGGCTCGTCGCGAAGCGCACGGTCAGCCAGCGGCCGTCCGCCATGGCGCAGCGAAGCCCCGACGGGTCGTCGGGAGGCTCTTGCTCTGCCTCCACGACGCGAGCGTCGTCTGCGCCGAGCTCTCGCCGCACGAGGCCCAGGAACCGTTCGAGGTCGGCTTGCACCGGCTCTGACGTTTCTAACATGACTCGAGCGGGAGCCGCCTCCCGATCGCGACGCCCGCGACGGCGAAGGAGACCCAGCCGCGGGCGCGCGCGACGCAGGTGTGACAGGGTAACCGGCGAGTCCGCACGATGCCCACCTCCGCACTCTCCTTGCGACTGGGATCCATCCCGCTCCGCATCCTCCCGAGCTTCTTCGTCACGACGGTCGTCCTCAACTACGGCCTCGCGCGCGACGAGCCGCTGCGCCTCGTCGTGTGGACGGGCATCGTGCTGGCGTCGGTGCTCGTCCATGAGCTCGGTCACGCGGTCGCGGGCTTGGCGTTCGGCCTCGCGCCGCGGATCGAGCTCCACGGCTTCGGGGGGACGACCTCCTGGAGCGCGGGGAGCCGGGTCTCGCCGCGACGGCGCATCGTGATCAGCCTCGCCGGCCCGTGCACGGGTCTGGCGGCCGGCGCGCTGGTGGTCGCCTTCGCGGCGATGTTCGGGCCGGGAGCCGACGCCGCGCGAGGGATGGTCCTCGCGGCCATCGGCGTCGCGCCTTCGCCTCTCGACGGGTCGATGGCGAGCTTCGCATACGAGAGCCTGCTCTTCGTGAACGTCGGCTGGGGGCTCTTGAACCTGCTGCCGATGCTCCCGCTCGACGGCGGCAACGTCATGGCGGAGCTCTTCGACCTCCGGCTCCACGGCCGCGGCGAACGGCCGGCGCGCATCGTGTCCCTCTCCATCGCGGGCGCCGCGGCCCTGGGCGCGCTCGTGACCGGACGGTTCTGGCCGGCGATCCTCGCGGCCTCGTTCGTCGCGCTCAACTGGCGAGGCCTGCAAGAGCTGCGAGCGCGCGAGCACGATGCCCGGGCCGCGGCGTCCCCTCCCGGCTCTACTTGACGACGCGGCCTTCGGCGTCGCGGATCTGAGCGGGCGGGAGGCCGAGCTTGTCGATCATCGGCTGGACCTTCGCGCGGGGGCCGACCACGACGACGATCGCCCCGCTCGGCTCGTAGTACTGCTTCGCCAGGCGATCGAGCGTGGCCTTGTCGGCGGCGTCGCGGTCGCGGCTCGAGGTCGCCTCGTAGTCGGGACCCAGGCCCAGCGAGGCGTCGGCGGCGAGGTGGCCCGCGATCCCTTCCACCGTC
This sequence comes from Polyangiaceae bacterium, assembly GCA_036500865.1. GTDB lineage: Bacteria > Myxococcota_A > Polyangia > Polyangiales > Polyangiaceae > Palsa-1150. The sequence goes on from DASYBG010000046.1 coordinate 51,834, forward strand.
TCGTAGACGTTCACGAGCTCGCCCCGGGCCTGGAACCGCGTGCGCGCGACCTCGTCGTCGGTCATCCCCGCGTCGGCGAACTTGTGGAGATCGGCGAGCATCGCGGCGAGCGCGTCCCCGGTCTTGTCGGTGACGACGTTCGCCCACGAGGCGACTTGACCGACCCCCCGCGAGATCGAGTAGCGCGAGCGCGCGCCGTACGTGTAGCCGTGCTCCTCGCGCAGGTCCTGGTTCAGTCGTGAGGTGAAGCTCCCGCCGATGGCGTCGTTCGTTCGCCAGAGGGCGGGCAAGTCCGCGCTCGACGCCGCGATGCCCGGCTTTATCGCCGCGATCACCGCCTGAGGCGCGTCGGCCCGATCGACCAGCACGAGCCGCGGCCACGGTCCCGCGGGGGGCGGCGGAACGAGCGGCGCCGGCGGCGGCTGCGCGGGCGCCTTCCACGAGCCCCACGCGCCTTCGACCGCCTTGCCGACTTCGTCGGCCGTGACGTCGCCCGCGCAGACGAGGATCGCCCGGTCCGGACGCCACGCGGTCGCGTAAAAATGCTTGATGGCGTCGAGCGTGACGGCGTCGGCGCTCCGGGGGGTGCCGTCCCACGGGTGCCCGTAGGGGTGCTCGGCGCCGAACAGGGCGACGCGGTAGACGACGCGCGCCGTCGCGTCCGGGTCCTTCTCTCGCTCGAGGAGCTCGTTGTGCCAGAGGTCCTTCACGCGCTTGAACTCCGCGGCCTCGAAGCGCGGCCTCGCGACCACGTCGGCGAAGAGGGCGAAGGCCTTCGCGAAGTTGCGCTTGGCCACCGAGACCGTGACGAAGCTCGCGTCCGCGTTCGCGTCGGTGTGGATATGGGCGCCCAGATCATCGACCGCGCGCGCCAGGTCGAGGGCTCCACGCGTCCCCGCGCCCTCGTCGAGCATGTTCGCTGTGGCGTAGGCGAGGCCGCCGAGGCCCGGCGGGTCGCTCGAGGCGCCGCTCGGCACGGTGAGATCGCAGGACACGACGGGCACGGAGTGTCGCTCGAGGAGCCACACGACGATGCCGTTCGCGGCCTTCGTCACCGTCGGCGAAGGCGGTGCGTAGACCGCGGGCGGCGGGGTCACCGGACGCGGCCCCAGCGGATCCTCCGGGGGAGCCGCGGGCGTCTGCGCGGCGGCTTGCGCCGTGGACGCAGGGGCGGGCGCGACGGGATTGGGCTGGGCGGACGTCGCCCCCCCGCACCCGAGCACGAAGACGACGGCGAAGGGCACTCTCGACCCGATCGACTTCATCGCGTGGCTTCCTTCCGCGGCACGATCGACAGGACGACCACCGCGTCCGGCGAGAGGACCGCCTTGGCGTACTTGTGGAGGTCCCCCGCCGTAGCCCGGCGGTAGCGATCGAGATCCTTTTGCACGTACCCCGGGTCTCCCGTTTCGCTTTGATAGAGGTTGAGGAGGGACGCCCGCGTGGGGATTCCCTGGAGGCGGTCGACGAACTCCATCTCGTACTGGTTCTTTGCCCGCTCGAGCTCTTCGGCGCCGACCTCGTGGTCGCGCAACTTCGCGACCTCGTCGAAGAGCGCCTTCTCGACGCGCGCCGGATCGACGCCGGGCCGCACCGTCGCCTCGACGACGAAGTCCGAGGCGAGCACGCGCGACTCCTGCGCGGCGCTGACGTCCTGCGCGATTTTCTGCTCGTACACGAGGGTCTTGTAGAGGCGGCTCGCCTTCCCGCTCGAGAGCACGCTCGCGGTGAGGTCGAGCTCGGCGTCGCCCGGCCCGAAGTGCTTGGGCGACTGCCACGCCAGGATGATCTTCGTCAGCTCGACATTGTCGGGCACGGTCTGGCGGACGACGCCGGTCAGCGTCGTCTTCTGGTCGGAGTAGCCCGGCGCGCCGGGATCCACGGGCTTGCCCCGGCTCGGGATGCCCCCGAACCACCGGTCGACGAGCTTGTGCGCCTCCCCGGGATCGAAGTCGCCCGCCACGACGAGCGAGGCGTTCGCAGGGTCGTACCAAGTGGCGAAGAACTGTTTGACGTCTTCGACGCTGGCCGCCTCGAGGTCCTCGTGGGAGCCGATGACAGGGTGATGGTACGGGTGCCCCTCGGGCCACAGGAGCTTCGGGAGCTCGAGCTCCTCGACGCCGTAAGGCCGGTTCTCGATGCTCTGCCGCCTCTCGTTTCGCACGACCTCGCGCTGGAGGTCGAGCTTCTCCTTGTCGATGAGCGGGCCGAGGTCGCGCAAGCGATCGGCCTCGAGCCAGAGGAGGAGCGGCAGCGCCGTGGACGGGGCGATGTCGAAGTAATCGGTGCGGTCCTCGGCCGTCCACGCGTTGTTGCTCCCGCCGGACTGCTCCATCCACCCGTCGAACGCCTTCGTGGGCGCGCGGCGCGTCCCCATGAACATGAGGTGCTCGAAGAGGTGCGCGAAGCCGGTGCGTCCGGGGCGCTCCATGCGGGAGCCGACGCCGTACGATATGTTGACCGCGACCTGCGGGACGGCGTGGTCTTCGCTGAAGATGACGACCATGCCGTTCGGGAGCGTGGTCTTGGTGAATGGTATCGCCAGATCGGCGGAGTCGGCGGCGTGGGCCGAGGCGGCGAACACGGCCGCGGCCAAGGCGGCGCACATGCAAGCGGCAACGCGCATGGCCGTGCAAGTTAGTTCCTCGCGCGCCCGACCGCCAAGCGAACGCGGACCGAATCGACGGGCGACGACCGCGGGGCGCTTCACCCGGCGCGCGCGAGTCGCTATCGGTTTCTTCTGGCCATGCGCACGGGGCTCGCGACCACGGCCGGCGGCGACCTTCGCGAGGGCGGCCGGTGGACGGCGGCGCAGCGGCTCAAGAACGACGTCATCTGGCTCTTCGCGCGCGTCACGCTCGCGGTCGCCGAGCGCCTGCCGCTCTCGTCCCTGCGCGCCGTCGGGCGCTCCCTCGGCCTCTCGGCGCACGCCCTCCTTCCCGCCGCGCGCGGCGTGGCGCTCGCCAATGTCGAGCGCGTCTTCCCCGGTCTCGACGCGCGCGGACGCTCCGCCTTCGTACGCCGTTGCTTCTCGACGCTCGGCGAGCTCCTCGGCGAATCGGTCGCGCTCCTCTCCGCGCGCTCGCCGCCGCCCATTCCCGTGTCGGACGAGGCGCGCGCTCTCTTCGCGGCAGCGCGGGCGGAGGGTCGCGGCGTGGTGTTCGCGTCCGCCCACCTCGGACCCTGGGAGCGCGTCGCCGCGTCTCTCGTGGCGGCGGACGTGCCGCTCGTGACCATCGCGAGAGAGAGCTACGACCCGCGCTTCTCGCGACTTTATGAACGACTTCGTTCGCGCCACGGGGTGCAGGTGCTTTGGCGCGCCCGGCCGGGAACGGCGGCCGGCATCGTGAGGACTCTGCGCGCCGGCGGCGTCCTCGGCGTCCCCATGGACCTCCGGTCCCGCGTGCCCTGCGTCGAGGCCCCGTTCCTGGGGCACGACGCGCCTACACCGGTCGGCCCGGCCCGCGTCGCCCTCCGCACGGGCGCCGCCGTCATCGTCGGCACGGTGACCCCGGCGGGAGACCGCGCGGAGGACGGGCTCGTCATCACAGCCACCCGCATCCCCACCGAAGGTCTCGGGTGGGGTCCCGACGGGGTGTGGGAGCTCACGCGGCGCATGAACGCGGAGCTTTCGCGGCGCATCCTGGCCATGCCCCACGGGTGGGTCTGGATGCACGAGCGATGGCGTGGAGAAACCAGCGTATGCTCATCGTGAGGAGGATCTCTTGCCCGACGCGCACGAGCGCAGGTCCGCCGACGCGGCGACCGTGAACAAGGCCGCGGGTACAGCGGCCGCCGAGCAGGCCGCCCTTGCCGAGGACGTCGACCTCGACGCGGCGACGCGGCGCTACGTGCTCGAGTTCCACGCGAAACTCGAGGGTTCGAATCACTACGAGCTCCTGCGGGTCGAAGCCGGGGCGGACCGGAAGGCCCTGCGCCGCGCCTACTTCGATCTCGCGGCGCAGTTTCACCCGGACCGGTACTTCCGGAAGCGCCTTGGCTCCTTCCAGTCGCGCATGGAGGAGATCTTCGGGCGGGTCACCCTCGCGCACGACACGCTGGCCGACCCCGACCTTCGCGCCGAGTACGACCTTTACCTCGACGAGCAGCACCGCGCGCGGGACATCGAGCGCCTCCTCGCGGAGGCCTTCGCGGAAGCGGCGCGAGCCGGAGAGACGGTGGAGCGAGAGGTGCGCGCTCAGGAAGCGGGGGCGCCCTCTTCGCCCGCACCCGCGGCCGGGACGCCCTCGGGCGCCTCACGGCCGCCCCCGCCAAGCCTCGCGCCCCCGAGGCCGCGCGCGGCGTCGAGCCCGCAGTTCGATCCTTCCGTGCTCGGGCCGCCGAGGCCGCGCGCGGCGTCGAGCCCGCAGATCGACGTCTCCGCCAGGCGCGACGCGCTGGCCAAACGCCTGCTCGGCGGCCGGGCTCCCGGATCGTCGAGCACGCCGCCGCCGCGAACGTCGGCCACGCCTCCTTCGGGACAGACCGTGACCGAAGCGATGGACGCGCTCCGCCGGCGCTACGAGGAGCGCGTGTCGCGCGCGAAGACCGCGCAGGCCCGCAAGTACGCCGCGAACGGCGAGGCCGCGCTCGCCCGCGGTGACACGGTCGCGGCGGCCAATGCTTTCCGCGTCGCGGCGACCCTCTCGCCGCACGATCCCACGCTCGAACGAAGCGCGCTCGATGCGCAGTCGCAGGCCGAGGCGGTGCTCGGGGAGGCGTACGCACGCCAAGCCTCCTATGAAGAGAAAACGGCGCAATGGGCGGAGGCGGTCCGCTCCTGGACGCGCGTGTGCGCGGTGCGCCCGAACGACGCCGACGCACACGAGCGCGCGGCGAATGCAATCATCAAAACGGGTGGCAATCTCCAAGAAGCGAGCCGGCTTGCAGAGCGCGCGTGCGCCCTGGACTCGTCCGAGCCGCGCTTTCGCGTGACGCTCGCCCAAGTCTACGTCGCCGCGGGCTTGTCCTCGAATGCGCTCCGCGAGCTCGAGACCGCCGCACAGCTCGACCCGCAAGATGGTAATATCCAGGCAATGATGAAGGGATTGGCGCCGTAGCCCGGCTTCGCGGCGGCGGACCTCCGCATCGCGCGGGGGTGCGCGTTGCCGGACGGCCGCCGCAATCCGCGCGAGCGACGGCGACGATCGACGCGGCGAACCCCAAGCGACTCTTCACGGAGGTGCGAGCGGATGGAGAAGGTGATCGGAATCGATTTGGGGACGACCAACTCGTGCGTTGCGATCGTCGAAAATGGGATCCCGACCGTCATCCCCAACCGCGGCGGCTACAAGACCACTCCCTCGATGGTCGCCGTCACCGAGGCCGGCAAGCGCCTCGTGGGGCACATCGCGAAGCGACAAGCGATCACGAACGCGGAGAACACGGTTTACGCGGCGAAGCGCCTCATCGGGCGAAAGTGGAACTCGCCGCAGGTCAAGAACGCCGTGGCGACGTCGAGCTATCGCATCGTCCAGGGCCCGCACAACGACGTGCGCATCGTGCTCCGCGACAAGGAGTACAGCGTCTCCGAGATCAGCGCGATGGTGCTTCAGGAGATGAAGCTCATCGCGGAGGATTACCTCGGCGAGGTCGTGGGGAAGGCCGTCATCACGGTGCCAGCGTACTTCAACGACAATCAACGACAAGCCACCAAGGACGCCGGCGAGATCGCCGGGCTCGACGTCATTCGAATCATCAACGAGCCGACCGCGGCGGCGCTCTCCTACGGATTCGGCAAGAACGTCGAGAAGACCATCGCCGTCTACGACTTCGGCGGAGGCACGTTCGATATCTCGATCCTCGAAATCGGCTCGAGCGGCGTCTTCAAGGTCATCGCGACGGCGGGCGACACGTTCCTCGGCGGAGAGGACGTCGACGCTCGCGTGATCGATTGGCTCGTCCAGGGCTTCAAGCAGGAGAACGGGATCGACCTTCGCCAGGACCGCATGGCGCTGCAACGTCTCAAGGACGCGGCCGAGAAGGCCAAGTGCGAGCTCTCGAGCGTGCGGGAGACCGAGGTCAACCTCCCCTTCATCATCTCGAGCGGGCGCAACGAAGCGCTCCACTTGCAGCGGACCATCGACCGGCAAACGCTCGAAGACCTCTCGGGAGACCTCATCGAGCGCACCGTCGACATCTGCCGGCAGACGCTCTCCGACGCCCGCCTCACCAAGGAGGACATCGAAGAAGTGCTGCTCGTCGGCGGGATGACGCGAATGCCGAAGATCCAGCTCGCGGTCGCCGAGTTCTTCGAGCGGGAGCCGTGCAAGGGCATTCATCCCGACGAGAGCGTCGCGCTCGGGGCGGGCATCCAAGGCTCCGCGCTCGTCGGCGACAAGCAGAACATGGTCCTGCTCGACGTGACGCCGCACGCGCTCGGGATCATGACGCAGGGCGGCTACTTCGAGGAGCTCATCCCGCAGAACACCACCGTCCCGACGCACCGGCAGAAGATCTTCACGACGAGCCGCGACAGCCAGACGGCCGTGAAGATCGTCGTCATGCAGGGAGAGAGCGAGCGCGCGGAGGAGAACGAGCTCCTCGGCGAGTTCATCTTGACCGGGCTCCGCCGCGCGCCGAAGGGCGCCGTCGAGATCGAGGTGACGTTCGAGATCAACGCGGACGGCATCGTGAGCGTCCACGCGAAGGACCTCGAGACAGGCAAGGAGCAGTCGATCGAGGTCACCGCGTCGAGCGGCCTCACCCGCGAAGAGATCAAGAACATGATGGAGGGGGCGAAGGACTACATGGTCGAGCGGCGCTCGACGGAGGAGTTCGAAGCCGCCCGGCAGGAGGCCGAGCGCATCGCGAGCGAGATCGAGCGCCTGCTGCCGCAAGTGCAGCAGATCGTGGCCGCCAGCGACTTCGGCCGCGACGCCATCGAGAAGGCCCGCGGCATCGTCGCCAAGGCACGGTCCGCCATCGCCAAGCGGGACGTCGCCGCCATCAAGGCCGAAATTGAAGGCCTTTCACGAACGCACCGTATGTTCAAAGGAGTGGTGGCAAAGACCCATTGAAGGACCATGTCCCCGGTTCGACCGGGATGGGGCCTTGGCCCAACAAAGTGACCGACGATCCTGCCAAGAAGCGCACGGCCCCTCCCGCGAGAGGGGCGTCGAACTCCGACGAGAACGAGCGGCCGACGGTCAGCCCGCCGTTCGACGTCGAGGCGTTCGCTCGCGCCAATTCGACGCCCTCGGCGCAGCCAGGCTCGCCGTCGGACCTCCCGACGAACCGGCCCCCGGCACCGCCCGACCTGCCGGATTTCGACGAGGAAGAGGCCCGGACCGAGCAGATCACCCTGACCAACGAGGTCGAGCTCGAGCGGGCCCGCGCCCAATCGGCGATGTCGAACGGACCTCCGCGCACCATCACGGCGAGCGCCCTTTCGATCGCCAACGCCCGCGCCCCGAGTTGCCCCCAGGTCCCCATCCCCGTCGACAAGCACCCGTCATCGGGAGGGCACTCGCCGTCGAGCATCGAGGCCGCGGTCCTCGTGTCGCTCTCGGACTCGGCGCCGCCCGACATCACGGAGCGCACCATCGAGGATCCGGCGGCGGAGATGCGCGAGCGCTTCTCCTTGGGCGACTACACGGGGGCGCTCGAAATGTCGGAGCTCATCCTCGCCGCGCAGTCCGACAACGCGGAGGCCGTCGAGTGCGGCGCGAACTGCCGCATGGTTCTCGAGAACATGTACGCGGCGCGACTCGGCCCGCTCGACCGCGTCCCGATGGTCGTCGTGCCGCGCACCCAAATGCGGTGGCTGTCGATCGATCACCGGGCCGGCTTCGTGCTCTCGCTCATCGACGGCTCGTCGTCCATCGAGATGATCCTCGACGTCTCCGGGATGGCGCGCCTCGATGCGCTCCGCATCCTGCACGAGCTCGTGCAGCAGAAGATCGTCTCGTTTCGGTGATGTCACGGCGCGGCAAGGCCGCTCGCCGACGACGACGCGAGCGCCGTCGCGACCCCGCCGGCGGGCGGCCACTTACCGCGGAATCTGCCCGGTGCAAGCAATAAGTGGAGCGCGCCAAAACGCGCTTCGCGACGTAGGTTTGCGCGTTGCGCGTCCCTGGGTGGGAAGCTACACCGAGGGGGAGCGAATGGACGCCCGCCGACAGCAAGCGCAGGAGTTGCGCCAGCAAATCGAGTGGACGCTCGCCCGCGCCATCGACCCGACCGACGTGCTGCCGATGCTTCATCGGCTGGCCCGCATCGCCGACGACGGGTCCGACGAGAGCCTCTTCGCGAACGTCCACCTCGCCGAGCTCCTCGTCGAGCGTGACCCCTGGCGTGCCGCCATTTACGCACGCCGGGTGCTGGTCCACCGCCCCGTCGACGACCGCGTGTGGGCCACCATCGCCCTCTGCCAGACCCTCCTCGGCAACTACAAGTTCGCGGTCAGTGCCTATCACCACGCGCTCTCCACGGCGCCGAAGAACCCATGGTACGCGCACAACCTCGGGCACCTGCTCGACGTGGCGCTCGGCCGCGCGGACGAGGCGCTCCCCTGGCTCGAGCGGGCCTACCGCGGCGCGGGCAACAGCGGAGAGCTCGCGTCGAGCTACGCGCACGCGCTGGCGCGCACCGGCCGAATCGCCGACGCGCGCGCCGTCCTGACCCGCGCGGTCAAGCGCACGGCCTCGCGCGAGCACGCGGCGCTCCTCAAGTGGCTCGACCAAGGCGCGCCGGCCGACAAGGACCACCCGCTGCCGCGGCCCGCCCCGGTCCACGCGCTCACCGCGAGCGAAGAAAGGGCGGCCCCCGCGGAGCCGGGCGGCCTGCGCCGGATCCGCGCGAAGCAGACGACGGGCGCCTCGCGCCGCTCACCGGCCATCGCGGAGCTCGACGGCGTGCTCGCGCGGGGACTGGCGAGCCTCCCGCTCGACTCGAAGCAGAGGCTCCGCGCGAAGTCGCTCGCGCGCGACGCGATGACCCACCTGCAGCGCCGGCCCCGGGCGGCGGGGTCGACCCGTCCTCAGGGCACCCGGTCGGGGACGTCGATCCAAGCGCTGGCGGCCGCGGTCGCGTACGCGATCGTGTATGTCGACCACGTGCCGCTCACGCAGTCCGAGGTGGCGGCGTGTTTCCGGGTGGGCGTCGCGAGCCTCCGCGGGCGCTTCGCCGAGCTCCGCTCCCACCTCGACCTGACCCCCGGCGACGAGCGGTACGCCACCGTGCGCCAGCGCTGAGCGAAGCGCGCCGCGCCGTCCTATCGCGGCGGCAATGGCGGCTTCGACGTTTCACGGGGCCCCAAAGCGCGCTAGCCAGTGCGCATGCGCACTTCCGTCGTGTGGCCGCTCGTCGTCGCCCTTTTCGCGCCCCGCCTCGCGCACGCCCAACCGGCGTCGCCGACGACGAACCCGGCCCCGGCCACGATCGCCGTGCCCGCGCCGCCCGCGGTCGACGACCCGATGCTCGGGCCCGCACCCGCGCCGAAACGCGTCCTCGGCTCATGGAAGGAAGGCCTCGAGTTCCTGCGCGCGCGGTCGACCGATCTGCGCATCGCCCTCGACGAGGTGCTCGAGGCGGAGGCGCAGACCCGCATCGCCCTCGCGCAGTACCTGCCGACCATCAACGCCTCGGCCGTGTACACGCGGCAGCTCCTCACGAACACGATACCGACCACGGGCGGCGCGCTCACGCTCAACGGGGGCAACGTCGTCGCGAGCTCCCAGGTCCCCTTCCCCAACGCGTTCTCGACCAACATCCAGCTCCAGCAAGACGTCATCAATCTTCCGGAATACGACCAGATCGGCATCGACAAGATCAGCGAGAAGGTGAACCGGCTGTCGGTCGACGACAAGAAGCGGACCCTCGCGCTCAGCCTCGCCAACCAGATCGTCGCGGTGGTGACCGCCGAGCGGAGCGCCGAGATCAACCGCGTCGGCCTCCGCGTGGCGCTCGAGCAGCTCGAGATCGCCAAGCGCAAGCAGGCCCTCGGGGCGGCCACGGGCCTCGACGTCGTCCGCGCCGACCAGAACGCCGCCAACGCGCGCGCCACGCTCGTCACCGGCGACGAGTCCCTCCGCGAGACGCGGGAAGCGCTCGGCCTGGCGCTCGGCGTCCCCGAGGAGACGGGGGTGGCGCACGACGTGAACATCGACGGGCTCGCGCAGAACGCGCTGGCGTCGTGCCGCGTCGTGAACTCTGTCGACGACCGTCCGGATATCGCGTCGGCGGCGGCGAGCCTCGAGGTCGCCAAGCGAAACCTCCGGAACGTATGGTTCACGTTCCTGCCGACCATCACCCTGACGAGCGCCCTGCCCGCCACGTTCCAGCCTGCGCCGCCGAGCTATTACCCGAACCCCACGTGGAGCGTGAGCGGGGTCCTGCAGATCCCCATCTGGGACGGCGGCACGCGCTACGGCAACCTCAGGAACGCGCGGGCGGCCGAGGACATCGCCGACCAGCAGCTCGAGGCGCTGCGCCGACAGGCGATCATCCAGGTCGTCCAGGCCCAGCGCGGCCTCGAGGTGGCGCAGACGTCCGACAAGGTCGCGCGCGACCAGCGGGACCTCGCCGCGCAGAACGACCTCATGACGCAGACCGCGTACATGGCCGGCCAGGGTACGAGCCTCGAGCTCGTGACCGCCTCGGAGGCGCACCGTCAGGCGGAGCTGAACCTCGCGCTCGCCGATTTCAACGTCGTGAAGGCGCGCATCCTCGCGTCGCTGGCGCTCGCCACCTGCCCCTGGTGACGGGCTGCGCGCCTACTCGCCGCTCGGGGCGGCGCCGTCCCAGCCGCTCGCGAGCGCGAGGTTGCTCATCGCGAGGTTGTAGTCCATGAGCGCGTAGAGGTGCTGCACGCGCGCGTTCCCGTAGGCGCGGAGCGGCTCCATGAGCTGTCGCTCGTCCCACGTGCCGAGCTCGATGTGGTCCTGCACGATCGAGATCCACTCCTTCGTCTTGTGCTCGGCCTTGTCCCACGTCTCCTCGCGGGTCTTCGCCTCGACCGCGTCCGCGTAGGCCTTCTCGACCTCGAGCATCGCGTTGCCGAGCGCCAGCCGCTCGAGGGCCTGTGTTTCTTCGAGCTGCGCCTCGGCGCCGCGCGCGCGCGCGGCCTGCGGCAGGAGGTCGAGGTTCCACTTGAGGCCGAACGCGAAGTAGTACGAGAAGTGGTTGAACGGATCGCTCGCGAAGACGTTCTGCTGCTGGACGGCGCTCGGCGTCGACGCGAAGTCCGCCCCGAGGCCGAGGCCGAAGTCGGGCAAGAGCTTCGCGCGATTGTACTCGGCCATCCGCTTGCGCGCGATGACCCCCGCCCGCGCCATGTTCACGTCGGGCCGGAGCACCCGCGCGGCCTCGAGGTACTGCGCGATCGCCACGAGGGGCCGGTCCGGCAGCTTGAGCGGCTCGTCGACGATGTCGAACCCCGTCTGCACGCCCGACATGAACCGCAGCGCCGCGATGGCGTAGGCCTCGTTCTTCGGCGCCTGGAGCGACTGCGCGGTGATCTCCTGCTTGAAGGTCTCGAGGCGGAGGCGGTCGACGTCGCCGACGTTGGGGTCCCCTTTGGCGATCTTGTCTTTGATGCCCTCGATGCCCTTGTCGAGCCGGCCCTTCGCGTCGTCGATGACGTAGCCGGCGTCGCGCGCGAGCTGCAGGCCGTAGTAAGCGCGGCGCACGTCCATCCGCATCTGCTGGCGGGTCTTCTCCATGTCCCACTCGGAGACGCGGACGTTCGCGCCGGCCGCGTCGAGCGCCGTCTCGATCTTGCCGAACGTGTAGAGCGGCACGATGCCGCTCAGGCCGAACTGAAAGAACGGCTCGAGGCCTCCGAGGGAGCTCACGTTCTTGGAGAGGACCGAGCTCTGCGTGTAGAGCACCGTGCCCGTGAGCTGCGGGGCGACCCCGAAGGCCGACTGGGCGGTCCACTGGAACCAGGGCGTCCACCGCGCCTCCTCGAGCTGGGCGTGCGCATAGGCGAGGCGGGCGCGGGCGGCCCACAGGTTCGGGAAGTTCCGATCGGCGAGCGCGAGGCACTCTTCGAGGGTGTACTGGTGCGCGCGGATGGTCTCGGGCGCGCCCGAGACCTGGCCGAAGGGCGCGTCGAACGCGCCGTCGCCGGGCTTCGCCGCCGGACCGTCGTCGGCAAGCGCGCGCGAAGGGAATACAGCCAGGGCCGCCAGGAGCAGGAGCCGAGCTCGCGAGTTTCCGAGCATCTCTGGCGCGAGGTTATAGCCCCCCCGCGGCGTGCCGGTCACTCCTCGTCTTTGTGCCGGCGCAGCAGGCGTCGAAAGTTCGACCGATCGAGGCCCGCGCGCCGGGCCGCCTCGGACATGTTTCCGCTCGTGCGGCGGAGGATCTCGCCCGTATAGGTCGAATCGAAGAGGGAGACCAGCCGGCGCTTCGCCTCCGCGTAGGGGAGCTCCGCGAGCTCCGCGAACATCGCGCGCGTCGGGTCGACCACGGGCCGAGGTTCCGACGCCGGGCGAGGCTCCTCGGCGGCCGACCGGACGCTCGCGCGCTCCGGCAACAGCGACGAGATCGACGCCTCGCGGAACGTCCCCGACGCCCGCGCGAACGGGAGGTCCGAGGCGCAGATGACGTCCTTCTGCGAGAGGACCATCGCGTGCTCGATGGCGTGTTCGAGCTCGCGCACGTTCCCGGGCCACTCGTATTCGCGGAGGGCCCGCACGGCGTCGGGGCCGAGCTGTTTGGGCTCCCGCTGCATGCTCCGCGCGAACTTTTGCAGATAGTGGTTCGCGAGGAGCACGACGTCGTCGCCGCGCTCGCGGAGGGACGGCAGCTCGATCGCGATGACGTTGAGCCGATAGTAGAGGTCCCGGCGGAACTGGCCGGCCTGGATGCGGCTCATGAGATCCACGTTGGTCGCCGCGAGGACGCGGACGTCGACCGTGCGCGCCTCGTCCGCGCCGACGCGCTTGATCTCGCCGTCCTGGAGGACGCGCAGGAGCTTTACCTGGGCGGCGAGCGGGAGATCGCCGACCTCGTCGAGGAGGATCGTGCCGCCGTCGGCGGTCTCGAAGAGTCCCGCGCGCGCGCCGTGCGCACCGGTGAAGGCCCCGCGCACGTGGCCGAAGAGCTCCGACTCGACGAGCTCCTTCGGTATCGCGCCGCAGTTGACCGCGACGAAGGGCTTCTTGGAGCGCGGGCTCATCTGATGGATCGCCCGCGCGACCAGCTCCTTGCCGGTCCCGCTCTCGCCGAGAATGAGCACCGTCGAAGACGTCGGCGCGACGCCCTCGATGAGGCGGAAGACGTCGACCATCGTCGACGAGTCGCCGAGGATTTCCCCGAAGCGCTCCTTCGAGAGGAGGACCTGCTCGAGCTGCCGCGCGCGATCGGCCAGACGCCGGTGCTCGGCCGCCTTCACGACGGCGTGCGCGACGGCGTCGTTCGAGTGAAACGGCTTGGTCAGGAAGTGGTACGCGCCGGCCTTCATCGCCGACACGGCCGCGTCGACGTCGGCGAACGCGGTCATGAGGATGATCTCGACGGGGATGCCCATCTGCTTCACCCGCGCGAGCAGCTCGAGGCCGCCGAGGCCCGGCATCATCATGTCGACGAGCGCCACGTCCGGCGGCGTGCGCTCCATGAACTCGAGGGCCGCGCTGCCGTCGTCCGCGAGCGCGACCTTCATGCCCCGCGTCTCGAGGACGCGCGCGACGCTCCGGCGGAGCGCCGGCTCGTCGTCCACGATGAGGACGTGAACCGCACCCGACTCACTGGACAACGGCGGCGGCGCCGCACTCAGCTTGTGCCCTCGGCCCGAGCCGCTGCTTGAGGACGCAGTCACTTCTTCCAGGGTAAACTGCCCAAGGGGATATTGGCCACAATCAGCACTTTGCGCGCGAGCGAAGAAACCGCGCGCGGCTCGGGCCCACCCAGCTCCGCCAGCGCGACCCGCTCGATCGCGTCGTATTCAGCGCTCGGCAAGCTCCATTTCCGCTTGCGAGGGAGCTCGCCGCGCACGACGTCGACGTGCATTCGCCTGTGCGTCAGGAGATGTGTGACTTCGCCCGCGGACTGGAGTGTGTGTACATCGATTCCCAGCGACGAGGCGAGCCACGCGACCTCGGACTCCGCGCTCGGCGGCTCCCAGAGTCCACCGAACGAAGTGTCCGCGCGCCTTCGCGCGAGCAGGACGTGCGTGCACGACGCGAGGACGACCGCGGCGCGGCGGACGGAGATCGGCTGTGCGCGGCGCTCGCTCCTGGGAAGCGACGCGGTGAGGCCCCGCTCTCGCGCGGCGCATTCGGACCGCACCGGACACGCGCCGCATTTCGGTTCGCGCGGCGAGCACACCGTCGCGCCGAGCTCCATCAACGCCTGATTCCAGTCGCCGGGGTCCGCCCCGCCCGCGACGAGCTCCTCCGCGAGGCGCCACAGCGCGGCCGCGCCCCGCGCGCTCTTGACGTCCTCCTCGATCGCGAAGAGGCGGGACAGCACACGCGCCACGTTCCCATCTACGAGGGCCGCGCGCCTGCCGAACGCGATGCTCGCGATCGCCCCCGCGGTGTACCGCCCGACCCCCTCGAGCTTCAGGAGCTCGCCTGCTTCCTCCGGAATGCGCCCGCCGTGCGACTCGGCGACTTGCTTGGCGGCCGCGTGGAGCATGCGCGCGCGCCGGTAGTATCCGAGCCCGCTCCACAGCGCGAGCACCCGCTCCTCGGGCGCCTCGGCGAGCGAGAGCATCGTCGGAAGCTCGCGCATGAAGCGCTCGTAATAAGGGATCACGGTCTCGACGCGCGTCTGCTGGAGCATCGTCTCGCTCACCCAGATCGCGTAGGGATCGCGCACGCGCCGCCACGGAAGGTCGCGCCGCGTCCGCGCGTACCAGTCGAGCAGGCTCGTACGGAGGCGCGCGCGGACCATGATGCGGGCGCGCGACGGTAGCAGCGGCCGCCGCTCAGCGCACGACGCGGTACTCGAGCGTGAAGGGCCCCTGGTCGTTCGGGGATTGCCCGTCGACGACGACCCAATACGTTCCCGCCTCGAGCGTCTTGTCGATGACGTCGCGCTGTCCCGGGTCGCCCTCCGCCTCGCACGCCACTTCGGCGGCCTTCGCGCCGCCCGTCGCGTCGACGCAGTTCTTGCGGATCGCGAGCGCGGCGTCGAACCCCGACGCCGTCAGCGCGAGCTGGACGCGCGACCTCCGCGGGACCGAAATCGCGTACACGCGGTCGGGCCCCGTCGCGGCGCCGTCGCCGCCCGCGCACGAAACCGAGAACTTGTCCCCCATGCCGCTCGTCGTCCCCGTCACGGCGGCCCCGTCGACGAGCGCCGGCACCGACACGCACGCGCGGCTCTGCGCGCTGAGATCCTCCACCGACCAGGCGAGCACGAAGCGACCGAACGCGTCCTCGGCCGCCCCGTCGACCGTCACGTAGTAGCTCCCCGGCGCGACCACCTCGTCGAGCTCTCGGCCGCAAGCGACCTCCGACGATCGGTCCCCGCAGCGGCGGGACAGCGCGAGGACGTGGGGCGCCTCCTCGGCCTGGAGCGAGGCGACGACGCGCGACCGCCGCGGCACGTCGAGGCGGTAGACCACGTCGGCCGCGCCGCTGCCGCTGCACGTGCTCCCCACGTCGTCGCGCGCCCAGAACGTGTCGCCGGCGACGTTGGGGTCCGCGCCGAGCAGGACCGCGTCGCCGCAGCCGTCCCCCGGCGTCCCCGTCCCCGCGGGCGGCGCCACGTCGGCGTGGAGGGTGTATTGGCCGGTCGCGTCCCGCTCGTGGGCGTCGGCGAAGACGGTGTAGCCGCCGGCGTCGAACAAGCCCGTCATCGCCGCGTCGCCCGCGGACGCGCCGCCCTCTCCGCACGCGACCTCGCTCTGCTCGTCGGCGCAAGCGCGTCGCATGTGGACGACGGGCGTCACCGCGTCGGAGTGCTCGACGACGCGGAGCCGCGACCGGGTGGCCAGGTCCATGCGCCACGGCGCGTCCGCGCCCTCTGCGCTGTCGCCGCAGCTCGCCTGCACGTCGTTTCCCATCGCTGCGGTCGTCCCCGACACCGACGACCCCGGCGCCAGCGCCGGCGCCCTCCGGCACTCGTCGGCCAAGGCGACGACGTACGTCGTGGCCACCGTCATCTTGAACGACCCGGTGTCGTGCGAATACCCGTCGACGAAGACGAAGTAGCGGCCCGGCTCGAGCACCCGCTCCACGCGCGAGTGGGTGCGGTCGGGCGCGTCGTCGTTGCAGTCGACCTCGGCGCTCGGGTCCGTGCAGTCGTCCCTGCGGACGTAGAGGACCGAGTCGAACTTCGCCTCCACTTCGATCGACACCCGCTCGCGCTGCGCCACGTCGAGCTGGTAGACGAGCTCGCGCGAATCGCTCGCGTCGCAGCTGCCGGCGTTCTCGTGTTCGCCGTGCGCCGTCGAGCCCGTGACCGTCCCCGCCGCGAGCGGCAGCGGCGCGTCGCACGTCCCGTCGGCGTCCCGCCCGCGCTGCGCCGTGGCCCCGCCCGACGCCGGCGATCCGTCCCCGGTCCCTCCGCCCTGCCACGTCGCCACGACCCACGGTCCGCTGCCCGACGCCGCCTTGACGACGAGCACGTAGCCGTCGGCGGCGTCGACGCACACGCGCAAGAGAGCCTGCGGCTCGTTCGTCGTATCGTGCGCCACGGGGCGGCCCTGCGCGTCGAGCAACGTCGCGTCCACGTCGCGGAGCCCGTCTCCGCCCACGGCCGCGACGGCGGTGCACCCCGCGGCCAGGTCGAGAGGGACGCGGACCTCGCGTCCCTCCGAAAGCATCCCCTCGTGAATCGGCCCCACCTGCGCGAGGCCCACCGCCGCGAACGCGTTGTGAACGGCCACGAAGCGCGGCTCGAGCGCCCCTCCGCCGTGCGTCGCCGCGCACGCCGCGAGCAGCGCCAGGCCCGCGCACGGCGCCGCACGCAGGCGGAGAGGCTTTCGCGTCATCTCCCGAGAATCTATCGCATCAAGCCATCTCGAGCATCAGGCGGTCCGGCTGCTCCAGATAGGCGATGACCTCGTACGCGAACGCCGCGCCCACACGACCATCCACTATCCGGTGGTCGAACGAGAGCGACAAGAGCATCACGTCGCCGATCACGATCTGGCCGTCCTTGACGACCGGCCGCTGCCGCATCCTGTGCACGCCCAGGATGGCGACCTCCGGGTAGTTGATGATGGGCGTGGCGAGCAGCCCCCCCTGCGCGCCGGGCGACGTGACGGTGAACGTGGACCCGACGAGGTCCTCGACCTTCGATTTGCCGGCCCGCGCGTCCGCGGCGAGGCGCTCGATGTCCCGGGCGATGTCGAGGATGCTCTTCCGGTCCGCGTCGCGCACGACCACCACGAGGAGCCCTGCCTCCGTGGAGGTCGCCACGCCGATGTGCACGTAGCGACGGAAGACGAGCTCGCTCTTGGCCTCGTCGAGGGTCGTGTTGAGCATCGGGTGCTTCTTCAGCGCGGCGGCCGTGGCCTTCACGATGAAGGGCAAGAACGTCAGCTTCACGCCCTGCGCGTCGGCGGGCGCCATGAGCCGCGCGCGCATCGCCTTCAGCTCCGTGACGTCGCACTCTTCGACGAGCGTGTAGTGCGCCGCCTTCTGCTTGGAGAGCGCCATCTTCTGCGCGATCTTCCGGCGCAGGCCGGCGAAGGGCACGCGCTCCTCGAGCTCGGCGCGGGCCGCGGGGGGGGCAGCGACCTCCGGGGCGGGCGCCAGCGCCTCGTGGGCCGACGCTTGTCCGCGCGCAAACGACTCGAGGTCCCGCTTGGTCACGCGTCCCTGCGGGCCGGTCGGCGCGATGCGGCGCAGGTCGACGTTCATGTCGCGCGCGAGCTTGCGCGTGGCCGGGGTGGCGAGCGGCTTCTCGTTGAAGTACCCGGGCGAGGCCGACGCCGCCGACGCCGGCTGCGCCGCCGGGATTCCCGGCAGCACCTCTTTGAGGTCACCCACCGCGGTGGCCGCGGGACCGTCGTCTTCGTGGCTCACCGCTCCGTTCACGCCGGCGCGGCGGTCGCGGGCGACGACCCGCCCGGAGCTCGGCTCCTCGAGCTCGAACACGACGAGGACGGCGTGGACCCGGACGATCTCGCCGATCTTGCCGTGCGTCTCCACGACGGTGCCGGCCTTCGGCGCCGTGATCGTCACGGTCGCCTTGTCGGTCATCACCTCGACCATCGGCTGGTCCTCGACGACGGGGTCCCCCACCTTCACGAGCCAGCCGACGATCTCGCCCTCGGTGATGCCCTCGCCGATGTCCGGCAGCTTGAATTCCCAGCGCGCCATAGGAGGTCTCCCTTCTTGCCGCGCCCGTCAGAACCTTGCGGTCTCGACGATCGCCGGAACGATGCGGCGCGCGAGCGGCAGATAGTCCATCTCGAGAGCATAGGGGAACGGCGTATCGAAGCCGCATACGCGGGCGGGCGGCGCCTCGAGGTGCACGAACGCCTTCTCGTTGACCAGCGCGACCAGCTCCGCGCCGAACCCGCACGTCTTCGGGGCCTCGTGCACGACGACGACCCGGCCCGTCTTCTTGACGCTGTCGACGATCGCGTCGATGTCGACCGGCCACAGCGTGCGAAGGTCGATGACCTCCGCGTGCACGCCTTCTTTGGCCGCCTCCTCCGCCGCCGCCATCGCCTCGTAGAGCATCGCGCCCCAGGCCAGCACCGTCACGTCGGTCCCCTCGCGGACGACCGCCGCCTTGCCGAGCGGGACCACGTAGTCTCCCTCGGGGACGTCCCCCTTCGCCGCGCGGTAGACGCGCTTGGGCTCGAAGAAGAGCACAGGGTCGGGGTCGCGGATGGACGCGAGCAAGAGGCCCTTGGCGTCGTGTGGGTTGCTCGGACAGACGACCTTGAGCCCGGCGACGTGGATGAAGAGCGCCTCGGGCGACTGGGAATGGTAGAGGCCCCCGCGGATGCCGCCGCCGACGGGCGCGCGGATGACCACCTTCGCGGCGTACTCCCCGCCGGACCGCCAGCGCATCTTGGCAAGCTCGCTGACGATCTGGTCGTAGGCCGGGTAGATGAAGTCGGCGAACTGGATCTCCGGAATGGGGACGAGCCCGTAGAGCGCCATGCCGATGGCCGTGCCGACGATGCCTCCCTCCGAGAGCGGCGTGTCGACCACGCGGCCCTCGCCGAACTCGTCCCAGAGCCCCTGCGTCACCCGGAAGACGCCGCCGACCTTGCCCACGTCTTCCCCGAGCACGACCACACGGTCGTCGCGCCGCATCTCGAGCCGCAGCGCATCGTTGAGCGCCTGAACCAGGTTGAGCTGCATGACCTTTACGCGTCCCTCTGCTCGGCGAGGTGCCTGGGCACGACGGCGTACACGTCGTCGAACATCGTGGCCCGCGCGGGCGGCGCGGCCCCTTCCGCCTCCGCGATCGCGGCGCCCACGTCGGCCGACACGTCCGCGTTCAGGTCGCGCTCACGCTCGGCGCTCCAGAGCCCCCGCGCTTGCAAGTGCCGCCGCATCCGCGGGATGGGGTCCGCCGCCTCCGAGCCGCGGCCCGCCGCGTCGCCGACGATCGCCTCGACCAGCGTGCCCCCCTCGCCCGCCGCGGCCCGCCGCCGGGCTTCGCCCACCGCGGCGAGCACGGCCACGACGTCGCCCCCGTCGACGGCCATCCCACGCAGCCCGTAGGCGACCGCCTTCACCGCGAAGCCCGCGCTCGCGGTCTGACGGGACGCCGGGAGGCTCGTCGCCCATCCGTTGTTCCGGCACACGAACACGACGGGCGCGCGCGTCACCCCCGCGAAGTTGAGGCCCGCGTGGAAGTCGCCCGAGCTCGTGGCCCCTTCGCCGAAATAGACGAGGGCGGCCACGTCCTCGGAGCGCATCCGCGCCGCCCACGCGACCCCGACGGCGTGCGAGATCTGCGTGCCCACGAGCTGGCTCACGCTGGCGACGCGGGCCTCCTTCCAGAACGGAGGGTCGGGCGCCACGCGGCCCTTGCCGGCGTCGCGGCTGGTCCCGAAGGCATGGTTGGCATACGCCGACAGGGGCATGCCCCGCCAGAGCGCGGCCGCCGCCTCTCGGGAACTCGGAAAGACCCAGTCCTCGTCCTTCATCGCGGCCACCGCGCCCACGATGGTCGCCTCCTCGCCGAGCGCGCTCGCGTGCTGCGTCACCGCGCCTTCGCGCTGGAGCCCGACCACGCGCGCGTCGAGGGCGCGGGCGAGGACCATGTGCTCGTAGAGCGCGATCGCCAGCTCCTCCGAGAGGGGCGGGGCGTTCGCCGGGTCGAGCGAGCCGTCGTCGCGCAGTACGGCGAGCGGCGGGGCGAGCGTCTTCATCGTCTGGTGGCGGCGGCGAGCCTAGCGCGTTTTGCCTCCGCTTGAAGCGCCGATCCGGAAAACGCTCGCCCCGCGCCGCCGCGACGACGCCGGGCCGCCCGAGACCGGGAGAGCCGCCTTCCGCATGTAGGCCATGGCCGCCGCGCGAGCCGCCGAGCAAGGGCCGGCGAAGGCGAGCGCGCGGGGGCGGACGTCGTGCAACGTAGAGAAACGTTGCATTGGAAAGAGACGACGAGGGCATTCGGCGCTACCATAAATGTTGTCCATGGCGCGGAGAGCCTTCGTCCCGCCTCCGTCCTTCGCGGCGGAATCGGTTCCCCGCCCCGCTGGGCTGGTCCCCGCACGCGGGTCCTCCGCGGGACCGGTCGGCTTGCGCCCGAGCGCGCCCCCTCCCGCGTCGGTGCCACCTCCGCGCCCGTCGACACCGGCGGCGCCCGGGTCGGGCACCTTGCCCGAGCAGCGCCGTTCGATGGCGCCCACGTCGATCCCCGGCTCCGAGGGCGTCTCCATCGCCGCCTGTTCGCAGCTGCTCGACCGGCTCGCCGCCGCCGACGAGGCACCCTTCATCGCGACCTGGATCGAGAGCGTCCTCTCCGGCCGCCTCCGCAGCGACCCCACGCTCGCCGTGCGGCTGCTGCGCGCCTACCGCGAGACCGGTCGCATCGACCGCGCCCGGGACCTCGCGACCTCGCTGCCGACGAGCCCCGCTTCGTGGAGCCCCCTCGACGGCGCGCGCCTCGCCATCGAGCGCGCCATCCTCGCGACCATCGACGGCCGCAGTGACCACGCCGACGCCGAGCTCCGATTCGCGTCGCGCGCCCTCGCGTCCGCACCGAAGGGCACCGGCCTCCGCGAACAGCTCGACCTCCACCTCGCCCAGGCCCAGCTCGAGCTCTCGCTGGCCCGCCCGTCGAGCGCCGCCAACGCCCTGCGCCTCGCCGAGCACGTCGCCGAGCGCATCGAAGACGGGCCGTGGCGCACCCCCGTCGCGATGACGCTCGGCCACCTCTCGATGCGCCTCGCGGACCCGCGCACGGCGGTCAAGCACTACGTGACCGCGCTCGGCCGCGCCAACGCGCGCGGCGCCTCCGCGATGAGCGCCCACGGCAACCTCGCCATCGCCCTCGGGAGCATCGGGCGGTTCGACGAAGGCCGCCACCACGCCACGCAGGCGAGCGGCATCGCGCGCGAGATCGCGACCGGCTGGAGGCACGCCGACGCGCACGACGTCCTCGCCATCGTCGAGATCGCCGCCGACCGCCCGATCGACGCCCTCCGCTCCATCGACGAGGCCCTCGTCGTCCTCGGGGAGACCGACCACCCGATGCTCCGCTACCAGCTCGCCGAGCACCGGGCGTGGGCCCTCGCCATGCTGGGGCGCGCCCAGGCGGCGCGGCAATGGCTCGGGAAGGCCGAGCGCCTCCAGGCCGACCTCGCCATCGTCGACACGATGGACGAGCAGGACCTCCTCGCGACCCGCATCCGCACCTTCGAAGCGTGCGGCCAGCTCCGCGAGGCCCTCGACGAGGGCGTCACGCACGCCGAGCGCCTCCCCGAGGCGTTCATCACGGGCTCGCTCAACCTCGTCGTGGGCCGGTGCGCGCTCGCCCTCGGCGACGAGGCCGCCGCCCGCGCCGCCGTCGACCGCGCCGCCCTCTCCGGCGAGAAGCACGGCTGGGTGTTCCCCGACCGGCAGCCTTCCTTCGCCTTGTGGCAGCTCGCGCTGAGGGGCGGCGACAGCCGCGTCGTCCGCTACGCCGAGCGCATGATCGCCCTCGTCGACGGGACCGCCACCGCCGCGACCCTCTCCGGCCCGCCGCCGCCGCCCTCGCGCCTCTCCATCGGCCCATACCCCAGCATCCCGCCCTCGACCGACGACCTCGAGGCGATGGCCGAGCCCTCCGAGGGCGAGACCCTTCTTTACGTCACGACGCCCCAAGGCGTCAGCCGCATCCCCGCCTCCGAGCTCGCCAAGGCCACCGAGTCCGCGAGCCTCGTCGTCGACACCCTCGCCCACCACCTGCGCGTCCACGACCGCGAGATCTCCCTCGAGCGGCGGCGCGCCCTCGAGCCCCTCGTCGTGCAGCTCCTGCGGCGAGCCCGCGAGGGCCTCAGCGCCGACGAGATCCTCCGCGCCGCCGGCGGCCCCGGACCCGAGAGCGCCGACGCGGAGCACCGCGTGCGCGTCCTCATCTCGCGCGTGCGCGATCTGCTCGGCGACCCCGGCGCCATCGAGCGCGTCCGCGACGCCGGCGAGTACGGCCGCACGCGCTACCGGCTCGCCGCGAACGTGCGGTTCGCCCTCGTCGAGCCGCTCTTCCGCTCGAGCGGCGCGGGCTGAGAGCGCGCCGTTTACCTGCCGCGCAGGTGCGCCGGCACGCCGCGCTTCGTCACGGTGTCGCGCGCGAAGCGCGAGTCGACCTCCGGATAGTCGTTCATGAAGTGCAGGCCGCGGCTCTCCCGCCGGCTCGCCGCGCACTCCACGATGAGCTGCGCCACCGTCGCGATGTTGCGGAGCTCGAGCAGATCCCGCGTCACGAAGTACTTCCAGTAGTACTCGGCGATCTCCTCGTTCAGGAGCGCGATGCGCCGCGCCGCCTTCCGCAAGCGCACGTTCGATCGGACGATCCCGACGTAGTTCCACATCAGCCGCCGCACCTCGTCCCAGCTGTGCGTGATGACGACCGCCTCGTCGCTCGGCGTCGCGCTCCCGACCTCCCACTCCGGCACCTCGGCCCAGCGGGCGCCCCGGTCGAGGGTCCCCACGAGCGCGCGCGCCGCCCTGTGCGCCATGACGAGCCCCTCGAGGAGCGAGTTCGACGCCAGGCGGTTCGCCCCGTGCAGGCCCGTGCAGGCGCACTCGCCGATCGCCCAGAGGCCCGGGATGGTGCTCCGGCCCTCGAGGTTGGTCGTGATGCCGCCGCACATGAAGTGCGCTGCCGGGACCACCGGGATGGGCTCGCGCGTCACGTCGATGCCCCAGCGAAGGCACTCCTCGTAGACCCCCGGGAAGGTCTCGCGCACGAAGTCCGGCTTCTTGTCGGTGATGTCGAGCAGCACGTGGTCGGCGCCGGTGCGCTTCATCTCGAAGTCGATCGACCGCGCCACGACGTCGCGCGGCGCGAGGTCTCCGCGCGGGTCGTGGCTCTTCATGAAGGCCGTCCCGTCGAGGAGCCGCAAGACCGCGCCCTCCCCGCGCATCGCCTCCGTGATGAGAAACCGCCGCGCGAGCGGGTGATAAAGGCACGTCGGATGGAACTGGTAGAACTCCATGTTCGCGATCTCGGCGCCCGCCCGGTACGCCATGGCGACGCCGTCGCCCGTCGCGACGTCGGGGTTGGTCGTGTAGAGGTAGACCTTCCCTGCCCCGCCCGACGCGAGCACCACGGCGCGCGCCAAGATCGTCTCGACCTTGCCGGTCACGCCGTTGAGCACGTACGCGCCGGCGCACACCTCGGGCCCGCCGTACTTGGCCATCGTGATGAGGTCGACCGCCGTGTGGTCCTCGAGGAGCCGCGCCCGAGGGGAGCGCCGGACCGCTTCGAGGAGCGCCCGCTCGACCTCGCGGCCCGTCGTATCGGCGGCGTGGGCCACGCGACGCGCGCTGTGGCCGCCTTCGAGGTGAAGGTCCAGGTCCGTCGACCCGTCGTCGCGGCGCCGGGACTCGGCGGCGAGATCGAAGCGCGCGCCGATCTCTTGGAGCTTGCGGACGCGGGCGGGACCCTCCCGGACGCAGACCTCCACCGCGGCCTCGTGGCAAAGTCCCGCCCCCGCCTGAATCGTGTCGACGATGTGCGCGGCGAACGAGTCCGCCCCGCTCAAGACCGCGGCGATGCCCCCCTGCGCGTACTTCGTGTTGGACTCGTCGGCGCTCCGCTTCGTCACGACGACGACGTCGCAGTGCTCGGCCGCCTCGAGGGCGAACGACAGCCCCGCGACCCCGCTCCCAATGACCAGACAATCCGCGGTGATCGGCATCGCGCCGAGACCCTAGCGCGCATCCCCCACTTCGCTACACCGGGCGGGACCTGTCACCCCCCGCCCCAAGGGTCCCAGGCCCTAGCGGCAGGTCGCGCCCTGGCACGTGCTCGGGCTGACGCACGTCGTCCCGCAGGTGCCGCAGTTGTTGTTGTCCGTCTGCAGGTTGGTGCACGTGCCCGCGCAGTTCGTGAACGGCGCCTCGCAGCTGCACGACCCGTTTTCGCAGAGCAGGTTGCCGCCGCAAGCCGCCCCACAGAACGCGCAGTTCAGCTTGTTGCTCGTCAAGTCCGCGCAGACCGCGCCGCGACCGACGCCGCACTGCGAAGCCGGCGTGCACGAGATGACGCACGCCCCGTTCGAGCAGAGCGGCGACGCCGCCCCGCACGCGGTGCCGCACGCCCCGCAGTTGGCGTTGTCGGACGTCAGATAGACGCACGTGCCGATGCCCCGTGCGCCGCGAGCCGCGCACTGCGTCTCCCCGTCGGGGCAGGCGCAGAGCCCGTTCACGCAGCCGCCGCCGCCCGGGCACCCCGTGCCGCAGGCGCCGCAGTTGGCGTTGTTCGTCGACAAGTCGACGCAGACCGAACCGCGACCCACCGGGCAACTCGACAAGCCGCCGTCGCCGCACCCCGCGACGCAAGCCCCGTCGGAGCACGTCGTCCCGCGGCCGCAACCCATCCCGCAACCGCCGCAGTTGGCGTTGTCGTTCTGCGGGTTCACGCACGTCGCGCCGCAGAGGAGATCTCCCGCCGCGCAGGCGCACATGCCGCCGTTGCACGTGGCGCCGTTCGGGCACTGGACGCCGCACGCGCTGCAGTTGAGCGTGTTGCTGGTCGTGTCGACGCAGTTGTTGTTGCAGTCCGTCAGCCCCGCGCCGCACGACAGCGAGCACACCCCGTTCGAGCACACGTCACCGGCCGGGCAGACGTTCCCGCACGCGCCGCAGTTGGCCGGGTCGCTCTGCGTCTGGATGCAGACGTTGTTGCAGCGAGTCCCGTTCTGGCACTGGCAGACGCCGGCCTGGCACGTCGTCCCGGCGGCGCACCGCGCGTTGCAGCCGCCGCAGTTCGCGTTGTTCGTCGCGAGGTCGAGGCAGAGCCCCGCGCACTGCGTCGTGCCGCCGGTGCACTGGCAGCTCCCGCCCACGCACGTCAGACCCGACGCCGTGTTGCAGGTGACCCCGCAGCCGCCGCAGTTGTTCGAATCGGTTTGGTCGGGGACGCACGCGCCGTTGCAGTACGCCTGCCCCGCCGGACACGCGCAGGCCCCGTTCGCGCAAGTCGAGGTCCCGCCGCACACGTTGCCGCAGGCGCCGCAGTTGTTCTTGTCCGTGTTGAGGCTGACGCACCCGCCGTTGCAGATCGTCGGCGTCGCGGCCGCGCACGTCGGCGAGCACGTCCCGTTCGAGCAGAGCAGCTGCGTGGAGCCCGGCGGCAGGGGCAGCGCCGCGCAGTTGTCGCCGCATCGGCCGCAGTTCGCGAGGCTCGACAGGAGGTTCACGCACTGGCCGTTGCAGAGCGACTCGCCCGGCGGGCAGACGCAAACGCCGGCCGTGCACACCGCGCCGCCGGTACAGAGGGCGCCGCAGCGCCCGCAGTTGGCGGGGTCGATCTCTTCGTTGACGCAGGCGTTGTTGCAGTTCGTGAGCGGCGCCGCGCAGGCGAGGACGCACGCGCCGTTCGCACAGGCCGGCGTCGCCGCGGTGCACGCGTTCCCGCACCGCCCGCAGTTCTTCGGGTCGGTGTTGAAGTTCGTGCACGCGCCGTTGCACGCCGACAGCGGGGCGCAGACGAGCGCGTCGACCCCGACGTCGCGGACCGCCACGTCGAGCACCGTCACGTCGGGCCGGATGCCCGTGTCGACGCTCGCCTCGACCGTCACGTCGATGGTGGCATCCCCCGTCGATGCGTCGGCTGCGTCGGGCGTCGGCTGCGTGACCGCGCCGTCGAGCTCGACGTCGAGGTCCGTGCGCCCGCAACCGACCGGCGCCATGGCCGCGAGGATGCAAAGCGCAAACGCCGCAAAAAGGAAGAAATGACGGGCCGTCTTCATGACACCTCACCCAAGCCTGCAAGCGAGCACACGAACGCGACGGGAATGTAGCACCGCGAACTCGCACGAAAAGCGGGAAACATCCTTGGAAAAGTCTACTCTTGTCCCCTCATGGCCTCGACGCGCGGTTCTCGTCGCCTCTTCGACATCGGGCCGCGCGAGGCTTGCGTGCCGTTGGCGCTGTTTGCTCGGCATGCGCGGCTCGCCCGCGTCTATACCCGCAAGGGCCCTCGCGCCGCGACCTGATACCGAAGATGTCCAAGATACCCCACTTGTCCAGGCCCCATAGGCCAGCCCATAAGGAGGTTTCCCGGTGAAGATCCTCGTGGCGGTCAAACGCGTCGCCGACCCTGAGAACTTGAACAAGATACGTCTCTCGGCCCAAGGCAAAATCGAGACGACGGGCCTCGAGCCGAAGCCCAGCCCATACGACGAATATGCCCTCGAGACCGCTCTCCGGCTGACCGAGAACGGCGCCAACACCAAGGCGCGCCTGGGCGAGGTCGTCGTCGTCACGTTCGGACCGAAGGAAGCCGAGCAGATGCTGCGCGCCATGCTCGGCACCGGCGCCGACCGCGCCATCCGCGTCGACGCGACGGACGACGTGCTCGACGGGAACGTCGTCGCGCGGGGGATGAAAGCCATCGTCGACAAAGAAAAGCCCGACCTGGTGCTGCTCGGATACCAGCAAGCCGAGCATGAATCGAACCAGGTGGCCCAAAGGCTCGCCGAGCACCTCGGGTGGCCCCAGGCGACCTTCGCCGGATCCCTGCAGAGCGAGGACGACAAAGCCCTCCTCGTCGGCCGCGAGGTCGAGGGCGGAACCGCGCGATTGCGGGTCACTTTGCCCGCCGTCGTGAGCGTCCTCGACAAGATCGTCCACCCGAAGAGCGTCCTCTCCAAGCACACCGCCCCCACCCACGCCTACCCCGACGGGGTGCGGTTCGCCGCGCTCATGGCCATCATGGCGGCGAAGAAGAAGCCCCTCGCGGAGATGAAGCTCGCCGAGCTCGTGACGGCGGCCGAGGCGTCTCCCGAAGTTCGCTACGGGGCGGCCGAGCAACCGCCGAAGCGTGCGGCCGGCGTGAAGGTGAAGGACGTGAAAGAGCTCGTGGCCAAGCTGAAGACGGATGCCAAAGTGATCTAGTGCCTCGACCCCCCTACTCCCCTTTAGACTGAATCGAGGCACTCCATGCCCGGCACCCTTTTGGTCGCAGAGCTCTTCGAAGGCAAAGTCCGCAAGGGGACCTACGCCTCCATCGCGTTCGCCAAGGCGCTCGGCGCGCCGTTCTCCATCCTCGCGCTCGGGTCGGGGGCCAAGACCGCCTCGTCCGAGCTCACCGCCTACGGCGCGCAGAAGGTCCTCGTCTGCGAGGACTCCGCGCTCGCCGACTACGTGTGCGAGCGCTACGCGCCCACCGTCGCGAAGGTCGCGAAGGAAGGCGGCTTCGACACGGTGGCCGTCACCGCGAGCGTCTTCGGCAAGGACCTCGCGCCGCGCGTCGCCGCCAAGCTCGGCGCCGGCTACGCGCCCGACATCAACCAGGTCAAGGTCGAAGGCGGCAAGCGGAGCTACCGCCGGCCCATGTACGCGGGCAACGCCTTCGGGTGGCTCGAGATCGCCACCCCCGTCCACGTCGTGAGCGTGCGTCAAACGGAGTTCCCCGCCCCCGCGCCGAGCGGCGGCGCGAGCCCCGTCGAGACCGTGCCCCGCGCGCCCGACGACCCCGCCGCCGCGCGCGTGGAGTTCCTCAAGCTCGAGGTGGGCAAGAGCGAGCGGCCCGACCTCGGCGAGGCGCGCGTCGTCGTCTCCGGTGGACGCGCGCTCAAAGACCAGTTCAAGGCCGTGCTCGAGCCGCTCGCCGACGCTCTGTCCGCCGCCCTCGGCGCGAGCCGCGCCGCCTGCGACGCGGGCTACGCTCCCGCCGCGCTCCAGGTCGGACAGACCGGGCGCACCGTCGCCCCCCAGCTCTACATCGCGATCGGCATCTCGGGCGCCATCCAGCACATCGCCGGGATGAAGAGCTCGAAGACCATCGTCGCCATCAACAAGGACGGAGAGGCGCCGATCTTTCAGATCGCCGACTACGGCCTCGTGGCCGATCTCTTCGTCGCGGTGCCCGAGCTCGTCCGTGAGCTCAAGGCCCAGCACGGCGGCTGACAGGCCGCACGACAAGCGGGGCCCCGCCGTCGCGGACGGCCGCGCGCGAAGCCGGCGCGCACGAGGGCCCCGAGGCGCGGGTTGCGGCCCATGCTCGCCTTCCGGACGCGCGCGTTGTAAGCGAATCGTCCCGTGAGCTACCTCGTCCTCGCACGCAAATACCGCCCCCAGACCTTCGACGACCTCGTCGGTCAGGACCACGTGGCGCGGACGCTGGCCAACGCC
The DNA here is from genome assembly GCA_036500865.1 of Polyangiaceae bacterium. Classification (GTDB taxonomy): domain Bacteria; phylum Myxococcota_A; class Polyangia; order Polyangiales; family Polyangiaceae; genus Palsa-1150. Next base: position 80,498 of record DASYBG010000046.1, read on the forward strand.
ATCGCGGCGGGCCGCGTCGCGCACGCGTTCCTCTTCACGGGGGTCCGCGGCGTCGGCAAGACCACGAGCGCGCGGCTGCTCGCCAAGTGCCTCAACTGCGTCGGGCCCGACGGGCAGCGCAAAGGCCCGTCGGCCAACCCGTGCAACGAGTGCGGGCCGTGCCGCGAGATCACGGCCGGCCAGGACCTCGACGTCCAGGAGATCGACGGCGCGAGCTACAACGGCGTCGACGAAGTCCGCCGCCTGCAAGAGGGGATGACGTTCCGCCCCGCGCGCGACCGCTTCAAGATCTACATCGTGGACGAGGTCCACATGCTCTCCACGGCGGCGTGGAACGCCTTCCTGAAGACGCTCGAAGAGCCGCCGCCGCACGTGAAGTTCATCTTCGCGACGACCGAGGTGCAGAAGGTCCCCGTCACCATCCTCAGCCGCTGCCAGCGCTACGACTTCCGCCTCATCGCCGCGCAGACCATCGCCGCGCGCCTGGAAGACGTGCTCGCGAAGGAGGGCATCGCGTTCGAGAACGGCGCCGTCCAGCTGCTCGCGCGCGAAGCGGCCGGCTCGATGCGCGACGCGATGAGCCTCGTCGACCAAGTCATCGCCTTCAGCGGCGACAAGCTCACCGCCGACGACGCGACCCGTGTCCTCGGCGTCGCCGACCGGAGCATCCTCCACGAGCTCGCGGCCGCCCTCATCGGCGGCGACGGCGCGACCTGCCTCTCCGTCGTGCAGCGCCTCGCCGACCAGGGGTTCGACCTCGTCCACGTCACGCGCGACGTGCTCCGCCACCTGCGCAACCTCGTCGTCGCGAAGACGTACGCGGCCCGACCGGGCGACGCCGGGCCGAGCCTGCGCGACATGCTCGACCTGGCCGAGGAGGAGGTCGACGACGTCGTCGCTCTGGCCTCACGCACCGACCTCGACGATCTGTCCCGGTGCTTCCACGGCTTCTCCGCCGCCTTCGACGCCATCGTGAAGAGCGGGCAGCCCCGCATGGAGCTCGAGATGGCGCTCGTGCGCCTGGCGCGCCGACCGCCCCTCCTGCCGCTCGACGAGCTCCTCGTGCGCGTGGCCGATCTCGAACGACGCCTGGGCGGCGCCCCGCCCCCCGGCCCCGCCCCCCACGGTGGTGGCTCCGGAGGAGGCCGAACCACCCCGTCCGTCTCGGCTCCGACGGCCAGCGCCGAAGGCAGCGCAAGAACCCACGGCGCCCTGGCCCTGGCCGCGCCTCGCGCCCAACCCGATGCCGCGCCGAAGGTCGTCGCCCTGGCGCCCCACCCGGTTCCCGCCCTCTCCCCCGTCCCGGCCCTCTCCCCCACTCCGGCCGCCGCCCCTGCGTTTTCATCGAATCCTGCTCCCGCTCCTGTTCCCATCCTCTCCTCGAGGCCCACTCCCGCCCCCGCCCTCTCTTCTCCGCCGGCGCCCCCTCTCCCTTCTCCCCCCGCGCCCTCCGTCTCCCCGTCTCCCGACCCCGCGCCCAACCCCCAAGACCTCATGCCTACCTGGCGCGCCATCCTCGAGCGCGTCCGTCGTTCCCGCCCTTCCCTCGCCTCCGTCCTCGAGCACGCCGTCCCCCTCGAAGTCACGTCCGCCCGGATCGACCTCGCGTTCGAGCCCGCCGCCGAATTCGCCGCGACGCGCGCGGCCGAGCCCGACGCCCTCGACCTCCTCACGCGCGAGGCGCGCGCCCACTTCCAGGCCCCGACGACCGTCTCGATCGGCGCCGCCCAGAAGGCGGGCAAGAGCAGCGCCCGCACCGTCGCGTCGATCGACTCCGAGAAGCGCTTCGCCGAGATCGCGCGGGCGAAGGCCGCCGTGGAGGGCCACCCCCTCGTGGAGGAGGTCATCCGCGTGTTCGGCGCAAAACTTCAGGACGTGAAGCTGCCGAGCCGCGACGGATAAGGTAGAAAGCAGAGATGCAGTTTCGCGGCGGAATGAACGAGTTGATGCGCCAGGCGGCGCGCATGCAGCGAAAGCTCGATCAGGCGAAGGGCGAGCTGAAAGATCGCGAGATCGTCGTCGAGGGCCTGGGCGGCAAGGTGAAGGTCACCGTCACCCTCGGGCGGAGCGTCAAGCGCATCGACATCGACAAGGCGACCCTCGCGACCGAAGAGACGGACCTCGTCCTCGACGGCGTGTGCGCGGCCGTGAACCAAGCGATCGAGCTCGCCGACAAGCAAATGGAAGCCGAGCTCGAGAAGGTCACAGGCGGCGTGAAGATCCCCGGCCTCGTCTAGCGGCGGGGAGACGTGAGCGCATGAACCCCGCGCAGCGTAGAGCGCCGTGACCCCGAAGGTCCGCCGCGTCAGCAAGCTCCTCGCGCGCCTCCCCGGCGTCGGGGAGAAGACGGCGCAGCGCTTCGTCCTCTGGCTCCTCACCGCCGACGAAGCGGTCTCCCGAGAGCTCGGCGCGGAGCTCTCCTCGTTGCGCGACGAGCTCGGGCCCTGCGAGCGCTGCGGGAACATCGCCGACCTCGCCCACCACGGCGCCGGCCACGCCGTGTGCGACGTCTGCACCGACGGCAAGCGCGACGCGCGCACCCTCTGCGTCGTGGCGCGCGTCCACGACCTGCTCGCCATCGAGCGCGCCGGCTCCATGCGCGGCCGCTACTTCGTCCTCGGCCGCCTCCTCTCGCCGCTCGAAGGCATCGGCCCCGAAGATCTGCCCCTCGCGAAGCTCGCGGCGCGCATCCGGTCCGAGGGCGTCACCGAAGTCATCGTGGCGACTCCGCCGAGCGTCGACGGCGAGGCGACCGCGCTGCTCCTCAAGCGCGAGCTCGGCCCGCTGGGCGTGTCGATGTCGCGCATCGCGAGCGGCGTGCCCCACGGCGGCGACCTCGAGTTCGCGGACCCCATCACGATGGTCCGCGCGCTCGCGGGCCGCCAGCAGCTCTGAGCGCCCGCCCCCGCGCGGGACAGGCGCGGCCTCGCCGTGGGAAGGCGTGCGACCGGCGAAGGGCCACGCACGTCTCGGGTGGGAAGGCGCGGGCTTGCCGCGGGGAAGGCTGCGTCCGGCGTGGGCGAGCGCAGATCTCGCGCGGGTGAGCCCTTGCTCGCCGCGAGGAGGCGCCCCTCCGACGAAGACGAACGCACGTCTCGCGTCGGCAGGCGCTTTCTCGCGGCGAGTACGCCCGCGTCTCGCGCGGACGGGCGGCCGCTTCGCGACGACGGGCGCGTGCTCGTGACGAGGGAGGTCGTGTCCCGCGCGGACGTGCGGCCGTTCCGCGACGACGGGCGCCTCCTCATCGCGAGCAAGGCCTTCCCGAACGAAGACGTGCGGCCGTCCCGCGACGACGGGCGCCTCCTCGTCGCGAGGAAGGTCTTCCCGAACGAGGACGAGCGCATGTCCGCGGCAAGGGCGCACGCCGCACGCCGCACGGCGAGCCCTTTCGGCTACAAGGAGCCGATGAAGGAAGCCATCCGAGCCCAGAACGCCCCCGCCGCCATCGGTCCCTACTCGCAAGCCGTCCGCGCGGGCGGCCTGCTCTTTCTGAGCGGGCAGATCCCGCTCGACCCGGTGACCGGCGCCATCGTCGGCGACGACATCGCGGCGCAGACGGAGCGCGTCCTCCAGAACGTGGCCGCGGTGCTCGAAGGGGCGGGCGCGAGCTTCGACGACGTCGTCAAGACGACGATCTTCGTCGTCGACATGGCCGACTACCCGAAGGTGAACGAAGTGTACGGGCGCTTCTTCCGAGAGCCGTACCCGGCGCGGAGCACGGTCCAGGTGGCCGCGCTGCCGCGGGCGGCGCGCGTCGAGGTCGAGGTCGTGGCGGTCTCGCGCGCGGGGTGAACCTCGCGGGATCGTTGGCTTTCGGGCGGAGATCGTTAGCTTGCTAACGATCTCGGCTCACGTGCGAACACGAATCGTCGGCAAGCTAACGATCTCGGCTCGCGTGCGAACACGAATCGTTAGCAAGCCAACGATCTCGCCAACCCCGCCTCGAGCCGCCCGATCTCCTCCGCGATCGCGCCCCCCCCGTCGCCGGCCTCCGCCGGCTCGATCGGTCGCCCGAGCGCGACGTCGACCCGCGTGAACGGCCACGCGACCGCGAACTGGTCCCACGTCCTCGCCAGCACGACACCGCTCCGGACGCTGCCCGCCACCGGCACCACCACGCCCCCCGACGCCCGCGCCGCCGCGACCGCTCCTCCCAGGACCCGGCCCCGCGGCCCGCGCGGCCCGTCGACCGCGAAGGCCGCGTCGATCCCGTCGCGGCGCATCACCCGGATCAACGCCGCGAGACCCCGCGCGCCTGCCCGCGAGGTCGACCCGCGCACGACGCGCAGGCCCAGCACCGCGAGCGCGCGCGCTTGCATCGCGCCGTCGGCCGAGAGGCTCACGAGCACCACCGTCGGCTTTCGCCCGCGCCACGCGAGAACAGGGAACTGCGCCCCGTGCCAGAACGCGAGGACCCACGGGCGGTCGGCCGCGCCGCCGAGCGACGGATCGATCGACACGTGGACGCGCAGCGTGGCGAGCCACAGCCGCGCGAGCACGCCCAGGAGCACGCCGAAGAGCGCGCGGATCGGTCGCCTCGGCGCCCCGTCGGACCGCCGCGGGGCCGGCTCCGGGCCGGGCACGGGTCAGCCTTTGAGCTCGTTCAGCTTGGCGCGCGCCCGGTCGAGCGCGGGGTCGGTCTCGATCGCGCGCTCGAGCATCTGCATGGCCTTCGCGCGGTCGCCCTGCTTCGCGCTGATCTCGCCGAGGTAATAAAAGACCTCGCCCTTCGAGATGCCGGCGCCGCGGTCGAGCCGCTGGAGGAGGAGCGCGCGGAACGTCTTCTGAGCGCGATCGAGGTCGTTGGTCTCGTAGGCGAGGACGCCGAGGTCGCGCAGGACGGTGACCGACCCGGGGTCGATCTTGAACGCCATGTCGAGCTGCGTGAGCGCGACGTCCTTCTCGCCGAGCTGCGCGAGCGCCTGGCCGAGACGGTGGTGGTAGAGCGCGAGCTCCTTCGGGCGCTTGGTGCCGAAGGACGCGATGACCTTCTCGAGCACCTGGGCGGCATCGCGCCCGCGGTGCGCCGCGTTGTAGGCGTCGCAGAGGGCGAGCAAGAGCGCGCGGTCCTGCGGGAAGATCTCGGCGGCGCGTTCGAGGACGGGGATGGCGTCCTGCGGCCGCCCGCGGCGCTGGGTGTGGATGTCCGCCGCGGCGCGCAGCAGCTTCACCCGCTCGAGGATCGACGCGGGCACCCCCGCGGGCGGCGGGATGGACGCAGACGTCGGCGCGGGCGGCGGGATAGACCCGGACGTCGGCGCGGGCGGCGGGATGCTCCTGCCGGCCCCGTACCCGTCTTGCACGTAGTCGGCCGCGACGCGGTCTTGCGGGTTGGCCGCGGCGATGACGTCGGCGTCTCCGACGAGGAGGTCGGCGAGCTCGCTCCACCGCTCGGCCCGCTCGTACCGAGACCGGAGCATGCCGCGGAGGCCCGCATGGGACGGCTCGAGCGCGAGGCCCTGCTGGAGCGCAGCCTCGGCGCCCGCGGCGTCTCCCATCTTTTCGCGCGCCTCGGCGAGGCGCAGCGCGAACGCGACGCCCCCCGACTTGCCCGAGAGGTCGACGAGCTTCGCCAGCGCCGACGCGGCGCGATCCCACTCCGAGCGCCGCTCGCTCATTCTCGCCACCGCCTCGAGGGCGGCGCGGTGGTTGGGGTCGCGCTCGAGGACTTCTTCGTAGGTCCGCTGGGCGGACGTCGCGTCGCCGAGGCGCCGCTCCTGGACCTCGCCGAGCCGCACGAGGAGCGACAGCTCGGTCGTGACGTCTTGCCGGTCGTGCGCGGCCTCGAGCTGGGAGCGGAGCAAATCGGCGAGCTCCGCGTCGCGCCCGGTCTGCTCGTAGATCTGCGACAGCCGGAGGACGGCCTCGCCGTGCGTGGGGTCTTCGTCCAGGATGCTCCGCAGGCTCTCGATCGCGTCCTCGGGCGCCTGGAACTTGTCGACCTGGAGCCCGGCCAGCTCGAGGCGAAGCGCGATCCGCGTCTCCTGGCTGCTCGCCACGTCCACGAGCCGCTCGAGGAGCCGCCCGAGCTCGCGATGATTGCCCGCGTCGCCGTAGAGCGAGCGGAGCGCGAGCGCCGCCGCGGAGTCGTTCGGCTCGGCCTCGAGGATCTCTTCGTAGAGGGAAATCGCGCGGGCCCTGTCGGAGAGCTTCTGCACGAGCGCGCGGGCCGCTTCGTGCTTGAGGGGGAGCGGGTCGTCGGCGAGCTCCGAGCGGCGCAGGAGCAGCGTCACCACCTCGGCGTGGTCGCCCGCGGCCTCCCGCAATCGGGTCAGCTCTTCGAGCGCCCACGCGTCCGTCTCGTCGTCGGCGAGGAGCTCGCGCAGGGCGGCCTCGGCGAGGTCCGGCGCGCGCGCGGGGCCTTCGGCGAGGGTCTTGGCCTCGCGCAAGAGATCCCGCTTGGTGGGCGTATCCATCTCGAGCCGCGCGCGCGTGCGCAGCGTCCCGATGAGGTCGCGCTCCCGACCGGGGGCGCGCTGGATGCCCTCGAGGGCCCGCAGCACGTCGACGTTCTCGGGATCGAGCGCGAGCGCCTGCGCGTACGCCGCCTCGGCCTGCGCGGCGTCGCCGAGGCGCTCGAGTCTCCAGCCGGCGAGCCGAATCCAGAGCTCGCCCCGCGTCGCCGCGGGAAGATCCTCGGCCTTCGCGAGCGCGGCGGCGAGGGCGTCGGCCGCCTGCTTCCAGGCGCCGTCGGCGGCGGCGAGGCGCTCGAGCTGCCCGAGGGCCTCGTCGTCGGACGGATCCTCGGCGAGCGCCGCCTCGACGACACGCTGGGCGCGCGCGCGGTCTCCCACCGTGTCTTCGAGCACGCGGGCGAGGTCGAGCCGGGCGCGGGCGCGCTCGGGGCCCGACGACGCGCGCGCGACCTTGCGGTCGTAGAGCTTCGCGAGCTCTTCGCCGCGGCCGAGGGTGCGGTGCACGCTCTCGAGCGCCTCGAAGGCGTCGTCGAAGAGGTCGTCGTCTTCGAGGAGCGCCTCGAGCGACGCGCGGCTCGGGGCGTGGTCGGGCAGCCGCTCGAGGCCCTGCCGCAGCGTCGCGAGGCCGCGGGAGCGCTCGCCGAACTCTTCGATCTGGAGGGTCGCCACGCGGTGATAGAGCTCCGCCTGGTCGTCGGGCCGGCCCTCGACCGCGATCCGCCGCTCGATGACGTCGGCCAGGGACCGCGTGTCGCCGAGGCGCGCGAAGAGCCGGTCGAGGGACGCGAGGAGCTTCGGTTCGTCGCCCCGGCGCTCGACCGCCGACGTGTACGCCTTCGCGGCGCGCGACGGGTCGTCGAGCCGCTTCTCGCTGACGTCCCCGAGACGCTCGAAGAGGTCGGCGCTGACGTTGGCGTCGAAGACGGTGCCCGCGCGCTCGTCGAGCGCGTCGGCGTAGCGCTTCCAGCCTTCGGCGCCGGCGCGGTCGGCCAGGCGCTCGATGTGGCCGTGGAGGGAGGTGTCCTGCGGATCTTCGGCGAGGGCCCGCAAGAGGGCGCCCTGCGCGCGCTCGGTGTCGCCGAGGTTCGTCTCGGCGACCTCGGCGAGGGCGCGGAGGGTGCGGGCGCGGTCGACCGCCTCGCTCTGCCCCCGGAGCCGGATCTCGAGCACCTCGGCCAGCTCGACGTGCTTGCCCTCGGCGCGGAGCACCGGCTCGAGGGCGTTCGCGGCGTCTTCGCGGAGCTCGTCGTTCGCTTCGCCGATCGCCTCGACGGCGGCCACCGCCTCCGCGTCGTACCCGGAGGCGAGCACCTCGCGGTAGGCGTCGAGGGCCGCTTGCGGCTCGTGGATCTCGGACGCGTAGAGGGCGGCGATGCGCTTCTTGAGCGTCCGCGCGGCCTCTCGATCCATCCCGGGCGCCGAGGCCTGCGTCCTCAGGTTGTCGAGGAGCTCGGGCCACATGCGCTGCTGCGTATAGAGCGCGTCGAGGCGGCGGAGCACGCCCTCGTCCTGGGGCCGCACGGCCTGCGCTTGCGTGAGGCACTCGATGGCCTCGCGGCGGTCGCCGAGGTCGTTCTCGAGGCGCCGCGCGGCGTCGACGAGGAGGGTGAACTTGAAGTCGTCCTCGTCCGGCCCGCACAGCTCGACGCGCCGCCGCTGGAGGTCGACGAGCCTCGCCGCCGCGTCGCGCTTCTCGTAGAGGGCGATGAGCTCGTCGATCGTGAACGCGCTGTTGGGCTCGAGCTCGAGGGCGCGCTCGTACGCTTCGATGGCGCCGGTGGCGTCGTCGAGCATGTCGCGCTTCGCCTCGCCGATGCGCCGCCAGGTGCTGGCGCGAGCCTCGTCGTCGGGGAGGAGCTCGGCCTTCTTGACGAGGACGCCGACGAGCGTCGTCCAGTCGCTGAGGAGCGTCGCGAGCGCGTCCATCTCCTCGAGCGGCTGCACCTCGGTCTCGTCGAGGTCGAAGAGCCTGCCCCACGCTTCGAGCGAGCGCCTCGGGTCGTCGCGCCGCGTGTCGTGCAGGCGAGCGAGGGCCGCGAGGAGCTCCCGCTTGGTGAGCCCATCGGCCTTCTCGATGGCCTGTTCGTACGCGTCGGCCAGGTCGTTCCATCGTCCCGTCGCGCCCGCGAGGCGGTCGAGCTGCTCGCGCGCGTCGCCGTCCTCCGGGTCGGCCGTCCACGCCTGCCGCATCGCCGCGAAGGCGCGGTCGAGGTCACCCCCGCGCTCCTCCCAGAGGGTCGCGCTCTCGCGCAGGATCGCGATGCGCTCGCTCTCGTCGGTCGCGAGCGCGAGGCGCACGTCGTTGAGCGACACGAGCTTGCGCCAGTCGTCGGACCGCTCGTAGATGGGGCGGAGGATCTCGGCCGCCCGCGCGCGGTGCTCGCGCTCCGGCAGCGTCGCCTCGAGCGCCGCCACGGCCTCGGCGCCGGGCCCCGCGCCGGTCGGCACGAGCTCGACCACGAGCGCCAGCTCGTCGACGGCCGAAGAAGGCTCCGACAGCTTTTGCGTGAGCAGGCGCGCGAGCTCCATGCGAAAGCGCGCCTCGTCCTCGGGGAGCGCGCTCTGCTCGGCGCGGCGCCGGGTGAGGTCGGCGAGGTCGCGCCACCGGTCCGTCCGCGCGTAGAGGCGCGAGAGGGCGTCGAGCGAGTGGTAGTCGCCTTCGTCGACGTCGAGGGCCGCGCGGTAGGTCTCGATGGCGGCGGCGTCGTCTTTGAGCTCGGTCTCCTCGAGGGAGGCGATCGTGTGGAGGGCGGCGAGCCGGTCGCGCGCGTCGTGCACGTAGTCGAGCGACTCGCGGTAGTGCTTGACCCGGTCCCACGGGCGGCCGGCGGCGCGGAGCAGCCGGTCGATCGCCTGGAAGGTGCCGTCCTTCGCCTCGGGGTCGAACGCGTAGGCGCGGCGATAGAAGACGAGGGCCCGTTCGACGTTGTTCTGCGCCTCGAAGAGCTCCCCGGTGCGCTTCGCGAGGCGCGCGATGGCGGGTTCGTCGGAGGTGACCTTCCCGAGCTCCGACGCGTAAATCTCGGCGAGCCGCGCCTCCGCGTTCGAGACGCGGGCGAGGCGCTCGAGCTCCGCCCAGGTCGACTCGTCGGACGGGTCCTCGCCGAGGAGCTTGGCGGTCGCGTCGAGGGCGGCCTCGTAGTTGTCCTCCTGCTCCTCGTGCATCTTCGCGAGGCGCCGCAAGAGGTGGCGGCGCTCGTCGGGGTCCTGGCTCGCGCCGAGCCGCGCCTCGATCGTCGACATGACGCGGCGCCCGTCGAAGCGCGCGAGGTAGACCGGCTCGAGCATCTCCGCGGCGCGCGCGGCGTGGTCGCGCTGGCCCATGAGGGTCTCCAGCGAGGCGACGGTCTGCGGATGGAGCGGGTCGAGCGCGAGGGCCGCCGCGTACTCGTCGAACGCGCGGTCGAACTCCTGGACCCGCTTTTCGAGCACGCCGCCGAGGGCGTGGTGGAGGGCCGCCTGCCGCTCGCGCGACACGCCCGGCGCCGCGATCTGGCGCTCGTAGAGGGCCACGAGGTCCTCCCATCGCTCGGCGCGCTCGTAGAGGCGCTCGAGGGCCGACACGGCGTCGGCGTCTAGGCCGAGGTCGAGGATCTGCTCGTAGACGGAGATGGCGGCCCGCTCGTCGCGGAGCTTCTCGTCGCAGAGGCGCGCCTGCTTGAAGAGGAGCTCTCTGCGCTCGCTGTCGCTCTCGGCCGCCTCGACCCGCCGTTTGACGATCTCGAGGAGCGAGGCGTCGTCGCCGGTCTCCTCGTGGAGGGACTCGAGCGCGACCAGCGCGCGCCGGTCGTCGCTGCGGAGCTCGAGCGCGCGGGCGTAGTACTGCTTGGCGATGGCGACCTCGCCGAGGCGGGTCCGCGCCACGTCCGCGATGCGGCGGGTGACCTCGAGCTGGACGTCGCCGTCGAGGATCTCGTCGAGCACCGACCGCAGGAGATCGGTCAGGTCGGCGTAGCGGCCCGTCGCCGCGGTCAGCCGCTCGGCCCGCTCGATCCACGCCGGGAGCTCGGGCTCCGCGATGGCGGCGCGCAGGCCGCGCGCGGCGTAGGCGAACGCCAGCGCAGGGTCCCGGAGCTGCTGCTCGGCCACCTTCGCGGCCTCGGCGACGATGGCGAGCTTGTCCTGCGGCTGGTCGATGTACTCGACCTCGATGTCGAGGACGCGCAGGAGCTTCTCGAAGTGCCCGTCCGTCTCGTAGAGCGGGCGCAGGATGTTCCCCGCCTCGCGCCGCGCCGTCGGGTTCTCGAGCATGTCCTCGAGGGCCGTCCTGCACGCGACGTGGGCCGGGTCGAGGACGAGCGCCTGGCGGTAGGCCTCGATGGCGCCCTCGACCTCGCCGAGCTTCTCCTGCCGGACTTCGCCGAGCCGCGCGAGGATGGCGAGCTTGTCGGTCGCGCCCTCGGCGAGGGCGAGGTCGGCCTCGAGCGTCTCGGCGAGGTCGGCCCAGCGGTCGGAGAGTTCGTAGAGCGTGGCGAGGGAGGCGAGCGAGCTGCGGTCGGCGCCGAAGTCGTCGACGACGACACGGTAGGCGTCGATGGCCTCCTTCACGTCGGTGAGCTTGTCGGCGAGCGTCGTCGCGATGCGCACGAGGAACGTGCGGCGCGAAGGCGCGTCGTCGGAGATGCGCTCGCGAGCGCGCAGCACGTCGACGAGCTCGCGCCAGCTCTGCGTCCGCTCGTAGAGGCGGTCGAGGGCGGCCAACGCCTGGGCGTCGCTCGGGTCGTCCTCGAGCCGCGCGCGCCACGCTTCGACGGCGCCGCGCGGGTCGTCGAGGAGCGTCTCGCACAGCTCGCCGAGGCGCCCGCGGAGCTCGCGGCGTGTCTCCGCGTCGTCCTCGAGCTTCACCTCGACGCGCAGAATGTCGCCGTACTCGCGGTGCTGGCCCGCCGCCGCGTAGATCCGCTCGAGCTCCCGGCATGCCGGCAGAGCGATGGCCGCGTCTTCGGGGGCGAGCTTGACGATCTCTCGGTAGACGCCGTCGGCCCGCGAGACGTCGTGGAGCTCCCGCTCGCACCACTTCGCGAGGTCCATGAGGATCTCGGCCCGCGGGAGCGGAGCGGCGGCGGCCGCGGCGGTCGCCGTGAGCACCTCGGCCGCGCGGTCGTGCGCCTTCGTGCGGCGGGCGATCTCGATCGTGCGCTCGCGGGCGCGCGCGTCGTCCGGGTCGAGCGGGAGCAGGCGGGCGAAGGCGTCGAGCGAGCCCGGGTCGTCGCGCATGCGCTCGTCGCGGAGCTCGGCCACGCGGCGGAGGAGATCGCGGCGCTCGTCGGGGGTCGACGCGAACTCGAGGTGAATCTCGAGCACGCGCACGAGATCGAAGACCTCGTCCCGGTCGGCGTAGACGGCCTCGAGGACGATCGCGGCCCGGGAGCGGAGCTCGGGCACCTCGAGGATCTTCTCGACGAGGCGCCGTGCGTCGGACGAAGAAGGCCGCTCGCGCAGGACGTGCTCGAGATACGAGAGCGCGGCGCCGGGATCGCCCAGCTTGTCGAAGAGGAGCGTGCCGAGCTGCTGCTCGAGGTCGAGGCGATCGTCGCCGGCGGCGCCCGAGAGCCGGCGCTCGACGAGCTGGGCGAGGCGGTCCCACCGCTGCTCGCGCGCGTAGAGGCTCTGGAGCGATCCGATGGCCTGCTCGTGGGTCGGGTCGAGCTCGAGGATGCGCTCGTAGTAGGCGATGGCGCGGCCGGGCTCGCCGGTGATCTCCTCGGCGACGAGGGCGACTTCGGCGAGGAGCTCGCAGCGGCGCGCCGAATCAGAGGTCGCCGCGATGATGCGCTCGTAGAGCGAGGCGAGCTCGGGCCACTGCTCGCCGGTCGTCAGGATTTGCTTGAGGCGCAGGAAGGCGCGCTCGTTGTTCGGCTGCCGCTCGAGCAGGCGCTCGAGGTACGGCCGCGCGTGCTCCACGTCCCCGAGGGTCTCGTCGTAGAGGACGGCGATGCGCTCGGCGAGCTCGAGCTCGGTGCCCTCCGGGAGGCCCGTGCGCCCGGTCGGCGGCACGGCGGCGACGAGCGCGGCGACGAGGGCCTCGGCGCGGCCCGTGGCGGACGCGAGCTCCGCGAGCCGGTCCCAGAGGCCGATCTCCCCCGGGAGCTCGCCGGCGGCGCGGACGAGCACCTCGAAGGCGGCGCCCGCGTCGGAGAGCTTCGTCTCGTAGACGTCGGCCAGGCGGGTGTAGAGCGCGAGGCGGTCGCGCGCGGCCGCCGTCGTGCCGATGAGGACCTCGAGGACCTCGGCCTGGCGCGGGGCCATCTCGAGCTCGTCGTACGCGCGCTCGAGGATGGCCGCGGCCGAGGCCCGGGTCTCCGGGACGGCGAGGAGCTGCTCGACGACCTCGATGGCCTGCGACTCGTTGGGGACGATCTCGAGGGCCCGCACGCACGCGTCGAGGGCTTCGACGTAACGGCGGAGCGGATCGGCGAGGAGCCGCGCGAGCTCGATCTCGCGCACGGCCCGGTCGACGCCCTGCCGCTGGTCGCGGTCGACGGCGATGATCTCGACGGCGCCGGCCGCGTCGCCCTGCGCGCGCAAGAGGCGCGCGAGCGACCGCAGCGCGCCGCCGTGCTGCGGCACGAGCTGGAGGGTCCGCCGATAGAGCTCGACGGCGCGCTCGATCGAACCGAACGCCTCCTCCTCGAGCATCGCCCACTCGCCGAGCAGATCGAGCTTGAAGGCCGTGTTGGCGCGCTCGACCCGGAGCCCGAAGAGCCAGCGCAGGTCGTCCCGCCGGTCGCTCTCGCGCAGGATGCGATCGAGCGTCTGGATCGCGGGCTCGTCGGTCTCGTCTTCTTCGATGAGGGCGCGGTAGGCCGCGACGGCCTCGTCGGCGCGACCGAGCTCGCTCGCGTAGACCTCGGCCAGCTTGCCGCGGAGCGTGCGGATCTCGAAGCGGCGATCGCCCTCGCCTCCGTTCTCGCGCTCCTTCTTCTTGCGCTTCTTGCCCGAGCGCGTGCCCTCGACGGCCGGCTCGATGGCGGCGAGGCGGGCCTGGAGCGCCTCGACGAAGCCCTCCCACTGCGACGAGTGCCGCGCCGCCGCCTCGAACGCCACGAGGCCGCCGTCGCGCCGCGGCGCGAGCTCGTAGGCCTTGCGCGCCCAGGAGAACTCGTTCGGCCGGTCCTGGAGCTCATGGCCGCAGACCCGGACGAGCTTGTCGAGCAGGGCCAGCTTCTCGTCGGTCTCGTAGGCGTGCTCGAGGAGGATCTCGTAGAGCGCCGGCAGGCGGCCCCACTTCTCTTCCTTCTCGTAGAGCGGGACGAGCGCCGCCGCGGCGCGCGTGTCGCCGGGGTTCACCGAGAGGACGCGCTCGTAGCTCTTGTACGCGCGCTCGGGCGCGCCGATGCGGTCGACGAAGATATGGGCGCAGCGGAAGCTCAGGTCGACCTTGAGCTCGGGGTCCGTCGCCTTGTCCGCCGCGCTCGAGAGGACCTCGACCAGGCCCTCCCAGTCGCCGCTCTGCTCGTAGAGCTCCGTCAGCCCGTCGTAGTCGCCGGAGGCGAGGTGGCGGTCGCGCAGGACGCGGAGCGCCTTCGCGTGACCGGGCTGGAGGGCCAGGACGCGGCGCCACGCGGCGGTGGCCTTGGGGCCGTCGTGGAGCCGGTCCGAGTAAATGGCGCCGAGCTTCTGCAGGACGGTCATCCTCGCGGCGTCGTCGGTCGCGAGGGTCGCGCGCCGCTCGAGGACCTCGGCCACCGTGGCGAAGTCCTTGTCGCGCTCGGCCTGCCGCTCGAGGGCGTCGAGCGCGGCGGACGACGAGGGGTCCTCTTCGAGCACGCGCTTGTGGAGCGCGACCGCCTGGCTGCCCATGTCGAGCCGCTCGGCCGCGAGCTTCGCCATCTCCGTCCAGATCTCGCGGCGGGGCGGACCCGGCGGCATCGCCTCCGCCTGTTGGGAGAGCAGCTCGTAGAGCGGCTTGTAGGAGCGCCGCTTCGCGTAGAGCTCCTTCAGCTTGTCGACGGCCTCCTCGTCCTTCGGGGCGATGGCGTGGAGCTTCTCGTACGCCTCGACCGCGTTCTGCACGTTCGAGAACTGGTCGAGCCACCGGCGCGCGATCGCCCGCCACAAATCGGCCTTCACGCCGGGGTCGCGCTCGAGGTCGGCCTGCCGGGCCTGCATCGTCAGGAGGTCGCGCCAGCGCTGGAGCGACTGGTAGACGCGGACGAGGTCGCGCACGCTCGAGAGGTCGGTCGGGTCGAGCGTCACGACCTGCGTCAGCACGGTGACGAGGGCGGAGTCGCTCTTCATGTGGTCGCGGTAGATGCCCGCGATGTCGCGGAGGATCGGCAGGCGCGCCGCCGCGTCGTCGGAGGGGATCTTCTCGAGCTCCTGGCGCAGGAGATCGATGAGCGCGCCGTAGCTCGCCGTCTGGCGGTAGAGGCGCTTGAGCGCCTCGCGCGCGTCGCGGCTCTTGCCGTCTTGTCGCAAGACCGAGCGCCACTGCTCGATGGCCTTCTGCGCGTTGGCGCCCTCCTCGGCGAGCTTGGCGATCTCCGCGACGACGGCGGTCCGCTCGGGGCCCTCGGGCATCGCCCGCTGCGCCTCCGAGAGCACCGTCGCGAGCCGCGCGCTCTCTCCGCGCGCGCCGGACCACTCGCGGAAAAACGAGAGCATCCCCGGGTGCGCCGGGTCGAGCTTGCGAAGGCGCTCGAAGTACGGCTCCGCCGCCTCGGGCTTGCCGCGCATGCGCCAGTGCACCATCGCGATCTGCAGGAGGGCGCCGACCTCCTCGTCGCGCGACTTCAAGAAGCCGCGCGAGAGCTGCGCCTCGTAGAGCGCGATGAGGTGGTCCCACATCTGGTTCGACGTGAAGAGATCGACGAGAAAGCTCGACGCCTCGGGGTGGCCGGGCGCCACGTCGAGCGCGCGCTCGTACGCCGAGCCTGCGCGCTCGGAGGAGTTCAGCTTCTTCGCGTAGACGCGCGCGAGGCGCACCCAGCTCGCGACCTTCTCCTCTTTCGGCACGGCGTTCGCGAACTTCTCGATCGCCGCCGCGAGGTCCTCCCAGCGGGCCTCTTGGCGCAGCACGCGTTCGAGCAAGAACTCGGCGCGGTGGCTCTTCGGGTCGAGCGAGAGCGCTTCGCCGAGGAGGGCCATGACGCGCGCGCGGTGCTCGGGCGAGAGCTTCTCGTCCCCCTCGCGGCCGTACCGGTAGACGATCTCGGCGGCGCTCACGAGGAGGGAGCTCCGGAAGGTGCCGTCGCCGGCGCCGCGGGCCTCTTCGGTGTAGCGGTCGGCGATCTCGTGCCACTTGGAGCGCTTGACGGCGCTCTCCTGGATGATCTCCGCGGGGCGCCGGTCGGTGGGGCGCAGGTCACGCAGGCGCTCGTAGGCGGCTCGGGCGCCGCCGTCGTCGAAGAGCTCCTCGTCGAGGACGCGCGCGAGCTCCTGGAGGAGCTCCGCCTCGCGCGGGGTGCCCTTCGCGGAGTCGACCTCGATGCGCAGGAGGCCGGCGACCGGCTCGATCTCCCTCCGGCCCTTGTGCGCGCGGCGCGCGGCGTCGAGCAGCTTCGCGAGCTCGTCGGGCCCCATGTCCCCGGCGTCGCCGACGACGGCGCGGAGATCGCTCCACGCCCCGGTGTTGTCCGGGTCGTCCTGCAGCAGTCCGAGTGCGCTCTTGATGGTCTTCGCGCTCATCCAACACCTTGCGAAGGGACGCTCGAAACCGCGCGAATCCTGCGAAGAAATCGCGGGTCGCGGGCGGCGTCATGCTACGGAGGCCAAGAAGCGATAGCAAGAGTCGGAGCGCCGCTCGAGGGCGTCCGACGCGAGCCATTTCTCGCGCTTGTCCGTCGCGTAGTAAAGCCGTTCGAGAGGCCTCGCGCGAAGTCGTTCGGATGGGCCGCGCGCGTGGCCGGGAAGCCGAGCCGTATCGTGCGCCGACACACGGCTGTGCCAGAAGACAAACCTCGGGCGAGGGCGGCGCCTCATGTTACCTGAGGAGGGTCGGATGTCGCGTCCAGAGGGCAAGTCGCTGGCGCTGTCGCTGCGGAACATCTACGAAACGTTGGCCGTCAGCCTGCCGACGGTCGTCGATGCGGCGAGGCGGAGGGTGACCAAAGAGGTCTGCGACGCGCGGCTCGCGCGCTGGGCCGACCACTGCGTGAAGAACGCGGAGATCGACCTGCAGGTCTTCGGGCGGGAGAACCTCGAGCCGGGCAGGACCTACCTCGTGATGAGCAACCACCAGTCGCTCTACGATATCCCCGTGCTTTTTCGAATCGTGGGCCCCAATGTCCGCATGATCGCCAAGCGCGAGCTCTTCGGGGTGCCGGTCTTCGGCGGAGCGCTCGCGGCGTCGGGCTTCATCGCGATCGACCGGCGCGACCGAAACGCCGCCATCCGGAGCCTCGACCGAGCCCGTGCGGTCCTCGCCGGCGGCACGCACGTGTGGATCGCCCCCGAAGGAACGCGCAGCCTCACTGGAAAGCTGCTCCCGTTCAAGAAGGGCGCCTTCTACCTGGCCTTCGAAGCCGGCCTCCCCATCCTGCCGCTCACCTTGAGCGGGACGCGCGACGCGCTGCCGGCGAAGGGCATTCGTTCGAGGCGCGGCGCGAAGGTCCGCGCCACCTTGCACCCGCACGTCGACCCCCGGCCCTACGCGGAGCGCGGCCGCACGGGACGACAGGCGCTGATGGACGAGGTGCGGGCGACGCTGGAGAGCGCCCTTTGACGAACGGCGCGATCTACACGACGCCACACCGGCCTTCGGTGCTCCCCGGCGGGGCGAACGGGTCGGGCCTCGCGATCCTCGTGAACGCCCACGCGAAGCGCGGCGGCCGGCGGGTGGCGGTGCAGATCGCCCGCGCGCTCCCGTCCGCGCGCGTGAAGCTGACGAAGTCGACCCGCGAGATCGACGCGTGGCTCGAGACGCTGGGGCGCCCGACGGCCGTCTTCGCGGCGGGCGGGGACGGGACCGCCATGGCCCTCGTCAACGCGCTCGCGCGGGTCACGCCCGAGTCGCAGCCCTTCCCCACGGTCGGCGTCCTGCCGCTCGGCACGGGCAATGCGTGGGCCCACGCGCTCGGCGCCCCCAAGCTCCATCCGTGCCTCGAGCTCCTCGCCCGCGCCCCGCCCGTGCTCCCCACGCGGCTCTGCGGCCTGCTCGAAGTGGAGGGCGTCCTCACGCACTTCGCCGGTTCCGGATGGGACGCGATGATCCTCGAGGACTACCGGCGGCAGCTCGAGGCGAGCAAGGGCCCCGGGCGGCGGTTCTCGAAGAGCGTCTACGGGTACCTGTCGGCGGCGCTCCTCCGTACGGTGCCGCGGGTCGCACTCTCGGGCAACCCGCACATCCTCATCGAGAACCTCGGCGACGAAGTCTTCGCCCTTGACCCGGACGGCAAGCCGCAGCGCCTCGAGGGCAAGGGCCGGGGCGCGGTCCTCTACGACGCGCCCGCGGGGTCGGCGGCGGCGGGGACGTGCCCCGAGTTCGGCTACCACTTCCGCGCGTTCCCCTTCGCGGAGCGGATGCCGGGCTTCATCAACGTCCGCGCGTACAACCGCGGCCCGCTCGGGGCGATCGCGTCTTCCCCGAGGCTCTGGCGCGGCATGCACCCGCTCGGCGGTATGCACGACTGGCTCGTGCAGGAGGTCCGGATGACGTTCTCGCGCCCCGTCCCGCTGCAGATCGGCGGCGACGCGTGCGGGATGCGACGCACGATCGAGTTTCGCGCGTCCCAGCGGAGCGTCCAGATGGTCGACTGGCGGCGGCTGCTCTCGCCGTCCTGAGGCCGTCGCCCTGGGTCAGCTCCGGACCGACGGCGCGGGGGCGCCGGCGCCCGGGCGCGACCGCGGCATGTCTTTGCCGCGCGCGTAGAGTCGCTCGAGGACGGGGCCGAACTGCTCGACGACCCTGCGGCGCTTGAGGCCCATCTTCGGCGTGAGCATCCCGCTCTCGACCGTGAACTCGCCGGAGACGAGCTCGAAGGCCTCGATGCGCTCGAAGCCCTTGAACCCCGACGCGTGGGCCGTGATCTCGCTCCGGACGAGATCGCGGACGCGCTCGTCGGCGAGGACGGCGCCGTCGTCCTGCGGGAGGGCGACGTGCGTTCGCTCCGCCCAGTCGCGAAGCGCGGGCAGGTTCGGCATCACGAGGGCGACGTTGTACGGGCGATTTTCGCCGTAGATCATCACGTTCGAGATGTAGGGGCTGAGCCGGAGCGCGTCCTCGAGCGGGCTCGGGACGACGTACTTGCCGTTCTCGAGCTTGTACTGCTCCTTGATGCGGCCGGTGATGACGAGGAAGCCCTCGTCGTCGATGTAGCCCATGTCCCCGCTCCGGAACGCGCCGGCCGGCGTCAGCACGGCGGCGGTCTCCTCGGGGCGATTGAAGTACCCCTTCATGACGTTGGGGCCGGCGATGACGATCTCGCCCTCGACGGGGCCGCCGGGCTTCCGGTCGGCCGACGGGTGGTCGACCGTGGAGGGGTCGATCGTCACGGTGACGCCGGGGAACGGCCGCCCGACGCTGCCGATCTTCCGGCCGCTGGGGCCGTTGGCCGACGCGACGGGGCTCGTCTCGGTCAGCCCGTAGCCCTCGAAGACGGTGACGCCGATCGAGTCGATGAACTCGCCGACCTCGCGCGACAGCGCCGCCCCGCCGGAGATGGCGAAGCGGAGCTTGCCGCCGAGGCGCTGGCGCACCTTCGAGAAGACGATGCGGTCGACCACGGCCACGACGGCCTTCTCGGCGAGACCGAGGCGCGCCCCCGCCCGCTCCCGGGCCTTGGCGGCGAGGGCGCGCGCGACGAGGGCGCGGATGGCCTTCGGCCGCCCGGCGAGCTGCTGCTGCACCGCCGTGAAGAGCCGGTTGAAGATGGTGGGAACGCAGGCGATGAGCGTCGGGCTCACCTCGGCGAGGTTCGGCAGGACCTTGTCCATCCCTTCGCAGAGCGCCATCGAGGCGCCGCACGCGAAGAACGTGTGCAGCTCGCAGGTCTGCCCGAAGGCGTGGGCCCAGGGGAGGATCGAGAGCGACCGGTCGCTCGGCAGGATGGGGAAGACGTCTTGCGCGGCGCTGACGTTCGACGCGAGGTTGCCGTGCGAGAGGACGACCCCCTTCGGCGCGCCCGTCGTGCCGCTCGTATAGAGGATGGTGGCCGTCTCGTCGGAGGTGGGGTGGACGACCGGCGGCGGGCGGCCCGCGGCCAGCGCGGAGAGGTACGTCGTGACGCGCGCGTCCCCGGAGGGGCTGCCCTCGATGACGAGGATGCGCGCGAGCGACGGCACCTCGTCGAGCAGGTACCTGGCCTTGCCGAGGACGGCTTCGTTGGCGACGGCGAGCACCTTGGCGCCGCTGTCGCGGACGACGAACTCCCAGTCCTTCGGCGACTGGGCTTCGTAGAGCGGAACGAAGACCGCGCCGAGGCCGTAGCAGGCGTACGCCGCCACCGCCCAGGGCACGCGGTTGTTCGACACGATGGCCACGCGGTCGCCTCGCTCGACGCCGAGCGCCGCGAGCCCGCCGCGCAGGCACTCGACGAGGTTCGCGAACTCGCCGTACGTGATCCACCCCCAGCCGCCGCCCTGCTTCGTCCCGAAGAGGGGCCGGCCCCGGTGCGCCTCGACCGTCCGCTCGAAGACATCGACCAGCGACTGGTAACGAGACTCGAAGGGCATACGCAGCGAAGGTACGGCCCCCTCGCCGGGGCTGCAAGCGGGCCCACATACGCTATGGTCGCGGACCGAACCCGCAATGATTCGCCCGTTTCGCTTCCACATCAAGACGTTCGGCTGCCAGATGAACGTGCACGACTCGGTGCGCATGGAGGGGGTCTTGTGCGCGGCGGGCGGCGCGGCGGTCGACGCGCTGGAGGACGCGGACGTCATCGTCGTCAACACGTGCAGCGTCCGCGAGAAGGCCGAGCAGAAGCTCCGGAGCCTCGTGGGCACGCTCGCGCCGCTCAAGCAGGCCCGGCCCGACGTCGTCATCGCGGTGGCCGGGTGCCTCGCGCAGCAAGAGGGGGACAAGCTCATCGAGCGTCTCCGGCACGTGGATTTGATCGTCGGCCCCGACAACCTGGAGGAGCTCCCCGCCCTCCTGGCCGAGCAGATGGCGGGAGCGCCTCCGATCGCGCGGACCGAGTTCGACACGGCGGCGCCGAGGTTCCTCGCCTGGTCGCCGTCGCCCGAGGGCGAAGCCGAGGCGCCGCGCGGCCCCATCGTGGGCTTCGTGACGACGATGAAGGGCTGCGACGAGCGCTGCAGCTTCTGCATCGTGCCGTACACGCGCGGCCCCGAGCGCTACCGGCCGGCGCGCGAGATCGTCGACGAGGTCGCCCGCTTCGTCCGGGCGGGCGCGCGCGAGGTGCTCTTGCTCGGGCAGACGGTCGACAGCTTCCAGGACCCCTCCCTTCCCCCGCCCGAGGCCGACGCCGAGATCGCCGTCGACCGCGGCCGACGCGCGGGCGACGAGACGCAGTTCCCGCACCTGCTCCGCCTCATCGCGGACTCCGCGCCCGCGGGCCTCGCCCGCCTCCGCTATACGAGCCCGCACCCGCGCCACGCCACCGCGGCGCTCGCGCGCGCCCACGCGGAGATCGACGTCCTCGCGAGGCACGTGCACTTGCCCGTCCAGTCCGGGAGCGACCGCGTGCTCCGCCGCATGATCCGGAGGTACACGCGCGCCGAGTACGTCGCGCGCGCGCGGCGGCTGATGCGCGCGCGGCCGGGGCTCACGCTCTCGACCGACGTCATCGTCGGCTTCCCGGGCGAGACGGAGGAGGACTTCCGCGAGACGCTGTCGCTGGTCGGTGAGATGGGCTTCGTCTCGCTCTTCGGTTTCAAGTACTCGCCGCGGCCCTACACGCCGGCCCTCCGCCTCGGCGACGACGTCCCCGAAGACGTGAAGAGCGAGCGGTTGACCCGGCTCTTCGAGGCGGCGGAGTCGATCGCGGCGGCGTACCTCGCCGCGCTCGTCGGCACGCGGCAGCAGGTGCTCGTCGAGGGGCCGAGCAAGAGCGAGAAGAGCGGCGCGGCGCGCGGGCTCGTGCAGGGGCGGACCGACGCGAACGCGATCGTCCACGTCGAGAGCGGCGACGGCGCTTCGCTCGTCGGCCAGGTGGTGGAGGTCGACGTGGTCCGCGCCAACCGGCACTCGGTGGTGGGCGCGCTGCGCGAGGTCCATCGGGCGCCGGCGCGCGCCGGGCGGCGGACGCTCCCGGTCGTGACCGCGTAGGGTTCGCCGATGGCGGTCTACGCGCTCCACGGGACGGCGCCGAGGCTCGGGTCGGGCGTCTTCGTCGCGGACACGGCAGCGATCATCGGCGACGTGTGGCTCGGCGACGGGGCGAGCGTCTGGTTCGGCGCCGTCCTTCGCGGCGACTGCTATCCGATCCGCATCGGGGCGCGCACCAACGTCCAAGACAACGCGGTCGTGCACGTCACGGGCGGCGAAGCGTCGACCACGGTCGGCGACGACGTGACCATCGGCCACTCCGCCGTCGTCCACGGCTGCACGGTCGGCGACCGCTGCCTCATCGGCATCGGGACCGTCATCCTCGACGGCGCCGTCATCGGCGACGACTCGCTCGTCGCGGCGGGCTCGC
This sequence comes from Polyangiaceae bacterium, assembly GCA_036500865.1. Classification (GTDB taxonomy): domain Bacteria; phylum Myxococcota_A; class Polyangia; order Polyangiales; family Polyangiaceae; genus Palsa-1150. The sequence goes on from DASYBG010000046.1 coordinate 102,456, forward strand.
TCGTGACGCCGGGCACCCGCGTGCCTCCGAAGAGCCTCCTCATGGGCAGGCCCGCGCGCGTCGTCCGGCCTGCCGGCGAGGCCGACTTCGCGCGCATCGCGCAGGGCGCGCAGAACTACCTCGCCTACGCGCGGGACTTCGTCGCCACCGCCAAGCGCATCGGCTAAGGGCCTTCCACGATGCGCAGCTCCACCTCGGCGACGCCCGAGCGGAGCATGTCGAGCTCCCTCGCCGCCGCCTCGGACAGGTCGATGATGCGCGGCGCCGATCCGTAGGGGCCGCGGTCGGTGATGCGCACGCGGACGCGCTGGCCCGTGTCGACGCGCGTGACCTCGACCCACGTGCCGAACGGCAGCGTGAGGTGCGCGGCGGTCATGCGCGTCGGGTCGAAGCGCTCGCCGTTCGCGGTCCTCCGGCCGGCGAAGCGACGGCCGTACCACGTCGCGTAGCCGGACTGCGCGACGGGCGGCGGCGCGAGGGCGGGAGCCGGAGCGACGGCCGGCGGAGGAGGCTCGAGAGGGGCCGCGGGCGGCGGCAGATGCGCGCACCCCGCGCACGCGAGCAAGAAGAGCCACCCGCGCGGCCGGCGCACGGACGCCGCCGAAGGCCGTGGACGACCGCGGGAGGCACCCCGTCGGACCACGATCCCGTCAGGACGGCGCGAGCTCGGAGGTGCAGTGCGGGCAGCGCGTCGCCTTCTCCGGCATCGGCACGCAGCACCGCGGGCAGTCTTTCGTGGGCGCCACGGGCGCGGCCGGAGCCTTCGGCGCGAGCTTCTGGGCGAAGTGCACCAACCAGAAGACGATGAGCGCCACGATGAGGAAGTCGATGACGGCGTTGATGAAGACGCCGTAGTTGATCGTCGGCGCGCCCGCGGCCTTCGCCGCCGCGAGCGACGGGTAGCTCTTGCCGGAGAGGTCGAGAAAGAGGTTCGAGAAGTCGACCTTGCCGAGGATGAGACCGATCGGCGGCATGAGCACGTCGTTCACGAGCGAGCTCGTGATCTTGCCGAACGCGGCGCCGATGATGACGCCGACCGCCAGGTCGATGACGTTCCCCCGCAAGACGAAGGCTTTGAATTCTTTGAGCATGGCGACCGATCGAGGGACGGTTGGTTAGGGCGTGGTCGGCGAAGGGGCCGGCGCGGGCATGGTCGCGGGGGCCGGCGGCGGCGTGTTGGTCTCGGGCGCGGCGGCGGGCGCCGCGGTCGCGGGGACGACGGGCGGAGGAGGAGGCGGGCAGCTGCACGGGGCCGGCGGCGGGGGCGCCGGCGCGGGGGCCGCGTCGCTGAAGGTGTAGATGATGCTGAAGGTCGTCGACGTGTCGAGGTCCTTCTTGTCGGGCAGGTGCCCGTGGTCGTAGCGCAGAGAGAAGCCGACGCCGAAGGAGAAGCCGGCGCCGACGTTCGCGGCGAGGAGCGCGTCGTAGTTGACGCGGTACTGCGTCGACTCGACGAAGCTTTGCAGGTACTCGATGCCCGTCGAGAAGGTGACGTCCTTGTTGAACGCCTCGCGGAACCCGATGAAGGCCCGCGCCGAATGGTCCGCCTTCGTCTTGTCGAGCAGGAGCGGCGCGCCCGTGGCGGGGTCGGTGATGACGTTGCCCATGGCGTCGAGCTGGACGCGCGCGTCGTCGCGGCGAATGTCGTACTGGAAGTCGTAACCGAGCTCGCCCCACAGCTTGGTCGCGTCCGAGTTCAGGAAGAGGTACTTCGCGCCGGGGTCGACGTTGAAGCGAACGTCGAGGCCCTCGAAGCGGTCGTGACGAACGGTGCCGATGAGAAACACGCTCATGCGGTCGGCGAGGTAGCGGTCGTAGCGGAGGCGGCCCTGGAGGTTCTCGGTCGCGTCGTGCAGCTGTCCGTCGCCGCCTTGCGTCTCTCCGTAGTTGCCGACGAGCGAGGCGCCGAAGCCGTTCTCGTCGCGCCGCATGTCGAACTTGCCATTGAGGCTCGCGGCGATGAGCTGCGAGTTCCCGGTTGCGAAGAGGCCGCCGGCCGAGACCGTCCCCGTCGTCTCCCGTGTGGGGCTCGCGATCGTGGGCGCGGCCGCGGCGGGATCCTTCGGCGCGGCGACCGCGGAGGACGCGTCGGGCGGAGGCGCCCCGAACGACGGATCGGCGCGGGCCATCGCGGCCCCCGAGCTCACGGAGAAAGCGCAGCCGATCGCGACGATCGATTTCATCGGGCTCCTCGGAAAAGGGGCGTGGGGTAGGGTCGCGGCAAAATTCCCCGCTGGCGGCGGTCTGTAATCGACCGCACCGCGTGACACAAGCACGGATGCGCCCGCTCGCCCCGGGGTCTTTTTCCCCAAAGCGTGGCCAGACGCTGCCGAGCGGGACTAATGGGCCTGCGCCCAGCTGTGGCCCGAGCCCACTTCCACGAGGAGCGGCACGGCGAGCTTGAGCGCGCCCTGCATGACGCCGCGGATGCGTTCGCTCTCGGCCGCCACGTCGCTCTCGGGAACTTCGAATACGAGCTCGTCGTGGACCGTCAACACCATGTGCGCCTTCGCACCGCCCTCCTCCTTGCCCAGCGCCACCATGGCGAGCTTGAGGATGTCCGCCGCCGTGCCCTGGATCGGCGTGTTGCGGGCGATGCGCTCCGCCTCGAGCCGCAGCGCGCGGTTGGCGGAGTGGAGGTTCGGCAGAAAGCGACGCCGCCCGAGGAGCGATCGCACGGCCTCGCCCTGGCGGGCCGACTCGACCACCCGCTCCATGAAGCGGGCAATGCCCGCGTACCGCTCGAAGTACGCCGCGATGAACCGCGCCGCCTGCTCGCGGGGGATGCCGAGCTGCTTGCCGAGGGCGCTGTCGCCCATGCCGTAGATGACGCCGAAGTTGATCGTCTTCGCCGCGCGGCGCTCGTCGGCGGTCACCTGCGCCTCGGTCTTGCCGAAGACGAGGGCCGCGGTGCGCAGGTGCACGTCGGTGCCCTTGTCGAACGCGTCGATGAGCTCGGGGTCCTGCGCGAGGTGCGCGAGCACGCGGAGCTCGATCTGCGAGTAGTCCGCGCTGAGGATGCGGTGGCCGGGGGGCGCGACGAACGCGGCGCGGATGCCGCGTCCGAGCTCGGTGCGGATGGGAATGTTCTGGAGGTTCGGGTCGCTCGACGAGAGCCTGCCGGTGGCGGCGACCGCCTGGTCGAATCGGGTGTGGATGCGGCCCGTCGCCGGATCGACGTACCGCGGAAGCGCCTCGATGTACGTGCCTTTGAGCTTGTCGAGTTCGCGATACGTGAGGAGTCGGGCCGGGAGCGCGTGGCGATCGGCGAGGGCCTCGAGGACGTCGGCGTCGGTCGAGCGGCTGCCCTTCGCCGTTCGTTTGACGACCGGGAGCTTGAGGTCGTCGAAGAGGATCTTCTCGAGCTGATCGCGCGACCGGAGGGCGAAGTCCTTCCCCGCGAGGGCCTTGCACTCGGACTCGAGCTCGCGGAGCTGCCGGTCGACGTCCCGCCCGATCGCCGCGAGCACCGGGATGTCGACGAGGACGCCCCGCATCTCCATGTCGATGAGGACGCGCTCGAGCGGCATCTCCACGTCGCGCATGAGCGGCTCGAGCCCCTCGGCGGCGAGGCGGGGCGCGAAGCGCGCGTAGAGCGGCAAGGCCACGTCCGCGTCGGCGCCCGAAAACGTGGACGCGCGTTCGACGTCGAGCTCGTCGAAGGGAGGCTGCTGCGCGCGGGCCTTCCCGGTCGCGTCGTCGTAGCGGGTCATCTGGAGGCCGAGCTCGCGACGCGCGAGATCCTTGATGCCGTTGGGAGCCTCGGGATCGATGAGGTACGCGGCAAGCATCGTGTCGAAGAGCGGATCGGCGAGCGGGATGCCCGCGCGCGACGCGGCGATCGCGGCCCGCTTGAGGTCGTGGCCGACCTTGACGACCCGCGGGTCGGCGAAGAGCGGTCCGAGGATGGCGCGCGCGTCTTCCCAACGCAGGAGCGACGGGCAGCCGAGATAGCGGTGCCCGAGCGGGACGTAGTGCCGTGCTCCCGCGGCGACGACGAGCGAGACGCCGATGATGTCGGCCCGCATGGCACGGTCGACGCTGGCTTGCACCGCCAGCGCCACGACGCCCCGTTCGCGCGCGCTCGCGACCACGCGCTCGAGCGACGCCGCGTCGAGCACGCACGCGTCCGTCGTGGGAGCGCTCGCTGGGGGCGCCGCTTGGACGGGGTCGCTCTCGAGGGAGGACGCCGCGGCTCGCGTCGTCTGCCGGGCGGCCCCGGCGGCGATGTCGGCGAGCGCCGCGAGCTGCTCGAGCTGGCGCTGGAACTCGAGCTCCGTGTAGAGGCGGCGAAGCGCGGAGACGTCGGCGCCGCCCCAGAGGAGCTTGTCGCGGTCCCACGCGAGCGGGGAGGCGGCGTCGAGCGTGACGAGCTTCTGAGAGACGCGCGCGTCCGTCTCGTGCTCGCGGAGGTTCTCGCGGAGCTTGGGCTTGGAGACCTTGTCGAGCGCCCCGTAGACGGCGTCGAGCGATCCGAACTGCCCGAGGAGGTCCGCGGCGGTCTTCGGCCCGACGCCCGGCACCCCAGGGATGTTGTCGCTCGTGTCGCCCGTCAGCGCGAGATAGTCGCGGACTTTGCTCGGGGCGACGCCGAGCTTCTCGCGCACCTCGCGCGGCCCGTAGACCTTGTCGCGCATGGTGTCCCACAAGACGACGCGGTCGTCGCCGTCGTGGACGAGCTGCATCAGGTCCTTGTCGGAGGTGAGGATGACGACCCGAAGGCCCTCCGCGAGCGCGCGCGCGGTGGCCGCCGCGATGAGATCGTCGGCCTCGAGGCCCACTTCGCCGAAGACGGCGACGTCCCAGGCGCGCACGATCTCGTGGACCCGCGCCATCTGCTGCGAGAGATCCGGCGGGGCGGCGGGGCGCGTCGCCTTGTACCGCACGTCGAGCCGATGGCGGAACGTCGGTCCCCCCGAGTCCATGGCCACGGCGAGCATGTGCGGCCGGCGCTCGCCGACCACCTTTTGCAGCATGTTCACGGTGCCGAGGACGGCGTGCGTCGGCTCCCCGCGCGAGCTCGAGAGTGGCGGCAACGCGTGGTAGGCGCGAAAGACGTACCCGGAGAGGTCGATGAGATAGAGCACGCCGGGGTCGCCCGCGGGGGGCAACCGCGCCGGACGCTCTCCACCCGAGACTTCCGGCGCCTGTTCCATCGCCGGCCCTTGTTAGCCGGGAGCTTGGGCCTCGTCTAATGTACGATCCAGGCGAGTTCGACGCATGAGCGACCCGCTCGCACCTCCCTCCCACGGTCTCGTCGCGGGGAAATACGAAATCGTCGGGCTGATCGGGCGCGGCGGGATGGGATCGGTCTGGGAAGGACGCCACGCGACGCTCGGCACCCGCGTCGCGATCAAGTTCATCGACCAGGAGCACGTCGGAAACGAGGAGGCGCGCGCCCGCTTCGCGACGGAGGCGCGCGCCGCGGCCACCATCCAGAGCCGCTATGCCATCCAGATCTTCGACCACGGCGTCACCGACGAGGGCCGCCCGTACATCGTCATGGAGCTGCTCGTCGGCGAGTCGCTCGACAAGCGCCTCGAGCGGCTCGGGCGCCTCACCCTACCCGAGACGGCGCGCATCCTCGGTCACGTGGCCCGCGCGCTCCAGAGGGCGCACGAGGCGGGCATCATCCACCGCGACCTCAAGCCAGAGAACATCTTCCTCGAGCGATCGCCGGACGACGACGAGATCGCGAAGGTGCTCGACTTCGGCATCGCGAAGACCAAAAGCAGCGCGGGCGCGGGGCTCTCGAGCAGCACGAAGACCGGGGCCGTGCTCGGCACGCCCTACTTCATGTCGCCGGAGCAAGCGCGCGGCCTTCGGACCCTCGACCGGCGCTCGGACCTCTGGTCGCTCGGCGTCATCGCGTTCAAGAGCGTCACGGGGGTCCTGCCGTTCGAGGGCGAGAGCGTGGGGGATCTCCTCGTGAAGATCTGCACGGCGCCGCCGCGGGTGCCGTCAGAGGTCGTTCCGGGCCTGCCGGCGGCGTTCGATGCTTGGTTCTTCCGCGCCGTGGAGCGCGACCCCGATCGGCGCTTCTCGACGGCGACCGAGCTGGCCGATTCGCTCGCCTACGCGGCCGGGGTGAGCTCGCGGCGCGGGCTCGACGAGATGACCGGACGCGAGGAGGCGGCGCGGCGCGCCGGGCTCGCGGTGACGGCCTCGATGACCGCGGCGGGGATCACGTCGTCGCCGTTCACGGCCCCCGTACCTCGCGGAGCGAAGCCGAGGAACGTCCTCTTCGCCATCCTCGGGGCGGCGGTCGTCGGCGGGAGCCTCGGCGTCGTCGCGGTCGTGAAGCTCATGTCGCCGAAGCCAGAGCCCGTTCCCGTCGTCGCGGCGGCGCCCGCGCCTTTGGCGGAGTCCCCTCGCGCCGCCCTTCCCACCGCCGCCGCCGAACCGGAGTCTCCTCCCGCCCCTTCGGTCCAACCCGCCCCACGCCCCGCCAAACCTGCCGCGCTGCCCCCCAAACCCGCGCATGCCCAGCCACCGCCGCCGCCCGCCCAGCTCCCCCCTCGCCCGCCCGTCGTCAAACCCCCGCCCGCTCCCGCCGCCGCGGATCCCGGCTACTGACGCGCGCGCGACCGCGGCCATGAAGAGAGCTCGAGGCCGCGCGTCCGCGAGAGAAGCGTGCGTGCGCCTGGCGGCAGCTTCGGGGATCGCCATCGCGGTGTCGTGGGCATCGCCCGCGCGCGGTCAGGTGAACGACGCCGAGCGGGCGGTGGCGAGGCAGCTTTTCCACGAGGGCGACGACCTGCAACGGGCGGGGAAGTTCGCCGACGCGCTCGACAAGTTCACGAGGGCCGAGAGCGCCTTCAGCGCGCCCACCAACGTGGTACGGATCGCCGAGTGCCAGGCCGCCCTCGGCCAGCTGGTGGAGTCGGCCGAGTCGTATCGGGCGACTCTCCGCATGCCGGTGCCGCCCGGATCGCCGGCGGCGTTCCAGGCTGCCCTCGACCAAGCGAAGACCGAGCTCGCCCAGGTCGAGCCGCGGGTCCCCAAGCTGGTCGTCACGATCGCTCCGGCGGGGGTCGCCGGCGTGGACGTGCAGATCGATAGTCAGCACGTGAGCGCCGCACTCGTCGGCGAGCCCATTCCGCTCGACCCCGGGGCGCACCAAGTCATCGTGTCGGCGCCCGCCTACGCGGCCGTCGAGCAGACGGCGATGCTCAGGGAGCGGGACACCACGTCGATCATCGCCGTGCTCCGGCCCACGGCGGCGCCCCCTCCGCTCCCGCCGCCCGCCCCAACGGCCCAAACCGCGCCGACGCCCCTTCCTCCGCCGCCCGTCGTCGGGCCGACCCCGCAGACCCGACCGGGCAGCCCCGCCGCGGCCCCCGGCGTTCCGCCTCCTTATGAAGCCCCTCGGCCGATCGGCGGCGGGGGCGACCGCGCGATGGCCCTCGCGCAGCAGCCTTCGCGGGTGGGTCTGTTCCTCGGCGGCCACATCGGGTGGGAGGTGACCGCGGGGAAGCTGCCGACCGCGACTTCGTCCACGGGCACCGACGACCTGAGCGCGGTGTCGGCCGCGGGCTTGGCGTACGGCCTCGAGGCGGGCCTGCGGCTCGGACACCACTGGGTGTTCGGCGTCGGCCTCGAACACGCGCAGCTCGGGCAAGGCGACCTGTCGTCCACCCCCGACACGTCGGCCGCCAATGGGTCGACGACGCTGCTCGGCGCGTCCGTCGCCTTCATTGGCAACACCGAGCGGCCCAGCGTCTATGCCGAGATCGGCGGGGCGGTTCGGTGGTTCACGCTCAACGAGACCAGTACGGCAGGCGCGACCACGACGACGGATTACGCGTCGGGGGAGCTCACCCTCGGCCTCGGCGTCTGGATCCCGGTCGGGCCGGCGGTGCGGCTGCTCCCCGAGGTGACGCTCGGCCTCGGCTCGTTCGACCCGCCCGACGGCGTGTCGGGCACCGCCCAGGGCCACAGCTTCGTGATGGTCGGGCTCGGCGGATACTACGGCCTGAACCTCTGACCGGTCCCGTCCGCCGCAGCAGAACGCCCCGCCCTGGTCGACAACTCGGGGCAAGGAAATACAAGCCGCTGACAATTGTCCGCGGGGCCTTCGATTATCTCACAACGTATGCACATCGCGCTTGCGGTTGCGTACTTCGGCGTGCTGTTCGCGCTGGCGATTTACGGTCTCCATCGTTCGCACCTGGTCTTCACCGTCCTGCGACACCGCGGGACGACGAGCGCGGCTTCGAGAAAGCTCCTCGCGCTGGACGCGGAAGGCCTCGGCGCGCGGACCGACCTGCCCGTCGTCACCATCCAGCTGCCGCTCTACAACGAGGCGACCGTCGCGGCGCGCCTCATCGACCACGTCGCCGCGATCGAGTGGCCGCGCGACCGGCTCGAGATCCAGGTCCTCGACGATTCGACCGACGAGACCGGGTCGCTCGTGCGTCGCAAGGTCGAGGCGTTGCGCGAGGAAGGCCTCGACATCGTCTACATCCACCGGGTCGACCGGGCGGGCTACAAGGCCGGGGCGCTCGACCACGGCCTGCGCGTCGCCCGGGGAGAGCTCGTCGCAATTTTCGACGCCGATTTCCTGCCGCAACCGGACTTTCTGCGCGCCGTCGCCCCGCACTTCCTCGTCGACCCGCGGGTGGGCATGGTGCAAGCCCGCTGGGGCCATTTGAACCGCGGTTGCTCGATGCTCACGCGGACGCAGGCGCTCATGCTCGACGGCCACCACCTCGTCGAGAACCGCGCCCGATCGGCGGCGGGGTGGCTCTTCAACTTCAGCGGCACGGGGGGAATCTGGCGCAAACAGGCCATCGCAGACGCGGGCGGCTGGCAACACGACACGCTGACCGAGGACCTCGACCTCTCCTACCGCGCGCAGCTCGCCGGGTGGCGGTTCGTCTACCGCGAAGACATCGTGACGCCGGCGGAGCTCCCGGAGGACATCAGCGCCTTCCGCGCCCAGCAGTTCCGGTGGGCGAAGGGCACCGTCCAAACGGCGCGCAAGCTCCTCGGCACGCTGATGCGCGCACGCCTCACGCCGATGCAGCGCATCGAGGCGTTCTTCCACCTGACGCCGCACTTCGCCTACCCGCTCATGGTCTTTCTCAGCGTCCTCCTCTTGCCGGCGCTCGTCCTCATGCCGGCGACGGACCCGAAGACCATGCTGATGATCGACCTGCCGCTCGTCATCGGGACGACGGGCTCACTCGCGACGTTCTACGCGATGGCGGAGGTCGCCCAAGGACGACGGGCGATCGACGCCCTCAAGCAACTTCCGGCGCTTCTTGCGCTCGGTGCCGGGCTCGCGCCGCACCTCAGTAGTGCCGTATGGCAAGGGCTCCGGTCGATGTCCGGGGAGTTCGTGCGGACGCCGAAGCGGGGCGAATCGCTCGGTCGATACCGATCCTCGGCGGACCTCCCCGCCGCGGAGGTGGCCCTCTGCCTCGTATCGACGGCGAGCGTCGTCGCCTCGGTGGAGACCGGCCACTGGTTCGCGACGCCGTTCGCGATGCTCTTCGCGTTCGGGTACGGCTACGTGGCGTTCTTCGTCGCCTCCGAGCAGCTTCTGCGGCGTCGGACTCTGCTCGCTCCGGCCGCCGCGTCGTCGGCCGACGCCGACGAGGGGACCGAGCTCGCGGCTTAGTCCGCATGCGCGGTGACGTCGGCGGAGGCCGAGTCCGGAGCGTGTCGACCCCTCGGCGCTCTGTAGCGCTCGCCGCCAATCGCGTTTAGACTGGCGTTTGCGGTGACCATGGGGGTGAGGCAGACGATCATGACGAAGGCGGAGATCGTCCAAGCGCTTTACAGCAAGGTCGGTGGCTTCTCGCGCAAAGAGTCCGCGGAGCTCGTCGACCTGGTCTTCGAGATGATGAAGGAGACGCTCGGGCGCGGCGAGAAGCTCAAGGTGAGCGGCTTCGGCAACTTCGTGCTCCGCGACAAACGCCAGCGTCCCGGACGAAACCCGCAGACCGGTCAGCCGATCAACATCAGCGAACGACGGGTACTCACCTTCAAGGCCAGTCAGATCCTGAAGCAGGCGCTCAACCAGCAGCGCGCCCGCGCCGCCGGTGGTTCGAACGGCACCAGCGCGCCCATCTCGGCGAGCGGACACGGCGCGACCACCGCAGCCAAGGACTGACGCGGCGGGCTCATGTCGCAGAGTGCCCACGGACCCCTGCCCGACAAGCTCTATTACCGCATCGGCGAGGTGGCCGAGCTCGTCGGCGTCGAGCCGCACGTGCTCCGGTATTGGGAGCGCGAGTTCCGGAGCATCCGCCCGACGAAGAGCGCAAAGGGGCAACGCGTGTATTCGCGGCGCGACGTCGAGAACCTGATGCGCGTGCGCGCGCTCCTCTACGGCGAGGGCTTCACGATCGCGGGCGCGAAGAAGAAGCTGCAGGAGGCGCCGGCGGAGCCGACTCAAGGGGCCGTGTCGTCCGCCGAGACGCGGGATCGCTTGATGGCGATGCGGGCCGACGTGGAAGCGTTCCTCGCGGAGCTCGGTCCCGCGCGCCGCTAGTCCGCATTGCCCCTGGGGAGCGCGCGATCGTGCCTCACCGCGAGGGGCACAAGGAGGGGACGCAGCAGGCGGCGCCTCGCATCATGAAGACACGCCATCGAGCGAAACAGTGATACAACGCGCGCCGACCCCATGCCCTGTGGCCGTCCGTACGTTCGACTTTCGCTCCTGATCACGGCGCTCACCGTCGTCTCGTCGCGCGCGCACGCGCAAGACACGGCGCACGCGGCGCCGGCCGCTTCGGACAGCGCCGCGGCCCCCGCGCCGAGCGCCCCGAGCCCCGCCCCGGCGGCACCCGCCGACGCGACGCCCGCGCCTCGCCCCTCGCTCGTCCCGGACGCCGCCCCCGCGAAGCCGGTCGCCGAGCCGGTCGCTCCGGCGGCCGCCGCCGTGGCGAACCCCGCGCGCGACGAGCAGGAGCTCGCGGCCCAAGGGGCGCAGCGGCCCAACGCGGGCGACGCATCGGCGAACACGCAAGAGATCTTCAGCGACGACTGGTGGGGCCGCGCGCGGCCCATCGTCGAGCTCCACGGATACTTCCGGACGCGGGCGGAGCTGTTCCACAACTTCGCGCTGGGCCGCATCTCGTCGACGTCGAACCCGCAAAACCTTTTCCCGATGCCGCTGGACAACAGCTACACGGGGCCGGACGGCACCCAGCACGTCGTGAACGCGTGCGGCAGTGCGACGACGATGGGCGCGATCAACGGCCAATGCAACGACAAGACCGAGTCGGGCGCGAACCTCCGACTGCGCCTGTCGCCCGAGATCCACATCTCGGACAACCTCCGCATCCTGACGCAGATCGACCTCCTCGATAACCTCGTCCTCGGCTCGACGCCCGACGCGTATTCGATGCAGCCTGCAGGCACGACGACGTCGGCGACGACGAACGGCTCGAGCGGCGTGCGCTACCCGACCGGCTACCAGCCGGCCGCCGTCAACGGGTATGCGCCCATCGGGCTGCTGACGACGACGCAGACGCCGCCGACGGCGGGCGTCAACTCCTTCACCAACTCGATCGACGTCAAGCGCGTGTGGGGCGAGTACATGACCCCCGTCGGCCAGCTCCGCTTCGGCCGCATGCCGGGCCACTGGGGCCTCGGCATGGTCGAGAACAGCGGCGACGGCATCGACAGCGACTACGAGACCACGCTCGATCGCATCATGTTCGTGTCCGGCATCAAGTCGGCCGATCTCTATTTCGGCGGCGCGTGGGACTTCGTCTCGACGGGGCCCACCACGGCCAGCCCGCAGACCGTCTCGGGCGGCCAGCCGTACAACACCTGCAACCTCTGCAACGTCAACGAGTGGGCGGCCTTCATCGCTCACCGCACGAACCCGCAGATGCAGCGCCTCGCGCTCGCCCGGGGCGACGTCGTCTTGAACGGCGGTCTCTACACGGTGTTCCGGTCGCAGTACCTCGACGTCCTTCCAGGAGCGACGCCGCAGACCACGGACTTCACGCAGCCCGCGGGCACGCTCGAGCCGCGCCAGTCCTGGACGCTCACCCCGGACCTGTGGCTACAAATCCTGTGGCAGAAGCTCCGGATCGAGGCCGAGTTCGCGACCGTACAAGGGGAGATCGGCTATCTCTCGAACGTCAACACGAACGCCAACAACACCGTCAACCTCGAGGAATACGGCCTCGCCACGCAGACGGAGTACAAGGCGATCGACGACAAGCTCGACCTCCAGTTCGGCTTCGGCTGGGCGAGCGGCGACCCGTGGACCACCTCGCTCACGCCGCCGGGCGCGTCTCAGTCGCAGACGAACGGCAACGGACTCCGCCAGGAGCTGAACGGCACGGGGCCGATCTCGACGTTCGCGTTCCACCCCGACTACCGCGTCGACCTCATCTTCTATCGACACATCCTGTCGCGCGTGGAGGGCACGTACTACTTCCGACCGAGCGTCGACTACGACTTCCTCCGTCACGCGGACGGAGAACGCCTCGGAGGCGGCGCGGCGGTCATCTGGAGCCGCGCGAGCCAGTTCGTGCAGACGCCGGGGCACGCGAGCGACCTCGGGGTCGAGCTCGACGCGCAGATTTATTACCAGTCGAAGGACGGCTCACTCAACGACGAGCCGGGAAAGCTCGGGGGCTTCTTCACGATGCTCCAGTACGGCGTGTTCTTTCCGCTCGGGGGGCTCGGCTACCTCCCCGGCGAGGTCTCGAGCCCGGGCTTCGACACGAGTTTGTCGGCCGCGCAGACCGTCCGCCTCTTCCTTGGCATCGTCTTCTGAGCCTCCAGGCTCGCGCGGGGGAAGCCCCCGCGGGCGGGCGCCTGCCGAAAACGCCGGGAACGCGAAGAGTAAGACGACGAGCACAATGCGGCGCTATGATGAAGTGAGCGCGCGTTCGTTCTCGCGTCGCTGCGGACTGGGGGCCAGGGCGACCGTGAGAGATGGCGTGCGAGGCCATTGCGGGTCGACGTCGTTCGCGTCAAGAAATGAGTGGGACGGGGGCGGGGTGTACAGGGACTGATGGCGAAGATTCTTATCGTCGACGACCAGCGCAATATGCGCACGACGCTCTCGATGATGCTTCGGGGAGCCGGCTACGAAGTCGACGAAGCGGCGGACGGCGAGCAAGGAGCCGATCGAGGCGCGACGGGCGCGTTCGACGTGGTCCTCACGGACCTGCGGATGGGCACCAAGGACGGCATCGACGTACTGCGCGCCACCAAGGACACGCACCCGTTGACCGAGGTCATCTTGATGACCGCGTACGGAACGATCGAGAGCGCGGTCGAGGCCATGCGCCTCGGCGCGTTCGATTACATCCAGAAGCCGTTCACGGAGCAGGAGCTCCTCGTCAAAGTCGCGAAGGCGCTCGACAACCGGCGCCTGGCCGGGGAGGTCACGTTCCTCGCGAACGAGTTCAGGGATCGCTACCGATTCGAGAACATCATCGGTCGGTCCCGCGCGGTGCGCGAGGTGCTCGGGCGCATCGTGCGCATCGCGCCGACGGACGCGATCGTCCTTATCACCGGGGAGAGCGGCACGGGCAAGGAGCTCGTCGCGAAGGCCATCCACGCGAACAGCAAGCGCGGCGACCGGCCCTTCGTGCCGGTCAACTGCGCGGCCATCACGGAGACGCTGCTCGAGAGCGAGCTTTTCGGCCACGCCAAGGGATCGTTCACCGGCGCGGTGAGCGCGCGCAAGGGCCTCTTCGAAGAGGCGGAGGGCGGCACGTTCTTCTTCGACGAGATCGCCGAGACGCCCATCACCTTCCAGGCGAAGCTGCTCCGCGCCATTCAAGAGAACGAGATCCGCCGCGTCGGCGAGAACAAGCCGATCAGCGTGAACGTTCGGGTCATCGCGGCGACCAACCAGGATCTACTCACCGCGGTCGCGGAGAAGCGCTTCCGACAGGACCTCTACTACCGCCTCAACGTCGCGCGGTTCCAGCTGCCGCCGCTCCGGGAGCGTCGAGAGGACATCCCGCACCTCATCAACCACTTCCTCGAGAAGTACTCCCGCAAGATGGGCGTCCGCCCGAAGCTCCAGGACAACATCACGGAGGCGCTCGCCCACCACGACTTCCCCGGCAACATCCGTGAGCTCGAGCACATGATCGAGCAGGCGGTGGCGCTCATTCAGAACGGGATGATCACCGCGGACGACCTCTTGCCCCCGCCGTCGAGCGCCCCGTACGTCGGCTCGATCAACCAGGGCGGCCGGGCCCTGGCCGACGTGGTCGACGCCGCCGAGCGCACCGCCATCGAAGGCGCTCTCCGCGAGAGCGACGGAAGCCGCGAGCGGGCGGCGGAGGTGCTCAACATCTCGCCGACTACCCTCTGGCGAAAGATGACTCGCCTGGGAATCACGTTCGACGGCCGGGGATAGGCCGAGGCGGCGCGCGGTCCGCCGATCCATGCTCTCTCCATCGATTGACGAGCGGCGGAGGCCTTATCCAAATGGGGGAAGTGCGCCGTAAGAGTGCGCGAAGGGCTGCCGCTCGGAGCGGCGGTCCAAGGCGCCGGCCGAGTAGCTCCGCCGTACGGCTTGCGCCTGAGCACTGGAAGCACGTTCTCCGTCGACGCGCATCGCGCCTCCTCCCGGCCCTCGCAAGGCCGACACGGGACGGGTGGCGTCGACGTGACGATGCGGCGGATGAGGAATGTCGTTCGATTTGGAGCGGCCCAAGATGCGGCGCTAGAGGAAGTGGACGCCATGGCTGCAGTCGTGCATGTATGAATGCGTAAGCTTCAACCCTGAAACGTGGACAAGGGGGCGCTAGACACCAGACCCGCGCTTTTCCCGAGAGGAAGCGGGTTCAACCTATTTGGCTCATGGATTGCTTAGGAGGCCCGCTCGTGTTGCGCCGCGTCTTGGTCGTCGATGAAGAATGCAGCCCCATGGTCGCGGGTCTCCGCGAGCAGGGGTTCGACGTGGCCACCGCGCCGAACGCCGAGTGCGCTCTCGTGCTCCTCGCCGAGTCGACGTTCGACCTGGCGATCGTCGACCTGATGCTCCCCCGCACGAATGGGATGCAGCTCGCGCGGGTCCTCCGCGAACGGCACCCGCGGATGCGCGTGGTGTTGACGAGCACGTACCCGCTCAGCGAGCCGCAGCTCCGGCGCTCCGACTGCGGCGCCATCGGTTTTGTCCCGAAGCTGCTCGATTCCCACGCCCTCGCGCAGTTCGTCGAAGCAAAGCTCGATGCACGGCCGTCACGGCCTCACGGCGTCTCGCTCGCTTAGCGCCGCGCAGAAGCCCGCTACGTACGAACGCGAAGCCCGCTATACAGCGCGGCCCGCACTATGCGCGTCGACGCCTTCCACTATGAGCTCCCGCCCGAGCTCATCGCCCAGACGCCGCCCGAGACGCGCGACCAAGCGCGGCTATTGCACCTCCCGCGGCTCCGCGGCCCCATCGAGCACCGGCGCATCGTCGAGCTGCCGGACCTCATCCCACCGGGTTCGCTCGTGGTCCTCAACGACACACGTGTCATAGCGGCACGACTGTTGGGCCACCGGCACGGCAGCGGCGGCCAGGTCGAGATCCTCCTCGTGAAGCGCGTGGGGACGCAGAACGTCGAGGTCGCCCCCGGCGAGTCCCGCACGGCGGAGGTCTGGAGGGCCCTCGGCAAAGCCAACAAGCCCCTCCGCGCGGGGACGGACGTCGACGTGCCCGCGCCGCCGCCCACGACGCTCCGCATCCGTATTCTCTCCCGCTCGGAGAGCGACGGCCTCTTCGAGGTCGCCCTCTGGACCTCCGGCCCCGAGCCCCTCGAGCGCGTCCTTCGCGTGTGCGGCACCACCCCGCTCCCGCCGTATATCAAGCGCGCCGCCGACCCCCGCGACGCCGACCGTTACCAGACCGTGTACGCGCGCCACGACGGCGCGATCGCCGCGCCCACCGCCGGTCTTCACCTGACCGGCGCGCTCCTCGAGCGCATCGGCGCCCGCGGATGCGAGATCGCCCGCGTCACGCTCCACGTCGGCCTCGGCACCTTCCAGCCCGTCACCGCGGACGACCTGGACGCCCACCCGATGCACGAGGAGACGTACGACGTGCCTCCCGCCACGGCCGACGCCATCGTGGCCGCGCGCGCGCGCGGTGCCCCGGTGTTTGCTGTCGGCACCACGACCGTGCGTGCCCTCGAAGCTACCGCGGATCCTCGACGCCACGGGTTCGTGAGCGCCGGACGTGGCGAGACCCGGCTTCTCATCCAGCCTGGACATCGGTGGAGCGTCGTCGACGCGCTCCTCACGAACTTCCACGTGCCCCGCTCGACGCTCCTCGCCCTGGTCTGCGCGCTCGGCGGCACCGACGCAGTGATGGAGGCCTACGCGGAGGCGGTGCGCGCGCGCTATCGGTTCTTTTCCTACGGGGACGCGATGCTCTTGTGGAGGACGCCGTGAAGCCGGTCGCGTGCGGCTTTGCCTTTCAGGTGCTCGCCCGCGACGGACACGCCCGGCGCGCGATCTTGACGACGCCCCATGGTGACGTCGAGACGCCGACGTTCATGCCCGTCGGTACGCAGGGCTCGGTCAAGACGCTGACCCCCGACGAGGTCGCGTCGACCGGCGCCCGCGTCGTCCTCGGCAATACGTATCACTTGATGCTCCGACCCGGCGCCGAGGCGATCGCAAAGCTCGGCGGCCTCCATGCGTTCACGCGATGGCCGCACGCGATGCTCACCGATTCGGGTGGATTCCAAGCCTTCTCGCTCTCGGCCGGCGCACCCAAGAACCGCGTCCCGGCGGCGGCCGCGGAGGGCGGCGAAGGTGAAGGCCAACCGGCCCGCGT
The DNA here is from genome assembly GCA_036500865.1 of Polyangiaceae bacterium. Classification (GTDB taxonomy): domain Bacteria; phylum Myxococcota_A; class Polyangia; order Polyangiales; family Polyangiaceae; genus Palsa-1150. The sequence goes on from DASYBG010000046.1 coordinate 119,218, forward strand.
CGACATGCGCGAGGAGGGCTTCTCCTTCCAGTCCCACCTCGACGGGTCCGCGCATGTCCTGACGCCGGAGCGCGCCGTGGAGATCCAGGCCCTCCTCGGCGCCGACATCCAGATGCAGCTCGACGTCTGCCCTCCCGGCGACAGCACGCGCGACGTCGTCGAAGAAGCGGTCGCCCGCACCACCCGTTGGGCGAAGCGCGCGCTCGCCACGCGGCGGCCGGCCCACCAGGCCCTCTTCGGCATCGTCCAGGGCGGCTGCTTCGCCGACCTCCGCCTCGCCCACGCACGCGACCTCGCCGCCCTCCCCTTCGACGGGCTGGCCCTCGGCGGCTTCTCGGTGGGCGAACCGCTGGAGCGCATGCACACCACGCTCGCCGAGGTCGCCCCCGCCCTCGACGACGAGCGCCCCCGCTATCTCATGGGCGTCGGGACGACGCGCGATATCCTCGCCGCCGTCGGCGCGGGCATCGACATGTTCGACTGCGTCCTTCCCACCCGGAACGCCCGAAACGGACAGGCCATCACCCGCTTCGGAGCCGTCACCCTCAAGAACGCCCGCTGGCGCGACGACCCTCGCCCGATCGACGAGCAATGCACGTGCGCTTGCTGCGCCCGCGGCTACTCACGCGCGTACCTGCGGCATCTTTTCATGTCGCGCGAGATCTTGTCCCTGCGCCTGCTTTCGCTCCACAACTTGCATTGGTATGGCGAGCTCCTCGCAGGTGCGCGAGACGCCATCGCCGCGGGCAACTTTTCGTCCTTCTCGCGCGAAACGTACAAGAGCGCGTACTCTGTGGACGAAGACTGACAGGCCGGGCCGCCCAGCGTAGTCTCTGCCAAAGTCCCTTTCGCCATGTCCAGCGACGAAAAGCGACCGCTCGGCAAAATCCTGCTCCAGCGCAAGCTCGTCTCCCAGCAGGAGCTCGAAGAATCGCTCCAGGCCCAGCGCAAGTCCTCGCATCCCGAGCCGCTCGCGTCTCAGCTCGTCACCGAGGGCAAGATCGACGAGATCGAGGCCCTGCGCGCGCTCTCCGAGCAGCACGGTGTCCCCGGCATCGATTTGAGCCAAATCGCCATCGCCCTCGAGCACCTCGACGTCGTGCCGCGCGAGGTCGCGGAGTCGCGCCACATCTTGCCGGTCCTCGTCCGCGGCGACCGCCTGTTTCTCGCGATGGCCGACCCTCACGACAAGCGCGTCATCGACGAGCTCGAGTTCGTCACCGGCAAGAAGGTTTACCCGCACATCGCCGTCCACGGGACGCTGCAGAAGGCCACCATCGCGGCCTACGACGCGAAGGGGCGCGGCGAGGCCCACTACCTCGGCCCCCGCGTTCCCGTCGAGACCTTGCGGCAGCTCGGGCTCGCTCCTGCGACGGCGTCACCGCCAGCCCCGCCTCCCGCACCCCCGGCACCCCCGCCGCAGGCTGCCGCGGCGCCCGCCAAGCCCCCGCCCCCTCCGCCCCGAGGCGGCCCGCCGCCCGTACCACGCCGCGCGCCGCCGCCGGCTGCGGAACCGCCGCCGCCGCCCGTCGTGCTCGAGAAGGCCGGCGCCTCGCCCACGTTTACGGGCGTCGAGGTCCCGACCGGCGAGTTCGGCGCGATCGATCAAGAAGTCTCGAGCGTGATGAACCTCCCCGAGGAGCTGCGCGTTCGCGCCACCGAAGAGGCGACCGCCGTCGCGAGCGGGAGCGGGAAGCTCGTCCTCGTCGTCGACGACGAGGACGAAATCCGAAAGCTCCTGAAGCGCCTTCTCGGTCAGAAGGGCCACCGAGTCATCGAAGCCGATCGCGGACTCCTCGCGCTTCGCCTCGTCAAGGACCACGTGCCCGACCTCATCATCCTCGACGCGATGTTGCCGGAGCTCCACGGCTTCGACATCGCCAAGCGGATCAAGGGAAGTGCCAAATATGGGCACATCCCGATCATCATGGTCAGCGCCGTCTACCGGGGGTGGCGCATCGCCGAGGACCTCAAGGCCAACTACGGCGTCGAGCGATACATCGAGAAGCCGTTTCGCATCGCCGAGGTCCTCGACGTCGTCCAGAAGCTGCTGGCGCGCGGCCGCGTCGGCTCCGGCGGCGCCGAGCTCGACGACCCGGAGCGCGTCTCGGCGGAGGCGGAAAAGGCGCTCAAGGAAGGCATCGCCGCCTACAACGGAGGCCAAGTGGACGTGGCCATCGAGCACTTGAAGCGCGGCGTCGGCATCGACCCGCTCGCCTACCGCCTGCACTTCCACCTCGCCCTCCTTTATGGCAAAAAGGGGCAGGTTTACGAGGGCATCCAGGAGCTCGAGCGCGCCATCGACCTCAATCCGCGCCATTTCCCCGCCCTGAAGAACCTCGCGGTGCTGTACGAGAAGGCGGGATTCAAGAACAAGGCGATCGAAATGTGGGAACGGTGCGTCGCGGCGGCGCCCGACGACGCCACGCGGACGTCGGTCAAAGAGCGGCTCTTGAAGCTCCTTTGATGGACTCGCGCGGGCTCGGCCCACACTGCTACGTTGTCTGGTCCGTGCGCTGGAGTCACGAGCGTGAAATTCCTCTGCGAGCAATGCAAGGCGAAGTATCAAATCGCCGATGAAAAGGCGGTCGGCAAGACCGTCCGCATGAAGTGCCGCAAGTGCGGCCACCTCATCGAAGTGCGAGCCGCCGTGACCGAGACGAGCGTCGCGGCGCCGCCGGCCGAGCGCCCTGCGGTCCCCGCTCCGGCACCCGCGCCCGCCCCGGCCCCGGGGATGGCCACGGCCCCTGTGACCGCGCCCCCGATCGTGCCCGGCCCCGTCGACCCCGGCCCCCCCGCGTCGGCCACCCTCATCGCGGCCGCCCCGATCGCCCCGGCTCCAGCCAAACCCATCCCGCGCCCGGCGAGCGCGCTCGAAGGGGCCTTCAAGACCGCCGTCCAGTCCACGCAACAAGAGCCGCCGCCCGCGGCCGCCCGGCTTCCTGCGCGGGAAGACGAACCGTCGACGCCGTTCGACATGGCCGATCTCTCCGCGAACGACGAGTGGTACGTCGCCATCAACGGCGTCCCGGTCGGTCCGATCCGTGTCGCCGAGGTGCGGCGCAAAGCGGCGCTCGGAGCCGTGACCGAAGATTCGCTCGTCTGGCAGGAGGGCCTCGACGAGTGGCGCCCGCTCCGGACGTTCGCCGAGCTCGCCTCGAGCGTACGTGAAGCGATGACGCGCATGTCCCGCCCGCCACCCGGCGAGGTCCGCGCCTCCGTACCGCCCCCTCCACCGGCGCGCGGACTCCGAGCCTCCGGCGCGTCTGCTGCGCAGCCCTCGCCCAGGGCTTTGCCGCCGGCACGCTCGTCGCTCGGGCCGTCCTCGGCGCCCCTTCCAGCGCCGGCGGCGCAGACCGCCGCGGCCGCGCGGAGCAACGTCGTACCGATCATGTCGCGGCTCGCGACGGCCGAGAAGCTCGACCCCATGCTCGTCCAGCGAGCGAGCCCCGTGCCGGGACTGCCCGCGCCGCAGCCTCCGACGCCGGCGGTCGAAGCCGTGTCGCCTTCGATCGTCCCCGATCCCTTCGCGGCCGGACCCGCCGCGGCGTCGCTATCCATCCCGGCCGCGTCGATGGTGGCTGCGGCAATTGCGCCTGCGGGCTCGATGTCTAGCGCGCCCCCGCCGTCGGCGAAGCCCGTCTCGTGGATGGGTCGCGCCTTCGTCGTGATGGCGTGCGCGTTCGGCATCACCGCGGCGCTGGCCATGGTCGATCAGCTCCTCTTGAAGCGCCCGCCGCCGATCGTCGGCGACACGACGAGTCCGACGTCGAGCGTGCCGGCGCCCGGAGTGCCGTCCTCCGCGCCGACCGCCACGGCCGCCGCCACCGACGCGGTGGAGCACGCGAGCCCGCTCGCCACGGCGGCCCCGACGCGCGCGCCCGCCGTCGCACGTCCCGCAGCCACCGCCGCCAGCACCGCGACCGCCGCCACGACGGCAGCGGCGATGGCCACCGCGACGAGCACCGGCCGCTCCCTCGATCTCCACTCGCTCACGCAGAGCGGAGCCGGCATCACCCCCACCGACGAACCCGGCTCCGATATCCCCAAGTCCACCGGCGGCGGTAGCGTGACCGGGGAGCAGGTCTCCCAGGTCGTTGCTCTTCATCGGCCTGGCGTGAGTCGCGGCTGTTGGGACCGAAACCCCACGGCGAAGCCCGCCGTCAACGTCACCGTATCGCTCACGGTCGCCGCAGACGGCAGCGCCCAGAACGTATCGTCCGTGGGCGACGATGCGTCGGTCGCGAAGTGCATCGAAAACGACGTGCGAAACTGGAGGTTCCCTGCGTCGGGCGCGCCGCAGAAAATCGCGATCCCTTTCAAGTTCGTGCGACAGTGACCTGAGCTGGGCGACAGGCGAGGATTGCCACGATGGACAATTCGAAGGTCAACGTGTGGTCGTTCGTGGCGCTCGCAGCCGCCGCGAGTCTTCCTTTCGCTGCAGCTTGCGGCGCGAACAACGGCCAGCCCGCGAGCACCGCCAGCGCCGCGCCGATGACGGCGCAGCCTGGTTCCCCCTACGCGACCGTCGCGCAGCCGCAGCAGGCGCCGCCCGGTTATCCAGGCGCGGCCGCGCCCCCCGGCTACCCCGCACAGACCGCCTATCCGACCCAGCAGCCCGCTTACGCGCCGACCGCCGCGACGACGTACGCCCCGCAGCCGACGTACCCGCCCGCGCAAGCTTACCCGACCGCCGCCGCGCCTCCGCCCACGGCCGCCCCCGCCACCACCGCGGCACCCGCGGGCACGCTCGCGCCGACGGACCCCAACAGCCTCCAAGGCATCCTCCAGGGGATCCAAACGGCGATCCAAGGCACCGTGGTGCCGGGCGGCGCCGTCCCGACGGACATCACCGAGGCGGGCCTCAAGGCGTACGCGCTGAGGGCGGCGCCGGGGATGCAAGCCGAAGGCGACGAGCTGAAGCAAACGATGACGGAGGGGCAGCACGCCGTGATGATGGTCACGCTGCAGGCGGGCAAGTGCTACACGATCGTCGGCTTCTCGGCGCCCGGGGCCGTCAAAGACCTCGACCTCAGCTTGCTGCCGCCGCCGTACATCACCCTCGCCGGGCAGGACCTCACGCACAACAACACGCCGACGATCGGCGGCTCTCCGAGCCCGATGTGTCCGATCATCGCATTTCCCATTCAGTACAAGCTCGACGTCTTCGCCAAGAGCGGCTCGGGCCAGGTCGCCGTGCAGCTCTTCTCGAAGACGAAGTCGTAGGCTGTCGTTCCATGACCCTACGCACGGTCCGTCCGCGTCCGCTCTGCGCGCTCCCGCTGCTGCTCGTCGCTGCGTGCGGCGCAAGCCACGTGGCCCAGGCGCCCCCGGCGCAAGCCCCGTCGAGCCCCGTCGTGGTCGCGTCGTCTCCCGCACCGGCCGCGGTCGATGCTTCGCCGCCCCCCGCGTCACCCCGCACGTCCGCAACACCCGCCGTCGCCGCCCCCGCCCAGGCGGCGCCAGCCGAGCCCTCGACGAGCGCGGCCTCCTTGGACCCGAGCACGGTCCAAGAGCTCTACGACGACACTACGCAAGCTCCGCGCGCCGTCCTCAAGGCGAAGGCCGTCGGCGACGCATCGGCCGCCGCCCTCGCGCGGGGCCTCGACGATCTCGCCAAGACGAACGCCCCCGGCATGGACCCGGACGGCCCTCTGGCGACTGGAGCGCTCAAGGAGAAGGAGAGCATCCAGGAGGACATCACGTTCATGCCGGGTCGCTGCTATGCGATCCTCGGCTACTCGAAGCAAGTCCAAGACGTCGACCTGTACCTGCTGCTGCCGCCCGGAATCCTCACCGGACAAGACGGGACGTACAGCAGCACGCCCGTGCTCGGCGGGGCGTCGCACCCGCTCTGCCCCATCGCCGCGCAGTCGATCACGTACAAGCTTCGCATCGTCGCCGATCACGGCTCGGGCGAGGTCGGCGTGCAGGTCTATTCGAAGCCTCGCTAGGAGCGGCGGGCATGGGCGCTCGGATCGATCACGTCTCTTCGTCGAGGGAAAACCCGCTGTACGTGCGCGCGGCCATCCCGCGCCCGTCGAAGATGACGATCCGCGCGTCGTGCACGATGTGCGCGTCCGAGTTGAGGACGTGAATGTCGAGCAGATCGGTGAGCTCCTCGGTGTCCTCCGGGCTCCCGGCCACGAGGTGCCAGGCCTCGGGCAGCTTCTGCGCCTCCTTGAAGCGGCGCAGCCGCTCGGGCGTGTCGTTCTTCGGGTCGAGCGTGACCAGCACGAACGCCGGCGCGCCGTGCTCTCCGCCGAGCGCGGCGTAGAGCCGTCGAAGCTTGTCGACCGTGCGCGGACAGGTCGCGTGGCACTCCGTGTAGATCGCGGTGACAAGAACCGGCTCGCCCTTCCATCGGGCGAACGTCATCGGCTGCCCTTGCTCGTCGCGCCAGACCCAAGGCCGCTCGAACAGCGACACCGCCGGCCGGCGCGTACCTACGTCCTCGCCGAGGACCACGTCGTCGCGCGAGGTTCCATGGAACGCCGCGCAGCCCGACAAGGCCGCCGCGGCCCCCAAGACCCAAAGCATGGCCGCCCGCGCCGTGCGCATCGACCGAGAGCCTAATCCGCATGATCGAACCGCGCGAGAGTGCGGATCCGCACACGCCATCCGCAACCGCGGCGCCCGCCGGCCGATGGGAAATGCGTGCTTCCGCTCATCCGACTCACCCCCCTCGATCGCGCCTATCCGTCTCGCCTCCGCTCGCTGCCCCGCCCGCCGGCCGTCCTCACCCTCCGCGGCGGTCCTGTCGAAGCCTCCACCGTCGTCGCCGTCGTCGGCTCGCGCTCCGCCACGGCCGCCGCCACCGCCCATGCCCGGTTGCTCGCCGCCACCCTGGTGCGCGCCGGCGCCGTCGTCGTCTCGGGAGGTGCGAACGGCATCGACACGGCCGCGCATCAGGGCGCGCTCCACGCTGGCGGACGTACCTGGGTCGTCGCGGGTACGGGCTGCGAGCACTGTTTCCCCACCGAGAACGCCGCGCTCTTCGACGCGGTCGCCCGCGGACCGGGCACCATGATCTGGCCCTTCGCCGACGCGCGGGCCGCACGCCCCGGGTCCTTTCTCGCGCGCAACCGCGTCCTGGTCGCCCTCGCCGACGCCGTCGTCGTCGTTCAGGCGGGGCTTTTCTCGGGCGCCCTGCGGGCGGCCGAACAAGCGCAAGCTCAACGGAAGACGCTCTGGGTCGTCCCCGCCGCGCCGTGGATGCGCGGCTTCGAAGGGTCCCTTCTCTTGCTCGCCCAGGGCGTGCGTCCCCTGTCGCAAACCGAGGAGCTCTTGCGTTCCCTCGACCTCATCCCCCGGGTGGCGCTTCCGAACGCGGCCAGCCCGACCGACCCGCACCCCAACTTCGCTCCGCTCCTGGCGCCACTCGAAGATCCCATTCAAATCGCGGTTTTGCGCGCGACGTCCGATAGGCCTCGCCACTTGGACGAAATCGCGACTCTCTCGCACACCGCGGTACACAGTGCCACTGCCGCACTCTTGACGCTCGCATTGCAGGCCGTAGTAGTAGAAGGCCCGCCGGGGTTCTTCCGCCGATCCGATTGCCCCAACCATTGAACATTGCTGAACAATCGTAAAGAGAACCCGCCCATGGGAAAGACGCTCGTGGTCGTCGAGTCGCCTGCCAAGGCCAAGACGATCAAGAAATACCTGGGCTCCAAGTACGAGGTGGTGGCCTCCAAGGGCCACATCAAAGACCTCCCCAAGAAGCTGGGCGTCGACATCGAAAAAGGGTTCCAGGAGACCTACGAGGTCGTCCCCGGAAAAGAGAAGGTGCTTCAGGAGCTCAAAGAGGCCGCGAAAGACGTAGACGAGGTGCTCCTCGCGACCGACCCCGACCGCGAGGGGGAGGCCATCGCGTGGCATATTTTCGAGGAGCTCAAGCCCGCCAAGAAGTCGACGAAGCGCGTCGAGTTCCACGAGATCACGAAGAAGGGCGTCGAGTACGGCGTCAGCCATCCGCGCGCCCTCGACAAGCACCTCTATGACGCGCAGCGTGCCCGTCGCGTCCTCGACCGCATCGTTGGTTACGACGTGTCCGCGCTCGTTTGGAGCAAGCTCGCGTTCGGCCTGAGCGCCGGCCGCGTCCAGAGCGTGGCCCTCCGCCTCATCGTCGACCGAGAGCGCGAGATCGAGGCCTTCGTTCCCGAGGAGTACTGGAACTGCGGCGCCGCTGTCGCGGCCCCGAACGGCGGCGTCGACCACCCCTTCGTCGCGCGCCTCGTCAGCCGCGACGGCGAAAAGCTCGCCGTCAAGAACGGGCAGACCGCGGCGCAAGTCCGCGCGCACCTCGAGGGAGCCCAGTACAGCGTCGCGAAGGTCACCAAGAGCGAACGAAAGCGGAATCCGCCGGCGCCTTACACGACCAGCAAGCTGCAGCAAGACGCCGTCAACCGCCTCGGCTTCGGCGCGAAGCGTGCGATGCAAATCGCCCAGGGCCTCTACGAGGGCATCGACCTCGGCAAGGACGGCGGCGGCTCCGTCGGTCTCATCACGTACATGCGCACGGACTCCACGCGCCTTTCGCCCGACGCGGTCAACGCCGCGCGCGACCTCATCGGGCAAAGGTACGGCGCCGAGTGGGTCCCCGCGCAGCCCAACGTCTTCAAGTCGAAGAAGAACGCGCAAGACGCGCACGAGGCCATCCGGCCCACCTCCGTCGAGCTCCCGCCCGAAAGCGTGCGCCGCCACCTCAAGGACGACCAGTTCAAGCTCTACAAGATGATCTGGGAGCGCTTCATGGCCTCTCAGATGACCCCCGCCGTCTACGATCAGACCAGCATCGACATCCAGGCGGTCGCCGGGAAGAGCACCTACGGGCTTCGCGCGAGCGGCCGCGTGCTCAAGTTCAGCGGCTGGCTCGAGGCTTACGGCAAGGGCGAGCAGCCGTCGCGCGGGGCAGGGCTCGCGGGCGAGAGCGAAGACTTCAGCGCGGCGCAGGCCGCCGAGGGCGAGGCGGAAGGCGCCGCCAACGGCCACGCGCCCGCCAAAGAGGGGGCCCGCGAGGTCGCTCAGAAGGCCGATTTGTTGGCCGAAGACGCCGAGGCCACCATCCCCGACGTGAGCGAGGGACAGAAGCTCCACCTCGTCACGCCCCCGGGTGTCATCACAGACCAGAAATTCACGCAGCCCCCGCCGCGCTACACGGAGGCCTCGCTCGTACGCGAGCTCGAAGAGCGCGGCATCGGCCGCCCGAGCACGTACGCCGAAATCATCAGCAAGGTGCAGGCGCGCGACTACGTCGAGAAGATCGACGGCACGCGCTTCCAGCCGACCCTCCTCGGCAAGTTCGTGGTCGACGGTCTCGTGCGAAGCGAGCTCGATTTCATGGACCCGGCCTTCACCTCGAAGATGGAGCAGGAGCTCGACGAGGTCGAAGCGGGCAAAGAGGAGCGGACCGACTTGCTGAAGCGCTTCTACAAGCGCTTTCGCATGCAGCTCGATCAGAGCAAGAAGGGCAAGCGCTGGAATCCGGAGCCGGAGCCGACCGACGAGAAGTGCGAGCTCGACGGCGGCGTCATGCTCAAGCGGTGGTCGCGAAACGGCTGGTTTCTCGGTTGCGCGAACTACCCGGAGTGTAAGAGCACGCGCGATCTCGGCGCCGACGGGACGCCGACGCAGCCCCGGGAGACGGGCATCTCCTGCGACAAGTGCGGCAAGGGGATGGTCATCCGGAGCGGCCGGTTCGGCGAGTTCCTGTCGTGCACCGGCTACCCGGAGTGCAAGAACGCCAAGCCTGTCCCCTTGGGCGTGAAGTGCCCGAAGTGCGGCGGCGACATCATCGAGATCCGGCCCAAGAAGCGCGGCGGAAAGACATTTTACGGGTGCTCGAACTACGCCGACGAGCGCATCAAGTGCGACTTTAAGGTGTGGCAGAAGCCCATCCCCGAGCCCTGTCCGAGCTGCGGCGGGCCGTTTCTCGTCATGGCCGGGTCGCGCGTCAAGCCGATGATCGGCTGCCCGAACAAGGCCTGCGGATACAAGCGCCCCGTCGGAGAACCGTCGGAGGAGTCCGGCGTCAGCCTCCCCGCGGCCGGCGCCGAGGCCGCCACCGCGTAGTCGTTCGGCGCCCGCGCGCACGAAGGATTTTGGCAACCCGCCCCATACCGCGCGATGCTGTGAGCATTCGTGTCGCGCTGCACTCTCGAGCTCGGAGGGGAACTGATCGCCGTCGCGCAAGCCGGCGTCTTCGAGTCGGAGTACGCCCTCTTCGACCCGGGCGACATCGAGCTTTCGGCGACCGGCCCCGGCACCATCCGCGAGACCGGCTACCGATCGACCGTAGGTGAAGCCCGCGCCCGCCTCGCCGCGTTCGGCATCACCAAAGAACTCGCCGATGAAGCCGCCGCCGCCGCCAAGCCCCTCCTGACCCGCGCCTACGCCCGCGGCCCCGCCGTCCGCCGCATCGTCGACAAACTCGAGGCCGCGGAGCTCTTCGAAGGCAAGAGCTTCGACCCCGCCGCCCAGCGCTACTCCGGCGCGTGGCTCGATCTCCCCGCCCTCTGCGAGTCCCTCGCGGGCGACGTCGAGCCCACGCAATCCGCGTTCCTCCTCCAAGCCTTCCACCTCGCCGCCGTCCTCGCCGACCGCCCCGAGGGCGACTCCCTCGCGCTCACGACCGCGGAGCTCACGGCGACCCGACGGCCCGGCGAGCGCACCTTCAAGCGTGTCTCGTTCAAGCACCCGCACGTGCTGGCCCATTCGCTCGCGACCCTCAAGCCCGCGCGCGACCACGGCGGCGCCGATGCCGGCCCCTCACGCGCCGATATCGTCGCGTGGCTCCGCGAGCGCGCCCGCCGCTCCCCCGCCGCGGGCACCCGCTACTCCGCGATGGAATCCGCGATGGCCGCGCGCGAGCCGCCGACGCGCGGCCCGCTCGCCGATACCGATCTCTGGGCGCTCGAGACCAAGCTCTCGCTCGGCGAAACCGACGGCGTCGCCGATCGCGTCGACGCGATCGAGCGCCGCCGGGGCCGCCTCCCCGGCACGACCTACCTGCGCGCCCGGGCCGCCTTGATGGCCGGCACCGAAGACCCCCGCGTCATCGCGGAGCGCGTCTCCGCCCTCTCGACCTCGATGTCCGCCTTCCACGAGCTGCAGTTGCTCGCGGCCCAGGCCTGCGCGGCCGCGGGCGACGTCCGCCGCGCCCACGCCTTCGCGCGCGACCTCCTCGACAACGCCGCCGCGCCCGACACCCTGCGCATGTTCGCCCGCGAGGTCCTCGACGCCACCGGCCGCGCCAACACCGCCCCCGAAGGCGGCGTCCCCTTCATCCCCAAGCCCCCGCTCACCCCCTCGGGCACCGAACCCGAAGGCCAAATCAGCGACCGCCCCACGGCCAGCACCCACCCGGCCCCGGGCCCCACCACGCGACGTCCGCGTGACGGCTCTCGCAGCGACCGCATGTCCAACCTCTCGGTCGACATGTCGCTGCCGATCCTCCACATCGAGCTCCGCGGCGACCGCGTCTGGTCCATCGCGCCCGAAGGCGAAATCGCGGTCGAGAACGCCGAGCGCATCGCCCTCCCCGTCGGCATGCACGACGAGCCGCCTCCCCACGACGAACCGCCGCGATCCCCGCCTGCCGCGCGCCTCGTCTGCACGTACCTCACGCGCGAGCTCGGGCGCGAGCTCCGCATGCGCCACAACGTCGAGCTCCGCACCGACGTCGACGGCCTCGAAATCGCCCAGCGGTACCTCCGCGAGGGCGTCTCGGGCGAGCGGGCGCGAAGCTCCGAAGAACAGCGCGAGATGATGCGCCACGGCGCCTTCATCGCCGAGCTCCTGGCCCGTCGGCTCGGCGCCCGTTGGATCGACCTCGAGTCCCCCGACCCCGGACACTGGGCGATGCTCGTCCCCTCCCGCGTGAAGCCCGACGCCGTCTGCCGCGTCTGGCCGTTCGGCCGCGTTTTGCGCTTCATCGCGCAAAAGCACAAGGAGCGCGATCTCGTCAGCTACTACCTCCAGCTCGAAGCGCACGTTAGATAGAGCGGGTGCAGCCCCGCGAGGCCGTCCCCAACTACATCACGCGCGACGGCGCGAAGAAGCTGCAAGAGGAGCTCGGCGACCTCCGTCACCGCCAGCGCCCCGTCGTCGTCCGCGACGTCGCCGACGCCGCCGCACAGGGAGACCGCAGCGAGAACGCGGAGTACATCTATGGGAAGCGCAAGCTCCGCGAGATCGATCGCCGCATCGAATGGCTCACCAAGCGCCTCGAGCGCGCCACCGTCGTCGACCCGCGCGCGCCCCCCGAGGGCGGCGAGCCCGAAGAAGCCCCGGCCTTCTTCGGGGCCTTCGTCGACGTCGAAGACGAGAGCGGCGCCTCCATCTGCTACCGGATCGTCGGCGAAGACGAGGTCGACGTCGAACGCGGCCACGTCTCCTGGCGCTCGCCCATCGGCCGCGCCCTCTTGAAGAAGCGCGCGGGCGACACCGTCGTCTTCCGCCGCCCCGCGCCCCGCCCCGACCTTCACCCCACGGCACCCCCCGCGATCCTCGAAGCGGAGCTCGTCATCGTTCGCGTGCGATATTGAGCGCCGCGCGCGGCCGACTCCGCGCTACGACCCGAAGCGCGCGACGAGCGCCTTCGCCGTGACGACGAACGCCGCCTTGTGGAAGCGGTCGAAGTCCGCCCACGTGCACAGCGTCCGCGTGTCGACCACACGGTCGACGAAGAGCTTGCCGTCGAGGTGGTCGACCTCGTGCTGGAAGGTGCCCGCCATGAGCCCGGCCACCCGCTGGTCGATCTCCCGCCCCGCCCGATCCCACGCACGAAGGCGCACCCCCGTGAACCGCGGCACCTGGCCGCGGAGGTTCGGCACGCTCAGGCACCCCTCGTAGTTGTCGAACGTCTCGTCGGTCGTCGGCTCGACAGCGGGGTTCACGAGGATCGTGAGCGGCCAGTCGGGCTTGTAGGGGTAGCGCGGGTTGTCGTGGATCTCGACCGCGCAGATCCGAATGGGCTCGTGCACTTGATTGGCCGCGATGCCCGCGCCGTTCGCGTCGCGCATCGTCTCGACCAGATCGTCGATGAAGCGCTGCACCTCGGCGCTCGCCAGCTCCTCGCGCGTCACCTCGCGGGCCCGCTGCCGGAGCACCGGGTGGCCGATCGTGGCGATCTTCCGCAGGGCCATGTCTTCTCCGGCTCGGCCGCGCCGCGCGATCAGCGCTTCTCGGCCAGGATGATCGTGCGCGGCGACTCGTGCCCGAAGAATACCCCGGGCGTCGCGATGCGGCCACTGACCTCGCAGACCTTGAACCCGTGCTCGTGGAGCATCTTTCCGAGCTCGTGCAGGCTGTAGACGCGCATCGCGTACTCCATCTCGCGCGTCCGCCCGTCGTCGAGCATCATCGTGCGCTTCACGCGCATCCGGCTCGTGATGAAGTCGACGTTCATCTCGTCCATGCACACGCACCCGTCGCCCTCGAACCAGGCGAGCGACGGCGACTGCCGGATGAGAAAGTCGCGGTTGACGACGTCGAGCAGAAAGAGGCCGCCGCCTTTGAGCGCCGCGTGGATGCGATCGATGATGAGCGCGTTCTTCTCTTCGTCGAAGTAACCGAAGCTCGTGTTCCAGCAGTAGACCCCGTCGAACTGCTCGGCGAAGGCCATCTCGCGCATGTCGCCCTGGACGAAGTTGAGCTTCGCGCTCCGCTCCTGTGCCTCGTCGCTCGCCAGCGCCAGCATCGCCAGCGACAGGTCGAAGCCGACCACCTGATATCCGCGCTTGGCCAGCTCCACCGCGTGGCGGCCCGTCCCGCACGCGAGGTCGAGCAACGCCCCCCCCCGCTCTACACCCAGGCTCTCCTCGACGAAGTTCACCTCCGCGTCGAGCTGCTGCGCCGTGATGCGCTCGCACGCCCGCACGTAGTCGTCGTTGAACAGGTCCTCCCACCAGAGGCGGTTCTTGCGACGCGCCGTCGCTCCTTCGGGCTGCGGCGGCGCGAGGTTGCCCATGTGCGGCGGCACGATGACGAGCGGCGGCTTGCTCGGTCGCCGCGGCGGCGGAGCGATGATCGCCGCAGGCGGCGGCCCGGGGACGATGGGCGGCGGCTTGCGGCTGACCGGCGGCGGATGCGACGCGCTCGACTGCCGGGCGGGCGGCGGGATGGCATCGAGCCTCGGCGGCAGCGGCGTCGCATCGAGCGGGACGAGGTCGTCGGGTGAAATCTCGTGGTGCTCCGCGATCTCGACGACCATGGCCTCGGCGACCGGCATCGGCGGCGGCGACGTCGGGGGCGCGGGCCGGGGCGACGGTTTCGGCGGCGGCGGCGAGGCCCGCGGAGAGGGCACCGTGAGCGCAGTCGTCGTCGCGGGGGCCTGCACTTCGACCACGGTCGGCGGCGGCGAGGGCGGCGCGGGAGGAATGGGCGCGGGCGGAGGCGGCGACGGGAACGACACCGCCGGCGCGATCGGCGGCGGAGGAGGCGGCGCCGAGAGGGCGACCACGGGCGCCGGTGAGGGCGGGGCCGGGGCCGGAGGCAGCAGCGAGGGCCGAACCGGCGCAGGTGCCTCCGCTTGCATCGGCGGAGGCGACGATACAAACGCCTCCTGCGGCGGCGGGAATGAGACCGGCGCGATCGGCGGCGGGAATGAGACCGGCGCGATCGGCGGCGGCTGCGACAAGACCGGCGCGATCGGCGCCGCCTGCGATGGGGGGGGCGACGAAACGGGCGCGATCGGCGCCGCCTGCGGAGGCGGCGAAGAGACCGGCGCGATCGGACGGGCCGGCGCGACCTGGATCGCGGGCATCGGCGGAGGCGGGAAACTGGGCGGCGGCGACGGCGTCGTTTGCGTAGCCGGCGACGAAGACGACAGCCCCTGCGAGCCGCCGGGCCCCGCGTCGGGCGCGGGCGGCGGCTGCGAGCGCCCACGCGCCACGATCGGCACCGCCGGCGGCGGCGGAAACGAAAGCTGCGCTCCGGCCGGGGGCGGCGCCGACGACGCCTGCGGCGTGACCTGCGCGGCCGCGGGAAACGACGACCGCGTCGGCGCGCCCGCAGGCGCAACCGACGTTCGCGCGGGAGCGGGCGACGACGGCGCGATCCCCCCCGACGCGACCGGCACCGACGCGCGCTGCGCCGGCGCCGACCCGGGCCTCGACGATCGAATCGCCGTCGCTACCAGCGGCACCGGCAGCTCCTCCTCGTGCAGCTGCCCCACCGACGGCCCGTCGGTCCGCAGCGGCGGCGGCACGCCCCCACCCAAAGGCCCGTCGGTCCGCGGCGGCGGCGGCACGAGCCCGGACGGACCATCGGTGCGCAGGGGCGGCGCCTGCGAACGCGCGGCCGACGCAGGCACGGGCGCCGGGGCCGGCTCGGACGAAGCCGGCGGGTTGATCGTGATGATCCGCATCGGCTGGACCCGCGGTCCTTCTTCGGTCCGCGGCATCGCCGGCGTCAGGTCCTCGGCCGACTCCGACCCGCGCGCCCCATCCCGCGCGCTCGAGAGCGGCCGCGCCACCTCGTCGTCGGGGATCCGCAGCGACATCCGGCTCCGCCTTCGCGCCATCGTCGGCTCCCCGGGCGGCGGCACGGAGGACGCGCGCTCCGGCTTCACCGACGGGGACGCACCTCCCTCGGCCGCGCTCGTCGACGCAAGCTCGGGCGCGTGGGGGGCGGGCGCGACGCGGCGCTCTTCGCTCATCCGCCGGCCCCGGGCTCACGCCCGCCAAGGAAAGAAGCCCCGAGCGGCGACCCTCGCGCCGCGCCCGGCCGCGACGGCGCTACACCGTTCTCTTGCGCGCCCAGCCAGCGCAAGAGCGCCTGCCCGTAGCGCACCGGCCCCTCTCCCGTGACCCAGCGCACCGCCTCGCCGCGCTCCACGAGGACCACCGCCGTCGAGCCGAGATGGAACGCGCCGAGCTCGTCGCCCCGCGCCACCCGGAGCGGCGGGTCGAACACGTGGTCTCCCACCGGCACGTCGCGCGCGTCGACGCCCATCGTCGTGATCCGCCCGACGATCATCGCCACCACCATGATCACCGTCACGCGCCCGAGCCCGCGGTCCGCGTCGATCTCGATCGCCACCCGCCGATTTCGGACGAGGAGGTTCGGCACGTGGCGGAAGCCAATCGCGTTGACGGGAAAGTAGTCGCCCGACATCGACCGGATCCGCGCGATCGTCCCGCCGACGGGCGCGTGCACGCGATGGTAGTCACGCGGCGACAAGTACACGACGCAGCCCGCGCCGCCCGCGAAACGCAGCGCCTCCTGGGCGTCCCCCACGAGCTCCGCCACCGTGTACGGCCGGCCCTTGACCACGAACGTCCCCCGCCCGTCGATCGGCCCGATCGCCTCGACCCGACCGTCGGCCGGGCTCAGGACCGCGCGCGGATCGGCATCCACGTCCCTCGCGCCGTCACGAAGACGCCGCGTGAAAAACGCGTCGAAGCTCCCCCACCCTCCCCCCTCGGCGCACTCGTCGAGCCGCACGTCGTACACGCGCGAGTAGAGCCCGACCACCGCCCGACCCAGCGCGGGCGACCACTCGTGGTCGGCGAGCCTGCCGAGCGCCCGACCGATGCGCGCGCGCGGCAACACCCGCAATATCTGGGCGGTAGCGTAGGTCAGGGCGCTCATGATGAAGGGGGCCGACGGTCCACTGCGAGCCACGCGACCAGATGCGAGCCGTTAACGACGACTGGCCTTGCCTACGGCTCGCTTAAGGTTCGAACGCCCTTCCAACCATTTTACCTACGCCGCTCCAAGGCGGTCAATTCCTGCTGCCGCCCACACCACCGGCACTCGCCCTGTCCACGGCGCCGGGCGCAATCCTTCAGTCCTGCCCAAACGGCGGACCCGAGGCCGCTCGAGCCGCATCGCACAGCGGCCCCTTCTCCGCGTCGGCGGGGCGACCCGCGTCGATTGTTTCGCACGCGGCCTCCGGCTCGAAGGGGTCCTCGGCCAGAGACGCCTCGAACGACAGGACCGCCGCCGCCTCGTCGCCCGCCACGCGAAACCAACGCCCGCGGAGCGCCCACCAGGGAGCATACGACGCGACGACGTCTTTCGCGTCGGCGACGAGCGGTTCCCCCTCCGCCCTCCGCCCCGCGCCCTCGAGCGCCCGCGCCCGCATCCAACGCAGACTCGCGTCCCCGGCGAGCAGCGACCCCGCCCCGCCGCGCACGTCGAGGGCGTCGAGCTCGTGCAGCGCCTCGGCCGGGTGGGCGCGCGACAGCAAGAGGTCCGCGAGTCGAGAGCGGTCCCGCACGTCGCCCCATTTGTCTTTTTCGTCGGCGCCGCCCTGCGCGTCGGGACCCATCGCCGACTTTGCGGCCTCGCGCACGCGCGCGTCCGCCGCGTTGACCGCGGCACGCCAGCGCACGTCCCAGCCCTTGAGGTCGGCCCCGCTCGCCGCGAGCAGCGCCGCGTCGGCGTCCTTCGCCACCCGGCACTCCGCGAGGAGCTTCGGGAGCGCCGACGACCCCTGGCTGTCCGCGTAAAACCGCACGAAGCTCGTCACCTCCGCGTACGCCACCATCGCTTGCTCGGCGCTCGGAAGCATCGCGATGCTCGGTCCGAGCTTGTCGAGCGGAAGGTCGAGCTTTCGGCGCTCCCCCTCGAGCACGACGGCGTCGGGCGGCGGCCGATCGTCGAACGGTCCGGGGTCGCGCCAGCGCGTCTCCTGGCGCTTGGCGATCCCTTCCTGCAGCCAGAGCGGCGCCCGATCGCGGGTCGCCCGCGTCACCGCCAGGTGCGTCAGCTCGTGCGCGACGGTATCGCGCCACGCGTAGCCGTGGCGGCTCGCCCGAGGGCTCAGCATCGTCACCCGCCCCCATTTCGCGACCGCGAGCGTCCCCGTCGTCTGCGCGCTCTCGTAGGGAAGCCCCGTCATCGCCGACAGCGAGAGAAGGTCCCGCACGACCACGATGCGGGTGGGCTTCGGCCAGTCCACCCCCAGGTCCCGCGTCAGCGCCGCCCGCGCCTCCGCCACCGTGTCGAACAACCGAGGCGCGAGGGCCCGGTCGTGCTCGTCCTGCCAGCGCACCTCGATGCCACGCGCCTCGTCCCGGTCCACCGCGAGCGCCGCCGTCACCCGCTGGCAACCCCGCGCCATGTCCCCGAGCTGCCCGCCCTCGTCGGCCTTTTGGACGTCCGCGTCGGCCAGCAGCACCGCGGCCCCGTCGCAGTCGAGCTCGTTGATCGCGAGCCGCGCGCGCGCGAGCACCACGCGAGGGTCCTGGGGGTCCGCCGAGGCGAGCTCCTCGCGGGCCCGGTCGAAATCCAGCCCGGCGATGAACGCCTCCGCCCGAAAGGGCGCGTCCGCGTCCGCCCGCGACGGCCCGGCCCCGAGCGCCACCGCCCCGAGCGCCACCACGAGCGTAGCCATCCCCACGGCCTTCGCGCGCCCGTCCCGTCGAACCGTCGTCGGCTTCATCGGAGCAGTCCTTCCACGTAACGACGCCACGCGTCCTTCAGCGGACCCGTCGCCGCGCCGCCCCGAAGCGCCCGCCGCCGGAACTCGTCGGCCCGGTCCACGCTGGGATCGAGCTTCAGAGGGTCCCGGCCGGGCCCCACGCCGCTCCCGTCGCGCATCCCCGACCGACCTTCGCCGCCTTCATCGCGCTCGTCGTCGTCCCCCTGGAGGTCCCCGCTCGCCGCCTCGAGCCCGCGCTGCGCCTCGCGCTGTGCCTCGAGGCCCTTGTCCGCGTCCCCTGCGCGGAGCGCGTCCGACGCCCGCCGCGCCGCCCGCTCCGCCTCCTCGATCGAGGAAATCGCGTGATCCGGCAGCGACCCGCGCTCACCGGCCTGCCGTGCCACGTCGCGCGCCCGGTCCGCGAGCTTCCCCTCCTCTGCGCCGCCTTGCTCGAGCTCGCCCCGCGCCCGCTCGGCCGCACGCTTGTGGCGCTCCGCGACCGCCTGCTCCGCCCACTGCTCCTCGGCCTCGAGCTTGCGTCGCGTCCGCTCGACGCGGCCCGTCGCCTTGCCCGCCGGATCCTCGTACCACCCGGCCTCCCCGAGCATCTTCTTCGCTTCGTCGAGCGAGCCGATCGCGCTCCGCCCGCTCTGGACCGCGTCCTCGGTCTGCGCGTCGTCGAGCGCCCGCGCCATCCGCTCCGCGAGCTCCCGCGCCGCCGCGCCTTTGCTCGTCCACGAGTCGCTCCCGAACCCCACGCTCGGCAGGTCCCGCGCCGCCTCGCGGATCGCCTCGGCGTGCTCGTGCGCCTCTTGCTTCAGGTCCTCGAGCTCCTTTTGGCTCGTGGCATCGGCGATCGCATGCTCCATCTTGGCGAGCTGACCCGCGTGGTCTTGCGCCAGCTGCTCGAGATCCCGGGCCGACTCCTCGAACGCCCGCTCGACCTCGTCGGGCGGCGCCGCCTCGTCGCCGGCCTCGCGCTGCGCCCCGCCCGACTCTCCCCCCGCCCGCCCCGGCCGACCCCCGCGAGGCCCGAACGAAGGGTCCGGCTGGTGCAAACGCGTGGCGAGATCGCGCGCCGCCAGCTCCGCGTGAAACCAGTCTTCCGAGTCCCGAGCCCGCCGCACCCGACTCAGGTCCGCGTCGACGATCTCCCCAAGGTCTCGACCGAGCGCCCCAAGCCGCAAGAGCGCCTGCCCTCCCCCGCCCAACACGAGCGTCGCCGCATCCATCCGAACCGTCGCCGGCGACCCCAAACCCAAACGTCCCCGCCCCACTCTCGAACCCGCTCCCGAACCCACTCCCGAACCCGCTCCCAAACCCACTCCCGCTCCCAAACCCACTCCCTCCGCCCGCCGCTGCGCCGCCCCCAGCGCCAAATCATCGGCCGCATCCGCCAAGAGCTTCGCCGCCTCCCGGGCGTCCTTCATCCCCATCCCCCGCACCATCGCGTCCACGACCAAGACGAACCTCTCCGTCGCCCGGACCACCTCCGCGTGGCCCGCCGGCATCGCCCCCCGAGCCTCGGCGTCCACCGCCTTCCGCGTCTTCTGCTCTTGCGCCAGCACCATCGACCGAAGCCGCGGCGGGACCCGCACCCCCGCGTACGTCTGCGACAGCGTCTCGGTCGCCAACGCCTCGTCGAACTCCGCCCGCTTGCCCTCCTCGTCGACGAACCCCGCCCGCGCCTTCGCGTCCTGCGGCGGCGGCGTCGCGATCCGCCACGCCAGCGCGTCCACCAGCGCGTCGCGCACCCGTCGGAGCGCGTCGAGCCTCCGCGCCTCCGGCTCGCCGACGTCGGGCGGCACCAGCACGATCGCCGCGCTCGCGCCCCACTTGGGTCCCGTCAAAGGATCGTTGTCCTTGGCCTCGACGGTCACCTCGACCGGCACGTGGCTCGCCCTCACGAACGGGTCGCGGAGCTTCAGCACATAGCCGCCCTTGTCCGTCGTCTGCTCGCCGTCGAGCCGCGACAGCACGCGCCGCTCCTCCCGCGTCCCCGAGCGCAGCACGAGGTGCACCTCGCGCAGGCCGTGGTCGTCGGTCGCCTCGTACCGGAGCGGCACCGTCCCCTGCTGCTCGTCCGCCACCCGCAGCGTGCGCGGCGCCCCCTCGAGCCGCACCACCGGCGCCAAGTCCGGCAGCGAATCGAGCAACAGCGGGTCCGACTGCGGAATCACCACGTCTCCGAAGCGCGCCACCACGTGCAGCGTCGTCGTGTCCTTGAGCGGCCACCGCGCTACGACGGCCCCGGCGCCGTCCTCCACGAACGGCACCTCCGTGATCCCGTCGGTCAAGAAGAGGCGGCGGCCCGCGTGCTGCGGCACCCCTTGCACGGTGATCGTCGACCCGTAGGGCAGCAGCAACGACATCCACTGCAGCCCCGACCGCTCGCCCTCGTGCAAATACTCGGGCGGCCGCGACGCGAGATCCACCTCGTCCAGCCAACGCATCGGCACCGGCGCCGTCCCCTGCCGCGCGACCAGCACGTCGGCGCCTTCGAGCACCGACCAGAGCCGCGTCCCACCGACCAGCAACGCGGCCACCCACCCCGCGAGCGCTAGCCGCCGCAGCCGCGACGCCGATTTCTTCGCGCGCTCCACCACCTGGGCCGCCGGCAGCGCCGCCACCACGCGCGACACGTGAAGCCGGGCGAGCTCGTCGGAAGTCCCGTCGCCGCGCGCCCCCTCGCGCACGAACGTCAGCGCGCGGAGCGCCCGCTCGGCCCGCGCGCGATCCACATGCCACACCAGCCGCCGCAGCACGGCGGACGGTTCGCGCATGCCGAAGCGCCCGGCCCCCCACCACGCGAACGCGCCGAGCGCACCCCCGAGCAGCAGCAGGCCCGCGCCGAGGCGCGCGCGGTCGGTGCCGTACCGGGCCCCGAGGAAGGCAAGGATCGACAGGAGCACGAAACCCGCCACGGCGACCCGCCGACGCGACGGAGACACCGCCGACCGCCACGCCGCGGCAAGCTCGTCGATCGGCTTCGTGGGCGAGGGGGGCACCGATGGAGACTGTAGCCTGAAGCCCAACTCACGCGGGCATCGTGAGAAAACCTACGGCTCCCGCGGTTCGAGCGCCTTTCGGATCGCCGCCCGCGCGCCCCGCACGGCCGCCGTGTCTTCGCCGCTCGGGTCGATCGCCTTCGCCTCGTCGAGCTTCTGCCAGCACTCGAGCCACAGCTTCTCGTCGCAATCGTGGAGCGCCTGCGTTCGAATCACCGACGAATCGTCGGGCGGCAGACCCGACCCGAGCGGCTCCGAAAACACCGCGCGACGCACCATCGGGATGCCGACCAGGGGCACCGCCACCGCCGCCGCCACGCCCGCCGCCACCGCCCACCTCACCCACCGCGGACGCGTCACCGGGCGGGCCTTCGGCGGGAGCTCCTCGACCTCCTCGTCCTCGTCGCTCGCTTCTTCCGCCTCCGCGTCGGCCCTCGCGTCGCCGGCCGGGTCCTCGCCGTCGTGGCCCGTATCCTCGAAGGCCCTCAGCTTGCTCCTGCTCGACAGCTCCTCGGCGAGCGCTTCCCCTGCCGCATGGAGCCTGGCCGGGTCGATGCCGCGCTTCGCCAGCTCCGCGTCGAGCTGCGCGTCCGTCAGCGCGGCCACCCGGACCGCCTCGTCGGCGGTCACCATTTCTTCGAGGGCACCCCACGCGTCACCCGGCCCGAGCTTCTCTTCCGTCACGACTGCCTCACTTTGGGGAGTTCTTCGCCGGTCTGCGCGGCGTCTCGTTCGCCCTCGCGGGCGTTCACGGCCTCGATGTGGCGTTTGAGCCGCTTTCGAGCGTTTCGGAGGGCCTCGAGCGTGATCCCCAGCCACGCCGCCTGTTCGCACTCGGTCGAGGCACCCCCGCGCACCAGGCGCACGATGCCCGCCACTTCTCGGTCGTCTCCGATCGCTTCGATCAAGCAGGCGAAGCGCCTCGCGCGCTCCTCTTGCATCGAAAGTACCCCCTCCCCCGTGGGAACAGGCACATCGAGGGCCGCCTGCAACTTGACGAAAACATGCGGTGAGCGCCGCCAGCGCCCCAGCCGCAGCGCGGTTCGCCAGGCCCGCAGGCCGGAGCGCGCCACGTGCCCGGCGACCGTCTCGCCCTCCAGCCGCTCCGGGGCCTCGCCCGCAAAGACGAGGTACATCCCCTCCTGCGCGACCTCTTCCATATGGACGACGCCGACCACCGGCTCCAGCGCCGCGACCGCCTCTCGGTAGACACGGCCCCAGTCGACGTCGGCGTGGCCTTGCGCATCCACGGCGGAGCTCGACGCGCCCGCCCGAGGCGCGCGCGAGGCGGCATCGGACCCGGCGGACCCAGGCGCGTGCGGGAGGGTCGTCACGTTCGACATCGTGTCCGTCTTTCGCCTCTCGTGCATGCAAAGAGGAGCCCTCGACCCGCTCGGTCCGCTCATTCTAGAGCTCGGCGGATGAGCCCGTACGGGCCGGGAGACGGCGAGCGCTTTCCACCCGCCGTCTCCCTTCCCTTGTTTTTGCGACCACGGTTCTAGGCCTTACGGTGCTGCGTTCCGCGGGACTACGAGGCCGCGGGCGCGGTGGCGGTCGGCTTCGGCGTGGCAGGCGCCGGCTCGGGCGCGGGCGTCGGCTCGGGCGCGGACGTCGGGGCGGCGGTGCTGGACGCGGAGGTTGCCTCCGCGGGCACCGTGCCCGTGATCTTCGCCTTTTGCTTCGGACCCATCGTGTGGCGCGCGATTCGTGTCGCCTTGCCCTTCGCCACGGCTTCGGACATCGTCGCGACCGTCCGTTTGGGGGACGCGCGCGGCTTCAGGCCGAAGTCGGACAGCACGTCGCTCGCGTCGTTCGTGTCCCCGAAATGCGAGACGACGTACGATTTGAAAAGCCGCAACGTGGGTTCGAGGTTGGCGTGCGAGTCGCGCTCCCTTTGGACGACCGCCGCGAGGTTTGCTTTCGCTTGCACGGAAGCATCCGACGCGTCGACGTCCGCCTGGAGTTGCGCCTTCACCTGAGGGAGGGGAACGTCGGCGCCCGCGAGCGTGACCGAGGTCACGTTCGCGAGGTGCTTGTCGATGCCCGCCATCAGCTGTCGGAGCTGGTTCTGCCTCGTGGATTTCGTCTTCGTAGCCATGTTGTTCTCTCCGTTTTCTCGATTGTGCGTATCGAAACGGAGGTACCCGGCGGGGCGTCATTGCCTCGCCATCGACCTCCTATAGGTGAGGAGATGGCGAAGGCCCGACTTGCCGTCGGCCGATCACTTTTCTCAACTTTTGTCCTACATGGTCGCCCGAGCCTCGCGAGGCGCGGGCCCGGGCCCGACATCCCGTGCGCACGGAGTCGTGGCCATCACGTCGTAGACGGAGGCGAGTCGGAACCGCGCGGGTCGTCGCTCGCGCGTCGCTCTCGTCGCCATCTTGTATGTCGCCGCGCCCTCCGCGGCGTGGTGGCCCGTCGGCCCGTCGACTGCGTCGTTCTTGGCGGCGGGTGCTTCTCCGTCCATTGTAGCGAGCGTGCAGACTACGCAAGCTCCGCGCCGCAACTACAAGGCTTACGACATACTCCTCAGCGCTTCGGTGGCCGTCTTGCTCTGCTCGAACCTGATCGGACCGGGAAAGACCGTCGCCGTCCCCTTCCCCGGGGCCGGCACCGTCAGCTTCGGAGCGGGCAACATCTTCTTTCCCATTTCCTACATTTTCGGCGACGTCTTCACGGAGGTCTACGGGTACGCAAAAGCTCGAAAGGCCATCTGGCTGGGCTTCGGCACGATGACGTTCGCGTCGCTCATGAGCACCGTGGTCGTTCACCTGCCGCCGGACGCGAACGAACCTTTCAATCGCCTGCTCCAGCCGGCGATCGAAATCGTATTCGGCAATACCTGGCGCATCACGATCGCGTCCCTCACCGCCTACTGGGCGGGCGACTTCGTGAATTCGTTCGTCCTCGCCAAAATGAAACTTCTGACCGGCGGCCGCCGGCTGTGGACTCGCACGATCGGGTCCACCGTCGCGGGGCAGTTCGTCGACTCGTGCATATTTTACCCGCTCTCGTTTCTCGGGATATGGCAAGGCGCGACCCTCGTGCACATCGTGATCCACAACTGGTTGTTCAAGGTGTTCGTGGAGGTCGCCCTCACGCCGCTCACGTACTTCGTCGTCGGACGCCTCAAGCGCTACGAGCGCGAAGACCACTTCGACCGGGGGACGAACTTCAGCCCGTTCGCCGTCGAGGAGTGACGCGCGCGGAGCCCCGCCATCACGACCCGATGGCTTGGGTTCTCCGCCCGACGCCTTGGGTTCCTTGCCCGACGCCTTGGGTTCGCGACCCGACGCATTGGGTTCGCCGGACAACGCGTGGGGACGCGCACCCGACGGCTTGGGTTCGCCGCCCGACGGCTTGGGTTCGCCGCCCGACGGCTTGGGTTCGCCGCCCGACGGCTTGGGTTCGCGACCCGACGGCTTGGGTTCGCGACCCGACGGCTCGGGTTCGCGACCCGACGGCTTGGGTTCGCGACCCGACGGCTCGGGTTCGCCGGACAACGCGTGGGGATCGGCACCCGAAGGCTCGGGATCGCGGCCCGACGCCTTGGGATCGCCTCCTCCAGCGACGAGCTATCGTACCGCACCCATGACCGCGATGAGGAGGTGGACCCGAGCGGCGCTCGCGATGCGATCGCCGCGTATGCGAGCGGTTGCGCGTCGACTTACATGCCCCGTCCCGGCCCGCGGATATCGCTGGTCATGGAGAACGGGAGTTATGCCTACGTCCGCGACGGGAGAACGTACGCCGGGGGCATGTTCGGCGGAGACATCGTCGAAGCCGTGCGCGGCGATCCGAAGGCCGAGGAGTTCGCCCGCGCGTACAAGAACGGCGTGACGGTGGGCCTCGTGCTTGCGTACTTGGGCGCGGCCGCCGCATTCGCCGGCCTCGCGGTCGCCGCCTCCGACGAGGTTCAGCACACTGGCGGCGGGGCTCCTCCGCCCACCGGCGTGATCATCCTCGGCTCTGGGCTGCTGGTCGAGCTGGTCGGAGCCGTCATTGGCCTCAACGCGGTCCCCCATTTGTACGACGCCATCAATACGTACAACGACGACGTCGAGCCCGCGTCCTCCGCGGCCGCCGCGCCGGTCGCTCGATAGATCTTTTTTCGCCTCCCGCCGATCAAAACGGGCGCCCTGGCGTCACTCGTAGGGAGGCCATCGAATGCTCCGAACTCTGTCTCTCTTCGGGGCGCTGACGTGGCTCGCCGTCGCTCGGGCGGCCGCGGCGGAAGAACCGAACGCGCAGCCGCCCATCGTGCTCCAGTACGACGCGCCGCCCGACTGCCCGAACGCGCAGGCGTTCGAGACCGCGGTGCGGACCGAGCTTGTCGCGCGGAGAAGGGCTCGCGTCGGGTCGGTCCAGGTCAGCGTACGGCTGTCGCGCGAGGACAAGGCTACTCGGCACGCGTGACCTCCACGCAGGATGGGCGCGCTCCGCTCGACCGCTCGGTGCGGGCGCCCACGTGCGAGGAGGCCGCGGAGATCGCCGCCGCGGGCATCGCCATCGCGCAGGTCGACGCGACCGCGCCGGACGTCGCCGACGGACCGTCGCCTCTCCCTCCCGCGCCGCCGGCTCCCCCGCCGTCGGCGCCGGCACCCGCGGAAGGCCGCCCCGCGCGCCCTTTCGCGTACTCCTTCTCCCTCGGGTACACCGCCTTTACCGCGGGCCCCGCGGACCCGGTGGTCCGAGGCTTCGACGAGCAGACCACGTTCAACCCCGCCCAGGGCGTCCGTCTCGGGTTCGAGGTGGCCCACACGTGGGGCGCCTGGAAGCACTCGTTGCAGGTCAGCGCGGCTTATACGCGCCAGAGCACGACGACCACGTCGCTCGGCGCGGCGCCGACCGGCGTCACCGTTTCGAACGGCGTCAGCATCGACGACCGCGACGTGCTCCTGGCGACGATCGACGCGTGCCCCGTGCACGTCGATTATCGCTTTGTATCTTTCATTCCTTGCGCCACATTTTCGATGATGCAAAGTCGAGGCAACAGCGGCAATAACCCCGGACTCGAG
>DASYBG010000047.1:0-52154 GCA_036500865.1 Polyangiaceae bacterium
CCTGCCCGGCGAAGATGCGTGGCTGGTCTGCGAGCGCCGTCGAAATGGCGACATCAAGTTTCATCTGACCAACCACCCCGACACCACCGACCTCAACACCATCGCGGCCGCCATAAAAGCCCGATGGTCCTGCGAACAGGCGCACCAGCAGCTCAAAGAGGAGCTGGGCCTCACCCACTTCGAAGGCCGCTCTTGGCATGGGCTTCACCACCACGCGCTGCTTACGATGATCGCCTTCGCCTTTCTGCAAACGACGCGGGTCCGCCAAAATAAAGCGTAGGCGCAGTCAGCTCCCTTCGACGACCACGCTGCCGGCCATCCGCCGCGCTCTCGTCCTTCGGCTGGCTGCGCCCATTCCATGCCCCGCTTGCGGCGAGCTCGTGAAGCCGTTTGTTCCAATATAAAGTGGCGGAGTAGTGCTAAGGTGCGGCGCATGAACCTTGCGGAAGAGAAACCACAGCGTTGTCTGCGATCCACCCTTCTGCGTGGCGCCATCATGGGCGTCTCGGCGGTGAGCCTCGTCCTGGCGGGCGCGAGTTGCAGTAGCAGCAACGGCAACAGTGACGCATGCGCTCCTCCCGACCAAGACGGCGTCAACGGGGGGTACTATACGGAGCTCGTGAGCGTCAGCGACACGGGTTTCAGTGTCGGCGGCGTGGACAGCGGATCCACCGAAACGAATATCTCGGTCCAAAATTTCGGTATCGTGACGCTCACGTTGACCAACACCGGCACCAAGCCCCACGACATGGTCGTTCAGTGCATACCGACCGGGCTTCCGGCATCCTGCATGAATCCGACCTCGTGCTTCGACAACCCCGACGACGCCGGATCGGCCACGCCGAACGCGGTCACCCTCATTCCGCCGCTGCAACCCGGTGCTAGCCAAACCCTCGTAGTGCAGGTACCTCTCGTGGAGGGCGTCTACAACTTCATCTCCGACGTGCCGGGCGACAACACGGCGTTCGAGACGGACGGCGGCATATCGGGCGACCTTTCGGGCGACTTCGTTTTGATGTGATCCGCCTCTTCGACCTTCCCGGCGCGGCCGCCGCGCTTGTCTTCCTTTCGCTGAGCGTGACTACCTCGACGGCGCGGGGGCAGGTGGTGGCCGCCGAGCCAGAGACGCCGATCGATGTCCCCGTTCCCAACGGCGTTCCGGCAGTTGAAGCGCAAGTCACGCTACAGCTCGTCGTCGACACGACGGGACACGTGGAATCGGCGGTCGTGTTCTCGCGCGTCCCGGCCGACGCCCCGGCGGCATTCGACCAAGCCGCCTTGGACGCCGTGAAGAAGGCGACGTTTCGCGCCTCGACGCGCGACGGGCGCCAAGTGCGTTCCCGAGTCGAGTACGTCGTCGTCTTTCACGCTCCCGCGACGAGCTCGGCCACGGCTGCCGCGAGCGCTCCCGCGGACGCGGGGGCCCCGGACGCAGCGAGCGCGCCGGAGGCAGCCGTTGTCGCTGCAGACACCGCCGCGGACGCGGGCGCTCCTGACGCGGCGAACGCGCCGGAGGCAACCGTCGCCTCGGCTCCTTTGCCGCCCGTAGCGGCATCCATTCCTCAAGCTCTCTCGCATGGGCCGAGCGTGCCGGTCACCCTCAACGAGCAGGACGAGGACTACGCGCAGGTCGTCGAGGTGCGAGGGATTGGCTGGTCGTCGCCGCGTGGCATTGGTGACATCCGCATCAAACGGGAGCTGCTCGAGGCTTCACCACGCCAGCAGACGAGCGAGATGCTGTCTGCCGCCCCGGGCTTCTTCGTGGACCACGAGGACGGCGAGGGGCTCGGCAACGACGTGTACCTGCGCGGCTTCGATCTCGAGCATGGGTCGGGCATCGAGATGCGCGTCGGCAACGTCCCCATCAACAATCCCGTGCACGTGCAGGGACAAGGATACGCCGACGTCAACTTCATCATCCCCGAGGTCGTCCGCAGCATTCGTGTGCTCGAGGGGCCCTTCGACCCTCGCCAGGGCGACGCCGCCATCGTCGGGAGCGCCTACTTCGACCTCGGTATGGAGCACCGCGGTACGGAGTTGAAGGCGTCGTACGGGTCCTTCAACCAGGCGCGGGTGGTGGGGATCGTCGCCCCGGAAGGCGCGGACGAGGAAACCTTCGCGGCCTTCGCCGTTCGCCAGACGGACGGCTTTGGCGAAAACCGAGCTTCGCAATCCGCGTCGATGAATGCGCAGTACAGCTTCGACGCGGGGCTGCGCGACCACGTGCGCCTGCTCGCCACGGCCTACGGCGCTCGCGAGACGTTGCCCGGCGTCGTACGGCAAGACGACGTCGACGCCGGGCGCATCGGTCTTTACGACAGCTATCCCTTCTTCACCCAAGGTCAGGGCGTGCAGGCTGCGCGAGTCATTCTCGGCGCCGACTTCGACCACGTCGCGCCGACGGGAGCGCGTTTCGAGTTCGCGCCGTGGGCGATGTTCACGAACTTTCGAGAGCGCCAGAACTACACGGGCAACATATTCAGTTCGCAGCTCGATCCGGAGCTCGCCGGGGGGATGGGCGACCTGTGGGAGACCACCAACGTCGAATCCGCCGTGGGGGTGACGTCTCGATTCCACGCCGCCCCTTGGCACTTCGGATCATGGTTCGAAGCCACGACCGAGCCCGGCGTTTACGTTCGCGCCGGTCATACGGATCAAGCCAAAAGCCTGCTGAGCCCCACCACTCTGGAAGCGTGGGACCGTCGCCTCGACGCGGGGCTCGACACGCTCGACGCGGGCGCGTACCTCGACCTCGACCTCCGCTTCTGGAAGCGCTTGCGCATCTCCGGGGGAGTGCGCGTCGACTTGCTCTACGTGTCCGTGAACGATCACCTGCTTTACGACGTCGCGGCGGCGCAAGCCCTCACGCCGAACCTGGCGGCGGCACCGGCCGACGTGGGGGTCGTGCCAGGCTCTCTGCGAGCCACGCAGGGGGTGGCCGTGGGACCCCGCGTGACCGCGCAGTACGACATCACGCCCGAGCTCACGCCCGTCGTTTCGTACGGTGAGGGCTTCCGCTCCCTCGACGCGACGGCCAACGTCGCCACGTCGACGGGATCCATGCTCACGCCGCCGGCCCCGGGAACAATCGGCGGCGCGGGTCCGAGCATTCGGGAAGGAGCCTCGCCCTACTCGAAAGTACGCTCCGTCGAGGCGGGCTTCCGCGCCCAGACGCTCGATGCGGGTTACACGGCGACGCTCTCGGTGTTCGAAACCTGGGTCGACAACGAACTTGTGTTCGAGGCCACCTCGGGGGGCTTCACGACCGAGGGGGCGAGCGTTCGCCGCGGCATCGTCGCGTCGGCCGTGGCGAAGCCGGTGGATTGGTTTCTTGGCTCGGTCGCGGCTTCGGTGCAATCGGGAACGTTCAACACTCTCGTGGCCGGGGTGGTCCACTACATTCCCCAGGTCCCGCCGGTCGTGCTGCGCGCCGACGTGACCGCGCACGGCAAGCTCGCGGTCGTCTACGGGCGGCCGCTCACAGGGCGCGTCGGCATCGGGTACACGTTCCTCGCGGGCCGCTATCTGACCGAAGCGACCAGCGCGATCAAGGGACCGTCGTACAACATCCTCAACGCGAATGGATCGATTCGCTACGCGAACGTCGAGCTCGGCGTGGACGGGTTCAACGTACTCGACCTGCACTACGCCGACGACCAAGAGTATTACCCGTCGAACTGGAGCGTGAACCTCGGCACGGCCCGCGCCTCGAGCGCGGTCCACGACATCGCGGCGCCGCCGCTGACCGTGGTCGGGTCGCTCGCCGTGTATTTCTAAACGAAATAGTGTTGTCCGCGACGTCCTGCCGGACCGGCGCCTCAAGACAACCATCGGAATGCGCGGCGGAGCTCCTCGGCCCCGCGTTCCTCGTACCAGCGGCCGTGCGCGATGACGACGCGCGCGGGGTCCCACGCGAGGACTCGCCCGAGGCAGCGCCGCGCCATGTCGCGATGGCCCAGGAAGGTCAGGCGCATGTCGAGCGGCGCGCTCCCGTCGGGATCCGCGACGCCCGCGAGCCCCAGCACGAAGTGGGCCGCGCCTCCGACTTTGTCCCGCTCGAAGTTCTCGATCAGGTCGGCGAGCATGAGCGTACGGCTGGCGCGATGGAAAAACACGACCTCCTCGAGCACACGGCTGCCCCGAAAGACGAGCTGGTCGATCTCGGCCCCCCAAGCGTCGTCGGGACCTTCCCGGAGGTTCCTGTCGAAGACGGCGCCGCTCCCATGGGACGCCGCGCGCTCTCGAGCACCCGGAGAAGCCCACGCGATCGCGCCCGGAAAGGCCTTCTTCCACGCGCCTATATGCGAGTAGTGGAGTCGATTCGGAGAGACGAGGTGCTTGACCTCTCCGAGGCGCCCGACCTCGAACGCGAGCCGCGCGTCGAGCTCGGTAGGCGACCACACGAAGAGAGAGCCGTCGTGGAGGCGGACCAAGGCCATGCGCGTCGGGAACGGGACGCGTAGCGGCCCAAGCGAATACACGACGAGTGGTCCGTCGACGATCCAAATGCCGTCGGCGACTCCCTTGGGAACATTGATGGGTTGGTAGAGCTGCATCGCGGTGGTCAGCGTGCGAGAAGCAGGCCGTCCTCGATTGCGCCGCCGCGGCACACGGCACGAGTCCGGCGCGACTTCCTGCCTCCGCCGGCGCACCCGGCATGCCGCTCCGCCACGATGCGATCCGCGCGTGAGCGCTCGTGCCTGCATCCGTTCGCCGCGCAATGTGTCGGCTTTGCTTCGCGGAAACGTCCTCGCAAAGGGAGCCCTGGCATGAGACCGTCGCTTCTCGAGGAGCTCGCGACGCCACGCATCGGCGCCGACGGCCTCGGGTATCGAATCAATCGGCGCTGGCAAATCGGTGGAGGCCAACGATGAGCATTATCGACAACGCACTAAAAGCAAACCGCGAGTACGTCAAGAGACATGATCGAAGGCTCGCCCAACGCCCGGCTCCCAAAATCGCCGTGGTGACGTGCATGGACCCTCGCCTCTCGAATCTGCCGGACATCTTGGGCCTGCCGCACGCCGATATCGACGTTATCCGCACCGGCGGACCGGCGGTCACCGACGACGTTCTGGCGGAGCTCTTGGTTTCCACGCACGTCCTGGGGACGACGGAGATCATGCTCTTCAACCACACGGGCTGCGGATTCACCACGTTCACGGACGAAGAGTTGAACGCGAAGCTCGCCGCTTCCACGGGTGACGCATCGCCTGCGCCCATGCATTTCTTCTCTTACAAGGACCCTGCGCAACACACTCGCGAACAGATCAAGAAGGTGAGATCGCACCCTTGGATCGCAAAGGACGTCCCCGTGCGGGGGTTCGTTTTCGACATGGAGACAGGTCTCCTCGGCGAAGTCGAGGCGGCGCCGGCGCGAACTCCCGCTTGAGACCGTTCACAAGGAGATGCCGACATGCCGAGCCAAGCCATGCAGGACTTGATCGACGCATTCCGAGACCGGCAAAAAGCCAGTGCCAGCCAGCCCACGCCGGCGCTCGAAGAGCGCCGGGCCGCCTTCGCCCCGGGGGGCCGCATTCACCCAGTGCCCGACGACGTGCGGGTGACCGAGGTGACCGCGAACGGAGTGCCCGCCCACTGGCTCGCCGCGCCGGGAGCGGACACCGGCCGCGTGCTCCTCTTCTTGCACGGCGGAGGTTACGAGCTCGGGTCATTTCGCAGCCACGGCGAGCTGGCTGCCCGGCTGGGACGGGCCGGCGGGATGCGGGTGCTGCTCCCCGAGTATCGCCTGGCCCCCGGGCATCCTTTCCCCGCCGCCATCGACGACGTCCAGGCCGCATGGCACTGGCTTCTTGCAGACCAGGGGCTGAGCGCAAAATCAATCGCGGTGGCCGGCGACTCGGCCGGCGGAGGGCTCGCCGTCGCTCTGCTCGTGGCCCTGCGTGATGCCGGGGAGCCATTGCCTGCGGGCGCCGCACTGATGTCGCCGACGGTGGATCTGACCAGCTCGGGAGCGTCGATGACCGAGCGCGCGGATCTGGACCCGATCTCCACCCCTGCCATGCTCCGTCAGTTCGCCACCGAATACCTCGGCGGGGCAGACCCCAAGACGCCCCTGGCGTCGCCCCTCTTTGCCTCCCTGTCCGGGCTCCCGCCGTTGCTCGTGCAGGCAGGTACGGCCGATCTGCTGTTCAGCGATTCCGAACGCCTGGCCACGGCGGCGGCGAAAGCCGGGGTGGACGTCGTTCTCGAGATCGGCGACGGCCTACCCCACGCTTACCCCATCCTGCTCGGCACCCCCGAGGCAGCCAAAGCCACCGAGCAAATAGGGAAGTTTTTGCGGGCCCGGGTCCGCTGACCGCGAGCCATCGCCGCCCGCTCACGGAATCGTCGGAGCGGTCGGCCACCAGGATTTGCCGGCGCACGAATCGTCGCTACCGGCAGGCGGGGCCCCCGTGTTCATCGTTCCGGTGAGAGTCGCCGTCGACGCCACGGTGAGCACGGGACCGCCCTTCTTGCCGTGAGACTGCTCCACCCAGACGTTGTCGAACGTGACGGTCGCCGTGTGCGTCGTGTCGCCCTCCACGTCGACCGTCACCTCCGTGGCATGCTGAGGGCCGTTCACGTCTATCTGGTGGAAGTCCTTCACGGTGATGTCCTCGAAATCCGGCGGCACCCCGAGCGGAAAGATCATCGGGTTGGCGGTGTAGCTCGCGGTGATGTCGATCGGATACGCCTCGTCGCGGGTGCATACGTCTTCGAAGAGGATGTCCCTGACCCAGCCGCCGGCCCCCGCATACGACTTGATGCGCAGGCCGTTGATGTCGCTCCCGGACGTGAGCGGGTCGACCGGAACGTCGCCGTCCATGGTCAGGTCGTAAACGTGCACGTTCGTCACTCCCAGGATCGTGCCGCTGCCGATCGACATCCCGTGACCCGTTCCAAAGTGGTTGTGCGCGATGACGATATTGTTCGCACCCCCCGTTGCGAGGCCTTTGAGCGCGATCATGTCGTCGCCGGTCGAGATGGTGGTCCCGACGATGTACCCGTTCTGAGTGACGCCCGTCGCCGCGCCGGGGTCGATGCCGTCGGTGTTTCGAGCCACGTAGTTCGACAACAGCTGGCCCGCGCTGCTCGTCGCGCCGTACGGGGTATGGATGTCGACGCCCCAAACGAGGAATCGATCGCTGTTGAGCTCCACGTGAAAGAAGGGCGAGTTATACAGGTGAACTTTGTAAAGAACGAAGTTCGTCGCGTTGTCGACGCGCACGAGCGCAGGATTCGGCGCCGATCCCGGGCCCGCTCCCATCGCGCCGGTGTCGTGGCGCTGGAAGTCCGAAACGTTCCACCAGGAGAAGGCGCCCGGCGCAATGGCGGGGTCCGCAGCCGTGTCGATGTCGTTCGTCGGAGAGGGAACGCCGATCAATGGCTCGCCGCCCTGGCCGTCGATGGTTCCTTCGCCCATGATCGCCACGTGGTCGCCGGTCGCCATGATGACGCCGCCGCAGTCGAAGAACATGTCCCCGGTCGCGGCCGTATCCGTCACCGCGGCGCGCTCGTCCGTCACCACACACCCAGCGCCGTACGATAACGGGTTCCGAGACGCGTACACCGTGACGCCTTTGTCGATGACGAGCGTTTGATACGAAGTCAGCTTGAGCTGACCGATGAGAAACGCATTGGCGCCGTTGGGACCGGTCGCAAGTTCGACGCATCGGTAGCCCTGGGCAAACCAGGGCGTTATCAAGCTATTGTCGAGCTTGTCCAGGTAGTCCAGCTCACCTTCCGGAACGAACGTGTTCGTGCCCCCTTCCACCGTCGGCGTCACCGTCCGCGGCGCCGCAACGGTGAAACATCCCGACGGGAGCTTGGGCTCCGGCGGCAGACACGTCGTGTCGGTGAGGTTGGACGCATCGCAGGGCGCGATCACGCTTTCTTGGGCGAGCAGCAAGTCGCTCTCGGGGACCGGGGCGTTCGAGGAACCGCAACCAGTGAGCCAGCCCGACGCGATGAACGCGCACCCGAAGAGTCGTATGAAAGGTCCGGTCTTCATTACAGCCTCCGTAAAGCAAAGCAGCGGGCCCTGGCGACACCGGCACCCGAGGGAGCGCTGTGCATCAGGGCTTGGCACATCAGGTGAATGTTCGCACGGGGAGCTCGGGGTATCGAGCCGCACGACGCGCCCGCGGCGCGTGGCGAGCTCAGTGTTAGAAAAACCATAGGGCCAGAATCTCCTCGCGGTGGTTCTGCGACGTGGTGTTGTCGCAAAACGTCTGCCTCACGTACTGGTAACCGACGCCGAGTCGCGCGGCAGGCGTGACGTCGAAGAATAGATTCGCATCGAAGTACTGCGACTTGTGGATGACGCCACTGGCCTCCGGAAACAGCTGGGCGATGTTGTCGGAGTCGCCCTGCGTGTAGTTGACCGCCAGAATCGCCCGCCCTGTCGGCGGAAGGTAATACTGGAGGCCGACCTCGAAGGTGCGCCAGTCAATCGTGTGAAGAACGCCGTTTCCGAGTGGGTCGTAGGTAACCAGGCCGTTGTCGACGTCCGCGGCGAACGCCGCTCCGCCGGGTAGGTTCGGGAAGGTCGCGCCCCCGGTCATGCCGGTGAACTGGTCGGCATCGGCGCTGCCGACCGTGAATTCCCCGATCAGCGTGAGGGCGTTGCGGCGGTCGGTGCTGTCGACCACGGGGATCACCGGGATCAGCACGTCGGCGGCGACGGCCCATCCGGTGTCGGAGCTCGACCCGCTCGGCCTGGGCGCGAATTGATCCACCTTGAACCTGCGGACCAGGCCCGAGACGCCGATGGCAGCAGGAAACGCGGCCGTGCCTCCGTTTCCCGGCGTACTCATGCCTTTCCAATTGTTGAGGGCAAGGCGGAGCCCCATCTCCACGTCGGGAACGACGCTGTCGCGCTGGACAGGCCGGAACCCGGCCACCGCCAAATCGACGTTGACGGGGTCGCTCTTGAAAGTGTGACTCAGGCGCAGTTGCCCGGTTCGACCGAAGAGCATGTTCGGCAACCCGAGGAAGCCGAGCGACGCCGGAAAAAAGTAATTCTGCCATCCGAGCAGGTGATACATCTGTCCGGCGAGGAGATCGCCCACGTCGCTCTCGAGCTTCACGTACGCATGGCGGATGCGGAAGGTCGGGTTGTTGAAGAAGCCTGCTTCGGACGTCGCCGGCGGATTGGGGTCGTAACCGAAGAGGTCTCCCTCGAAGACGCCCGAGGTTTTGACGCCGCCGATCTCGGGCACGCTTCCTTTGACCCCGAACCGGGTGTTGCGGATCGTCACCTGGGTGCGTCCGTCGGACGCGGCCTGGGTCCCGGCGTGGGCGAGAATGTTGCTATTGATGCTGTCCGTGAAGCTTCGGGTCGAGTCGGTCATCGCATCGAATTCGGCGAAACCGTAGATCGTCAGTTTCCATTGCGCGTCCTTTCCGGCGGTCACGTCGAAGCTGGGACGCACGAACCATGGATTGACCGGATTCGCAGGGGCCGCGGACCGCGTCGGCAGCGGGACCGGCGGCATCAAGTCGGCGGAGCGCTCCGCGGGGGACTCCGGGGGAGCCTGGGTCGGCGTGGGTGGGGCAGCGGGCGGCGGGGGCGGGGTTGCTGGCGGTGACGGTGCGGCAGCGGGCGGAGGAGGTCCTTCGGCTGGCTGTGGCGACGGCGTCTGGGCCGGCGGCGGAGGTACTTCGGCGGGTGGCGTCGGCGGCGTCTCGGTCGGCGGCGATGCGTCGGCTGGCGGCGGCGTCTGTGCGCCAGCCGTCGACGCGTGACAGGCCACCGCAAGCACGGTTGCCAAGGCCACACGATGAGCCATTTGCGTGTACATTGGAATGTGTCCCTCTGGGGCCGGCCACGCGGAGCGCGTTTGCGTTTCCGGCAGCGCGCGCGCGTTCTCTCGTCTGGTAACCTGGTCACCTGGTGGCCTGACAATCGGGCCAGCAGCCACTACGGCTGGCATACACAAGGTCCCTCACGCGTTCAACACCGCGGAATCTCACAGCGACGGTCGTCATCGTTCGCGGAAGCCGCTCTTTCCGCGTCGCGCCTCGCGTGATCGGGGGCGCTTACCCCCGCAAGCGCGGGCATTCGGCCTGCCCACGGCGTCGACGACCTCTGATCATCGCCCGCCGGCACGACGTCACCGGCGGGCACGCTCTCGTCGGTGGGCGAGACAGGAACGCAGCCTGGCGGACCGCCGGCGCTTCCGCGGTCAAGACCGGGACGCCGAGTCGCGGTCCGTCGTTCGCGAACCATACGCGAGGAGCGCGGCGTAGTCCTCGGGACGATCCAGATCGAAGAGAACGTGATTGTTCGGCATGGGCAGGGTGGTCACGAGATCTCCATTCCGAGAGACGAAGTCTTTGCAACCGAAGTTCGCGCCGCGCGCGAGGATGTCGCGGATGCTTTCACGCGCGAGGACGATCGGATTGCCGCGTGCGCCGCCGAACGTCGGAACGAGCACGGCGCACCCGGGGCCGTCGAGGAACGCCCCGGCGATGGCGGTCAGGTCCTCGCCGCCAAGCATGGGCTGATCGGCAAGGCAGACCATCACGCCGTGCGCGGGCTTCGAAAGGGCTTCGAGCCCGACCCGCACGGACGTCATCTGCCCGTCTTCGTATCGGGGGTTGAACGCAAACCGGACGGGAAGGGGAGCCAGCGCCTCCTCCACTTTTGCGGACTCGTGACCCGTCACCACGACGACCTCGACGAAGGGATACGCCCTGATCGTGGTCACGCTGTGAGCGACGAGCGGCACCCCCCCGACGGGAAGGAGAAGCTTGTTCTTGCCGCCCATGCGGCGCGAGAGGCCCGCGGCGAGCACAATCGCCGAAAGGCCCCGCTCACTCGGACTTGCCCGATGGACCATGGCAGCAGCTCTCGTGCGGCGAAGCCCCAGGCGGGCCCGCCGCGAGACTGCGCGAGGGGGAGGCCTTCGCTTGGACCGGAGGCATCACGGCCACGGCGGCGCCCTTGCCGGCGCGTCGCACCGACACGATCTGAGCCATCACCGAGACCGCGACCTCTTGTGGCAACCGAGCCCCGAGGTCGAGCCCCGCGGGTGCCGTGACCCGCGCGAGGCGATCCGCGGCCACGCCGCGCGCTTCGAGCGCCGCAAAGACTTCGTCCCGCCGCTTTCGGCTCGTCACGAATCCCATATAGGGAAGGCCGAGCTCGACGACCTTTTCGAGCGAGTCATCGTCGAAGACGCCGTGGCTCGCCACGACGCCGTACGTCGACGCCGGATCGAGCTCCGGGAGCTTGTCGAGGTCGCGGACGACGTCGAGCTCGTCGGCCATGGACGGACGCTCGCCGAGATCGCAGAGCAGCACGCGGTACTTCATCACTCGTCCCAGATCGCAAAGGGCGCGGGCGACCGGCGAGTTGCCGAAGACGAGCAAAGTCGGCATGGGCAGGTACGGCTCGAGATAAATCTCGAGCGCGCCTCCGCTGTAACAGGTCATCTCGTGAACGGAGAGCCCGGGCCGATCGGCGGGCGCGTCGGGTTCGGGCGTGATGTGAAGCAAGCGACACTCCCCGTCGCGGAGCGCGGCTGCACTCTCCTTTCGCACGATGGGCTCGGCGCAGCTTCCGCCGACCCACCCCACCAGAACCCCGCGCTCGGTCAGAAGGGCCTTGTCTCCCGGTTTCGCCGATGTCGGCGCGACGGCGCGAACCACCGTCGCCAATACGAACGGAACGCCGCGCGAGCGGAGGGCGACCGCTGCGGCCAAGGGGTCCGCGTTCGCGGGCACCAGGGGCGCCGGAAGGTCGACCCCCGTGGGGCTGGAGAGCGCGGTCGTGGTGAGCGATTGCATGGGATTTACTCCGTGACGCCGTGCGCCCTCAGCAAGCGCCAGACCTTCTGCGGCGTGATGGGAATGTCGATGTGGCGCACCCCGAGATGCCAGAGCGCGTCGACGACCGCGTTCGCGATCGCGGGAGGCGCCCCGACGGTCGGTGACTCGCCGACGCCCTTCGCGCCGATCGGGTGATGAGGCGACGGCGTCACGGTCTTACCAAGCTCCCACTTGGGAGACTCGACGGCGGTCGGGAGAAGGTAGTCGGCGAAAGTCCCGGTCAGGTTCTGGCCGTTCTCGTCGTAGACGATCTCTTCGAACATCGCGGGAGCGAGGCCCATCGTCAGGCCACCCTCGATCTGGCCTTCGACGATCATCGGGTTGATGATGTTGCCGCAGTCGTCCACCGCGACGAAGCGCCGGATTTTGACTTCGCCAGTCCCCTTGTCGACGTCGACGACGCAAATGTAGCTGCCGAAGGGGAACGTCAGGTTGGGCGGGTCGTAGTAGTCGGTCGCCTCGAGCCCGGCCTCCATGCCTTGCGGATGGTTCGTGTACGCGGCGAAGGCGATCTCCTGAATCGTCTTCTTCTTCTCCGGCGAGCCCTTCACCTCGAAGCGGTCCACGTTCCACTGCAGGTCGTCTTCTCCGACTTCGAGCAAGTGAGCGGCGATCTTCTTCGCCTTCGCGCGGATCTTCCGGGCCGCCATCGCCGCGGCCGCGCCCGCCGTGGGCGTCGACCGGCTCGCGTACGTGCCGAGGCCGTAGGGGGCCGTGTCCGTGTCGCCCTCTTCGACTTGGATGTCCG
This sequence comes from Polyangiaceae bacterium, assembly GCA_036500865.1. GTDB lineage: Bacteria > Myxococcota_A > Polyangia > Polyangiales > Polyangiaceae > Palsa-1150. Next base: position 12,587 of record DASYBG010000047.1, read on the forward strand.
CGGCCGGAAGGCCGAGTTCCTCGGCCACGATTTGCGCGTAGGTCGTCTCGTGACCTTGCCCTTGCGACTTGGTCCCGAAGCGGGCCATGGCCTTCCCCGTCGGATGGATGCGGATCTCGGCGGAGTCGAACATCTTGATGCCGAGAATGTCGTAGTCCTTCGAGGGTCCCGCCCCGACGACTTCGGTGAAGCTCGAAATGCCGATGCCCATGAGTTCACCGCGCGCCCGCTTCTCGAGCTGCTCCTTGCGGAGAGCGCGGTAGTCGATCATCTCCATCGCCTTGCGGAGCGCGCCTTCGTAGTTCCCGCTGTCGTACTCCCAGCCGGTAGGGCTCTTGTACGGAAACTGGTCGGGGCGGATGAAGTTCTTCAATCGGAAGTCGGCGGGGTCTTCGCCGAGCTGGTGGGCCATGATATCGGCCATCCGCTCGATCATGTGCACCGCCTCGGTCACGCGAAACGAGCACCGATAGGCGACGCCCCCGGGCGGCTTGGTCGTGTACACGCCGTCGACCGCGACGTGGGCCGCCTTCATGTCGTACGACCCGGTGCAGATGCTGTAGAGGCCCGCCGGAAACTTCGACGGGTTCGCGGCCGCGTCGGCGGCTCCACAGTCGGACAGGGTCTTCACCTTCAAGGCGACGATCTTGCCGTCCTTGTCGGCCGCGAGCTTCGCTTCGATGTGGTAGTCGCGCGCAAAGCTGTCGGCCTGGAGGTTCTCGCTTCGATCCTCGATCCACTTCACGGGCCGGCCGAGGACGAGGCTCGCCACCGCGCAGCAGACGTAGCCCGGATACACCGGAACCTTGCCTCCGAAGCCCCCGCCGATGTCCGGCGAGATGATTTGAATCATGTGCTCCGGCAGCCCGCTCACCAGCGCGAACACCGTGCGGTGGGCGTGGGGCGCCTGCGACGTCATGTAGATCTGCATGTGGCTGCGCGCTTTGTCGTAGTTGGCCACCATGCCGCACGTCTCGATCGACGAGACGTGGATGCGCGGAAGGTAGATCTTTTCTTCTACGACGGTCGCCGCCGAGGCGAAGGCCTTGTCGGTCGCGGCGGCGTCGCCGGACTCCCAATGCCAGATATGGTTGGTCTTCTTCTCCTTGTCGTCGCGGACGATGACCTCGTCTTTCAGCGCTTGGACCGGATCGACGACCGCGGGAAGGGGGTCGTAGTCGACGACGACCTTCTCGATGGCGTCCGCGGCGATGTACCGCTCGGTCGCGACCACCACGCAGACTTCCTGCGCGTAGTAGACGACCTTGTCGATCGGCAGCACCATCTGCGTGTCCGACATGAGCGTCGGCATCCAATGGAGGTTGCCGGCCTTCTTCAGATCTTCGCCCGTGATGACCGCGAGGACGCCCGGGGTGGCCAACGCCTGGCTCGCGTCGATCTTGAGGATCTTCGCGTGGGCGTAGGGACTCCGGACGATATCCATGTAGACCATGCCCGGGAGCTTCACGTCGTCGACGTAACGACCCCTGCCTTGGATGAAGCGAGGGTCTTCCTTGCGCTTCATGCGGTGGCCCATGCCGCAGACCTTCTCGGGCGTGGTGATGCGGACTTGGTCCGTGCTCGCGACGTGGGCCGAGGTGCCGGCGGGCTTGGGCGAGTGATGCTCCGTGCGATCGTCGAGCTGCGTGGTCATGGCGCTACGCCCCCGTCCTCTCCGCGCGGAGCTTTTCCGCGGCGTACTGAATGGCCTCGACGATCTTGTTGTACCCCGTGCATCGACAGAGGTTGCCCGAGATCCCGTGTCGGATGTCGTCCTCGGTCGGGCTCGCGTTCTTGCGAAGGAGGCCCTCGGCGGTCATGAGCATTCCGGGAGTGCAGTACCCGCACTGCAGGCCGTGCTTCTCCCAGAACCCCTCCTGGAGCGGGTGCAGCTTGCCCCCGGCGGCGAGGCCTTCGACGGTGCCGACGGTCCCGCCGTCGGCTTGCACCGCGAACACGGTGCAGCTCTTGACCGGGCGGCCGTCGAGGTTGACGGTGCACGCTCCGCAGCTCGTCGTATCGCATCCGATATGCGTGCCCGTGAGCCCCACGTCCTCGCGCAAGAAGTGAACGAGCAGCGTCCGCGCCTCGACCTCGCGCGTATGCGGCTCGCCGTTGATGGTCACCGTGATCGTATGGCGGCTCATGACGTGACTCCTTTGGCGCGCTCGACGGCGCGAAGCACGGCGCGTTTCGTCAGCACCCGGACCATGTCCCGCTTGTAATCGACCTGCCCGCGCAGATCGGCGGAGGGGTCGCACTCGGCGGCGGCGGCGACGCCCGCGGCTTCCAGGAGATCGGGCGTGGGCGCCTTGCCGAGGAGGATGCCTTCGGCCGCCTTGGCGCGAGCGGGGACCGGGTTCACGTTCGTGAGCCCGACGCGAATGCTCTTGATGATCGAGCCGGAGATCTGGAGCTCCACGGCCACCGCGGCCACCGCGTAGTCGCCGACCTTGCGTTCGATCTTGAGATACGCGCCCCCACTCCCGGGCGGCGGCTTGGGGATCCGGATCTCGGCCAGAATTTCCCCGGGCTCGAGCGAGCTCTCGAAGAGACCGACGAAGAAGTCGTCGATCGCGATGCTCCGCGTGCCCTTCTTGCCCCGCGCGACGAGCTGCGCGCCGTACGCCAGCATCGTCGCCGGGTGATCGTTCGCCGGGTCGGCGTGCGCCAGGTTGCCCCCGACGGTCGCCTGATTGCGTACGATCGGATCGGCAATGACGCGCGCCGTGTCCGACAGCAGCGGATACGACCGCGCGACGACCGGCGACTCCTCGAGCTGAAACTCCCGGGTCAGCGCCCCGATGGCGAGGAAGTCGCCGCGCTCTTCCACGAACGACAGCTCCTTGATGTGCCGGATGTCGACCAGCGTCTGCGGCATGGCCAGCCGAAAGCGCATGGCCGGAATGAGGCTCTGCCCTCCGGCGAGCACCTTCGCCCCGTCCATGGTCGCGAGCAGGGTGAGCGCCTCGTCCAGAGTCTTGGGCGCGTGATAATCGAAGCCTGCGGGAATCACGTCGGTAGCTCCTTTGCGAGAGGGCGCTCGCACGCGAACTTCGGGACGCCGATGCGGTCTTATCGTCGAACGAGAAACCAGCCGACGAGGAGAATGCCGATCGCCAAGACGACGACCACCGGCATGGGAAGAAGACTCTTGGTGACTTCCTTTGCGATGCTTGCGGCGAGAGCAGCTTGGTCGACTTTTCGAAGCGGAGCAATGGCCGCGGGCTCCGGCTCCGGCCGCGTGCTCGGGTCTGGCGGTTCGTTCGCCGCCGGGCCGTCGTTCGGAACCTTCGCGGCCGCCGGCTCGGCCCCCGTCGGGCTCGCGGCTTTGGCCGTTGCCATCCGAATCTTGATGTTTTCCTGCAATCCCTCGAGGCTCTGCTTCGCGATGGCGCGCGCCGACGCCTCGAGCAATCGCTGGCCCACGCTCGCGATCTTGCCTCCCACCTGGGCGTCCGCGTCGTATCGCAGGCGGGTTTGCACCCCCTCGCGCTCGAGCTTCACGAGGGCGGAGGCCTTCACGAAGCCCGGCGCGCCCCGGCCGTCGACCAGCATCGTGTAGCTGCTCGGCGCCGACATGTCCTTGAGGTCGACCTTGCCGCTGAACTTGCCCTGAATGGGACCGACCTTGATGTGGAGGTCCCCTTGGTACTGGCCGTCGACGAGGTCGAGCTTCTCGCACCCGGGCATCGTCGCGGCGAGCACCACGGGGTCGAGAAGGGCTTTCCAGACCTCCTCGATGGGCGCCTGGAACAAGAAATCACCTTCGAGCTTCATTCGATTGACCCTCGGCCCTGGGAGGCCCCGGTAGGCGTGCACGCTTTCGCGACGGCAGTCGGCCGAGGTGGACGGAGAGGTCCTTCAGCGACTGCAGATTGTGGATCGAGAGAAAGTCGTCGACGTATCGAAGCGCGAGGGACATGCCCTCGGCAAGAGGGCGATACGTGGACCGGCCGAGGAGCGGGTTCAACCAGACCAGCCGGTGGCAGGCGCCCTGGAGCTTGCGCATCTGGTCTTCGAGGAGCGCGAGATCGCCGGTCTCCCATCCGTCGCTGACCAGAAGAACGACGGCTCCGCGCCGGAGGACCCGGCGCGCGTGCAGCCTGTGGAAGGTCCGAAGGCTGTCGGCGATGCGCGTTCCCCCCGCGAAGTCGACGACCGCCCGCGCCGCGTGATCGAGCGCCTCGTCGACCTGACGCATCCTCAATTGGCTCGTGATGCACGTGAGGCGGGTCGCGAAGACGAACGTCTCGGTGAGCCGGTGGACGCGCGTCAACCCGTGGAAGAACTGCAGGAGGATTCGCGAGTAGATCTCCATCGACCCGCTGATGTCCGCGAGCACCACGAGGGGCCGGCGCTTCTCTTTGCGGCGGCGCCTCGGCAAAGCGAGGATGGCGCCGTCGTACCGCGCGGCGACCCGGAGGGCGCGGCGGAGATCGAGCGCCTTGCCTCGAGGGGAGGGGACGCGCCTTCTCGTCACGCGACGCGCGGGGTCGAAGCGAAGCTCGCGGATGGTTCTTTCGATCGATCGGAGCTCGTCCGGGGTGAGCTGGCCGAACTCTTTGCGCTGCAAGAGCTCGAGGGCGCTCGCGGCCTTCGCGAGCTCGGGGACGTCGACGTCCGGATCGTCGGCGCGGGCCTTCTCGGCCATGTACGCGGCGAAGGCGGTGCGCGGCTGCGACGTCCGATCGTGGCGCGGCGCCCACGGCGCCTTCTGCGGGCGGGAGAGCGTCGCCGATTCGTCCGACCAGAACACGCCGAACAGCGCGTCGAAGAGGGGCAGGTCCTCCCGCCGCGAGACCAGCGTCGCGCGGGCGGCGAGGTAGACGTCGCGCCTCGCCGTCGGATCCACGAGCGACAGCGCCCGCGCGAACGACTCGCTCTGGTCGACGCCGACGGCGACGCCGGCGCCCCTCAGCGCCCGCGCGAAGCCCACGACGGAATGCTCGACGCTCGGGGCGCTCACGGCGCCCCCGCCTCGAGGAGCGTCTTCAAGAGGTGCTTGCGAACGGTCTCGATGTCGTCGTGGTACTTGAGGACGAGGCCGAGCGTCGCGCTGACCGTCGTCGGCTCGAGCTCCGTCACGCCGAGCGCCTGCAAGGCTTCCGCCCATTCGACCGTCTCGGCGACGCCGGGCAGCTTGGCGAGATCTTCGCCCCGGAGCCGCTGGGTGAAGGCGACGACCTGGCGCGCCACGTGGGCGGAGAGCCCCGGGACTTTGATTCGAACGATCTCGACCTCCCGGTCGAAGGGCGGATAGTCGATCCAGTGGTAGACGCACCGGCGCCGGAGGGCGTCGTGCACGTCGCGCGTGCGATTCGACGTGAGAACGACGATGGGGCGATGGCGCGCGCGAAGGGTCCCGAGTTCGGGGATCGTGATCTGGAACTCGGAGAGGAGCTCGAGCAGAAAGCTCTCGAACTCCTCGTCGGACCGATCGAGCTCGTCGACGAGAAGGACGGGCGGCCGATCGTTGGACGCGTCGATGGCCTGCAGCAGGGGGCGCCGGAGCAAGAACGCTTCGGTGAAAATGCCGTCCGTTCCGGCGGAATGCGGCTCGGCGCCGCGCGACTGCAGCTCGAGGAGCTGCCTCGGGTAGTTCCACTCGTAGGCGGCCTGGCCGACGTCGAGCCCCTCGTAGCACTGCAGACGAATGAGGCGCGTGTCGAACGCCTCGGCAAGAACGCGGGCGAGGAGCGTTTTGCCCACGCCGGGCGCCCCCTCGAGAAGAAGCGGCCGCCCCATCTTCACGGCCAGAAACACGCTCATCGCGAGCGCGTCGTCGGCGACGTAGCCGCGCTCGCCGAGACGGGCGAGCGCGTCGGCCGGCGTCGTGAACGAGACGGCGGATTCGCGCATCATGGGCTCTTGCTCGGCGCGCCCGCGGGCGCGCGTCCGTCACAGACTATGCCCGGGCTCGGACGGGTCCACAATGCTTCGAGACGCGAGCGCTCGACGGAGAGCTTCCCACGGAAGGGTCGCGCAGGCTCTGCGCGCCGGGAATTCGCGGACGCCCCGGAGCGGCTCGAGCGCGCCCACGTCTTCGGGACACGGACCCGTCCCGACGAGAAGGGCGAGGAGGTCGGCCATTTCCAAGGCTTCGGCGGCCGAACGGCCCGCCACGAGCTCCGTCAAAAGGGATGCGGACGCGCGCGCGATGAGACAGCCCCGGGCGCGGAAGCGGGCCCCGACCACGCGGCCATCGGTGACGTGGAGCTGAACGTTTACGGTGTCGCCGCAGAGCGGGTTGTCCGCCTTCGCCTCGTGCGTGACGTCGGCGAGGGGCCCGAGATTGCGGGGCCGTTGGCCGTGCTCGAGAATGAGCTCCTGGTAGAGGGCCTTGGCGTCTCGGGTCATCGTCCTCTCCCGGGTCACCGCGCGCTCGCGCCGAGGAGCCGCGCCGCGCGCTCCAGCGCCGACGTGAGCGCGTCCACGTCCCCCTCGTCCGAATACACGCCGAACGAAGCGCGCACGGTCGCGTCGAGATGGAAGTGGTCCATGACGGGCTGCGCGCAGTGGTGCCCGGCGCGAACGGCGATGCCCTCGAGGTCGAGCGCGGTGCCGAGGTCGTGCGGGTGCACGCCGTCGATCGTGAACGAGATGACGGCGGCCTTCTCGCGCGGGGTTCCGACGATGCGAAGTCCGGGGACCGACCCGAGGGCGCGCGTCGCATACGCGAGGAGGCGGCCCTCGCGCGACGCCATCCGACGGGGCGCCTTGTCCTCCAGCCAATCGAGCGCCGCCCCGAACCCGATGACGCCGACGATGTCGGGCGTGCCCGCCTCGAACTTGTGCGGTGCTTCGCGGTAGGTCGACCGAGCGAGCGACACCGAAAGGACCATGTCCCCGCCGCCCTGCCACGGGGGCATCTTCTCCAGCAGCCCACGGCGCCCCCAGAGCACCCCCACGCCGGTCGGGCCGTAAACCTTGTGCGCCGACAGCGCATAGAAATCACATCCGAGCGCCTCGACGTCGACCGGCACGTGGGCCATCGCCTGCGCCCCGTCCACGACGACGACCGCTCCCGCGGCTTTGGCTCGCCTCGCGATCTCCGCGACCGGAAGGACCGTGCCGAGGCTATTGGAGACGTGACTCACCGCCACGATGCGCGTTCGCGGACTCAAGAGAGAGTCGAGGCGCTCGAGGAGCACATCGCCCCGGTCGTCGATCGGCAGAACCTGGAGGCGGCTCCGCTTCTCTTCGCAGAGCATTTGCCACGGGACGAGGTTCGAATGGTGCTCGAGTTCGGTCACCAAGATCTCGTCGCCCTCGCGGACGTGCGCGCGCCCGTAGCTTTGCGCGACGAGATTGATCGCCTCGGTGGTTCCACGAACGAACACGATCTCGCCGGGGTCGTTGCGCCCGATCGCCCGCGCGACCTTCCCGCGCACGGCCTCGAACGCTTCGGTCGCTTCGACGCTCAAGGCATGAACGCCACGGTGAATGTTTGCCGTGGCCTCGAAAGCGCGACGCATGACGTCGATGACGGCGCGCGGTTTCTGGGTCGTGCTCGCGCTGTCGAGGTACACGAGAGGCTTGTCGTTCACCCGCCGCGCAAAGGCGGGGAACTCGGCGCGAATCGCGGCGACATCGATGTCGCCCTCGGAAGGATCTCGGGCACGCACGACCGCTCGCGACTATTCTAGTCACCCATCCCGGAAGCGCCCCACGACCTCCGTGTCGCGGCGCGGACTCGCCCGAGCTCGAGCGGACCATGGCAGGACCCGACGAAGACGTGCTCTCCACCGCGCTCGCCTGGCGCAGCGACGGGCACCGCGTGGCCATCGCCACGGTGGTCGAGACGTGGGGGTCGTCGCCCAGGCCCCGCGGCTCTCAGCTCGTGGTCCGCGACGACGGCCTCTTTCTCGGCTCGGTCTCGGGGGGCTGCGTGGAAGCGAAGGTGATCGAGGCGGCGGCGCGCATCATGCGGAGCGAGAACCCCGAGCTGCTCGAGTTCGGAGTGTCCAACGAAGAGGCGTGGGAGGTCGGGCTGGCCTGCGGCGGGACCGTGCGCATCCACGTCGAGTCGGTCGAATGAAGCGCGCGCTGCTCGAAGCCGTCGTGGCGGCGGCGAAGGCGAAGACGCCGATCGTTATCATGACGCCGCTCCGCGGGGGCGCCGAGCGCGCATGGTCGCCGAACGATCCCGGCCTCGACCCCACGCTGCACGAAGCGGCGGAGCGCGCCCTCGCCACCGACGACGCCTTCACGGTGGAGACCGCCGGCGGCCCCGTGTTCTTGAAGCCGGTCAACCCTCCGCTCCGGCTCTTCGTCGTCGGCGCGGTTCACGTCGCCGTGCCGCTCTCGTCGATCGCGGCGACGCTCGGCTACGAAGTCACGCTCATCGATCCGCGCGCCGCCTTCGCGCGCGCCGAGCGTTGGTCGCCCGGCGTGCGCGTTCTGTCCGACTGGCCCGACGAGGCCCTCGCCACGATGAACCTCGATCGGCGGTCGGCCGTGGTCGCGCTGACGCACGATCCCAAAATAGACGATCCCGCGTTGCAGACCGCGCTCGGCAGCCCCGCGTTTTACGTCGGCGCGCTCGGGAGCAGGAAGACGCACGCTTCGCGCGTGCGGCGCCTCGCCGCCGCAGGTCTCGCCGAGGCGACTCTCGATCGAATCCACGGCCCCATCGGGCTCGCGATTGGAGCTCGCTCCCCGGGCGAAATCGCGGTCGCCATCGTCGCGCAAATGACCGACGTGCTGCGAGGCGGATCGGCGCAGGGCGGCCCCATGCTTCGAAGGGAGTCCTCGCCGTGAAGTTCGGGGACGTCCCGATCGCGGACGCCGAGGGAGCGCTCCTCGCGCATAGCCACAGGCTCGGGCCCGGACGGACATTGAAGAAGGGTCACCTCCTCACGGAGGCCGACTGCCGCGCGCTCGCCGCGACCGGGCTCGAACGCGTCCTGGCGGCGCGTGTGGAGGAGCTCGACGTCGGCGAGGACGAGGCCGCGCGGCGCATCGCCGAAGCGGCGGCCGGTCCGAACCTGACCGTCGGGCGGGCCACGACCGGTCGCGCCAACCTGTTCGCGTCGGCCCGCGGTCTCTTCGTCGCGTCGCGCGCCGACATCGACGACACCAACGCGATCGACGAGTCCATCACGATCGCCACCGTGCCCCCGTTCGCGCCCGTCGGCGCCGGCGCGATGGTCGCCACCGTGAAGGTGATTCCCTTCGCCGTGCCGGACAGCCTCGTTTCGCGTGCCTGCACGCGTGTCCGCGCGACGCACCCTCTTCTCGCGGTCGCTCCCTTCGCCGCCAGGCGTGTCGGCCTCGTGCTGACCACCCTCCCGGGAGTGAACGACTCCCAGCTCGCACGCGCGGCGCAAAATCAGCGGGTCCGGGTCGCGCAGCTCGGCAGCGAGATCTCGCGCGAGCTTCGCGTCGACCACGCGACCGCGAGCGTCGCCCGCGCCGTCCGCGCCCTGGTCGAAGAGGGGATGGACATCGTGCTCGTGCTGGGCGCCTCGGCCATCGTCGACCGAAAAGACGTCGTCCCGAGCGCGATCGAAGCGATCGGCGGGGTCGTGGACCACCTCGGCATGCCGGTCGACCCGGGGAACCTGCTCCTGCTCGGTCACAAGGCTTCGATACCCATCGTCGGCGTGCCCGGTTGCGCGCGGTCGCTCAAGCCCTCGGGCTTCGACTGGGTGCTCGAGCGCCTGGCCGCCGGTCTCCCCGTGGGCAGAGCGGACATCATGCGTCTTGGCGCGGGGGGCCTGCTCGAAGAGGTGAGGACGAGACCCGCGGGGCCCGCGGTCGGCGAGAGCGCTCCGAGCCCTCGCGTCGCCGGCATCGTGCTGGCCGCGGGCACGTCGCGGCGCATGGACGGGCCGAACAAGCTGCTCGCACGCGTCGGCGGAGAGCCCATCGTGGCTCGCGTCGTCGACGCGGTGCTCGGCGCGGGCGCCGATCCCATGATCGTCGTTCTCGGTCATCAGGCCGAGGAGGTCCGCGCCGCGTTGGCCGGGCGGGGGGTGCGCTTCGTCGAGAACCCGGCGTACAGGGAGGGGCTCGGCGCGTCACTCCGCGCGGGCGTCGCGGCTCTGGACGAGGACGTGGACGCGGCGCTCGTGGCGCTCGGGGACATGCCGTGGCTCCGAGCGGAGCACGTTCGGAAGGTGGTCGAAGCGTTCGATCCCACCGGGCCCCATACGATTTGCGTTCCCGTTCACGATTCCAAACGCGGACACCCCGTCCTGTGGTCCGCGCGCCACTTCGCCGAGATGCGTGAGCTCGGGGGCGACGTGGGAGCGCGGGGTCTGCTCGAGCGCCACGCGCGTGCCGTGCTCGCGATCCCCACCGACGACGCGGCGGTGCTGGTCGACGTCGACACGCCCGAGATGCTGGCGCAGACACGGGCCTCGTTCGAGGCGTCGCGTTCCGGCGAACGCTGAAGGCCGGCTGCCCGTCTCTCGACCCCTCCCTCGTCGCTTTGGGTGACGGAAATGGGGATCCGCAGACACTGCGATGGATGCATCGACACGCCTCGCACCCTGTCGTCGCGCGCGGCGTTCCCTCTCGTGCCCGCCCGACCGTCGACGAAGTTGGGAGTCGAAGCTCGTCGCTGTAGGCACGTTGCAGCGAGTCCCCATTGTCCGGGCAGGCCCGCGGGGATCGACGGGGCGCGCTTCGGTTCGTCACGCTTTTTGCGCGGACGACGCGCGGCGCCTTGGCATCACTTCCACGCGTTGAACGACGAGGAACGAACCATGCGTTATCGGTCGCGAGTGATTGCCGTCGGTCTGTTGGGAGCGATGGCGGCGTGCTCCGCGTCGTCCGGCGACTCCTCGTCCCCCGGCGGGGCCGGGTCGACCTCCGGCTCGAGCTCGGGAACGCCTCCTTCGAGCTCCGGGACCGACGCGGGAACGAGCACACCCGCCGGGTCGGGAAGCGACGCTGGGACGGGCTCGGGATCGAGCTCCGGGGTCGACGGAAGCGCTCCGTCGGGACCCGTCGAAAACTCCGGCGCCAGTTGTCCCGCCGTGACCGAGCCGGCCTTCGGCGCGCTTGCCGCCGTCGCGTCGCTCCCCGACCCCTTCCTGTCGGTGAGCGCAGCCCGAATCGCCAACAAGAGCGATTGGACGTGCCGCCGCTCCGAGGTCGCCGCCCAGATGCAGAGCTGGGAGCTCGGCCACAAGACGCCCGCCGCGTCGACCGTCACCGGGTCGGTCAGCGGCGGCAGCATCGTGGTCAACGTGTCCAGCGGGGGCAAATCGATCTCGTTTACTTCGACGGTCACGCTGCCGACCACCGGCAAGCCCCCCTATCCCGCGATGATCGGCGTTGGCGGCGTCTTCCTCGACACCGCGGCGCTGGCGCAGCAGGGCGTCGCCGTCATCACGTTCCCGAACGACGATCTCGCCGCCGAGAACGACTCGACCAGCCGCGGACAGGGCAAGTTCTTCACGCTCTTCGGGGCGGACGCCGGCGCGGGGGCCACGATCGCGTGGGCGTGGGGCGTCAGCCGCTTGATTGATTTCATCGAGGCGAACCCGAGCGCTCAAATCGATCCCGCTCGACTCGGCGTCACCGGCTGCTCGCGCGACGGCAAGGGAGCGCTCGTGGCGGGCGCGTTCGACGAGCGCATCGCGCTCACGATTCCGCAGGAATCGGGCGGCGGAGGAGCGGCGGCCTGGCGGGTCACCGACTCCATCAACACGGCCGCCGGCTCCCAGGTGGCGCAGCCGCTGAGCGAGATCATCGGCGAGAACGTGTGGTTCTCGACGGCGCTGAACCAGTTCTCCGGGCACACGACCAAGCTGCCGTTCGACCATCACGAGCTCGAGGCGCTGGTCGCCCCGCGCGCCCTTCTCGTCATCGAGAACGACATCGCCTGGCTCGCCCCCCAGAGCTCGTTCGAAGGTTCCACGGCCGCCCATACGGTCTGGCAGGCGCTGGGCATCCCCGATCACATGGCCTACTCGATGAACGGCGGCCACGCCCACTGCAGCTTCCCCGCGGCCCAGCAGCCCGACGTCGACGCCTACGTCATGAAGTTCCTGGTCGGCGGAGGAACGGCCAATACGGCGTTCATCAAGAGCACCACGGCGTACGCCTACGACAAGGCCACCTGGCAGCCTTGGACCGTCCCCACGCTTCAGTGACGGGCGAGGATACGGCGGGGTCCCGCGTGCTCGTGGGGAGTGGGTGCTGGGCCCGAGGGCAAGATCTCGACGTATCCGTCCGTTCCGTGCACGCGGATGCGCTGTCCATCCCGGATCCGCCGGGTGGCGCCCTCGACCCCCACGACGGCCGGTAGCCCGTATTCGCGCGCGATGACCGCGCCATGGGTCATCAGGCCGCCCACCTCCGTCACCAGGCCCTCGATGGCGACGAAGAGGGGCGTAAAGCTCGGATCCGTGTAGGCGGTGACGAGGATATCGCCCGGTTCGAGATCGGCCTCCGCCAGGTCCAGGATGACGCGGGCCCGCCCCTCGATCGTCCCCGCGGAAACCGGCAAGCCGACCAGCGCGCCGGCCGGCACCCCATCGCGCCGGTACTTTCCGGAGACGATCTCGCCTTCGGATGTGAGCACCCGGGGCGGCGTGAGCGCTCGATTCGACCGGAACGCGTCCTTGCCCCGGCGGACGAGCGCGGCATCCGCTCGGCGGTTGCGCACGACGTCGTGGAGCTCCTGGAACGTGAGATAGAAGATGTCTTCCTTCTCGCGGAGCGCCCGGGCCACAACGAGGCGCTCCGCCTCTTCCAGGAGGGCCCGCTTGTAAACGAAGTAACGGCTGACCAGGGCGTACTTCGGATACTCCCGATACCCGATGAAGGTCCGGACCCGGTCGATCATTCGCTTGGTCTCTGCAGCCTTGGGCTCGCCGTCCGGCAACGCCCGCAATCGCTCCAGAAGATCCTGCTCCTTCTTGCGCGCTTCCTGCCGCCCTTGTTCGAAGCGCCGCGCGCCGGCGCCGGGCTCGAAATTCTTGATGTTCCCGAGGATCATGGGCACGAGGGCCGTGGGACGCTCGCTCCAGCGCGGCCTCGTGATGTCGATCTCGCCGACGCAGCGCATACCGTACTTGTCGAGGTACGCCTGGATGGCGTCTCGCGATTCCCCCCCGCCCCGTAGCTCCGGCATCGCATCGAGGAATCCTTCGTCGCCGTCGACGCGCTCCAGAAACGCGACCACGTCTCGATGCGGGCGGATCACGTCCGCGACGTCCAGGAGAGCCAACCCCATCTCCGACGTGACGTTGTGGGGGGCGGACTGCGCCAGCGTGTCGGCGGCGTTCTTCTCGCCGAGCCACGCTTGCAGGTGCTCGTTGAGCCACCCGGTGGCCTCGATCGCCGCCATGATCACCTGAAGGCTTCGCGGATCCAGCAAGCGCCCTCTCCGATCCTGGAGGTCGGCCAGGATGAAGTCGAAGAGCGCCGGCCCGGACTTCGTCGCGATGTCGCCCTTCAAAGCGGCGAGGGTGGCCTGGCTGCGCGCCACGAGCTCGGCGACGATGGCCGGATCGGTCTCGATCGGCGTTGGCGCGCCGACGGCCGGTGCCCCGCGGACGTCCTCGTCCGGGAGCGATCGGATGAAGTCGCCGCGGTCGAGGAGGGTCTGCAGCGCGTCGCCGATCAGCGGGTCGGACGTGCCCAGCATGTGCACGAGGCCCGCGCGGGTGCGCGGCGAAGCCAGGGCGTCGGTCACGTCGACGAACAACCGGCCGCCGGCTTCGGGCATCGGGCGAAGGGCCGTGAGCTGGAACAGCGAGAGGCCCAGCGGCTTCATGGCGTCGGTCATCATCTGCTGGTGACCGACCGAGACGTAGACGTGGTTCTCTCCGTCGGCGGCTGCCGGAACGGGGAACAGCGCGGTGATCGGCCGGCTCTGGACGATCGCGAAGCCCTCGTCGACGAGGCACCACTCGACGTCCTGCGGGCGGCCGAAGTGCGCTTCGATCCGGCGCCCCAGCCGCGCGAGCCGCACGACCTGCGCATCCGTCAGCGCGGGCTCTTCCCAGTGCTCCGGCGCGATCGCCTGCGTCCGCGTGCCGCCCGCCGGCGAGGCGTCCACGGCGAGATGCTTGGCGGCGACGGCCTTGGAGACGACTTCGCCGTCCCGCACCTTGTAGACGTCCGCGTTCACGAGGCCGGAGACGAGAGGCTCGCCGAGGCCGAAGGTCGCCTCGATGGAGGCGACCCTGCGGTTGCCGGTGACCGGGTCGGCCGTGAACAGGATGCCCGCCGCCCGCGGGAAGACCATCTGCTGTACGACCACGGCCATGGCGATCTTCCGGTGGTCGAGGGCGTTGCGCAGGCGGTAGGTCACGGCCCGCTCGGTGTAGAGCGAGGCCCAGCAGCGGCGGACGTGCGCGAGGATCGCCGCGAGGCCCACCACGTTCAGGTACGTGTCATGCTGGCCGGCGAAAGAGGCCGTCGGCGAGTCCTCCGCCGTGGCGCTGGATCGGACGGCGTACGCGGCGGTCTCGCCGAGCCCCGCGAGCGAGCGCGTGATCGCCGCGGCCAGATCGTCCGGAATGGCGATCCCTTCGATGACTCCACGGACCTCCGCGCTCAGCGCACGGATCGCTTCCCGGTCGTCCAGCGTCAAGCGCGGGAGCCTGTCGAGCGGATCGTCGATCGAGGGCCCCGCCACGACCCGCCGGAAGGCGTCTGTCGTGACGCAAAAGCCGGGCGGCACGAGGATGCCTTCGATCCGCGAGAGCTCTCCCAGCTGCGCGCCCTTGCCGCCCACGATCGCGGTCTGCGTCGGGTCGATCTCCTGGAACCGCAGCACGTCGCAGCCGACCCGCTCGTCGCTCCCACCGGGTGAAGGGGCGTCGGCTCCCGCGGACACGCCGCGTGTGGATTCGTCATGCATTTCGATCCTCCGCTCAAGAAGGTTTCTCGCCAGGGCGGGGGACTGTGCGGCGCGACCCGGGGCTTGCCGCAAGCCCCCATCTCTCGTATAAATTGGAAAGTAGAGAGGGGCGAAGAGCGCGCCTACGGCCCTTCGGTCGCGCGGCGACCCGCGAAACCGCCGCGCCCCCATACGGCGATACCTCTTCCGGGGCCGTCGAGTCCGCCGCGCGTCGCGCCTTCCAAGACCGGTCACCCTCGCGACCCTGACCGCACCTGATCGCGACGTGGACCGCTTATCGAGCCATCCAAGACCGGTCACCCTCGCGACCCTGCCCGCACCTGATCGCTGGGTGAACCGCCTATCGAACCTTCCAACACCGGTCACCCTCGCGACCCTGACCGCACTTGATCGGTGGGTGAACCGCCTATCGCACCTTCCAACGTCGGTCACCCTCGCGACCCTGAACGTCCATGATCGCTGGGTGGTCCACTTATCGAGCCTTCCAAGGCCGGTCACCCTCGCGACCACGACCGCCCGGGATCGCTGGGTGGACCGCCTATCGAAGGCTACGTGAGCGATCTCGCTCGCGACGCGGACTGTTCATGATCGGCGGCGACCCGATCCATCGACGCGCGTGTGCCCGTGACGCGGGCGCTTCGAGGGCGCGATGAACGGCGCCGTCTCACCCCTTGACCGTCGACGCGATGTAGATCTGCTCGATCGCGCTCGCCAGGGCCGAGTCGAACGCGGCGTCGCTCATCGAACAGGTCAGCCCTTCGACGAGGGCGCGCGAGAAGCTCGCGATGACGCCGTGCTGCCGTGCAAGGCGCCGGCATGCTTCATCGCGCGCGTAACCGCCGGACAACGCCAGGACCCGCGCCACGCGCTCGTGACGCACCAGGTTCGCGTAAAGGTCCGGAACTTCCGGAAGCGTCAGCTTGAGCATGACCCGCCGACCTGCGGGGACAGCGTCGAGCTGCCGAGTCAATTCCGCGAGAAGGATGGCCTCCGCGCCGGCCTTGTCCGGGCTCTTGATGAGGACCTCCGGCTCGAGAATCGGCACAAGACCGTGTTCGGCGATTTGCATCCCGATCGCGAATTGCTGTGCCACGATAGACCCGATTCCCTCTTTCGAGGGCAGCCGGATGACCGAGCGCATCTTGGTGCCGAAGATGCCGAGCTTCGCCGCACGCGCCAAGAGGAGGTCGAGGTCGGGGATGGCCTTCATCAGGCTGACCCCGTCGCGCTCGGCTTCGAGGCCCTTGTCGACCTTTAGAAACGGAACGACACCCCGATCTTCCCAGAGGAATGCCGGGACGGGTTTCCCCTTTGCCTCGCCGTCCATGGTGCGTTCGAAGAGGATGGCCGCAATGATCTTGTCCCCGGTGAAGGCGGGCGCGGTCATGATGCGAACGCGCATTTCGTGCATCAGCCGGAACATCTCGGCATCGCCGCTGTAGGCCGCGTCCGGTATGCCGTAGAGCCGCAAGGCGGCCGGCGTCGACCCGCCGCTCTGGTCCAGCGCGGCAAGGAAGCCGGCCTCCTCGGAGACTTGCGTCATCATCTTGTCATTGGCCATGACCCTGCTCGCGCGCAAAGCGGATGTCCGCTCGGAGTCACCCGCCTTTCATTTCTTAGTGGCCGAGCGCGTGTTCGTCCATTCGCCGGTGGCGAAGCACCGGGCGGCCGGGACAAGAAAACGCCCCCGCGTCGACGGACGGGCAGCCCGCGGGGGTCAGGGCATCTGGCAGACCCAGCCCTGGACTTGGCTGTTCGTGACGCAGACCTGGCCCGTCGGGCAAGGAGCCGCGGCCGTGGGATCGCACATCCGATAGAGGCCTTGGCAACCCGCCGGGTCGTTGAAGTCTTCACACAGCAGTGACGTCGGAGTCGACGAATCGAAGATACATTGCGTCTGGAATCCGGGAGAATCCGTGCACGTCCCCGACACCAGGTTGCCGCAACAGATGTAGCCGCTCGGGCAATCGCTCGGTCCGTCGCATGCGCTGAAAAGGGTGGACGGCGAGACCGATTCGCAAGCGGCCGGCGCCGTCGATATTACGTCGCTGCACCCGATCGAGTTGACCGAGAAAGAGGGGCATACGGCCGCGCTGCTGCCTTCGCAGGTCACGGTGCCGGCGATGTCCGCCGTGCCGACGCAGAAGTTGCCGGGACCGCACCCGCCCATGCAACCGCCGGGATACTGGGAGCACGTGGCGCCGATGATCCCCATGCACTGGCCGAGATGGCAGACGGCGTTGGGCGCGCAGGACGTCAGGTCCGGCACGTTGCCGCACTCGCACGTGCCGGCCACGCATTGCGCTTGCGCCTGCGGGTCCGGGATCTTGCTGCTGCACGTGATCCCGCAGCCGCCGCAGTTGCCGTCGTTGGCTGGGTTCACGCAGGCGCCGCTGCAGCTGATGGTCCCTGCAGGGCACACGCACCCGCCGCCGCTGCAGACGAGAGGGGTGCAGGTCTTGTTGGGCACTTCGATGCTGCAGCCGTTGGCGTCCTTCGAGCACGTGATGAGCGTGCTGCTGTTCGAGCACACGCTCGCCGTCGAGCCCGTCGCGCAGAGCGGGTCGGTGTTGCAGCTGCACCCCGCGGTGCCCGCCGGGCCGGTGCAGCTCTGGTTCACCGGACAGGTGACGGGCGTGCCGTAGGAGAAGCAGCCGTTGCTGCCGAGCGTGCACGTCGCGAGGCCCCCGTTGATGCACGACTTCTGGCCCTGCGTGCAGCTGTTGGTGCACGTCAGACCGCACATGGCGCTGGGCGCGCTGCCGGTGCACACCTGCGGCGACGCGCACGTCTTCGTGGTCGACACGAAGAGGCACGTGTTCGCGTCCTTGGCGCAGGTGGCCTGCGTCTCGCCGTCCTGGCACACGGTCCCGGTGGCCGTGCAGATCGACGGGTTGCACGTGCACGCGGCCGCGCCGCCGCTGACGGTGCACGACTGGTGCGTCCCGCACGTCTGCGTCGTCACCCACGCGGTGCATCCGTTGGTCTGCACCTGACACGTCTGCACAGTGCCCGCCGCGCACTGCGTCGTGCCCGCCGTGCAGGCGTTGCTGCAGCACCCGCCGTTGCCGGCCGCGCCGCTGCACGCACCGCCCGTGCACGGCGTCATGGCCGCCTTGAAGATGCAGCCGAGGTTGTCCGTCGAGCAGGTCGCCAGGACGGACGTGCTCTGGCACGTCGGGCCCGCCGTCGCGCCGCACGTCGGGTCCGTGTTGCACGAGCAGGTGGCGCTGCCGGACGCGCCCGTGCAGCTCTGGTTGGTGCCGCAGTTGACCGGGGTGCCGTACGACGAGCACCCGTTGCTCCCGAGGGTGCAGGTCGCGAGGCCGCCGTTGATGCAGGCCTTCTGTCCCGTCGTGCAGCTGTTCGTACACGTGAGGGCGCACGAGGCGCTCGTCCCGCTCGCCGAGCACACTTGCGGCGAGCTGCACGTCATCGTCGACGCGACGAACGGGCACGAATTCGTATCGACCGAGCACGTCGCGACGGTCTGGCCGTCCTGGCACACGGAGCCCGCCGCTGTGCAGATGGACGGCGAGCAGGTGCAGGCGGTGACGCCCGCGGACACGGTGCAAGCCTGGTGCGTCCCGCACGTCTTCGTGGTGGTCCAGCCGGTGCATCCGTTCGACTGCACCTGGCAGGTCTGGACGGCGCCCGACAGACACTGGGTCGCGCCCGCCGTGCACGCGTTGGTGCAGCAGGCGGCGGAGCCGGCGGCGCCGGTGCACGCACCGCCCGTGCAAGGCCCCGTCGCCGACTCGAAGTCACACCCGAGCGTGTCCTGCGAGCAGGTCGCCAGGACCGAAGCGCTCGCGCACGTGGGGCCTGTCCCGGCGCACACGGGGTCCTGGTTGCAGGTGCACTTGCCCGCGCCGCTCGCGCCGGTGCAGCTCTGATGGTCGCCGCAAGCGACGGGGGTGCCGTACGCGAGGCAGCCGTTGGCGCCCTTGACGCACGTGGCGACCCCGCCGTTCACGCACGACGTTTGGGCGGCCGTGCACGTGTCGGTGCACGTCGACGAGCACGCCGCGGTGGGCGAGCTCCCCGCGCAGCTCATCGGCGGCGTGCAGGCGGAAGTCGTCAGCACCTTCATGCAGGAGGCGCCCGAGGCGGTGCCGCAGGTGGCCACGGTCTGGCCGTCCTGACAGACGGTGCCGGCTTGCGTGCAGATCGACGAGGGGCACGCGCACGAAGCTTTGCCGCTCGCCACGGCGCACGTCTGGTCGGCCGCGCACGTCGTCGTGGTCACCCACGCGGTGCACCCGTTCGACACCTGGCAGGTCTGGACGGCGCCCGCCGCGCATTGCGTCGCGCCCGCGGTGCACGGGTCGACGCACGTCGGACCGCTGTCGCCGGCGTCGGCCACGCTCCCCGCGTCCGACGCGTCGACCGTGCCTCCTTCCGCCGCGTCGACCGAGGCGCCCGCTTCGGCCGCGTCGGCCGCGTCGGTGAGCCCCCCCCGATCGCTGCTCGCGTCGACGACCGTGGTGGCGTCGGGCGCCCCGTCGTTCGCGTCCGCCCGGCTCGACGCGTCGTACCCCGCGTCGGGAAGGCTCGCGTCGCCCAACGTGGAGTTCTCGTCGCTCGGGACGTCGTGCAGGCCGAAGAGGCTCGTACATGCCGTGCTCACCACGGACAGGCACGCGGCGAGGAGGATGACGCGCTTCATTTCAGAAGATCCCTTTCAAAGAAAGCCCCGCGCCCGACGGGCCCACGGATGGAGTCACGACGATGCCCGTCGTCGGCTCGACCGCGTGCGGCGCGCCCGACCCCGAGACAAGGAAGACGATCGCGCCGCCCACGAAGAGCGCGCCCCCCGCGATGAAGCCGACCTCCGAGAACAACCCGTCCCGAACCGCTTGGTCGTGGTCGTTGGTTGCCGACGCGTGATTGCTGCAGTTGTTCGCGGACGGGCAGTCCTGGTCCTGGCGGTCGATGGCCGACTTGGTGAGCAGCCCGAAGACGCTGCCGGCCGCAATTCCCGCGAGGCCCACGCCCCCCACGACGAGGCCGATCGTGCGTCCAGTCGACGAGTGCGCCTCGGGCGGCGACGGCGGCGGCGTGGCGGGAAGGACGGGCGACGGCGCGGCGGCGGGCTTCGGCGTGCCGATGACGACGACTTCGTGCCGCGCTTTCTCGCCCTCGCGCACGATCAGTTGCTTGGTGACCGTCGGCTGCCCCGACACGTCGAAGGTGAGGGTGTGCTCTCCCGGATCGATGGAGAGGGCGGTGCCGTCGAGCTTCGTCGCGAGCGCCTTGCCGTCCACGTGAACGTCGACGGCGCTGAGATCGGCGCCCTCCGGCGACTTGGCGTCGAACACGATCGTCGGCTGCGCGCGCTCGAGCTCGTCGAAGCGCGCCGCACAGTCGTCCCGGACCATCCTCGGGCAATGCGCGTCGGCGCACATCCTGAGTTGCTCGCGGGTGCCCGCGAAGTCTCCGCTGCGCCGGAGAGACTGCGCCCGCGTGTTGGCGTCGATGCAGCGGTCCTTGGTCGGCTTGGGCGTGGACGTATCCGCGGAGGCGCTGGCGGCGGCGGGCACCACCGCCAGGAGGGCGAAGAGAAGGACGCGGCGGCGAAGCGTGAAATTCATGTCAGTTGACGCATTCCTTCTTGAACACGCGGTTGCCCTGGTCGTCGACGAAGAAGGGCGGATCGCAGTTGACCGCCGCCGCGGTGTGCGCCGGGCCCTCGGGCGAGGTCGACGTGGGGGCCGCCGCGGGCGCGCGCCGGCGCGCAGGCTTCGCCGGGGTCGTGGCGGCGGCCCGTGCAGGGGGCGGCGTCGGCGGCTCGTCTTCGGTGGGCCGCGTGTGCGGCGGCGCGAGCTCGGTCGCCGCGGGCGCCGGCGTGAGCCGCGTCTCCGCCGGATCGGATGGATGGGTCGCGGCGGGAGGCACGCCGGGCGTCGCCGCAGAGACGGGCGCGGCGGGTGCCGACGGGGAGGGCGGCGGGCCGTTCGGCGATCGCACGAACGCGACGATCGCGACCGCCACCGACGCCGCGGCGGCGATCCCAGCGCCGATCCGCCCCCATGGCTTGCCCCTCTTCGCGCCCGCCTCGGTCCAGCCGAAGGTGGGGATGCTGCCCGCCGCGAAGGTTCGCGTGTCGCGGACGGGGGCCGCGCTCGAGACCGGAGCCGCGCTCGAGGGGCCGCTCGTCTGCCCGAGCGGCCGCAAGATGCCCTGGATGGCGTCGACGAGGCTTCGCGCGCGCTCCGGCCCGAACTCGCAGAGCGCGACGGCGAGCTCGCCGACATTCCGGTAACGCGCGTTGCGGTCCTTCTGGAGGCACCGCAGGACGACCGCTTCGAGGCCGGCGGGCGCATCGCGGCGGACCTGCCGGAGGGGCGTAGGCGCCGAGGTCGCGACCTTGACGCAGATCTCGGGCAGCGTGTCGCCGAGGAACGGGGCGCTCCCGGAGATGAGCTCGTGCAAGATGATGCCGAGCGCCCAGATGTCCGTGCGCGCGTCGACGTCGCGCGCCGAGGTCATTTGCTCGGGCGACATGTAAAGAGGCGACCCCATGACGGCGCTCGTCTGCGTGGCCGCGTGGCTCGGCCCCAGCGGAGCGCTGTACGACGTCAGCTTGGAGATGCCGAAATCGAGGACCTTGATCGAAAGCTGGCCGTCCGCGCGGCGCACGCAAAAGAGGTTCGCGGGCTTGAGGTCGCGGTGCACGATCCCGAGCGAGTGCGCCTCCGCGACGGCGACGCACGCCTGGAGCGCGAAGTCGACGGCCTGCTCGACCGGGAGCGCGCCCCGCTGGCGGACCCAGGCCCCGAGGTCCACGCCCTCGAGGAACTCCATGACGATGTACGGCGCGCCGTTCGCGAGCGTGTCGACGTCGAACACGCGCGCGACGTGCTCCCCGGTGATCTTGACCGCGGCGCGGGCCTCGCGCGCGAATCGCGAGACCGCCTCTTCGTTCTGTGCCATCGCCGGATGCAGGAACTTGATGGCGACGCGCGTGTCGAGCTGCAGGTGCCGCGCGGCGACGACGACGCCCATGCCCCCGGCGCCGAGCACCTTCTCGACGCGGTACTTGCCCGCGAGGACCTCGCCCTCTTGGACTCCCGCCGTCGCCTCCAGGTCACCTTGCGCCACGCGTTGCCTTCCCGCGGGAGAGCGCAGATGTTCCCCCCACTGGACAGTGCGGGTCCGCCATCCCCTAGGCCCCTCCCATACCGTATGGGTCCACGAACGTCCAAGGTGATGCCGCCCCCCGTTCGGGGGACACACGGTCCTGCGGCTGAGCGAGACTTGGGCACGTTCAGCGTCACTGAAAGGTCGCCCGCACGGGAGTCCAGGTCGATCCGGAAAGAGCCGTCGCCCACCGCGAATCGCGACTCCGAAAGGGCCGGCGGAATCTGTCACACGATTGCGGGCCCCTTGGCGCAGCGGACAACATGCCAATGCCGACGTCCTCGCGATTGACCCTTTTGAAGGGCTCGAAGAGCGGGTCCCGCTTCGTTCGGGGGCAGGTACCCCCTGGCGCCGCTCCGGAAACAGGAGCGCGGACTTACCCTAGGCTGTGCGCTGTGACGATTCTTCGTACGATCTTCACTTCACCGAGGCCGCGCTCACTTCACGGCCCGTGGTCTCGCCGCGGGGCTCTCGCGCTCCACGCAACTTCGAGGTTGCAGGCCGTGCCCCTCGGCGTGGTCCTCCTCGTGGCCTGCGGGAGCGCCTAAACGCTCCTTCGCCCGATCGCATCGGCACGAGCGTTCGGACCCGGTCGTGGCACAAGGTGGCGCACGATCGGAGGCTCCTGGCGCCGGACTTCTGGACGGATGTCCGCTCGGCATGGCCGATGCTTTTGGGAGGCCGCGATGAGCTTTCCGAGCCGCGTCCGCGCGCACCGAGTCCTCGCCACCGTCCTCTGCGCGAGCGCGCAGGCTTGCGCGCCCGCGGAAACGTCCGCGCGCGACGCGGCCCGCCTCCGCCGACCGATGCGTCCCCTGTCCCGGCCGGCAGCGCTCCGGCGTGCGCGGCCTCCCCTCAGATCCACGGAAACCTCAAGCCCCTCTGGAGCCAGACCCTCGGCGCCGGGGGCAGCGTCTATGTGGCCACCGACGCAGCGAACGACGTGATCGTCGCCGGCACGGCGCTCGGGTCCGTCACGGTCGGCGGGCAGAGCTTCCCCGTCGAAGACGAGGCTACGGGAGGCTTCGCGCCGTTCCTCTTGAAGCTCGACCCGTCAGGGCAGCCTCTCTGGCACCGCGAGTTCGGCGGCGAGGCCGACGTCCTGGCGGCGGCTCTGGATCCGATGGGCAACCTGGTCGTGAGCGGTGAGGTCGGCCAGTTCTCGACGTCTCCGGCCGATCTCGGCGATGGCCCGCTCGCGCGGTCGTTCTTCCTCGCCAAGTTCGATCCTCAGGGGAAGACGCTCTGGGTGGACTCCGCTTCGTGCTCGGGGTTCGGCGCGCTCTCGCTCGCGGTCGACCCCTCGGGCAACGTCGCCGTCGTCGGTGAGGCAAGCGATACCACCTGCTTCGGCGCGCCCCTGGCCGATGCCGGCGTGAGCCCCGAGAGCCAGGGAGGGGGCTTCGTGGCCGTGTTCGACGGGAGCGGGAACACCCTGTACGCCAAGGTCTTGTCGCAGTCCCCGCCGGGGATCGCGGGGCAGTTCGATTCGTCGGGCAACCTCCTTCTCGCGGGGTCGTTCAGCGGCACCCTAGACCTCGGCACCCCACTGGCGGCGCCGGCCGGCGGCACCAGCGCCTTCGTCGCGAAGCTCGACCCCTCCGGGAACGTGCTCTGGCAGCTGCGCGACGGAACGAACGCGTCGGCGACTGCCATCGCCGTCGGCGGTTCGGGCGCGACCGTCGCCGGGACCTTCGGTGGCACCGTGGGCGTCGCGCACACGACGTCGGCGGTCGGCCCCGCCGACGTTTTCCTGCTGGGCGTCGACGGCAGCGGCGCGCCAGCGCTCGAGAAGACCTTCCCCTCCGCGGGTCTTTCCGTCGGCGCGCTCGCGGCCGATCCGACCGGGGGCATCGTCACCGCCGGACCCCTATGGGCGTACGACGACCTCGGGGACGGGCTGCTCGCACCGCCCGGGATCGCGGTCGCCAAGTTCGACGCGTCCGGCAATATCGTTTACAGCGCCCGCTTCGCCGTCGTGCCGTATACGGGCCTCGCCACCGGACCCCCGTCGCTCGCCGTCGACACGGGCGGCAACGTGGTCCTCGGCAGTACCGGGGCAGGGGACTTCGGGACGGGCGTGCTCGCGAGCGCCGACCCGAACCCGCTGGGTACGACCCTGGTGGTCGCGCGCTACGCGCCCGAGGCGCCCGTGCTCGGCGCGCCTCGCGCGGAGTGCCCCGTTCCGCAGACCGACGCCGGTCTGCCCGAGGGCGGCACCATTCTCGCCTCGGTCGTAGACGTCCAGTCCGACATGGCCCTGGGCCCGGACGCGGTCTACTTCACGACCGGGAGCGAAGTGATGAGCGTCCCGCTCGCGGGCGGCGCCACGCAGCCGCTCGCAATCGCCCAGCGCGGCGCGGGCCCGCTGGTGCTCGACTCGAATACCCTCTACTGGACCAACAGCGGTTCCTTCGACGGGAGCTCCGCGAGCGGCAGCGTCGTCGCGTATGACCTCGACGGCGGCACGGTCACGATACTGGCCCCGGGCCAGGACGCGCCCGGCGCCCTGACGGTCGATGGCACCCACGTCTACTACGTCGCGGGCGGATCGCCCTCCGGCGACGGCGGCATCTCGTCGGTGAACCTGCTGTCCATCCCGCGGGCGGGTGGCGCCGCGACGGTCGTCGCGCGCGGGCTCGCGGCGAAGGGGCCCGTCGCCGTCGCCGGTGGCGTGCTTGCTTTTGCCACGTCCGGCACGAGCACGCCGACCCCCGCGTCGGCGATATATATCGTCCCCGTCACCGGCGGCCCGACGACGATGCTCGCCACGAGCGATCATCGCGTGTCCTCGATTGCCATCGACGGGAACAATGTCTACTGGCTCGATCAGAGCACGACCAGGGTCGACTCGGTCGGCGCCGACGGACGGGTGCGCGCGGTGCCCCTGGCGGGCGGCGCGGCCACTATCTTGGCCGACAACCAGGCCGCGCCCAACAAGCTTGCGCTCCTGGGCTCGACCGTCTTCTGGTCGACGGGCGGGAGCTGGGCCAACGTCACGCCGGCAGGCAACGCGGGCCTCTGGACCTTGCCCACGGCCGGGGGGACGCCGGTCGGCCTCCTGACCGGACGAGCGGCTGTCGCGACGTTCGCAGTCGACGCGGCGCACGTCGCGTGGTTCGACCTGCTCGACTCGGAGTCGGCCCTGCTCGGGCTCTTCGCGATGGGACGGTGAGGGGGGTTGCAGGCGCGCGCGATTCGAATTTGGCAGCCGCCACCGTAGTTTCGACGCGGTTATGGCTCGACCCCCCCAAGTTCATGGACCACCGCAAGTGCCTCCTCCGAAGGACGCGGCTCCGCCGGGATTAATGCAGGAGAGGACGAAGGTACCGTCGCTCAAGCGGACCAGGCACGCGCCGCAACCCGCGCGTTCGCAGGACTCGGCCGTCGTATACGCGCTACACGGGGGTAGGTCAGGCATACGCACCGGCGTCATTCGGCATACAGGGGATTCGAGTGAAAGCACCGGGGACGCTCGCGAACGCGCAGCACTGCCAGCCAGGAGATTCGGGTAAGGGAGCCGTAGAGGTCGGGTACTGGGCCGTACATCGCTCGACGGACCCGGCACGCGCGATATCCGAGGCGTCGATGGGACCCGAGGAGAGAGCACAATAGGGAGTGGGCTCCGCGTCCGTGTCCGGCTGAATGTCCCCGGCGTCCAGGCAGTCCCACATCGCGCCTGCCGCGGTCGCGATGCACGTGCAAACCGTGCATGCCGTTTCGGTCGCGCAGCTCGTGAGTTCGCAGCCGACCCAGTACGAGCTCAAACCCGTCGCAAGCGGTGTCACGAGCGACGGAGGCGTCGGGCAGTCGGCTGCGTTCGTCTTCGCCGGACATGACCCGGCGCCCCGCACAATGGCGGCGTCACCATCATCGCTGGATTTGACGTTTGGGTCGGACGGGGCGTCCGAGGCGGACCCCCGCCTGTAGCGGCTACCCGGAGCGAGCCGCATGCGTTCAACGCGCAGGCGAGAAGGGGCGCGGCGACGAGTGCCACGGTTCACGCAAAGCCTCTTTCCACGAGCACGAAGTGGCCCATACCCACGCCGCCGAGACGAGGCCGCCGATCAGCCGCCCGAGCCGCCGTCGTCGGACGGGGCGACGACGGACGCGGCCGCCGGGCCAGCCGCGTTCTGCCCGACCCCGGGCGTGAACCCGGGCATGCGAAAGCAGGTCTTCGTGGTGCCCGAAAGATCGACGACGCAGTCGTCGAAGGCCACGCCCTGTCCGTCGTCCGCCGTGAGGGCGTTCGAGCCGGGGTTGCTCGGGTCCACGTCGCCGGCCTGCGTCGCGTTCGATAGGTCATAGCCGAGGGCGACGCTCACGCTGTCGCCGGGCTGGAGCACGAGCGGCGGGTTGAACTCGGCGCTCGTCACGCCGCACATGTTCTCGAGGAAGCCGTGCGACGTCGGCATCGCACCGCCCTGCCAGACGATGTTGGCCTCGGTCGGCCGGTCGCCGTGGTAGCAGAACTCCATGCGGGCGTAGCGGTAGGTCCCGGGGTCGACGTCGAGGCCCTGGGAGTTCAGGTCGGCGTTGACGGCGTCGGTGGAGCGGGCGAAGTCGAAGAGGTAGCAGTCGTCGGCGCTCGTGCAGTGCGGGCTGACCCAGAGCATCGCCGCCTGGCCGCGGTTGTCCAAGGTGGTCGGGTCGACGTCCTCGGCGAGGTACACGCTCGCGAGCTTCATCGCGAAGTAGCGGGTCGACGAGAGCGAAAGGCTCGTCACGCGCTCGTCGTGGAGCGACTGCGTCGTGAGCGGTGCGGCCGCCGGCGCCGCCGTATTGTTGTGGAGCTCGAGCTTCGCGGTCACCGATCCGCCGGCGGCGCAGCCGGTGATGTGCAGGAGCGCGACGGCGAGCAGCCAGGATCGATGCGGGGATGTCGGGGCCATGGTGTCTCTCCGCCTTTCGGCCGTCGCGCGCGCCACGCGGCCCGCTCTCGGGAGAACGACGGACGTGGTCGCGGCTTGAGAGGTTGCCCTTGCGTGGGGGTGCCGGGGAGTTCACACGGTCGGCGAGGTCGCGCGGCGTCCACCGAATGCACACCTCCTCGCCGGTCGGGACGTTCGGCGGTCATGATGTAGGCGCGTAATCTAAACCCATGACCGAGCGGGAGTCGGCACGGATCGGACTCTGGCGTTAGCGAGCCAATTCCACCCGGGTCGGCCGTAGCGGCCCGCGGGCAAGTACGGCGCATACCCTTCCGGGGCGAACACCACGTAGGTTGCGCCGCAGCGAACGGCCATCTTCGTCGGCTTCGATTGCATTCGGGCGACCGCCGCGCGCCTCGACGCCGCTGCCTGCAGCAGCGACGCCGCCGATGTATCGAGCTCGAGGCGCCGAGCGCTCGGCGAGCGGGTTCACGGCCGCCCCGAAGTATACTGATGCGACAGCATGGCCTCGAGCCTCCCGCGACGCGGATCGGCGGACCTGCCAGCGCCAAACCTGGCGCCGTACGGCGGAGCGCAGATCAAGTTCGCGATCGCCGCGTGGCCGATGCGCGCGGCGGAAGAGCTCCGCTCGGCCCGCATCTTCCGCGCCTTGTGGCGCGCATCGCATGCCGCGCATGTGCCCGAGCCTTCGCCGGGTCGCTTCGAATCGGGCATGCGCGACGAGCTTCGTCACGCGCACCTTTGTGCGTCGGTCGGCGCCCGGCTCGGTGCCCCTTCGCCGACCTACGACGCGAGGCCGGTCCGGGCTCGCCTCGCGACCCTGGAGGATCCGCTGTTGCGCACGTTGTCGCTGCTCCTCGTGGAGCTCGCGATCGGGGAGACCATCTCCACGTATTTGTTCCGGGCCGGTCGCCGTGGAGCTATCGAGCCCCTCACCCGCGCCGCGCTGACTCAGATCCTCGGCGACGAGGTACGCCACCAGCGCCTCGGCTGGATGGGCTTGTCTGCCTTGTGGCCCGCGCTGCCCGACGCTCTGCGTGCCGCCGCACAGCGCGAGGCTTCCCGCGGGCTCGCCGCGTGCGAGCAGCAGACCGCGCGCCCGGCGATGGAATGCCTTCAGCGGAAGGTGCCATTCGACCCCGCCTACGCGGCCTTGGGCGTCCTCCACCCCGAAGCGCGTATCGAGGCGTTCTACTTCGCCGTGGAACGCTTCGTCGTGCCGAGGCTCAGCGGGCTGGGCCTCGACGGCGGCGCGGCGTGGGAGCAGAGATAAAGGTGATTCGCGGTGCTGCGCTCGGGAGATGCCTTTCGACGGTGCGCGCCGGCGATATGATCGTTCGGTCCCGAGGCGGCGCGCTCTGGCACGCCGAGGAGCGCGATTTCAGCAATATGCGCGGGTACGAAAGGTGCTCCGAGGGCGGGTATGAGCTGGGAGCGACGATTCCGCGAGATGTTACTGGCAGGCGGGGCCCTTACCGTCGCGTGTACAGGCGCGGAGGTGACGACCCGCGACGCGGCCACCGACGACGGGCCAAGCCAGAATGAAGCCTCTTCCTCGTCCTCCGGTTCTTCGGGTGGCGGATGCTGCAACGCCAACGGCGATCCTTGCTGCTACTATCTGCATTGTGGCGCCGCGCTGACCCCCGCGTGCAGTGCAGAGCTTTGCTCGGCCGAGGGCGGAACATACACCTCCTCCGGTTCGAGCGGCTCCGGCGGTTCCCCCGCGCCGGGCTGCTCGTTCCCCGATGCATCGGACGCATCGGTCAGCGACGCATCGGTCAGCGACGCATCGGTCAGCGACGCATCGGTCAGCGACGGGACAGTCAGCGATGTCGTCGAAGCCGACGGGAATGACGGCTTTCCCCAGTGCACTGCCACGCAGGCGTGTGTGGGCTACCCGTCGTTCGGGGATTGGGCTTGCCTGGAGAGCTGCAGCGGGGTGGACGCCGGCGAGTGCCCTGCGAGCGAGACGTGCATGAGGGCGAGCGGCTGCTGCGTGGGGGCCGCCTGCACCGCGGTCAGCCGGCTGGTCTGTGTCCCTGAAGGGGGAGCGCCTTGACGATGCTGCCGGACGTGCGCGCTCTGCTCCCTCCAGGCGACTTGAGCATGACCGTTCGACCTCGCGTCCGAGTGACCCCCGGCAAAGAATTCATCGTCATCGCGATCGGTGTTCCCGGCGTCGCGTCAGTCCTTGTCGCACCGCTCTCAGTGTCATCCCGTGGCGACTGCAGTTGTCCGCATCCCGAAGGACATCGCGGCGACGAGAGGGGATCGGGTGCGCAGCGCTTTCCTCGACCGGGGCGATGGGCCGACGTCCGCGCTCCCCGGCCTGACGCCGGCGCACGCGCGTAGTAGAGCCGAGCCCACGGGTGCTTGGCATGAATGACAAGTGGGCCTGGTTTGGGCCCTGCGTGCAGCGAACGATGGCGAGCGTTGCGGTCGTCGTGGCCGTGGCTTGTGGAGGCCACACGGCGAGCCACCATTCGGAACTCGGTGACGGCGCCGTGACCGATGCGCCGGCGGACCTTGTCGCCGATGCGGAGGCGGCCGATGCGCTGGATGGCACCGTCGGCCCTGGCGCCCCCGTGGGCGAAGGTGGGGCCGCGCGAGATGCGCTCGACGCGCGAGACGCAGCGCCCGAGCCCGCGGACGGGGCGCCGGCGAGGGACGCTTCGCTCGATGCTCCCATCGCGGCCGCGATCGATGCCGCTCTCGACGCCGCGCTGGGCGCGGATACGGGGCCGTCGCCGTCGGGCGCCGCGGGCGACGCCGCCCCCGGCGCCTGCGTCGACGTCAACGACGATCCGCACAACTGCGGCGTGTGCGGTCACGACTGCCTCGGCGGAGGGTGCAGCGCGGGGACCTGTTTGCCGTTCGCGCTTTTCACGGAGGCCGCGGGGTTGCCCTCGTCGATCGCGATTCAGAGCGGACGTGCTTACTGGATCGAGACGGAATACAACGCGGTGAGTTCAGTGTCCGTCGATGGCGGAGACGCGACGCGGCTCGCGACCCCTCAGCGGCCGACCGGGCTCGCCGTCAACGCCGACGCGATCTACTGGACGAGCCAGGGGATGCTCCAGAGGCTGCCGCTGGCCGGTGGCACTCCGACGACCATCGCGAACGCGGGTGGCTCGTACGGCATCGCGCTCGACGCGACGAACGTCTACTGGACGGCGAGCGCCACCGACGCGATGGGCAACGCCATGGGCTCCGTCTTCTCGATGCCCCTCGCGGGAGGTACTCTCACCACCTACTCGACGACCGAAGACGTGCCGGCGGGCATCGTCGTCACACCGTCGAATGTCTATTGGATCGACCTGAACACCGAGCTTCCGGCGCTGGGGACCACGTCGCTCATGGAGGTGCCGCTGGCGGGCGGCCCCCCCCTCGCCGTGGTGCCGAGCACGAGCGCCGCGGGGAGCGGGGCCGACGCGATCGCCACGTATGGCGCGACCGTGTATTTCACGATTCAGGGCACGCTCTACTCGGTCCCCGTCGGCGGCAGCCGGCCCACGCTTCTCTCACCGAATGTCCGCGCGCTCGCGCTCGCGGTCGACGGCTCGGGCATCTACGCGGCCGCGTCGGACGAAGTCCTCTTCGTGCCGCTCGCGGGGGGAACGGCCGTGGCTCTCGCGCAGGGTCTCTTTTCGACGAGCGGCATCGCCGTCGACGAGAGCGCCATCTACTTCACGGAAGACGATACCGTGATGAAGCTCGCGAAGCCTGCCGCGCTCGCATCGGTCGACGGCGGTTCCCCCACACCAACGGACGACGCGCTGACCGCCGTCCTCGCGGAGTGCTCCGGAGCACGCGACGCCTTCTACGTGGACCAGACCGGCCCGACTTCGTTCGGCGGCGCGCCTCTCGGCGTCACGACGAACACGAACCTCGACACGACTTGGACCACGATCGCCGCGCCAACGTCCGTGCAGGCGACGGCCTCGGTGCCCGTCGGCGTCCTCGGCGGTGGAGTGGTGGGCGTCACTACCGCGCAGGGCCTTCCCATCGCGCCGGGCGTCTACGCGCAGCCAATCAACGCGACCGTGGCGCGGCCCTATCTCAATCTCACGATGGGAGGCATCGACCTCACCGTGGACGGCGGTGGCAGAGGAAGCTTCCTCGTTCAGGATGTGCAGGTGAACGCGGCGGGCGACGAGCTCACTTCATGGGTGATCGCCTTCGACATCACGCTGTCGTCGTCGCGGTTTCTGGGTTGCATGCGCTACGCGGCCGATCCGGTCGACCCGACTTCCCCAGACGGAGTAACGGAGCAAGGCACTCCGCTGCTCGATGGCGTGTCCGGAGCGGAGTTGCTGGCGCCGTGCACGAGCGGCACCGAGCTCTATATGGAGAGGACCGGCGGCTATCCGGGGGTTCTCGGCATCACGAAGCTCACTCCCGCGAACGCGAGCTTCGGAGCAGGCACGTATACCGGGGGCGAGGTCGACCTCGGCGCCCAATCCGGCGACTCCAACTGGCAGATCACGGCGACGACGGGGCTCGACGCCTTCGCACCGGGCGTCTATTCCGCATCGACTTCGGGCGCTCCGAGTATCCAGATCGGGGCGAGCCCGGGCGGTGGGTGCACGAGCTATCCGACGGGCGCCTTCGGCGTGTCCGAGCTCGTGCCCGTGTCAGGGAACCCGGACAAGGTGAGCCAGACCGCGCTCTGGTTCGACCTGCAATGCTCCGGCGTGGGCAGCCTGCGTGGATGTGCCATTTACGGGAACTGACGGCGGAACCCGGGGAACGGAGACGCCCCAACCTGGTTCGTGTAAGCGCCCGGCAGCGCGGCGCACGCGGCGATGGGGCAAAGATTGGCCACGAGGGCGCCGAATCGCGACCTTGCGCTGTGCATCGGCAAGCCCTACGCGCGCTTAAGGCTGGTTCGGCAAACCGATGACGTGGGCGAAGGCGGGATTGACGCCGCCGTCGACGAAGAACACCGCTTGGCTGGGGTCCCCCACGAGCACGAACGTCCAGTTTCCGCTCGTGAGAAAGCCACCTGGCGGCGAAATCGGCACGCCCGCGTCGTCGATCCCGTAGCTGAATGCTTGAATCTCCGGCACGCCCCAGCCCGTCGCGACGCCGCTCGGCCCGCCGTCGGCCAGGAGGGCCACGGTCATGAAGACCGCGCGGGGATCCGCGAGCTCGGTCGTGGGGGCGGCGATGTTCGGGACGGGACCCGCCGCGAACGACGTCGTCCCGACGAGCTGGATGGGTCCGGCGTCGTAGATCTCGCCGATCGTTCCGCCGTAGCTCCCGTTGTACGCGAGAGCCGCCGCCTCCCAAGCGGTCGAAGCCTGCGCGAACTGCACGCCGATACCTCCCTCGGGAGCGGCCGTCGTGTTGTCGACTCGCGAGATCTGCAAGGCCACATTTCCCGAGCCGGCGTCGTACCGATCTCCGCACACCGAGCCGGCGTCGTCGTGGGAGACGCATCCCACGATCGCCACCAAATACGAAGCTTCGTGCTCCAGCGTCCCCGCAAGGATGGTTCCGAGCAGGGAGGCCTGCGAGCCTGCGACGAGGTCTGCGCAGCCGGCACCCCCGCCCGTAAGGGTGCCGCTCGCCGTCGCGGCCACCTGGGGGGACACGCCGTAGAGCGATATGTCGAGGGTCGTCAGATCGAAGGTGTCGTAGGGCGGCGAGGCTCGGTAGTAGAGGGCAGCGCCCGTGTTCTGCGGCAAGAGGGGCAAGGCCGACGGAGGTACGTTCGGCGTGATCGCCTGGGTGGACAGGCAAAGGTACATCGCTCCGAAATCGGGTGACGCGTTCACGAGCAGGAGCCACGGCGGAGGAGCAGGCGGCGGCGCGGTGGTCGCATCGGAATCGCCGCTCGCGTCGCCCTCGCTCGGCCGGTTGGCGTCGTTCGCGTCGGCGCTGAGGGGTGCGTCACCGGCCTCGATGGCGGACGAGGTGACGTCGCCGGTGGAGGCATCCTCTTGGCTCACGGTAGCGTCCCTCGCGGGGGCCGAGCCGTCTGTCGCAGTGGCGGCGTCTGTCCCCGATGCGTCATCGCGGGTGGAAGCGCCGGCATCGGACGAGGGCGGCTGTTCGCTGGAGCCGCAGGCTTCGAGGGCGACGGCAGCGGCAGCAGCGTAGATGCCCAGCGCGACGAACGTGCGTATTCGCATGAAAGGCCCCCCAGGCAACGACGGATATCAAAGAACGCGCGACGACAGAACCGGGATCCGCCACCCGCGGGCTCGCATCCAGTGTGTGATACCCGGCGCGGGGACCGTACGATGGAAAGCTCGTCGACGAGCACGGCCGCCCCCGCTCGTTGCTCGTGACAATCGTCGCGGCCTTTGAACCGCTCTACCGCTTCGTCCCCACGCGCGCCGTGGCAGATGTCGCCATGCCCGAGGGGGGTGAAGATCGCCTCAAGCAACGCACGCGGTAACAGAGCGCCTCATTTGAAGGTCAATCCGTACAGCAGTAGAGCGTCGAGCCGGCGTTTCCGGCGACACCCACGCTGCAGACCAAGGTGCTGTCCGTTTGATCGGGCGTGTCCGAAGCGGCACAAGAGAACCCGAAGCTGCCTGGCGCGCATCCCGCCACCGTGTCGTCTGGCCCGCAGGTCGACGCCGTGAAGGAGCCGCTCAAGCAACAATAGATTGTCGAGCCGGCATTGCCGGCCTCGCCGACGCTGCAGGCGAGGGTCGGGTCGCTGTCAGCGGGCGTGTCCGCACCGGTGCAGGAGTAGCCGGTGGACGGCGAGCCACATCCCGCGACCGTATCGTCGGCGGCGCAAGAGGAGGAGGCCGTGCCGCCCGAAGGAGGTGGGGGCGTGGTCGATACCGTCGTGGTGCAATGCGGTGTCGCCGTCGTGAGGCCCAAAAGCAAAAGCGTGGTGAGAGTTCGGCTCATGCGCTGCGGCCGTGCAATTGCCTGGCCAGGAGACGACCACCGAAGAGGGTCGAGGCCGAGTCCCCCTTTCATTTGCCGGTGGCCTCCCTCACAGGAGCTCGGCGCGCGCGCGGTGATGGGCCGCGAAGGGGGTGTCCTCAACGACCTGCTACGGGGCACGCCCCCCGCCCGTGTGCACGAGCAGCGTGGCGACGGTGCAGAGGTTGTTCACGGATGTCCCTCCCGGTTCGAAGTCGCTGCGATGCTTTGTCGGCGCAGTGCCCTCTTCCGTGCGCCTCCCACGACAGCCAAGGTCGCTCGCCGCTCGGGCCCCATGAGACCGGCGGCGTGGGGTGACGGGAGGTCTCGACGGGCAGCGCCGTCGTTCGACCTGCACGATGACCGTTTGCTCCCAACGAGAACGCAACCCGCACGCCCCCTCGACAACGCGAGCGACGCGTGCCGCACCGCGCTACGGTGGCGCGATGCCGTCGGATTCTTCGCGCATGCGTCCGACTGGCACGACGTCGCGGCGCCGACCGCGCGCATTGCTCGCCGCGCGCGGGACTTGATGCACCCACTCGACGACCCGGCACTTGTCGTCTCGCTGGCGATGTTCGCGGGCGTGGCGGCGCAGGTCGTCGCGCGGCACGTGAATGTCCCGGGGATCGTCCTCCTGCTCGTCACGGGCGTCGTTCTCGGGCCGGACCTGGCGGGGGTGATTCGGCCGCATGCGCTGGGGCGGGGGCTCGAGGGGATTGTGGAGATTGCCGTGGCGGTGATCCTCTTCGAGGGGGGATTGAGCTTGAATCTGCGTGTCCTCCGAACACAGCAGACGCCGATCAGGCGGTTGGTCTTGCTGGGCGCCGTCATCACAGCGGCGGGCGGCGCCGTATGCGCACGGCTCTGCCTAGGCTGGGACTGGCGGCGGGCGCTGCTCTTCGGAACGCTCGTCATCGTGACCGGACCGACGGTCATCACCCCGCTGCTCCGGCGCATCCATGTGCGGCACAGCGTCGAGACGATTCTCGAAGCGGAGGGCATCTTCATCGACGCGCTGGGCGCGACGATCGCAGTCGTGGCATTGGAAGTCTTGCAAGCGGCAGCGAGTCATCGCTTCGACACGGCGGTGCTGGGCGTCGTCAGTCGCTTCGGCTTTGGGACGGTGTTCGGCATTGCCAGCGGTGCGATCTTCGCGCTGTCCATGCGCCTCCGGAGCACGCTGCCGGAGGGGCTCCTCAACGTCACGGCGCTGGCGAGCGCGATCCTGATCCTCGAGGCGAGCGACGCCATCGTCCCCGAGAGCGGGATCACGGCCGTCATTCTCGCGGGCATGGTGGTCGGCCATACGCGAAGCCACGAGCTCGGGGAGCTTCGCGAGTTCAAAGAGCAGCTCACCGTGCTTTTGGTGGCGACGCTCTTCGTTCTCCTCTCCGCGGATGTGCGCATCGAGGACGTGCGCGCGCTTGGGTTACCGGGCGTGCTGGCGGTCTTCGGACTGATCTTTGTCGTCCGTCCGGTGAACGTCTTCGCGAGCACCTTCGGGACGAAGCTCGAGCTCCGGGAGAAGCTCTTCTTGGCGTGGATGGCTCCGCGGGGGATCGTGGCGGCGGCGGTGTCCTCGCTCTTCGCCGAGCGCATGGCCGACATTGGGATTCCGGGCGGCACGGCGATGCGCGCTCTTGTCTTTCTCGTCATCGGCACGACCGTGATCGTGCAGGGGATGGGCGCTGGGTGGATCGCGTCGCTGCTCAAGCTGCGCCTGCCGCGGGGGGTCGGCTATGCAGTGCTCGGCGCGCATCCGATGGCGCGAGCGCTCGGTGACGCGCTGCGGCGCGCCGGCGAGGAGGTCGTCTTCATCGACACGAATGCCGACTCGGCGCGCGCGGCCGAGGAAAGCGGCTTCAAGGTCGTCTTCGGCGACGGTTTGGATGAGCGGGGTCTCATCAAGGCGCGCGTCGAGACACGGCGCGCCTGCATTGGTGCGACGCCGAACGAGTCGGTGAACTTCCTCTTCGCGCGGCGGGTCCGTGAATGGGCGCGCGGCGTCACGACGTACGTCGCCATCGACAGGACCGATGGCGGCGTGTCGCTCGACATGGTGGATCGGAATCGCGCGCGCGTGCTTTTCGCGGGCGCGCACGAGCTCGCTGACTGGCGCATCAGTGCCGAGAAGAGCCGGTTGCAGCTCGAGCGGCGCAGCGCATCGGTTGATTGCTCCGACGACGCCACGTCGTTCGAGGCGCTCCCGGCCGGCATTGCGCTCCCGCTCACGGTGTCACGCGGAAAGAACACGGCGCCGGTGGAGCGTTTTTATCGCGCGAAAAAGGACGACGAAGTCGAGCTCGCTGTTCGCGCCGAATCCGCCTCGGAAGTCGCTACCTGGCTCGACGAGAACGGGTGGACCAAGGTGGCCGAGCCGTCGGCGCCGATTCCCCCACCGTGAATCTCGCGCCTCGCTGCCGGCGGGTCGCAGCGTGAACGCCTTTTCCGCCACCACCGGGTCACTCCGATGGCCGATGGCGACTTGGTCGTAAGCGTCTGCGATTCACCGTCGCGGTTCTGGGCGCGAGCAACTACCCCTTCGGCCGCAGCGGCGACGCCGCGCAGTCGGAGTGCGACCCGGGCAACGGCGCGGCGGCCGCCACGGCAAGCGGGTCGACGACCTGCCGCTGCGCAGGCGCCACCTCGTTCCAGGCGGGCACCGCGGCTCGGTGCACGGCGGCGGGCCTCCCTGCCGGCTGCAACCTTTGCTTCCATTAGGGCGTGTAGGGGTTGGGATCGCTGCTGCTCGCCGGGATTCCGAGGATGGCCTGCATCTGACCCGCGAGTTGTGTCGCCATGCGATCATCTTCTATCCAGGTTGGATGCCAGTCGCAGCCCACACCGAGAGACACGTCCTGCACATCCATGTCGACGCGGTAGATTCGGGGGTCGCGGGCTGCCCGGATCACGTCGTCGAGGAAGTTGCGAAAATCGGTGAGCTGGGGGTCCGAGGTCAGGGGGCCGATGGTGAGGAAGATCTGCGCGTCGGGGTTGTTGGCGCGGATCTCGTCCAAGAGATTCAAGTACGCGCTACGCAGTGGCCCTCTCGGAGGCAAGTTGCCCGTGGCAGCGATGTCGTTGGTGCCGAGGTTCACGAGCACGATGTCGTTCGGCGCGCTCGTGGTGTGGGCCGAGGGATACGGGGATTCGTGCAAGGTGACACCGTTGGTGCCGTCCGCGGCGAGCGCATCGCGATAGACGGTGGGCAGCTGCGGGAATTGAGGCGAGTCGATGTCGCCATTGTCGTCCTCGTACACGCCGCGGCCCGACCAGCAGACGTTGCTCACTTCGGCGCCGAACATGCGCGCGAGCACCGAGCTATAGGCCATGTACGCGCTCTCGGTGGCGGTGCTGAAAGAGCAAACCGGAGCGCTGTAGTCATTGTCTGCATCTTCCACCGTCGAGGTGCCGATGTTCCCGTAGCCGCAGCTGATGGAATCGCCGATGACCTCCATACGCAGCTTGGGATGGGGCGGAGGCAATAACCAACCGTTCCCGAAATCGAAGCCGAAAAACTGGACGGTGCCGAACTGCCCCTCGGTCTCCGCCGTCACCTGCACCGAGTGTTTGCCGTAAGGCAGGCCCGTGGCGAGCGTGTAGCTCGCCCGGCCGTTGGTACCGGCGAAACGTGTGGGCGCGCCGCCATCGACGACGACCATGAAGTACATGACGTCGGTCTCGAAGATGCCGAGGGTGATGCTCGTTTGGGTGCCGACGAAGTCGGCCGCCAAGCCGGAGCTCGACCAGTTGGCGCGTGGACCGTCGCGGCCACCAAACTCCCAGCGGCCGATGAAGTGCACCGCTGGGCGGTCGCCATCGTCTTCGTGGTCATTGGCGCTCGCCAGAGACGTCACGCCGAATGCGGTGAGAACGACCGCGCCGGTCAGGATAAGCCGCGACAGCGTTGGTACACCGAGGCCAATCATGGATATGCGCATAGCCCAGACCCCCCCCGTTCAAACGGCGCGCGCGCCAAGCGTGCCTTCGGTCGCAGAGTACCGATTCGGCTTCGGTCCGACAACCCGGCGCACCCATGCGACGAAACGCGTTCGGTGTGCGTACCACGCACGTGCGGCTTCCCGGCGAACAGCCGGGGGCGTGGACCGAACCTACCAAGGAGATTCGATCATGCAGACCATACAACTTCACAAGGTCATCGCGTCGTGCACTGCGGATTCGATGCGGAGATCGTCGCGGAGGCAAAAGGAAAGAACCGGTCGGGCCGCAAAACGAGCGCGTCACGGTACGCCTGAGGACTTCGACCAATACATTCAGTGGGGCTTCGCGCTCGTCCAGCCTGCGTCCTTCCGCAATGAAGCGGGCGCGAAGCAGGGGCAGGCGCCACACCTCGTCCGCCATGCCGGCCGCATACGCCTTCGCCGCCTGGTTCGTCGTCGAGCGCGCGGCGTGGAGCCGATCGAACCACTTGGCTGTGCGAAGGACCCCCGGCTTCGCGTCGTGGATGTGAGCCCATGCGCCAATGTCCGGGCCCCGAGGGCGGCGACGAGCGCCAGAGGCAGATCCTCTACTCCGATGAGCTCCTGTTGCCCCTTGGCGGCGTCTCCGTGGTGCCAGGCGAGCCGGACGCGCCGCACTACCGTCGGCAGACGTACGCCGTAGCGGTTTACGACATGGCCCGGTCCTCGGAGAACGAGGCAATCCGGCGCGACGACGCGGACCTCGCGCGTCACACCATCTCGGTCGAGAGGCAGGCGGACCGAGAGTCCGGGGGTCGCTCGGGCACGAAGAAGACGAAGACGGGGCGCAAGCGGACCATCGACCGAGCCGAACCTGCTCCCGCTCATCGAGACCCTTTGCGCATCACCTCACGGCAAGGGCGGACGCCTACTTTGCCTGCCGCCGCCGGAGGATACAGCCGAGCTTTTGCGGCGCGACTTGAAGACCGTGGGCGTCACCCGACGGGCGCGTTTCATCGAGCACGACCCCGCGAGCGGGGCCATCAACTTCCGCGACCCGGGACACCGGCCTAACCCACATGGCCGTGCGCGGCGACTCCCCGATCGTGATCCAATGGCCCGGCGGACATACCGACTTCAAGACGATGCAGGGGTATCTCGACCGTGGCCGCGTCGAGGCGCGGCGCATTGGCGAGCCCCTGCCGCCGCTCCCGCCGGGAATGCCCCAGAATGGCCCCGGCAATTCCCAGCGCTCTAACTTCCCGTTCTCACTCGGGAATATTGGCGACCCCAACGGGAATTGAAACCTAGTGAGCGACGTTTTTCAAGTTGGTGATGTCGCTCGTCTTTCGTCGCTAGGGTTCGAGGATCCTTTGGCTTTCAGGTCATGAGGCCGTCCTCCGGCGTCCTGCCGAGTCCTCTCGAATCGACCCGGTTCATGGAGACTTTTTTGGAGACGCCGCGGGCACTTTGCCGCCGTCGACGCGGCAGAAGTGGCCGTGTACGAGGTTGCCGGTGACTTCCCACTCGAGCTGCTCGTAGCTCCAGCTCTTGAGGTGCTTGAGCACCAGGCATCCTCAGCGCCACTTCCGCCGGCGTGCCGTACAGACCACGACGGCCGCTTCGGGCGAAGCGCCCGCGCCTCGCGTCCAGCACCTTGGCCCGACCGAAGCGCGTCACCTACGTGAATCGAGCGACTGTCACCCGTGTGAACCGGCCAGGTTGTCACCCATGTTGCTGGATTTCAGCCGGAATGGTGAGCACTTCATCGGCGACGGGCACGAGCGAAACCTGGCGGCTGCGGTCCGCCGGTGAAGTGCGTCGTTGAAGGAGCCCGGAGCGGCGGGAGCGACGTGTTACCCGGTGGACTCGTGCCGGCGTTCGCTATG
>DASYBG010000048.1:0-63605 GCA_036500865.1 Polyangiaceae bacterium
CGCCGTCCCAGTGGCGCTGCAGTGGATCCACGGCAACGCGCCCAGGGTAGCGAGCGCCATTACGAGCAACCTGTGACCCGACCCCCGCCCCATGTCGCGGACCATACCATGGAGATCCCTGCCGACCCGAACCCGAACCCGAACCCGAACCCGAACCCGAACCCGAACCCGAACCCGAACCCGAACCCGAACCCCCGACCCGCCGGGGCCGGGGGTCGCCGGAGCCCTCAGCGAATGAGGCCCGTGAGCAACGCGTAGAGGCGATTCGCCAGCGGAAGACACCGCTCCACGTGGACGGCGTCGACATCGCCGACGAGCCCCGCGGTCTCGAGCGCGGCGAACGCTTCGAGGCTCTCGCCACGAGCGATCGTGAAGACGCGCGCCTTGTCGGCACGGGTGATTCGGCCGGTGCTCTCAGCGATGTTGAGCACCGCGCTCTTCGCCGCGCGAAGCGCGTGATCGCGGAGCGTGGTATCGCGGATCTCGGCGGCCTTGATGGCGATGAGAAGCTGCACGGCCACCTGATAGGCGACGAGTCGATGATGAGGGAGTGGAGAAGGTCTGGGCTGGTCGGTCATGACCCACTTCGCGCAGGAATCGTGACGGCGGGCCTTGGCGCCGGCGCGATTCGTGCGCGGGCTAAGGGCAGGACCGACCAGCCCAGACCTTCGTACGGAGAGGAGAGTGGGATTTTAGGAGCACGTCGGGGTACGGGCGCTCGCTACAAGGGCGAGCATCGCCCCGCCGCTTGCGATCCTGAGGCCTGGTATGCGCGTCGCCGACACGACCGACGCGTCAGCGTGCGGTGGTGGCAATGCGCGAGGGACGGACAGGCCATGACGATAGGGGGACCACCTTGCCAGCAAAACGGCGGGCGTGTCCCTTCTCCAAACTGGAGGTGTTCCGCAGCCGCGGCTCCGCACACCAGGACGGTCTCGGAGGTGTGCTGGCAACGAAGCTGCAGATGCTGTCTAGAAGATGTCAAAAAGAGGATGCGACGAGTCTTAGGCTGCGGCGGCCACTGCATATCGCCCGTCGTGGAGATCGGCGTACCGGTCGTTCTTGTCGTGATTGATGTTCCATGGCTTCGGGGATCGCGGATCCGCGTCGGCGAGCACGCTTCCTTGAGGTACCGCCGAGTCCGCCGCGTGAGTATGCTGGCGTGTCAGGATCCCCCCGTGCCTGAGCGGCTCTACACACGCGTCGCTGTCGTACAAATCGCCGCTCACCCGGCCATTGTCTCCGCAGGAGGGCGTTCGCCGCTCGAGGATCCGCTCTACGGCGATGGCGCAGCCGACACGCTCGTCATCGACGGCAAGGTCCCCGAGGCGCTCGAAAAGCGGCTTGTTGCGCTGCGAGCACGCGTCAAGCAGTCGTACCTCGCGCATTTGCGGACGAAGATCACGGCGGTCCTCTCGCAATGCAAGGCGTGGGGCGTGCGCGTCGTCGTCTTTCCGGAGTACGCAATCCCGGCCGAGCTGCTCGACGATGTGGCGCAGGCGAGCGCAGATCTCGTCGTCGTCGCAGGGACGCATTCGGTCGACCGCGATGCACGCAAGGCGGGCGTCTACGAGAAGCTCCGCGCCGCCGAAGCTCCGGCGCTCGAGAGCGCCGTCTGTCCCGTGATCCATCGCGGCCGCCTCCTCGCGCTGCAACCCAAGCTCCACCCGGCCGCTGCCGAAGGCGCGATGAAGCCGGGCACGACATGGAACCCCATCGATTTGCCCGACGGGATCCCCGGCCCAATGGGGATCCTCGTGTGTCTCGACTTCCTGAATCGCGAGAGCACCGAGCACCGCGCGCTCGTCGGCGACCACCTCGCGCGCTGCCGCTTTCTCGCGGTTCCGAGCTGGACGCCAACGCACACGCTCAGCGAGTTCTCCGCAAAGGGGTCGGAGGAGGCGCGGCGCTACGGCCGACCGGTGCTTTACGCGGACACCGCCGGGCTGGCAAAGGGCGAGGGCGGCGGCACAACGGCGTTTGTAGATGAAGGACGCCCCTCGGACCTGCGCGGATTTCCTGATTCCGTTGGCGTGCTCGAACCGGGCGAAGAGGGAGTCGTGGTGGCGGACATCGACCTGGGCTTCGAACGCACTGGGCGGTCTCGGCGCTACGACTCGGCACCTCCCGTGAAGCCCTTCGCCGTGGCGAGCCTCGTGGATCGCCGGCACCCGGCGGGTGCAACCTACGCGGAGTGGCTCGATTATATGCGCGAGACGCTCGCGCGCGAGGACGACAGCGCGGTGGACGAGCTTTCGGAGCGCGTGGCGGCAGCCAAAGAAATCTTAGTCAACGCGGCCGATATCGGGCAGGGCGCGCGCGAGCGGCGGCTTCGACGCCTCGTGCGCGATCACTCGCGGTTCGGCGTCGCGTGGTTCCGTCTGTGCTTGCGCGAGGTAACGCTGCCAGAGGACGCGCTCCCTTTGCGCGACACGCGCGCCGCGATGGCGGCGGGCGCGGCGGATGCGATCTTCGCGTGGAGGGCAGACGACCGCGACCTGCGCCTCGCCGAGTTAGGCGATCGGCTCGAGAAAGGCCGTAGGGCACATGGGGTGATGGAGGCGTCGGAGTGGACGGACGCGGCGCGGCTGGCGTTCGCCCGAGTGCATGCGGCGGTGCTGAGGGAGGACGGGCCGCCGACGTTGATTGGGCTCGACGCAGGAGAACGGGCGGCGCGCGTGAAGGCTCTCGTCGACTCGTTTAACGGCGCAAAGACCATGATCGCTGACCGCCGCCGTCTGAAGCTGCGCGACGTCGGCGACGCGTTCGTCGAGCCGCTCGTGCGCGTCGGCGACGAAGAGAGCACGCGGCCCGCGGTCGCCGCCTTAGACGGCTGGCTGCGCTCCGGTGTCCAGACAGCACTGCTCCTCGGTGAGTTCGGCTCGGGCAAGTCGGCGTTGCTGGCCGAGTGGTGTGCACGCCTCGTGTCGAGAGATGTTTCCTCTGGAACGCCGCTCCCCATCCTGGTCGATCTCGCCACGGCCTCCGTCGACGCCGACGCAACCACGATGCTCCTCGCGGCCGCCTCCCTTCCCGACGAGCCTCGCAACCGTGACGCGCTCCGCCTTCTCGTCAGCGAGGGACACGTGCTGCCCTGTTTCGACGGCTTCGACGAAATGGCAGGCCGCGTGGGTGGCGTAGGTCTGATGGAGCGCTTGTGCGGTCTGGCGTGCATCGCCGCGCGCGGCGGCAAGATTCTCATTGCGTCACGCGACCACTACTTCGCGAACGAGAAGGAGCTCCGGTCGACAACGGCGAAGGCACTTTCCAACGCCCTCGGCGCAGCGAGCGAACACGTCCGCATCACGGTGCAGCCCTTCGATCCGGTACGGGTGGCGGAGCTGGTGCGGGACGTCGTAGGTGAAACCGGGGTAGACGCCGCGCTGCGCAAGATTGCCAACGCGTATGACCTCGGCGACCTCGTCACGCGGCCCCTCCTTCTCTGCTTGGTGCTCCAGTCGCTTGACAGAATCGACCCGCGCGCGCGCTTCGCGCCGGCTGACGTCTACGAGGCCTGCGTGCAGCGCTGGCTGGAGCACACGGCCGAGGATGGCGTGTCCATGCCACGCGATCAGAAGATCATCCTCGCCGAGGCGCTGGCGGAGCAGCTATGGCGATCCGGTTCGGCGTCGTGTTCGTTGGAAGAACTACGGGCGTCGGTGCGCAGTCGGACGGGCCGATTTGCCTTGCCCGATCACCTGCCGGCCACTCAGGCGTTCCTCGACGTACAGGGAGGCGCCTTCTTCGTGCGCGACGGAAGCGACAGGTTTCGCTTCGCGCACCAGTCGTTCCTCGAATATTTTCTCGCGCGCTCGCTGGCCTTCACGATGGTTGAGCGTCCCTTCGCCTCGCTGGCGACGAAGCGACTCACACCGGAGGTGACGAGCTTCGTCGGTGAGGTGCTGCGCCGGCGGGGCGATCCAAAGCAGTCGGCGGCGGTGCAGGCCGTGCGCGATTGGCTCGCGGGGAACTCAGATGCGACGGGCGATCCGCCCGCAGAGACGCGCGAGGCGTCGGCGAATGCAGTGAGGCTCCTCCATGGCCTGCGGCGAGGGGCAGGGGCGCACGACGGTTGGGGGTTGGGCAAGCCAGACCTGCGCGGCATCGCGCTGGTGAGCGAGAACCTGCTTGGCGTGGATCTCGCCGGCGCGCGCCTCCGCGGCGCCAACTTCCATCAAGCCAATCTCACGAACGCCAATCTTGCGGAGGCCGACCTATCTCTCGTTCTTCTCTCGCATGCTCACCTCATTAACGCCAATCTCACCGGCGCCAATCTCACAAATGCTGTTCTCGTGGGGGCTGACCTTTCGAGGGCCAATCTCATGGGCGCAAGCCTACAAGGCGCCAACCTTACTGGCGCGCGTCTACTCGGCGCCAGTATCGGCGCCGCCGACTTCTCGCGTGC
The DNA here is from genome assembly GCA_036500865.1 of Polyangiaceae bacterium. GTDB lineage: Bacteria > Myxococcota_A > Polyangia > Polyangiales > Polyangiaceae > Palsa-1150. Next base: position 4,406 of record DASYBG010000048.1, read on the forward strand.
CAATCTCACGGACGCATACCTACAAGGAACCGACCTCACCGGCGCCGACCTCACGGGCGTGAATTTCGCGAACGCATTTCTAAGATCCGCAAATCTCGCGGGCAAAGACTTCACGGGGATCGTTCTCACAGGTGCCAATCTCACCCTTGCGGATCTGACGGACGCCAATCTCACGCGCGCCGTCCACCTCAAAGACGCCTGCCTCAAGGCCGTCAACCTCTCGCACGCCAATCTCGTGGATGCCGATCTCGCGGGCGTCGACCTCTCGGACGCGAACCTCACGGGCGCCGACCTTTCAGGGGCCGACCTGACAAAAGCTATTCTTATTACCGCCAATCTTAAGGACGCCATCCTCACGAACGCCAAACTCTCGGATACAACACTCAGTGTTGTCCGCCTCACGAACGCCAATCTCACGCGCGCCGACCTCGCACGAGCTAACCTCCCGCACGGAGATCTCTCGGGCGCCAACCTCTCGGGCGCCAACCTCACAGGCGCCGACCTCTCTGGCGCCAGCCTCACGAACGCCAATCTCACGCGCGCCGACCTCTCGGGCGCCAACCTCTCGAACGCTGTTCTCACGGGCGCGAACCTTACGGACACTGTTCTCACCGGCGCCATCGTCGCGGGCATCGAGGGGATGGAGCGCCCAGTCCTGGTCGAACTCAGTTTCGCAAAGAACGAAGCGTATCCGATTGTCGCGGGCGTCATCGCGTCTGGACTCATCGGCTCGGACAGCGCCTCGGACGGCAGAACCGTTCCCGCCGCACCTCAAAGCATCGAACGGACCACTCGACGAGCGGTCACGAAGCACGAGGGTGACGCATTAGAAGAGAGTCTGATTCCTCCGACCCCCAGCCCCTTCCGTCCGGGCCCCGCCCTCACCGACGTCGACGCCCTTGCCGGACGCGAGCCCGCTCTGAGCGAACTCCTCTCCCTGGTCCAGAGCCGCAGCCCCGCGATCCTCGTCGGCCCGCGCCGCTCCGGAAAGACGTCGCTTCTTCGCTTGCTCGAGCGTCGCCTGGCCGCCCACCGGCCCGTCCACTACGTGACCCTCGAAGGCACCTCCGTCAGGTCCGCCCACGACCTCGCGCGCCTCCTCTCGCTCGCGGTGCCCTCTCCGAATCGAACACGGGGGATCGTGAAGAAGCGCGGGCAATCAGGCCTCGCCTTCCGGCGCCTCTTCGCTGGCGATCCGCCTCCGGTTTTCCTCATCGACGAGGTCGCGCACCTGTACCGCGCCGATGAAACTCTCTTTCCCTGGCTCCGCTCCCTCGGCCAGGAGTTCGCGGGCCTCGTTCTCGCCGGTTCGCCGCTCGACTGGGTCAACGTGGTTCGCCGCGCCGCCACAGTCGCTCCTGGATCGTCATTCGGCAACGACCTGTCGCCCGTCGTCCTCGGTCCCATCGGCGACGCCGCGGCAGTGCGCTTCTTGGTCGACACCTCCGGTAACGCGATCCCGCCCGAGGTGGCCCACAACGTGGTCGAGCTCACGGGGCCCTGGCCCTTCTATCTCCAGGTCATGGGCCACGCGCTCCTCGAGGCAGACCGATCCGACCGGCGCAGGCCGTTCCTGGAGCGCTCTGCGCTCCGTGAGCTCTACGAGAAGCGCCTGCTCTTCGAGCGAACCGCCGTCTTCGAGGGACGATGGCGAGAGCTCCCTGCCCGCACCCGCGCCGTGCTGCGTGCTCATGCCGATGCCCGGCCACGCCTGAGCGACCTCGACCCGGCGGATCGCACCCGCGTTATCGACGCGGGTCTTTGCGACGCCGTCGGCGCGTGGCTCCCGGACCGGCCCTTCTTCGATTGGATTCTTGCCAACCTCGCTATCCTCGACGACGGCTCGTCTCCGACTTGAATTCACAGGGGGCCCATGGAGTTTCAGGTCAACCGATCCTACGATCCTGGCCGCGACGTACGCGCGAACTACGGTGATCTCGAGACGAAGCTGCGTCAGCAGCCGCCCGACGGTGCGCTCTGGCTCATCGTCGCCCCGCGGCGCGGGCGAAAAACGTGGACGCTCAAGGCGATGGAGCGCGCGCTGGCCCCGGCGTCGCGCTTTCTCGACTTGCGTGACGGGAATCCGCCGGCCTCAAAAGTTGGTCATGCATATTTGCTCGACGAACCGCTCGCACAGCTGAAGGACTCGAAGAAGGGCAGGGCGCTTCTCGACAGGTGCGCAAGGCTGGTCGACGCTGGTTCACGCGTGACGATGGCCGTAACGCCACGTGAGCTGCAGATGCTGCTGGATCACGACGCCGGGCGCGGGCGCGTGTCCGAGAAGGCGCTTCTGAACATTCCGTTTCTCACGGCGGACGAAGCGGCGACCTTGGCACGAACGCCTCGGGCGCGCGCGATCCTGACTCAACTGCCCGCCGAATGGAAACGAAGCGCGTTCTTCCTCGAGCTTTTGTTCGAGGTCGACGAAAGCAAGCACTGTTGCGACTGGCGTCTCCTCTTGCGGGCCGTCCTCGAAGAGTGCCGGCGCGCCGGGATCAATTACTTCAACAACGTCTTCATCGAGGGCTTGACCGACGGGCAGCGCGCCGTAGTGCGCCGGGTCACGCGCGGAGAGATTCACCGGCGAAGCGAGTGCGGCAGGCTCATCGAGGCCGGCTTGATCGACTGGAATGCGGCCGACAACGTCGCCCGCCTCGCCGATCCCATCCTCGACGCGCACTTCTCGTCATTGCGAATTCACCACGTGTCCGACGTGCACGTCGGGCCCAAGTCGGCGACGAGCATCGATATCAAGGTCGGCGGTCCGCTCGCCAACGCGGCCGATCCCGGCGTCATCCGCGAGACGTACGTGCAGCACCTGCGGGCGCTCAAGGCCCGCGGCTTGGCTCCGCACCTCGTCATCGTCTCGGGCGACCTCGCCGAGTCGGCCACCGAAGTCGAGCTTACGGATGCGCGCGCCTGGGTCGATTCGGTCCGAGCCGAACTCGACGATCACCTGCAGCTGTCAGACGACGACCCTCGCATCCTGCTCGTGGGCGGCAATCACGACGTCGACTGGGCCCAGACGCGCGACAAGAGTCCAAGTGCGCGGCACATGGCTTTCGCCAGAGCATTCGACAAATATCGACGGCCGCTCCTCGAAAAGCCGCCCGGCGAACGCACGCTGGCGATGGCTGCGTATCTTGACTTCGGCGTCGAGATTGCCTTGCTCGGTTCGGCGGAGTTCGGCGGGGAGGTCGACGATAACCAGCAGCGCGTCGCCGTCGAGTGCGCGAAGGCGACCAACAAGCCAGCCGACTGCCCGCTCGCCGACAAGCTTATGCTCGGGGTCTCCCGCGATGACCCCGGCCTCGTCCACGCAAAGGACCTCCAGCGCGTCAAATTCCACAAATGGTGCGCGCCCGTGCGCATCGCCGTCTTGCACCACCCCGTCTCACCCATGCCTCAGGTCACCGAAATCGCGCGCTATTCAGGCTTGTTGAACGCCGGCGCCGTGAAGGACACTCTCATGGAGCGCGAATTCTGCTTGATCCTCCACGGCCACGCGCATGCCGGCTGGTTTGGCGTCGAGCAATGGCCGGGGATGCATGGGGGTCGCTGGCTCCGGATCGCCGCCGCGCCGTCCCTCAGTAGCCGCGAAGTGCCAGAGTGCCGTGGGTACAACGCTATCGAGATCGAGCGCGATCACGACGATCGAGGCGAGCCGATTCACCGCGTCATCGTGCGACGCTATGTGCTCAAGGGTCAGAGCTGGGAACCAGAGGAACGGTTGGGGCCGTTCACGCCAGGAGCTTAGCGACGACTGTCGGGGATGTTGCGCACCTCTCATCGACCGACGACCCACTTTCACCTCGCCGACAGCATATCTTGCATCGACCGACGACCCACTTTCACCGCGCCGACAGCGCACCTTGCATCGACCGACGACCCACTTTCATCGCGTCGACGGGGCACATTGTATCGACCGACGACCCATTTTCACCCCGTCGACCCCCCCCCTTGCATTCACCGATGACCGCTCTTCATCGCGTCGACAACCCACCTTGCATCGATAAAAGGCACACCTTCCTCGCGTGCGCGACAGGCCTTCACTCGGTGGACGAGCGACCTTCATTCCGTCGACGATCCGTCTTCCCTCCATGGAAGACCCATCTTCGTCCCGTAGCCGGGCGACATTCCACCGACAGAAGACACACCTTCATCGCGCCGATGACCCGTCTTCCATCGACCGAAGACGCGGGACCGGTCCTTCGAAGATTCGTCTTCCATCGAGGGATGACATCCCATCGTCCCGTCGATATTCACCTGCCGTGGGGAGAAGGTGCGCCGTCGCCCCCTGGAAGATTCGCCTTCCAAGGACACCACGCCGCCCTTCGTGGCCGATTCGCCCGGTCGCCCCCGCACCGGTGCCCGTTTAGGGGGAGACCGTCTCCACCGCGAGCAAGCCGTAGAAGCCCAGAATGCCGTGAGCGGTGAACAGGGCGAGCCCTGATAGGAATGCCTTCGGCGAAGGCACACTGTCGGTGAGGGAGCGAACCATCGCGACGATCGTCTGCCTCGCGCCGCGCTCCCAGAAGAGCGCGATCCAGAGGAGCGTCGCCCGACGACTTGCCAGCACCACCCAGGGGCTGGATTCAAGCATCGCCGGCACGGCCAGCAAGAAGGCGAGCGCCCCCACGCCGGCGAGCCCCATGCTCATCAGCGAGCGCTGGAACGTTGTCTGCCTGCAGTCGGCGCGGCAAAAAGACGGGGGATGGACGGGAGATGCATACGGGGTCTCGTGCGCGATCATGGTCGGGGGGCCCTCCACTTCGTGATTGGTGCCCTCCCATCGGACGACGCTCCCGCGCGGTTGCTCGATTTCGCGCGCGTTACGACAGCGAAGCCCGCCGCTCCGCCGCCAGCGACGACACGCTCTGGATCACGTGCTTGCGCGCCTTCTCGTACTCCACGGCCGCGAGCGTGGCGCCGGGGATGCCCGCCCTCCCGCACGCACCACTTCCCCGCGGGGAGCGCGAGGCTCAATCGCTGCCCGCGTCCGCGACGCTCGGCGATGTCGTCCCGTTCCCGAGCTGGCCGTGCGAGTTGTCTCCCCAGCAAACGGTTCGGCCGTCGCGAAGCGTCGCGCAGGAGTGGAAGTACCCTGCGGTGATCGAGACCGCCGTGCTGATGCCGCGCACCGCGACGGGGATCGGAGAGCTCGTGGTGGTGCCGTCGCCCAGCTCGCCCGCCGCGTTGTCTCCCCAGCACGCGACGCTGCCACCCAGCAAGACGCAGCTATGGTGACCGCCCGCCGCGATCGCCGTCGCGCCGGTCACACCGTAGACGGGCGCGGGTAGGGTAGAGGCCGGGTTCCCTGTGCCGAGCTGTCCGTCGCTGTTGTCCCCCCAACAGACCACGGCGCCCGAGCCGGTGGGTTGCTGGCCCTGGGGACCTGCCGCCGCGTACGACGAGAAGATGGCGCACGTGTGCGCGGCTCCCGCGGCGATCGCCGTCGGCACGGCGCTCGGGCTCGAGGACCCCGAAGGCATCGGCGCGGGGCTCGTGACGACCTGGCCGCTGAGGAGTCCCCAACAGTAGACCGAGCCTGCGAAGATCGTGCACGTGTGGTCGTCGCCGGCGACGAAGGGCTGCGCCACGGTGAAAGAGGTCAACTGGCCCGACGGGATCAACGAGCTCGTGGTCGTCCCGTTGCCGAACTGACCGAACTCGTTGTCGCCCCAGCAAAACAGAATGCCCGGTCCTGCGAGCGCGCACGTATGGTGACCGCCGGCGACCACCAGGGACGAAGACCAGTTCGCGCCCCCAGCCGTCAACGGGCCGACGGGCACGGGCAACGACGAGTCGGTCGTCGTGTCGTTCCCGAGCTCGCCGTCGGAGTTTTCGCCCCAGCATTGCAGCCCGGATCCGGTCACGGCGCACGCGTGGTTGGGACCCACGGCGAGCGGACTCTCGGCGTTCGGAACGACGTTCAGCCCGGACACCGGAGAGGGCGAAAGCGCGTCGGTCGTGCTGCCGTTTCCGAGCTGGCCGTTCGCGTCGAGCCCCCAGCATTCGACCTGGCTTCCCTGGAGCGAGCACGTGTCCTCGGCGCCCGCGTACGGGACGCCGCCGCTCAGGTTCGAGACCGTCGTCAGATCGATGTTCGCCGCGGCCTTCACGAGGGTCGGCGTGGAATAGGCAGCGAAGTCGCCGGTGCCGAGCTGCCCGCTCGCGTTCTGGCCCCAACACGCGAGCGTTCCGCCCGCCGACAAGGCGCAGGCGCTGTCCTGGCCCACCGAGGCGGTCGTCGCCTGCGTCAGCCCGTAGGGCGCGACGGGGCCGGGCGGCGACGGTGGTTGCGGGGGCGCGTCCGTTCCGAAGAGGGCAAACGGCAACCCGGACCACGGAGCGATGAAACCACCCGTGTCGACTCCCCAGCAGCTGACCGTGCCGTTCGACAGGGTGGCGCAGGATTCGGCCAGCCCCGCCGCGACCGAGATGGCGCCCGTGAGCCCGCCGACCGGCGCCGCGGTGAACGATCCGGAGGCGACGCCGTTGCCGAGCTGTCCGCTTGCACCGAGGCCCCAGCAGTCCACCGTGCCGTCGGAGAGGAGCGCGCAACTGTGGGCGTCGCCCGCCGCGACGGCCGTGGCCCCCACGACGCCGAGGACCGCCGCCGGCGCTGCGGAGCTCGCGGTCGCCCCGTCGCCCAGCTGGCCGTTCGCGTCCTCTCCCCAGCAGGTGACGGTGCCGTCCGCGAGGACCGCGCATGCGTGGCCGTCCCCGACCGCGAGGGCGCGGGCGCCGGAGACTCCAGCGACGATGACCGGCGCGGAGGAGCTCGCGCCGGTCGCCCCCTCGCCGAGCTGCCCGAACGCGTCGCTCCCCCAGCACGCGACCGATCCGTCTCCGAGGAGCGCGCACGTATTCGCGGCCCCCGCCGCGATGGCGACCGCCGCTGGCAACCCGGGCACGGATTGGGGCGTGGCCGACGCGAGTGCCGACGCATTCCCGAGCTCCCCCGACGTGTTGCCTCCCCAGCACCACACCGATCCGTCTCCGAGGAGCGCGCACGTGTGCGTCCCCCCCGCGGCGATCGCGATGGCGCCGCTCAGCCCCGGGACGCGAAGCGGGTCGGGCGAGTGGGTGAAGAGCGTCGAATACCCGAGCTGCATGGCGCTGCTGTCGCCCCAGCAATCCACCGTTCCGTCGGCCAGCAACGCGCACGCGTGCGACGCGCCGTTGGCCACCGCGACCACGCCGCCGAGCGACGTGCCGCTCGGGTTGGCGGCGCCGCAGTTCCGACAGGATCCGTCCAGAGTGGCTTCGATCGGAATGCCATTGCCGCACGCAGAAACACCGCGCTGCATGCACGACGCGGTGAGCGACGCCGTGCCGCTGGCGCAGTCGACCGAGAAGGTAAAGGCGCCGCTTGGAGTTTGGGCGCTGGAGCCCGCGTTGCAGACGAGGGCGGGCAACGCGGAGGTGCTGTTGCTGAGCGACGCGGAGAAGCCGGACGCGCCCTCGACGATCGGGGCGTGTCCAAGGAAGAGCGGGTCGAGGAAGTCGGCGACCCAACCTTGGCCGGGATCGTCGGCGACCAACACCTTGGCCACGACGGTCGTGGTGGTACACGGAAAGAGCGGACAGAACGTGGGCGCGGCCACCTGCGACTCCGCGCACACGGTCCGTTGGATCGGGATTTGGTAGATGCCCTGGGCGAGGCAGCCGGTCGGCGATCCGTCGGACGCGGCTTGTGCGTCGCCTCCGCCGGCATCGCCGGGGCCGGCCTCGGTCGGCGCACCGCCGCCGCTTCCGTCGCTCGCCTCCTCGACGGCTCCCCCATCGTCCACGGCGTCCGCCGCTTCCCCGTCGTCCTGCGCCGCGTCGGCGGCGACCGCGACGTCGGCCGCATCCGCGGCGTCCGCGTCGCTCGCGTCGATGCTCGCCTCCATGGAGGAGGTCGCGTCGGTCTCGCCCGCATCGGGCTCGGCCTCGCAGCGACCGCAGTGACGGTCGTGATCGCGATCATGATCGCGGTCGCGCGACTTGTCTCGATCGGGGTACCCCTCGCCCTCGCGAACCGCGCTGGTCGCCGTCCCGTCCCCTGGTTCGGAGGGCGTGAACGCGCAGGCGACCAGGACGTCGAACACCGCCACCAGGCAAACGCACTTCACCCAACCGCGGCGAGAGAAGACCTCGAGCCGCAAGGAATGCAATCCCATGGCACCGTTTCCCCTTGTCATGTTGGACGGACGCAAGCCCACGCCGCGCGCGATCCGGCTTCGTGCGCGCTGCCCACCGACAGGGCGCGCCGAACCCCGAGCGATCGTGACGTAGATGGTTGCCGACGCCCGCCGCGTCATTCAGAGAGGACGCAAGGATTGGCGCGAGCCAGAAACGCCCCGCCCTAACCCTTCGGCGGGGGCGTGGAGTCCTTCGCGAGGAAATCGATCAAGTCGATCTTCGTCACGATCCCCACGACCTTCTCGCCGTCCTCGACGATGGCCACCTTCGCGTCCGCGAGGACCGACTGGAGGAGCTCTATCTTCGTGTTCGGCGTGACCGTCGCGTAGTCGCTCTCGACGAGCTCGTCGATCGACGAATCGAGCGTTTTGTGGCCGTTGACGAGGTGGCGCAAGAGGTCCACCTCGGCGACGATGCCGCGGAGCTTGCCGTTCTCCACGACCGGGAGCTGGCTGATCCCGCGCGACTTCAGGGTGGCGATGACCTCGCGCACCTTGGCCGCCGGCGACGCCGTGACGAGCTCGCGCCCGGCGCGATCCCTCGCGACGAGGAGATCGCGCACGGTGCCGACGCCCGGCGCATCGTCGAGGAACCCGTTCTCGCGCATCCACTCGTCGTTGAAGATCTTCGACATGTACTTGTGGCCGGCGTCCGCGAGAAAGACGAGCACCTTGTCGCCCGCCTTGCACGACTGCCGCGCATAGGCGAGCGCGCCCGCGACCGCCGCCCCGCCCGACCCTCCGACGAAGAGACCCTCGAGGCGCGTGAGGTCGCGCGTCATGAGGAAGCACTCGCGGTCGTCGACGCGGACGATGTCGTCCATGATGCCGAGGTTCATCGTCGTCGGGAAGAAGTCCTCGCCGATCCCCTCGACCTTGTACGAGAACGGCTTGGTCACGCGGCCCGTCTTCACGAAGTCGTAATAAAGCGAACCGACCGGGTCGACGCCCACGATGCGAACGTCGGGCTTTCGCTCCTTGAAGTACTTGCCGGCGCCGCTGATGGTCCCCCCCGTCCCCATCCCGGCGACGAACACGTCGAACTCACCCGCGGTCTGCTGCCAGATCTCGGGCCCCGTCGAGATGTAGTGCGCCTCGGGGTTGGCAGGGTTGTGGTACTGATTCGCGTAGAACGAGTTCGGCGTCTCGGCGGCGAGCCGCTTCGCGACGCTGTAGTAGCTCCGCGGGTCTTCCGGGTCGACGGCGGTCGGGCACACGACGACGCGGGCGCCGAACGCGCGGAGATGCGCGATCTTCTCCTGGCTCATCTTGTCGGGCATGACGAAGATGCAGCGGTAGCCGCGGACGGCCGCGAAGAGCGCGAGCGAAGCGCCCGTGTTGCCGCTCGTCGCCTCGATGATCGTCCCGCCCGGTTTGAGCCCGTGCTGCTCGGCCCGCGCGAGCATGTTCCGCGCGAGCCGGTCTTTGTGGCTGCCTCCGGGATTCAGGTATTCGCATTTGACGTAGACCTCGGCGGCGATGCCCGCGGTCACGCGATGCAGCTGGACGATGGGAGTATGGCCGACCGCCTGGGTGATGTCCGAGAGCGCGCCGTGCATCATCCTTAGGGAGATAGCGTCAGGTCGAAGGATAGGTCAAAGGGTGCGGCGCTATTTGCCGGCATTCACTTCGATCGGCCACGGCAAGGTCCACCGTCTCCCCGTGGCGCGGTCCCAGAGCTCGAGCCGCGTCCCCTTTCGTGTCGCCGGGAAGACGACGCCGATGCGGGTCCTCAGCTTGGGCGCGAGCTGCACGCCTCCGTCCGCCTCCGGGACACCGAGGAGCGGGAAGTCGAAGCGCGCGCGCTCGATCAGCGTCGGCCCTTCGAAGAGCTCGAGCGCGAAACGTCCCATGACGCGCGGCGTGGCCTGCGGGGATGGAAGCTCGCGCCTCGCGATGCCGAGCAGCCACACGTCGCCGCGGTCCCATCGGAGATCGAAGACCCACTGCCCGCGTTCGACGAGCGGGGGAGGATCGGCGGGGGTGGCGGTGATTTTCACGTCCCCGATGGGGGACGCGAGCGGCCCGGCGTCGAAGGCGCGGCTCATGTCGAGGGTGCGCCGCGGCTCTTCCGCGAACGCTTCGAGCGAGAGGGCCGCGCACACGACGGCGCCGATCACGATCAGGGCAACGCGCACGCCACGGCCTCCTCCCATACCGCCGTGTCGCCGCCGAGCGACGACCAGAGCGCGACCAAGCCTTCCGGCACCCTCGATTCCACGACGATGGATCCGCCGCGCGCGTCCGGCACGGCCACACGGGCCGCGTGGAGGGCGATGCGGCGCGGCTCGAGGACGCGACCCCCCGGAAGGACGAGCCGCTTGGGGCCCCCGTACGCCCCGTCGCCGATCAACGGCGACCCGGCGTGCGCAGCGTGGACGCGGATCTGGTGCGTGCGGCCCGTCTCGGGCGCGAGGGCGACGAGGGCGGCGCCCGATGCCACCACCGCGCGGACGGCGTAGCGGGTCTTCGCGTCGACCGGATCGCGGCCGCCCACGGCGCGCAAGAGCGGGTCGCGCGCGCGCCCGATGGGTTCGTCCCACGTACCGGACGGCGGCGACGGGGATGCCATGGCCACTGCGACGTACCTCCGCGCGTAGCTCCCGTCCACGCGGGCCTGCGCGAGACGCCGCGCCTCTGCCTGGGAGCGCGCGAAGAGGACGACCCCACTGACGTCGCGGTCGAGCCTCGAGGTGGGATGGAGATCGTCATCGGGGACGCCGAGCGCCCGCGCGGTCTGCGCCAGGAGCGCGTGAAAAGCCCCCGCGTGATCCGGGATGGTGGGCACACCGGCGGGCTTGTCCACGGCCACCAGGGCGTCGGTCTGGAAAAGGATGCGCGCCTGTCCGGTCGGGGCCACGGGCGGCGCGACGTCGACCACGTCCCCGTCCTCGACGCGCTCGTCGTCTCGACGCACCCGCCGCAGGCCCACGAAGACCCTCCCCTCGGGGACGGCCCGCGCGTCGGCGCGTGCGACCGCGAGCACCTCGCCGACGGTTCGCCCGTCACCCGGGCCCACGATCCAACGCATGCTCGCGCCGGGTTATACCTCGGACGTCTCCGCCGCGCCGAACGACAGGACGAAAGACGTCTGCCAGGCCGCGGTGGACCGGTGGGAGACGTTGCCGCCGTGGGCCGCCATCACGAGCTTGCAGAAGTAGAGGCCGAGCCCGGAGCCGACGCGCTGGTCGCGCGACACCTCGCCCTGCCCGAACTTCTCGAAGACGCGGGCGAGCTCCTCGGTCGGGATGGGCGCGCCGGTGTTGGACACGACGAGCTCGGGCACCGGCTCGCCGATCGCCTCGACGCGGATGCGCCCGGACTCGGGCGTGTGGCGGATGGCGTTGTCGACGAGGTTCTCGAGCGCGCGTCGCGCGAGGCCGCGGTCGGCGGGCGCCCACGCGGGCCCGTCCGAGATGAGCTCGATGTCGATGCGGCGGTCCTCGACGGTGCGGCGGCGCTCGCGGCAGACCTCCTCGGCGATCTCGCGGAGCGACTCCGGCGAGACGGAGCGGACCATGGGCTCGCACTCCTCCATCTTCGCGATCTCGAGCAGATCGGAGACCATCCCGAGGATGCGGCGGGTGGCCTCGCGGCAGTCGTCGATGGCGCCCGTCATGTCGGGCTTCTTCAGAGACGCTTCCCGGAGCCAGGAGAGGTTGTGGCTCACGATCGAGAGCGGCGTCTTCAGGTCGTGCACGAGGAAGTTGGCGAGGTCGTTCTGCAGCGACTGGAGGCGCACGAGCTGCTGGGTGCGCTCGATGAGGGCGTCGGTCGCGTCTTGCAAGCTGAGGAGGGTGCGCACGCGGGCGAGGAGCTCGGCCCGGTCGAGCGGCTTGGTCAAGAAGTCGTTCGCGCCGAGCTCGAGGCCGCGCAGGCGGCTGGCGCGGTCGTTGAGCGCCGAGAGCAAGAGCACGGGGACGCACCGCTCGGTCGGCCGCGCGCGGAAGCGGCGGAGGACCTCGAAGCCGGTGGCTCCGGGCATCATCACGTCGAGGAGGACGAGATCGAACTTCGCCCGCTCGAGGAACGCGATGGCCTCGGTGCCGACCCGCGCGCGCACCGTCTCGTGGCCGAGCGGCTCGAGGCACGCCTCGAGGAGCTCGAGGTTCTGCACTTCGTCATCCGCGATGAGGATGCGCTTTCGTGCCTTGGCGGCCGTCATCGGACCGAACGGCTTTGTGGCGATCACCTTGCGCCCTCGTCCCCGTGCCCCGCCCTAGGGCCTGCCGGAGGTCCTCACGCTGGGCCTGCGTGAGGGGGTGTTCGCACGAGACTTCGCGATCGTGGATTTCACGGCAGACACGAGAAGCTGCGGCTTCACGGGCTTCACCATCCAGCCCTTCGCGCCGAGGCCCTTGGCGCGCTCCATGAGGTCGGGCTGGGCCTCCGTCGTGAGCATGAGGAACGGCACCGTCAGGCCGCGGTTGTGCGCGCTGGCGAGGAGATCGAGCCCGTTCATGCGCGGCATGTTCACGTCGCACATCACCAGCACGATGTCTTTGCGGGAAAGAAGCTTGGCGAGCGCGTCCTCCCCGTCGGTGGCCTGGAGCGTCCGAAAGCCCTCGGGCTCCAGCGCCTCGGTCAGGAGCTCGAGGATGGTGATCGAATCGTCTACGACGAGGACCGTATCGCTCACGTTCTCACCCCCGGGCTCTCAGAAGAGGACAAGCTTTCCTTCTTTGATGTTGCCGGAACCGCCTCCGGTGCCGACGTCCGTGTCGATCTCGCCGTCGTGGAGCACGTCGAGCCAGAAGCCCACATCGCCGCCGCCGCCCCGGAAGAAGACCGGGCGTGTGTCGGGTGACTTCGGCGTGACGAGCGTCATCGCCTCGGCGGAGAGGGGAATCGGCGAGCGCGTCTCGAATGCGAGGTTCAAACCCAGCAAAGCGGACTTGACCCGACCCAGCGCCTGATTGGCGAGCTCACCCATCCAATCCCGCATCATCACGAGTTTCGCCGCGGTCTGGAGCTTCGAGAAGCGCTTGCCGCTCCCGGGGCGCGTCTGCGTGACGACGTCCATGCTCGAGGCGAGCAAGAGGTCCCCACGCACGCGCGGACCCGCGAAGCTCACCATCGCGCCCAGGGTGGGCGGTTCGATGCCGGTGTCTTGCGCGAACGCCGCGATCGACCGAGGCTTCGCGGTGGCCCGCGCCGTCTGCGTGAGCGCGAGCCCGTAGGCCGCGAACGTCGCGACCACGGCGTCACACGACATGCCGAGGAGGACCTCGGCGGAGCCAGGTTTCCCCCTCGCCGGGTGCTCCGAAACCCGCCTGATCACGAATCATTCGTACGGGCCGTAGCGTTCTCCCATTAAGAACCCCGGGTCGTGTGTCGTCGGAATCATCGGATACCCACTCAGAGCGGCACCGTGTCATGCGCGACCCATTCCGCGCCCGCCGCGCGTCGGGCTTCATGGATGCTGCACCTCGATTGCTACAAGGAGGACGTTGAAACATGCGGCTCGAGCGATACGCAGTCGGCGAGACGATCGCGCGATCGACCAGGACCATCGTGCGCCGAGCGCGCCGCGTGGCCGACGGAGCGTCGGTCGTCATCAAGACCCCGAGCCGCGAGTATCCGACGGTCCGCGAACTGAGCCAACTCGAGTTCGAGCATCGCATCCTGAACAAGGTCGCGATGCCCGGCGTCGTCCGCGCGATCGAGCTCGAGAGAGAGAGCGGGCGCCTCGCCTTGGTGCTCGAAGACTTCGGCGGCGAGCCCCTCCCGTCCGGCCCGATGACGCTCGGGCATTTCTTCACGACGGCGTGCGAAGTGGCGCGCCTGCTCGGTGAGGTCCACGCGAAGAACGTCATCCACAAAGACGTGAATCCGAAGAACGTCTTGATGAATCCGAGCACGCGCGTCATCAAGCTCATCGACTTCAGCCTCGCCTCCGAGCTCAATCGCGAGCACCTCGACCTCGCCCCGACGACGCAGCTCGAAGGGACGCTGCCCTACGTGTCGCCCGAGCAGACCGGGCGCATGAACCGGGACCTCGACTACCGGACGGACTACTACTCGCTCGGGGTCACGCTCTTCGAGCTCCTGACGGGCAAGCTCCCGTTCGTCGCGTCCGACGTGCTCGGCTACGTGCATTGCCACATCTCGAAGCCCGCGCCCGACCCGCGCGAGCTCCGCGACGACGTCCCGGAGGGCCTCGCGCAGATCGTCGCCAAGCTGATGGCGAAGAACCCCGACGAGCGGTACCAGAGCATCCGGGGCCTCTTGCACGACCTCGGCCGCTGCCGGCAGCAGTGGCAGGAGACGGGGGAGGCGCCGGCGTTCGCGCTCGGCGCGGCGGACGTATCGGAGCGGTTCCAGGTCTCCCAAAAGCTCGTCGGCCGCGAGGACGAAGGAGCGGCGATGCTGTCGATGTTCGAGGCCGCGTGCCGGGGACCGGCGTCGCTCCTGCTCGTCGCCGGGTACTCGGGCGTCGGCAAGTCGTCGCTCATCCGCGAGATCCACAAACCGGTCGTCGACAAGCGGGCGACGTTCATCGAAGGCAAGTTCGACCAGCTCGAGCGCCACTCGCCGTACGGCGTGTGGATTCAGGCGCTTCGCGGGTTCGTCAAGCAGGTCCTCGCGGAGCCGGAGGAGCACCTCTTGTCGTGGCGCCAGCGGCTCGTCGCGGCGCTGGGCGCGAACGGCAACGTCGTCGTCAACCTCGTCCCGGAGCTCGAGCAAGTCATCGGCCCCCAGCCCGCCGTCCCCGACCTGCCCGCCCGCGAGGCCCAGGGAAGGACGCAGCGGGTCTTCCGCGATCTCATCAAGGCGATGGCGACGAGCGAGCACCCGCTCGTCATCTTCTTCGACGACCTGCAATGGAGCGACGACTCGACCCCGCAGCTGCTGGTCGACCTCTTGTGCGACGAAGAGATCCGGCACGTGCTCGTCATCGGGGCCTATCGCGACAACGAGGTCCCCGAAGACCACCCGCTCCGCGCGGCCATCGCCGACCTGACGGCCAAGCGCCCGGGCGCGCTCCGGCAGATGCAACTTCTGGCGCTCTCCGAGGCTACCCTCAATCAACTGGTCGCCGACACGCTCCACTGCGACCCATCGGCGAGCCGACCGCTCGCGGCGCGCTTGTTCCAGAAGACCGCAGGCAATCCGTTCTTCTTGAACGAGGCGCTCGCGCAGCTCCACCGGGAGGGCGCCGTCCGCTTCGCGGCCGAGCAAGGCTGCTGGACGTGGGACGACGACAAGGTCTCGCGCGCCGCCGTCAGCCACAACGTGGCGGACCTCATGGTCCACCGCCTGCGGCGCCTCCCGAGCGAAACCGTCGACTGCCTCCGTCTCGCGTCGTGTCTCGGCGGAGAGTTCGATCTCGCGTCGCTCGTACGCCTCGCGGGCAAGCCGGCCGGCGACGTCGGCGCGGCGATGTGGAAGGCGGTCGAGGAGCGGCTGGTCTTGCCGCAGGGCGACGGACACCGCCTCGTCGTCGGCAGGGGCCTCGGAGAGAGCGCGGCGCTCGGCGACCTCGCGGTCCGCTACCAGTTCGCGCACGACCGCGTACAGCAGGCGATCTACTCGCTGCTCGACGAGGACGCGCGGGCCGCCACGCACCTCCGCGTGGGGCGCCTGGTCCTCGAAGACATCCCGGCCGCCGACCGCGGAGCGCGGGTCTTCGACTTCATCGATCACATGAACCTCGGGCGACGGCTCGTCACGAGCGCCGACGAGCGCCGCGACCTCGCCGATTTGAACCATGCCGCGGGAGAACGCGCGCGCCGGGCGGCCGCCTACGCCGCCGCCGTCTCGTACCTCGAGACGAGCCTCGGGCTCCTCTCGCGGGAGGAGTGGGCCGGCCGGCCCGACGCGTACTTCGCGTGCTGCCGCATGCACGCCGAGTGCGTCTTTCTCTCCGGGCACGTCGAGCGTGCGAGCGCCCTCTGCGAGGAGCTCTTCGGGCGCGCCCACGACAAGATCGCGCGCGCGTCGGCGTACTGCCTCAAGGCGTCGATCCTCGAGCACCAGAGCCTGCTCGCGGAGGCGTGCGACACGATCCGGATCGCGCTCCGCGACCTCGACGTCGAGCTGCCCACCGACCACGCCGCCATCGACCGCGAGATCGGCGCCGGCATCGGCAAGATGCAGGGCCACCTCGCGAAGACGCCGATCGAAGACCTCGTCGGGCTCCCGGCGATGACCGACCGCGTGAAGATCGCCACGATGGATCTGCTCTTCCAGATCATCCCGCCGGCAAGCCAGTGGCACCCGCCGCTCTTCATCCTGGCGGAGCTCATCATCTTCGATCTCACGCTCACCTACGGGACGACGCCCGCGTCGTCGAAGAACTTCGTCGACTGCGGCATCGTGCTCAACGTCATCCTCCGCGACAGCGCCGCGGCGTACCGCATGGGGCGCGCCGCGTTCGCGCACCTCGAGCGCCACTCGCCGACGCCGCTCGAGTCGCCGGTCAACTTCGTCTTCGGATGCTTCATCTCGCAGTGGGGTGCGCACTACGGCGAGGGCCTCGAGGCGCTCGCGCGGTCGCACCAGCGGGGGATCGAGCTCGGCGACGTGCAGCACGCGGCGTACGCGATCGTGCACCGGGCGCTGCGGCTCTTCTTCGCCGGCCGGGACCTCGCCGAGTGCAAGGCGCAGACGGATCGGGCCGAGGGGTACTGCCGCGAGGCCAAGGCCGTCGGTCAGGAGACCGCCGCCCGCATCTTGCAGCGGGCGCTCGCGCAAACCGACACCGGCCTCGGACCCGCCGAGCCGTCCGACGAGGCGTTCATCGAGGAGATCCGCAAGACCGGCAACGCGCACTTCCTGCTCGTCCTCGGGCAGACCCAGACGATGGTGCACTTTCTCCTCGGCGACGTGGAAGCCGCGACGCGGTGGGAGGCCTTCGCCGGATCGTTCCTCGGCGCGGGCAACGGGACGTTCCCCGTCCCCGACCACTACTTGCTCCGCGCGCTCTTGGTCGCGAAGAAGGTCGGGCGGACGACGGGCGAGGAGCGGGAGGCGCTGCTCGCGTCGCTCGCCGAGTGCCAGGAGCAGCTGCGCGTGTACGCCGAGGCGTCGCCCTGGAACTACACGCACAAGTACAAGCTCGCGTCGGCCGAGATCGCGCGCGCCCGCGGGGAGTCAGTCGACGAGGTCTTGCGCCTCCACGGCGAGGCGCTCGCGGCCGCGGGCGACGACTTCGTGCACCTGCGGGCCCTCGCGAACGAGCTCCTCGCCGAGCTGTGGCGCGAGAAGGGCCACACCCAGCTCGCCAAGGGGTGCATCTTCGAGGCGTACTACCTCTACAGGCGCTGGGGCGCGCGGGCGAAGCTCCGGCAAATGGAGCGAGAGCACGCGGCCTGGCTGGTGAACGTCCCGCTCGCCCACGAGCTCAGCATCTCTCGCCACTCCACCCATGACTTGCTCCAGGCGAGCTCGTCGCGCGAGACCGTCGAGGCCAATTCGCTCGACCTCTCGTCGGCGCTCAAGGCGAGCCACGCGGTGTCGAGCGAGGTGCGGCCGGATCGGCTCTACGCGGTCCTGATGGACGCGATCATCGAGAACGCCGGAGCGCAGCACGGCTTCCTCGTGGTCGACGGCGAGGACGACGAGGAGCTCGTCGTCGCGGCGAGGGCGTCGGTGGATGACGAGCGAAAGCCTGCGACGCGGCGGCGGGTCCCGCTCAGCCAGTGCGAAGGGATCGCCCAGGAGATCGTCCGGTACGCGGCGCGGACGCGGGAGACCGTGGTGCTCGACGACGCGCGCGAGGACCCCCTCTACGGCGACGATCCCCACGTCGTCGGGGACGGGGTGAAATCGGTCCTGTGCCTGCCGGTCTTGAACCAGGGCAAGCTCGTCGCGATCCTCTACGTGGAGAACAACGTCGTCACCCACGCGTTCACGCCGAGACGCCTGGGGGTGCTCCACGTCATCGCGGGGCAAGCGGCCATCTCCATCGCGAACGCCGCGCTCTACGAGAGCCTCGAGCGGCGCGTCGCGGACCGCACGCGGGAGCTCACGGAGCGCAACCGCGAGGTGTCCGCCTTGCTCAACAGCATGCACCAGGGCGTCTTCACCATCGACGACAAACTCCGCGTCCAGCCCCAGTACTCCGCGCACCTCCGGCAGCTCGTCGGACCGCGCGAGATCCAGGGGAGCGACTGCATGGATCTGCTCTTTCGCGGATCCACCGTCGGGCCGGAGTCGCTCAAGACGATGCGGTCCGCGCTCCTCTTCAGCTTCGACGTGCCGGTCGCCGTCGCCGAGGCGAACCTGAGCCACATGGCGCACGAGTTCGCCCGTCCCGGGCCCGACGGCACGACGACGAGCCTCGAGGTCGAGTGGACGCCGGTCATCGACCAGGACGAGACGGTGCGCAAGATGCTCGTCACCGTGCGGGACGTCACCGTCATCAAGCAGCTGCGCGCTTCTTCGGCGCAGGCCGCGCGCGAGCTCGACATCGTCGGCCAGATTCTCGACGCGGGCGTCGATCGGTTCCGGCGCTTCTGCTCGTCGGCGCGGGCGCTCATGCGCGAGAATCGGACGCTCCTCCAGTCCCAGGCCGCGCTCGTCCGGGCGACGCTCGACGCCGTGCTCCGCGACATGCACACGGTCAAGGGCAACGCCCGCATGCTCGGGCTGTCCCACGTGGCGAACGCCGTCCACGCGGCGGAGGACCGCTTCCAGCACGATCGCCAGCGCTCCGAGCGCGTCATCGACCGAGGGTCGCTCGTGTCGGCGGTCGACACGGTGCTCGACAGCATCGACGGCTACGAGTGGGTGTGCGAGCGCAAGCTCGGCGACGCGATGCGCCCGCGCGACCTCGGCGGCGATCGCGCGTGGGAGCAGATCGCCGCGCAGATCGCCGGAGCGAAGCGCGGCTCGGTGGGACCCGCCGAGGCCCTCGCGGCCGTCGAGCGCGTGCTCCGGGACGCAGGCTCGGTCGCGATGTCGGACGTCGTGCACGGCGTGGCCAAGACGCTGCCGGTCGTCGCCCAGGAGCTCGGCAAGGTCGCGCCGACGGTGGACTCCGACCTCGGGGACGTGCGCCTGACGGGGCCTTGGTCCAGGGTCATGAGCGACGTCCTCGTGCACGCGTTCCAGAACTCGCTCGATCACGGCATCGAGGGCGCCGACGAGCGCAAGGACCTCGGCAAGGTCTCGCAGGGCAAGATCCTCCTTCGCGCCGAGCGCGCCGAGCGGGGCCTGCGCCTCCGGCTCGCGGACGACGGTCGCGGGATCGACCTCGCCGCGCTGCGCGAGCGGACGGGGGACGCGACGGGGACCGACGAGGCGGTCGCGGCGGCGGCCTTCCGGCCCGGTGTCTCGACGGCCGCGCAGGTCACGTCGATCTCGGGGCGCGGGGTCGGGCTCGACGCGGTCCGATCGTTCATCCGCGATCGCGGCGGCGACGTGGCCATCGTCTTCACGGGCCCGCTCGTCGGCGGGCGCCGCGCCTTCGAGCTCGTCATCACGCTCCCGGAAGACGCCGTCGTCACCGAGGGCGAGGAGAGCGCGTCACGTCGGGTAGCGTGAGAGGCGGGCGGGCGGCCGCTCGGCCTCGACGGGGACGAGGAAGACGAAGGTGCTCCCGCGGCCCGGTTCGCTCTCGCACCGGATCTCGCCGCCGTGGAGCTCGACGAGGCGCTTGGTCACCGCGAGCCCGAGCCCGGTCCCCTGCTGCGCGCGGCTGTACGAGGAGTCGGACTGCACGAACTCGAGGAAGATGCGCTCCCGGTCGGCCTCGGCGATGCCGATCCCGCTGTCCTGCACCGACACTTCGACGCACGCGTCTTTGCGCCTCGCGATGACGTCGACCTTGCCGTCGCCGGGCGTGAACTTCACCGCGTTCGAGAGCAAATTGTAGAGGATCTGATCGATCCGCTGCTCGTCGATGAACGCCGCGAGGTCGCCCTCGGTGTCGATGCCGAGCAAGACGCCCTTCTTCTGTGCCATCGGCTGGCACGCCGTGACCACGCGGCGGACGGCGGCGCCGACGTCGGCCATGGACCGGTGGAGCTCCATGCGCCCGGCGCTCAGCTTCGAGAGGTCGAGGATCTCGCCGATGACGCGAAGGAGGTGACGCGCGCTCGTGAGCACGTTCGCGACGTAGCGCGCCTGCTTCTCGTTGAGCGGGCCGGGGAGACCGTCCTCGAGCATCTCGGAGAAACCGATGATGGAGTTGAGGGGGGTGCGAAGCTCGTGGCTCACGTTCGCGAGAAAGGACGACTTGGCCCGCTCGCTCGCGAGCTCCGCCTCCGACGAGGACTGAAGGTCGACGTAGAGCTGCTTGATCTCCGAGGCGTGCGCCGAGAGCGCCTGCTCGAGCGCGTCGCGGTTGTGGTCCGAGTCGTCGTAGGCGCGACCCACGTCGCGGAGGATCGTCTTCCACTGCTCCGCCGTCGGCGCCTGCCCCTCCTCCAGACCGAGCCCCGCGAGCTGCCGCTTGAGGAGCGAGTGCATCTCCTCGACGTTAACGCGGGATTGACACGGACGGATCCCCGACGCTCTCCAAAGAGGCCGTCGTCAGACGACATCGGCGTCGCCCGGGTGCGCACTCCCGCACCGGTACGACCTCGCCGCCTCTCCTCATTTCGTCGCGTCGAGCGCCAAATTGAGACCGAGCACGTTCACGCGGGGCTCACCCAGCACACCGAACGTGCGACCCAGGGTCTCCTCCCCGACGAGGGCCCGTACGCGCGCCTCGTCGATACCTCGCGCCCGCGCGACCCGCGCCGCTTGGTACTCCGCGGCGGCGGGGGAGATCTCGGGATCGAGCCCGCTCGCCGAAGCCGTCACGAGGTCGACCGGGATCGGGGCGGCGTTGCTCGGGTCCGCGGCGTGGAGGGCATCGACGCGGGCCTTTGCCTGGTCCACGAGCGCCGGGTTCGTCGGGCCCAGGTTGGATCCCGCCGACGCGCCCGCGTTGTAGGGGAGCGGCTTGCCGTCGGCGTCGAGCGTGGCCGAGAGGCGACCCCAGAAGTACTTCGGGTCGTCGAAGGGTTGGCCGATGAGCCTCGAGCCCGCGGGCCTGCCGTCCCGCACGATGAGGCTCCCGTTCGCGGGGCCCGAGAACGCCGCCTGCGCGATGCCCGTGACGAGGAGCGGATAGACGACGCCGGTGACGACCGTGAGGACGAAGAGGGCGGCGAGCGACGCGCGAATCTGAGCGAACATGGGGAGAGCCGGTCCTTTTCAGGCAAGGTGCAGCACGACGAGCAGAACGTCGATGAGCTTGATGCCCACGAACGGGGCCACGATCCCGCCGAGCCCGTACACGACGAGGTGGTCCCGGAGGAGCCGCGAGGCGCCCACCGCGCGGTACTTGATGCCGCGGAGGGCGAGCGGGATGAGCGCGATGATGACGAGGGCGTTGAAGATGACCGCGCTCATGATGGCGCTCTGCGGCGTCGCCAGGTGCATCACGTTGAGCGAGGAGAGCGCGGGGTAGGTCGTCGCGAAAGCGGCGGGGATGATCGCGAAGTACTTCGCAATGTCGTTGGCGATGCTGAACGTGGTGAGCGCTCCGCGCGTCATGAGGAGCTGCTTGCCGATCTCGACCACCTCGATGAGCTTCGTCGGGTTCGAGTCGAGGTCGACCATGTTGCCGGCCTCCTTCGCGGCCTGCGTTCCCGTGTTCATCGCCACCGCGACGTCGGCCTGCGCGAGCGCCGGCGCGTCGTTCGTGCCGTCGCCCGTCATCGCGACGAGGCGGCCGCCCCTCTGGTGCTCCCGGATGAGACTGAGCTTCGTCTCCGGGGTCGCCTGCGCGAGGTAGTCGTCGACGCCCGCCTCGGCCGCGATGGCCGCCGCCGTCATCGGGTTGTCGCCCGTGATCATCACCGTCTTGATCCCCATGCGCCGGAGCTCCGCGAAGCGCTCCTTGATGCCGCCCTTCACGATGTCCTTGAGCTGCACCACCCCGAGCACCTTGGCGCCCTCCGCGACGACCAGCGGCGTCGCGCCGCTCTTCGCGATGCGCTCCACGTGGCCGCGGACCTCCGAGGGGAACGCTCCTCCTTTGGCGCGCACGTAGGTCTCGAGCGCGTCGGCCGCTCCCTTGCGAATCTCCCGGTCTCCGAGGTCGACGCCGCTCATCCGCGTCTGCGCGGTGAAAGGGACGAACGTCGCCCCGAGCGCGCGCACGTCCCGCTCGCGGATGCCGAAGCGCTCCTTCGCGAGGACGACGATGCTGCGGCCTTCGGGGGTCTCGTCGGCGAGGGAGCCGAGCTGCGCGGCGTCGGCGAGGGCCTCCTCGGTGATGCCCGGCGCGGGCAAGAGCGCCGTCGCCTGCCGGTTGCCGAGCGTGATGGTCCCGGTCTTGTCGAGGAGGAGCACGTCGACGTCGCCCGCCGCTTCGACCGCGCGCCCGCTCGTCGCGATGATGTTGGCCTGGATCATCCTGTCCATGCCGGCGATCCCGATGGCGGACAAGAGCCCGCCGATCGTCGTCGGAATGAGACAAACGAGGAGCGCGACCAGCACGGTGATGGTCACCGGCGTCCCTTGCTTGGCGGCCGCCACGCTGAAGAGCGAGTACGGCAGGAGCGTGACCGTCGCCAAGAGGAAGATGATGGTGAGCGCGGCGAGCAGGATGTCGAGCGCGATCTCGTTCGGCGTCTTCTGGCGCTTGGCGCCTTCGACCATCGCGATCATGCGATCGAGGAACGTCTCGCCGGGGTTGGCCGTGACGCGCACGACCAGCCAGTCGGAGAGGACGCGCGTGCCGCCGGTGACCGCGCTCCGGTCGCCGCCGCTCTCGCGGATGACCGGCGCACTCTCCCCCGTGATGGCGCTCTCGTCGACCGACGCCACGCCCTCGACGATCTCGCCGTCGCAGGGCACCTGGTCGCCCGCGTCGACCAGGACGAGGTCCCCCTTGCGGAGGTCGGAGGCGAGCGTCGGCGTGGACGGCGCGTCCCTCCGCGCCTCGGCGATGCGCTTGGCCTGGACGTCCTTGCGGGCCTTGCGGAGCGAATCGGCCTGCGCCTTTCCGCGCCCCTCCGCCATCGCCTCGGCGAAGTTCGCGAAGAGCACGGTGAACCAGAGCCACGACGACACGGCCAGGATGAAGCCCGCGGGCGCCTCTCCCTTGCCGGCGAGGGCCTGCACGAAGAGCCCCGTCGTCAGCAGGCTGCCGACCTCGACGACGAACATGACCGGGTTTCGCACCTGGTGGCGCGGGTCGAGCTTTCGGACCGAGTCGACCATGGCGCGCCGCACGATGGGGCCATCGAACAGCGGGCGCTCTCGTCCACGCCCGCGCCGTCCGAGGTCGGCCGGTAGCGGGAGAGTGGGGGCTCCGCGATCGCTTTCTACCCCGGGCGGCGCGGCGGGGGCGCGGAGCGACGCTTGGGTAGAGACGGCGGGCTGCGGCGACGCCGGCCCCTTCACGAACGGATGGGTATTCATGGTTTCTCTCTCGGAGGCTCATGCTTTTGCGAGAAGCCGTTCGACGACGGGGCCGAGCGCGAGCGACGGGATGAACGTCAGCGCGCCGACGATGACGATGACTCCGACGAGCATCGCGACGAAGAGCGGCGTGTGCGTGGGGAGGGTCCCCGCGCTGGCCGGCACGCTCTTCTTCTGCACGAGCGACCCCGCGAGGGCCAAGACGGGGATCTTCACCCAGAAGCGCCCGAAGAACATGCAGAGCCCGAGCATCACGTTGTAAAAGGGCGTGTTGGCCGAGAGGCCCGCGAACGCGCTCCCGTTGTTGTTCGATGCCGAGGAAAATGCGTAGAGCACCTCGGTGAAGCCGTGCGGCCCGGGGTTCGCCACGCCCTTCCGCCCGGCCTCCGTCACGACCGCGATGGCCGTGAAGATGAGCACCGCCGCGCAGGGGACGAGGATGGCGAACGACGCCATCTTCATCTCGTAGGCCTCGATCTTCTTGCCGAGGTATTCGGGCGTGCGCCCCACCATCAGACCCGCGACGAAGACGGCGACGACGGCGAACATGAGCATGCCGTAGAGGCCCGAGCCCACACCGCCGAAGATGATCTCGCCGAGCTGGATGAGCCAGAGCGGCACCAGGCCGCCGAGCGGCGTGAACGAGTCGTGCATCGCGTTCACCGACCCGTTGGACGCCGCCGTCGTCGCCGCCGCGTAGAGCGCGCTCGACGGAATCCCGAAGCGGAGCTCCTTGCCCTCCATGTTGCCGCCCGGCTGGAGGGCGCCCGCGACCTCGTCGAGGTGCAGGGCCGAGAACGCCGGGTTCGGAGCCTGCTCCTGCGCGACGCACACGCAGACGAGCGGCACGAAGACGACGAGCATCGCCGCGAGGAGCGCCCAGCCTTGCCGGGGGTCGCCCACCATCTTGCCGAACGTGTGCGTGACGGCGGCGGGGATCGCGAGGATGGAAAGGAGAATGACGAAGTTGGACAGCGGCGTCGGGTTCTCGAAGGGGTGCGCCGAGTTCGCGTTGAAGAAGCCGCCGCCGTTCGTTCCGAGGTCCTTGATCGCCACCTGCGACGCGGCCGGTCCGAGCGCGAGGAGCTGATCGACCACGTCCTTTCCGCTCGCGTCCTTGGTCGCCTGGAGGAGCGCGACGGGGTGGTACGCGGAGAACGTCTGCACGACCCCTTGCGACACGAGGAAGACCGCGAAGACGAGCGACGCCGGCAAGAGCACGTAAAGCGTGGTCCGCGTGAGGTCGACCCAGAAGTTGCCTATCCCCTTGGCCTGCTTTCGCACGATCGCGCGAATCAGCGCCGCCATGATGGCCATCCCCGCCGCGGCGGAGACGAAGTTCTGGACGGTGAGCGCCACCATTTGCGACAGGTAGCTGAGCGTCGTCTCGCCCGCGTAGCTCTGCCAGTTGGTGTTGGTCGCGAAGCTCACCGCGGTGTTCCACGAGAGGTCCGGCGACGGCGCGGGCAGGCCCTGCGGGTTGAGCGGGAGCACGCCCTGGAGGCGCTGCACGAGGTAGACGACGAGCACCCCGAACACGTGGAAGAGGAGCATCGCGCCCGCGTACGTCTTCCAGGACATCTCCCGGGCCTCGACGTCGTCGGGGATGCCGCACGCGCGATAGACGAGGCGCTCGAGCCACCCGAGGCCCTTGTCGAGCAGCAGCGGCTTGCCCTCGTAGACGCGCGCGATGTACGCCCCGAGGGGCTTCACGAGCGCGATGAGGATTACGAAGTAGAGCGCGATCTCCACATATCCCTGCCAAGTCATGACAAGGCCTCCGGCTTCAGCAGTGCGACGAACAGGTAGACGAGGAGCGCCAGGGAGACGACCCCGCCGACGACATAGAGGAGCGGCATCGTGGGTCCTCCTTCACACGCTCGCGCACATGCGCGCGAGGCCCCAGGTGAGTGCGAATAGACCGACGGTGAGCGCCACATAAAGGATGTCCGAGAACATGGGATGAGCTCCGTGGGAATCGGTCGGATTCGGCGCGCACGAAGACCCGCGAGCGCCGAAGACACGCGCCGGCCGACCTCACGCTGCAACCTAAATCGCGGCAGATTAGGGACGTGTGAAGATTTGGGCGGACCCGCGGGGGCACTCGCCTGCGCGAAGTGTATTAACGTATGCAATCCACTTCATGAGCGAGGCGCGTCCCGACCCCGACGAGCTCCTCGCGCGCGTGCGCGACGAAGAGCGGACCGCCGCACGCGGCAAGCTCACCATCTTCTTCGGTGCAGCGCCCGGCGTCGGCAAGACGTACACGATGCTGGAGGCGGCGCGCGCGGAGCTCTCGGATCAAAAGCGCGACGTCGCGCTCGGCATCGTCGAGACGCACGGTCGCTACGACACCGGCGCCCTCCTCATCGGGCTCGAGCTGCTCGCGCGCCGCAAGGTCGAGCACCGCGGCATCGCGATCGAGGAGCTCGATCTCGACGCGGCGCTCGCGCGAAAGCCGAGCCTCATCCTCATCGACGAGCTCGCCCACACCAACGCGCCCGGCTCGCGGCACCTCAAACGATGGCAAGACGTCGAAGAACTGCTCGACGCCGGAATCGACGTCTTCACGACCCTCAACGTCCAGCACCTCGAGAGCCTGAACGACGTGGTCGCGCAGATCACCGGGGTCGTCGTGCGCGAGACCGTGCCCGACGCCGTCTTCGACAAGGCCTACGAAGTGCGCGTCGTCGACCTCCCCGTCGCCGAGCTCCTCGAGCGCCTCCGCGAAGGAAAAGTCTACCTCGCCCACCAGGCGCAGCGCGCCGTCCAGAACTTCTTCAAGGAGGGCAACCTCATCGCGCTCCGCGAGCTCGCCCTCCGGCGCACCGCCGAGCGGGTCGACGCGCAGATGCGCGGATACAAGGCCGCGCACGGGATCGACAAGACCTGGCACACCGGCGAGCGCGTGCTCGTCTGCGTCTCTCCGAGCCCGTACTCGGCGCAGCTCCTGCGGGCGGCGCGGCGCATGGCGACGACGATCCACGCAGAGCTCCTCGCCGTCTACGTGGAGACGCCGACGTCGATCCGCCTCACCGAGTCCGACCGCGAGCGGCTCGCGGCGCACATGCGCCTCGCCGAGCAGCTCGGGGGCGAGCCGATCACCCTGCGCGGGGAGAGCGCGGCCGACGAGACCGTGCGGTACGCGCGGAAGCGCAACGTCACGAAGATCGTCCTCGGCAAGCCCGTGCACCCGCGCTGGCGCGACGCCCTCCGGCCGTCGTTTCTCGACCAGGTGGTCCGCTTGAGTCGAGAGATCGACGTATACGTCATCGCCGGGTCCGAGGCCGCCGCGCCCAGCTCGACCCCGCGCGAGCCCACCCCGCGCCCCAAGACGAACCCTTCGGAGTACGCCGCGGCGGCCGCCGCCGTCGCCCTGTCGACCATCGCTGCATGGCTCCTGTTCGGCCGGTCCGAGCTCGCCGACGTCGTCATGGTCCTCCTGCTCGGCATCGTCTTCATCTCGATGCGATACGGGTACGGGCCCGCGCTCTTCGCGGCCGTCGCGAGCGTCGTCTCCTTCGACTTCTTCTTCATCCCGCCGTACCGGAGCTTCGCGGTCAGCGACTTCCGCCACATCGTCACCTTCATCGTCATGTTCCTCGTCGCCGGCATCCTCAGCCACATGGGCCGCCGCATCCGCGACCAGGCCGACGCCGCACGCCAGCGCGAGCGACGAACGGCGAGCCTCTACGCCATCAGCCGCGAGCTCGCCGTCGCGCAGGCTCTCGACGGCCTCCTCTCCGTCGCGGCGCGGCACCTGCGCGATGTCTTCGACACCTCCGTCACGTTCCTTCTTCCGGGCGAAGGCGGCGCCCTCCGCGTCGCGCACGCCGACGCCGAGGCTCCGCGGGACGAGAAGGAGCTCGGCGTCGCCGAGTGGGTCTGGACCCACCAGCGCCCGGCGGGCCTCGGCACCGAGACGCTCCCCTCCGCCAAGGCGCTCTTCGCTCCGCTCAAGGGGGCGCGCGGCCGGGTGGGCATCCTCGCGCTCGTGCCGAACGGCTCGGGGGAGCGCCTCCGGGACCCCGAAGAGCGGCAGCTGCTCGAGACGTTCGCGGGCATCATCGGGTCGGCGGTCGAGCGGGCGCAGCTCGTCGAAGAGGCGCGGCGCGCGCGGCTTCGCATCGAGACCGAACAGCTGCGAAACTCGCTCCTCAGCTCCGTATCGCACGACCTGCGGACGCCGCTCGCTGTGGTGACAGGCGCCGCGGAGGTCCTGCTCGATCCGTCGGGACCGAAGGAGCCCGGGCAGCGGCGCGAGCTCCTGCAGACGATCCACGAGGAGGGCCGTCGCCTGAACCGGCTCGTTCGAAACTTGCTCGACATGACGCGGCTCGAAGCTGGGGCCCTGCGCGTCGACAAGGAGCTCAACGTCATCGAAGAGGTCATTGGGTCGGCCCTCAACCGCGTCGAGGAGCGGCTCGTGGGGCGCGAAGTGAAGACCGACGTCCCGGCCGACTTGCCGCCCGTCCCGCTCGACCCCGTCCTCATCGAGCAGGTTCTCATCAACCTCCTCGAGAACGCCACGAAGTACACGCCCGCGGGGAGCGAGATCGACGTCTCGGCGCACGTCGTGGACGGCGCGCTCGAGATCGAAGTCGCGGACCATGGCCCGGGCATCTCGCCCGCCGACGCGGAGCGGGTCTTCGATAAGTTCTACCGGGGCGGCGGACCTGCCGGCGGCTCCGGGCTGGGCCTCACCATTTGCCGCGGCGTCGTCAGCGCGCACGGGGGGCGCATCTGGGTCACCGAGCGACCCGGAGGCGGCGCGGCGTTCAAGCTGACGCTGCCCCTCGGCGATCCCTCCCCGGCCGGCGCCCCCAAGCCCGCGGAGGTCGCGGCCTCATGACCGAGCTCCGGCCGCTGGTCCTGCTCATCGAAGACGAAGCGCAGATGCGCAAGTTCGTGCGGATCTCGCTCGCCAGCAACGGCTTTCGCGTCCTCGAGGCGTCGGCCGGCGAGGAGGGGCTCCTTCTCGCGGCGCAGCACACGCCCGACCTCGTCGTCCTCGATCTCGGCCTCCCCGACATCGACGGCCTCGAGGTGACGCGGCGGCTCCGGGAGTGGAGCGCCGTCCCGATCATCGTCCTGTCGGCGCGCGGCCAGGAGCAAGACAAGGTCCGCGCCCTCACCGACGGCGCCGACGACTACCTCACGAAGCCCTTCGGCCCGGCGGAGCTCCTCGCGCGCTTGGGCGTCGCGCTCCGCCACGCGGCGCGCGGCACGCAGGACACGGCGAGCTCGATCGTGTCGTCGGGCGGCCTGCGCATCGACCTCGGGCGCCGCCTCGTCTTCGTCGACGGCCAGGAGATCCACCTGACGCCGATCGAGTTCCGTCTCGTGTCGACCCTCGCCAAGCACGCCGGAATGGTCGTCACGCAGCGCCAGCTCCTGCGCGACGTGTGGGGGCCCGGCGAAGGCCATCAACCGCAGACGCTCCGCGTCCACATGGCGCAGCTCCGCCACAAGCTCGAGCGCGATCCCGCGCGACCGCAGCACCTCGTCACCGAGCCGGGCGTCGGCTACCGGCTCCGCGCCGACGAGGTGCCGTCCAAGTGACCCGGGCTATCCTCGCTCGGGCTCGTCGCGGCCCGCGCCGGCCGCGTCCCGCTCGACGCGGAGCTTGCGCCTCGCGAGGCTCGCGATCGAGAGAACGAGCTCTTCGAGGTCGACGGGCTTCGAGGCGTACATGTCGAAGCCCGCGGCGAGCGCGCGCGCGCGATCCCGCGGACTCGCGAACGCGGTCACCACGAGCGCGGGTGTCCGGCCGCCGCACTCCTCGCTGAGCAAGCGGAGGCTCCGTATCAGGTCGAGCCCGTCGCGGCCGGGCATCGCGACGTCCGACACGAGGACGTCGGGGCGATGTTCGAGGACGGCCTCGAGGGCCTTCGTGACCGACGCCGCCCGGAGGGCCTCCGCTCCGTGGCGCGCCAGCATCGTCGACAGGAGCTCGAGAGCGTCCGGATCGTCGTCGACGAGAAGCACCCGAAGGCCCGCGAGCCTCGCCGACGCGCCGACGTCGGCCGGCATGGGGTTGCGGCCCGCGGCGTTCGAGAGGTCCGCGCCGTCTTGCGCCAGCGGCAAGGTCACGACGAACGTGGCGCCGAGTCCCTCGCCCGCGCTCCGAGCCTCGACGAATCCGTCGTGGAGCTCGACGATGTGCTTGACGATCGCGAGCCCGAGGCCGAGGCCGGCCTGCACGCGCCGGTCGCCAGCGGTCCCCTGCCGGAACCGCTCGAAGACGTGCGGGAGAAAGTCGGGCGCGATGCCCGCGCCGGAGTCGGCCACCGACAGGCGAACGCACCCCTCGCCTCGCTCCAGCGAGACGAGCACGCTGCCTCCCTTGGGGGTGAACTTGATGGCGTTCGTGAGCAGGTTCAAGAGCACCTGCTGAAGGCGCGCCGGGTCGCCCGTGATCCGCCCCGCCTCGGGCTCGATCTTGAGCTGGACCGCGATGCTCTTCGTCTGCGCCGAGAGCCTCACCGCTTCGACCGACGACTGGATGACGCCGACGAGCTCCACGGGCTGCCGTTCGATCGTCAGCTTTCCGCTCACGATGCGGGACATGTCCATGAGCTCTTCGATGAGCTGCGTCTGCGCGAGCGCGTTCCGCTCGACGGTGGCGAGCGCCTTCTCGACCTGGTCGGCGGGCAAGCCCCCGCTCCGCATCACGCGGGTCCACCCGAGGATCGCGTTGAGCGGCGTCCGGAGCTCGTGCGACACCATCGCGAGAAACCCGTCCTTCGCGTGGTTGGCCTGCTCGGCGTCCGTGCGCGCGATGCGCTCCTTGGCGAGCAGGTCGGCGCTGCGTTGTTCGGCGCGGCGCGCCCTCTCGTGGAGCATCCGGACGCGGACCAACGTGGCGACGCGCGCTGCGAGCTCCGGCGCTTCGTAGGGTTTGGTCAGGTAGTCGTTCGCGCCGGCCGCGAGCCCGTCGACGAGGTCGGTCTTGTGGCCGTAGACCGTGAGCATCAAGATCGGGAGCTGCATCTCGTCGCGCGTCGAGCGCAGGAACCGGCACACCTCGATCCCCGACATGCCCGGTAGCTGCCAATCGAGGACGAGCGCGCTCGGAGAGTGGCCCGCGGCCAGCCGCTCGAGCATCACCGACCCGTCGACGAACGTCTCGACCTCGTAATGCACCGCGAGCGTGCGGCGCGCCATCGCCGCTTCCATCGGGCTGTCGTCGAGGATCCACACGGTGGCGCGCCCCGAGGGCCGCTCTTGCTCTTGCGGCTCGTGGCGACCGGCCTCCGTGCGTTCGGTCGGCTTCGTCATGGGGAGAAGGGCCTCGTCGTCACAGGTTTTCCAGAATGAGGTCGGCCATGCGCTCGAGCGGCGCGACCGCCGACGAAAGACCGGCCTCGCTCACCGATCGCGGCATTCCATAGACGACGCAAGACGACTCCGCCTCCGTGAGCACCCGACCCCCCGCGCGGCGAATCGCGCGAGAACCATCCAGCCCGTCATTTCCCATACCCGTCAGCACCACGCCAAGAGTTCCTGCCCCGAACCGAGCCGCGCCGCTCCGGAACATGACGTCGACCGCGGGCCGATGGGGCGTGTCGGCGGGCATCAGATCGAGCTTGCATACCCATCTCTCCCCCTCCGCCTCGAACACGAGGTGCCTCCCGGCGCGCGCGACGACGACGACACCGGGCTCGAGCGCCAGCCCGTCGTGCGCTTCGAGGACGCGAAGACCGCCGGCGGCGTCGAGCCTCCGAGCGTACGCATCCGTGTATCCCTCCGGCATGTGGAGCACCATGGCGATGGGCACGGGAAAGTCCTTCGGGAGCGCCCGGATCAACTGCGAGAGGGCCTGCGGTCCGCCCGTGGACGCGCCGATGAGGACGGCCCGCGTCGTCGTGGCCTGCGCGCCGCCCGCCGGGGGCGTCGATCGCGTGACCGTTTCCGCCGGCCTGCGCCGCCGCCCGAGGGCCAGCACCTTGGCGCGCAGCTCGCCGCCGAGGCCGTAGAGGCGGTCGGTCGCGAGGGCCGTCGGCTTGGTCACGACGTCGACGGCACCGAGCTCGAGGGCCGCGGCGCCGAGCTCGCTCTCTTCGTCCGCCATGCTGACCACGATGACGGCGGGAGGCGCCTCGGTGCCGGCGAGCGCCTGGAGAAGGCCCACCCCGTCGAGGTTCGGCATGACCAGATCGAGGGTCACCACGTCGGGCGCGAGCTCCGCGATCTTCTCCAGCGCGTCGAGGCCGTCGCGCGCGGTTCCGACGACGTCGATGGAAGGCTCCCCCGAGAGCACTTCCCGGACGACCTTGCGGGCGAAGGCCGAATCGTCGACGACGAGCACCCGGATCGGCAGATCACTCATGGCGCGATCTTCTTGTAGAAGAAAGAGCCGCCGCGCTCTTCGCATTCGAGCAGCGTCCCGAACCGAAGGAGCGACTCGCAGGTGCCGACGAGCAATCGACCGTCGGGCGCGAGGGCGCCGGCCAGCGCGGACACCACCTGGCGCATCGTGTCTTCGCCGAAGTAGATGAGCACGTTCCGGCAGAGAATGACGTCGAAGGAACCGAGCGCGGCGACGGCGGCCGGGTCGACGAGGTTGACGCGATTCCACGTGATCGCGTCGTGGATCTCCCGCCGAACCGTGAACTTCTCCCCGGCCGCGACGAGCCACCGCGACCTGTCCTCGGCCGTCATCCCGCGGAGCGAGCGCTCCCCGTAGAGGGCCTCCCTCGCGCGCGCGAGCGCCCGCAGGCTGATGTCGCTCGCGACGATCTCGACACCGGCGAGCAGGCCCCGCTCCGAGAGGAGCATCGCCAAGGTGAGGGGCTCTTCGCCCGTCGCGCAGGCCGCGCACCAGACCCGCGGACGTCTCCCCTGCGAGACCGAGCGGGCCAGGACGTCGTCGCACAGGACACGCAGGGCGCCGACCTCCCGGAAGAAGTACGTCTCGTTGACGACGAGGCTGTCGACCAGGGCGTCGAACTCCCGCCGGTCGCGATCGTCGTAACGAAGGAAGTAGTAGTAGTCGAGCGGCGACTCGAACCCCGCCTCGATCGCGCGGGCGAGGAGCTTGCCGGAGAAGAGGTCGAGGTCGTGCCGCTCGTAGTGCATGCCGGTGCGCTCCTCGACGAGGCCCGACAGGATCGCGAAGAGCGAAGACGACAGCGTGAGCTCGCGCACTACGATGGCCTCACACCGCCGCGGCGCAGATTTGACGGACCTCTGCGTCGGGGTCGAGCAAAGCGGCCTGAGAGAGGGTTTCGCGGAGGCCGGGCGAGGCGATCCCCACGAGGAGGGCGGCCGCCGCACGGCGCGCGTGGACGTTTTCGAGCTGGAGGACCGCTTCCGCGGCGGCGTTTCCGTTGGGCCGGCGCATGCGGAGCAGCGCCTCCACGAGCAGAGGCGACGTCATCGAATCCGCTGTCTCCAGGGCGGACAAGATGCCTTCGATCCGGCCGTCCACCTCGTGGGCGAGCGCCGACAGAGCCCGCTCGCGATCCCCGTCGACGGCGAGGCGATCGACGAGCCAGCGCGTCACCTGGGGACCGGGGAGCACCGCGAGGAGCTCGAACGCGGGCGCGCGGACGCGATCGTCGGGGTCCGACGCGGCGCGGATGAGGGCGCTCTCGGCCACGGGCGTGGTCGTCCCTTCGAGCGCCGACACGGCGGCGACCCGTGTCGCCGGGTCCGGCGACTCCGTCGCCCGCACGATCAACGCGACCGCGTCCGGCCGGCGAATGAGGCCCAGACCGACGAGCGCGGCACGCCGCACGTCCACGTCGGTCGCGACCGACGCCCGATCCAGCGTCGCGAGCGCGCGGTCGCCGCCGAGCCGCGCCATCGCCTCGACCGCCGCCACCCGGACTTGCCCCTCCGCGTCGTCGAGGAGGGGGATGATCTTGTCGGCGGCCGAGGTGGCCAGCAGCCTTCCGAGCGACTGGCACGCGTAGTAGCGGACCCAGGGCTCCGCGTCCTCGAGCCCGCGCTCGAGGACCGCCACGATCTCCGGCGTGCTCGTCGAGTGACCGAACGCGCGCATCGTCGCGGCGCGGGTCGAGGGAGACGGGTGCCGGGACGACGCCATCAGCGCGGCGAGCGCGCGCGGGTCTTCGAGCAAGGCGAGCCCGGGGGCGGCGGCGTCTCGGACGCGCTCGTCGTCGTCCTCGATGGCCGCGAGCAAGGCATCGAGCCCCTCGGCGTATCCGAAGTACGAGAGGATCCGGAGGGACGCGCGGCGCGTCGCCGGATGCGCCGACTGCGCCGCCGCCAGGGCGTGGACCTTGGTCTCTTCGCTCCCCAGCGATTGCACGGCGGCGATCGCGGCTTGCGACACACGCACGTTCGCGTCGCCGATGAGCCCGAACAGACTCCCCACCACCGAGGGGTCGCCGATCCGCCCGAGGGCGCTGCAGGCGAGCACACGGATCGACGCCTGGGGATCGTCGAGACAAAAGAGCAGGTCGGCGACGGCGGACCGCCGTGGCACGACCAAGGGCAAGAGGCACGCGCGACGCGCGCTGCTTCCCGTCCGCAGCGCGGCCCCGACGGCGGGCGCGGCGACCGGCCCGAGGCCCCGAAGGGCCTCGCATACGGCCTGTACGGTCGCCGGATCGCCGTCGAGCAAGGCCAGGAGCTGCTCGACCCCCGTCGGATCCTGGAGCCAGGCGAGCACGGTCGCCAGCGCCACCGCGTCGCCCACGTCGGCCCCCACGAGCGCGCGCCGCAAAGAATCGACCGCGTCCTTGCCCGCGACCGCTTCCTGGAAGGCCGCTTCCATGGCCACCGGGTCCCCGAACCGGTCGAGGATGCGCGTCCGCAGCTTGGTCAGCGCGCGCGCGGCCGAGCGGACCCGCCACGGGTCCGGACCGACCAGCAAGCGCGCGAGCGGCGCGATCGCTCGGATCTGCCCGCTCGCGCCGAGGGCGCCGATGGCCTCCGTCACGTAGTGCGGCTCGTCGAGGAGCTCCACGAGCGGCGCGACGACACGCGGATCGCCCGATTGGCCGAGGAGCGCGATCGCCGGAAACGTCCGGAAGAGGCTTCGACTTCGCACGGCGCCGAGCAAGGGTTCGATGGCGGCGACGCCCCCGATGCGCCCGAGCGCCTCGAGCGCGGCGACGGCCACGTTGTCGTCCGGGTGCGCGGCCCACCGCGCGAGCAACGGCACGATCGCACGGTTGCGCCGCCGCCCAAGGACCTGCGCGATGTCGCAGAGGACCGCGGCCGTCTCGGTCCGTTCGGCGAGCGCGAGCAGCGCGGACTCCACGTCGCCGACCGAGTCGACGAGCGCCTCCACCGCCGCTGCGAGGAGCGTCTCGTGGGTCCGGTCGCCTTGGAGGACATCGCAGAGCGCCCCCACCGCGGGCGTGCCGATCCGCGCGAGCGCGCCGACGACGAACCGGCGTACCACCCAGCTCGGCTCGGATAGAAGCGCGACGAGCTCCGCGACGCTCGCCGGGCCGCCCAGCGCGAGCCGCTGCACCTCCTCGACGCGCGAACGGTCGCGGGAAGAGAGGTCGCGCGCGGGGCGCGAAGGAGTCATGCGGACTCCCCGGCTCCGCCGCCGGCCCCCGCGCTCGTGCCCCCTTGCCCGGGCTCGGCTTCGGCGTGCGTCAAGGTCACGGCGTGCCCGGCGACGACTTCGACGTCCTTCGCGATCTCGACCGCCCTCCTCGCTTGCTGCGCGACCGCGCCGACGACGTCCCGCGCCGACGTCCGCATGCTGTCCATCGACCGGCCTATCTGCTCGGTCGCGGTCCCCTGCTCCGCCGTCGCGCGCGCGATGCCGGCGAACGCCGTCGACTGCTTCACCGCGTGCGCCGCGGTCACGGCGACCGCGTCCGCCTGCTCCTCGAGCGCGCGCGCCGTCTGCTTGGCCAGCCGCCGCACGTCGTCCGCCTTCGACACGAGGCTGCTCGTCGCTTTGGACTGCTCGGAAGTGGCCGTCGTGACCTGCGCCGCGAGCTTCGCGAGCTGCCGCGACGCCGCCTCGAGCTGCTTGGTGGCGCCGTTCTGTTCGGCGAGCGCCCTCGCCGTATGCACCGTCTGCTTTCGGAGATCGTCCATGGTGCGGGCGACTTCGCCGGCGCCTTTGGCTTGCTCGGTCAGCCCGCCGATCGCGTTCTGGGTCAGGACCGTCAGCTCGCGCGCCGCGGACGCGATGGTGGACGCTTCGCGCGTTTGATCGGCGAGCGACGCGCTCGTCTGCTGGGAGATCGAGCGCGTCTCGTTCGTCGCGCTCACGAGTTGCGTCGTGCCGGCCGCCTGCTCCTGGCACGCGCGGGCGACCTGCTCGATGCCGCTGTTCAGCTGCGCGTTCGCCTTCACGATGTTGCGCATGGCCTTGGCCTGCTCGCCCATCGCGTCGCTGGTCTGCCGCGTCAGCGTCCGCATTTGCGCGCTGCCCTGCGCGAGCGCCTTCGCGGTCGACGTTTGCTCTCTCGCGGCCGCGAGGATCGAGCGCGTCGCCTCGCTCACCTTCGCGATGCTCTGCGCGAGCGATTGGCTCGCGGTCACCTGCTCGGCGGTGGCGACCGACATCTCGCGCCCGGTCAGCGTCACCTCGTCGATGCCCTGGAGGATCCCGGCGAGCGCGCGCTCGGCCTCGCCCGCGAGCCCCGCGCCTTCCTCGGCGACCTTCGTCCCGTCCCCCGAAGCGGCGACCGCCTCCCGCGCGGAGCTCTGCAGCCCGCGGACGATCTTCGCGATGTCGGCGCTCGCCGTGGCGGCGCGATCGGCGAGCGCGCGGATCTCCTCCGCGACCACCGCGAAGCCGCGCCCGTGCTCGCCGGCCCGCGCGGCCTCGATGCTCGCGTTGAGCGAGAGGAGGTTCGTTCGATCGGCGATGAGGTTGATGGTCATCACGATGTCGCCGATCTCTTCGGCGCGCCGGCCCATCTCCTTGATGACGCCGCCCGACTCCGCCATCGACTGGCGGATCCGTGCGAAGGCGCCGATCGACTTCGCCACCGTCGCCCCGCCTTCGCGCGCGACCGTGCTCACCCGCTCGGCGACGCTCTTGGTCTTGTCCCCCATCTTCGCCATCTGCCGCGCCGTCGCCTCGAGCTGCGTCGCGGACGATGCGCTGCCGGCCGCGAGGAGCGCGATCTGCTCGGCGCTCCCCGCCGTCGACTCGGCGGCGCGCGCGACCTCTTCGACCGACGTCGCCATGTCGTCGATCGCCGCCGCGCTCTTCTCCGACCTCGTGGCGACCTCGCTGACGCTCGCGGCGACCTCGTTCACGTTCGTGCCCACGGTCTCCGAGAAGCCCTCGAGCTGCTTGGCGTGGTCCGCCACGCCGCGGACCGAGCGCGAGAGCTGCTCGGTCGTCGCCGAGGTCTCCTCGACCGCCGTCGCGAGCTGGCCGGCGCCCTGGGCGAGTCCCGCGAGCGACTTCTCGATGCTCGCGATGGACCCGGTGACGCCCGCGATGCGCTCCCCCACGCCCTGGGTGTCCGTCGCGAGGCGCGCGATCCCCTTCGACATCTCCTCGATCGTGGCCGCGACCTCCTCGACGCCCGACGCGCTCGACTGCCCGTGGGCCGTCATCTCGGCGAGGTTCGCCGCCGTCTCGGTGGCGGACGCGAGGAGCTCTTCCCCCGCCGACGCCAGGTCCTCCGCGTTCGCGGTCACGCCCTTGATCGATCGCGCCAGCTCTTCGAGCGTCGACGCCGTGGCGTCCGACGACTCGGCGAGCGATACGGTGTCCTTCTTGATGCCCGCGATCGACGCGGCGAGCTGCTGCGAGGTCACCGCTCCCGACTCGCTCCCAGCCAGCAGCCCCTTTGCGGACTCGGCGACGCCCTTCTGCGACCGCGCGAGCTCCTCGACGGCCGCCTTCGTCTCCTCGATGTCTGCGGCGATCGCCTCGATCGCCTTGCGCACCCGCTCGGTCGACCCGACCTGTTCGCCGCCCGCCACCGTCAGGCGCATCGCGGCCTCGTGCACCGATTGTCCGACGCGCGCGAAGGCCTCGCGCTTGTTTCCGTTAGTCGGATCCATGAAGCGGCTCCTCTCCAATCACCTTTGCGAAGTCCACGACCATGATGACGCGTGTCCCGACCTGCGCGACCGCCTTCACGAAGCCACCGCCCTGGTGGCTCAGGATCGGAGGCGCCGGCTTGAGCTGCGACGGCGGGATCTTCACGACTTCCCGCGCGCTGTCGACCAGGAGGCCGACGACGCGGTCGCCGTGCTGTCCCACCACGATGCGGTTGTCGAGCACCGCCGGGCCGGCCGGGTAGCCGAACCGAACGCGCAGGTCGACCACCGGCACCACCCTTCCGCGAATCTGGACGACCCCCGCGACGAACGGCTGGGCGCCCGGGACCCGCGTCACCCCCGAGAAGGACTCCATCAGCAATACGGTCGCCGCGGACAGCATGTACTCGCAGTCGGCCACCTTGAAGACCACGTGGAGCGTCGACTCCGCGGGCGCACTCGCCGCGAGTCCGTCGGCCGCATCGGCGCGCGTCAGGTTCGAGGTCATGCCACACGCTCCTCGCGCGCATCGAGGAAGCTTCCCAGCTCGATCAGGTCGAGCACGAGCGTCGCCTTGCCGTCGCCGAGGTCGGTGGCGCCGGCCACGCCCGGCGCTTGGACGAGGGGGTCGACGAGCGGCCGGACGACCGCCTCTTGTTGCGTGGCCACCCGCTGGATGCCGAACGCGATGGGCTCGCCGCGGCGCCGCACCAGCACGGCCTGACGCGCCGGTCCGCCGGACCGCAGGCTCAGCGCGGCCGCGAGATCGACGAGCGGGATGGCCTCTCCACGGCGCTCGACGACGCCCGCGCGCGCGCGGGAAGCCGCCTGAGACGACGGGCCGTAGCGCACGCGACCGTGATCGATCTCGAAGATCTCCTCGACCATCGAGACCGGCACGACGAAGCGCTCGTCGCCGCACTCCAGCGTGAAGGCGTCGACGATCGAGATCGTGAGCGGGACGCGGAGGGTGAAGGTCGTCCCGACGCCGGCTTCGGTCTTCATCGAGAGCTCTCCCCCGAGCTGATCGACGACCACACGCTTGACGATGTCCATCCCCATTCCGCGCCCGCTCGTCGTCGTCACCTCGGAGCGGGTCGAGAAGCCGGCGCGGCACAGGGCGTCGAGCAGGGCGGCGTCGCTCGTGAGGTCACGGCCCACGCGACGCGCGACCGACGCGCGGTCGACGCCGCGGCCGTCGTCGCCGACCGTCAACTCGAGGCGGGTGTTCGACCTGGCGAAGCACGCGATGCGGAGCGTGGCCTCCGCCGGCTTGCCCGCGCGCAGCCGCTGCGCCGGTTCTTCGACGGCGTGGTCGACGGCGTTTCGGACGAGGTGCACGATGGCCGGAAAGAGCCTCTCGGCGACCCCCTTGTCGAGCTCCGCGTTGCCCACGTCGAGCTGGAGCCGCACCTGCTTTTTGCTCTCGCGACGGAGGCCGCGCAAAAGAAGCGGGATGCGGTCCACCACCTCCACGACCGGCACCATCCGCACGCGCATGAACGACGCCCGCAAATCGCGCAGCTGCCGCGCGTGCTCGCGCATGATCTCCTGGAGGTCGCGCGTGTTGACGCCCGCTGCCGTGAGCTGCGCCACCGCGCGCGTGAGCCGAGACCGCGTGACGGTGAGGGTCGACAAGTGCTCCATCGCGTCGTCGAGCCGGGTGACCTCGACCCGAACGACGTTCTGGCGGCGCAGGGCCGGCTCCACGTCGTCGGCTTCCTCGAAGATGCTCGACTCGGGCGCGCCGGCGTCGAGCGACGGCGGCGGCGGCGCGAGATCGCGGATCGTCTTCGGCGGCACGCCGACCGCCGCGGCGATGTCTGCGTCGGCCGCCGACGTCAAAAGGAGGACGGCAAACGTGAGGCCGCCGGGCGCGTCGGGCGAGGGCGCGACCGAGAAGGGCACGACCTTGATGATCTCGCCGAGGCTGCTCACGCGCTCGCGGACCGAGTTGATCGAGAATCCCCGCTCCGCCTTCGCGGGAGACGGGCTGAAGTCCGCGCGGACCGCCCTGCGTCCGCTGCGGGCGCCGTCGACCAAGAGGTCGATCTCGAAGGGCGCGAGCTTGGACGCGATCGCCGGGTCGAGGTCGAGCGTGACGGGGGCGGCGGCGAGGACGGCCGACTCGGGCTCGAGCTGCTCGAGCGCATCGAGGATGGCCGCGGGAGCGGGCGAAACCTCCTTCCGCTCGGAGAGCTCGCGCACGCGATGTTCGATCGCGCGGATGGCCTGGAGGAGGACGTCGACGGACGCAGGCGCGAGCCGGGCGCCCGCGGCGTCGACGACGCGGAGGGCCGTTTCCATGCGGTGCGCGAGCGCGACGGCCGGCTCGACGCCGACCATGGCGGACAGGCCCTTGATCGTATGAAGGGCGCGAAACAGGTGCCGAACCGCGCGCGGGTTGGCCTTGCCTTCTCTCGCGAAGGCCTCGATCTCGAGCAGCCTCGCGTTGGCCGCCTGGAGCTGCTCCTCGACCTCCGCGAGGTAAGCCGAGAGAAACTCCTTCAGATCGACCCGCGACGTCACCGTGGACTCACGCGGGCAAGCCGACGAGGCGGACCACCTCTTCGAGGATCGCCTCGGGCGAGAACGGTTTGGTCATGTACCGGTTCGCGCCGGCGGCGAGGGCCTTCGCGCGCGACCCCTCGTCGCCCCGCGTCGTGACGATGATGATGGGCAGGGTGCGAAGCTTGTCCTGACCGCGGACGAACTCGACGACCTCGATGCCCCCGATGTCGGGCATGTTCAAGTCGAGCACGACGATGTCGAACCGCTGCAGCGACAGCTTCTCGATGGCCTCGAGCCCGCTCGACGCGTGCGTCACCACCAGGGCCGGCCGCGGCTTCAGACAAGCCGTTACCATGTCACGCATGACCTTGCTGTCGTCGACGACCAAAACCTCGGTCACGGGGGAAACCTCGCCGCATATGGTCTATTGGAAGCGGCCGCTCCCGTCACTGCAAAACGAGCGCACTATGCTCCAGGGCTCCAAGCTCGAACCCAGCTCATGAGCGCGCGCGCGGACGGCCAACACGACGTCATCGTCATCGGCTCCGGCTTCGGCGGAAGCGTCGCGGCGCTTCGGCTGGTCGAGAAGGGGTACCGCGTCCTCGTCGTCGAGAAGGGAAAGCGCTTCGCGCCGGAGGACTTCCCCGCGTCGAACTGGGACCTGCGGCGCTGGATGTGGATGCCGCGCGTCGGCCTCCGCGGCTTCTTTCGCATGTCCTTTCTCGAGCACGTCACGGTGCTCCACGGCATCGGCGTCGGCGGGGGCTCGCTCGTCTACGCCAATACGCTGCCGATCCCGAGCGACCGCTTCTTCACTTTCCCGTCCTGGGCGCACCTCGCCGACTGGCGCGAGGAGCTCGCTCCCCACTACCGGACGGCGCGGCGCATGCTCGGCTCCGCGACCAACCCGCGCGACAACGCGGGCGACCGGGCGCTCCACAAGATCGCGCGCGACATCGGCCGCGACGGACATCACCGCCCGGCGGACGTCGCCGTCTACTTCGGCGAGCCCGGGCGCACCGTGCCGGACCCCTATTTCGGCGGTGAGGGACCGGACCGGACCGGGTGCACCTTCTGCGGAGCGTGCATGACAGGCTGCCGCGTCGGCGCCAAGAACACGCTCGATCGCAACTACCTCTACCTCGCGGAGAAGCGCGGCGCCCGAGTCCTCGCGGAGACCGAAGTCCTCGCCGTTCGACCGCGGCCCGCGGGCGGGTACGTCATCGAAGTGAAAGACACGTTCGGCGGCTGGGGCACCCGGCGCGAGCTCCGGGCGGAGCGCGTCGTCTTCGCCGGCGGCGTGATGGGTACCGTCCCGCTGCTCCTTCGCATGCGGGAAGACCCCGCGGGCCTCCCCAAGCTCTCGCCGCGCGTCGGAGACTTCGTGCGCACCAACAGCGAGGCGCTCATCGGCGTCGTCGCCCCGAATCGAAGCGATCTCTCCGAAGGTGTCGCGATCACCTCGATCCTCGACACCGACGATCACAGCCACGTCGAGCCGTGCCGTTACGCTTCGGGGTCGGGCTTTTTCCGGCTCCTCGCGCTGCCGCACGTGTCAGGGGCCACCGCCGGCGTCCGTCTCGCGCGGGCGGTCCGCGCGCTCGTCACGAACCCGCGCTCGTGGCTCCGCGCGCTGACGGTCCGCGACTTCGCGCGCCAGAGCCAGATCCTCCTTTACATGCGGACGCTCGAGGGCTCGCTCTCGATGCGCCTCGGGCGCGGTCTGCGCACGGGCTTCGCGCGCGGGCTCGTCACGCGGCTCGACGACCCGTCGCAAGCGCCGACGCCGTTCATGCCGGAGGCGACGGAGATCGCGGAGCGCTTCGCGAAGGAGATCGGCGGCGTTCCGATGAGCCTCCTCACCGAGACGGTGCTCGGGACGCCGTCGACCGCGCACATCCTCGGGGGCGCGTGCATGGGCGCGGGCGCGGAGGAGGGGGTCATCGACAAGGACCACCGCGTGTTCGGGTACGAGGGGCTCTCGGTGATCGATGGATCGTGCGTGTCGGCGAACCCGGGGGTGAATCCTTCGCTGACGATCACCGCGATGGCGGAGCGGGCGGTCGCGCGGGTGCCGCCGAAGCGGGCGTGATCGTGAGCATGCTAACGATCTCGAGAAAAAGAGACCTCATTCCGGGACCTTGAGTGGCTCGACCTTGACGTGTCCGTTTTAGTGGACATACTGCCGCCCGTGCTCACGCAACCCCGCTTCGCTCGGCACACGAATGCATCGGACTCCGCCGTGGAGGCCAGCGCGCCGCGCTGTCTCCAACTCCCACCGGAGGTCCGTTGTCATGAGTGTATCCATTCGATCGCTGAAGCTCGGTAGCCTCGGAGCATTGTCTTTCTTCCTTTCGGGCGCGGGTGCGCGCGCCGATACCCCCGACGGGGGAGCGCCGATTCCCCCGGTCGCGCCCGTGCCGATCACCGTCCTCGCCTCGAGCGCGCACGTCGAGCGCGGGCTCATTTTCCTCACGCCGACGAACGCCGCGGCCGGATCGGTGCAAGGCGAAGAGATCATCGACGACAAGGCCCGACCCGTGTTCTTCGCGCCGCTGCCCGCGGGCGAGACGGCGTTCGACTTTCGCGTACAGGAGTTCCACGGCGAGCCTGTGCTCACGTGGATTCAAAGCCAGGGTGCGTTCTCGACGGGCCCGACGACCGACTACATCGCCGATCGCCACTACCACGTCATCGCGACGGTGAGCGCGGGCCACGGCCTCACGGCCGACATCCACGAGTTCCATCTCACGCGAGAAGGGACGGCGCTCATCACGATATATAGCACCGTACCGCGGGACCTTTCGGCCTTCGGAGGGCCCGCCGCGGGGCTCGTCACCGAGGGGGTTATCCAGGAGATCGACGTCCGGAGCGGCCGCGTGCTCTTCGAGTGGCACAGCCTCGATCACATCGGGCTCGACGAGAGTCACGCCCCGGTATCCACGTCGGCGACCGTCGCC
The DNA here is from genome assembly GCA_036500865.1 of Polyangiaceae bacterium. Lineage (GTDB taxonomy): Bacteria > Myxococcota_A > Polyangia > Polyangiales > Polyangiaceae > Palsa-1150. Next base: position 47,382 of record DASYBG010000048.1, read on the forward strand.
TGGGACTACTTCCACCTCAACGCGGTGAGCATCGACGAAGACGGCAACCTCCTCGTGGGCGCACGCAACGCGTGGGCCGCCTATCGCGTGGACCGGCGCACCGGGGCGGTCCTCTGGCGCCTCGGCGGGACGAAGAGCGACTTCGTGCTCGGGCCCGACGTGGCGTTCGCCTGGCAGCACAACCCGACGGCGGTCGACGACCACGGCCTCGTGCGCATCTTCGACAACGAGGCCAGCCCGACGGTGCTGCCGTACTCGCGGGTCATCTGGGTGCGCCACGACCGGCGAACGAAGACGGCGACGCTCGAGCGGTGGTTCAAGCACCCGGACGGCCTCTCCGCGGGCTCGCAGGGCAACGCGCAGGGGCTCGACAACGGGGACACGTTCGTCGGATGGGGCGCGCTTCCGCGCTTCTCCGAGTTCGATCGGCGCGACGACCTGATCTTCGACGCAGCCTTCCCCGACGGATACAATACGTACCGGGCCTACCGGTTCGCGTGGGTGGGCGAGCCGGACACGGCGCCGCAAGCGAGCGCGGAGCGGACGGGCGACGGCGACACGGTGGTGCACGCCGTGTGGAACGGCGCGACCGAGGTCGCGCGCTGGGACGTGCTCGAACCGTCGGGCCACGGTCTCCGCCCGGTGGGTTCGGCGGAGTGGAACGGGCTCGATACGACGATCGCGGTGGGTGAGTATCTGGGCGCGGTGGTCGTCGTGGCGAAGGACCGCGCGGGCCGCGAGATCGGCCGGTCAGCGGTGACGGCGGTCAATTAGCTATCGCTGTCGTCCCGAGCACGGCACATCTATCGATGTCATCATGAGCCCATCTCTATATCTGTCGTCCTGAGCGAAGCGAAGGATGCGGTCCTTCGCGGCCCGCTCAGGATGACAGGAGGGCCCGCTCGGTGTGACGGATCACTGCTTCACGAACACCGATTCGAACGTGCGTCCCGGCGTCGTCGTGTCGGGATACACGAACATGAGGTGCCCGGGCGTCGCGGTGTACGCGCGCGGGCCGACGGTGACCATCGGGCCGCACGTCTGCGTGTATTCCACGGTCGACGATTGGACGCTCGTCACGAAGTTGAATCGCTCCGGCGGAAACGTCCCTCCGTCGGCGTTGTCCGTATCGATCTGCAAGACATCCCAATGATTGCCGCAGATCTGCCAGTTCGTGCTCGCGATGTCGGGCGTCGTCGGGCAAACCCCGTAATACGTGAATGACTGCAGGATATAGATCCCGTCCTCGATGACGCCGCCCATCGCCTGCGGCGGCTCCGCCATCGAGCACGTGGCGGCCACCATCGGGCCCTCGACGTCGATCGCGTTGCACGTCCCCGCGTCGGTCTCGGTGAGCACGCAAGCCGCGTCGTCGGCGCTGCCCGCGTCCGGGGTGGTGATGGCCGTGGCGTCCCGAGACCCATCGGCGGGGGACGTCCCGTCCGTCACGGGCCCCGCTCCGTCCGATCCCGCGTCATTCCCTCCCCCGTCCTCCGACGGTGCGGTGGTATCCGTCCCCCCGCACGCCACCGCCACACCCGCAACGAAGACCACCGGCAACACGACCGACCGTACGATATTGGGCATCATTCGAATCCTCCCCGGACCGATGCCCCATCGTACGCGCGTCTCTCAGGAGATGCCCGCCACCGGACGCGTCATGTACGGCTCCTCGAGGAGCTTCGCTTCGTCGTCGGAGAGCTTTACCGACACCGCCGCCGCCGCGTCGTCGAGATGCTCCATCTTGGTCGCACCGACGATGGGTGCCGTCACGCCCTTTTGCCGGAGCAGCCAAGCGAGCGACACCTGGGCGTTCGGGAGCCCGCGCGCCTTGGCCACCCCGTCCACGCGCTCGATCACGCGAAGGTCGGCGTCTTCCATCTTGGCGTAGAGCCTCTTGGCATAAACGTCGGTCTCGGAGCGAGACGTCGGCTGCGCTCCGGCGCTCCGCGCGAGGCGGCCGCGCGCGAGCGGACTCCACGGAATCATGCCGACGCCCTGGTCGTTGCAGAGGGCCGTCATCTCGCGCTCTTCCTCGCGATAGAGGAGGTTGTAGAAGTTCTGCATCGAGACGAACTTCGTCCAGCCATGGCGCTCCGCGAGGTATTGGGCCTTGCTGAACTGCCACGCATACATCGACGACGCGCCGATGTAGCGCGCCTTCCCCGCCCGGACGACGTCGTGGAGCGCCTCGAGCGTCTCCTCGATGGGGGTGTCGTTGTCCCAGCGATGAATCTGATAGAGGTCGACGTAGTCGGTGCCGAGGCGGCGCAGGCTCGCGTCGATCTCCTGGAAGATGGCTTTCCGCGAGAGGCCGTGCCCGTTCGGCTTGCTGCTCATCGCGCCGTGGACCTTCGTGGCGAGGACGACCTCCTCGCGGCGCGCGAAGTCCTTGAGCGCGCGGCCCGTGATCTCTTCGCTCACGCCGCCCGTGTAGACGTTCGCCGTGTCGAAGAAGTTGACGCCGAGGTCGAGGGCGCGCTTGAAGAAGGGGCGCGACTCTTCCTCGCGGAGCGCCCACGGCCAGCGCCGCGACCCGTCGGCGCCGACGCGATCGGGATCGCCGTAGGACATGCATCCGAGGCAGATGCGCGAGACCACGAGACCGGTTCGACCGAGTCGGGCATATTCCATGGGCGAGTGTTTAGGCCTTCGCTGTCTGCACCGCAAAAACGATAGCCACGCGCGCGCGTATGGCGCCTTGCTCGCGCGCCCCACGACATGGGCCGCCGGATAGGGCGCCACACATCGTCCGCGTGGCGCCTCATCCAGCGCCTATGGCGCCCGTAAGGCTACGTCGGAGCGCCGTCTCGACACCATTGGCGCCTTCCCCATCCTTCTTGGCGCCTCATACGGCCTACGTGGCGCCTTTGAGCGCCATTCGAGCCCCTCCCTCGCGGGGGATGACGCCTTGCGCGCCTGCCCTGGCGCCTCCCTCCTCGACAAGGGCGTCACGAAGTGCGAAGACGCGGCCTTGCCTCGCCAGGTCCCCCAGCTCTTTCTCCGTGCCCGAGCGGCGCTCTTCCTCACCCAGGTCGAACTCGCCAGGTTGCTCGGCGCGTCGCGACGGACGGGGCAACGTTGGGACTCGGACAAGTCCACCCCGAGCCCGCAGCAGCTGCAGACGCTGGCGAAGCACATCTACCCGGTGGATCCCCAGCTCGCCGCCGAGATCGCGCAGGCCACGGACACGACGCTCGTCGCGCTCGGCCTCGCTCCGCCGCCGCCTCCAGCCAACGCGCCGCCCCCTCCCCCCGTGGCGAGCATCGTCGACAGCGTGGTGTGCGCCGCGGCGGAAGCGATCGACGTGGTTCCCCGCGCGGTGCGGCCCGCCCTCCTCGCGGCGTTCTCCCGCGCCCGCGAGCTCCAGCTGACCATCGAAGTCGTCGAGAAGGCACTCCTCGGCAAGCCCGCTCCGAAGAGCGAGAAAGCGACCAAATCATGACTCGCCGCGTCCTCGTGACCGGAGCCAATCGCGGTTTCGGCGCCGCGCTCACCGCCGCCTTCGCGCGGCAGGGGGCCCAGGTCTTCGCGGCCGCGAGGAAGGGCCACACCACGCTCGACGCGATCCTCGAGCGGTATCCGTCGCTCGTGACCGGCATCGAGCTCGACGTGACGGACCTCGCGTCGGTCGAAGCGGCGCGCGACGCGGTGGCCGAGCGCGCGCCTGCGCTCGACGTGCTCGTGAACAACGCGGCCATGCGGTCTCCGACCGTGAGCGAGCCCATCGAGTCGATCGACTTCGCGGACGTCGCGCGCACGTTCGACGTGAACGCCATCGGGCCGCTCCGCGTCGCACAGGCGTTCCTCCCGATGCTCCGCGCCGGCGATTCGCCGGTGTTCGTCAACGTCTCGTCCGAGGCGGGGAGCATCGGGCAGTGCTGGCGGGACCGCGAATTCGACTACTGCATGTCGAAGGCGGCCCTCAACATGGCGACGGCCATCTTCGCGAATTTGCTCCGCGGCAAGGTGCACGTCTTTTCGATGCACCCGGGCTGGATGCGCACGGACATGGGCGGCCCCCGCGCGTCGCTCGATCCGGAGGAGGTGGCCGAGGGCGTCGCGACGAAGCTCCTCGCCGTTCCGGTGCCCATCGCGGCACCGTTCGTGGATCACGAGGGGCATCCGTTGCCCTGGTAGGGCGGTTCGAGCACGCAACCCGACCCCTCACACGTGCGCCTCCGCAGTCGAGAGCCCCGCGGCCGCCGTCTTTCGCTGCATGTAGCAAAGCCACGTGAGCGCCATGCACGTCACGTAAAAGAGCTCGAACGAGGCGAGCGCCGGCAGCACCGACCCCGTCGCCTTGATCGATATCCCGAAGGCCCGCGGGATGAGGTACCCGCCGCACGCGCCCACGGCCGACACGAACCCGAGCACCGTGGCTGCCTCGATGCGCGCCGCCTTGAGGGCCGCCTCGCGCGCCTCCGCCCCTCGCCCCGCCGCAGCCTTCAAGCGCTCGTTCCGGAAGATGACCGGAATCATGCGGAAGGTAGACCCGTTCCCGAGGCCCGTCGTGACGAAGAGCACGAGAAACATCGTGAGGAATCCACCGAACGCGTGCTGCCCCACGAAGTAGATGAGAAGGAGCGTCGCCGTCCCCATCGCGACGAAGTTCCAGAAGGTGACCCGCGTGCCGCCGAGCTTGTCCGCGAGCTTGCCCCCGAACGGGCGCGCGAGCGAGCCGACGAGCGGACCGAGGAACGCGAGGCTCGCGGTCACCTCGGGGTACTGCGTCTTGAGGAGGAGCGGAAACGCCGCCGAGTAACCGATGAACGAGCCGAACGTCCCGATGTAGAGCCACGCGATGGCCCAGGTGTGCGCGCGCCCCGCCACGGCGAGCTGCTGCTTCATCGTCGATCGCGCGGACGAGAGGTTGTTCATGAAGCGCGCCGCGCCGAAGACAGCGAGGGCGATGAACGGCAGCCACATGAGCCCCGCGTTCGACAGATAGAGGCCGCCCTGCCCGCGCGCGAGCCCGAAGCTGACCCACGACCAGCCGATGACCACGGGGACGAGCAGCTGGACGGTGCTGACTCCGATGTTGCCGCCCGCCGCGTTGAGCCCCAAGGCGAAGCCCTTCTCGCGGTCGGGATAAAAGAAGGAGATGTTGGCCATACTGGAGGCGAAGTTGCCCCCGCCGAGCCCCGCGCTCGCCGCGGCGAGGAGCATCAGCCAGTAAGGCGTCTCCGGGCGGCCCACGAGCAGCGCGAGCGAGAGCGTCGGGACGAAGAGCAGCGCGGCGCTCACGATCGTCCAGTTTCGTCCGCCGAACTTCGGCACCGCGAACGAATAGGGGAATCGCGCGAGCGAGCCGATGAGCCCCGGGATGGCCACCAGGTTGAAGAGCTCATCGGTCGAGTAGTGGAAGCCCACCTTGGGGAGCTTCGTCGCCGTGACGCTCCAAATGAGCCAGATCGAGAACCCGACGTTCTCCGCCACGATGGACCAGATCAGGTTTCTCCGGGCGATGGCCTTTCCGCTCTCGGCCCAGAACCGCTCGTCCTCAGGATTCCACGCGTCGATCCACGTCGGTCCTCTCGCTCGATTCATCGCGCCTCTCCTTCGTTCGAGGGCCGCGCTGCAAGAAGCGCGTCAGACGAGTTTGAAGCGCACCGCGCGGACTGTCGACGAGCGGCGCGCGGCGGGGCGGACAATTTCGTCGACCGTCGTGCGATTTCGAGGGAACGCGCCGTTGCGCGCTTCTTTCGCCACGGTTTCCGAGTGGCCGTCATCCGGCCCGCGCACGCACCGCGCAAACTTTGAATTCGGGCATGCGACTCGTGGGGTCGAGTGCGGGGATGGTGAGGAGGTTCGCGGCCTGTCGCCCGCCCCAGTGAAACGGCGCGAAGAGCGTGTCGGGCCGGATGTCGGGCGAGAAGCGGACGCGAAAGCGGACCTCACCGCGGCGGCTCTCGACGAGGAGCGACCCGTCGTCGTCGACCCCGAGTCGCGCCGCGAGCCGCGGGTGGACCTCGACGCGCGGCTCGCGCTGGGCGTCCACGAGGGCCTGCACGCGGCGGGTCTGCGCGCCCGAGTTGTAGTGCTCCTTGTAGCGGCCGGTCGTGAAGTAGAGCGGATACTCGCGGTCGGGCACCTCGGCGGACGGGCGATACGGCGCGACGTGGAACCGCGCGCGTCCGTCGGGGTGGGCGAAGCGATCGGCGAAGAGCCTCGGCGTCCCCGCGTGGTCGTTCGACGGGCAGGGCCAGAAGACGCCCCCGGTGCGGCGCAGTTTGTCGTAGTCGATGCCGCTGTAGTCGGCCCGCGCGCCCGCCGTCGCGGCGCGGAGCTCGTCGAACACGGCCTCGGCGGAGGCGAACCGGAAGCCCTTCGCGACGCCGAGGCGCTCCGCGAGCGCGCAGAGGATCTCGATGTCGGTCTTGACGCCGGGGGGGGCCGGGCGGACGCGCCGGCGGAGGATGACGCGGCCTTCGAGGTTGGTCATGGTCCCCTCTTCCTCGGCCCACTGGGTCACCGGGAGGACCACGTGGGCGGCGCTCGACGTCTCGTTCTCGAACGCGTCGCACACGACGAGCAGATCGAGCCGGCGGAGCTTGTCTTCGACGTTCGACGCGTGAGGAGAGGCGACGGCCACGTTCGACCCGAAGACGAGCAAGCCGCGGATGCCGCCCTCGGGGCCGAGCGCTTCGAGGAGCTCGTACGCGCTCTTGCCCTTTCGCGGGAGGTCGGCGGGGTCGATGTCCCATACGCGGGCGACGGCGGCGCGGTCGGCGTCGTCCTCGATGAGCCGGTAGCCCGGGAGCTGGTCGGCCTTCTGCCCGTGCTCCCGGCCGCCCTGGCCGTTGCCCTGGCCGGTGAGGCAGCCGTATCCGCTGGCCGGCTTGCCGATCTTGCCGAGGGCGAGCATGAGGTTGACGAGGGCGACCACCGTGTCGCTGCCTTTGGACTGCTGCTCGGGCCCGCGGCCCGAGAGGATCATGCTCGACTCCGCATCCGCGAGGAGGCGCACCGCGCGGAGCTGCTGCTCGATCGGGACGCCGGTGAGCCGCTCGACGTGGGTGGGGTCCGACGAGAGGACGCTCCGGCGGACGTCGTCGAAGCCGCGGGTCCGCGCCGCGACGTACGCCTCGTCGACGAGGCCCAGCTCGATCGCGAGGTGGAGGAGCCCGTTGGCGAGCGCGAGGTCCGTGCCCGGCGTGACCTGGAGGTGCAAGGACGCGAGCTGCGCGGTGTCGGTCCGCCGCGGGTCGACGACGATGAGGCGCCCGCCCCGCCGCCTCTGCTCGTCGATCCACTGCATGATGGGCGGCATCGTCTCGGCGCAGTTGGAGCCCCAGAGCATGAGCGCCTTGGTCTCCGCGATGTCCGAGACGGGGAACGGCAGGCCGCGGTCGATGCCGAACGTGCGGTTCTGGCCCGCGGCGGCCGACGCCATGCAGTAGCGGCCGTTGTAGTCGACGTTCGGCGAGCGGAGCGCGACGCGGACGAACTTGCCGAGGAGGTAGGCCTTCTCGTTGGTGAGGGCGCCGCTCCCGAAGGCGGCGAGCGCCGCGGGACCGTGCTTCGCGCGGAGCTCTTTCAGGCGCGCGGCGACGAAGTCGAGCGCGACGTCCCAGGACACGGGCGCGAGCTGCCCGTCGGCGCCGCGAAGCATCGGCGAGCGAAGCCTCGCCGCGTGATCGAGCAGATCGACGCTGGTGAACCCCTTGATGCACATCTGCCCGCGGTTGACGGGGAAGGTCTCGTCGCCGCGGACCTGCGGCACGAGGCCCTCGCCGCGCGAGGCGATCGTCATCGCGCACTGGAAGGCGCAGTACGGGCAGTGGGTGCGGACCGTCGGGAGGGAGACCGGCGACGGCGAGACCGACATCAGCCCGCGACCGCCTCGGCGAGGACGCCCGTGGGCTCCAGGTGGCACGCGGGCGCCGGGAGCTCGGAGGACGCGGGGACCTGGACCCATACGTCGGAGCCGTCGACCCGGACGGGATACGTCGCGAGCGCGAGGGACGGGTCGCTCAGGCAAGCGCCGCTCTTCAGGTCGAACGTGTTCTTGTGGAGCGGGCAGGCGACCTTGGGCTTGCCGCCTTCGTCCCCGAGGATGCCGCGGGCGATGACCATCTCCTGCCGGTGCGGGCACAGGTTCTGGGTCGCATACCACTCGCCGCGGGACTCGAAGTGGAAGACCGCGAGCTGGGCGCCGGCGGCGCGGACGGCGATGCCGCCCTCGCGCGGCACGTCGGCGACGGAGGCGACGCGGATCCACCGCTGTTCGGGCTCCGTGCCGGCGGGCAAGACGGGGAGGCGCCGGACGACGGCCGACTTCGGCGCGCGATCGGGGGCGCGCTGCCCGCGCTCGCGCGTCCAGCGAACGGTGTCGTCGCCCTCTCCGCCCCGGGCGAAGTGCCGAAACGCGGCGCGCTTCGCCGGGTCGCGCACGACGTCGGCCCACTCGCACGCGTAGCTGTCGACGAGCGCGCGCATGTCGCGTTCGAGCTCGGCGCCGATCCCGAGGGCGTCGTCGACGACGACGCTCCGGAGGTGCTCGATGCCGCCCTCCATCTTGTCGAGCCACACCGAAGTGCGCGTCAGCCGGTCGGCGGTCCGGATGTAGAACATGATGAACCGGTCGATGTACCGGATGGCCGTCTCTTCGTCGACGTCGCCCGCGAGGAGATCCGCGTGCCGCGGCGACGCGCCGCCGTTGCCGCAGACGTAGACGTTCCATCCGCGCTCGGTGGCGACGAGGCCGAAGTCTTTGCTCTGCGCCTCGGCGCACTCGCGGACGCAGCCGCTGACGGCGCTCTTCAGCTTGTGCGGCGCGCGGATGCCCTTGTACCGGTTTTCGATGGCGACGGCGAAGGCGGTCGAGTCCTGCACGCCGTATCGGCACCAGGTCGACCCCACGCAGCTCTTCACGGTGCGGAGCGCCTTGCCGTAGGCGTGACCGCTCTCGAAGCCGGCGGCGACGAGCTCCTCCCAGATGTCGGGCAGCTGCTCGACCTGCGCGCCGAAGAGGTCGATGCGCTGGCCGCCGGTGATCTTCGTGTAGAGGCCGTACTTCTTCGCGACCTCTCCGAGGACGATGAGCTTCTCCGGCGTGATCTCGCCGGCCGGGACGCGCGGGACGATGGAGTAGGTCCCGTTCTTCTGGACGTTGGCCAGGAAGCGATCGTTCGAGTCCTGGAGCATGTGGTGGGGGCGGTCGAGGATCGGCTCGCTGAAGACGCTGGCGAGGATGCTCGCGACCGCGGGCTTGCAGATCTCGCAGCCGCTCCCCGTCCCGTGCTCGGCGACGAGGCGCGCGAAGGTCCGAATGCGGAGGGAGGCGACGATCTCGAAGAGCTCTTGCCGGGTGAACGCGAAGTGCTCGCAGAGGACGCGCTTGGTGCCGCGACCGCACGCCGCGAGCTCGGCGTGGAGCAGGTCGGTGGCCATCGGGATGCACCCGCCGCATCCGGTGCCGGCGCGCGTGCACGCCTTGACCTCCTTGATCGTCGAGCAGCCGCCCTCGAGCACGGCGAGGCGGATGGCCTTGGCGCTCACGTTGTTGCAAGAGCAGACCTGGGCGTCGTCGGGGACGGGCCCGGTGTCGGCCTCGCCACCGCCCAGTCCGAGCTCGTCGAGCGACTCGGAGAGGGTCTTCTTCGATCGCGTGAGGTGCAGGAGGGCGCCGTAGCTCGAGCCGTCGCCGACGAGGATGCCGCCGAGGAGCTGTCGGCCGTCTTCGCGGAGGACGAGCTTCTTGTACGTGCCGCGGACCTGGTCTTCGATCGAGATGGCGCGTGTGTGGGCGCCGGCCTGGAACGGGTCGCCGAAGGTGGCGACGTCGGTCCCGAGGAGCTTCAGCTTGGTGGCGCCGTCGAACCCGTCGAACGCCGCGTCGCCGCCGGTGAGGTTGCGGGCGAGCACGTCGGCCATCTCGTATCCCGGCGCCACGAGGCCGTGCACGGCCCCGCGGTGGAGCGCCACCTCGCCGATCGCGAAGACGCCCGCCCGGCTCGTCCTCAGCCGATCGTCGACGACCACGCCCCCGCGGGGCCCGACGTCGATGCCCGCCGCGCGCGCGAGCTCGTCGCGCGGACGAATCCCGGCCGAGACGATGACGAGGTCGGCCTCGATCGCCTCGCCGCCTTCGAGCTCGACGCGGTCCACGGCGGCGTGGCCCGCGAGGGCCTTGATGCGCTTGTCGACGTGCACGATAACGCCCGAGCGGACGACGGCCTCTTCGAGGAGCTTCGACGCGGCCGCGTCGAGCTGGCGCGGCATGAGCCTGGGCGCGACCTCGATGACCTCCGTGTGCAGGCCCGCGTCGAGGACGGCGCGCGCGGCTTCGAGGCCGAGGAGGCCCCCGCCGACGACGACGGCGCGCCGGGCCGTCTTGGCGCGCTCGAGGATCGCGTCGAGGTCTTCGATGGTCCGATAGACGAAGACGCCGGGCTTGTCGGCGCCGGGCATGGGCGGGACGAAAGGCGCCGAGCCGGTGGCCAGCACGAGGAGGTCGAAGGGGATCGGCGTCCCGTCGTCGGCCAGGGCCCGCGACTGCACGCAGTCGACGTGGGTCACCCGCCTGCCCACGCGGAGCTCGATGCCGCGCTCCTCGTACCAGTCGGCCGTGCCGAGGGCGAGCGCGTCGGCCGAGCGATCGGCGAAGTAGCTCGTCAGGTGGACGCGATCGTAGGCGGGCCGCGGCTCCTCGCCGACGACGACGAGCCGGTACTCCCCGGCGCGGTCGTACTCGGTCATCTTCTCGCAGAAGCGATGGGACACCATGCCGTTGCCGACGACGACGACGGTCTTCCGCAGCCGCTGCGTGCGCATCGGGTGGGGAGCGCGCGTGTCGGCCTCTTCGCCGGATTGAAGCTCCTCCTCGTAGGTCTCGTCCTTCATGGTCCTTCTCAGCTCGCGTGGGACGCCGCGGCGGCGGGGGTGGAGGCGGGGGCGGGCGCCAGCTGCACGAGCCGCGCGATGTCCGTGCGGCACGAGCCGCAGCCGGTCCCCGCGCGGGTCGCGAGGCCGACGGCGTCGACCGAGCGCGCGCCCCTCGACACGGCCTGTTGGATCGCGACGTCGCTCACCTTGTGGCAGTTGCAGATCGTCTTCTCCCGCGCGCCGGGGCCGCAGGCGGCCGACATCGCGCAGAGGAGCTCGAGGGGATTTTCGGGGACCGGGTCGCCCCGGTCGAAGGCTTGGACGAGGGTGGCGGTCGCGCTCGCGTCGCCGACGAGCATGGCGCCGACCAGGCGGCCGTCTCGAACGATGAGCTTCCGGTAGGCGCTCTTTCGCTCTTCGACGACCTGCACGACCTGGTCGGATTCGAGCTCGGGCTCGAGCGCGCCCATGGACGCGACGTCGATGCCCGCCACCTTGAGGCGCGCGTAGAGCTTCGAGCCCTGGTACCGCGAGGCCGCCGCCGAGCCGCTCAGCACGTCGGCGAGCACGGCGGCCTGCTCCCAGACCGGGGCGACGATGCCGTATGTCTTTCCGGCGTGCTCGGCGCACTCGCCGAGCGCGTAGACGCCCGGCGCCTCGGTCGCGAGCGCGTCGTTGACGAGGATCCCGCGGTTGACCGGCAGGCCGGACGCGCTGGCCAGCTCGACGCGCGGGCGGACGCCGCAGGCGAGGACGACCATATCGGCGGGGAGCGTCTTGCCGTCGTCGAGCACGATGCCCTCGACGCGCTGGTCGCCGAGGATGGCGTCGACGGTGCGGCTCGTGCGCACGAACATGCCCGCCCGCTCGATGCGGCGCTGGAGCATCTCGCCGCCGAGCTGGTCGAGCTGCGCGTTGAGGATGGTCGGCGCGACGTGGACGACCGTGACGTGGAGCCCGAGGTCGGAGAGCACCTTGGCGGCTTCGAGGCCGAGGAGACCGCCGCCGAGCACGATGGCGCTGTCGCCCGGCTGGGCGAAGGCGCGCATGCGCAGGCAGTCGTCCATGGTCCGGTAGACGAAGACGCCGTCGCGCAGGTCTCCGTTCGGGCCGGTCATCCCTTCGATCGGCGGGACGAGCGGCTGGCTCCCGGTCGCGAGGACCGCGACGTCGTAGCCGAACTCGCGACCGTCGGACGCGGCGATGGCCTTGCGCGAGGGATCGATGCGCGCGACCTTCGTCGAGTCGACGAGCCGAATGCGCCGGTCCTCGTACCAGGCGCGCGGCTTGGTGACGATGACGTCGGGTGCGCCGCCGGCCAGCACGCGGCTGAGCAGGATGCGGTTGTACGCGCCGCCCTGCTCTTCGCCGAAGACGGTGATGTCGTAGCGATCGTTGGCGGCGCGGCGCGTGAGCTCGTCGAGAAGCCGGCACGTGGCCATTCCATTGCCGACCAGGGCGAGGCGTTTGGTTCGCAAGACGTTCAGTCCTTGTCCTGCACGCCGACGCGGCGATCGAGGTGCCTCATGAGCGCGACGATCATCGGGCCCATCTTCGGGTGGTCGGGGACGACGTCGACGGCGACGCCGTGGGCCTGCAGGATGGCGTGGCACGTCGGGCCGACGGCCGCGACGACCGTGCGGCCGTTGAGGGCGTCGACGAGGTCGTGCGCGGCGCCGAGCTGCTCGGCGATGTGGAACAGGTGGCGAAACTGGATCTGGCAGGTGACCGCGAGGGCGTCGATCTCGCCGGCGACGATGCTCCGCACCAGGCGCGCGAGGGCGCTGGTGTCCTCGGGCAGCTGCCACCGGTAGAGCCATTGCTCGTCGACGATCGCGTCGCGGGCGATGAGCGTCTCGGCGAGCGAGTCGCTCCGCTCGCCGTAGTGGAAGAGGAGGACGCGGCGGCCGCCGAGGTCGATCGTCGCGAGCGCGTCGATGACCTCCGCGGAGGTGAACGACTCGCCCGCGGTCACGGTGGGCGAGACGCCGAAGCCGCGCAGGGCCGCCGTCGGCTTGGGTCCTCGGCACACCGTCGTCGCGGACTTGAGGCCGGAGACGAGGTCGGAGCGGTGACCGAGCTGCTCGGCGGCTTCGAAGAGGAGCGAGACGGCGACGCCGGTCATGAAGACGATGACGTCGAACCTCCCGGCGGCCAGCGACGCGAAGAGCGCGCGCGCTTCGTCCGCGCCGAACTCGTGGTGCTCGCGCACGGCCGGCACGCAGAGCGGTGATCCGCCGTGCTTCTGGACGAGGCGCGCGAGCTCGTTGCTCATTCGCGTCTCGAGAAGGGCGACCGTCGGCGGTGTCATCGACGATCGCCCTCAGCAAGACGAGAGCCACGCGGCGATTCCCTGCTGGCCGTGAGCTCCGAAACGTTGCCGATACAAATGGGCAATGATCCGTTGCTTCAAAAACGCCGGAATCGGAGGGGGTTGGCAGACGAAATTGTCCGAGTCATCGCGGGCGGGCCCACTTCTGCCGAGAAAGGCGGGCAAAGAAGGCACGCGAGGGATCGGGTGCACGATGCGCGCTTCTTGCAAGACGGCCGCGTCCGAGAGACCGCCGCATATCTAGGCTCGACGAAACATTCATGAAGAAGAGGGCGGCTACACCTAAGCGGTCATGAGTCTCGTGTCGTCCGCCTCGTCAGCCATGGACGGTCCGGGGAGCGAGCGTTATCTCGCGTCCGTTCCCGCGGGCCGGCGCGCGCCGATCGAGGGGGAGGCTGCGATCGACGCCTCGCTCGCGCGCGTGCTCGAGGAGACGGTGCGCCGCGCGGACGCTCGCCATCGGGCCGCGCACGCCGTCGTCTATACGGCCGACGCGAAGGCGCGGAAGGTGTGGGTCGAGGCGACGTACCGCATTTCGGCCGACGATCTCCGTCCCCGCTTCGGACTGGGGGTCGCCGGTCGCGTGTGCGAAGGGGGCCGCCCCATCGTCGTCCCCGTGGTGTGCCGGGAGCCGATGGCGCTGTCGGAGCTCGCGGAGCCGGCGGCGTGGCGCGGCCGAACGATGAACCTCGTGTGCGTGCCCCTGCCGGGCCGGCGCAGGCGCCCGGGGGCGCTGTCGATCTACTTCGTGGGCGAGGGAGCGCCCGCGGATCGCCTCGCCGACGCGCGGGCGGTGGCGTCGGCGGTCGCGGAGGCCATGACCAGCGAGGGCCCCGCCCTCCCGGAGGAGGCGGAGCCGGCGGAGGAGCGGCCGGCGCGGACGGCCTTCGAGTACGCGAACATGATCGGCGCGAGCTCGCCGATGAGGCGCGTCTACGAAGAGATCGGCCAGGTCGCGCGCACGACGGCGACCGCGCTGGTGCTCGGAGAGTCGGGGACGGGCAAGGAGCTCGTCGCGCAGGCCATCCACGACAACTCGGAGCGGGCGGGCAAGCCCTTCATCAAGCTCAACGGCGCGGCCTTTCCGGAGACGCTGTTCGAGTCGGAGCTCTTCGGACACGAGCGCGGAGCGTTCACGGGGGCGGTGAGCCGCAAGAAGGGAAGGCTCGACTTGGCCCAAGGGGGCACCCTTTTCCTCGACGAGGTCGGGGAGCTTCCGCTCTCGACGCAGGTCAAGCTCCTGCGGGTGCTGCAGGCCCGGGAGTACGAGCGCCTCGGCGGCACCGAGACGCTCCGCGCCGACGTCCGCCTCATCGCCGCGACGAACAAGAACATGGCCTCCGCCGTGGCGGGCGGCCAGTTCCGCGAGGACCTCTATTACCGCCTCAACGTGTTCACGATCGTCGTGCCCCCGCTCCGCGAGCGCGCCGCCGACGTCCCGACGCTCGCGGAGTTCTTCCTCGAGAAGTACGCGCGTGAGCACCGCAGGAAGGCGCGCCGCTTGTCGAGCGGGGCCGTCGAAGCCCTCGGCGGGTACGCGTGGCCGGGCAACGTGCGCGAGCTCGAGAACGCGATCGAGCGCGCCGTGGTCGTGTGCCCGGGGCCGGTGGTGGAGGAGCACCATTTGCCGGAGACGCTGCGCGCGACGCGGGCCGGAGAGTCGACGCACAAGCTGTCGCTCTCGGAAGCGGTGGAGCGGCTCGAGCGGAGCATGATCGACGGCGCGCTCGACGAGTCGGGCGGAAACCTCGCGCGGGCGGCGCGGGCGCTCGGGACGACCGAGCGCATCGTGCGCTATAAGGTGCAGAAGTACGGTCTGTCCCTTGCGCGCAGGTCTCGCTAATCGCCTATTGGCCGCGCTCCTCGCCGCCGCGACCCTCGATTGCCAAAATTGTCCGAAGGAGCTTCGTGGCATTTCCGACGGTGACACCATCGAGACGACGATCGTGTCGAACGACACGGCGGCGGTCGCGAGCGTATTGGCCGCGGGCGGCGCGACGCCGAGCTGCGGCGGCCTCGGCGACCTTCCCGCGGGCGCGGTCCTGACGTCGACGGCGTCGGTCGTGAACGATCAGGGCGCCGAGTCGTGCTTCGACGTCCTCTCGCTGACGCCTCGAACCGTGTCGACGGGCACGCTCAGCCCGGCGTCGACCGGCGCCGTGCTGCAGCTGCCGAGCGGGTGCTCCGGCCAGTTCGACGTGTACTTCCAGTCGCCGGACGACACGTCGTCTTTCCTGGATGACGACCCGAGCGACGGCGGGCAGCCGGCGTGGTGGCTCATGAGACGTTTCGAGGTCGAGGGCGACCCGAGCCTCTGTTTCTCGACCGGAGACGCGCCCGCGACCTGCATCGACGCGTTCCTTGCGAAGAACGTCCGCCGCTGAACGCGCGGGGCGGGGGCCGCTTCCTCGCTTCGCTCGCGCCTGCCCGTTTGGACGCGGGTGGCCGAACGCGCACATCGTCACCCACAGCTCGTGCGTCCCGCGTCCCGGCTCGGGCGCGCCCTTTCACCGTCCGTCGGAAACGGCGAGCATGTCACGCGGGGAAACCGTCCATCCGTGCGCTAATGGCCACCCTCGCATCTTTGCCGTCGTGCGGTGGAACAGAAAGGGATTCGCAAATGAACATTTGGAAGGCATCGACCATCGGGCTGGTAGTCGCTTTGGGCGTCGTCGCCGGGCGCGACGCGTTTCGTTCGGCGAGCGCCTCGACCGCTCGGGCGCAGAGCCCGACGGCGGTCGGATACGACTGGGGCGCCGAGCAGCCGCACATGGATCGGGCGCTCAACGATCTCCGGGGGGCGCGTCACTCGCTGGAAGTGGCGAGCGAGAACAAGGGCGGCTGGCGAGTCATGGCGCTCAAGCATACCGACGAGGCGATCGCCGAGGTCGTGCGAGGCATCGAGTACGGCAAGAACCATCCGCACGACTGAAGAGTCGTCCATAAAAAGGCGCACTCCCGAAGCGCGCACGCGCAGGGTCAGGACCCCGCAGACGAAGGGACGGTCACGACCAAGCGGACATGAGCGTAGCGGTGCTCGTGATCCGTTCCGCGTGCCGTGC
>DASYBG010000049.1:0-6698 GCA_036500865.1 Polyangiaceae bacterium
GGCGAAGCCGTGGGACCCCACCGTGTCCCAGCGGGGTCCTTCGCTACGCTCAGGATGACAGCAAACTCGGGCTCTTGGATTGCACACGGCGGTCGATAATGCGCTATATAGTGAGCGTTACGAGCCTTTGTGCACCATTTGTGATCCACCATGAAACAGTCGCGCTCCACCCCTGCCCTGCCCCTCTCGGTCCGTCGTGCTCTCGAGAAGCTCGGCGACGACATCTCCGCAGCGCGCCGGCGCAGGCGCATTCCCATGGCGCTCATGGCCGAGCGCGCGTTCGTCAGTCGCAATACCGTGGCGCGCGTCGAGAAGGGCGCCCCCGGTGTCTCGATGGGCGTCTATGCGACGGTGCTCTTCGTCCTCGGTATGGCCGACCGCATCGGCGACCTGGTCGACCCTTCGGCCGACCGCGTCGGCCAGACGCTGGAGGAGGAGCGGTTGCCGCAGCGAGTACGCTCGCCTCGCGCCGCACCGGCGCGCCCGCGGGTCCAGAGACGCCCGGCCGCGACAGGCTCGCCGTGGACGTCCACGTAGACGCGGAGCTCACGATCCATCCTTGTCTCCCGGAGGACCTCGACGATCTCGAGGTAGCTGCGCCGGTCGCCGTCGGAGGCGGTGAGCGCGGTCATCGCCGACATGAAGGGGACGCGCTCGGCTCGCCGCCGGTCGAAGCGGCGGAGCATCAGGACGGGGCGTCGCAGTACGGGTTGCAGGCGCCAGCTGCAAAAGCTCACCTGTCGGAGCTGGTCGATGCGGCGGAGCACCATGGCAAGCGCATCCTCATCCTGCGTCATGGAAAGCCAGCCGCGGCCATCGTTCCCGTCGAGGCGGCGACGGGCCCCAAGCCCTCCCCCATGAGTCACGCGCAAGCCGAAGCTCTCCTCGACGAGCTCGCCCAGCTGGGCGATCCAGATGGAGAGGCCGTCCGCGATTTGCTCGAAGGACGCCGTTGAAGCTGGTCCTCGACGCGTCCGTCGCCGTCGCCGCAGTCCGCCCCAGCGAGCCAGACCACACGGCGCCCTGCCGACTGATCACGCTCGGTCCTCGCGCGGCGCGACGAAGCCAGCGCATTGCAGGACAGCTCCGGCTTCGTGCCGCGGATGCGATCTACGTCTGGGTCGCTCTCCGTGAGGACGCGATCCTGGTCACCTCGGATCGGGAGATCGTGGCTCGCGCGGCGAGCGTGTGCCGGGTGGAGGGTCCCTGAGAGCGAACGTCGCCGCGACCTCGGGCAACAAGAATGCTAGGTAAAGCCGATGCTTCTGGTCACCTTCGGAGTCGGCTACGTGGGGCTCGTCACCGGGACGGGAATGGCGGAGCTCGGGCACGACGTGCTCTGCGTCGACATCGATCCGGAGCGCGTCAAGCAGCTCCGCGACGGCATCATCCCCATCTACGAGCCGAGCCTGGGGGACCTCGTGCGGCGCAACGAGCGGGCCGGGCGGCTCAAGTTCGACACGCAGGTCTCCGCGCCGTTCCACGAGGCCGACGCGTACTTCGTCGCCGTCGGCACGCCCCAGGGCGCCGACGGAGGGGCGGACATCAGCGCCGTGCTCGCTGCGGGCGAGAAGATCGCCCAGGTCGCCCGGCGCAAGGCGCTCGTCGTCGTGAAGAGCACCGTGCCCGTCGGGACGTGCGACGCCCTTCAGGAGCGCGTCGACAAGCACGCGACCGTGCCGCTCGAGGTCGTCTCGAACCCCGAGTTCCTGAAGGAGGGCGCCGCGGTGCAGGACTTCTTCCGCCCAGACCGCATCGTCCTCGGAGCGCGGAGCGAAGAGGCCCGCGACACTCTGCGGGCGCTCTACGCGCCGCTCCAGCTCTCGGGCGAGCGCGTCGTCGTCAGCGATCCGCGATCGAGCGAGCTGACGAAGTACGCGGCCAACACCATGCTCGCGATGCGCGTCTCGTTCATGAACGAGCTCTCGCGCCTGTGCCACGCCACCGGGGCCGACGTTCATGCGGTGCGGCGGGGCGTCGGAAGCGACACGCGCATCGGCAAGCGGTTCCTCTACGCGGGCCCCGGCTACGGAGGCTCGTGCTTCCCGAAGGACGTGCAGGCCCTCATGCACCTCGGGCGCGCGCATGGCGTCCCGATGCGCATGGCCGAGGCGACGCACCTCGCGAACGAAGAGCAAGCGCACTTCCTGGCGGAGCTCGTCGAGCAATCGGTGGGCACGCTGAAAGGCAAGACCATCACCCTGTGGGGCCTCGCCTTCAAACCCGAGACGGACGACATCCGCGAGTCGCCCGCCCTCAAGCTGGCCAGCGTCCTCCTCGCGAAGGGCGCGAACGTCGTCGGGCACGATCCCGAGGCCGGAAAGAACTTCCTCGCCGCGATGAAGCAGTATGGCGACCGCGTGAAGGTCCTCGACCGGGACTACGACGCGGTCGACGGGTCGCACGCGCTCGTCCTCCTCACGGAGTGGCGCAGCTACCTCGCCCCGAACTTCCCCGAGATCCACAAGCGCCTGCGCACGGCGGACGACGGCGGGGCGCCGGTCGTGGTCGACGCGCGCAACGTGTGGCGCTCGGCGGACGTCGTGAAGGCCGGGCTTCGGTATCAGGGCATCGGCGTCGCTTCCGCGCCCGTCTCGAGGGCTTTGCGCTAGGACATCGCCATGGCTCGCGTGCTGGTCAGCGGAGGGGTCGGGTTCATCGGGTACCACTTCACGCGGGCGCTCCTCGCGCGGGGGGATGACGTCACCGTCGTCGATGATTTCTCGAACGCGCCGTACCCGGTCATCGAGAAGAAGCGTAACGAGAGGGATCTCCTGACCGAGTTCCCGCGCGTCGCGATCGTGAAGGCGTGCGTCACCGATCGCGCCGCCGTCGCGCCGCTCTTCGACGGTGTCGACGTGGTGGTGCATCTGGCGGGCCTCGCGGGCGTGCGCCCCTCGTTCGCGGAGCCGGCGCGGTATGCGCGCGTCAACGTCGAGGGCACCGCCGTGATGCAGGAGCTCGCCCGCGAGCGCGGCGTCGAGCGGTTCCTCTTCGCGTCGAGCTCCTCGGTGTACGGCAACGCGACTCCCCTTCCCGCCCGCGAAGAAGCGCCCGCCGTCGTCCCCGAGTCCCCTTACGCCGCGAGCAAGCGCGGAGCCGAGCTCGTGGCGAGCGCCCTCAGCTTGCGGACCCCGTCGATGCACTGCACGGCGCTCCGGTTCTTCACCGTCTACGGGCCGCGACAGCGACCGGAGATGGCCATCACCCTCTTCACGCGCGCCGTCCTCGCGGGCCGCACCGTGAAGATGTTCGGAGACGGCTCGATGCGCCGGGACTTCACGCACGTCGAAGACATCGTCCGCGGCATCCTGGCGGCCGTGGAGCGCGCCCCGGCGGGCTACCGCGAGTACAACCTGGGATCGAGCTCGCCGATTGATCTGCGCGGACTGATCCGCGAAATCGGAGAAGCCGCGGGTGCGGAGCCCGTCGTGGAGCGAGAAGCCGTCCCGCTGGGGGATGTCGATGCGACGTACGCGGACGTGACCCGCGCGAAGAACGAGCTCGGTTGGGAACCGCGGATCGGGTTGCGCGAGGGGCTCGGGACCGTGGTGGAGTGGGTCAAGGGCAACGCGTGATAAACTGGTCCCGATGCGTCCGCTCACCACAGACATGGGCGATCTCGACCGGAGGCCCTACTTCCTCTGGGATGAGGACGTGTCCGTCGGGGAGCTACGTCGAATCCTGCGCGAGCGCAGCGAAGAGGACCCCACGCGCCTGCGCTTGCTCGGGAAGGCGCTGCGCGAAGGACGCGACATCGACATCTGGACCTTCGTGACGCCGATCGACGTCGCGCGCGCCCTCCCCCACCTCGGTCGGCGTCTGGGCCGACGGCGAGCTTTCTGGGAGTTCCTCATCGGAGGATGGCAAGCGGACGGCCTCTTGCCAGCGGCCTAGCATGGCGGATCTCTCCGTCCTGCAGCGCGACGCGCTGCGGGCCTTCTTCGCCCGTGAGCGCGGGTTCTTCCTCACCGGCGGGGCTGCCCTGACCGGCTTCTATCTGCACCACCGGACGACGGACGACCTGGACCTCTTCACCGATCGGGCCGACGCCTTCGAACGTGGGCGCCGTACCATCGCCGAGATCGCCGCGTCGCTCGGCGCAAAGTCCGAGGTCCGCATGGACTCTCCCGACTTCACGCGATATGCCCTCACGCGTGGGCCCGAGGTCCTCGTCGTCGATCTGGTCCACGACCGGGTCCCCCAAAGACTCATGGAGAAGCTCGAGATCGACGGTGTGCGCGTCGATCCCATCGACGAGATCCTGACCAACAAGCTCACGGCCATCGTCGGGCGGCAGGAGGAGCGCGACCTCGTCGACGTGTACTTCCTCGAGCAGGCCGGCCACTCGGTCGAGAGCGCGCTCGCTTCGGCGCTCGCGAAGGACGGCGGCTGCACGCCCGCGAACCTGGCGTGGCTCCTCTCTCAGGTGGACGTGCCCGCAGGGCTCACGTTGCCCGCGCCGCTCACGGTGGATCGCCTGCGGGAGTACCTCGGTGACCTCGTGAAGCGGCTTCGTCGCTTGGCACTGCCGAGCTCGAGTGAGGCAGACGGATGATCGACCTCGTCGCGGGCACGCGCCCGAACTTCATGAAGATCGCCCCCGTGTGGCGCGCGCTGAAGGCCCGCGCCATGCCGCTCCGGCTGATCCACACGGGCCAGCACTTCGACGCGGCGATGAGCGACGTGTTCTTCCGCGACCTCGGGATGCCCGAGCCCGACGTGCGCCTCAGCTGCGGCGGAGGCACGCACGCCGAGCAGACCGCGGCGGTCCTCGTCCACGTCGAGAAGGCCTTCCTCCAGGCTCGCCCCGACGTCGTCGTCGTGGTGGGAGACGTGACGAGCACCATCGCCGCGGCGCTCGCGGCGGCGAAGCTCGGCATTGCCGTCGCTCACGTCGAGGCAGGGCTTCGCTCGGGCGACTGGACGATGCCCGAAGAGATCAACCGCGTCCTGACCGATCGACTCTCGGATCTCCTCCTCACGCCGTCCCCGGATGCGGAGCGCAACCTCGTCGCCGAGGGGATCGCTCGCGAGCGGATCCGCTTCGTCGGCAACGTGATGATCGACTCGCTGCACTGGGCCCGGCAGCGCCGGACCGATGCGCTCGAGCGGTTCGACCTCCAGCCCCAGCGCTATGCCCTCGCGACCTTGCACCGTCCGGCGAACGTCGACACACGCGAGTCGCTCGTGGCAACGCTGGCGGCTCTGGAGGCCATCGCCGCACGCATCCCGGTGCTCTTCCCCGTTCACCCCCGGACGGTCGCGCGCGCGACGGCGCTCGGATTGGCCGAGCGGCTGCGCGACATCCCGGGCCTCAAGACGTGCGAACCCATCGGGTACAACGACTTCGCGACGCTGATGTCGTCGGCCACGCTCGTGGCGACCGATTCGGGAGGCATCCAGGAAGAGACGACGGCGCTGGGAGTCCCGTGTCTCACGCTTCGCGAGGGGACCGAGCGGCCCGTCACCGTGGACCAGGGGACCAACGTCATCGTGGGGCTCGACACCGCGAAGATCGCCTGCGAGCTGGACGCCATCCTCGAAGGCCGAGGGAAACGGGGGACCGTGCCCGAGGGATGGGATGGCAAGGCAGGCGAGCGCGTGGCCGACGCGCTCGAGAGGCTTCTGGCCGGAGAGCCGCCCGCGATGACCTCGGGCAAGAGGGCGTGAGGCCTCTGGTCGTCTTGCGCGCCCGCGAGCTGTCGCGCTGCGTACATCGCGCTGCGTGCTAGACTCCTCGTGTCATGAGCGCGAGCGCCCGAGCCCAGTGGCGGCGTGATCACTGGACCGGCGGTGTCGTGAAGACCGCCGAGATGGAAGACGTCGATCTCGCCTTCTGGCTCTCGATGCCGCCCGATGAGCGCCTGGGCGCCGTCTTCGACATGTGGGACGAGCAGGTGTCACTCAAGGATCCGGCACATGAAGCTTCCTGCCGACTTCAGAGATCTGTTGGCGGAGTTCGCGCGCGACGCGGTTGAATACGTCGTCATCGGGGGCTACGCGTTCGGCTTCCACGTGCAGCCGCGAGCGACGAAGTACCTCGATGCCTTGCTCGAGGGCAGCCACGAGAATCTCCAGCGTGCGGGCCGGGCGCTCGCGCGGTACGGAGCACCTGCCAACGTGGTCGCCGCCGTGGAGAAGCTCGCGCCGGACGAGGTCGCGTACATCGGCCAGCCACCCTTGCGAATCGACTTCCTTCGGACCATCGAGGGGGTCGCAACCTCGGACGTGATGAAGAGCGCCATCCCCGCGACGTGGGACGGAGTGGCCATTCGCGTCATCTCGCTCGACGATCTGATCGCGAACAAGCGCGCGGCCGCGCGACCGCAAGACCTCGTGGACGTTCAGAAGCTCGAACGTGCTCGCGGCAAGAGGGCGTGAGGCGGTCCATGCGCGTCGCTCTCGTCGTGGCTCCGCTCGTGCTCATGGCGTGCTCGAAGCCGCAACCAAAGGCGCTCGCGACGATCGACGGCGACGTGCGAAGCCGCAGGCCGTCATGGCTGGCGCAGACCTGACGTCCCACGCGCCGGCGATCGAGCTAAATGACCGAGCGCACCGAGCGCGATTGTCGATCAGATGCCATCCGATGCCGCGCCAGCGGCATCAGCACCGCGAGCGTGAGCGAGCGGTGAGCGACCAAGCTCGCGGCGCGGAGTGCCGTGTGCAAGCGGCGCGGCTCACCGCTCGCTCACGCT
>DASYBG010000050.1:0-107157 GCA_036500865.1 Polyangiaceae bacterium
GCAACCGCGTTGGGTCGGACAAAGCTCGCAATGATTTCAGCGTAGTGGACATTTTTAAGCCGCCAAATTTTTTAAGAATCAATTTGACGCTGTTGAAAATTGTTATATCATCAAATCTTGATACGTCAATACGTTTAATATGAGCAAAAACTTTATCTTCTCTTCCGAGTCCGTCGGCGAAGGCCATCCGGACAAAGTGTGCGATACCATTTCCGATTACGTGCTGGACGCGTGCCTCGCCGAGGACAAATTCAGCCGCGTCGCCTGCGAAACCTACGCCAAGTGCAACCTCGTCGTTGTCGGCGGCGAAATCACGACCCGCGCAAAACTGGATTTCAATCAAATCGCGCGCGAAGCCATCCGCGACATCGGTTACACGCATGATGACGACGTGTTCCATGCAGACAAAGTTTTGATTGTCAACGCTATCACGTCGCAATCGCCGGACATCGCGCAAGGTGTGGACGCGCGCAAGGCCGAAGGCAAAAGCCATGACGAGCAAGGCGCCGGTGACCAGGGTTTGATGTTCGGTTACGCCTGCAACGAGACGCCCGAGCTTATGCCCGCGCCCATCATGTATGCGCATCGCCTCGGACGCGAACTGACACGCATCCGCAAAAGCGGCAAAGTTAAATGGCTCCGCCCGGACGCCAAATCGCAGGTTTCCGTCCGTTACGAAAACGATCAGCCGGTTGAAATTACCAACGTCGTCATCTCCACGCAGCACGCGCACGACGTGAAGCACAAAACCATCAAGGAATTCTGCATCGAAGAACTCATCAAGAAAGTTTTGCCGAAACGTTTGCTGACGAAAAAAACACAATTTCTCATTAATCCGACGGGACGTTTCGTCGTTGGCGGACCGCAAGGCGATACCGGTTTGACGGGGCGCAAAATCATTGTGGACACTTACGGCGGCATGGGACGCCACGGCGGCGGCGCGTTCAGCGGCAAGGACCCGAGCAAGGTCGATCGGAGCGCCTGCTACTACGCGCGCTACGTCGCGAAGAACGTGGTGGCGTCAGGCGCGGCGAAGCGCTGCGAGGTGCAGGTCGCCTACGCGATCGGCGTGGCGCAGCCGGTGGGCGTGCACGTGAACACGTTCGGGACGGGCAAGGTCGCCGACGACGTGCTCGAGAAGTACATCATCACGAACTTCGACATGCGCCCGAAGGCGCTCATCGACGAGCTCGAGCTCCTCGCGCCGATCTACAAGCGCACCGCCGCGTACGGGCATTTCGGCCGCCCCGAGTTCTCGTGGGAGAAGACCCACCGCGCCGCCAAGATCGCGGACGACCTGCTCGGCTCGCCGAAGAAGGTGAAGGCCGCGGCGTCGAACGGCAAGGCGCGCTCGGCCCGGGCGTAGGGGGGAAACGCGGAAGCCCGCTCCGCGCGCGGTGTCACGCGGGTGCTCGCGGGCTACGCGTTCTCTCGCGGCGAGTACGCCCACGTCCATCGTGGGCGCACGGGCGTCTTCATCGAGGACACGTTCTCTCGCGGCGAGTACGCCCAGGTCCATCGCGGGCGCGCGCGCGTCTCCGCTGGGCGAGCCTTCTCTTGCGATGGGTGAGCCCGCGTCCACCGCGGGCGGGCGCGCGTCTTCGTCGAGCACGCCTTCTCTCGCGATGAGCAAGCCCGCGTCGCGCGCGGACGGCCGGCGATTTTTCACGGACGGTCGCTTCCTCGCCTTGAGGTAGCCCCTCCTCGACGCGGACGGCCGGCGATTTTTCACGGACGGTCGCTTCCTCGCGGCGAAGGAGCCCTTTCCTGCCGCGGAGGCGCGCCGGTCCACGGCGAGGGCCCCTCGCTACGTCGTCGAGTGCGCGCCCTCGCCACGTGCCTTGCCCGCGCCGCCGCCCGACTCGGCCTTGGCGGGATCGGGGTGGCCTTGCCCCGCGGCCTTCTCCGCGTGAGCCAGATCCATCTCGTGCTTGTGGTCCGCCTCGCGCTCGAGCTCGTAGATGTGCGCGCTCGCGAGAAAGAGCGACACCATGACCGGCCCGAGGAAGATCCCCGCCACGCCGAAGACGGCGATGCCCCCGATGAGCGCGACGAGGGTGAGGAGCGGGTGCGCCCCTTCGCGGCCCACGAGGCGCGGCCGCACGACGTAGTCGCTGCATGCGAGCACGAAGAGCACGCACCACGCGACCAGCAGAATCGCGCGGACCGCTTCCCCCTGAGTCAGCAGCCAGGCCGCGGCCGGCACCCAGACGAGCGCGGTGCCGACGACGGGGATGAACGACATCACCCCCAGGAGCACGGCCCACGTCACGGCTTGCGGCACGCCGAAGATGAAGAAACCCAGGCCCGCGATGCCGCCCTGGAAGATCGCCGTCCCCATGTTGCCGATGAACGACTGCCGCCCGACGCGGCGGAACTCGGCGACGAGCGCGCGCGTGTGGCGCGGGTCGAGCGGGAGGAGCCGCTCGAGGTGCCGGGCCATGCTGGGCCAGTCGCGTACGATGTAGAACATCGTCCAGAGCGCGATGATGAGGGTGAGCACCGCGCTCGCCGAGGCTTCGAGGATGAACCCGGCGCCCTGGGCGAGGAGGTTGCCCACCCGCCCGAGCCCGTCGCGGAGCCGCGCGGCGACCAAGTCTTGCGGGATGCCCGCCTTGGCCGCCAACCTCGCGACCTTCGCGCCGAGCGGGCCGAGGCCGCCCCCGGCGAGCTCGTGCTGAAGGAGGGCGACCGCCGCGATCACCTCGCGGGCCGCGATCCAGACGATCGCCACGCCCCCCGCGACGATGAACAGACCGCCGAGGAACGTCGTCAGCGCCGCGGCGAGCGTGCGCCGCTGCCGCAAGCGCGCCATCAGGCGGACGTACATCGGCTGGACCGTGAAGCCGAGCACCGTGCCGAGCACCAGGCCGATCAACATCGGCGCGGCCATCCACGCGACGACGATGAACGTGAGCGTGGTGAGGACGCCGAGGGCGGTGCGTTGCCTGCGCTGGATTTCGGTCACGGCTTTCCAGGCAAGCTTCCCCATCCGCGCGCCATTGCGCAAGAGCCCCTCCCGCACATCGACGCGACCGCTGCGCTGCGGGCGCGCGCCGCGAGGGCGCTCGGCCGTCTCATGTGTGGCTGATTTGCGTGGCGCGCGGGCGGCCGATCACTCGCGGGCGAGGCGGTCGGCGGGGTCGCCCATGGCTCTGCGGAGGGCGGCGCGGGCGATGAGCGCGTCGTAGCGGGCCGTCTCGAGCTGTCCTCGCGCCTGGGTAAGCTGGCCTTCGGCGTCGATGACGTTGAACGACGTGGCCGTGTTCGCGTCGTAGCGCTTCCTCACCAGCGTGAAGTCTTCTTCGGCCTGGGCCACGGCGGCGCGCGCGACGGCCAGCGCCTCGGTCGCCGCGCGCACGCCGAGGAACGCCGTGCGCACGTCGAGCCGGATCTGATCGTCGACCTTGGCGCGGGCGATTTCGGTCTCGTGGAGGCGCGCCTTCGCGGCCGCGATGCCGCTCGTGGTCTTGCCCCAATCCCAGACGTCCCAGCTCGCGACGGCCCCGACGTAGCCGGAGTTGAGCTGCGAAAAGAGCGAGCCCTCGTTGTGGATGTACGAGGCGACCGCGCTCACCTGGGGGGCGAGCCGGGCCCACGCGATGTCGATTTCGCGCTTGGATTGGGCGAGGCGCTTGTCGACCTCGGTGAGCTCGACGCGCTGGCTCTCGGCGGTCCTCTCGGCCTCGTCGAAGGAGGCCGTGGGGGTGGGGGTCGCGTCGCCCTCGGGCAAGGGCGCGGCGTCGATGGCCGCGTCGGGCGACATCCCGATGGCCACCGCGAGCTCGGACCGGCCGAGGGCCACGCGGGTCCGCGCCTGGATGAGGCGCTGCTGGGCGCTCGCGACGGCGAGCTGGGCGCGCAGCACGTCGTCGAGGCTGACGACGCCGTTGGCGTGGAAGGAGTTGGCCTGGCGGAGCTGCGCCTCGAGCTGCGCGACCGAGGCCTTGGCGACCTCCGTGACACGCTCGGCCTGGAGGAGCCGGTAGTAGGCCTGGGCCGCCCGGAGCGCCGCGTCCTGCCGGACCATCTCTCGGTGGATGACGGCGATGTCGACGCCGAGGCCGCGCGCCTTGTACGCATCGATGAGCGGCCAGAGGGCGGTGATGGGCTGCGAGAGCGTGACCGTCGCGTTCCAGACGAGCGCGTCGTGGACGGGGAAGTTGGTGGGCGCCGTGTTCGCCATCAGCTGGAACGGGATGTTGTACGCCTCGGTCCACTGCTGGACGTACGCGTCGACGTGGAGCTTGGGCCCGAGCTCGCCGCCGGCGCCCGCGCGCTCGGACTTGCTCTCGGCGATCCCCTCGCCCGCGGTGCGGACGTCGAAGTTCTGCTCGAGGGCGACGGTGATGCACTCGTCGAGGCGCATCGCGTGGCGGGGGGCCGCCTCGTCGGGCAGGAGCGGCTCCATCGCGTCGTCGGCGCGGGCCCCGCCCGGCAGGGGGGCGAGGGCGGCCAGGAAGACCGCCGCGCAGGTGAAAAAACGCAGGGGGCTCGGCATCTTGCTCTCTTCTCCGTGGGGGCTCTGGGGTGCGGTAGCGCTCGCCGAATGAACCAGGCTTGCGAAAAATAGTAGCGCCTTTGAACATTGTGAATCAATATTCATTTCGTGCAATGAAAGCTCCAACGCTTCGCGAGCGCTTCCGCGAGACCACCTCGCTCGCCATCCTCGCGGCCGCCGAGACGATCGCGGCGCGGGACGGGCTCGCCAATGCAAGCCTCCAGGGCATCGCCGACGAAGCCGGCGTCGCGGTGGGGACCATCTACAACTACTTCCAGGACCGCAAGGTCCTCTTCGAGGAGCTCTTCGCCCGGCGGCGCGAGGAGCTCTACGGGGCGGTCGACGCCGCGGCCAAGGCCCACGCACGCGCGCGCTTCGAGGAGCAGCTTCGCGCCTTCCTTCTGGCGGTCTTCGAGTTCTTCGACCAGCGCCGCACCTTCCTCTATCTCGCGCTCGAAGCCGAGGGTTACAAGCCGACCATCGTCAAAGGACAGGACGGCAAGCGGCGGCCCGCCATGCAGCAGCTCCAGGAGCGCGCCGAGCGGGTCATCGAAGTCGGCGTGCGCGAGAAGCGCGTCCGCGCCGCAGCCGCGGGGCTCGCCTCCGTGCTGCTGGTCGCGTTCGTCCGCAGCATCCTCTTTTCGCACTTCGACGAATCGATCCCGTTCGCGTCGCAGGTCGACTCGATCGTGGAGCTCTTCCTCGGCGGGGTGGGTCGATGACGGCCGCCGCGATCCACGCGCCGCTCTTCGAGGCCGCGCCGGCCCCCGCGGTCAACAAGTGGCTGGTGACCGCCGCGATTGCGTTCGGGTCGCTCATGGCCGCCATCGACGCGTCGATCGTGAACGTGGCGCTCCCGGAGATCCGCGGGACCGTCGGCGCGACGATCGAA
Source organism: Polyangiaceae bacterium (assembly GCA_036500865.1). Classification (GTDB taxonomy): domain Bacteria; phylum Myxococcota_A; class Polyangia; order Polyangiales; family Polyangiaceae; genus Palsa-1150. The sequence goes on from DASYBG010000050.1 coordinate 5,394, forward strand.
GAAATCACGTGGGTGTCGACGGCGTACATCATCGCGACGGTGCTCGTCATGCCGCTCACGGGCTTTCTCGGCTCGTTCTTCGGGCAAAAGCGCGTGTACCTCGCGAGCCTCGTCCTCTTCGTCATCGGCTCGGCGCTCTGCGGGATGGCGCGCACCCTGCCGACGCTCGTCGCCTTCCGCGCGGTCCAGGGCTTCGGCGCGGGCGCGCTCCAGCCCACCCAGCAGGCGATCCTCCGGCAGACGTTCCCGGCCAAGGAGCAGGGGATGGCCATGGCGATGTTCGCGATGGTCATCATGATCGGGCCCGCCGTCGGGCCGACTCTCGGCGGCTGGATCGTCGACAATTACAGCTGGCCGTGGATCTTCTACATCAACCTCCCGGTCGGCGTGGTCGGCACCGTGATGACGATGCGCCTCGTCCACGAGCCGGAGGACGTCCGCCGCGCGAACCGCGCGCGCGCCCAAGTGGCGCGGAAGAACCTCGACATCGCCGGCATCGTGCTGATGTGCGTCGGCGTGTCGACGCTCCAGTACGTGCTCGAGGAAGGCCCGCGCAACGACTGGTTCGAGTCGCCCCTCATCACGGCGCTGAGCTTCCTCTCGGGCATCACGCTGGCGGCGTTCATCGTGCGCGAGCTCACGGCGACCTCGCCCGTCGTCAATCTGCGCCTCTTCAGCGACCGGACGTTCGCGTCGGCCACGGTCATCGGCGGGGTCATGTACGCGATGCTCATGGGCAGTATGTTCCTCCTGCCGGTCTTCATGCAGGAGCTCCTCGGCTTCGACGCGACCCAGTCGGGCATCACCCTCATGCCGCGGACCATCGCGATGATGGCCGTCACGCCGATCATCGGGCGCATCTACAACTACGTCCCGCCGGCGATCGTCGTCGGCGTGGGGGCGGGGTTCTTCGTCCTCGGCTCCTACGAGCTCAGTCACATCACGCTCCTCAGTTCGTCCGGCGACATCGTCGTTCCGCTCCTCGTCACGGGCGTCGGCTTCGCGTGCCTGTTCATCCCGCTGACGACGGCCGCGCTCACGTTCATCCCTCGGCCCGTGTTGGCCGACGCGGCGGGCCTCAACTCCTTCGTCCGGCAGATCGGCGGCTCGTTCGGCCTGACCATCTTCGCGACGCTCCTCTCCGACTTCTCCAAGCGCGCCACGGCGGCGATCAGCTGGAACGTGACGAGCCTGCGGCCCGACGTCATGTCCCGGATCGACGCGATCGCCGGCGGGCTGCGCGCGCACGGGGTGAGCCCGGCGGCGTCCCACGGGGGCGCGGTCGCGATGGTGGCGCGGGAGGTGGGGCTGCAAGGCTCGGTCCTCGGTTTCGAAAAGACGTTCCTCCTGCAGGGCGTCGCGTTTCTCGTAGTCTTGCCGCTTCTCTTCTTCCTGCGTGTCGGTTCGAAGAAGGGACAAACACACGTCGAATTGAGCATGGAGTGAACGATGGCGAGCGCATTGACGAGTGAGCCTCTGACCAGCACCCAGGTGAAGCCCGCGGCGAAGGCGTCGCGAAGCCGGCCGTACGTGATCCTCGCGGCCGTCGTCGCGGTCGTGCTCCTCGCCTACGCGGGGTTCCGATGGCTGACGGCTGGGGAGGAGTCGACCGACGACGCGCAGGTGTCGGCCGACATGGTGCCGGTCTCGGTGCGCGTCGGCGGGACGGTGCTGTCGGCGCCCGTCACCGACAACCAGGCCGTGAAGAAGGGTGACGTCTTGGTCGAGATCGACCCGGCCGACTACGCCATCAAGGTGCGGCAGGCGGAGGCCGAGCTCCGCGCGGCGAACGCCCAGGCCGACGCGGCCGACGCGCAAATGCGGATCGTGGAGGCGAGCTCGAAGGGCGGCCTCTCGACGGCGCGCGCGGCCCTCTCGGGGACGGCTGCGTCGGTGGCGGGCGCGGGCGCGCAGGTGCAGGCCGCGACGGCGGCGGTGGCGAAAGCGCAGGCCGACGCGGACAAGGCGGACACGGATCTGCGGCGGGCCGAGTCGCTCATCAAGGACGACGCCATCCCGCTCGCGCAGGTCGAGTCGATGCGGGCGAGCGCGGCGGCGGCCCACGCGGCGGCGGCCCAGGCCGTCGCCCAGCTCGACGCGGCGGGCGACGCGAAGCGGATGGCCGAGATGCGGATCGCGGAGGCCCAGGGGCGGGTCGAGCAGAGCGCTCCGGTCGACGCGCAGCTCGCGGCGGCGAAGGCGAACGCGGAGCTCGCGCACGCGCGGGTTTCGGGCGCGGAGGCGGCGCTCGCGCAGGCGCGGCTCAATCTCTCCTACACGCGCATCGTGGCGCCCGAGGACGGCCACATCTCGAAGCTCGCGCTCCGCGTCGGCCAGCTCGCGCAGCCCGGGCAGATGATCACGAACGTCCTCCCGGCGACGACCTACGTGGTCGCCAACTTCAAGGAGACCCAGGTCGGCGCGATGCAGCCGGGCCAGAGCGCCGACGTGTCGCTCGACGCGTACCCTGGCCGCACCTTCCACGCGAAGGTCGAGAGCGTCTCGTTCGGCACGGGGGCGCAGTTCTCGCTCCTGCCGCCCGACAACGCGTCGGGGAACTTCGTCAAGGTCGTGCAGCGCGTCCCGGTCAAGCTGTCGTGGGTCGACCTCCCCGAGGGCGTGCGCCTCGAGGCCGGCCTCTCGTCGACGGTGCGCGTCTCTCTGAAGTGAGCCGAGCGGAGCGTTCGAGCGGAGCTCGGCGCGCTACGGCCAGGCGACGCCGACCATGACGCCGGGCCGGATCCACCACGGCGTCATCACGGTCTGGTCGGCGCCGTCGACGTCGACGGCGTAGCGGCGGTTCACGAGGTCGAGGTCTACCGAGAGGGCGCCCCAGACCGTGATCGCCGCCCCGAGCCGCGCCGCGCACGCGATCGCGACTCCCGCGGTCACCGACGTAGAGAAGCGGTCCGAGGTGAGCGTCGCCTCGGCGGAGGAGCCTTCGCGCGGCGCGATGTGCACGACGTCGAGCCCCGGACCGGCGAGGAGGGCGACGTCCACGCGGCGGCCGACCGGATGCTCGAGCCGCGCGCCGCCGCGGAGCGCGAGCGTGTCGAGGCGCACACCGACGAGGCCCGTGTCGATGGTCTCCGGCAAGCGGTACTGCGCGGAGACCCAACCCGACCAGCGCCATCGGCCCTCCCGCGGCCCGACGGTCGCGATGAGGCCGGGCCCTTGCTCGACGGGGTGCTCGGGCGCGAAGGCCTCGACCCCGTAGAACGCCCCGATGGTCGCACCCCACGGGGCCGGTGGCGCGGGCGGCGCGGGCTTCTCGCCGAGGGCCGAGGCCATCTCGGCGCGGCTCAAGCTCGTCGTGTCGCCGGCGTCGAGCGTGGCGAGAGAGCTGTCGAGCACTTGGCCGACCGCCTCGAGGGCGATCTCGTTCCAGCCGTCCGGGAGCGGCACGTCGCGGAGCAAGAAGCGCTCGGTGGTCCAGTCGGCGAAGTAGATGCGGACGCGGTCGGCACGCGAGCAGTCGATCCAGGCGCGTGCGGCCCTCGGCGCGTCGGCCGGGCGGCGGACCACGTCGGCCACGTCGAGGCTGCCTATCCACTTCCACCGCAGCGACCGGCCCGTCACGCCGACGGCGTTCTCCAGGCGCGTCATCGCGTCGGGGCCGCCGGCGACGAAGACGTCGACCGGGCGTGCGGGCACCGGCTCCGCGGCCTGCGCCGCCGAAGCGAAAAGGACGAAGACCAGCGCTCCGATCGCGCGCGACGCGCCGTGCGCGCTCATGAGAGAAGGCTAGCGAAGGTCCTGGAGGCGGCGCCGCGCCTGCGCCGTATAGACCGAGTAGGGGAACCTCTCGACGAGCCGCTGCCAGGCGCCCCGCTCGTCGTCCTTGCGCCCGAGCTGCTGGAGCGCCTGCGCGTCGCCGAAGAGAGCCTCGGGCGCCAGCGTCCCGTTGGGGGAGGCGGAGAGGTAGGCTTCGAGCTGGCGAAGGGCGTCGCTCGGCTGGCCGCCCGCGAGGAGGAGCTTCCCGAGGGAGACGCGGGCCGCGCGCGCTTCGTCGGCGTCGGGGTAGCGCTTCTCGAGGTCGTCGTAGAGGGCGATCGCTTCGGCGGCGTGGCCGGCGCGGCGTTCGGCGTTGGCGTTCACGAAGAGGACCGCGGCGCTGTCGGTCGTCGTGGCCTCGGGCGCGGTGGCCGCGGGTGCCTGGGCGCGCGCGTGCCTCTTGCGCGGCGCGGGCGCGTCGTCGGCGGTGGCCGTCGCTTCGACGCGGCTCGCCCGCGGGCCGGCGCTCGCGACCACCTCGACCTCGTCCGGGGAGGCGCTGCTGGCCCGATGCAGGAGCGCTTCCGCGGGAGGAGACGGCGGCGGCGTGTGTCGGTCGATGAGGGCGTACGCTGCGGCCGCTCCGGCGAGGAGCGCAAAGACCGCGGCCGCGGCCACGGCGCCCTTCCGCGCGCCCGCGTGCGGCATGCCCACGCGGCCGCGCCTGGGACGCCGGACGAGCCGGTCGGCGAGGCCCAAGATGATCGCCCCGTCTCCCGGGCGCACGCCGCCGATCGCGTCGAAGTCGGCGCCGAGCCGGCGCGCCATCCGGCATGCGCCGCACACCGCGAGGTGCTCCTCGAGCTGGCCTTGCTCCTCGCGCGAGAGCGGATAACGCCGCGCGCGCGCGACGATGTCGCTCTGGCAGTCGAGGCGCTTCACGACCGCCGCTCCCCCGCCCGGGACAGCTCCTCGGACAGTCTCTCGTCGCTCGACAGCGTCAGCCGAAGGCGCTCCCGCCCGAGGCGCAAGCGGCTCCACACGGTGTTGACGGAGACCCGCGTCACCGCCGCGATCTCCATCGCCGTGTGGCCGAGCATGAAGTGGAGCGCCATCGCCTCGCCGAGCGCTTCGGGGAGGTCGTCGAGGAGGCGGCGCACCGCGTCTCGCCGGCGGCTCGCCTCGAGCTGCGCCAAGGGCGACGACTCGGGGCCCGTCGGCGCGGGATCGCTCTCGTCCTCGCCGGAGATGACCCATCGCTCGCGCGTCTGCTGGCGCCGTCGAGCCGCCATCGCCGTCAGCACGCCCACGCGGCTCGCGAAATGCGCGACGGTGCACTCGCCGCGGAAGCGCGGAAGGGCCTCGAGGAGGCCGAGCATCGCGTCCTGGGTGACGTCGTCCACGTCGTGGTGGCGCGGGCCGAGCACCATGCGCACGGCCATCAGCACCGTGGGCCCCACCGCGACGATGAACGTGTGCACCGCGGCGGGGTCCCCCTTCGCCGCCTCCGCCGCGAGCGGTCCCAGCCGGTCGGACGGGCCGAGCTGCGCCTCCTCCGGCGCCTCGACGTTCGCCCCCTGCACGAGCGAGAGCATGGCTCGGCTTAACATGCGGTCCCGACCGGTCAAGGTGCCCCCGGTTCGATCGCGCGCTCAGTTTGAGCGAGACGCAATTTTCCGTCAGACACGCCCGAGGTGGTGCTTGTAGCGGCGGATGAGCGCGTTCGTCGACGCGTCGTGCGTCGTGACTTCGCCCGGCTTCTCGAGCTCGGGCTCGATCTTCTTCGCGAGCTGCTTGCCGAGCTCCACGCCCCACTGGTCGAAGCTGAAGATGCGCCAGATGATCCCCTGGACGAAGATCTTGTGCTCGTAGAGCGCGATCAGCATCCCGAGCGTCCGCGGGGTGATTCGCGGCACGAGGATGGAGCTCGTCGGCCGGTTTCCCGGGAACGTCTTGTGGGGCGTGAGCTCGGCCACCCGCTCGGGCGTGAGCCCCTGCGCCGTCAGCTCCGCGCGCGCCTCCTCCTCCGTCTTCCCGCGCATCAGCGCTTCGGGCTGCGCGAAGAAGTTCGCGAGCAAGACCTCGTGGTGGCGGCCGAGGGGCTTGTGGCTCTCGAGGGGCGCGATGAAGTCGCACGGGACGAGGCGCGTCCCCTGGTGCAGGAGCTGGTAGAAGGCGTGCTGGCCGTTGGTGCCGGGCTCGCCCCACACGATCGGCCCCGTCGTGTAGTCGTCGATCGGGCGGCCGTCGCGGTCGACCCGCTTGCCGTTGCTCTCCATGTCGCCCTGCTGGAAGTAGGCAGCGAAGCGGCTCATGTACTGGTCGTACGGGAGGATGGCGTGCGTCGCGGCGCCGAAGAAGTTCGCGTACCAGACGCCGAGGAGCGCCATGATCACCGGCGCGTTCTTCTCGAGGGGCGCCGCGAGGAAGTGCTCGTCGATCGCGTGCCCGCCCGTGAGGAGCTCCTCGAAGCGATCCATGCCGACCATCAGGGCGATCGGCAGGCCGATCGCGCTCCAGAGCGAGTAGCGGCCGCCCACCCAGTCCCAGAATCCGAACATGTTGGCGGTGTCGATGCCGAACTTCCGAACCTCTTCGGTCGCCGTCGACACGGCGACGAAGTGCTTGGGCACCGCGGCCTCGGTCCGCAGCTTCTCGACGAGCCACGCGCGCGCGCTCCGCGCGTTCATGAGCGTCTCCTGCGTGGTGAACGTCTTGGACTCGATCACGAAGAGCGTCTCGTCGGCCGAGATGTCGCCGAGGACCTCGGCGAGGTGCACGCCGTCGACGTTCGAGACGAAGTGGGCGCGCATGCCGCCCTGCCAGTACGCCTTGAGCGCCAGGCTCACCATCGTCGGCCCGAGGTCGCTGCCGCCGATGCCGATGTTGACGACGTCCTTGATGGGCTTGCCCGTGTGGCCGCGCCACGTGCCGCTCCGGACCGACTCGGTGAAGCGCTGCATCTTGGCGAGAACGGCGTTGACCTCGGGCATGACGTCTGCGCCGTCGACGCGGATCGGGCGGTTCGAGCGGTTGCGGAGGGCGACGTGGAGGACCGCGCGGTCCTCGGTGCGGTTGATCTTCTCGCCGGCAAACATGCGGTCGCGCCACTCGAAGACGCCGGCGTCGCGGGCGAGGGCGAAGAGGAGGTTCATCGTCTCGCGCGTCACCCGGTGCTTCGAGTAGTCGAGGAGGAGATCGCCGACCTCGAGTGAGAAGCCCTCGAAGCGGCCCGGGTCCGCGCCGAAGAGATCGCGCATGCGGAGGTTTTCGATCTCGCCGTGGTGACGCGCGAGCGCCTGCCATGCGGGGGATTGGGTCAATGCGCTCATCTTCGGCCTCCGTTCGGCGGCTGCAGCTTATTCGACCTTGGGACGGCCCAAGGTCTAAAACTCGGCAATGATTCGTCGTGCGCTCGTGCCCGTCGCGCTGGCGCTCGCGTTCGCCTGCGCCTTGGAAGGCGTGCGGGTCGAGCTTCACCGTGCCGACACACCCGCGTCGACCGTGCGGGTGCTCGACGTGGTCCCGCGCGACCTCGAGCTCGGCGAGCGCGTGGCGATCCTCGGCGCGGGATTTCCGGCGGGCAAGCCGGCTCGGGTCACCTTGCGCGGGACGCTCCACAGGCCGGGCGAGCGCGCGATCTCCGGGGCCGAGGTGGTTGCGACGGCCGTCGCGGTCTCGGGCAACCGGCTCGAGTGGGTCTACGACGAGGCCCTCGAGGCGCGCCTCTGCGGCGCCGGCGATCGCGCCGCGCACACGACGTTCGAGGGGGAAGTGGAGGTCGCGTTCGCTGCTCCGTCGCCGGGCGCCGCGCCGGTCGCGGGCGTGCTCGAGCGCGTGACCGTCGACGCTCGAACGCGGGCCGGCCGCGCCGCCGACGACGGCGAAGGCGCGCGGCTGATCGCGTGGATGGGCGCCGCGGCGACGATGACCCCGTCAGGCCTCCGCATCGACGCTGTGGGCGAAAGTTCACGCGCGGCGGCGGCGGGGCTGACCGCCGGGGACGTCGTCGTCGCGTTCGACGGGGTCGAGGTGGCGGCCTTGTCGGACCTGGTGCCGGCGCCCGCGGAGAAGACGGCGACGATCGCCTTCCGAAGGAGCGGCGACGTTGCGTCGAACGCCGGCCCGCCGGCGGCGCCGCTCCCTGCGCTCGAGGCGACGGCGTCGCTGCCGCTCACGGGATTTCGTCGCGGCGCCCCGGTGGACCTCGCGGCGGCCATGGGAATCCTCGGCGCCGCGCTCCTCGTCGTATGGCTGTTCGCCGTGCCCTCGCCGAAGGGCGTTGATGCGTTGCTGCACCGAGCGGCGTCGCGGGTGCGGCGAAGGCTCGGCCGGGGGGCGTCGTCCGGGCAAGTTGCCCCGGATCTCGGTGAGGCATGGCGCGCGATGACGCGGATCGCCCGTCGCGAGAGCCTTCCGTCGTCCACGCCCGCGGTCGTCGCGGAGATCGCGGCGTACGCGCCGCTCGGGGCCCTGCCTTTCGGCCAGTACGTCGTCGCGGCCCGCGTCGACGTGGGTCTGCTCTTCGCCGTCGCGGCGACCGCGCTGGCGTCGGCCGCGTTCGTCGCGCATCGATCGGTGTGGGGCGGGCTGTGGGCGGCGTTTCGGGTGGCGGCGAGGCACGTGCCCGCGGCGATCGCCGTGGCGAGCGTCATCGCCGCGACCGGGTCGCTCCGCATCCAGGAGATCGAGCGCGCCCAAGGCGGATGGCCCTGGCAGTGGTTTGCGTTTCGCAGCCCGGCAGGGCTCCTGGCGCTCGGCTTGCTCCTCGGCTGCCTCTGGATCGAGCCATGCGCATCCCGGGCGCGCCCGCACGACCTCCATGCGTTGCTCGAGGACGTCGCGGCGGGCAGGCCGCGGACCGGGTCGGCATGGCTGGAGGCGGCGTGCCGCGGGCATCACGCTTTGATCGCCGGTCTCGCGGTTCTCCTCTTCCTCGGAGGCTGGCTGCTCCCCGGCGTCGCGGCGGCGCGTCAGGACGCGAGCGTCGCGCTGCAAGTCGTCGGGGCGGTCTGGCTCCTCGCGAAGACGCGCGTCGTCTGGATGCTCGCGTTGGCGGCAAGATGGGCCCTTCGCGGGATGCCCCTCGGCCAAAGTGCGCGCGCGCTGTCGCTATGGCTCGCCGCGGCGTCGGCCGCCGTCGTCGCCGGGACGGCGGCGTGGAGCTGGTGGGCGCCGACGCCGCCCGAGCAGCTCCTCGTGAGCGCGGCGATCGTGGCGGGGGTCGCGGCGACAGCGGTTGCTTTCGCCCATCGCGTCCGGCATAGCGCCTCTACGCCGGGCGCCGAGGTACATCTGAGCCCTTTCCTTTGAGATACTGCCGGGCCGCCGGGGAGGAACCGTCCTCCATCGAAGAGGGCCCGCGAGCCACGGGCTCGCGCGTCCGCACTTTGCCGGCGTCACCGAAACCCGCGAAACGCCAGTAAAACTTCTGTTAGCCTTACGCGCCATTCGCGATGCCTGACTATGCAGGTCCGCTGCAGCGACTCGTCCCTTTGGGGACGTTGTGGCTGGTCGTCGTGTGTCCGCTCTTCGGCTTCCTCGTGCAGGCGGTCGGGGTGCGGCGGCTCGCCCAGCACGCGAAGAACCTCGACCAGGCGCGGAGAGCGCTGGTCGCCGCCCGGAACGCAGGGCTCTTTTGCATCGCCCTGGCCATCGCGGCGACCCTCGCCCACGTCGTCGTGCTCGCGTACGCGCCCCCGGGCACCAACGGCCTCTTTCAGCCGCTCGCGCGGGGGGCCAGGTTCGGCCAGCTCGACGCCCGGATCGACCTTTTGTTCGACCCGCTCTCGGCGGCCTTCGCCGTGCTCGCCTGCCTGGTGACGGTCGCCGCGGCGGTGCTCGTGGCGGCGCGGCCGTCGACGGGTGACGGGTGGCGCTCGTGGGCGTGGCTCCAGCTTTCGCTCGCGGGGGCGCTCATGGCGTTCCTCTCCGACGGGTTCGTGGGCATGACCGTCGGCTGGGCGGTGGCGGGAGCGGCCGGCGTGTGGCTGTCGGGGTGGAACGAGATTTGGCCGAGCGTCGTCACCGCGATGCGCACCGCGGTGGCCATCGGCGCGATGCTGGTCGGCGCGACGTTGCTCTTCTGGGGGCTCGGCGGCGCATGGGACGGAGACGAGTACGCGCCCGACGCGCAGCCACACTTCGCGAGCGTCCGCGTGGGCGCCCATCCGCCGCGGGACATTCCGCGCGACGCGGACGCGGACCTCGCGCCGGCACCTCCACGGAGCGGGCCGCGACCCGCCGAACACGCCGGCGAGGCCCCCGCGACGAGCCCCCTCACGCTCACGAGCGTCCCCGGGGCGCTCGTCTTCGTCGACGATACGCATGCGCCTCCCCTGCGCTCGCCCTTCGTCGGCGCGCGCGTCCCCGCGGGGACGCACACGCTCCGGATTCACACCGGCGACGGCGCGAGCGACCAGGTCTTGCAGCACGTCGTCCTCGAGGACGGCGCCGACGAGACGACGCTCGTCCCGCTCGGGCCGACGCTCACGTTCCGCGGGATCTCCGACCAGCTCGCGGTCCGGGATCGGGACGGCAACCTCTCGCTGCGTACGGCGCTCGCCGCGCGGAGCGGGCCGGGGGGCGTCGCCGTGGTCGCGGCGTCGCTCCTGGCGATGCTCGTCGCCGCGGGGCTGATGAGCGGTACGCCGCCGACGGGGGGAGGGCCGCTCGCGCTCTCGGCGGTGGCCCAGGGCGCGACGATCGTCACTTTGGGCCCCTTCCTGATCGCGCGCGTCGCGCTGCTCTTTCCGCTTGCCCCGAGCACGTGGGTGGCGGTCGAGTCGATCGGCGCCGCCATCCTGCTCGTGGCCGGCTGGCGCGCGCCGACGTCGTCGGGCGTCCAGCGGTGGCTCGCGTTCGTGGGCGTGGCCCCGGCGGCCCTCGGCATCTTGGCGCTCGGCGCGTCGGGGGTGACGCCGGCGACGTCGGTCATCGTGCTCGCGGGGATGGCGACGGCCGCGTTTTATATCGGGTCGGCGGCGCTGGTCATGTCGACGAACGCGTCGGCGCCCGCCATCGCCCGCGGTCCCGTCGAGGACCTCTTCCTCATCCGCGCGCCCGTCCGACTCGGCGCGCTGCTCGCCGGGATGGACCGATGGGTCGTGGGCGCGTTCGTCGCGGCCGTGGCGGGGGTCACGCGGGCGGCGGCGTGGAGCGCGGCCGCCTTCGACCGTGAGTTCGTGGGGGCGCCCGCCGAAGCCGCGGCGTCCGCGGTCGTGCGCATCGAGCGCGCGGTCGAGCCTACGCTCGGTGTCCGCGTCTCGCGGGTCGTTTGGGGGGGCCTGGCCGTGATGGCGCTCGGGGTGTTCCTGCACGCCGTATGGCCGGGAAGATGAGGGTGGGGAGCGTGTCCGTCTTGGATCCCTTCGTGACCGGCTTCGTTCGCCGTCTCTTCGCGCTCGCGATCATGGCCGTGGCGGCGCTGGTCGCGTGGCCTGCCGCCGCGGCGCCCCCCGGAGGTCAGCATCCATCGGGGCGAGTCGTGCTCTCGCTGGCGGGCGGCGAGCCGGGGCCGCTGATCCTCCATCCGGTGCAAGGCGGGCTGTCGGGGAACGTGACGATCACGAACGTCGGGGCGGATCCGCTCATCGTATCGCGCGTGTCGATCCTCGGCGACGACGACGACGTCCGCTCTCCGCCGGGGCTCCTCGCGCGCTTCGCCGAGGGCGCCGCGACGAGCGCCACCATCGCCCCGGGCGCCGCGAGAGACGTCGTCGTCACGTGGACGCCCGACAGAGACCCGAAGGTTCGCCAGGCGTTCGGGCAGCTGGTGGTCACGTCCACCGACGAACAGGCCGGCGAGGTCGCGATGGGCTTCCGCGGCGAGGTCCCCACGGGGCTCGGCTGGGTCGGATCCCACGCGCTCTCGTGGCTCGTGCTGCTGCCCCTCGTCGTTCCGCTCCTCGCCGTCGGGTCGCGGCTGGTCGGGCAGCGGGACGGACCGCTCGTACGCTTCGCGCTCATCGGCGTCACCGTCGCCGAGCTGTTCCTGTCGCTCTGGATCTACGCGCGCTTCGCGCCCGAGGTGGGCCGAGCCGACGGCAACGACGGCTTCCAGTTCGTCGAGCGTTTGGTGTGGGTCCGCTCGATCGGCGCCGAGTGGTACGTCGGCGTCGACGGGATCAGCGTCACGCTTCTGCCCCTGGCGGCGGCGCTCGCGGTCGTGGCCGTGCTCGTGCACGAAGTCGATCGGCGGAGCGACGCGCACGGGTCTGCGTTCGCCCTCCTGACGGCGGGGATCATGGGCGCCTTCGTCGGGTTGGATCTCGTGGCCGTCTTCGCCGCGTGGCAGCTCGTCCTGCTCGCGACGACCGTTCTGGTGAGCGGCTGGGGCGGGGGTCACGCGGACCGCGCGGCGGCCAAGGTCGCGATCTACGGCGCGATCGGATCGATGGCCATGCTGGCGGCGTTCGTCACGCTGTGGGCATCGTCGGGGCGCGCCTTCCTCGTGGACGGGACGTCGGCGGTCCACACGTTGTCCATTCCCGAGCTCGCGCGCACGTCCTTCGCCGCGCGAGGCCTCGCGCTCGGCGTGCCCTTGGTCGAGATCGTGTGGGTTCTCCTCATCGTGGCGGTGGCGTCGGCGGCGCCCGTCGTCCCGCTCCACGGTTGGCTCGTCGATACCCTGGAGGAGGCGCCGGCAGGGGCGGCCATCATGGTCGGAGGCGTGGTCGTGGCGTTCGGGCCCTACCTCTTGCTCCGCGTCGGGTACGGCGCGGTCCCCGAAGGGACGCGCTGGGCCACGAGCTGCATCTCGGCGCTCGGTACGCTCGGCGTCGTCTACGGCGCGCTCTGCGCGATGGCGCAAAATAGCTTCCGCGGCTTCGTCGCGTTCGCGACGGTGGCGAGCTCCGGCGCGTGCCTCTTCGGCGCGGGGTCGCTGACGCCGCAAGGGATCGCGGCGGCGGTGACGGGCATGTTCGCCCACGGGCTGGCGGTGGCGATGCTCGTCGGGTTCGCGTCGGCGCTCGAGCGGCGCGTCCATACGAGCGCGCTCGCGCGGCTCGGAGGGCTCGCCACGGAGACGCCCTCGCTGGCGATGGTCGCGGGCGTGGGGCTCGCCGTGTCCCTCGGCGTGCCCGGGGCGGTGGGCTTCTGGGGCGCGCTCTTGTCGCTGCTCGGCGGCTTCGTACGCCACCCGGTCCTCGCGCTCTCGACGACGGCGGCCTTCGTGGCCCTGGCGGCGGCGCACATCCGCGTAGCGCGTCTCTGCCTCGCGGGCCGCGTGCACGCGTCGTGGCGACAGAGCCACTTGCTCGAGCCGTTCGGCGGCCGCATCCCGGACGCGACGGCCGGCGAGCTCGCGGTGCTCGTGCCGCTCGCCGTGATCGCCGTGGCCCTCGGGATTTGGCCATCGCCGGTCCTCACGCCGGTCGCCGTCGCCGCGCGCGACATCAGCGCCGTCGTCGACCCGGTGGGACCGGATCCCACCGTCGCGGGTCCTTAGTTCTCACCACCCGCACGCGACTCCGAGGCCGCGCCCGCTTCGCCCGGCGAGCGCGGCGATACGCTTGGAAACAGCCTTCGCAAAGGCATTTGCGAGCTAAAGGATCGGTAGAAAATGACCGTTCTACTGATCGCGACAAAGCGACGCGAAGGTCACTCCGAGAGCATCGCGGTGTCGTGAGGGAGTTGCACGGCCATGAAGACGTGGCGTGGATGCCGACGTCTTTCGACGTTGTTGTGTGCGATGAGCGCGGTGGGGGTCCTCTTCTGGTCGGAGGGCGCAGGCGCTTTCGCGCTCAAGCACACGTCGAGCGGTGCGCCGATGCGGTGGACGAGCGATCGCGTGTCCTACGTGATCGACCCGAGCGTCGAAGCGAACGTCCCGGGCGGCAGCCAAGCCGTGTCGTCCTCGGTGAACGGCTGGAGCGGAGCGGCCGGCGGTCCCATGTTGTCGACCTCCGTGGGGCCGGGAAACGCGCAGCCGGGGCTCGACGGACAGAACACGGTCGTCTTTGCCCCGGACGGCTTCGCGGCCGCCGGCGGCGCGCTCGCCGTCACCGTCACGAGCTACAACGACACGACCGGCGAGATCGTCGACGCCGACATTGTGATCAACGGCACGCACTCGTTCGCCGTCCTGCCCGCGAGCGCGCAGCCCGGCGCAGGTGTAGCCCCGGTGTCGACCGACGGGTCGGGCGGGGGCAACGGTGTGCTCGGCACGATGCCGTTCGACTTGGTCCACGTCGTGTCGCACGAGGTGGGGCACTCGCTGGGCCTCGCCGACGAGCAGGCCGACAACTCGGCGCTCATGTACGCCTTCTCGACCCCCGGTGATCCTTCGCCGCGCGCGCCCTCGAGCGACGACGTCGACGGCGTGGACGCCATTTACGGCGCGACCGCGACCTCGGGCCTCGCGGCCGCCGGGGAGCGCGCAGGATGCGGGCAGGCGAGCGTCGCGGGATCCCGCACGCGGCCCAGCGACGCGTGGGTGGCGCTCGCGTTCGTCGGCGTGGCCGGCGTGTGGCTTGCTTCACGGCGGCGGATCAAAGCCGTCCGCGTCGCCCTTCCAGCGGGCGCCGCGCTGTTCGCGCTCGTGGCGGGCGCCGGCGCTGCGCACTCGGCGCCGAGCGTGGTGCGCCCGGGCGATGCTTCCGTCCGCGTCGTGGCCGCGTCGACGACGAACGTCCGCGGCCTCTTCGTGACGACGCTCGAGCTCGAGGCGACCGCCTGCCGGACCACGAGCTGCCCCGCGCGCGCGCGAGCGCAAGCGTGGGGGGGCACCGTGGGCGGCATCACGCAGCAAATCGGCGGCGGCGTGCCCGTGCCGGCCGTCGGGGACGTGGTCGACGTCACCTTCTCTCGCGCGGTGGCCGCGGTCGACGGCGCCGCGGCGGCGGATCAGGTTGCGCCGATGGCGGTACTCGTCGCACCGCGACCTTAAGGAACCAACTGCGTGGGCCGTAGCGAAACCATGAGGGCTGGATGGCGGCGAGCGTGAGGCCAGAAGCAGCAATTGGCGCGCCCGCGATGCCCCCCAAGGCGAAGCGAATCGGCGAACTCTCGCTCGTGCGCGAGGGCCTGACGACGCTGCTCGTGCACGACCTGAAGACGCCGCTCGCGGCGATCTCGATGAACCTCGACTTCGTCCTCGCGGAGCTTCCGTCCGACGCGCTTCCCTCGACGATGCGCGCCGCGATCGAAGACTGTCGCTCGGCGAACGTTCGCGCGATTCGCATCCTGTCGGACATGGCCGACGCGGTCCGGCTCCAATCGGGCGAGCGCCGGGCGAGCCTCGGCAACGTCGACGTGCAGACGCTGCTCACCGCCATCGCGCGGCGCGCGGCACCCGAGGCGGCGGCGCGCGGCGTGCGGCTCGTCTGGGCCGCCGACGCACAAGTCGTCCGGGGCGACGAAGAGCTCCTCGGGCGGGCGCTCGAGCGGCTCCTCGAGCGGGCCTTGCGTCACGCGCGGGCCGGCGCATCCATCGACATGACCCTCCGCGACGGCACCATCATCGTCCGCGTCCGCGGCTGCGGCGCCATCGAGGCCGGAGCCTCGCCGCCCGAGTCGGCGACGCGCGGGCTCGCCATGCACTTCGCCGACACGGCCATGCGCGCTCAGGGCGGAGCCGCGTGGACCGAGAGCGACGGCGACGGCTCGCTCCTCTTCTGCGTCTCGCTCCCCTAGCGCAAGCGCCGCTGTCGCTCTCGAGGATGCCGGTGGGCGCCGCTACTCCTTGAGCGCCTCGGCGCCGCCGATGATCTCCATGAGCTCCTTGGTGATCGCGGCCTGGCGGGCGCGGTTGTAGATGAGCGTGTAGCGGGCGATCATGTCCTTCGCGTTCCGCGTGGCCGCATCCATCGCGGTCATCTGGGCGCCGAAGAAGCTCGCCTGGCTCTCGAGGAGGGCGCGATAGATCGTGATTTCGACGTACATCGGGACGAGCCGCTCGAGCAGCGCCCGCCGGTCGGGCTCGTAGATGTAGTCGTTCGGCGCGAGCTGCCCGTCCGCGGCCTGGGCGCTCTTGGCGTTCACGTCGTCGTCGCCGGCGAGCGGCAGCAGCCGGTCGAACGTCACCTTCTGCGTGATGGCGCTCTTGAACTCGCTGAAGACGAAATACACGGAGTCGACCTCGCCGCGCTCGAAGCGCTGGACGATCCATCGCGCCACGGCGCGCGCCTTGTCGAGATCGAGGCCCTCGTAGATGCGCGGGAAGTCGCGCGCGACGTCGGCCTGGCGCCGGCCCAGGTATTCGCGGCCCTTGCGCCCGAGCGTCGCGAACGAGACCCCTATGCCGGCCGCTTCCTTCTCGCGCCACTCCCGCTCGGTGGTCTTGTTGACGTTCGTGTTGAGCGCCCCGCAGAGGCCGCGGTCGGCCGAGAACACCACGAAGAGCGCTTTCTTCTCCGGCCTCCGCGCGAGGAGCGGGTGGGCCGGCTCGTTCGCCGCCTCGTCGGAGGCCATCGTGCGCGCCACCGACTGGAGCACCTCCGCCGTCTTCACCGCGTACGGCCGCATCGCGACGATGCGCTGCTGCGCACGCGTCAGCCGCGCGCCCGCGACCATCTTCATGGCGCGCGTGATCTTCTGCGTCGCCTTGGTGCTCACGATCTTCTTGCGAATCGTCTTGAGCGACGGCATGGCCTAGTTCTTCGCCGTCGCGCCGCCGTCGGAGCCGAACGCGCTGCCGAACTCCTCGAGCGCCTTCTTGAGGGCGCCCTCGGTCTGCTCGTCGAGCGCCTTCTTCGTCCGGATGCCCTCGTAGACGGCCGGGTACTTCTTCTCGATGAAGTCGTAGAGCCCGCGCTCGTAGGCGGCGATCTGGTTGATGGCGAGCTTGTCGATGTAGCCCCGCGTGCCGGCGTAGATGATGACGACCTGCTTCTCGACGGCGAGCGGTACGTACTGCCCCTGCTTGAGGATTTCGACGAGGCGCACGCCGCGCTCCAGCTGGTCGCGCGTGACCTTGTCGAGGTCGCTCGCGAATTGCGAGAAGGCGGCCATCTCGCGGTACTGCGCGAGCTCGAGCTTCATGCGCCCGGCGACCGCCTTCATCGCTTTGATCTGCGCGCTCCCGCCGACGCGGCTCACGCTGAAGCCGACGTTGATGGCGGGGCGAACGCCCGAATAAAAGAGGTCGGTCTCGAGGAAGATCTGCCCGTCGGTGATCGAGATGACGTTCGTCGGGATGTACGCGCTGATGTCGCCCGCCTGCGTCTCGATGATGGGGAGCGCCGTCAACGATCCGCCCGACTTGGGGTTCTTGAGGACGTGGTGGGTCGCCTCTTTGCTCTTCGCCTCGGCTTCGGCGTGGTGGCGGCCCAGCTCGCCCTTGTAGACCTTCGCGTCGCCCTTCTTCTCCCACTCGGTGACGTCCTTCTTCACGACCGCGAGCTCGTCGGCCATGCGGCCCGCGCGCTCGAGCAACCGCGAATGGATGTAAAAGACGTCGCCCGGGTAGGCCTCGCGGCCCGGCGGCCTGCGGAGCAGGAGCGAGAGCTGGCGGTAGGCGACCGCCTGCTTGGACAGGTCGTCGTAGACGCAGAGCGAGTGGCGGCCGCTGTCGCGGAAGTACTCGGCCATCGTGACCCCCGCGTACGGGGCGATGAATTGGAGCGGCGCCGTCTCGCTGGCGCCGGCGACGACGACGGTCGTGTATTCCATCGCGCCGCTCTGCGTGAGCTTGTCGACCACCGCGGCCACCGTCGACTGCTTCTGGCCGATGGCGACGTAAAAGCAGTACACGCCCTGGCCACGCTGGTTGAAGATCGTGTCGATGGCGACCGCGGTCTTGCCGGTCTGGCGGTCCCCGATGATGAGCTCGCGCTGCCCGCGCCCGATCGGGACCATGCTGTCGATGCTCTTCAAGCCCGTCTGAAGCGGCTCACGGACCGGCTGCCTCGCCAGGATGCCCGGCGCCTTCAGCTCGACGCGGCGGCGGTGGGGCGTGTCGATCGGGCCCTTGCCGTCGATCGGCTGCCCGAGCGCGTTCACGACGCGGCCGACCGTCGCCTCGCCGACCGGCACGTCGAGGATGCGGCCGGTCCGCCGGACGACGGAGCCTTCTTTGATGTTCGTCACGTCGCCGAAGCAGGCGGCGCCGACGTTGTCCGACTCGAGGTTGAGCACGAGGCCCATCAGCTTGCCGGGGAACTCGATCAGCTCGCCCGACATGGCGCCCTCGAGGCCGTAGATGCGCGCGATTCCGTCTCCGACGCTGAGCACCGTTCCGGTCTCGGTGGTGAGGGTAGCCTTGTCGTAGTTCTGAATCTGCTTCTTGATGATCGAGGAGATCTCTTCGGCCCGAAGCTGCATGGTCGTTTTCCTGGTCGTTTTGGGAGCGGAAGGGTCGCGGGACGGGCCCCGGCGCGGCCGGAGGCGAGACCGAACGCGGGGTCAGACGCTCGTCGGCGCCATCGCGTCGCGGAGAGAATGGAGGCGGGTCCGCAGGGACCCGTCGATGATGCGGTCGCCGATGCGGGTGACGACGCCCCCGAGGAGCGACGGGTCGACGTGTCGATCGATGACCACGCGCTTGGATGTCATCCGCTCGAGCTGGGCCTGCAGGCGCGCGTAGTACACCTCGCTCAGCTTGACGGCGGTCGTCACCTCGGCGCGCACGACGCCTTTGCGCGCGTCGGCCAGCTCGCGGAGCATCCGCGCCACGTACGGGAGCGTCTTCATGCGGCGGCGGTCGACGAGGAGCTGCAGCGTCTGGCGGACCGTGTCGCTCGCCGAGATGCGCTCGGCGAGGTCGCCGACCACGGCCTTCTTCGTCGGGTGCTGGACGAGGGGGTTCTCGATGGCGTTGCGGAAGTCGGCGCTCGACTCCCAGGCGTCGGCGACGGTGGCCATCTCGCCCACGAGCCGTTCGAGGTCGTTCTGCTCGGTCCCGATGTCGAACAGGGCGCGCGCATACCGGTGCGCGACGAGAGAGACGCTCACGACGGGCTCCGTGTCTCGGGCGCGAGCGGGCGGACCGACTCCGACGTGCGCTCGGTCTTCGGCTTGGCGCCGAGGTCGGCCAAGTAGTCTTCGGCGAGCCGCTCGTGGTCGGCCTCCGTCACCCGCTGCGCGAGGAGCTGCTCGGCGGCGGCGACGACCGACTCGAGGGCCTCGTGCCAAAGGTCGTGCCGGATCTGCTTGACCTCTTGCTCGATGAGGAACGCCGCGTCCGCCCGCATCCGCTCGGCTTTCGCGTCCGCCTCGGCGACGATGCGATCGCGCTCCGCCTCCCCCGTATGGACGAGGGCTTCGCGCGCCGAGCGCACCTCTTCCTGGAGGTGCTCGAGCTTGACCTGGTAGGTCTTGGCGCGCTCCTCCGCTTCGCGGCGCATGCGCTGCGCCTCTTCGATCTCTTTGGCGACGGAGTCTCGCCGGCCCTGCAGGGCGGCGGCGATCGGCTTTCGACCGAGCAGGTAATAGCCGGCAGCGAGGATCGTGAAGTTGATGACGGCCGCGATGAACGGCGGGGTCTCGCCTCCGAACTCGACCCAATTCATCGGCGCGGGGCCCTCGCCGGCGGTGCTCTCGGCGGACGGGCCGTGATGCTCCACCGCCGGCGCGTGCTTGGGCTCCGCCCATGCCCACATCGACCACGCGGTCACGAGGGTCATCGCGCCCAGGAAGAGGCTTCGCCGGAGCTTCACGGCTGCACGTCCCTGCCGAGCACCCGGGCCGCGAGCTCCCGCGCGATCGCGGCGCTCTCGAGCTTGAGCGCTCCGCGGACCTTGTCGGCCTCCGCGTGGGCCGCACGCTTGCCGTCGTCGATGACCTTCGACGTGGACGCGCGTATCGCCGCGAGGATCTGCTGCTCGCGCGCGACGCCCTCGGCGCGGATCTTGTCCCGCTCCGCGTTCCCCGTCGCCCGCGCCTTGGCCATCTCCGCTTCGTAGGTCGACAGAGCCGACGCCGACCTCTCGTCGATCTTGCGCGCCTGGAGCTTGGCCCCGTCGATGCGACGCTCGCGCTCCTCGAAGAGGGTGAGCATCGGGTCGAAGAGCAACGGCTTCAAGACGAGCATGAGCCCCACAAAGAGCACGAGCTCCACGACGAACGTCAAGTCGACGTCGACATTGATGGCCTGCGGCGCGTGCGCCGTCGCCGCTCTGTCGAGGTCGAAGATGGCCAGAAGCATGCGCCTCCGATGATGGCAGAGATTTCGCCCGGGCCAGTAGCACCCCGGTACGCAACTGTCCATGCTTCGGCGGTAGGCAAACACCCCACGTTGCCGGCAGGATTCCCGCGCGTTTCTCGCGAGCGGGAGCGCGTGCGCTGTCAGGATCCTCGGCGTCGGGCCTTTGGCGCCGGCCCGTAAGGACGCTGGGGTCCGGAGCGGCTGGCGGTCAACACGGCGCGGCCCTCACGCATCTCGGGGTGGACGCTCGCGAACCCCTCGGAGCGCGCGAACCCGGCCAGGTCGCCCTCCTTCTCGTCCATCCACGCGCTGAAGCGCTTCCAGAACGCCCGAGCCTCGTCGTCGGGGAGGGCGACGCCGTCGACGACGACGCGAAGCGCGCTCACGACGGCGCGTGCGTGCTCGCGAGCGATGCGTGTGCCGCGGGCGCGGACTGGAGGTCCTCGAGGATCTGCTGGGCGTGCACGCCGACGTCGACCTGCCGGTACACCTTGCGGACGTTGCCGTCGGCGCCGATGACGATCGTCTCGCGGTGGTGGTGGCCCTCGAAGCCGACGCCGTAAAGCTTCGCGATGGATCCGTCCGGATCGCTCACGAGGAGGAAGGGAAGCTTGTGGTGCTCCGCGAAGTGCTTGTGCGAGTCCGCGTTGTCGGCCGAGATGCCGATGAGGACCGCGCCGGTCTTGGCGATGGAGTCCCAGGCGTCGCGAAAGGAGCAGGCCTCCTTGGTGCAGCCCGCGGTCTCGTCCTTCGGATAGAAGTAGACGACGACGTTCTTGCCCTTGAGGGCGGAGATGTGGACCGGTTTGCCGGCTTGCGACTTGGCCGTGAAATCCGGCGCGGGCTTGCCGACGAGCGCGTCTTCCGCGGGTGCGGGCGCAGGGGTCGCGGGGGCCGGGGCAGGAGGCGTCGCAGCGGCCGTCGCGGGAGGCGCGGCGGGTTCCGCGGCGGCGGCGGCCGGGGGAACCGCAGGCGCCTCGGGGGCCGTCGCCGTCGCAACGGTCGGGGCGGCGGGCGGCGGCGAGGACGAAGCGCACGCGCAGAGGAGCGAGGCCAAGAAGGCGAGGCGGGCGGATTTCATGGCCGCGGATGATGAATGCGAGCGGCATCCAGCGCAAGAGGTGCGGCTTGCGCCCCCGCGCGGTCGAGCGCGCGGGACCTAGGACCCCGGCTGTTCCATGCGCCAGCGGCCGGATTCGTCCATCACGAAGTCGGTGATGCGGCCAAGGTCACTCCGAAGGCGCACGCGCAGCGGCGGGCCGTGGGTCCACGACCACTCGACCACCGTCCACAGGTGCTTGTCGTCTTCGAGCTCGCTGGCGGCGGACGTCGCTCGGAAGCGCTCGAGATTGCGCCGGGCGAAGTCGGTGACGTGGGCGGAGGGCATCCGGAGCATGACGCCCCGCGAGACTAGACCCACGGCCCCCGGCCGCCCATGGCCCTCCGGCGGTCCCCCCCCGGGGGGCGCTCAGTCGTATCGCTCGCTGTGGACCTGCTGACGCGCAATCCCCAGGTCTTTCCGGAGCAGATCCCGGACGGAGCCGACCATCCGTTCGAGTCCGCACACGTAGGCGTGGGGGGGTGCCCCGGAGCTCGTGACCAGCGCCTCCCAGAGTTCCTTCACGTGCGCCTGGACGTAACCCCGGCGCCCTTTCCAGGTCGCCCGCGGCTGCGACAGCGTCGTCTCGAACCGGAGGGACGGGTGGTCCTCAGCGAGCGCGAGGAGCTCGTCCGCGTAGAGGGCGTCCTCCTCGTGCCGGACCCCGAGCAGCACCCAAAGCGGCGCGGTCGCCCCCGCCGCGATCGCCGCGCGGATCATGCTCCGCATGGGCGTCAGGCCCGTCCCGGTCGCGACCATGAGCGAGGGCGCTTCGACCGACGCCGCGCGCGTGAAGAAGCCTTGCGGCCCGGAGAAGGGGAGCATCGCTCCGGGCGCGATCCCGTGCAGCCACATCGACCCGGGGCCCCCCTCGATGCGCGTCACCGCGAGGTCGAAACGCGGCGTTCCGTCGGGTGCCGACGCGATCGAGTAGGACCGCTTGAACCCCGTCTCCCCCTCGGCGGCGGGCGGCGGGAACGGAAACAGCGCGTTGACCCACTGGCCGGGCTCGAACGCCATCGGCGCGCCGTCGATCCGCTCGAACGTGAGCTCGCGCACGTTGGGCGCGAGGGGCCGCGTCGTGGCCAGGCGCGCGTCGAACCTCGGCGGCGGCGGCATCTACGGCAGTCCTCGCGCCGCCTTGCGCACCGGGGCCGGCGCCGCCGGTAGATCCAGGGCTTCGGCGCGGTACGCGTAACCCGCCTTGACCCTCGAGAGCGAGCGCAGGGCCCGCTCCATGCGCATCAGCGCATCGAGCACGTGGTCGGTCGAGAGCGCGCGCGCACGCCCCGCGGCCAGCACCGCGTCGATCGCGCCCGCCGCGTCCCTCGGATGGAAGAGCGCCCCGGGCAGCAGCACCGCGACGAGCGGTGCGCCGGCCACCGTGTTCGATCCCGCCGCCGCGCCCCCGCCGGTCGCTCCGACCCGCGCCACGACGCGCGCGTCGAAGAGCTGCCCCGCGCTCGCCTCGAGCTCCGCCCCCGACACGTCCTCGACCACCGTCACGGCGAGTTCGGCGCCGCTCCACACGTCGACCAGCAGACGCCCCTCCGCGCGAAAGAGGCCCCGATGTGCGCGCTCGAGCGGCTGCAGCCAGCCCCGCTCCTCCGGCGCGAGATCGCCCTCGACCGCCCGGCCGAACTTCGCCCGCGTGACCGCGTCGCACCAGAAAGCGCGAAACCGCTCCTCGAACCATGCGTCCTCGGGCGCGAAAGCCCCAGTCCGCTCCTCGAAGAGCGCGCGCATCTCGGCGATGTGCGCCGCGTGGTCCGGCGCGCCCGCGAGCTCCACGATCCGCGCGACCGTCTCGAGCGCTCCCATTCCGCCCGCGCTGGTGTACCCTGACCGAGATGGGCCCGCGAGGGCCCGCGCATGGAAAACCGGGTCTTTTTCCCGCAAGCGGCGCTCGACCAGTGGATCGTCGACGGCACCGTCGACCTCACGCAGGACGTCCTCACCGTGCTCGCCGTGGGCCGCCGCTACAAGCTCGCCGAGGGGATCCACGTCACGCGGGAGGTCTCCGGAGCCGAGGATCCGCACGGCCTGGTGGGCCGCGCGAAGCCGAAGTCCCAGCTCGAGGCCCTTGGCGCCGAGATCATCGAAACTTCGATGCTCGTCGGCGAGCAGGCGTACGACATCGTGCCCGGATGGCTCGGGGTCCCGGTCGGCAGCTTCGCGGAGTACGCGGCGTCGGACGAAGGCGCGAAGGCCCGAGGCGGCGCCGCGGGTCCTGGGGCCGCGAGCGACGAAGCGCTCCTCGCGGCGTTCGCGGCGGGCCGGCTCTAGCGCCGCTCGGCACAAGCTCGAGCCCGCGGACTGGAGCGGCCGTCGGAGGGGGCCGGGGGCTGGCGAAGGACTCGGGGCCGTAGCACCATACTGGCTGACGTGAAGCTCGAGCTCGTCGACCTACTCTTCGGCGTGACCGCGTCCGTGTACCTCGCGGCGAGTGCGCTCTTCTTCGCGTCCCTCTTCGGGTGGCCGTCGTCCTCCGACGACGCGTCGGCGGCGCCGGCGCGAGCGGCGCGCTGGGCGCCCCGGCTCGTGGCCATCGGCGTGCCGCTCCACGCGACGCACATCGTGGCCGCGTCGCTCGTACTCCACGTGTGCCCCGTCGAAGGCATCCACTTCGCGATGAGCATCGCCTCCATGCTCGCCGCGCTGGTCTACGTCCTCGCGCGCCCGCGTTTCCACATCGACGTCGTCGGCGCCTTCGTCGCGCCGCTCGCCCTGTGCTTCCTCCTCGCCTCGCGCTTCGTGGGCGGCGGCGCGGCCCCCAAGTTCCGGAGCGCCATCCTCCCGTTCCACGTCGCCGCGAACCTCCTCGGCGTGGCCGCCTTCACGCTCGCCTCCGCCGCGGCCATCGCGTACCTCGTCGAGGAGCGGCAACTGAAGCAGAAGAACCTCCGCGGCATCTTCCAGCGCCTGCCCCCGCTCGACTCGCTCGACCGCGCGGAACACCGGTGCCTCGTCGCGGGGTTTCCGCTCCTCACGATCGGCATCTTGACGGGTACGCTCTGGGCCCACGAGGTCGAGGCCGGCGGGGCCGCGGAGATCATCCGGGCCGCGTTCGGCTACGCGTCGTGGACCTTCTTCGGCGGCGTCTTGCTCCTCCGGGCCGCGGCCGGTTGGCGTGGCCGTCGCGCCGCGTACGGGACGATCGCGGGCTTCGGGTGCACGGTCCTCGTGCTGCTCCTTTACCTCGTGCGCGACGCGGGCGCGGCGGCGGCGGTGGCCGTGGGCGGCCCATGATCCTGGTGGTCGGCCTCTCCCACCGGACCGCCCCCGTCGAGGTTCGCGAGCGTCTCGCCGCCGGTCCGGAGGCGCACGCGGCGATGCTCGGGCGCCTGTCCGCGCGCGACGAAGTCACCGAGGTCATGTTCGTGTCGACGTGCAATCGCGTCGAGGTCGTCGCGCTGGCCTCCGACCACGGGGGGGACTCCGCCAAGCAGGCGATCGCGGAGGAGCTCGCACGGCACGGCGGGCTGGCGCACCACGCCGAGCTCACCCCGTACCTCTACGACGTACGCGCCGACGATGCCGTCCGGCACCTCTTCCGTGTCGCCGCGAGCCTCGACTCGATGGTCCTCGGCGAGCCGCAGATCCTGGGCCAGGTGAAGGACGCCTACGACGCGGCGCTCGCGGCCGGCGCGCTCAAAGGCAAGCTCGCCCGGTGCGTCAGCCGGGCCTTCGCAGCGGCGAAGCGCGTCCGGACGGAGACTTCCATCGGCGCCGGCTCGGTCAGCATCTCCAGCGTCGCCGTCGACATCGCCCGCCACCTCTTCGGCGACCTGGCCGACCGTGTCGTCCTGCTCCTCGGCGCCGGCGAAATGGCCGAGGCGGCCGCGCGCAGCCTGGGGCGCAACGCCCGCGCGGTCCGTATCTGCAACCGCAGCTTCGACCGCGCCGCGGCCCTCGCTCGCGAGCTGCACGCCGCCGCGGTCCCATGGGACGACCTCGAGGGAGAGCTCCAGCAGGCCGACGTCGTCGTCGCGAGCACGAGCGCGCGGGAGCCCGTGGTCACGCGCGACATGGTCAAGCGCGCGATGAAGGCCCGGCGCGGCCGCAGCCTGCTCTTCGTCGACATCGCCGTCCCGCGCAACGTCGAGCCGGCGGTTCACGGCATCGACAACGTGTATGTCTACAACGTCGACGACCTCGAGCAGGAGGTCGCGCTCGGCATGAAGGGGCGGCGGCAAGAGGTCGATCTTGCCGAGAAGATCGTCTCCGACGAGGTGGCCCAGTTTCTGTCGTGGTCGCGCGGGCTCGAAGTGCAGCCCACGCTCGTCGCGCTTCGCGCGAAGACGCGCGCCGTGTTCCTCGCGGAGCTCGAGCGTTCCATCGGCCGCCTCACCCACCTCGAAGGCGACCGCGCCGCCCTCACGCAGATGGTCGAGAGCGCCGTCAGCAAGCTCCTGCACGCGCCCACGTCGCGCCTCAAGGCCCGCGCTTCGGGCGGCGAGGACGACGCCTCCGAGCTCGCGTCGGCGATGCGCTTCTTGTTCGACCTCCAGGAGATCGGCGCCCACAAGGCCTCCGGCCGTCCCCCCGATCCGAGCGCGGGCGTCGAAGAAGACGAGCGACTCCCGCACTGACGTTGGCGCCGCGTCGCCGCGACCGCGTCAGTGCTTCTTGGCCTTCTTCGGGTCTTTGCCTTCTTTGGCCTTCGGCCGTTCCTTCACGGCCGCGGGCCGCAGGGTCGACCGCTTCGGCGGCTTCTCGCTCTTCGCTTTCGCGCCCGCCGCCTCGCGCCCGAGGACCGGCGCCGACGGCGGAATCGTCAGGATGGGCGCGCGCCGGCGCGCTTGCCCGCGCATCTCCAGCGGCACGACGCATTTGTGCGCCGTCAGCAGGCGAGAGAGCGCCACGACCTTCGTGTCGACCAGCCCCGCCTCCCGCGCGGCGCCGAGCACGTCGGCCTCCGAGACGAGCTTGCTCGCCTTGGGCCGCACGATCCACAGCGTCCCCGTGTCGCCCATCCGCGTCCGCAGGAGCGACACCTTCCGGAGCGCCTCGCGCGTGTCCGCCCCGAAGATGACGACCTCGGCGCCCTCCGGCACCCGCCCTTCGGTCACGCTCCCCGCGCGTTCACGCAAAGAGCTGACGAAGAGCGAGTCGTTCACGTCGACCACGGCGACCCGCGACGTCGGACCGATCTCGAGCTTCTCGAACAGCCCTTTGGGCTGTTTGATGAGCTTCATCCATCGTTCGGCGACCTGGGCGCCCAATTCCAATCGGACTTCCTCGTCGGCGACCACCACCAGCGCGGCGCCGTCGACCGAGGCGTCCTTGATCCGTTCGAACGGGATGTCCAGCCGGAAATCCCCCCGGAATTGCAGCGATTCTCCCTCGAGATGCGCTTTGCCGACCGAAGCCTTCCGCCCCACCCGCGCCGTACATTCCGCATCGAGCCCCATTGCCCACAATCGTAATCTGCAGGCGATCGGAATGCGGCATTTGTTGCAATTCCGCCGGGCTCCCACCGCCCGCGGAGGGACCACGACGCGATGCGACGCGGGTCAGCGGAGGGAGCCGCCCAGCGCCAGCCCTGCTTCGCGCGCCCCCTCTTCGGACGGCGGCCAATCCACGGTCGACTCCCCCTGCCGCAACCCCGTCCCGTCGGGGCGGGCCACGAACGCCCGGACGTGCATCTTCCCGTCGACCCGCTCGGCGTGGGCTCCAAGCGGTGTCTTGCAGTCTCCGCCGAGCGCCTCGAGGACCGCGCGCTCGGCGGCGACGCACATGCCCATCGCCGTATCGTGCAGCGTCGACAGAACCGCGCGCGTGTCCTCGTCGTCGCTCCGGCACTCGATGCCGAGCGCACCCTGGCCCGGCGCCGGCAGCGACACGTCGACCGAGAACACTTCCGTCGCCCTCGCGTCGATGCCCAGCCGCACGAGCCCCGCCCGCGCGAGCAGGATCGCGTCGCACTCGCCGGCGTCGACCTTTCGCATGCGCGTATCGACGTTCCCGCGCATCGGCACGATCTGCAGGTCCGGCCGCCGCGCGAGGACGGTCACCGCCCGGCGCAGGCTCGAGGTCCCCACCCGAGCGCCCCGCGGCAGCGCGTCGAGCGTCCCGTGGCGCGGCGCCACGAGCACGTCTCGTGGGTCTTCCCGCCCCGGAACGCAGGCCACGACGAGGCCCTGCGGCAACGTCGCCGGCAGGTCCTTGATCGAATGAACGGCGAAGTCGGCCCGGCGGTCGAGCAGCGCCTCCTCGATTTCCCGGACGAAGAGCCCCTTGCCGCCCACCTCCGAGAGGGGGCGATCCTGGATGCGATCGCCGCTCGTGACGATCTGGAGCTCCTGCGCTTCGAGCGAGGGGACGGCGGCGCGAAGCCGCGCGACGAAGGCGCGGCACTGGGCCAGGGCGAGGACCGAGCGGCGTGTGGCGTAGACGAGCGGACTTCGATGCATGAGGGCGGCGGGGGGAGGAGCGGCGGCGCTCGAACGTAACATCGGAAGGAACGCTCGCCTTGCGCTTCGGCCAAAGGTTGCGTTATGCGGGTATTTCCCTCGCCGTGGTTCGCTCCGCCTTCCGTGTCCTCGCCGCAACCGCGGCCGCGGTCTGCGCGCTGCTCTTCACCCGCGGCGCGAGCGCCCGAGAGGCCGCGACCACGCCCGACGCGATGACCCTCGAGGTCCCCGGCTACGCCGACGCGTACTACTACAAGCCCCGCTCGAAGACGCGCCAGCCCATCCTTCTTTACCTCCACGGGCGCGGCGGAAACGCCTTCGAGGACTGCCGCAAGTGGGCGCGCGTGGCCCGCCAGTTCGGGTGGGTCGTGTGCCCGCAGGGTCCGTCGATGACGGAGACCGGCGGCCGCACCTGGAACAACGACGCCGAGACCGCGAAGCGCATCGTGGACGCCATCGTCGTCGCCTTGCAGACCAAATACCCCGGGCGAGTCCGCTCCCGGGGCGACGTCCTCATCGGCTTCAGCGAAGGCGCGTTCGTCGCCCAGCAAATCGGGATGCGCGATCCCGCGCACTGGAGCCGCTGGCTCATCCTCGCCGCCAACGATCGCTACTGGTTCGGCGACGCCGCCCAGCTCCTCGAGCACAACCGCGGCAAGATCCGCCGCGTCTATCTCTTTACAGGCGAGGACGACCAGGTAGCCGAGAACACGAAGCGTGCCGCCGAGATGCTCAAAGAGGCACGCATCCACGTAAGGGTGAAGATCGTCCCGGGCCTCGGTCACGAAGTGCCGGCCGACCGGATGATCACGAACTACCGCCGTCCCCTCCGGTGGCTCGTCTCGGGCTGAAGGCCTCTCGCTCGTTAATCGGGCGCCCGCTTCGCCCGTAGTCCCCTGTATGCGTTGTGTGGCGGCGCCGACCGCGGCCGGGGCGTTCCGGTGGTCGGCACCGGACCGGTCCGCACTCGAGGCCGTGCGCTACCTTTGCGCCCGCTTCCCCGAAGCCCGCCTGCGCGAGGTGCCCCTGGTGCGCGCCGCCGATCTCGACGCGCGGGCCGACCCGGGAGGCCGTACGCGCGTCTGGCTCGCCCTCGAGGCCCTTCAGGTGACCGGCAGCTTCAAGGTGCGCGGCGCCCTGGTCGCCCTCGACGCCAAGCGATCGCACGGCGCCGCCGTGGCGGCGAGCGGCGGCAACCATGGGCTCGCAGTCGCCTACGCGGCCCGGGTCCTGGGTCTCGCCGCGACCGTCTGCGTGCCGCCCACGGCGTCGCCCACCAAGCTCGCGAAGATCGAGCGGTACGGCGCCGAGCTCGTCGTGGCCGCGAGCGACCTCCCGGAGGACGTCGAGAGCCTCGCGCGCGACATCGCCCGGTCGCGCCGGAGCGCATACATCGCCCAGTGCGACGACCTCGACGTCGTCGCGGGCAACGGCGCGTCGCTCGGCTTCGAGATCGTGCGCGCGCTCGGCGGGGTGCCCCGGCGGCTGCTCGCGCCCTACGGCGGCGGGCTCGCGACGGGCCTCTCGTGGGCGCTGCGCATGGAGGCGCGGGACCGCCCCGCCGCGGTGTCACCCGTGGTGTGGGGGGTGGGGGGCGAGTCGTCGTGGGCGGTACCGGAGGTAGGCGGGGCGGGCGGCGTCGGGGGCATGTTGGTCGTGACCGACGAGCAAATCGCGATGGCCATGGCGCACGCCTACTCCGACATGGGCCTCGTGGTGGAAGGGTCGGCGGCGGCCGCCCTCGCGCCCCTGCTCTTCGGCCTGCCCGAGGGGGCGCGCGGCGGCGACCTGGTGGTCGTCTTGACCGGTCGAAACGTCGACGCCGAACGGCTCGACGCCGTGTTGCGCCGTGTTGGGGAACAGTCCCCCGCTTGATGTAGACTGATACAGCGTGCCCTCCGTCGCCAAGACTGCCGCCTTCGCCGCAAAGACCAAGCGCGTATGCGACTATCTCGTCAAAGAGCGTTTGCTCAAGCCCGAGCAGGTCGACGCCGTCATCACGCAGGTGCAGCGCGCCGGTGAGCGCGTCGAGGAAGTCGTCATTCAGCACGGCCTCGTGAGCGAAGCCGATCTGCTCAAGGCCCTCTCGACGCAATACCAGGTTTACTTCGCGTCGTCGGAGAAGCTCGCGAAGGCCGAAGTCGCGCGCGCCATGCTCGACATGGTGCCGCACCGGTTCGCCGAGAAGATCGGCGTCTGCCCCGTCGTCTTCGACGCCAAGAGCCACAGCCTCACCGTCGTCACGGCCGACCCCGACGATCTCGAGGCGCTCCAAGAAGTGCAGATTGCGTCGGGCGCGCGCGAGATCAAGGCGGTGCTCGCCCGGCCCGCGGCGGTCAAAGCGCTCATCGGCAAGGCCTATCTCGGCGACATCCACGCGTTCGCGCTCCTCGATCGGCAGGCCCACGCGCACCTGCAGTCGATGCTCGACGTCTATCAAGGCAACGTGTTGCAGCCCGACTCGGGGGAGCTCACGGCGATGCGCGCGGAGCCGAAGACCCGATCGCGCGAGCGCGTGCTCAGCGAGAAGGACCTCGCGCAGGGACCCGCCCCCGCGCGTCCGACCGCGGTCCCCGCGCCGCCTGCGCCCCCGCCGGCGCCGCGCGGCGACCCGCTCGAGCTCCTCAACGTGCTCGTGAGCCTGCTCGAGAGCACCCGCCCCGATCTCCGCGGCCACTCTTCGCAGGTCGCCCGCCTCGCGCGGCGCGTGGCGGAGTCGATGGGCCTCGCCCCGGCAAACGTCGAGGCCATCGTCGCCGCCGCGTACATCCACGACCTCGGCAAGATGGGCCAGTACCACCTCACGGCGTACAACTGCGCCGAGTACGACGGGCACAAGCTCGCCGCCCAGAAGACTTGCAGCATCCCGGGCCGCCTCCTCGAGCCCGTCCACCTTTCGCCCGACACGATCGCGGCGACCGCCAGCATGTACGAGCGCTACGACGGCAAGGGCCTGCCGAACGGCATCGCCGGCAAAGACATCCCCCTCGGCGCCCGCGTCGTCGCCATCTGCGACACGTACGCCGACTTGACGCAGAACCCGCGCAACCCGTTCCGCAAGGCGCTCACCCCTCAGGAAGCGTGCGACGCTCTGGTCGGCCGCGCCGAGACGGTCTTCGACCCGAACCTCGTCGATCTCTTCCGCCACACCATGCTCGGCGAAGACCTCAAGGCGCGCTTGCTCGCCAACCGCCCGCAGGCCCTCCTCGTCGACGCCGACCCCGAGGAGACGACGGTGCTCGAGCTTCGCTTGATCGAGCAAGGCTTCATCGTCGAGATCGCGCGAAGTCCGGAGCAAGCGCTGAAGGTCCTCGAGAAGGGCGACACCGATCTCGTCGTGAGCGAGCTCGATCTCCCCCCCCAAGACGGGCTCGCCTTCCTCGCCGAGGCCCGCAAGACGCCGGCGGGCAAGGAAGTGCCGTGGGTCGTCTACACGCGGCGCCAGGAGCGCAACCTCGCGCAGAAGGCGTTCGATCTCGGCGTGCTCGACTTCGTCAACAAGCCCGCCCATGCCGACGTGCTCGTCGCCAAGCTGAAGGCCCTCCTCGATCTGCGGGCCCCCCCGCGCCTGTCGCGCGGGGTCAGCGGCCAGCTCCGCGAGCTCGGCCTGCCCGACATGGTGCAGGTGCTCTTTCATGGCAGAAAGAGCGGAAATTTGAAGATCCGCGCGCCGCATGGGGCCGGCGAGATCCACTTTGCCGAGGGCAACGTCGTCAACGCTCTCTGGGGCGAAATGCGCGGCGAAGAGGCGTTTTTTGCGATGCTCAAGCTGACCGACGGCGAGTTCGGGCTCGACCCGACCTTCCAGGCGACCGCCCGCGTCATCGACCAGTCGAGCGAGGCTCTGCTGCTCGAAGGGATGCGCCGGATGGACGAGGGCCTCGCGGGTTGAGGGGCCGCGCGCGCGGAGCTTCCGCGTGGCTTGTCAGGGCGATCGGAGAGGTATACGACGGCGCCCATGCGTCGAACCACTCTTCTCTTTCCGCTCCTCGTCTCTCTTCCGCTCTTCGCGGCGCCTCTCGCCTGCGGCTCCAAGCAGCCGGCGGGCGCGCAGGTCCCGACCGTCGCGGCGTCGGGCTCCGCGGCCCCCGCGGGGTCGGCTTCGACGGCCGCCGCGCCCGCGACGAGCGACAGCGCCGCCGCGCCGAGCGCCGCCGCCGAGTCGGCCGCGATGGAGCACGGCCCCGCGGCGAACGCCGACAAGCAGCTCGAGGCGGACCGCACGAAGTGGCAAGACCAGCGCAAGGCCGAAGAGGCGCGCCTCACGCCGGAGATTCACGCCGAAGCGAAGGCCCTCGCCGAGAAATCCTTCCCGAACGGCAAGGCCGCGATCACGGCGGTCGCCAAGAGCAAGCTCCGCGAGCCCGCGAACGCCGCCCGCGACAAATACCGCCACCCGGTGGAGACGCTCGCGTTCTTCGGATTCAAGCCGACGATGACCGTCCTCGACATCGGGCCCGGCGAGGGCTGGTACACCGAGCTGCTCGCCCCGGCGCTCGCGAAGTCCGGCAAGTACGTCGCGACCATCACCGACCCGAACGGCGCCCCGAACGAGCGCGGCTCCTTCAACGGCCAGAAGTTCAAGGGCTTCCTCGAAGACCTGCCCGAGGCGTACGGCAAGGTGGAGACCGAGGTCGTCGACCCGAAGGCGCCGAAGCTCGCGGAGGACGGGACGGTCGATCTCGTCGTCATCATGCGCGGCATCCACGGCATGAAGAACAACGGCGTGCTCGACGCTTGGCTCGCGCAGATCCACAAGGCGCTCAAGCCGGGTGGCGTGCTCGGCATCGAGGAGCACCGCGCGGCGAAGGGCGCCGACCCCGCCGAGAGCTCGAAGAAGGGTTACGTGCCCGAGGCGTGGCTGGTCGAGCAGGTCGACGCGGCCGGCTTCAAGCTCGCCGGCAAGTCCGAGGTCAACGCGAACCCGAAGGACACCAAGGACTACTCCGAAGGCGTGTGGACCCTCCCGCCCACCTTCCGCCTCGGCGACAAGGACCACGACAAGTACGCGGCCATCGGCGAGAGCGACCGGATGACGCTCAAGTTCGTGAAGGTGACGCCCAAGGTGGCGGCGACTCCCAAGAGCGACGCGCCCAAGCCGGCCGACAGCCCCTCCAAGACCAAGAGCGCGACCAAGTAACGGCGCGCCCCGCGCGCGCGGCGTCCCATGCGTGACCAGGCCGACGCCGTCGTCATCGGCGCCGGCATCATGGGCCTGTCGGCCGCCTACCACCTCGCCGAGCGCGGGATGACGGACGTCACCGTCGTCGACCGCGGCTACCTGTGCGGCGGCGCGAGCGGGCGCAACGGGGGCGGCATTCGCGCGCAGTGGTCGAGCGAGGCGAACGTCCGCCTCATGCTCGAGAGCATCCGCGTCTGCCGCGCCTTCGCGGCGAAGATGAAGATCAACGTCTGGTTCCGGCAGGGCGGCTACCTCTTCGTCGCCCGCAGCGCGGAGGTGCGCGAGCGGCTGGAGAAGAGCGTCGCCCTCCAGAACGCGTGCGGCCTGAAGACGCGCATCCTCAGCGCCGTGGAGGCGCGCGGCGTCGTCCCCGAGCTCGACGTCTCCGGCATCGAGGCGGCGAGCTACAACCCCGACGACGGTGTCGTCTTTCCGTGGCCCTTCGTGTGGGGCTACGCGCAGGCGGCGCGCAAGCTCGGCGTCGAGGTGGTGACCTGGCACGACGTCGTCGGCATCGACACCAAGGGCGGCCGCATCGAGGGCGTGCGCATCCGCAGGTCCGGGCCACCGGGGAAGACCAAGCCGTCGGGCCACGGCCGCGACCCGGTGACGACCCTCCGCACGCGCCGCGTCGTCAACGCCGCCGGCGCCTGGTCTCCCGAGGTCGCGAAGCTGGTCGGCGTCGCGCTGCCGAACAAGCCCCACCGGCACGAGATCTGCTCGACGGAGCCCCTCAAGCCCTGGCTCAAGCCCCTCGTCGCCGACCTGAGCGACGGCCTCTATTTCTCCCAGTCGACGCGCGGCGAGATCGTCGGGGGGATCGGCAACGAGTACGTTCCCGCGGGGCTCGACCAGGGGAGCTCGCACGCCTTTCTCGGCAAATACGCGCGGTCCCTCGTGCGGGCGTGTCCGGTCCTCGCCGGCGTGAAGGTCCTCCGCCAATGGGCGGGCTGCTACGACCTGACGCCCGACGCGAATCCCATCGTCGGACCGGTCGACGAGGTCGAGGACTTCCACCAGGCGAGCGGCTTCATGGGCCACGGTTTCATGATGGCGCCCGTCGTCGGGGGCCTCCTGGCCGACCTCATCGTGCACGGCAAGAGCACGCCCGCCTTGGACCAGTGGCGACTCCGCCGCTTCAAGGAGGGAAAGCTCCTCTCCGAGGGGATGATCATCGGATAGAGCGACGCGCTTTTCCCCGATACCGGCGATAATCGCATCACTCCATTCGGGGAGAGGGTGTGTCGATGAGGCGAGAGTCGCGTTGACACTCGTACGCGCGGCCTTGTACTTTCCGCGGCAAGCGTTGCGATTCGTTCGCGATGCGGCGCGTCGCGACGCGCACACCGGAGACATCGCCATGATGACCGCGCGTACGCTTGGCTGCACGCTCCGTCTGGTCCTATCCGCTGCGGCCGCCGCCGCGCCGGTCGTGGTCGCCGCGGCCGCCGTCGTCGCGATGACGGCGTGCGACGACGAGAACGACCCGAAGACCTGGGTGAAGCGCCTCGACGACCCCGCGCAGCGCGCGAACGCCATCAAGCGCCTCGCGCAGTTCTACGAAGACGACATGACCAAGGCGAGCAACAACGCCGACGCGCCGGAGGTCAAGTCGCTCCTCGACACCATCGTCGAGCCGCTCACCAAGCAGTACACGGCCGGCGGGCTCGACGAGAAGACGCGCATCGATTTGATGAAGTTCCTCGCCGAGACGCACGACCCGCGCACACAGCCGGCGCTCGTGAAGGCGCTCAAGGACTTCGAGATGGGCCGCACCGACGACGAGGGGCGCGTCGCCTGCGAGTCGATCAACGCGATGGCGAAGGCCGGCGTGAAGCTCGACCCGACCGTCGTCGACGGGCTTTGGGACATGTTCTCGAAGTTCAAGCTCTCCAAGGCGCAGAGCGAGCGCCTCTACCACGCCGTGCACGACGCGGTCCTCTCGGTCCACGACCCGAGCTACGGCCCCAAGGCGATCGACAAACTCAAGGGCACCGTCACGCCCGACGTCGACTCCCAAAAAGATCAACTCATGTGGTGGCAGCTGACGAGCGTGCAGCTGCTCAGCCAGATGCAGGACACGAAGGCGGTCAAGCCGCTCCTCGTGGCGCTCCTCACGCCGTCGAAGACCAGCACGCTCGGCGCGACCATCCAGTTTGCCCTCCTCAAGATGGCCAAGGCCGCGGAGCCGGAGCTCATCAAGGCGCTCAAGGGGCAGGACCCCGACTAC
Source organism: Polyangiaceae bacterium (assembly GCA_036500865.1). Classification (GTDB taxonomy): domain Bacteria; phylum Myxococcota_A; class Polyangia; order Polyangiales; family Polyangiaceae; genus Palsa-1150. The sequence goes on from DASYBG010000050.1 coordinate 40,122, forward strand.
GCGAAGGCGATGGAGGGCTTCGAGGACAAGGCGGGCCTCGGCGTCGTCGCCGAGGTGATGGCGCAGCTCGGGCGGCCGGCGTCGAGGGACGCGATCCTCGAGGTCCTCCCCACGGCCGACACCGACACCGTGCGGACCGAGCTCGCGCAGGCGCTCGTGCAGCTGCCCGACGATCCGCGGAGCATCCCGGCGTACCTCGCCGCGTACAACAAGCTGACCTGGGAGTCGTCCGACAAGCTGATGTCGCTCCTCAAGCCGCGCGCGGCCCTCGCGCAGCAGTCGGCGAACTTCTACGACACGACGCTGCTCGACTGGCTGCTCAAGGAGATGAAGAAGGCGCCCGACTACTCGGCGCGTCTCCTCCAGCTCGAGGCCGCCTTCAAGCTGATGACGCCCGAGCACAAGGGCGACGTCGCGGACGCCATGGCCAAGGTGAAGAAAGAGGCGCCCGCCGACATCTACAACCTGACCCACCAGATGTTCGAGAACGCCGGCGCCGCGCTCGACAAGTGCAAGACCGACGGGGCCTGCTACGCGTCGATCCTCGACGAGCGCATCCCCTCGAATTCGCCGACCGCGAACTGGAAGGCCATCAAGGCGACCTGGATGACCGTCATTTACGGCGGCGGCGCCAAGTCTGCCGCCACGCGGGCCGACCTCTTGAAGCACGTCGACGGCGTCCGCAACGCCGGCGCGCGCATCGCGCTCTGCGAGGCCATCGACGAGCTCGCGCCGCAGGGTGACGTGGCGGCGGCCGACGCGCTCGACAAGGTGGTGGCCGCCGACGCGAAGAGCGGCGACAAGGACCTCATCGCCATCGACAACACCGTGGCGCAGGTGGCCTGGAGGCTCAGGGTCCGGATGCAGTAGGGGCGGGGGAAGCGGGGGCGGGCCTCGGGCACCCTCGTTTCGCCGTCGCGCCTTGACCTCGAACGGCGGCGGGTCGGCGAGCTTGGTCGCCTGGGACGTGCAGCTTTGATACGCGGGGGCGACGACTTGGGCTGAACTCGTGCCGGGTCAGGCGGCCGTCCCGAGGATCTTCTTCCGCATCGCGAGAACCTTGGAGCGCTCGTACAGCCGGTAGCCGTTGATCGGGTGCCGTCGCGCCTTGAACTTCCCCGCTTCGTCCCAGCGGCGCAGCGTCGGTTCGCTGACGCCGAGGATGCGCGCGGCTTCCTTGATGGTGATGATATCGGGCGTTGCGCGCGTCTTCGAAGGCGCCACGCGGACAGCCTACGAACCTTGATCAACACCGTCAAGCGGGCGTAGCCTCGCGATGCGATGGCGAACGACCAGGTAGCGAACCTCGCAGCGAAAGAACGGGCTGCGTCAAAGGCGAATGGGTCACGGGACACCGCGCCTCCGCCCTCGCCGCGCTCGTTCAGCGGGTTCTCGGAGATCACGAACTTCATCTGGTCGGTCGCCGACCTGCTGCGCGGCGACTACAAGCAGGCGGACTACGGCAAGGTGATCCTGCCGCTGACGGTGCTGCGGCGCCTCGACTGCGTCCTGGAGAAGACGAAGCACAAGGTCCTCGCCAAGCACGACGAGCTGAAGAAGGCGAAGCAACCCGAGGCGATGGTCGAGAAGCTGCTCGTACGGGCGGCGGGCGTGCCGTTCTACAACGTGAGCCGCCTCGATTTCGAGCGGCTCAAGGGAGAGCCGGACAAGATCGCGGCGAACCTCACACGGTACATCCGCGAGTTCTCGTCGAACGCGCGCGATGTCATCGATCAGTTCAAGTTCGCCGACCAGATCGTCAAGCTCGACGAGTCGAACCTCCTCTACCAGGTGGTCGTGCGGTTCGCGGGCGTGGATCTCCACCCCGACACGATCCCGAACCATGTGATGGGATCCATCTTCGAGGAGCTGATCCGAAAATTCGCGGAGGCGTCGAACGAAACCGCCGGAGAGCACTTCACGCCGCGCGAGGTCATCCGGCTCATGGTGGACCTGCTGTTCGTCGAGGACGGCGCGGCGCTGCGTCGAAAGGGCGTCGTGCGCACGCTCTACGACCCTGCGGCGGGCACGGGCGGCATGCTGTCCGTCGCCGAGGAGTACCTGCGCGAGCTGAACCGCGACGCGGAGTTGAAAGCCTTCGGGCAAGAGCTGAACGCCGAGTCCTACGCCATCTGCAAGAGCGACATGATGATCAAGGGGCAGAACCCCGAGAACATCGCGCGCGGCAACTCGTTCTCCGAGGACAAGCACGCCGGCTCGAAGTTCGACTACATGCTGTCGAACCCGCCCTTCGGGGTCGAGTGGAAGAAGGTGCAGAAGGAGATCGAGGAGGAGCACGAGAAGCTCGGCTTCGCAGGTCGCTTCGGCGCAGGGCTGCCACGCATCAACGACGGCTCGATGCTGTTTCTCCTGCACATGAGCGCGAAGATGAAGCCCGTGGATTCCAAGACGGGCGAAGGGGGCTCGCGCCTGGCGATCGTCTTCAACGGCTCGCCGCTCTTCACGGGCGACGCGGGCTCGGGCGAGAGCGAGATCCGCCGGTGGATCATCGAGAACGACTGGCTCGAAGCCATCATCGCGCTGCCGGACCAGCTCTTCTACAACACGGGGATCTCGACGTACGTCTGGGTCGTGACGAACCGCAAGCCCGAAGCGCGCCGGGGCAAGGTGCAGCTCGTGAACGGGGTCGAGCTGTTCCGGAAGATGCGCAAGTCCCTCGGGAACAAGCGCAACGAGCTGGGGCGCGAGCACATCGCGACCATCGCTCGGACGTACGGCGAGTTTGTCGAGGGCGAGATCTCCAAGATCTTCGACAACGACGATTTCGGCTTCCGGCGCATCACGGTCGAGCGACCGCTGCGGCTCAACTTCCAGGCGTCGCCCGAGCGCATCGAGCGGCTGCGCGAGGAGAGCGCGTTCGAGGGGCTCGCGAGGTCGAAGAAGAAGGGCGCTCCAGGTCAGCGCGAGGTCGAGCAGGGGCGGGAGCTGCAAGAGCGGATCCTCGCCGTGCTGCGGACGCTCGATCCGAATGCGGTCGCGAAGGACCGGAGCGCCTTCGAGAAGGTCCTCGCGACGGCGTTCGACGAGGCGAAGCTCGACGTGCTCGCGAACGTCTGGAAAGCCGTGCTTTCGGCGCTCTCGGAGCGCGACGAGACCGCCGACGTCTGCACCGACAGCAAGGGACGCCCCGAGCCCGACGCCGAGCTACGGGACAACGAGAACGTGCCGCTGAAGGAGGACATCCACGCCTACTTCAAGCGCGAGGTGCTGCCGCACGTGCCCGATGCGTGGATCGACGAGAGCAAGACCAAGGTTGGGTACGAGATCCCGTTCACGCGGCACTTCTACAAGTACAAGGCGCTGCGACCGCTCACCGACATCGAGCGCGAGATTCGAGCTCTGGAGGCGGAAATCCAGGGGATGCTCGGCGAGGTTCTGTCTTGACCTGCGAGCGTACGCTGAAGGATTCGGGCGTTTCCTGGCTCGGAAGCTTGCCCGAAGACTGGGCGGCGGTGCCGCTCAAGCAGCGCACAACCCTTGTCTCGCGAGGGCGGAGCCCTGACTATGCCGACGACGATGAGGGCGTTCCCATCGTGAATCAAGCCTGCATCTACTGGGACGGCATCCGCTACGAGAACGTGAAGTGGCAGCGTCGCAGCACGCTGTCAGGGGAGCGCGGTCGCCTGCGATACGGCGACCTTCTCGTCAACTCGACGGGCACCGGCACGCTCGGTCGTGCCACCCTGCTGGACCGCACCGGCGAATTCCTTGCGGACAGCCACGTGACTGTCGTCCGGACGACGAGGGAAGCAAGCGGCTCATTTCTTCGCTACGTGCTGCAAACCGAGACCTACCAGGGCTACCTGTACTCGGTGCTCGCGCCTGGTGCGACCAATCAGATCGAGCTTTCGCGAGAGGGGCTTCGTCGAACCCCGTTCCCGATGCCGCGGGTCGATGAACAGCGCGCTATCGCAAGCTTTCTCGACCGCAAGACCGCCGCCATCGACGCCCTCATCGCCAAGAAGGAGCGCCTCATCGAGCTGCTCCAGGAGAAGCGGCAGGCGCTCATCACGCAGGCGGTAACGAGTGGGCTCGACCCGAGCGTGCCGATGAAGAAGTCGGGTCTATCGGGCTTCGGGAACGTGCCGTCGCATTGGACGGTCAGCCGCGTTCGCTATGAGGCACGGCTCGTCTCAAAAGGCACCACTCCATCAACAGTCGGGCGAGAGCTAACTACCGCGGGTGTGCGCTTCCTGAAGGCGGAGAACCTGCTTGACGGCGCTGTGCGTCCGGACCCGGAATTCTATATTGACGAGCAAACCGATCGTCTGCTGCAACGATCTCGACTGAAGTCGCACGACCTCCTGATCGTGATTGCGGGCGCCACAACAGGCAAATCGGCTGTCCTCCCGCCGGCGTTTCTGCCCTCGAACACGAACCAAGCGGTCTGCTTTGTCCGTCTGAAAGAGACCACCTTCGCTCCATTCCTGCGCGCATTCTTCTCGACGCGCTACATCCAGGACCTCGTTTGGCTGTCTGCGGTTCAAGCTGCGCAGCCGAACCTCTCGATGGAGAACATCCGCACATTCCCGTGCCTTGTTCCGCCCACTGACGAGGTGAATCGCATCGTGGCGTACCTGGCGGATGTCGAGCAGCGAAGCGCGCTTCTCACGGGCGCGGCGCGTGCTCAGGTGGAGAAGCTCCGCGAGTACCGCCAAGTCCTCATCACCGCCGCCGTCACCGGCAAGATCGACGTATCGAAGGAAGCCGCGTGACCGACCGTGACGCGCCCAAGGCGGAGCTGATCCTCTACCAGACCGAGGACGGTCGGACGCGCATCGAGTGCCGCTTCGAGGGCGAGACGCTGTGGCTCACGCAGGCGCTCATGGCGCAGCTCTTCGACATCGGCGTGGCGACGGTGAACCACCACCTGAAGGAGCTGTATGCCGAGGGCGAGCTGTCGCCAGGGGCAACTATTCGACAGTATCGAATAGTTCGAACCGAAGGGAATCGTTCAGTTTCTCGCGAGCTCGAGCACCACAACCTCGACGCCATCCTCGCCGTCGGCTTCCGCGTGCGGAGCCCTCGGGGCACGCAGTTCCGTCAGTGGGCGACGGCTCGTCTCTCGGAGTACCTCGTCAAGGGCTTCGCGATGGACGACGAGCGGCTCAAGAACCCGCCCGGTCCTGGTCAGCGCGACTACTTCGACGAGCTGCTCGAACGGATCCGAGACATCCGTGCCTCCGAGCGGCGCTTCTACCAGAAGGTGCTCGACATCTACGCGACCAGCGTGGACTACCAGCCCGACGCCGCGCTCTCCGAGCAGTTCTTCGCCACCGTGCAGAACAAGATGCACTGGGCATCGCATGGTCACACCGCCGCCGAGATCGTCTACGAGCGCGCCGACGGCGACAAGCCCTTCATGGGCATCCAGTCCACGCGACCGGGCGGCGTCGTTCGCAAGGCGGATGCTTCGATCGCCAAAAACTACCTCACCGAGACCGAGCTTCAGATCCTCCACCGCATCGTGAACCTGTACATCGAGTACGCGGAGCTTCAGGCGCTCGAACGACGCCCGATGACGATGCGGGACTGGATCACCAAGCTCGACGACTTCCTCAGGGCGTCAGGTCGAGTGCTGCTCGATCATGCCGGCAAAGTCTCGGCGGAGGCGGCGAAGGCGAAAGCCGAGCGCGAATACGATCGGTACCGCGATCAGGAAGACGCCAAGCCCCGAGCCATCGACGCGGCATTCGAAAAAGCCGTCAAGCAGCTCAAGAAGCCGGAAGCGCCCCGTCGCAAGATGAAGAAGGGCGCTCCGTGAACCGCGAGGACGGAGCGTGATGCCGAAGACGAAGGAGCAGCACTTCGAGGACGCTATCGAGGACCACCTCGTCACGCGAGGTGGTTGGGCGCGGGGCGTGGCGAAGGACTTCGATCGGAAGACGGCGCTCGCGTCGAAGGACCTGTTCGCATTCATCGAGGCGACGCAGCCCGCCACGTGGGGCGAGCTGAGGAAGCAGCACCCGTCGGGGCTCGAAGCCGCCGTCCTCGACACGCTGGTCAAGACGCTCGACTCACGCGGCGCCCTCGACGTGCTCCGTCACGGATTCAAGTTCTTCGGCAAGAAGCTCGACTGCGCGTACTTCAAGCCGGCGCACGGGATGAACCCCGACACGCTCGCGCGGTACCAAGAGAACCGGCTCGTCGTCCGGCGGCAGGTGCGGTTCGTCGAGGACGGCGACGAGTCGATCGACCTCGTCCTCTTCGTCAACGGCTTCCCGATCGCCACGGCGGAGCTGAAGAACCCGCTCACCAAGCAGACCGTCGAGGACGCGGTCAAGCAGTACCGGCGGCGCGACACGCGCCCGATGCTGCTCCAGTTCAAGAAGCGCTCGCTCGTCCACTTCGCGGTCGATCCCGACCTCGTCTACATGACGACGAAGCTCTCGGGCGACGCGACCACCTTCTTGCCCTTCAACCGAGGTCGCGACCGTGGCGCCGGAAACCCGGAGCACGCGAGCGGATATCGCACGGGATACCTCTGGCAGGAGGTGTGGGAGCGCGACAGCTTCCTCGACGTCCTGGCGCGCTTCGTTCACCTGCAAGTCGAGGAGAGAGAGGTCGAGGGCAAGACGCGGACGCGCGAGAGCCTCGTCTTCCCGCGCTACCACCAGCTCGACGCCGTTCGAAGGCTCGAAGCCGCTGCGCGCCGCGACGGGGCGGGAAAGAGCTATCTCGTTCAGCACTCCGCCGGGTCGGGCAAGTCGAACAGCATCGCGTGGCTGGCGCACCGCCTCGCGAGCCTGCACGACGAGAAGGACGAGCGCGTCTTCGACTCGGTCATCGTCGTCACCGACCGCCGCGTGCTCGACCAGCAGCTCCAGGCGAACATCTACGAGGTCGAGCACAAGCAGGGCGTCGTCCAGAAGATCGACGAGAGCAGCCAGCAGCTGGCCGAAGCCCTGTCGTCGGGCGTGCCGATCGTCATCACGACGCTCCAGAAGTTCCCGTTCGTCACGAAGCACATCGGGATGCTCCCGAAGCGTCGCTACGCCGTCATCGTCGATGAAGCCCACAGCTCGCAGAGCGGCGAAGCGGCGCGCGAGATGAAGGAGGTCCTCGCGGCGCGATCTCTCGCCGAGGCGGAGCGCGAGGAGGGCGACGGCGAAGGCGAGGACGCGGAGGACCGGATCGTCACGGTGATGCAATCGAGGGGGCGCCAGAAGAACCTCTCGTTCTTCGCGTTCACGGCGACGCCGAAGTCGAAGACCCTCGAAGTCTTCGGCGAGCGCGACGCGGAGGGCAAGCCGATCCCGTTCCACCTCTACTCGATGAAGCAGGCGATCGAGGAAGGGTTCATCCTCGACGTCCTCAAGAACTACACGACGTACCGCGCCTACTACCGCCTCGTGAAGGCGACCGAGGACGACCCGAAGGTGAACAAGCGGCACGCGACGTCGCAGCTCGCGCGCTTCATGTCGATTCACCCGGTCAACCTCGCCCAAAAAACAGAGGTGATGGTCGAGCACTTCCGGTCGAAGGTGCGCCACAAGCTGGGCGGTCGGGCGAAGGCGATGGTGGTGACGGCGTCACGCCTCCACGCCGTCCGCTACAAGCAGGAGTTCGAGAAGTACATCGCCGAGAACGGTTACAAGGACGTCGGCGTGCTCGTCGCGTTCTCGGGCGTGGTCAAGGACCCGGATGACGAGGCGCGCGAATACACGGAGGTCACGATGAACGGCGGCATCCGCGAGCGTGAGCTACGCGAGCGGTTCGCGTCGGACGCCTACCAAGTGCTTCTCGTCGCGAACAAGTTCCAGACGGGCTTCGACCAGCCGCTCCTCCACACGATGTACGTAGACAAGCGGCTCGCGGGCGTGCAGGCGGTGCAGACGCTCTCGCGCCTCAATCGAATGGCTCCCGGCAAGGAGGACACCTTCGTCCTCGACTTCGTGAACGACGCGGCGGACATCGAGCGGAGCTTTCAGCCGTACTTCGAGCAGACGATCGTCGCGGAGACCGCAGACCCGAACCAGCTCTACGAGCTGCAACACCGCCTCGAAGCCATGCAGGTCTTCTGGGCGTCCGAAGTCGATGGGTTCTGCCGGTACTTCTACGCGCCGAGGGAGAAGCAGTCCGTCGCCGACCAGGCGGAGATGTACCGCGCCCTCGGACCCGCCGTGGATCGATTCGCCGCGCTCGACGAGGACAAGCAGGACGAGTTTCGCAACGCGCTCGCCGGCTACGTTCGCTTGTATGCCTTCCTCTCCCAGGTGATGCCCTTCGCGGACGAGGACCTTGAGAAGCTCTACGCCTACGGGCGGCACCTGGAGCTGAAGCTCCCGCGCGACGAACGCAAGGCGCCCCTCGACCTCGATGGCGAGGTCGCGCTCAAGTACTACCGGCTCGACAAGATCGCCGAGGGGAGCATCCACCTGAGCCTCGCCGAGCGAGTGCCGCTCGCCGGGATGACGGCGGTCGGCACGCGCAAGGCAAAGGACGACCAGGTCGCGCTCTCCGAGGTGATCGAGATCCTTAACGAGCGCTTCGGAGCCGAGTTCGCGGAGGGCAACGCGCTCGCGGTCGAGCAGTTCGTCGCCGACGCGAAGGAGGAGAAGGGCGTCGCCGACCGCGCGAAGGCGAACTCGCTGGAGAACTTCGAGCTGGTCATGAAGGACGTCGTCGCCGATCTCGTCGTAGCGCGGATGGACCGCAACAAGGAGATCGCCGACGCCTACTTCAACGAGCCCGACTTCGGGGCGCGCCTGTTCAAGGCGATCGTGCGACGGGTGTACGACGAGATCCGAAAGCCAGGAAGCCAGCCGCCAGCGTCACGGTGAGCGCCGATCGCCGCTATGCGGCCCCGCGCGGTCTCACGGGCCCGCGAGGACCTCGCCCGTCGCGCGCACCTCGCCCGCGGGGACCACGTAGGTCTCGCCCGTCACGGGATCCACCGCGCCGGGGACCACGTCGAGGAGCGGAATTACGGCGAACGCGCGCTCGCGCAGGCGCGGGTGGGGAAGCTCGAGCCGCGCGGTTCGGAGGCGCGTGTCGCGCGCCCAGAGGAGATCGAGGTCGATCGTGCGCGGGCCCCATTGCGTGGCGGCGTCGCGCACGCGACCGAGCCTGGCCTCGATGGCCAAGAGCACGTCGAGGAGCTCCTCCGCGGTCCCGGCGTATTCGGCCAGCGCCGCCGCGTTGAAGAACTCCGGCTGCTCGGCGAGGCCGACCGGCGCGGTCGCGAAGACACGCGACGTCTTCGCGACGCGGGCCGCCCGCGCGAGCTCCGCCGCCGCCGCCCGCATCGTGCCGAGCCGGTCCCCGAGGTTCGCCCCGAACCCGACGACCGCGACGAGCGGCCCTGCCACCGGCTACGGGCTCGCCGGCTCGAACATGAGCGGGTCGGTCAGCGTGCCCGTGTAGCCGCCGTTCACGACGCCGTCTTGCACGAAGAACATGATCGACCCGTCTTCCGCGCCGTTGATCTTCGCGTCGACGGTGATGACGGCGCTGGCCGGCGTGTCGAACGCGATGCCGTCGATGCCGTTCGCCGTGTTGGTCGAGGCCGTGATCTGGCTCGAGGAGCACTGCTGGCTGGTGTCGCCATTTCCGAGGAACTGGGGCGAGTAGTTCGTAATGGCGCCGCTCGCGACCGAGACGGTGACGTCGAACTGGCAGTCGTAGCCGCTCACGTTCGTGTCGCACGTCCACCAGACTTGCCAGTGTCCGCCCGTCGCGTACTGCGTGAAGACGCCGACGCCGTTGCCCCCGCGCGCGTTGAGCGTCCGGTCCACGTCGACGTCGACGAGCATCGGCTGGGCGCTCGCCGTGACCGACGGCCTCGCGGTGCACCCGCCGCCCGTGCTCAACGCGCCGCCGCTCGACGAACCGCCGCTCGCGCCGCCGTTCGTTCCGCCGCTCCCGCCGGACGCGTACGAGGGCGCGCTCGTGTCCACCGTGCACCCCGCGAGCGAGGCGGCCGCTGTCGCGACACCCACCGCCCACGCCCCGAAAGCCCAAGTCGACATCGCCGTGCCTCCTCATCCAACCGAAGAAAGCGCTTTGCCGTGAATGTGCGGCCGCCGTCGTCGCCCTATCGGTGCCCGCCACGCCCGCCCGACGATCGGCCGCCGCCGGCCGCGTGGAACCCGCCGCCGCCGCTATGGAACCCGCCGCCGATGGCGCCGCCGCTGCTCTGGATCCCGCCGCGCGCCGCGGGTGCCGGCGCCATGGCCCCGCCGCCGGTCGCCGCCCCCGTCGAGAAACTGCGCGGCCCCGAGTACGCGCCGCCGCCCACCACGCCGCTGTAGCGCGGCCCCGCGTAGGCGCCTCCGCCCACGGCGCCGCCGTAGCGCGGGCTCGCCGCGGCGGCCCCTCGGTAGTACGGGGAGGGCGCCGACGTGCCTCCGCCGCCGAGCGTGTAGCTCCGCGACGGGCCGTAGTACGCGCGCGCGCCGTTCGAGGGCGCCCGCGTCCGGCCCGCGGCGATGCCGCTCCCCGTGAAGCCCGCGCCGAGGCGCCCGCCGAAGTGCGTGCTGACCGGCGGCCCGTACGCCGGCGCGACGGACCGCGCCGCGCCCACGCCGGCCGACACGCCCGCCTGTCCGAACGGTGCACCGCGCCGGCCCGCCGCCGCTTGATACGACAGCGTGCGCACGACCGCCGACTGCGGGATCCCCAGGCTCGACGGAGCCGGGCCGCCCACCGTGGGATGCGCGATCGTTCTGCCGGCCGCCGTCGTACCGGTCATCGTCGTCCCGGCCGTGTACGGCCGCGTATGGGCCGCGACCGTCGCCTCGCGCGGGCCCGTGACCACCCGCGACGCCACCCGGGGCGCGAAGAGATCACGCGTCGACACGAAGGCGTACGGCGCGGCCGGCACGAACCCGAGCCCGACGGCCACGCCTCGCCGCCAGCCCCACGTCGGCGAGAGCGGCGCCCAGCCGACGTAAGCCCAGTCGTCCCAGCCGGAGCGCCACGACACCCACGCCCCCGCGTACGTTCGCCCCGGGATCCAGCCCCAACCGACGGGCCGCGAATAGACCCATCGCCCGTAATGGAAGGGCGCCCAGCCCCAGGAGTAGTCGCTCACCCAGACGTAGTTCGAGTCGTCGTACGCCCAGTGGCCCGCGGTCTCGTAGGGCGTGAAGTCCGGCCCGACCGCGCCCGGAGACGGCACCCAAACCGTTCCATACGTCGGGTCGTCGACCCAGCTGCCGTAGGGGTCGAGCGCGCCACGGAACGCGTTCAGCGCCGACGGGTCGGTGTCGGGCGGGCCGTCGGGCGGCCCTTCCGGCGGGGCGCCTTGCATCGAGGGCGGCACCTGATCCACGGGCGGTGTGCCGTCGTCCGCCGCGCCGTTCGCTTGCTCGCCGTCTTGCGCGGGGTCGTTGTCGCCGATGACGACCGAGGCGCCTTGGGCCGGGTCAGCGCCCTCTGCGGGCGGCGGGCCGGTAGGCGCGGCGGAGGCGGGCGGCATGTCCGCCGGGGGCAGCGGCGGCGCATCGCCGGGCGGCGGGGTCAGCGCGTCGATGGCCTCGGAGGGCGGCTCGCGCGGCGGCGGCGAGGACCCGACCGGATACGACGCCCCGAACCCGTCGGCCTCTTGCTCTGCACACCCTGTCGCCACCGTGGCGACCATGCAGGCGACGCCGATCGCCGCGAGCATGCCCCGCGGCGAAAGCAGCGCGAGCAGAGTCGGTGGGCGGTTGGCGAAGAGCTTCATGGGTGGCCTTCATGCGCCCCGAGGGGGCCGTCGCGCGCTCGAGTTGCAAGCCACGAGCCTGGCTCGCCCGCTCCACGAGACCGAGCGGCCGAGCGGGAACACCTCATAATTATAGTCCCGAAACCCAGGCGCCGCACACGCCGGTGGAGAAGCCTCGGACGCCCCCATGGACGAGTCGCCCCGCGTTCGAGCCCGAGCGCGGGGCAATCCGCCGCCGTCTTCACGGCGGCTTCGGTGCGGCGCAGCACCGGTGATATGGTGATCATACGAGCATGCCCCCGGCCCGCCGGCACGGGGACGAGTGCCGTACACAAGAGGGAATTCCGCGATGGCAGAGACCCGAACCGCGAGCATGACCGACCGTATCGCCGCGATGCAGGACCTGAGGCTCTATCGCGAGCTCCACTGGGAAGGGAGCTTCGAGGACTACCTCGGCATCGTGCGTGAGCGACCGCTGGTGACGCGCAACGCGTACCAGCGGATTTACGACATGATCATCAGCTACGGCACCGAGGAGTACATCGACAACAAGAAGAAGCTCGTTCGGTACAACTTCTTCAAAGACGAACACAACGGCGGGGCCAACGCGATCTTCGGCCTCGACATTCCGCTGATGCGTCTCGTTCACGTGCTCAAGGCCGCTTCGGAGGGCTACGGCCCCGAGCGCCGCGTGATCCTCCTCCACGGCCCGGTGGGCTCGTCGAAGAGCACGATCGCGCGCCTCCTCAAGCAGGGCGTCGAGGAATACTCGCGCACGCCCGACGGGTCGATGTTCACGTTCGAGTGGGTCGGCCTCGCGGCCACCGGCATCAACGCCGACCAGGACCGCTTCCAGAGCCCGATGAACGAAGAGCCCCTCCGCGTCATCCCGCCCGACTGGCGTTCGAAGGCGATCGACGAGCTTGGTCTCTCGAACGACAAGTTCAAGGTGCGCGTCGCGGGCGACCTCGACCCGGCCAGCCGCTTCATCTTCAAGGGCCTGATGCAGAAGTACGAGGGCGACTGGGCGAAGGTCGTCCGCAACCATATCCGCGTGCGTCGCCTCGTCTTGAGCGAGAAGGACCGGATCGGCATCGGCACCTTCCAGCCGAAGGATGAGAAGAACCAGGACTCGACGGAGCTCACCGGCGACATCAACTACCGGAAGATCGCCGAGTACGGGTCCGACTCCGATCCGCGCGCCTTCAACTTCGACGGCGAGTTCAACATCGCGAACCGGGGCGTCCTCGAGTTCATCGAGATCCTGAAGCTCGACGTCGCGTTCCTCTACGATCTGCTCGGCGCGACGCAGGAGCACAAGATCAAGCCGAAGAAGTTCGCGCAGACCGACATCGACGAGGTCATCATCGGCCACACGAACGAGGCCGAGTACAAGAAGCTCCTGAACAACGAGTTCATGGAGGCCCTGCGCGACCGCACGATCAAGATCGACATCCCCTACATCACGAAGCTGACCGAAGAGATCCGCATCTACGAGAAGGATTTCAACGGCACCAAGATCAAGGGCAAGCACATCGCGCCGCACACGCTCGAAGTCGCCGCGATGTGGGCCGCGCTGACGCGCCTCGAGGATCCGAAGAAGCACAACTTGTCGCTCCTCCAGAAGATGAAGCTCTACGACGGCAAGGTCCTGCCGGGCTACACGCAGGACACGGTCAAGGAGCTCCGCAAGGAGAGCAAGCGCGAGGGCATGGAAGGCATCAGCCCGCGCTATGTGCAAGACAAGATCTCGAACGCGCTCGTCAACGAGTCCGGCGAGGGGACGATCAACCCGTTCATGGTCCTGAACGAGCTCGAGAAGGGCCTGCGCCACCACTCGCTCATCACGAGCGACGAGCAGCGCAAACGCTTCGGCGAGATCATCGGGATGGTGAAGCGCGAATACGAGGAGATCGTGAAAAACGAAGTCCAGCGCGCCATCAGCGCCGACGAGGACGCGATCACCAAGCTCGCGGCGAACTACATCGACAACATCAAGGCCTTCACGCTCAAAGAGAAGGTGAAGAACCGCTACACCGGGCAGGACGAGGAGCCCGACGAGCGGCTCATGCGGTCGATCGAGGAGAAGATCGACATTCCCGAGAACCGCAAGGACGACTTCCGGCGCGAGATCATGAACTTCATCGGCGCGCTCGCGGTCGACGGCAAGCGCTTCGAGTGGAACACGAACGACCGGCTGCGGAGGGCGCTCGAGCTCAAGCTCTTCGAGGACCAGAAGGACAGCATCAAGCTGAAGACGCTGGTGAGCGCCGTGGTCGACAAGGACACCCAAGAGAAGATCGACATCATCAAGTCGAGGCTCATCAAGAACTTCGGTTACAACGAGGTGAGCGCGACCGACGTGCTGAACTACGTCGCATCGATCTTCGCGAGGGGCGACGCAAAGGACTGACCGGCATAGGCGCCAGGTGAGGCACAAGGCCGCTCGCGGGTTTCCGCGGGCGGCCTTTTTCGTTGTGTGCCCAGCATGGGCGTAGCCAGGAGGTGCAAGTCCTCTGGGGTGCTTGGTCGCAGGAACCCCGAGCAAATCGCAAGGCGCAGGCCGTGAGGCCGAGGCTGAAAGAAGCGAAGAGCAGAAGCTGCGGGTCGACGAACAGAAACCGCGTAGAAGGCGCTGCGAGCCAGGGGGAGCGGGCAATGGACCGCAAAGCCCTCGCGACCAAAGGCAGACGGCGTAAACGCGGCGATCGTGCAGCGAAGGTTACGACCCTTACCTGGGGAGGTCTCGCCTGCGCCCGAAAGGGCGACGCCGAGAGGTGGAGCGAGAAGTCAGCAGAGGCCGTAGTAGCGGACGGCGGAGCCGAGCAGGGTGCGCCCTCACCTCGGAAGCCTCTGACGGCGCGAAGGGCCGAACGGAGAGGAGAGCGAGACGACTGTGAGTCTCGAAGACGCCAAGCGCCAGAAGTCCGTGCAACTGGAGCTCCCGCTCGAGGGTAGGGGTGAAGCCCCGAGCGTAGAGCGGAGCGGCGAAGCGTCAACGGCGGCGCACGGAAACGAGCGCTCGGGAAACGGCGACGCGCGACTGATGGAGCGCGTCGTCGAGCGTGGCAACGTCGTCATGGCGTTGAAGCGCGTGCAGAAGAACAAGGGCAGTCCCGGCATCGACGGGATGACGGTGGAGGCGGTGCGCGATTACTTGCGGGAGACCTGGCCCGTGCTCCGCGAGCAACTGCTCGCCGGCACGTATAGGCCCCAGCCAGTGAAGCGGCAGCTCATTCCGAAGAGCGGCGGTGGGGAGCGAGAGCTCGGCATCCCAACGGCGCTCGACCGCTTCATCCAGCAGGCCGTTTTACAGGTCCTGCAGCCGCGATTCGACCCGAGCTTCTCATCGCACAGCCACGGCTTTCGTCCAGGACGCCGCGCACATGACGCCGTGTGCGAGGCACAGAAGTACATTCAGGACCGCCGCGGTTGGGTGGTGGACGTGGACCTCGAGAAATTCTTCGACCGCGTCCACCACGATGTGCTGATGGGCAAGCTCGGCAAGCGCATCACGGACAGCGGAAGGGGTTCGCTATCCAGTGGAAGAGGGTCGCTATCCCGCGGAAGGAGGGCGTCATCCTGCAGAAGGAGGTCGCTATCCAGTGGAAGGAGGTCGCTATCCAGTGGAAGGAGGGCGTCATCCTGCAGAAGGAGGTCGCTATCCAGTGGAAGGAGGTCGCCATCCTGCGGATGGAGGGCGCTATCCAGTGGAAGGAGGTCGCCATCCTGCGGATGGAGGGCGCTATCCAGTGGAAGGAGGTCGCCATCCAGCGGAAGGCGGTCGCTATCCTGCGGATGGAGGTCGCCATCCTGCAGATGAACGCCGTTGTCCGGTGAGTCACCCGAGTGAGCCCACGGGGAACGCCGCGGTGGCTTGCGCTCGTCGCGCGTGGGCTTTAGGACGGTGTGTCGATGTCCTCCTTCAAGAAAGCCCTCCTCGAGCGCGGAATGAAGCTCATGAGCGACCCGCGTGTCATGCGCCTGATGCAAGACGAACGCGTGATGAAGGCGCTCATGGCGGCGATGAGCGTGCCGGGCAAGGCGCAGACTTTCGCGCGCGACCAAGCGGAGCTCCTCGCGAAGGCGATGGCGCTGGCGACGGAGGGCGAAGTGAAGGACTTGCGGCGAACGGTGCGGCGGCTCGAAGAGGAAATGGCGCGGCTGAGGGCGGAGCGCGGCGGGCGGGAGTAAGTGGGCGAGTGCGTTGCTGCGGGGTCCTTCGCCGCCCGCCCATGACCGCGATCTCGTAAGCGTGAACGCGGCCAGCATGCGCGAGAGTGCCCCCTGCACAGAGTGCAGCGATTTTCCCCGAGACCAAGCGAGGCCGAAGGCGGCGGCGAGGAGCCGTACCTCCGTACGGCGACGACCCCCGACTTCGGGATCGCGCCGGTATCGGGGAAAATCGCCGCGCTCTGTCAGGCGGCGCGCTGCACGAGCCAGTCCTCCACGAGCGACCACGTCGTCGCGGGCGCGTCCCTCCCGACGAGCAAGTCGATGTGGCCGAACGGCAAGACGCGGTACGTCTTGTCCTTCGAGCGGCTCTTTGCGAAGCCGGGCTGCACGCTCGCGGGGGGCGCGAGGTCGTCCTTGTCGCCGGCGATGACGAAGAGCGGCAGATCCATCGCCTCGAAGCGCTCCACGTAGTCGGTGTCGCGTCCGCCGAAGCGCCGCTCGTTCGCCCACGCGAACAGATCCCGCGTCTCGGCGATCGCGGCGCGGTCGAAGGCCAGGCGCAGGTGCTGGTTCAGGACGTGCGGCTCGCAGGAGCCCGCGTGCCAGCCGCGCAGCGGGAACGGGTAGAGAGGGCTCTCGGCGAAGCGGCGGATGGTGCGCATCGTGGCCCCGACGGGAAAGAGAGGCACCGCCGCGTTGGGCAATGGCGCCACCGAGAGCGCCCGCACGAGATACGAGAGGGCGCCGAGCGTGAAGGAGCCGCGCGTGAAGTGATACGGGCTTCCGATCGAGACGACGCCGGAGACGGCGCCCGCGAGCGACGGCGCCGCGGCATAGCCCACGAGACCCCCGAGCGAGTGGCCGACGACCCACGCCGGCCGGCCGCCCGAGAGGGTCTGGATTTCGTGTACGGCGTCGGGCAGATCCTCGCGGACGTAATCTTCCACGCCGCGGCAACGCCTCGCGCCGAAATGACGCGAGCGGCCATGCCCCCGCAGGTCGAGGTTGAAGACGTCGAAGCCGGCCGTCGCGAGATGATTCGCGAAGCTTCGGGCCGGGAGGTGCCACGCGTAGCGATTTTGCCCGAATCCGTGCACGAGCAGCACCGGGCCGCGGTCGCCCTGCCGCTCGACGGAGCGCTTGCGCACCATGGCGAGAGGCACACGTCCGCCCGTCACGACGAGCTCCTTGACGAAGCTCCCGGCGCGTTCCCGGTCGACGACCTGCTGGACGATGTTGCCGTGGAGGATCACATGCACCCGACGGATGAGGCGCCTCCCCCCCACGGGCATCGCTAGTGTAGCATCGCGCGCGCCGCGTCCCCCGACATCTCCTACCGCAGTCTCGCCCCGGCCCCGCTCCTCCGCGCGTCCGCGGCGCGCTTCGCGATTTCTCCCCGAGGACCTTCCATGTCCATTGCTGTTTCCTCACGCCGTTTCGCCGTCGCATTCGCCCTCGCCGGCGCGCTCTGCGCGCCCTCCATCGCGCGCGCCCAGGCCGACGCCGATCAGCCAGCCGCGGGGACGCCCAAGCCCAAGCCGGCCAAGAAGCCCGCGAAGAAGAAGAAGCCCGCATCGGCCGACGACACGCCCGCGCCGGCGCCGGTGTCGGCCGACGACGCGACGACGACGCCGCCCAAGGACGCCACCAAGGCGGCCCCCGACGCGAGCAAGGCCGCCGACGCGGACTCCGCCGCGCCCGCGGACGCGAAGGTCATCGTCGCGCCCGACGAGGTCGCGCCCAAAGAGCCCGACGCGAACGACGACACGAACACGTTCGAGGACCCCAACACGCGCTACTACTTCGTCGGCGCGCGCTACCGGGGGACGGTCATCCCGCAGTTCATCGAGAACCTCTTCGTCGACGACGGAGGGACCGTCTACTCGAACTCGATCGGCGCGGAGCTCGACATCCGCAAGGGCGGGCAGTCGATGATCCCGTGGATCGTCTACGCCGACTACGGCATGGGCGACACGCTCTTCCACGAGAAGAACGCGACGCCGACGGGGGGCACGGGGCCCTCGAGCGGCGACGCGGCCAACTTCACGGTCGTCAACAGTAGCCTGAAGGCCATTTACCTGGGCCTCGACGAGCTGTGGTCGGTGCCGCTCGACAAGAGCCACCATTGGGACTTCGAGTTCGGGTTCGGCGTCGGCGTCGGCGTGATCTTCGGCAACCTCCAGAACAACTGGGTGTACCAGAACAACAACGGCAACCTCTCGGCCAACGGCGTCAATTATTTCGAGTGCCAGCAGTTCAACAACGCTCCGTCGACGCCGAGCTGCACGCTGGCGGGGCACACGGGGGCGACGACGCTCAAGGTCGGCGGGTATGTCGAGAAGAACTGGTTCAACGGCGGCGCGGTGCCGGTCTTCTTCCCGCACATCTCGTTTCCGCAGCTGAGCATCCGATACAAGCCCATCAAGCAGATGGAAGCGCGGGTCGGCGTCGGCTTCTCGCTGACCGGATTCTGGTTTGCCCTGAGCGCGGACTACGGCCTTGAGTCCACCGACAAGAAGCCGGTCAAACCGGCGTCGGCCTCGCTCGGGATGCACGATATGCTCTGACCGATGTCCGACGCGACCGAGGCCGTTCGACCCACGTCGTCGTCGAGCCGCGCGGCGACGCTGCCGCCCCGCTACGAACCGGTGCAACGACTGGGCGCGGGCGGCGGCGGCGAGGTGTGGCAGGTGCGCGATCGCGTGAGCGGCCGCGTGCTCGCGCTGAAGGTGCTCGCGCCGGGGGCGGGCGAGTCGGAGATCGACGCGCTCGTGCGCGAGACCGTATCGCTGAGCGGTCTCGAGGGGCTCGGCGTCCCGCGGGTGACGGCCTTCGGCGCGCTCCGCGACGGGCGGCCGTACATGGTGCGGGAGCTCATCGAAGGCAAGAGCCTCGACGAGGTGCTCGCGTCGCGGGCGGGGGGGCCTTGGCTCGAGCCGATCGCGAGCGCGTGCGAGAAGCTCACGCTGGTGCACCGCGCGGGCCTGCTCCACGGCGATGTGAAGCCGGCGAACATCATCGTGCTCGCCGACGGGAGCGCGGCGCTCGTCGACCTCGGGCTCGCGGCGCCGTGGCGTGAAGGGGGCGCGGCCGCGCGCGGGCTGACGCCGCGGTACGCGGCGCCGGAGCTGCTCGACGGCCAGCCGCTGACGGTCCGCGCCGAGGTCTACGCCATCGGCGCGACGCTGAACGAGGCGCTCGCCCGGCGCGGAGACGAGCTCGAGCCGGAGGTGCGCGCGGCCCTCGCGAAGAGCGCGGCGCGGGCGACGCAGCTCTCGGCGGCGGCGCGTTGGCCGAGCGTCGACGAGCTGGCGAGCGCGCTGCGTCGCGAAGCCGGGCTTCCGCCTCCGGTCCAGGGGGGGGAGCCTCCGTGGCCGGTCCTCGGCCTCGACGAGACGGCCGACGTGCTCCTCGACGAAGTGCGGCGGTCGCCGGGGTCGTGCATCGCGGTGGAGGGGCCGCGCGGGGCAGGGAAGACGACGCTGGTCCGGCGGATCGCCTGGACGCTCGGCGTGGCGGGGCGGCCGGTGGCGCTCATCGAATCGGCGCCGACGGGGATGTCGATGCACGACGTCGTCGCGCTGGAGCTGGCGGAGTACGACACGCCGTCGGCGCGCTCGCGCGGCGCGGCGGTCTTCATCGTCGACGACGGCGACGACCTCGACGAGGCGGCAGGGGGCGCCCTGCGGGCCGCGATGGAGGCGGGCGCGCTCCTCGTGCTGGTAGCGTCGCAGGCGGCCGCCCGGCGCATCACCGGGGTGGCTTGTACGTCGTTCGTCGTGCCGCCGATCGGCGAGGCGGCCGCCGCGGAGCTCTTGCAGCGGTCGGTGCCCTCGTTGCCCGACGGCCTGCGCGCGCACCTGGTCGAACGGGTGGGCGGGCGGCCCGGCGCCCTCCGCGCGGCGGTGCGGCGGATCGCGGGCAAGGCCATCGTGTCGCCCGAGGACGTCGACGCGGCGCTCGAGGCCGAAGGCGCCGCGGACCTCGACGACGCCGGACCGGGCGACCGCGCGAACGCGTTCGCGGCGGCCGAGCGCGCGCTCGACATGGGCCGGTTCGACGACGCGGAGAAGGCGCTCGCGTCGATCCCCCCGCCGAGCCAGGCGAAGTCGGACCGGGCGCCGCGGTCGGCGGACCGGGTGCGGCTCGGCCTCGCGCGGGCGCGGCTCGCCGTGGGGCGAGGAGATGGGGCGGCCGCGATGGCGGAGCTCGACGCGATCGAGCAAGCCGCGGTCGCCGGGCCGGAGAAGCGGGCGTGGTACGGGCTGCGGGCGCGCGCGCAGCTGCGTTCCGGGGAGTACAGCGAGGCGGCGAAGATGGCGCAGCTCGTCGTCGACGGCGGCGCGTCCGACATCCTCGCGGCCGACGCGCTCAGCGTTCGCGGCGTGGCCCTGGCCTTCACGGGGGAGGACACCGGCGCGGGCGAGGCGCTCGACCGGGCGGTGCGCGTGGCGCGCGGCACCGGGGAAGCCCGCGCCGAGGCCGTGGCGCTCGGATCGGCCGCGATCGCGCACCAGCGCGCGGGACGGACGGGCGACGCGCGAGAGGCGTACGAGGGGTCGCTCGCGGCGGCCGAGAAGGCGCGCGACGCGGCGACCGTCGCGGCGATGCGGCTGAACCTCGCGGGCCTCGCGCAAGAGGAGGGCGAGCTCGCGCAGGCGCTCGTCCACCTCGAGGCCGCGGTCGACATGGGCGAGCGCGCGGGCAACCGGGCGACGGTCACGCAGGCGCTCCTGAACCTCGCGAACCTCGACCTTTACCTGGGCCGGTGGGCGCGCGCGCGTGCGTCGATCGACGTCCTCGCGGCGCGGCGGGACGGCCTGTCGCCCGCGGCGCGGGCGCAGCTGCTCGGCCTCGAGGCGATGCACGCGGCGCGGACCGGCGACGTCTCGCGGTCGGCGCGCCTCTACGAGGACGCGGCGACGTTGTGGGACGCGCAAGGGCGCGCGCGGGACGCCGCGGAGTCGCGGCTCGAGGGGCTGCTCGCGCGGGCGCGGGAGCCGGGCGCGGATCCGAGGGGCCTCGCGCGCGAGCTCGATCGGGTGTCGGCGGCGCTCGGCGGCGCGGGGTTCGGAGAGCACGCGGCGCTCGCCGAGATCGTGCGCGGGTCGATCTCGCGGGCGGCCGGCGACGAGGACGCCGCGCGCAGGGGCCTCGACCGCGCGCTCGATCTCGCCCGCAAGGCCGGGCGGCGGGAGTGGGCCTGGCAGGCGCTCGAGGCCCGCGCGCGGCTCGCGTCCGCGCAAGGCGGGGCGGCGACGTCGCGGCGCGACACGGAAGAAGCGGTCGCGATGCTCGAGGAGACCGCGGCGAAGCTCCCGCGCGACCTCCGCGAGGTGTTCTGGGACGACCCGCGCCGGCGCGCGCTCCGTCAAGCCCACGCGACGACCGTGGTGGCGCCCGTCTTCGGCTCGGCGGTCACCGCGCCGTCGGTCCGCTTCGCGCCGCAGAGCACCGCCTCCCAGCACGCCGCCACCGAGGACCGCCTCGGCCGCGTGCTCGAGGTCACGCGCGAGCTCGCGAGCGAGCACGACGTGCCGCGCCTCCTCCAGCGCGTCACCGACCACGCCGTCGATCTGCTCGGGGCCGAGCGGGGGTTCGTGCTGCTCGTCGGCGAGCGCGGAGAGCTCGAGCGGCGGGCGTTCCGCGCGGGCGCCGGCGAGGACGACCCCCACGCCAAGTTCTCGCGATCGGTGGCCGAGCGGGTCGTCGCGCAGGGCGAGCCCGTCGTCACCGTGAGCGCGCGCGAAGACGAGCGCCTCGCGCAGGCCGTGAGCGTCCACCAGCTCATGATCCAGTCGATCGCGTGCGTCCCGATCCGCGGCGCGCCGCCCCTCGGCCGCACCATCGGCGCGCTCTACGTGGAGACCCGCCTGCGCCCGGGCGTCCGCTTCGAGCGCGAGCTGCCCACGCTGTCCGCGTTCGCCGATCAGGCCGCGATCGCCATCGAGAACGCGCGCCTGCTCGGGGAGAACCGCGCCCGCGCCGACGATCTCGCGCGCGCCAACGGCGACCTCGCCGCCGCTCACGAGGAGCTCGCGCGCCTGCTCGGCAAGCGCACCGAGCAGCTCGCCGAAGCGCGGCGTGACCTGAAGCAAGTCCGCGCCGAGCTGCGGAGCCACTTCGGCTACGCGGGCCTCATCGGAACGAGCGCGGCCATGCGCCGCGTCTACGCCCTCATCGAGCGCCTCAAGGACATCCAGGTCCCGGTCCTCGTCACCGGCGAGAGCGGCACGGGAAAAGAGATGATCGCGCGCGCCATCCACCAGGCCGGCCCGCGCGTGAAGAAGCCCTTCATCGGCGTCAACTGCGGCGCCATCCCCGCGAACCTGCTCGAGTCGGAGCTCTTCGGGAGCGTGCGCGGCGCGTTCACGGGCGCCGATCGCGACCGGCGCGGCCTCTTCCGCGAGGCCGACGGCGGGACGATCCTCCTCGACGAGATCGGCGAGATGCCGCCCAAGATGCAGACGGGCCTCCTGCGCGCGCTCCAGGAAAAGTGCGTGCGTCCGGTGGGGAGCGCGACCGAGGAGCCGGTCGACGTGCGCATCGTCGCCGCGACCAACCGCGACCTCGGCAAGATGGTCGCCGCCGGCACGTTCCGCGAAGACCTCTACTATCGACTCCACGTCGTCGAGGTCCACGTGCCGCCGCTGCGCGAGCGCATCGAGGACATCCCGCCGCTCATCGATCATTTCTTGACGCTCTTCGCGGCGCGCTACCGCCGCGACCGGCGCGCGCTCTCGCGGGCGGCGGTGCGCAAGGCGAGCGCCTACCCGTGGCCGGGGAACGTACGGCAGCTCGAGCACGTGCTGCTCAACGCATGGTTGATGAGCGACGACGCCGAGATTGCGGCCGACGACTTCGAGCTGCCCGCCGGGGCGTCCCTCGCGCCGCCGCGGTCGTCCGAGAGAGGGAAGGCCCCCTCCTCGCGCCGCTCCGCGCCGCGCGGCCGATCGACCACCAAGTCCGAGCACAAATCGGCCGAGCGCGAGCGCATCCTGAGCGCCCTCGCCGCGTCGAACTGGAACCGCGCGAAGGCCGCGAAGATGATCGGCGTGCCGCGGCGGACGTTCTACCGGCGGCTCAAGGAGTTCGGGATCGTCTGAGGCCTCCCTTGGGGCCGCGGACTTGTGCTTCCATGCGAGGGTGACCGGGGGCGCTGAAATCGAACGGGACGCCGAGCGCGCCCACGAACGCCTGCGGGCGCTCGCGGACACGATGCGGGCGTTCGTGGAGTCGACCGGCGACTACCAAGCGCTGCTACAGACCATCGCCGATCGCGTGATCCGCGATCTCGGCGACGCGTGCCTCATCGGGGTGCTGACCGACGACGGCATGGTCGAGCCCGTGGCGCTGACGTCGCGCGACGAAGGCGTGAAGGCGGCGATGCGCGCGGCGTTCATCGAGAACGGGATGAAGGTCGCGCAGATGGGCGTCTCGATGGGGGTCATCGCGACGGGTAAATCGGTGCTGATCGCGGATACGACGCCGGAGGAGCTCTCGCGCATCGTCCACCCGGCGTTCGTCGAGATCGTCTTGCGCGCGGGCCTGCGTGGAATCGTGTCCGTGCCCCTCGAGGTCCATGGCCAGCGGATCGGTGCGCTCGCCGTCTTCCGCTGCCGCCCCGAATCCCCGCCGTTCGGCGAGGCCGATCTCGTCTTGTGCCGCGGCCTCGGCGATCACGCGGCGCTCGCGATCGCGAACGCGCGCTTGCTCGACTCGCACCGGCGCGAGCTCGCCGAGCGCCGGCGGGCCGAGGAGGAGGCGAAGACGTTCGTCGCGCTAGTGGAGAACAGCACCGACTTCATCGCGATGGCGGGGTTCGACGGGCAGGTCCTCTTCGTGAACGATGCCGGGCGCAAGCTCGTCGGTCTGGACCCCGCGGTCGACGTGCGCACGTTGTCGCTCGCGGACTTCCACACCCGCGAGGCCCTCGGGCGCGCGGCGATCATCCGGCGGCAGGGCAGCTGGCGGGGGGAGGGCACGCTGCGCCACTTCGGCGGCGGGCCGCCGATCCCGGTGCGGGTGAGCTCCTTCGTCGTGCGCGACGCGCGGGGCGAGCCGCTCTGCTTCGCCACGGTCCAGCAGGACGTGCGCGCGACGCAGGCCCTCGAGATGCAGCTCCGCCAGGCGCAGAAGATGGAAGCCATCGGCCAGCTCGCCGGCGGGATCGCGCACGACTTCAACAATCTCCTGTCGATCATCCTGAGCTACAGCGCGATGCTCGCGCCGTCCTTCCGGGAAGGCAGCCCCGAGCAGGCCGACCTGCGGCAGGTCGAGCTCGCGGGGCGGCGCGCGGCGGCGCTCACGCGGCAGCTCCTCGCGTTCAGCCGGCAGCAAGTGCTCGAGCCCAAGGTCCTCGACGTCAACGCCGTCGTGACGGGGATCCACGCGATGCTGCGCCGCACGGTCAGCGAGGACATCGAGCTCCGCATCGTGCTCGCCCCCGACCTCGCGAAGGTCGAGGCCGACGAGGGGCAGATCGAGCAGGTCATCATGAACCTCGTCGTCAACGCGCGCGACGCGACGCCGGCGGGGGGCGTCGTCACGATCACCACGGCGAACGTCGCCGTCGCCGCGAACGACCCGCTCGTCGCGAGCGGCCTCGCCCCGGGCGCGCACGTGACGTTCGCCGTCCGCGACGAGGGCGTCGGCATCGACGAGGCGACGAAGGCGCACATCTTCGAGCCGTTCTTCACGACGAAGGCCGTCGGCAAGGGGACGGGCCTCGGTCTCGCGACGGTCCTCGGGATCGTCAAGCAGAGCGGCGGCCACGTCTTCGTCGAGAGCGAGCCCCGGCAAGGCGCGACCTTCCGCGTGTACCTGCCGCCGGTCGCAGGCAACAAGACCCCGACGTACGCCTCGTCGCTCCGGCCGATGGGGCGCGCGGTCGGCGGCACCGAGACGATCCTCCTCGTCGACGACGACGCGCAGGTTCGCGCGCTCATGCAAAACGTCCTCGTGCGCGCGGGCTACGACGTCGTCGAGGCCGCGGGCCCCGAAGAAGCCCTCGCCGCGCTCCAGTCGGGGCGGCGCGACGTCCGCCTCCTCGTCACGGACGTCATCATGCCCAAGATGAGCGGCCGCGAGCTCGCGGAGCGCATCCAGGCTCTCCTCCCGCGCGCGCGGGTCCTCTACGTGTCGGGGTACATGGAGGACGCCATCGGCCACCACGGCGTCCTCGAGCCGGGGATTCAGCTCTTGCGAAAGCCTTTGACGCCCGACCTGCTCCTCCGCAAGGTGCGCGACGTGCTCGACGATCCGTAGCGCGCGCGGTCGTCGGCGCGCCTCGGCGAGCCGAGGTGGCTCTCCTGCGCCGCCGGCTTCACGTCGCCTCCCGGGGGGGCAGCTCGAGGCGGAATGCCGGGCGAGGACGGCGCGAGGGCGCGGACCGTCGTCCGAGACCGCTGCCGTGTTCGCCGGCCACGACCTACTTGAACATGTTGAGGTGCGGGGGCGAGCCCGAGGCGACCACGATCCGGCCGCCCGCGTCGATCGGCGAATTGAAGTAGTGCATCGGGCTCGCCATCGTGTCGGTCCCCGAATAGACCTTTGCCCCGGTGTCGCCGTCGTACGCGTAGAGGTGCGTGCTCGCGTCCCAGACGAGGGCCGTTCCGTCGCCCGACTCGGTGACCATCGGAGAGCCCAGGCCGGTCTCGGTCGAGCACCAGACGACGGTCGCCGTGGGCGTCGCCCCGGAGATCTTCGCGACGCCGATGCTGCCCGAGTTGCCGCCGCCCGGGCAGCCCGTGCCCGGACCGGAGTTGATGCGATAGGCGACGTACGTCCCCTGGGTCGTCGTGTAGACCGCCGGTCCGGCGTTGAGCGCGCCGGCGCCGCCCTTGCCCTGCGGGCCGACCGCGGTCCGCGAGAGCTGCCCGGCGAGGCCGCCCAGGTTGTCGCGGTTGAGGACGTAGAGGTACCCGTCCTTGCCGACCGCCGCGATGAGGTGCTGCGTGCCCAGGTCGAAGACGACGGGGTTCGCGCCGCCGAGGTCCTGGTCGGTCTGGTCGTCCATCATCCACTCGGTGGGATAGAACTCGTTCGCGGTGGCGCTGGTGTAGACGGGCCCCGGCGCCAGCTTGATGACGGCCTCGCCGCCGCTCCACACCGTCGCCCCGCCCGTGTTCCCCGTCGTCGCGAAGAGAGACGTGCCGTCGCTCGGTACGCCGCCGACGCCCCAGATGCCGCCCTGGCGAGCGGCCGCGGAGCCCATCGGAAACATCGAGGCGACGGCGAAGCCCTTCACCGTGGCCGGGTTGGTCGTGCTCACCCCGACCACCCACCCGTAGTACGTGCCGCAGTCGCCGAAGTGGCCGCCGTACGGGACGTAGACCGTGCCGTTGAGCAGCGTGAGGGCCCCGCGCTCGTTCTGGGCCTTGGAGACGAAGCCCGTGACGGCGGTGTCGACCGTGACCGGCCAGCCGGTCTTGATGGAGCCGTCCGCGACGGAGATGGCGAAGATCTTGTGGGCCGGCGTGCCCGCGGTGATCGTCATCGCGTCGAAGTACATCGTCGCGGGCGTCGTGCTCGTGTCGATGACGGGGGTGCCGGTGATGCCGAGCGGGTCGATGTTCCCGCAGCCGAGGGCCGCGCCGACGCCGGTAACGGGCGTGCCGTAGGTGATCGGGTCGGTCGCGCTCGAGGGGTGCTCCCAGATTTTCGTGCCCGTGGCGTCGACGGCGAGCACGTGGCTCTGTTCGGTGACGACGATGAACATCTCGCCGCCGTTCGGCCCGTTCGCGAGGTAGAGCGGCTGCGCGTAGATGTTGCCCGTGATGGTGGGCGCGAAGGTCGCGTCGAGCGCGAGGGGGTGGGTGAGGACTTTCCCTCCGCCGGCCGCGGTGGTCGTGGTCATCGCCGCGTCGTGGTAGACGGCGTCGCGCTGGAGGCTCGCGTGGTACTGGACCACCGACGTGCCCGCGGCGCCGCCGTCCCCCGCGACCGCGCCGGAGCTCGATCCGCTGCTGGAGCTCGATCCGCTTCCCGAGCTCGATCCGCTGCCGGAGCTCGAGCTCGACGCGCCGCTGGACCCCGAGCTCGACCCCGACCCGGATCCGGAGCTCGAGCTGCCTCCGCTCGAACCCGACGATCCGGAGCTCGAGCTGCTGCTGCTGCCGCCGCCGTCGCGAGGGATCGACGCGTCGGCGACCGAGCCGTCGACGGCGCCGTCGTCCCCGCTGTTCGTGGTGGAACCGCAGGCCCACAAGCACGTGGTCGCCGCGGCGACCGGAAAAAACCAAGCAGCGCGAAGACCCATACGACGCACCTCCGCAGGGGAAGCATGCTACTCGACGGAGGCAGGCCATGCACACGCGGGCCTTCCGCCCATGAGACCCCTCGTCGCCGTGCGCCAAGCCGTCGCGGCGGAGCCCGGCTTCTTCGGACCCACGCTGGCGCGTGCGCTCGAGCACGAGCCGCTGTTTTTTCCAGTGGCCGCGGCAGGGCGCGCGCTCGCGTCCTTCGACGACTTTCCGCCCGTCGATGCGCTGGGGTGCGTCTTTCCAGGGGCACCGGCGGTGCGGTTCGTCCCCGCGACGCCCCGGCGCCGCCGCCGCGCCGAGGTCGACGCGCGGGCGCTCTACGACGCGCGCATCGCGCTCGACGGCGAGGTCCCGACCCGCGAGCGCAGCCTACATGACCTCATGAACGCGCTCGTCTGGGCCACCTTCCCGCGCGCCAAGCGGGCCCTCCACGCTCGCCAGCACCGCGCCATCGTCGAGCGGCTCGCCCCGGGGACGCGCCGCCTTCCGCCGACCCGCACGCCGGAGCTCGACGCGCTCGCGCTCCTCGACGAAGGGGGCGTCGTCCTGACCGACCGGTCGACGCCGCCGGTCGTCTTCGGGCACGCCATCTACGAGAGCCTGCTCCTCGGGTACAGGCCGTCCGTGGTGGCGGCGATTGCGCTCCGCGTCGACGCGCCGGACTCCGCCGGCGGCATCGAGGCCATCGATCGGTCGCTCGCCGACGCGATCGAAGACCCCGCGCGGCTCCGGGCGCCGTCGGAGTTCAAGCGGGTCGCCGTGGCGCCGTCGACTCTCCCCAAGTCCGCTGGTTGAGGGATACTGCGGGCCATGAAAACGCGCGCAGCAGTCGCATACGCCGCCGGCAAGCCGCTCGTCGTGGAGGAGGTCGATCTCGAAGGGCCGCGCGCCGGCGAGGTCCTCGTGGAGATCCGCGCCACGGGCGTCTGCCACACCGACGAATTCACGCGCTCGGGCGCGGACCCCGAGGGCCTCTTCCCGGTCATCTTCGGGCACGAAGGGGCGGGCGTCGTCCTCGAGGTCGGCCCGGGCGTGACGTCGCTCGAGCCGGGCGACCACGTGATCCCGCTCTATACGCCCGAGTGCCGCGCCTGCAAATCGTGCCTGAGCCGCAAGACCAACCTGTGCACGGCCATCCGCGCGACGCAGGGCAAGGGGTTGATGCCCGACGGGACGAGCCGCTTTTCGATCCGGGGAAACAAGATCCACCACTACATGGGCTGCTCGACGTTCTCGCAGCACACGGTGCTGCCCGAGATCGCGCTCGCGAAGGTCCGCAAGGACGCGCCCTTCGACAAGATTTGCTACATCGGCTGCGGGGTCACGACGGGCATCGGCGCCGTCATGTATACGGCGAAGGTGGAGCCCGGGGCGAACGTCGTCGTCTTCGGTTTGGGCGGCATCGGCCTGAACGTCGTGCAGGGCGCGCGCATCTCGGGGGCGGGCCTCATCGTGGGGGTCGACGTGAACCCGTCGCGCGAAGCCCTCGCGCGAAAGTTCGGATTGACGCATTTCGTGAATCCGAAAGAGCTGAAGGGCGACCTGGTCGCGCACCTCGTGGAGCTCACCGGCGGCGGCGCGGACTACAGCTTCGAGTGCGTGGGCGACGTGAAGCTGATGCGCCAGGCGCTCGAGTGCTGCCACCGCGGCTGGGGCGTGAGCGTCATCATCGGCGTGGCGGGGTCCGGGCAAGAGATCGCCACGCGGCCGTTCCAGCTCGTGACGGGCCGAGTCTGGAAGGGGACCGCGTTCGGCGGCGCGAGGGGTCGCACCGACGTGCCGAAGATCGTCGACTGGTACATGAACGGGAAGATCGACATCGACACGCTCATCACGCACAAGCTCCCGCTCGATCGGATCAACGACGCCTTCGATTTGATGCACGAAGGCAAGTCGATCCGCACGGTCGTCGAGTTCTCCTAGGTCACAACGCCGGGGTCACCGTGAGGAACGCCACGCCGTAGCCGCCGAGCGTGATCGGGACGCGGAAATCGCTCTGGACGGTGGCCATCGTCGTGGTCGGGCCGGCGGCGGGGTCCGTGTTGACGTCGATGATGACGAGGGTGGCCGAGTACTGCGTGTCGGCGGGCAGGTCCGCGAATGCGTTCTTGAGGTCGACGACGACCGTGCGCGGCGCGCCGGGTCCGTCGAGGTCGTGGAGGGGGTCGGCGACGGCGATGTCCTCGAACATGACGACGACCTTGTGGCCGTCCCTCTCGGTGACGAGGACGTCCGTGGAGGGCGACGAGGCTTGGTCCGTGGTCGTCGTCTGCAAGATGGCCGGATCCACGCCCGGCAGATAGGTTTGCGCGAGCCAGAGGTCCACCCAGTAGCTGAGGAACGGCGCCCCGTTGTCGTAGTTCACTTCGGCGTTCTGCGGGTCGAAGTCCAGGCTCGCATCGCCCGGGTCGTGGCCGGCCGTGTAGTCCCAGTGCGAGAACGAGGCGACGCCGCTGCGCCCGAGCTGCGAGAACATGTAGGGCGCCCAGGCGGCGAAGAACGCGCTCGTCCCCCGCACGTCCTGCGCGTCGCTCGTCTTGGGGACCTCCGAGTTGACGTTGCTCTGCGTGACCCAGATCGGCGCCGAGACGAGGTTCGACCGCCTGTCCATCACCATGGTTCGGACCTGCGCGATGTCCTGCGCGAACTGCGGCACCGTCTGGAAGACGGCCGAGTCCAGCGTGCCCTCCACGTGCGTCGAGTAAAGGTGCAAGGCGATGGCGCCGACCGGCTGGTTCACGCCGCCGGCGTCGGCCGGGAGGACGAACGCAGGAAGGTAAGACGAGGGCGGGTACATTTCGTTGTCGGTGAACTCGAGCGCGGCGACCTGGATGGTCGAGTCGGCGTCGAGCATCTCGGCGACGGCTTGGTTGTAGATGTTCGGATAGGCGCTGACGGCGGCCGGGTCCGGGTTGGTGTCGCCGAGGATCCCCCACCATTTCACCTTGAAGGCCGAGCCATTGGGATTGACCACGGTCTGCCCTTGGTACGTGAAGCCGCCAGCGTTGTAATAACGGACGAGGTTCGCGCAGTAATCGGCAAAGAGAGTGACGTTCGCCGGCTTGGAGAAATCGAAGTATGTCCCGGTCGGGTCGAGCGCTTCGGGAATCAGGGGTGGATTGAAGATCTGAAGCTCGGGGCCCTCCATACTCACCATGTCGAGCGTTCGAACGAAGTCGTCGAGCGTGGACGAGTCCCACCCGCCGTCGGCGAGCCACGTCGGATCGTAAATCTGGACGAGGGGATGGGGAGGGTGCATCGCCTCGAGCGCGGACGGGTTGGGTATGTGCGTCTGAAAGGTGGCCGCCTGGAAGGACGTCGTCGCGACCTCCGCGAGGCCCCCGTCGATCCCGAGCGTCGGGTCGGCCGCGCCGCTGACCGTCACCGTGACCGCGACGGTGATGACGAAGGGGACGGGGTCGCTCTTTGCGCCGGTCACCCTGTTTATCGCGGTGACCGTCGTCGGGTAGTCCCCTGCCTTCGCGGCCGGGGCGGCGACGAACGTGAGCGACTCCGTCGTGTCGTTCGTACGCTTCTCGGCGAGGGAGACGCCCGCGGGCATCGGAGCGACCGGGAAGTCGACTTGGCTGCCGGCGGCGTCACCCAGCAGGGTGAGGTCGAGAACCGCGTTCGCGCCGTCTTGCGGAACGATCACGACGGCCTGCGAGAGGGTGACCTTGGCGTTGTTGTGACCGAGGTCGAGGCCGGGCTTGCAGGCCGCGAGCGAGACCGCCAGAAGGATCGCCGCGCGTGCGTTGCTCGTCCCCGCATGGCCTCGCGACATGACGTCCTGCCTTGGACCGTCAGGGAGCCGACGCGATCGTCGCTTCCACGGTCTGCAAGAACAGGCTCCTCGGCGAGCGCTCCTTGAACGCGGCGGCCTCGGCGCGCGCCTCGTCGACCCGGCCCGCGCGCACGAGCGCCTCGACCTCCATGGCGTCTCGCTCTTCGGCGAGCATCCCGTCCGCGAAGCGCGCGCGGTGCGCGTCGAGCCGCGCGATGGCTAGCGCGGGCTCGCCCTGGAGGAGCTCGGCGCGCGCGTCGTCGAGCAGCCTGCGCTCCTCGGCGAAGCGGGACGCGTGGGGCGGGGTGGCGGCGGGGGACGCGGGCGCCGACAAGGCCGTGGCCACCGCGGCCGTCGGTTGCGGCGCGGCGGGGACGGCCACCGGGATGCGCGTGGGGCCCGCAAGCTCGAGCGGCGGCCCCGAGAAGGTGCTCGCCTCGGAGACGACGGCTTGCGGAGCCGGCCGGTCCACGTAGACGATACGCGGCGGCGGTGCGTGCGAAAGCGTCGCGAGCAACGTCGCTCCCGTGACGCCCCCCGCGATGAACGTCGCGACCGCCATCCCGTGCGGCCCCCAGCCGCCGAAGCGACGCCAGAAGCCGCTCGATCCCGCCCCCGCCGAGGCGCCGCTCAACGCCATCGCCGGAATGACCGCGGCGAGTCGGCCCCGCACGCGGCTCCTCGCGTCGGAAGGAGCGGGGCGGTCGCTTCGCAACGAGGCGAGCACGCGCCGGTCGAGCGGCGGCATCGAGTCGCTCACAGCGCCCCCCTCCGGGTCCCCGGCCCGTGGCCGGTGCCGGGCTTCGGCCAGGCGCTGGCGGATTCGCGCGCGTAGCGGTTCTTTCTCTGCCTCTTCAAGGCCGCGGCGAGCTCGTGGCGGGCGAGACGAAGGCGGGAGTAAGCGGTGTTCACGGGGATCCCCAGCTCGTGGGCAATGGCCGGAATGGGCACTTCGTCGACGTCGTGCAGGACCAGGACGGCTCGCCGGTCGAGATCGAGCTCCTCGAGGGCCGCCTCGACGAGCGCGCGCTCCTCGTCGGCCTCGAGTCGCTCATCCGGCGCGACCATCGGGTCGACCGCCTCGACCGGGGCGCCGAGGACTTCGAAGCGGTGGCGCGCGAGCCGCCGGTGGTCGGCCGCGACGCGGTAGGCGAAACCGAAGAGCCAAGGGCGCATGGGACGCGTGGCGTCAAACTGATCCAAGCGGGCGTGCACCTTGAGGAATACCTCGTGGGAGAGGTCCTCGATGTCGGACTCGCGAACCCCGAGCCGGCGCAAGGTATTCCAGACGTAGTCGAAATGCTCGTCGAAGACCGCGCCGATCTCGGGCACACGCGGCGGCGACGGGCTCGGGCTCACGCCCATCCATTGGGTTGGCCTTCGCGGATCCGTCACGGCAACGGCGCCCCCAGGCCGAGGCCGACCGCCCCGCCCACGGCGGGGACCTTCCAGACGTTCTGCCCGTCGAGCGTGAGGGTCGCCAGCTCGAGGTTCGCCAGCCCGTCGGCGTGGGCCCGCACGAAGAGGCGCCGCCCGAGCGGCCACTCGACGCCCACCCGCGCGCCGAGCGACACGAAGGGCGTCCCCATCGACTGGCCGACAGCGACGCCCCATCCCCACGCCTCGAGCCACCCGACCTGACCGACGGCGCACGCGAACACCTTCCCGCGGTGCGCGCACGGGAGGACGGAGGCGGCGAAGAGGGCGGAGGCGAGGCGGCCCGTGGGCGGCGAGCTGCCCGACAGCTTGGCGCTGGCGGGCGTCGACCACTCGGCGTCGAGATCGACCCCGAGCGAGAGGTTGCCCCGCCGGTAGCTGGCGAAGACGGCGGCCCCGGGCGCCACGTTCGGCCCGATGAACGCGCCCGCGAGGGCTTCGACGCCGAGGCGCGTCGGGCTCGGCGGTCCCGGCGGCGCGTGCGCGTCGTTCGCGTCGGCGGCCGGCGGGGCGCCCATCCCCGGGACCGGTGGTCCGGCGGGCACGTCGTCGGGGGTCGTCGGCGCGGGCGGCGCGGGGGCCGGGGCCGCCGGCGACGTCGCCGCGGAGGCGTCGAGCGCGATGCTGATGGCGAGGGCGGCGGCGTCGAACACTTCGGCGCAGTCGTCTTCGTCCGAGCGGAGCTCTCGCGTGCCGCGGGCGAGGCCCTGCTCGTCGACGAGCTGCACCCGCGCGACGTACCGCCCGTCCTCGCGCGAGATCTGCGCCACCACCGTCTGGTGCGCCCACGCGAAGAACGGGTCGTACCCGAACCGCGCCTCCACGGCCTTGCGCAGCGCCGCCTCGTCGGGGCACGACGCGGCGTCCTCCGACCGCGCGTAGACGAGCCGCGCCGACGGCGTCGCGAACGCAGGGGGGGCCGCCGACAGCATCGCGAGTAACCCCAACGGCCCGACGAGCCGCATGGCGGCGGGTTCCCCTTTCCGGTCTACCGGCCGCTCCGCGCCCAGCGACGGTGCTCCACCATCAAGCACCGGTCCTGCACGACGTCGATCCCCGCGGCCGCCAGCCGCCGCGCGAACGGCTCGCCGCGGATTCCGAGCTGGAGCCACACCGCGCGCGGGCGCTTGGCGAGGATGTCCTCGGTGTGCGCCTCGAGGTCTTTGGCGCGGCGGAAGACGTCGACGATGTCGATCTCACCGGGGACGTCGACGAGCTTGCGGTAGATGCGCGCGCCGAGGATCTCGGTGGCCTCGGGGAAGTAGACCGGCACGGGGATGATCTCGAACCCCTGCTCCTGCATGTACTGCGGCACTTGAAACGCTGGCTGGTCTGCCTGCTCGGCCGTCTTGATGCCGAGCACCGCGATCCGCTTCGTGCTCGCGAGCAGACGGTCGATACCCTCGTTGTCGTCGATGACCTTCGCCTCTTGGCCCATGCGCGGAAAGCCTCCAGATCGGAACGACGTCAGCTCAGGCGCTCGGCAATCTGGATCGCGTTGAGGGCGGCGCCCTTTCGGAGCTGGTCGCCGGACACGAAGAGATGAAGCCCCCGGCCCGGCGGCAGAGACGCATCTCCCCGGATGCGGCCCACGTACACGGCGTCCTTTCCGGACGCGGTGAGCGGCATCGGGAAGGTGTTGCGGGCGCGGTCGTCGACGATCTCGATGCCGGGCGAGGCGGCGAGGATCTCCCTGGCGCGCGCTTCGTCGAGGGGGCTCTTGAGCGTCAAGTTGATCGACTCGGTGTGCGCCCGCATGACCGGAACGCGCACGCACGTCGCCGTGACGCCGATCTCGGGGGCGCCGAGGATCTTCTTCGTCTCGGCGATGACCTTCGACTCTTCGCCGTTGTACCCGTCGGGCCCGACCGCCGCGTTGTGCGAAAAGACGTTGAACGCGATCGGGTGGGGGAGGGCGACGGGCACGGGCGACTCGCCCGCGAGCACCGCGCGCGTTTGCGACTCGAGCTCCTGCATCGCCGCGAGGCCGGCGCCGCTCGCCGACTGGTACGTCGTCACGACGATGCGCTCGATGCCGACGGCGCGATGGAGCGGCGCGACGGCGACGCAAAGGATGATGGCGACGCAGTTGGGATTCGCGATGATCCCCCGATGGCCCGCGATCTTGTCGGCGTTGACCTCGGGCACGACGAGGGGCACGTCGTCGTTCATGCGGAAGGCGCTGGAGTTGTCGACGAGCACGGCGCCGCTCGCCTTCATGGCGGGGGCGAGCTCGCGCGTGGCCGAAGCGCCCGCGCTGGCGAGCACGAGGTCGACGCCCTTGAAGCTGTTCGGGCCGGCCGGTTCGACGGGGATTTCCTCGCCGTGGAAGCGCACCGTCTTGCCGGCCGATCGCGCCGACGCGAGCGGCTTGAGCGACCGAACGGGGAACTTCCGCTGCTCGAGGATGGCCAAGATCTCCCGGCCGACGACCCCCGTGGCACCCAAGACGGCGACGCTACGTCCTTGCATCTCTTCGCTCCGAGCTCCGAAGGGAGGCAGTCTACAGCGAGCGAGCTCAGAAGGCCACGTGAAGCCTGCCCGAGAACACGTGCACGGGCCCTCGGTCTTGGTTAAAGCCAGGGTTTAGGATCGGCTGATAAAATGCCGACAAGGCCACAGCGTCGTTCAATCGGAACTGGTAATAGAGGTCGGCGATCGCCTCTGGGCC
The DNA here is from genome assembly GCA_036500865.1 of Polyangiaceae bacterium. Classification (GTDB taxonomy): domain Bacteria; phylum Myxococcota_A; class Polyangia; order Polyangiales; family Polyangiaceae; genus Palsa-1150. The sequence goes on from DASYBG010000050.1 coordinate 75,122, forward strand.
GTAGTTCAGCCATCCGTCGCCCAGGATGAAGCCATAGCCGCCGCCGGCGAGGTAGCGCTCGTGCCAGGGCGATAGGCCGCTCACGACCACGCCGAGGCCGACGGCGTCCTCGGGGCGGCGCCACGGAGTCCCCTTTTGGACGGCGCCGAGCGCGATCGACTGGTCGATTTCGGTGAAGGCCCACGACTCGTTGTGGCCGTCGCCGTAGCTGAGGCGCATGAACGCGCCGAGCGACTTCGTGATTTGCTGCTCGATCGAGAGCGCGAACCCGTACTTGGTCCGCCCGTCCGCGCGGGTACGCGCGACGTCGTGGTCGTAGGCGGCGGGGTTCGCGAGGAGTTGCTCGTAGCTCCCCATCGGGGCCGTATTGAGAAAGACGAGGAGGCTCCACGCGCCCGGCATCCGGAGGAGCGAGTAGCGCACCTCGTATTCGGCCATGAGGGCGCGGGACTTGTCGATGCGGGTGTCCATGCCGGGCCCGTTGGCGACTTTGGGCTCGAGCGCGATCCCGGCGCGGGCGGACCACCAATCGATCGCGAGGTCGGCGAGGAGACCGTAGGTGTATCCGCGCGTGTCGGCCGGATAGTCCCACGCGCCCGACGCGAAGAGGCCCCAGTTGAAGAACTGATCGGTCGGGTCGTTCGCGTACCGGTTGGCGTCGAACACGTCGGTGACCGAGAGGCGGCCGACGGTGATGGCGAGTTGGTCGCGGTCGCGGCGGCCCCGGAGCTCGTTCGGGGCCGCCTCGTTCTTCAGCTTCCCGCCTCCCAGCGAGAACGTCTGGCTGATGGCGAGGCGCGCGAGGTAGATGGCGGGCGCGGCGTCGCCGACGCGGTACGCGATGCCGCTCGGGAAGGCCGCGACGCCGTGCGTCCCCGAAAGGCCGCTGCCGCCGCTCATCTCCGGATCGACGAGGAGCTCGGCGCCGGGCCAGAGTCGCATGTCGCCGTACAGCGTCGTGACGAACGCGGTGGCGCTCTCGCCCTCGGCGCTCAGGCTGTTGGCGCCCGGAGGGCGCGCGCTGAAAAACGAGGGGTGCGCCTGCGTCGACGCCGTGAACTGGTAGTGGACGCTGTACCCCTCCTGCGCGGGCTCCGTCGACGGCGACGGCAGCGGAGGCGAAGGCTTGTCCTCGGACGGCAGGTCGCGTTCGCCGTGGGCGCGTGCGGGGAGCGCGAACGCGAAGGCCGATGAGAAGACGGCCGCCGCGCGGAGGGCGATGTGGGCGCGCACGCGGGTGCGCGACGATAGGCCAAAAGCCGAGGGCCTGCCGTGTTCGATGAGGTCGCCGTGGGCCCATGGGGCCTCACGGGCGGTCGCGCGTTTTGCCGATCGCGTACCCTGTCCGAATGCGCACTCTCTTCGCCGCATCGCTCGTCCTCGCCGCCGCGTGCAACCGAGGAAAGACGGAGCCCACGCAAGCCTCCTCGCCGCAAGATCACGGAAGCGCCGCCGCGCCCGTGACGAGCGCCTCGGCGGTCGCGCCCGCGGCGAGCGCAGTCGCCGGCGGGTCCTCGCTCCCGTCGCTCGACGCGTTCCAAGGCGAGATCGACCTCACCGCAAAAGAGAACAAGCCCGACGCCGTGCCGACGCCGTTTGCCATTCTCGTCAAAGGGAGCAAGGTCCGCTTCGACCTGCCGGACATGGCCGCCCGGGCCGCGCTGCAGATGGTCGGCCCGAAGCCTTACGTCGTGCTCGACACGCCTGCGAAGAAGCTCTCCGTCGTCTCCGACGAGCGCCGGCAAGCCCTGGTCATCGATCTCGACAAGGCCGACGCGCTCCGATCCATCCCCGGCGCCTCCGGCCCGCATCGGCCCGGGGTCGCGCCGCCGAAGAACCCGGCCCACGTCACGCAGACCGGCAAGTTCGACACCGTCGCCGGCAGGAAGTGCGAGGAGTGGGACGTCGCGACCGACCGGCGCGAATCGACGATTTGCGTGGCCGAAGAAGATGCATCCTTCCTGCATCTCCCGTCGACCGGCCTACCGGGCGAGCGGCAGTGGCTGGTGCAAGTCTTCGACGGCCGTCACTTCCCGCTCCGGATGGTGACGTACCGCAAGGACGGCGTGACGGAAGAATCGCGGGTCGAGGTGACGGGCATCGAGAAGAAGGAACTCTCGCCCGGGGCCTTCGAGTATCCGGCGACCTATCACGTGACGGACATGGCGCAGATGGTCCAGGGGCTGATGGGGATGGCGAGCGGGCTGCCCGCGTTCCCGATGCCGCCCGCGAGGCCGCACTGAACGCGGCGCCGCGTGGCGCCGTGGGGGGTCGTTTCCATTCCGGAGGACGACGAGGAGACTACGCGGCGCCCGCCTGCGAGGTCGCGTGCGCCGCGCCGTCGACGAACTCGCGCAGCCAAAGCTCGAGGACGAGCAGCGTCCAGACGCGGTCGGGCGCGTTCCAGTCTCGGTCGACGGAGCCGATGAGCCGTTCGACCTCGCGGGGCCGGAAGAGCCCGCGCTCGCGCGCCGTCCGATCGAGCAAGAGGTCACGCGTCATCGCGGCGAGATCGTGCTTCATCCAGCGCCGGAGCGGGAGGCCGAAGCCGCGCTTCCGGCGGCGCAGAATGGCGGGGGCGACGAGGTCCTTCACGGCCTTTCGGAGGAGGTGCTTGCCGCGCGTTTGCATCAGCATGCGTCGCGGCAACCGGGCGGCGAACTCCACGACGTCGGTGTCGAGGAAGGGCGCCCGCACCTCGAGCGAGTGCGCCATCGACGCGATGTCGACCTTCACGTTGATGTCGTCGACGAGATAGGTCTCCCAGTCGAGGTCGATGAGCCGACCGAGCGGGGAGCGGCGCGTGCTGCCGGACAGGATCTTCTCGAAGCGCGCGATGGTCGCGTCGGCCGGCCGGGCGCCGCCGGCGCGCGTGGGATCCTCGAGGAGCGCCCGTTTCTCCTCGGGGGAGAACTGGCACATGATGTACGGGTAGCGGCGCGCTTCGCCGTCTTCGAGGTGATCGACGTAGCCGAGCGCGTGCGGCGCCAACGCTCCCACGATGGCCCGCAGGCCCGCGCGGTAGGCGGGCCTCCACCGTTCGGGTACGGCGTCGTGGACGTGGCCGAGCTGCGCGGTGAGGTAGCGCGTGTAGCCCGCGAAGGTCTCGTCGCTGCCGTCGCCGGACAGGGCCACGGTGACGTGCCGCTTCGTCATCTGCGCGAGGCAGTACGTCGCGACCGCGGAGCTATCCCCGAAGGGCTCGCCGTGGTGGACGACGAGCTCGCGCAAGACGTGGCCGACGTCGGGCCCGACGACCGCCTCTTCGTGGAGGGTTCCGTAGCGGGCCGCCACTTGCCGGGCCCAGACGAGCTCACTGTCGGAGGCGTCGGGGAAGCCGATCGAGAAGGTGCGGATGGGCCGCGGAGACTGCGTCGCCATGAGCGCGACCACCGCGGAGCTGTCGATGCCGCCCGAGAGGAACGCGCCGACGGGGACGTCCGCGACGAGCCGCCGGCGTACCGACTGTTCGAGCAGACGGCGAAGCTCGGAGGCCATGTCCGCCTCGCTCCCCACGCGCTCGACCGCGGTGGGCTTGCTCCAGTAGCGCCGCGACACCCACCCCCCGTCGCGATCGAGGACCGCCACGTGCGCCGCCTCGAGCTTGTGGACCCCGCGGTAAGCGGTCATGGGGCTCGGCACGTATTGGAGCGTGAGGTACTCGTCGATGGCGTCGAAGTTCGGCACGATCGGGAGCTCGGGGAAGGCGCGCACGAGGGCGCCGACCTCGGAGGCGAAGGCGAGCCCGCCGTCCGGCGTGCGCCGGTAGAAGAGCGGCTTCTTGCCGGCGCGGTCGCGCGCCATGACGAGCCGCTCGGCGCGCGAGTCCCAGAGCGCGAACGAGAACATGCCCGTCAGTTTCGCCACGCCCTCGGCGCCATACTCTTCGTAGAGGTGGACGACGACCTCGCAGTCGCTGTTCGACCGGAAGACGTGTCCCCGCTTCCTCAGGTCGTCGCGCACGTCGACGAAGTTGTAGATTTCGCCGTTGACGACGGCGCCGATCGTCCCGTCCTCGTTCGTGAAGGGCTGGTTGGCCTCGGGGCTGAGGTCGATGATCGAGAGCCGGCGGTGCCCGAGCGACGCGCGGCCCCGGGACCACATTCCTTCGGCGTCCGGCCCCCGGTGCTCGATGGCCGCGTTCATGCGCCGCACCGCGCGCTCGTCCGGCCGCGCGCCTGCGCCGGCCACGTGTCCACTGATGCCGCACACGGGACGGTACGTGGCACATCCCCGCGGGGCGGGCAAAGCCTGGAAACATCGCGCGCCGGATGGTAAGGGCCGAGCCAACGTGCCTCGCGCGGTCCGCGTCCTCCACGTCGTCGCCGGCGGCGATATCGGCGGAGCCGAGCGCCTGCTCGTCGATCTCGCCCTCCGCCCCGAGCAGACCGGCGCGGAGCACGAGGTGGCGCTCTTCACGCCGAACCCGGCGCTCGCCGCCTTTTTCGCGCAGGCCGGCCTCATGGTCCACGACCGGGGTCGCGTCCGCGAGGACCCGCTCGCGTACCTCCGGCGCTCGCTCGGGCGGGCCGACGTCGCGTGGCTCGCCGAGCGTATCCTCGAGCGGCGCGCGGACGTCGTGCACACCCACACCTTCGGCTCCCACCTGCTCGGGACGCGCGCCGCCGTCCGCGCGGGCCGCCCGCAGCTTCGGACCGAGCACCACGTGATGCACTACTTCGACGCGAGCTCGTCCCCCTTCACCCGCTGGGCCGCCGCGCGCACAGAGCGCTTCGTGGCCGTCAGCCGTTACGTCGCGCGCGTGCTCGCCGAGACTGCGCCGAAGGTGGCGGCGAAGACCACGGTCGTGCGCAACGGAGTCGACGCGGGCCACTTCGCGCCGCGCGCGGCCGTCGAGGCGTCTTCGCTCCCGCCGGCCAGCGGGCGATTCCGGGCGGGCATCGTGTGCCGGCTGACGGCGTGGAAGCGCGTGCACCTCGCGATCGAGGCGGCGGCCATCGCGGGCGTGGAGCTGCTCGTCGTCGGCGAAGGGGAGGAGCGGCGCAAGCTCGAAGCGCTCGCGCGGCGCACGGAGGCCGCCGTCACGTTCCTCGGGCACCAGCCCGATCCCCGCCCGTTCGTCGCGGCGTGCGACGCCATCCTCAGCACGGCCGCCGACGAGCCTCTGGGCCTGTCGGTGCTCGAGGCGCTCTCGATGGAGCGGCCGGTCATCGCGCTCGACGGCGGCGGTCTTGCCGAGATCGTCGACGACGGCCGGACGGGCTGGCTCGTGCGCGAGCCGACGGCGGCGGCGCTCGCGTCGGCCGTCTCGCGGGCGCGGGCGGATCCGGCGACGTTTCGCGCCATGGGGATCCGCGGGCGCCAGTTCGTGCTCGAGGAAGCCTCGATCGAGCGGACCTGCGAGGGCTACGCCGCGGTCTACCGGGCGATGTCGCCCGCATGACGGCGCCGCCCGCCGGCGCCCGTTCGCCCCCCCCCTCGATGGCGCGGACGGCGCTTGCGCTGCTGCCGCTGCAGGCGCTCTTCCGCGGGAGCGAAGCCCTCCTTCCGCTCCTGCTCGCGGCGTGGTTCGGGCGCACGGTCGAGACGGACCTCTATTACTTGCTCGCGTCGTACTTCGTCTTCGCGGCGAGCATCATCACGGGGCTCTACCAGGACTCCGGCGCCGTCGCGGTGCTCGTCGACGTCGAGGCGCGGTCGCCTGCGCTGCTGCCGGAGGTGGCGGGCTCGCTCTTGGGCCACACGCTGGCCATCGGCGCGGCGTCGGCGTTCGGGCTCGGCGCGGTCGCGGCGTTGGTCGCCGCGTCGACGTCGCGCTTGCCGTACCTCGCCCTCGAGCTCGTCGCCCTCATGTCCGTCGGCACGTTCGCCATCGCCGTCCGCTCGTTTTACGTGGGTCTCGCCAACGCCCGCGGCGCCTTCACGGCGCACCCCATCGCGAGCGGCGTCGGCATGGGCTTGACCTGGGTGGTGCTCTTCGTCGGGCGCGGCGCCTTGGGCGTACGGAGCGTCCCGCTGGCGATGCTCTCCGGCGAGCTCCTCGCCATCGCCATCCTCGCGTCGACGACGCGGCGGCGACTCGGCGCACGGCTCGTCCCGACCTTGGCGCGGAGCGAACCGGTGCGGCGCATCTTCCGTCTCACGCGGCTCGAGGTCGCCGGTTCGCTCACGACGCGCATCAACCCCGTCATCGACCAGCTCATGGCCGGCCTCACGGGCGTGGTCGGCGGCGGCACCCTCGTCCGGTACGCCGCCGACGTCGCGTCGCTCCCGACGTCGATCCTCCAGGCGGTCCTCTTTCCCGTCTTGCTTCGCCGGCTCGCGCTCGAGTCGCGGGAGCCCGCCCGGTTCCTCGCCACCACGCGGCGCACGGTCGGCACGGTCGTCGCGGCCGTCGCCGTCTTCGCCCTGGCGTTCGGGCTCGTGCGCGCGCCGCTCTGCCGCCTGCTCTTCCTTCGCGGCGCGATGGACGCAGCCGGGGTCGCGCGCATCGCGGCCATCCTCCCGTGGGCGCTCGCCGGCGCGGCGCCGTTCGGGGCCCTCCTCGTCCTCGCGCGCGCGCACGTGGCGCGGCAAAACAGCCGCATCATGCCGGGGATGGGCGTCCTCAACGCCGGCCTTAACGCAGGCTTCAACGCGCTCCTCGTCGGCCCGATGGGCCTCTCGGGTCTCGCACTCTCGACGTCGCTCACGTACGCGGTGGTCGCCGTCGTCTTCTGGGTGCGCCTGCCGCGCGACGCCCCCGCGTGACGGTTCTCTACGCGGGGCCGGCGCCGTGGCTCTTCAAGAAGTGGCTGCGTTCGCCGAACGAGGCAATCCACAGGTCTTCGAAGTCCTGCGGGACGGTGCTCTTGACGGACGCTCGTCCTGCGACCGCGCGGGCCCACGCGCTCACGCGCGGCGTCTCTCCCATGAGCCTCACCTTGAGGCGATTCTCGAGGATCGCCAAGCGGTGGAGCGCCGGCGCGACCGCGATGGCCGCCAGCCCGAACGCCGACTCCGAGAGCCCGCCGGTCCGCAGCGCTTCTTCGTAGCGGCCGAGCGTCTGCCCGACCGCGAGCGCCGCCGCTTGATGGTCCTGCTCCGCCGCTGCCGTCACCGACTTGTATTGCGTCATCAGCAAATCGTTCGCGACCTCGACCCAGGCGCGCTCGATGGCGCGCCGGAAAGGGTCTTCCGGGACGAGGTGCGGCGGGTGCGTCTCGTCGAGGAACTCGCAGATGGCCGCCGACTCGAAGAGCACCGTCCCGTCGGCCAAAAGGAGCGGGACCTTCCCGCGCGGCGAGATGGCGAGAAACCAGTCCGGCTTCGCCTTGAGGTCGATGTAGCGGCGCTCGAAGGGGACGCCCTTCTCGGCGAGCATGATCGCTGCGCGATGCACGAACGGGCAAAGCGGGTGGCTGACGAGCTCGAGCTTCATGGGTCTTCGCCTTTCGCGAGCGAGCCCCAAACGCCTAGCACGCGCGCTCGGGACGGCTCGCTCAGAAGATCTCTCCCGCGGTGACGTATCCGCTGATGGGCGTCGCGTCGGGAGACCAAGCGACGTCGGCGCGGAGCACGAAGGCCGTCCCCGACGAGAGCCTCAGGCCGCCGCCGAGGCCGTACTTCAGGCCGAGGCCGGTCCCGTCGAGCTCCGGGTGCGGGGTCGTGTCGGCCCAGACGCGGCCCCCGTCGGCGAACGCCGCGCCCCCGAGCGTGAGACCCTTGCCGAGGAGTCGAAAGTCGAAGAAGTGCGCCCGCACCTCCACGTTGCCGAGGACCTTCACCTTGCCGTAGTAGCGCTGCGCCGGTACGCCGCGAACACCGTTCTGGCCGCCCACCGCGTAGCCGTCTCCCCAGCGCGGGAGCTCCGCGAAGGGAGGGTTGCCGGCGAGGACGTCGCCTCCGATGCGCATGGCGAGCGTGACGCGCGAGGCGAGCGGGAGGTACGCGCGGAAGACGGCGTTGAGCTCGGCGTAGCGGTACGGGAAGTCGGGCGTGCCGCCGGGGCTGATGTTGACGCTCGCCTCGTCCCAGGTGCCCCGGTGCGGAGAGATCTCGTTGTCGCGCGTGTCGAACGCGACCGCGTAGCCGATGAGGGCGACCGATTGGAACCCGTCGGTCGGGCCGATGAGCTTTTTGACCTCGGCGCTGCCCTGGGCGCGATCGTCGGCGAGCCTGGTGTTTTCGGCGATGTGGAGGCTCGACCCCGTGTAGCGGAGCATCAACCTGCCGGCGACGTGGTCGCGGATGCGCGACGCGAGGTCGAGGAAGATCGACGGGTGCACGCGTCCGTAGGCGAAGTAGTGGGTCGGCTGCCCGGGCGGCAGGTTCGCACTCGAGGCGTTCCCCATGCCGTAGTAGTAGAGGACCTCCTCGTCCGTGAACGACGGCCGGACGTCGAAGCGGACGGGCGCGTCGAGGAAGCGGTCGACGGTGAGCTTGAGGTAGCCGTCGTTGTAGGGGACCTGAACGCGTCCGTCCTGGACGATGCCCGTCGCCGTCCAGGCCGCTTCGAGGTTCCAGACGTAGGGCACGTACCCCGCCTGGAGGCGCGTGAGCGTCATGAAGAAGCCGCCGCCGATGCCGATGTCCGTGCTGCCGCCGACGCCGGGGAGGAGCGTGAACTCGGTCTTGCCGTCCTGCCCGGGAGGCTTTTGCGCCTTGTCGGGCTTCTCGCTCGAGTTGAGCGTGTTGTCGGCGTGCGCCGTGGGTACCGGCCAAGCGAAGAAGAGCGCGACGACGACCCACGCGCCGAACGCGCGGGTGACGACGGAGCCCGCGCCGCCACGCCGGCGGCGTCGGGGAACAATGTGCTCGGGGTTTTGCGGTGCCTCCACGGGATCGAGCGCGCGCGGGGTGGGCGCGTCGCAGCGGAGGCCGGTAGCGAGAGACGTGCCAGAGCGCCTCGCCGCGCGCAGGCACTCGGCCTCGCATCGCGCGGGGGTGCCCGCGCATCTTTCGCGGTGGCGTTTCTGTCGTGATGTGACAGCCGCGCGGGGATCGCCTAGGAAGGCTGGACCATGGCCATCCAAGTCGGTACGCACGCCCCGCACGTCACGCTGTTCGACACCGAACGCAAAGCGGTGAACTTCCCCGAGCACGGACACGTCACCGTGCTCGCCTTCTTTCCAGCCGCCTTCACGGGCGTCTGCACGAAAGAGCTCTGCACCTTCCGCGACGCGATCGCCGAGTACGCCAAGCTCCACGCAACGGTGTACGGAATCAGCGTCGACTCGCCGTTCGCCCTCGCCGAGTTCAAAAAGCAGCAAAACCTGCCCTTTACGCTCCTCTCGGACCACAAGCACGAGGCCATCCGCGCCTACGGCGTCGTTTACGAGAACCTCGCGAACATCGGCCTCACGGTCGCGGCGCGCTCGGTGTTCGTCGTCGATTCGCACGGCCACGTGTCGTGGGCATGGGTCGGCAAGGAGCCGAAGGACGAGCCGGTCTACGACGACGTGAAGAAGGCCGTGGAAGCTGCGGCCGCCCACAAGCACTGAGGAAAAGCGCACCGTCCCGAGGACCGCGCCTTCCGTCGTGCGGAAGGCGCGTGCCCGCGGGGGCGTCAGCCCTTGGCGACCGCGACGAGGTTCTCCGCCGTGATGCCGAGGACCTTCATGACTTCGCCGCCCGGCCCCGAGAGGCCAAACCGGTCGATGCCGACGCTCTTGCCGTCGAGGCCCACGTAGGGCGCCCACGTCGAGGTCACGGTCGCCTCGATCGAGACGCGCTTGCGGCAGGACTTCGGGAGCACCTCTTCGCGATACGCCGCCGGCTGGCGATCGAAGCGGAAGAAGGACGGCATGCTGACGACGCGCGTGCCCGGCCCGAGCGCCTCGGCCGCCTTGAGCGCATGCTGCACTTCGCTGCCCGCCGAGAGGAGAATCAGCTCGAGCGGCGCCGTCTCCTTCTTGGCGATGTAGCCGCCCTTCATCGCCCCTTCGCGGCGCGTCTTGACGGGGATCTCCTTCAGCATCGGTACCACCTGGCGCGTCAGCGCGAGCATCGTCGGGCCGTCGGTCCGCTCGAGCGCGGCGATGAAGGCGCCCGCGGTCTCCTCGGGGTCGGCGGGGCGAATGACGTCGAGGTTCGGGATGATCCGGAGGCCCGGGATGGTCTCGACCGGCTGGTGGGTGGGGCCGTCCTCGCCGACGCCCACGCTGTCGTGCGTGAAGATGTAAATGACCGGCAGGTGGCTGAGCGCGGCGAGCCGGATCGCAGCGCGGCAGTAGTCGGCGAAGACGAGGAAGGTGGCGCCGCTCGGCCGGAAGATGCCGTGGAGCGCGATGCCGCTCAAGATGGAGCACATGCCGTGCTCCCGGATGCCGAAGCGGATGTTGCGCCCGGTCCGGTGGCCGGGCTTGAAGTCGTCGTTGCCGGCCTTCAGATCCCCGATGTAGTTGAGCGTCGACCCGTAAAGGTCGGCGCTTCCTCCGATGAGGAGCGGCACCTTCGCCGCGAGCGGCTGGAGCACGTCTTGGCCGGCCTTGCGGGTCGCGAGCTTCGCGTCGGCCGGGAACTCGGGGACGGCGGCGAGGAGCGAGGCGACGTCGGCGGTGTGTTTGGCCGTCTCGGCCGGGAGCGTCTGCGCGAACGCGTGCGACACCGCGAGCTCGTCGGCGAGCTTCGGGTTCGCCGCCTTCCAGGCCGCGAACGTCTTTTGCCAGGCAATGTAGTCGGCATCGAGCGCCTTCTCGTGGCCCGCGAAGAAGGCCTTCACCTCGGGCGAAACGTAAAAGAGCTCGGCCGGAAGGCCGAGGCCCTTGCGCGCTTCGTCGGCGAACTTCGCGCCGCCCTCGCCGTGGGCCTTCTGCGTCCCTTCGACCTCGGGGATGCCCTTGCCGATGAGCGTCTTTGCGATGATGAGCTGCGGCTTGCCGCTGCCCGCCTTCTTCGCGCGCTCGAACGCGCCCTGGAACGCGTCCATCTCGTGACCGTCGATGGTCTCGACGTCGAAGCCGATCGCCTCGAAGCGCTTGGCCGTGTCCTCGCTCTGCGTCTCCTTGGCCATCGCGTCGAGGGTGACGGCGTTCGAGTCGTAGATGACGATGAGGTTGTCGAGCCGCTGGTGGCCGGCGAACTCCACCGCCTCCATCGCGACGCCCTCTTGCATGCAACCGTCGCCCGCGAGACACACGATGTGGTGGCTGAAGATCGTGTGCTCCTTCGTGTTGAAGCGCGCCTCCGCCATCTTGGCCGACATCGCCATGCCCACGGAGTTCGCGAGGCCCTGTCCGAGCGGCCCCGACGTCGTCTCGATGCCGCTCGGCGCGTGCGTGAGCTCGGGGTGCCCCGGGGTCTTCGAGCCGACCTGCCGGAAGCGCTTCAACTCGTCGAGGGTCATGTCGCGGTAGCCGCTCAAGTGCAGCCACGCGTAGAGGAACATCGACCCGTGGCCCGCCGAGAGGACGAAGCGATCGCGGTCGAGCCAATCGGGGTGGGCGGGGTCGTGCCGGAGCGCGTGTCCATAGAGGACCGCGCCGATCTCCGCGCATCCGAGGGGCAGGCCGAGGTGGCCGCTCTGGGACGCGTGCACGGCGTCGATGGCGAGGCCGCGGGCAATGGTGGCGGCTTTGGCGAGTAGGTCTCGGGGAAGGGGGCTCATCGTCGTCGAAACTCCTTCGCGCATCCGGGGCGAATAGGACTTCTGGGCCGCCACGCAAGGGTGGAGGCGCGGCCTACTCTATACCCGCGTCGGGCATCGTGGCGGGGCCAGCGGCGGACGTCGGCGCGGGGTGGCTCTCGAGCCACACGAGCCCGATGAGGGCGACGGCGATCGCGAGCACGGCCCAGAGCCATCGCGTGCGTCGATCGCGCTCGCGCGGCGGTCGCCACGACAGACCACGCTGCTTGGGCGGGTCGCCCGGCCGTCCTCGATGGAGGTCTTCGTACAGATTCGTGGCGGCGGCGCGAAGGCGGCGCATATCCACGCCGGCGGCCTCGAGCTCGCGACGCCGCTCGCCCTCGCTCATCGCGAGCACTCGCTGCAGCGCCTCTTCGGACGCCGATTCCTCGATGCCGCGGAGGACGTCTTCGGGAGGTCGCTTGCTCATCGCGCCGACTCGGGGTCGCCGTCGGCCCTGGGTTCGTCGCCGCGCGCGCGCATCTGCCGGAGGTGGTGGCGCAGGAGCTTGTGGGCGGCGTGCACGTCGTCGACGCTGACGCCGAGCACCTGGGCGATGTCGCTGGCCCGCTCGACGCCTTCGCTGCGGGAACGAAGGACGGCCGGCGCCAGCGGATGGCCCGCCACGCGCGCCGCGAGCTCCTCGAGGTCCAGGTTGGCCTGCCCACCTTCGCCGTCGCCGCCCGGCACGGGTCCGCTCAGCGGCGAGAGGCTCTCGCGGAGGAGGGTCCGGACGACGGCCAGCACATGCTCGACGATTTGCCCGTGCGCGGCGTCGGCCTCGGTACGGAGGCGTTCGAACGCGGCGGTCGCGATCTCGCTCGCGTTCTCGGCCGAGCCCGTCAGCGCCACGGCAAGCGTGGCCGCCGATTCGAAGGCCGACTGGAGATCCATCTGGGACAGGGCGGCCAGCGCCGTCGGGCTCGGGCGAGCGGAGCGCGGCCCCGCGCCGCCAGGCTCCATCGAGCCACCCTCGGTGGCATTTTCGTGTGGGGTCATCACGCGCGTCGGCTTCCTCCCGCAGGATGCCACGGTAGCGAGACCGGCGCGGACGGTCTACTCCTCAAGCGCGGAGTCGGTCGTACCAGCGCACCTTGAGAAACAGTGAGGCCCCGGCGAGGACGGCGGCGATGCCGAGGCACCACGCGGTCTGGCGGAGCACGATGTAGATCGGGAGCAAGACGAGGCACGTCTGCCAGACGATGCCCACCGCGACGTTCGTGAGGTCTCGGGCGGCGTCGCGGTTCGGGATGAAGGTCGGGTCGGACCGGAGGACCTTCTCGCGCACGGGACCCCAGAAGCCCCAAGGGTTGACCGTGCGGTAAAACGAGACGAGCACCGCGTCGTCCTCGGGCGGCGTCGCGAACGTGCCGGCGAGGCTCCCGGCCAGCGAGACCGCGAAGAGGATGGGGAACGTGTAGAGGAGGTTGACGCTGCGGCCGAAGATGGCCTCCGTCACGCCGGGGATGCCCATCACGAGCGCGCCGCCGACGCCGGCGGTCATCCCCCAGAAGTAGCCGTGGCCGTTGAAGCGCCACCAGTACCACTTGAGGACGTTCGCGACGACGAAGCCGCCATAGAGCGCTCCGACGAGCCACATCATGACGCTCGTGATGCGGTCGGTGAGCAGGCCGAAGCCGATGCCGACGGCGAGGAACGCGAGCGATACGAGCCGGCTCATCGCGACCTCGCGCCGTCCGCCGGCATTCGCGTTGACGTAGCGCTTGTAGAGGTCGTTGACGACGTAGGCCGGGGCGGCGTTCAGCGTGGCGGCGAAGTTCGACATGAAGGCCGACGCGAGCCCCGCGAGGACCAGCCCACGGAGGCCCGCCGGCACGCGCTCGCCGAGCACGAGGGGGAGAATCTTCTCGAAGTCCGGCTTCGCCATGGCCGCGAGCTCGGGCATCGCGAACGCGAGGGCGAGGACCGTGATGGCCGCCACCATCAGGTAGCGCGGGAACAGCAGCACGACGTTGACCATCCCGTTCATGAGCGACGCCTCGCGCGGGCTCCGCGTCGCGAGGATGCGCTGCATGTCGTAGTTCGGGGCGGGGCCGGCCAGGCTCGCGAGGACGCCCTTGAAGAACATGAGGCCGAACACGGCCGAGAAGAGGTCGTTGCCGTCGGCGCGGAGGGCGTCGTTCGCGGAGTCGAGAACGCCGGACCAGTCGAGGCCGAGCCGCCACCCGAAGAAGGGGTTCAACCACCCCCGCGGGATGTGGCCCTCGATCATCGACGGGGACACCTGCGCGATGGCGATGGCGCCGATGGCGAGCGCGGACACGGTGAGGATCGTGAACTGGGTGACCTCCGTGACGACGATGCTGATCATCCCGCCCTTGATCGCGTAGAGGGACGTGAAGCCGAGCAGGACGAGGGCATAGAGGTTGTCGTTCGTGAAGGGGCCGCTCGTCGCGTGCGAGAGGTGCCAAGGGAGGATGACCACGGCAAACTTGCCGATCCCCTTGAAGGCGTACGCGAGGAGGCCGACGACGTTGACGAGCGCGAAGGCGACGACGCTGAGGTGAGCGAGGGTCGCCCCGCGCCCGCGGCCGAACCGCGTCTCGATCCACTGGGCTCCGGTCAAGACGTTCGAGCGCCGCAGCCACGCGCTCATGAACATCATGAGAAAGACCTGGTTGAAGGTGGGCCACACCCACGGCAACCACACGCTCTTCAACCCGTAGAGAAAGAGCACGTAGACGAGCCACATCGTGCCGCTGATGTCGAACATCCCGGACGCGTCCGACACGCCGAGCAGGTACCAGGGCAGGGATTTGCCGCCGAGGAAGTAGCCGTCGAGGTCACGCGTGCCGCGGCGCGACGCCCAGAGGCCGAGCGCGACGACGATCGCGAAGTACGCGAAGACGATGTCGATGTCGATCGCGTGGAGGAGCATGACGTGGCCCGCGCCGGGGCACCCCGCGCGTCGCGCGAAGCCTAGACCTTTGCGGGTGCGCAGCAAGCGTTGCGCGGCGCGCCCGAGGCGCGGTAGCTAGCCGTCCATGGCAAAGACCATCGTCTCGGGCGGAAGCCTGCCGAACATCCCGTGGGAGCCGCGGCCCGCGGCGAACGACGACGTCGTCTGGCGTTGTGGCAAAAACCCCGTCATCCCGCGCCACGCGTCGAAGACGGCGGACAGCATCTACAACAGCGCCGTCGTGCCCTTCCAGGGCGGCTTCGCCGGCGTCTTCCGGTGCGACGACCGCGCGCGCAACATGACGTTGCGGGTCGGCTGGAGCGCCGACGGGATCCGATTCGACATCTCCGACGAGCGGCTCTCCTTCGCGGGCGCCGCGCCCGAGATCTCGGAGTTCCTCGAGGGGTACGACCCGCGCGTCGTCCCGCTCGAAGGCCGCTACTACGTCATCTGGTGCAACAACTACCACGGGTACACGATCGGCCTCGGCTACACGGACGACTTCGAGAAGTTCCACCAGCTCGAGAACTCGTTTCTGCCCTTCAACCGCAACGGCGTCCTCTTCCCGCGCCGCATCGGGGGCGAGTACGCGATGCTGAGCCGGCCGAGCGATGCGGGTCACACTCCGTTCGGCGACATCTTCGTGAGCCACAGCAAGGACCTCACGTACTGGGGAAAGCACAGGCACGTGATGGGGCCGAAGCGCGACCGCGGCCTCGTCAACTGGCAGATGACCAAGATCGGCGCGGGGCCTCATCCGATCGAGACGACGGAAGGCTGGCTCCTCTTTTACCACGGCGTCATCACGACCTGTAACGGGTTCACGTACAGCATGGGCGCGGCCGTCCTCGATCTCGAGAAGCCGTGGATCGTGCGTTATCGCACCAAACCGTATTTGCTCACGCCGGAGGCGCTCTACGAGCAAGTCGGCAATACGCAGAACGTGCTCTTTCCGTGCGCAGCGCTCACCGACGCGGACACGGGCCGCATCGCGATCTACTACGGCGCTGCGGACACGTGCACGGGGCTCGCGTTCTGCCAGGTCGACGAGGTGCTCGACTTCGCGCGCAAGAACTCCGACGTCTGACTCCGCGGATTACTCGCGCGATCCGTAGCCTCCGCCGGACGGTGTCGATACGACGAAGACGTCCCCCGAGGCGACACGGGTCTCTTCCGCATAGCCGAGCACCTGGCGCGCGCCGTCGACCCGGTCCACCCACGTGGCGCCGACCTCCCCGTTCGCGCCGCCCGCGAGCCCCTGGGGAGGCTCGTGCCGTCGGCCTGCGAGGATCGCAGCGGTCATGGGGCGCAGGAAGCGCACGCGGCGGAGCGCGCCGTCGCCCCCGCGCCAGCGCCCGGCGCCGCCCGACCCCTCGCGGATGGAATGCTCTTCCACGAGCACGGGATATCGGAGCTCGAGGACCTCGGGGTCGGTGATGCGCGAGTTGGTCATGTGCGTCTGCACGGCGGCCGTGCCGTCGAAGCCGGGCCCGGCGCCCGAGCCCCCGGCGACCGTCTCGTAGTACTGGTAGTCGTCGTCGCCGAAGGTGAAGTTGTTCATCGTGCCCTGCGAACCCGCGAGGACGCCGAGGGCCCCGTAGAGGGCGTCCGTGACGCACTGGGAGGTCTCGACGTTGCCGGCGACGGTGGCGGCGGGCCGGCGCGGCGAGAGCATGGAGCCTTCGGGGATGACGATGTCGATGGGACGGAGGCAACCGGCGTTCATCGGGATATCGGCGTCGACGAGGGTCCGGAAGACGTAGAGCACGGCCGCATGCACGACGGCGGGCGGCGCGTTGTAGTTGTCGGCGCGCTCGGGGCTCGTGCCGGTGAAGTCGACCTTGGCCCTGCGCGCGACCGGGTCGACCGAGACGCACACGCGGACGACGGCGCCGCCGTCCATGCGGGAGGTGAACTCGCCGTCGTGGAGCGCCTCGATCGCCCGCCTGACGTTCTCCTCGGCATTGTCCTGCACGTGCGCCATATAGGCGACGACGGACGCGAGCCCGAAGCGGCGCACCATGCCAAGGAGCTCTTCGCGGCCCTTCTCGCACGCCGCGATCTGCGCACGGACGTCGGCGACGTTCTGGTCGGGGTTGCGGGCGGGGTGAGGGGAGCTCGCGAGCAGGGCGCGGAGCTCCGCCTCGCGCAGGCGGCCGGACGCGACGATCTGGAGGTTGTCGATGAGAACTCCCTCGTCGTCGACGCTGCGGGAGTCGGGCGGCATGGATCCGGGCGTCTTGCCGCCGATGTCCGCGTGGTGGCCGCGCGCGGCGACGTAAAAGAGGATGTGAGCGCCGAGCTCGTCGAAGACGGGCATCACGACCGTGACGTCAGGGAGGTGGGTCCCGCCGCTGTACGGATCGTTGAGGAGGTAGGCGTCGCCCGGTTTCATGCGGCCCGCGTTCTTGCGGATGACCGTCTTGATCGACTCGCTCATGCTCCCGAGGTGCACGGGCACGTGGGGCGCGTTGGCGACGAGGTTGCCGCGCTCGTCGAAGAGCGCGCACGAGAAGTCGAGCCGCTCCTTGATGTTGACCGAGTACGCCGTGTTGGCGAGGCGCTGCCCCATCTGCCGCGCGATCGACATGAAGAGACTGCCGTAGACCTCGAGCATCACGGGATCGACGTCGGCTCCGGCAGCCGCCCGTGCCGCGCGCGGGAGGTGGCGCTCGAGCACGAGGTGGTTTTCACGCGTGACGCGGGCGCGCCACCCGGGTTCGACGACCGTCGTGGCGTTGCGTTCGGCCAGCACGGCCGGCCCGTCGATGGCCTGTTCGAGGGCGAGGGCGTCACGCAGAAAGACAGGCGCATCGTGCCACGCGCCGCCGGTGTAGAGGCGGGTCTCCCCGCTGGGTGTCGAGGGCGTGGCGGGCGCGGGCGACGCGGCGAACGCGACGTTGTGGGTCTTGCCGACGGCATCGACCGACAGCGCCTCGACGACGATCGCGCGTTCGGGCATGAGAAAGGAGAACCGAGCGCGGTACGCCGTCTCGAACGCGCTCCGCATGGTCGCTACGTCCGACGCCGAGACCGGGAGCGACGTATCGGTGCCGTCGTACTTGAGGTGCGCGCGGCGAAGGAGCGTGATGTCCGCCTCGGCGACTCCTTGCTCCCTCAATTCGCCCGCGGCGAGGGCCGCGAGGCGATCGAGCTCGCCGTCCATGGCCGCGAGGGAGGGCCCGCCGAGCAGCCGCTCGAAGGCTTGCTCGCGCGTCGCCGTCCGGTCCGCGAGTCCCATTCCGAGCGCCGAGAGCACGCCTGCCAGAGGGTGGACGTACACGCGCGACATCCCGAGCTCGTCGGCGACGAGGCACGCGTGCTGGCCGGCGGCGCCTCCGAAGGGGACCAGCGTGTACCCCGTCACGTCGTAGCCGCGCTGGACCGAGATGACCTTGATGGCGCTTGCCATGTCGCTGACGGCGACGCGCAGGAAACCATCGGCCACGTCCTCGGGCGCGGTGGTCTTGCCCGTGGCGCGCGCGACCTCGGCGGCCAACGCCCGAAATGCTTCGACCACGGCGTCAGCGTCGAGGGGCGCGTTCGCGCGCGGTCCGAACGACACGGGAAAGAAAGACGGGACGATCTTCCCGACGAGAACGTTGCAATCCGTCACCGTGAGCGGACCGCCGCGCCGGTATGACGCGGGCCCGGGGTTCGCGCCCGCCGAGTCGGGGCCGACCTGGAAGCGATGCCCGTCGAAGTGCAGGATCGAGCCGCCCCCGGCGGCGATCGTGTGGATGGCCATCATGGGCGCGCGGATGTGCACGCCGGCGACGAGCGCATCGAGGTCGCGCTCGCAGTCGGCGACGCTCGTGCCCGCGAAGTGAGAGACGTCCGTGGAGGTGCCTCCCATGTCGAAGCCGATGATCTTCGTGAAGCCCGCCGAGAGCGAGGTGCGGACCGCGCCGACGATGCCGCCCGCGGGCCCGGAGAGGATCGCGTCTTTGCCGCGGAAGGCCGCCGTGCCGGTGAGGCCGCCGTCGGACTTCATGAAAAAGAGGTGGCTGGGGCGCCCGTCGCGCGCGAGCTCGCCGCTCAATCGAGCCACGTAGCGCCGGAGGACCGGCGAAAGGTACGCGTCGACCACCGTCGTGTCTCCGCGCGACACGAGCTTGATGAGCGGGCTGACCGCGTGCGACGCGGAGACTTGCGTGAATCCCGCGTCGAGCGCGATCTCGGCGGCGCGCTGCTCGTGGCGCGGGTGCCGCCAGGCGTGCATGAAGACGATCGCCGCCGCGCGAAAGCCTTGGGCGTAGGCCGCCGTGAAGGCGGCGCGCGCGCGGTCTTCGTCGAGGGCGGCAAGGACTTCGCCGCGGACGTCGATCCGCTCGTCGACCTCGAAGACCGCTCCGTATAGCGGCTCGGGGAGGCGGATGTGTCGGTCGAAGAGCCTGGGCCGGCTCTGATAGCCGATCTTGAGCTGGTCGCGGAAGCCGCGCGTGACGAAGAGCGCCGTGGGCTCCCCCTTTCGCTCGAGGAGGGCGTTCGTCGCCACCGTGGTCCCCATCTTCACGGCGTCGACGTGCCGCGCGTCGATCGCCCTCGCCGACGGCGCGGCCATCAGGCGCCGGATGCCTTCGACCGCCGCGTCCCGGTATTGCTCGGGGTTCTCGGATAGGACCTTGGTGGCGTCGACGGAGCCGTCGGGGCGACGCGCGATCACGTCGGTGAACGTGCCGCCACGGTCGATCCAGAACTGCCACCCCGGTCCTGCCGCGCGCGGCGCCACGCCGGTCACACGCGTTCGAGCGCCGCGGCGATGCCTTGCCCGACGCCGATGCACATCGTCGTGAGGGCGCGGCGGGCGCCACGGGCGCGGAGCTCGAGGGCCGCGGTGCCGACGAGGCGGGCGCCGCTCATGCCGAGTGGGTGGCCGAGCGCGATGGCGCCCCCGTTGGGGTTCACGTGCTCCGCGTCGTCCGCGAGGCCGAGCTGGCGGAGGCACGCGAGGACCTGCGCGGCGAACGCCTCGTTGACTTCCACGACGTCGAAATCGCTCACCCCGACGCCGAGGCGCGCGCACAGCTTCTTCGTCGCCGGCACGGGACCCAGCCCCATGACCCGCGGTGGCACGCCGGCGACCTCCCCGCCCGAGACCCGCGCGATAGGCTCGAGTCCGTGCGCCGCCGCGGCCCGCTCGCTCGCGAGGACGAGCGCGGCCGCCCCATCGTTGATCCCGGACGCGTTGCCCGCGGTCACCGTCCCGTCCTCGCGGAACGGCGCGGGCAAGCGGGCGAGCCCTTCGAGCGTCGTGTCGGGCCGCGGGTGCTCGTCGGCTTCGACGGTGACGACACCTTTGCGCCCCGGGACCGCGATCGGCGCGATCTCGAGGGCCAAGCGACCGCGTGCATGCGCCGCGGCGGCGCGGGCTTGCGAGCGAAGGGCGAAGGCATCCTGGTCCGCGCGCGACACACCGAACTCCTTCGCGACGTTCTCGGCCGTCTCGGGCATGCTGTCGGTTCCGTAGAGCGCCTTCATGCGCGCGTTGACGAAGCGCCAGCCCATCGTCGTGTCCTCGATCGAGGTCGTGCGCGAGAACGGGCCCTCCGCCTTCGGGACGACGAACGGCGCGCGGGTCATGCTCTCCACGCCGCCCGCCACGACGAGCTCGGCCTCACCGCCGCGAATCGCGGCCGCGGCGTCGAGCACGGCCTGGAGGCCGGAGCCGCACAGGCGGTTCACCGTTCTGCCGGGCACGCTCGCGGGCAGGCCGGCCAGTAGGAGCGCCATGCGCGCGACGTTGCGGTTGTCCTCGCCCGCCTGGTTCGCGCACCCGAAGACCACGTCGTCGACCGCCTCCCAGTCGAGCCGTGGCAGGCGCTCCATCAACACACGAATGGGGGCGGCCGCCAGGTCGTCGGCCCGGATGCCGGAGAGCGCCCCGCCGTAACGGCCGATGGGCGTGCGGACGGTCGCGCAGACGAAGGCGTCTCTCATGGGGCGCCCCTCGACGGCGGAACGGGCGCGGGCCGCTCGAGGCGGCGCAGCGCCGCGATTTCCCGCGGCTCCGGGTCGGCGGTGGCGCGCAGCGATTCGCTCACGCGGAGCGGCCAGCCGGTCTGCGCCTTGGCCTGCTCGACGGTCACGCCCGGATGAAGCGCGACGAGGACGAGCTCCTTGGTCTCGGGATGCGGCCGGAGCAGGCCGAGGTCGGTCACGACGGCGGTCGGACCGCGTCCGGGAAAGCCGCCCCGGGCCCGCGCGTCGCCGCCGCCGAGGTATCCAACGGTCGTGACGAAGTCGAGCCGGTCGACGAAGGTGCGCTCCGACTGCGGCAGGATGATGAGCACCTCCTTCGCGTGCGCCGCGATCTCGGGCGCGCCCCCGGCGCCGGGGAGCCTCACGCTCGGGTGCTCGTAGGGGCCGATGACAGTGGTATTGAGGTTCGCGAACCGATCGATCTGCGCGGCGCCGAGGAAGCCCACGTCAATCCGGCCGCCCTGCAGCCAGTAGCGGAAGATCTCGGGCGTCGACACGACGGCGTCGGCGGTCTCGGCGAGCTCTCCGTCGCCGATCGAGAGCGGGAGGACCGTCGGCTTCGCGCCGATGGGCCCCGCCTCGTAGATGAGCACCAGGTTCGGCGCGTGGGTGGCGCGCGCGAGGTTCGCGGCCTTCGAGGGGAGCCCGATGCCGACGAAGCAGACGGCGCCGTCTTCCAGCAACCGCGACGCGGTGACCGCCATGCGATCCGCGCTCGTGATTTTCGCCCCGTCAGCCACGCGCTGCCGCCTCTCCACCCGCCACCGAGCGCAGGTAGCCGGCGAAGTCACGCGTGCCGAGCACGTGCTTCTCCATCCAGTCGACGAAGCCTTGTCGATCGCGTGCGACCTCGTCCCATGCCTCGTAGAACGCGTTGTCGCGCTCGTAGTACCCCTGGGCGTAGCTCGGCGTCGCCCCGCGGGGCACCGCCGCCACCGCCGTCACCACCCAGCTCGGCAAGACGACGCCGCCCGGCTTCGGCTCCAGCCGGTCGACGATCTCCTCGACGGTGACGACGACCTTCTCCGCGCAGAGCGCCGCCTCCTTCTGCACGCCGCTGATGCCCCAGAGCTGGACGTTCCCGCGCCGGTCGGCCTGCTGCGCGTGGAGGATCGTCGTGTCGACCCGGATTGCCGGCACCGCCGCGAGGACCTCCCCGGTGAACGGGCACGTCACGGTCCCGAGCCGCGCGCCCTTCCCGGCGTGGTCGGCCCCCGCGGGGCTGCGCAGCACGGCCATCGGGAGCCCGCTCGCGCCGGCGACGTAGGCATTCGCCATCTCCGCGTGGCTGTGTTCGTGGAGGCGCAGCGGGGTCGGCCAGCCGTGCTCGACGGCGTCGCGCAGGCGATGGAGCGAGCCCACCCCCGGGTTTCCGCCCCAGGAGAAGACGAGCGCGTTCGCGCAGCCCGTGCCGATCATCTGGTCGTAGATGAGATCGGGAGTCATGCGGACGAGCGTGAGGTCGCGCTTGCGCTGACGGATGATCTCGTGGCCGGCGGCGAACGGGATGAGGTGCGTGAATCCTTCGAGCGCGACCCGGGAGCCATCGGCGACGAAGCGCTCGACGGCCTCCGCGAGGGGGACGATGGGGGTGGGGGCGCGGGGCACGGCAGCAGGACCTCGGATGGTTTACTCCGCGGGCGCGCTCGATGCGAGGGAGCCCCCGGGAGCCGACGGATCGGCGGGCGCGCGACCTTCGAAGGCGTCTTCGAGGAGCGCGAGGACGGCCGCGCGATCGACGGGTCTCGGGTTGTCGTACCGGTCGCGCATCGCCAGATCGGCCGCGCGGCCGAGGTCTTCGCGGCGCATGCCGAGCGATGCGAGGGATGTCGGGGCGCCGAGCCTGCGCGCGAGGGCGTGGAGACCGGCGGGCGCGTCGGCCGACGAGAGGGCGCGCGCAAGCCTCTCCATGGCCCGCGGCGCCGCCGGACGGTTGAACGCCGTCGCGTGGGGCAGAAGAACCGCGTGGGTGCCCGCATGCGTGAGCCCGAACGAGCCGCCGAGCACGTGGCAGAGCTTGTGATGGATGCCCATCGATGCACCCTCGAGACAGACGCCGGCGAGCCAGCTCCCGTAGAGCGCCCCCGCGCGTGCAGCCGGGCTCTCGCCGCGCGTGTCGACGACGGCGGGGAGATGTTCGGCCAGCGCACGGACGGCCTCCTCGGCGAAAAGGACCGTGAGCGGATCCGCGCCGCGCGCGTAGCTCGCCTCGACGGCGTGGGCGAGCGCGTTGAGGCCGCTCGTGGCCGCCAGGTGGGCCGGCATCTCGCGCGTCCACAGCGGATCGTAGACGACGGTGCGGGGGCGAACGCGCGCGTCTCGGCCGGTGCGCTTGACGCCGTCCTCGACCACGCCCCAGACCGACGTCATCTCGGAGCCGGAGTATGTCGTCGGCAAGGCGACGATGGGCAGGCCTGTCTCGAGGGCGACCGCCTTGGCGAGGCCGATCGGCGATCCCCCGCCGGCCGCGACGAGGACGTCCGCGCCGGACGCCCGAGCGGTCTCCCGCGCGGACTTCGCTTGCATGACAAGAACTTGCGCGACCGTGCAGGTGGCGGTCGCGACCGCGCATCCCGAGAGGAGCGCCGCCACGCGTCCGGCAAGCCTCGCGGAAGCGAAGATCATCGGCCGAGCGCACCCGAAACGCGCGACCTCTTCGGCGAGCCGCTCGGCGCGCCCTTCACCGAAGACGACGCGGGCCGGATGCGGCTCGTGCGTGAACGGGAGGAGCGCATCCATGGTCGATCACGCGACGACGAGACGACCCAGCATACGTCGCGTCGCCGCCACGGCGTCCTCGGAGATCTCGTGCGCCGCGCCGGGATAGACGCGAAGGTCGACCTCCGCGCCCATCGCGCCGAAGACCTCGGCGGTCTGATGGACGCGCCGCAGGGGAACCCAGGTGTCCTGCTCCGCGGTCGCGAGGACGACCGGGGTTCCGTGCAAGCAGCCGGAACGGGTCCACGTGGACTCCGGCGGACCGATGAGTCCTCCGGTGAGCGCCGCGAGGCCGCCCCAACGCCCTCCCTTCCGGAAGACGTATTCCGCGGCCAGGCATGCGCCCTGGGAAAAACCAACGCACGCGACGCGCTCCCGCGATCCGCCGGCGCGCACGATCATCTGC
Organism: Polyangiaceae bacterium; assembly: GCA_036500865.1. Classification (GTDB taxonomy): domain Bacteria; phylum Myxococcota_A; class Polyangia; order Polyangiales; family Polyangiaceae; genus Palsa-1150. The sequence continues at coordinate 98,714 of DASYBG010000050.1, forward strand.
ACGGTCTCTTCGACCTGGTCGAGGGCTCGATCGAGGAACGGCTGGTTGTGCGCAACCGGAGCCAAGAACGACTCCGGGTACCAGGTGGCGCCCGGAGCAGCGAGGGCCACGTACGTCATTTGCGGAAGGTCGACGCGGCGGGCGAACGCGAGCATCTCGTCCGCGCTTCGTGCCCGCCCGTGCAGGAGCACGGTCACCGCGGAGGCGCGCTCGAGGTCGGGCCCGAGCCAGGTCGGCGGCGGTCTGCCGGGAGGAGCGGCCACGGCGCCGCCGTCAGTCGTGGACCTTCTCCAGGTGCTTGATCAGCTCGTCTTTGCGATGCGCGAAGACTGGCGGCACCTGGAGCTCCGAGCCGAGCTTCTCGAACGGCTCGTCGACCAGAAACCCGCGCGGTTTCGAGACCGTCGCTTCGAAGAGCGCGCCGCCCGGCGTCCGCACGTAGACCGAGTCGAAGTATCCACGGTCCTTCACGTCGGACACGTCGGTATAGCCGAGGCCCTCGAGGTGGAACTTCGTGTGCTTCTGCACGTCGAGCGTGTCGACCTCGAAAGCGCAGTGGTGGGGGACGCCTTCGCCGTATGACCACGAGCCCTGCGGCAAGTCCGGCTGGACCAGAAACTCCACGATCGTCCCGCTTCCTCCGCCGCCGACCTCGAAGCGAACGTAGGAGCCGTGGCTTCGTCGGTTCTGCCCGCTCCACCCGTATTGCATGAACTCTTCGGAGCAATCGAGGTCGCGGACCGACACGGTGATGCCGTGCGTCCCGCGGATTCCGTGCTCCGCCGGAACCGCGCCGTTGGAATACGGTTTTCGCTCGTCCCGCTCGACACCGAAAATCTCGTAACGGATGCCGCACGGATGCGAGAACGCGACGAGGCGCTCGCCGAACCGCTCGTCGTCCCGCGCCTCGAACCCGTGATCCCGGAGCCATGTCTTCCAGAAGCCGAGCGACTCCCGCGGCGCGGACAGGCCGACGGCGGCGATCTGGCCCGTGCCCCGCCGCGCCCTCCGGCCGGACTGGCGCATCGGAAAGCACGTGATGAGCGTGCTGGGGTCGCCGTTCCCGTTTCCGTAATAAAGGTGCAAGATCGGCTCGTCGCCGTCGTAGAGCGCAGTCTTCTTGATGCTCTTATAGCCGAGGACCTTGGTGTGAAAGTCGTAATCCTCTTGCGCCACTCCGACGTTGAGGGTGAGGTGGTGGTGGGCTCGAATGTCTCGGTTGGGCTTCATGTCGACCTCCGCTCGATCGGTAATCGCACGGCCGTTGTCGAATATCGCGGCAGAGAGTCTTCGGCTTTTGTCCGCTAGGGTCAAGGCGAGGCGCACATTGCGCGGTGCCGGGAACCATCCGCTGATGGCGTAGCGGTCGCCTACGGGCCGTTCGTGTCGATGGTCACGTCGTCGACGTAAATCGTCGAGACGGGCGGAAAGATGGACGTCGCGAGGTTGCCCACGTGCCAGCTTCCGACGAGCGAATCGTCGGTCGTGATGCCAGTTTGGCGAAACACGATTTGCTGATCGCGATAGACGGTGAACTCGCCCGCTCCGGCGTCCGATCGCTTGAAGTACACCTCGAGGTGAAACCATTGGCCGATGGGGATCGCTGGGCCCGCCTCGAGCGGCTGCATGGTGAAGAAGTCGTAGACGGAGGTGTCGTTGCCGGCATCCGGGTCGTTCACGAGGGAGACGTCCCATAGCCCGTGTGTCAGGGCCTGCACGGTGGAGCTCCCGCCGCGGAAGTGGAAAAGGTTCCAGTTGCCCGCGTTGAAGGCGGGCGCCGGCACGTAGTACCAGGCGCCGTAGTAGGCGGCCTGCGGCAAGACGCCTTGCCGGTAGCAGCGAGCCTCCGAGTCGAAGTTGCCGCTGGGGTTGACCGTGAAAGCCGCGGCTTGCGTGCCACTGTGCACGGGCGAGGTCACCGCTCGATAGGAGCCCCCGCCGAGGAAGTAACAAGCGCCTTGGTTGTCCGCCGTCCAGTCGCCGAGGCCCGTTTCGAATCCGGTCGACCAGGGCACGATGAGCGGAGAGAAGGTCCCGGCGTCCGTGGTGAGCTCACCGTCCTCCGGCGCCGCCCCGGAGTCCCCGGGATCCGCGCCCACGATCACGTGCGGATCGCACGCGGCGACGCACAGAAGCCATACCCAGGCCACGCGCTCGATCGAGCGTACGCGCGGCACAGATCACCTCGGCGGCGAAGCAAGAATGCGCGCCGCGCGGTCGGCAAATCGACCGGACGGAAAGCTCGACAGGTAGCGCTTCGCGTCCCGCGTGGCGGCGGTCTGGTCACCACCGGCGGACGCGGCTTCCATGGCGAGGGCCATCGCTTCTTCGACTTGCACACCCTGGGGATACCGCTGGAGCGACTCTTCGGCGAGCGCCGACGCCCTTGCCGCGTCGCCATCTCGGCGGAGCGCTCGGACGGCCCCGACGAGAAGGGCCGATTCGTCTTCTCCCCCTGCCCCCGGACCGGTGTGGACGACCTCCTTGGACGTGGCGTGCGGCTGACCCCCCGGCGTCGAGTGAGCGTGGTGCGGCGTCGCCCCCTGCCGCGCGTGACCATTGGCCGTCACCTCGACGGACGGTGCGATCGATGCCGTATCGCTATCGCTCGGCGTCGGGTCCATCGCGGGCTCTTCGCCGGTGGCCCCGTGGCTCTTCTTCGCGGCCGCCGGCGCCGTCGTGGGCAGCGCCGTCGCGGGCGGCGCGGACCGCCATGGCCTGCGGAGGACGCCCGTTCCCTGCAGAGTCGCCGCCGCGGCGGCCACGCTCCCGAGCGACATCGCGAAGACGAGCGCGAGGCGCAGCCGGCCGATTCCAAGCCGGCCCGTGGCCTCGAGCGGGAGCGTCGCGGGCGCCCGAAGCGCGCCGGCATCGAGCGGGGGCATCGCCCCGAGCAGCTCCGCCGCGCGGGCGGTGGCCGGGTCGGGCGATGAAGACTGTTCCCGCAAGCGCTGCATCATTCCTCTCCTTCAGAAGCTGGAAGCTCGGCGACCATGCGCAAAAAGTCCTTTCGCGCGTGGTGGAGCCGGGTCCATACGGTTTTCAAGCGGAGCGACTGGATCTGCGCGATCTCTTCGCCGCTGTACCCTTCGATCTCGAAGAGGACGAACGTCGTTCGGCGCTTCTCGCTCATGCGCGCCAAGATGGATTCGAGGACTTTGCGTCTCTCCCTTTGGTGGAGCACCTGAAAGCCAGACGGGCCCGGCGCGGTTGGTTCCGGGGCCGTGGCCTGCTTGCCCAAGACATTCCGAAACCATGCGCTGCGCCGGTGGTCGCGCACCGTGCGCTGGGCGATTCGATAGAGCCAGCCGGGCAAATTGCGCCCGTCGAAGGATGAAAGTTTGCGGCGGACGATGATGAAGATCTCTTGCGTGAGATCCTCGACGTCGCCGTCGTTGGCCCCCAGCGCGCGCACCCATCGGGCGACCGGCACGTAACACGAGCGGTACACGAACTCGAAGGAATGCCGGGCGTCTTGCTCCGGAAGCTTGACGTCGGTCGGCTGTCCCGTGGTGACGTGGCCTCCCCGGCGCGCCCAGGGAACGACTTGGTCCACGATATTGCTCATGGGGTGAGCGCCTCGAAACCTTTCATCCGCGAACCCGAGTCGGCCCTACGCCCGAGGTGCGTAAAGTCGAACCACTTGTGATTTCGGCAGGTTGCACCGAACGCCGGGTTTTCCCTCACTCCATAGTCCAGCACACGCCGGCCGTGACGCCAGCCCATACGTTCGGGGAGCTCGCGATCGTCCCGCGGGAGGTGACATCGAGGTCGTACGCGGCGGGGTAGTAGGTCACGTCGAGGCCGAGGACCGGCGCGAAGCCACGCCGACGCGGTCCAGCGTGCCAAGCGAGATCAATGCCGAGGCGGGCTCCCACCTCGAGGCGGGCGGCCTCGGTGGTCGTCGCGAAGCCGCGTCCTTTTGCGATGAGGGCGCCGATAGCCAGCCCCGGGTCGACGTCGATCTCCCATCGACCGGCGGCGGGGAAGACGCGCGCGACCGGACCGAGTGCGCACGGCACCCGCTCGATGGCGACGCTCCCCGCGTCGGTGGCGACTCCGATCGACGCCGTGGACGACCATGCGCATGTCGCGAAAGCCCCGAAGGTCCGGGCGCCCGCGACGAAGGCCACCATGGCGCCGGGAGCGACGAGTCCTCCTCGCGGCGCGACTTCGAGGGCCGCGCGCGCATCGACGCGGAGCCAGCGATTGGACGCGGGTGGAGGCGGAGGAGGCGCGGGAAGTGGGGCGGGGTTGGCGGTCGGCGCAGGGGCGGGCGCAGCGGCGGCTTCGGGGGCCAAGACCAGCGCGATGAACGCGGCGGTGACGCGCGCGCGCTCGACGCAATCGCGGGTCGGATCGACATACGTCTTATCGCGCGGTCCGACCGCGACCACGTACGAGTCTCCGAGGTCCGACACGCTGATCGACGCGGCCGCGACCGCGCGCGAACCCTCCGGAAAGAGGGTCGACAGGACGCCCTCCACCGCGGCCGACCCCGGGCAGGCGCCCGTCGCTCGGATCCCGGAGGCCGGGCCGGCGTCGCCCTCGGCGACTGCGTCCGATCCCGCGCAGACCGCGCTCGCTGCGGCGAAGGCCAGCGCCAGATGGAGAGGAGCCCTCGTGAGCAAGAGCGCGCGCCGAGCCTACCACGCTGTGGTCGGCCGATTAGGGGGTGATTCCTGCGGCGACGGCGGAGACGAGCTTCGTCTGCCAACGCTCTTCGGTCTGCGCGTCCTTGAATCCGTCGCGTCCGACCACGACGACGATCTCGTGATCCGGGTCGATGCGCCAGGTCGCGCCAGACGATGCGCCGTGTCCGATCACGTTCGGACCGAGCACGCCATTTCCGCGCGGGCCGTGCGGGTCGATCATCCAGGCGAGCCCGATGCCCGCTTCGGCCGAGGGATCGTCCAGCTCGGGCGCCGAGTCCACGATGCGCCGCGGCCGAAGAGAGGCGAGAAACCCCGGCCGGAAGAAGCGATGGTGGCCGTAGGCGCCGTCTTGCAGCACCATCTGTCCCACCTCGGCCAGATACATCGCGGTGAACGCGCCGCCGAACCCGAGGTCCAGCTGGTGCACCGGCTCGCCGAACGGCTGTATCATCCCTTCATAGAGGAGCCGCCAGATCGCTCGACCGGTCACGAGCTCGAGCGCCTTGCCCGCGAGGTCCATGTCGTCACCGTTGTAACGAAACGAGGCGCGCGGCTTGCTGAAGGCCTCGTCTTCGACGAAGAGCGCGTTGTCGAGGTACGCGTTGAACATCCCGCCATGCGACGCGTGGCCGGAGAGGCCGGTTACGTGGTTGAAGCAGTTGCGGAAGGTGACGTCCCGGGTGCGGTCGTCCTTCCAATCCGTGAGCACGTCGCCCACTGGCTGGTCGAAGCCGAGGAGGCCGTGGTCGACGGCTCGCGCGAACGTCAGCGCGGCGATCGTCTTGCCGATGCTCGCCGGGTAGAACGTCGAGTCTTTGCGGAAGCCGTGGAAGGCCTCGTGGAAGAAGACGACGCCGCGGCGGGCGACCAGGACGACGAAGGGATGATCGTCGGCCTTCGCCCACTCGTCGGCGACGGCGCGGATCGCTCGGGCGGTGCCGGGTCGCATCCCTGCCTGCGCTTCGGAGCCCGCATGGAGTTCCGGCGCCGGCGTCGCGAGGCCCTGGGGGGGCGGGAGCTCGACGACCTTGCGTCCTTCGAGCGCGATGCGGAGCGCGAGCTCCTTTTCGGCCACTTGGATGAATCCGCTCGACAGCCAGAGCGGCTCCGTCGACGACGGCGCGCGCTCGATCTTCGAGAGCGCGAGCGCGGCGACCGCGGCATTCCGGCCGTCCTTCAACGTCGACGCGGCGCCCGCCCAGAAGTAGCGCGACAGTTCCGCACGCCGCGGCTCGCTCCAGTGGGCTCCGAAGGGCCACTCGGCTTCGACGACCGGGAGCTCGTGGGTCGGCGGAGAGGGGAACTTGGGGAGGATGTCGGCGTTCGCCTTGGCGAACGCGAGCATCTCGCGGAAAGCGAACCCGTCGCGCGTCCGCGCGCCGACGACCGCCGTATACTGGCCCATGGCCGCGGGGCGCTCTGCGGGGGCGAGGTCGGGTCCGTACCAGCGCACCTCGGGGCTCGCATCCGCGAACACGTCCGCCGCCGTCGCGCGATCCCGCCACGCGATGTCCGGGAACGTCTCGTCGAGCAGGTAGCCGCCGTCGACCGGCGCGGCCTCGACCGACTCGAGGTGCCGTCGCGCCTCGAACGAGGCAAAGCGCTCCCGCGCAGGCGCATCGAGGACACGGAGGGCGAACGCCCAGGCTCCTTCGCCGTTGTCGACCTTCACGAGGATTCGGTTGATGCCCGCCGCCAGCGTGACGGCGAAGGAGTCGGAGTCGGCGATGAGTCCGCGATCCACCGCGGCCCGATGCACCCGCGTTCCGTTGATCCATATCGCCGCGCCGTCGTCCGATCCGAAGACGGCGAGGTAGCGGCCCGGCGCTTCCGCGTTCCATTCGGCATACGCGTAGCCGGTCATCGTGTCGGTGGCGCCGCCGAACGACTTGTGGAAGTCGAGCACGGACGCTCTGTCGAGCGTGGCCGGCCGCGAGGTGATCGTGCGCCCCTCGAAGAGCACTTTCGTCCCTTCGTCGATGCGAGCCTGTGCCTCGCCGCCGAGCGATCCGAGGTAGTCGTGATCGAGACCCGTCCGTGAGCCGCCCTCGTCCGCCGGCGCGTTCGGGAAGGGCCCCAAGAGGCGAAAGCTTCGCGGGCCGCTCCCTTCCGGCATCCTGAACGAAGGCCCTGGCGGCTGGGTGGCCGCCGGGGCCGCTGCATTCGACGACGGGACCGGCGCGGGCGCGTGGACGGGTGCCGCTCCGCAGGCGACGCCGCCGAGGAGGGCGCTCCCGAAGGCCGCGAGCGAACGTCGAGAAGCCATCGCTGACGGCTTCTAGCTTGGACCGCCGCTCTTCAGGGGGTGTTTTTCGCCGCGTCCTTCAGGGCGTGCTCGATCGCGAGCGCGACCTCGGTCGACGGCCGCCGCCCCGCCATATCGGCGAGCTCGCGCGCCTTGCGTCGCAGAGCCTCGTCGTACGTCTTGCCCGACTTTGGCGGATCGGTTCTTCGGTTGTACTCGGCTGAGCTGAATGGGTACGAGCGAACCGTGCCGCCGCAGACGGTCACTTGGGCTTGTGCGGCCTCGAGATCGTCATAAGCGAGCGACTGATCGTAACCCGCGGCGTTCTCCCAAAAATGCACGTAACAAGGCATGTGGACCTCCTTCCGCTCGGCCCACGTCGAACGCTATCGAAGACTCCGCGGATACCGGAGTTTCGAGCGCCGAACGTGTGTCCCCGACCCTAGGACGATATTTACCAAGTCCCTTGTCGGCGCGTCCACACGCCGCGGCTTCGGCCGCCGCGTGGGAGCCATTTTTGTGGTCGAAGGTGGTGCACTCGCTCGGGAGGCCCCCCTGGGATCCTCTGACCCAGGAGGACGAGATTGGTGCCGGCAGGGCTCCGCGGGGCCCCGCCGGCGCATCCCATAACGGCCGCGCCGTGAGAAACTTGAGGGGTGCACCGAACCTCGTCGCCCGCGGCCGCCGCCGTCTTCACGCTCGCCGTCCTCGCGACAGGCTGCGTGGCTTCGATTCGCGAGGAGCGAGTGGTCGGGCCGGACCGGTCGACGCCGCAGTCGCGCCAGGACGTCGTGCGCGAGACGCGGGGCGCGGCCACGACGCTCGTCGCGAAGGTCGACGAGGACGCGATCGACGTCCGCGTCGAAACGCATACGGAGTGCCGCGACGTTCGGACGACCCGTGACCGCGTCCGCGACGTGGACGTCGTTCGTTCGTTCGCCGACGACGCGCAGGAGCGGAACGTCGCCACCACCTTCCTGCTCGAAGCCGCCGTCGGTCTCGTCGCCTACGCGGCCAATCAAGCCACCTGTCCGCCGAGCCACGGAGGCTGCTCCCTCGGCGCGACGACCGCGGGTGAGTACGCCCTCGCGGGCCTCTCGGCGGTCCCGCTCGGGTTCGCCCTCTACAACTGGGGCCGTGTCTACAACGACCGTGTCGTCGAACCCGCTCCGCCCCTCGTCGAGAGCGGCGCGTGGGCCGCGTGCGGCAGCGCGCCCGCGGCCGGTGACTCCGTCGACGTGATCGTCGGCGATGCGGTCTTCCACCGTACGACCGATCCGGATGGACGGGCGGTAGTCGACCTGGGCGCGCTCTCGGGGGGCCCGCCGGCGTCCCGGCCGCGACGGGTCGTCGTGCGTCACACCGGTACCGTGGACGTCGTCCTCGGGCTTCCTGCTTCAGGGAACTGAAGAGTCGTCCATAAAAAGGCGCACTCCCGAAGCGCGCACGCGCAGGGTCAGGACCCCGCAGACGAAGGGACGGTCACGACCAAGCGGACATGAGCGTAGCGGTGCTCGTGATCCGTTCCGCGTGCCGTGCGCGAC
>DASYBG010000051.1:0-3388 GCA_036500865.1 Polyangiaceae bacterium
TGGGTCGAGCCGCCTTTGGGTCTTGAGGGCCAAGAGAAGGACGTCGAAGAAGTACGGATCGGACTTGGTGACGGCCGCCGCGGCGAGGTGCACGGCGATGCCAATCGGAAGCACCCACACCTGATGGAGCCCGAACGCGAAGGCACTGGCGGTCGTCCAGAGCACGAGCGCGACCGCGCGCGGTAGCCCCGCGAGCAGCATCGGCTCGGTGAGCGACCGATGCAGCGGCACCTCGAAGCCTTCGGGACGATTCACACCAAGAGCCCGCCCGAGAACCCCAAAAACCCGAGGCCCCAGGTGACCGCGTTGAACGCAATGGCAAGGCCCAGGACGACCCAGAGCGCCTTGCGCATCATCGAGCCGCCTTCCGAAAAGGCGATGCCAATCCCGAGGCCGATGATCGCCACCGCGCCGACCACCCGCGACACGGGTCCGGTGAGCGAGTCGAGAAGCTGGTTGAGCGGGCCCTCCCACGGCATCCCGCCGCCGATGGCCGAGCCGATGCTCCCCAAGCCGCCGGACCACGCGGTCGCGGTCGAGGCGAGGACCAGGATTACGATGACGAGCAGCTGGCTACTGCGCGCCCGAACGAGCGGCATCTCGAGAGAATCTTCGGGTCGATGCATGGATAGTGTCCCTTTCGTGGGGTGTGGCTCGGTCAAACGATCGGTTCGAGCTTCCAGCGGCCGTCGGGGCCAACGCCGCGCACGCGGTCCAGGCCCGAGAGGCGGCGGCCGGCCGGGCGGCTCTTGTCCCGGGCGATATGCGCGCAGACCTGGATCGTCTGGGCGACGAGCGGCCGGGGCGCGGGATAGACGACTTCTTCGATGAGCTGACAGAGCCGGTCGAGCATGCCGGCGGTGTCGTTCGCATGGAGGGTCGCAAGGCCGCCGGGGTGTCCCGTGTTCCACGCCTTCAAAAGCTCGAGTGCGCTCCCGTCCCGGACCTCGCCGACGAGGATGCGGTCCGGCCGAAACCGCATCGCCGCCAGGATGGCGTCGCGCCAGGTGTGCACCTTGGGCTGCACGAGCACCTGGACTTTGTTCGGTGCCGCACACTGGAGCTCAGGCGTGTCCTCGATAATGTGCACGCGGTCCGACCCCTCGTCGGCGATGACCTGGAGGAGCGCGTTCGCGAAGGTGGTCTTGCCCGAGCCCGTGCCCCCGCCGATGAGGATATTGTCGTGGCGCTTCACGGCCGCTACGAGCGCGTCGCACGCCGCCGGCGAGAGGATTTCCTTGCGCACGTAGTCGTCGAGCGAAAAGACGACCTTCGGGGGTTTGCGGAGCGCAAACACCGGCGCGTCGACGATCGGTGCAATGGACGCCTGCAAGCGCGCGCCCCACGGCGGGGGAAGCTTGGCGGACAGCGAGGGCTTGTCGGCATTGAGCTCGACCCGCATCTCGGACGCCACGAGACGGAGCATCCGCTCGGCGTCCGTAGGAGGCATGCGTACGTGGGTCCGGCGCATCCCCGCGCCGATCTCTTCGATCCAGACCGCGCCGTCGGCGTTGAGCATGATTTCGACGACCGCGTCGTCGGTCAGAAACGCGAGGATGGGCCCGAGAGCGCTCTGGAGCGCGGTCGCGCGCCGCATCTGACTCTCGGAAGGGTGATGGGATTGGGACATGGTCGTGTGGATTCGTTCGTCCGCCGGCAATGGCCGAAAGCGCATTTCTTCGTATGGGCGCGTTCGAGTGCTCTACGAGCGTGCGCGCCCAGGAGTGGCTCGCGTGCGCCGGAGTTTCGAGGCAGACGGACCCGGGGGTCGTTCGCCTCGATCGGGGGTCTACGCAACCGGCGTGCCGCAGGGTCGGCGAATGGCGGCGAGCCCGCCCACCGGCGAAGTCCCCGAATTTGCTGCCCCTGAGGCTCGGGGGTGGTCGATTTAATACCAGGGGGGGTGGTCAAATCGATCTGACCACCCCCCGATTGGAGACGCATTCGAGGCGGGCGCCCGGGCCGCCCTCGAGGCGTGCGGATCGGAGCGAAGAGGACGCTGCCGACACTCGCAGATCGAACGCAAAAGCGGCGCAAGACTCGAAAGAACGGATTCTCGAAAAGTCGCCGTCGCGGGTCGCCGTGAAGGATGCCTTTCACGGTGTCGCGAGCCGCGCCGGTCGGCGGCCGGGAACGTGCATAGGTGGCCGATGTCCGCGGCGCGCATCGGCTCGCGCCGCGGAGACGGGAGGACTCCATGGGTACTTTTGACCGGAAATATCGAGAGCCGCTTCAGGCGGTCGTGGATCACGCGCGTCGGCTTTGCGCCTTTCTCGAACGTCTCGAAGCGCGCCACCCGGACCCCGAGCGCTGGCTCGTCGGCCGCCGGGACGAAATCAGGCTCGTCGTACGCCTGCGCGTGCGCGACTGGCGCACGGGTCGCATCGGCCTCGAATACGCGGCTCGCACCATCGGCGCTTATCTCGACGAGCTACATCTCGGCGCCGCGCGAAGCCTGGGCCTCCCCGCGAACGGTCCGCTCGACTGCTGCGCCACGGACGAGGCGATCACCCTCCCCCTTGGGGCCGGGCGCAGGCCGGCGACGCACGTGGCGCCGCAAGGGTCGCGGAGCGTCGTCGCGAGCGAGACATGGCTCGACCTCCGCGCCCTCCTCGATCTTGAGCCTTCAGGTAGCCGGCACGGCGAGCCCCCACCGGAACGAAATGCCGACCCGGGCGCGCGCCGCGAGGACCTTCCCGAGCCGCGCGTGAATCGCTCGTAGCGGCGGCACGCACCTCTTGGCCAAAGAAGATCACGAATCCATGCGTGCCCTCGCTGCGCTGCTCACTCTCCTCGTCTCGCTGGCGGGGCTCTGGAGCTCGACGGAGTACGTCGCGTCGAGCCTCCACGATGCGCCCGTGCTCGGGGCCTCCGTCACGGTCGGAGAGCTACGCATCTACCCGCCCTGGGGTTGGGTCGTCTGGAGCCCGCGTTACGAGCGGCGCTACCCGACGGTCTTTCGAAATGCCCAGGCGGCCACGACGCTCGCTACCTTGGGGGCGACGCTCCTCGCCGCGGTCTTCGGCCTGCGCCGCAGGCCGTCCGGTCCGAGCCGCGCGCACGGGAGCTCGCGCTGGGCGACGACGGCGGAGCTCAAGAAGGCGGGGCTTCTCCGCGACGCGGGGGTGGTGCTCTGCCAGACGAACGACGCCGAGTTTCGCACGACGGTCGACCGCTCGGGCAAGACCAAGACCACGGTCAAGCGCCTCGGCACCCTCGTGCGTCACGACGGGCCCGAACACGTCTTCTGTTTCGCGCCCACGCGCTCCGGAAAGGGCGTGGGCCTGGTCATCCCGACCCTACTCTCCTGGCCGCATTCGGTCATCGTGCATGACATCAAGAAGGAGAACTGGGCGCTCACCGCCGGCTGGAGGAGGAAGTTCAGCCG
>DASYBG010000052.1:0-93108 GCA_036500865.1 Polyangiaceae bacterium
GAGGGTCTCGTCCCCGCATCGGAGTCGCCCGTTTCGGCGTCGGAGGCTCTCGTCCCCGCATCGGAGTCGTTCGTCTCGGCGTCGGAGGGTCTCGTCCCCGCATCGGAGTCGCCCGTCTCGGCGTCGGAGGGTCTCGTCCCCGCGTCCGAGTCGCCCGTCTCGGCGTCGGAGTCCCGGGGTACCTCCCGTTCAGCCCGAAGGCGTATGCACCTGTAAGACGCCGCGCTGCCCGTCGATGCGCCAGCGCGGCTCCGTGGCGTCGAGCTTCTCCGCGACGCCCGGCGGCAAGCCGAGGACGGGGTCGCTCTTCATCGTCCGCAGGGCCACGAGGGTGGTCGGGAACGCGCCCGCGGCCGTCGCGAACGGGGCGCTCGGCGCCCACATCGCATCGCCCACGAGCCGGCGGTAGTTGGCGTCCCCCTTGAGGACGACGGCGGTCGCCTCGCCGAGCGCGGCCCGCAGATGGCCGTCGACGTCCCAGAGGAAGCGCGGCCCGTTCCAGAACGCGTCGGGCGCGAGCACCAGACGGCCCGCGGCGAACCCGGCGTCGAGCTTCGTCGCGAGCGAGTGCAGCACCCCGCCGCGGTCGCGCATCCGCTCGACCAGCCGCCACACGTCGCGCGGCAGGGCGTCGCTCACGAACATCGGCTGAATCTTGAGGTGCATCGTCACGTGGGCCGCCGGGTCTTCGAGGACGGCCGCGAGGAGCGCGAGGTCGAGCGCGAGCTCGGTCCCCGTGTTGTCGGCGACGAGGTGGACGTGGGCGCCGGGGCTCGTGAGGTCGGGCAGGGCGCGGGCGCGTTCGTCGACGAGGAGGTCGTCGGCGAGCGTGTGGGCCCGCTCGGCGGCGACCGTGTAGCTCAGGTCGACGCGATTCCCCCACAGCGACGCTTCGAGGAGCGACGCGATCCGCTCGTCCCGGGGCCTCCCCGGCGCCTCCAGCGCCGCCTCGAGCCGCGACCACGGCCGGTCCCCCGAGAGCTCCTCCTCCTTGACGGGGGCGAAGGGGTCGCGGCCCGTCTCCCAGAAGCGGCACGCGTGGGTCATCTCGCGGTAGAACGCGAGCTCCGCGAAGAACCACGCGGCGTCGAGCCACGTCTCGCCCGCGTGGTCCGCCGCCGCGTCGGCCCAGGCGGCGAGGTCGGGGCCGGGAAACTTGGGCGCCGGCACGGGCCCGTCGCGCTCGATCTCCGCGGCGAGGCGGTCGACCGCGCTCACGATCGAACGCGCGTAGTCGCGGTTGCGCTCGAGCACGTCCCGCGCAATGCGAGGCACGCGCTCCTGCATGCTGTAACGGGCGAAGGGGTTGCTCCCGTCGGTTCTCAGGGGCGGCGGGCGGAGCATCGCGGGCGTGGGCCTCCCGGGCCGCGCTCCCGCACCCGCGGGGCGCCGCCCTCGCTCAACGAAGCCGCTCGACGACTGCGGCGCCGCAGTCGACCGTGGTCGCCTTGCCGCCGAGGTCCGCCGTGACGACGCCCGCGTCGATCGCCTCGGCGACGGCGCGCTCGATGCTCTTCGCCGCGTCCTCGGCGCCGAGGGAGTAACGGAGCAGCATCGCGACGCTCAGGATGGTCCCGTAGGGGTTGGCGATACCGCGGCCGGCGATGTCGGGCGCCGAGCCGTGGATCGGCTCGTAGAGGCCGCGCCGCCCTTCGCCGAGGGAGGCCGACGGCAGCATCCCGATGGAGCCGGCGAGGACCGAGGCCTCGTCGCTCAGGATGTCGCCGAAGAGGTTCTCGGTGACGATGACGTCGTAGTCGGCCGGGCGCTGGATGAGGCGCATCGCCGCCGCGTCGACGAGCTCGTGCGAGAGGGCGACGTCGGGGAAGTCGGCGGCGACGCGCACGGCCACTTCGCGCCAGAGGCGCGAGGTGTCGAGGACGTTCGCCTTGTCGATCGACGTGACGCGCTTGCGCCGTCCGCGGGCCATCGTGAACGCGAGGCGGACGACGCGCTCGACCTCCGCGGTCGTATAGGTGCAGGTGTCGAACGCCTTGTCCTTCTCGCGCCCGCGGACGCCGAAGTAGATGCCGCCCGTGAGCTCGCGCACGACGACGAGGTCGACGCCCTCGAGGAGCTCGGGCCGGAGCGGCGCCCGCTCGATCATGCGCGGGTGCGGCGCGACGGGGCGGAGGTTCGCGAACGTGCCCAGGCCCTTGCGGAGGCCGAGGAGCCCGGCCTCGGGCCGGAGCTTGCCCTCGAGCGTCTCCCACTTGGGACCGCCGACCGCGCCGAGCAGGACCGCGTCGGACCGGAGGCATAGGTCGAGCGTGCTCGGGGGAAGCGGCGCGCCGGTCTGGTCGATCGCGCAGCCGCCCATCGGCGCCGTCGCGAGCTCGAGGGAGAGCCCGGCGCGCCGGGCCGCGGCGCCGAGGACGCGGGTCGCCTCGGTCGTGATTTCGGGGCCGATGCCGTCGCCCGGGAGGACCGCGATGAGGCTCACGACGCCGCCTCCACGCGCTTCTCGTAGGCGCTGATCGCGTCGGTCTGGGCGAGGAGCAGCCCGAGCTCGTCGACGCCCGCCATCAAGCAGTGGCGGGAGAATGCGTCGAGCACGAAGGGCGCGCTCGGTCCGTCCTTGCCGATGGAGACGGTGAGCTTGTCGAGGTCGATGACGACCTCCGCGGCGCGATCGGCGGCGAGCCGCGCGTGGAACGCGGCGTCGACGACGATCGGGACGATGCCGTTCTTGATGGAGTTGGCGCGGAAGATGTCGGCGATGCCGAGGGCGATGATGGCGCTGAAGCCCGCGTCGGCGAGGGCCCACGGTGCGTGCTCGCGCGACGAGCCGCAGCCGAAGTTGCGCCCCGCGACGATGACCTTGGCGCCCTTCGCGTCGGGCTGGTCGAGCGGGAAGTCAGGGCCGCGGCGGTCGGCGAAGAGGTGCGCGCCGAGGCCGACCCGCGACGTGGTCTTGAGGAAGCGGGCAGGGATGATCTGGTCGGTGTCCGCGTCGTCGAGCGGGAGCCACACGAAGCGAGAGACGATGGTTCGGATCGGTTCCACGGGGGGATAGCCCTCTGGTATGCGGGGGAGCCGGTGGAATCAACCGGCCATGAGCTCGCGCACGTCGGTGATGCGGCCGGTGACGGCGGCCGCGGCGGCGGTGAGGGGGCTGGCGAGGAAGGTGCGTCCGCCCTGGCCCTGCCGGCCCTCGAAGTTGCGGTTGCTGGTGCTGACCGCGTACTGCCCGGCCTCGAGGCGGTCGCCGTTCATGGCGATGCACATCGAGCATCCGGGCTCGCGCCACTCGGCGCCGGCGTCGCGGAAGATCTGGTCGAGGCCCTCGGCCTCGGCGTGCTTCTTCACTTGCTGCGAGCCCGCGACGACCATCATGCGGACGCCCGGCGCGACGCGGCGGCCCTTCACGACCGACGCCGCCTGGCGCAGGTCGCTCAGGCGCGCGTTCGTGCAGCTGCCGACGAAGACGACGTCGACCTTGCGGCCGAGGAGCGGCTTGCCGGCCTCGACGCCCATGTACGCGAGCGAACGCGCGCGCGAGGGGTCGCCGCCGGCGTCGGGGACGGGGGAGCCGATGGGGATCGCCGTCGACGGGTCGGTGCCGAAGGTGATCATCGGCGTGAGCGCCGACACGTCGATCGTGACGTCCCGGTCGAACGCCGCGCCCGGCTCCGTCTGCAGGCTGCGCCAGTACGCGAGGGCGCGCTCCCACGCGGCGCCTTTGGGGGCCTCCGGGCAGCCGGCGAGCCACTGGTAGGTGTGGTCGTCGGGGGCGATCATCCCGGCGCGCGCGCCGCCCTCGATGGTCATGTTGCACACGGTCATGCGCTCTTCCATCGACATCGCGCGCACCGCGGACCCCGTGTACTCGATGACGTGTCCGGTGCCACCGGCGGTGCCGATCTTGGCGATGAGGGCGAGGACGAGGTCCTTCGCGGTCACTCCGCGGGTGGGCGCGCCGTCCATCGTCGCGCGCATCGTCTTCGGCCGCCGCTGCAAGAGGCACTGCGTGGCGAGCACGTAGCCCACCTCGCTCGTGCCGATGCCGAACGCGAGGGCGCCGAACGCGCCGTGCGTGCTCGTGTGGCTGTCGCCGCAGGTGATGGTCATGCCCGGGCGGGTGAGGCCGATCTCGGGGGCGATGACGTGCACGATGCCTTGCTGGTCGTCGCCGAGGGCGTGGAGCTTGACGCCGAACTCGGCGCAGTTGCGCTCGAGCCGCTCGATCTGGGCTCGGGCTTCCGGGTCCGAGATGAGCTGCGGGCCGCGCGCGGGGCGCGGCGTCGTCGGGATCGAGTGGTCCATCGTGGCGACGGTGCGGTCGGGCCGGCGGACGCGCAGGCCGCGCTCGCGCAGGACGTCGAACGCTTGCGGCGAGGTGACCTCGTGGACGAGGTGCAGGTCGACGTAGAGCGTGGCGGGCGTCGCGGCCGTCTCCGGAGCGACGACGTGGGCATCCCAAACCTTGGCGAAGAGCGTCTGACCGCTCACGATGCGACCTCCTTCGTGACATTGGCGGAGCGCTCGCGCAAGACGCACAGCTCGTAGCTGTCGAGGAGCGCTTGCCAGCTCGCTTCGATGATGTTGTCCGAGCACCCGACGGTGATCCAGCGCGCGTCGCCGTGGGCCGCCTCGAGCAGCACGCGGGTGGTCGCGGCGGTGGCGCGTTCCGGATCCAGAATGCGAACCTTGTAGTCGACCAGGCGAAGGTGTTCGAGCTCCGCGAAGCGGGGGACGAGCGCTTCTCTCAGGGCGCTGTCGAGGGCGTCGACCGGGCCGCGGCCTTCGGCCTCCGTCGTGACCACGTCGAGGTGGATGCGCAGGGTCACCTTCGCCCGCGCCGACATCCCGCGCTGCAGGTCGGTCTGCGAGGCGCAGAGGACGTCGACGAGCTCGAACGGGGCCGAGTAGCCCTCTTGCGCGCGCCGCATCACGAGCTCCACGGTCCCGTCGGCGGCCTCGAGCTGGAAGCCCTTGTTCTCCATGTCCTTCACCCGCGCCAGCACGACCGCCTCGCGGTCGCCGACGTCGAGCCCGAGCGAACGGGCGCGCGCGCGAAGGTTGCCTCGGCCGGCGAGCTCGGAGACGAGGATGCGCCGGCTGTTGCCGACGCTCTCCGGCGGGATGTGCTCGTAGGCGCCCTCGAGCCGCTCCGAAGCGGCCGCGTGGTAGCCGGCCTTGTGCGCGAAGGCGGCGGCCCCGACGTACGGAGCGAACGCGTCGGGCGCCATGTTCGCGATCTCGCTCGCGCGGCGCGACAGCTCGGTCAGGCGCCGGAGCGCGCGCTCGTCGACGCAGCGCTTGCCGAGCTTGAAGGTGAGCGTGGGGGCGAGCGACACGAGGTTGGCGTTCCCGCAGCGCTCTCCCCAGCCGTTGAGCGTCCCCTGGACCATCTTCGCGCCCGCCTCGACGCCGGCGAGGCTGTTGGCGACGGCGAGCTCGGAGTCGTTGTGCGTGTGCACTCCCACCTCGCAGCCCTTGAACGGAGCGAGGGCCGCGCGGGCCTCGCCGACGACGCGGGCGACCCACGATGGCAGGCTCCCGCCGTTGGTGTCGCAGAGGGCGACCCAGTCGGCCCCCGCCTCGGCCGCGGCGCGGATGGCCGAGAGGGCGTAGGCGCGGTCTTCGCGGACGGCGTCGAAGAAGTGCTCCGCGTCGAACACGACCTCGCGGCCGCGCTGCTTCGCGAAGGCGACGCTGTCCGCGATCATCGCGAGGTTCTCCTCGGGCGACACGCCGAGCACGTGCACGACGTGCGAACGCGACGCCTTCCCGACGAAGGCCACCGCGGGCGTCTCCGCGGCGACGAGCGTCCGCAGGTTGATGTCGCTCTCGGCCTTCACGCCGGCGCGGCGGGTGCCACCGAACGCGACGAGGCGCGCGTGGCGCGGGTGCGCGCGACGGAAAAACTCCGCGTCCTTTGGGTTGGACGACGGGAAGCCGCCCTCGATGTACGGGATCCCGAACTCGTCGAGCAGGCTCAGAATGCGGAGCTTGTCCTCGAGCGAGAAGCCCAGCCCTTCGCGCTGCGCACCGTCGCGCAGTGTCGTGTCGTAGAGGAAGACGTCCATCGTCGAGTCCATGGATCAGGGACCCCAGTGCAGGTTGGCGCGGCCTTCGAGGATCGACCTCAGGTCGTCGTCGTCGATTTCCTTCTTGTGCTCGGCGACCCGCTTGACCATCGCGAGCGCGTCGTCGAGGCGGTCTTCGCGGATGTTGTAGCCGAGCTGCTCGAGCCGGCGGCGGAGCGCGTGCCTCCCGCTGTGCTTGCCGAGGACCAGGCGCGTCGTGCCGAAGCCGACCGTCTCGGGGCGCATCACCTCGTAGGTGGCGCGGTTGACGAGGACGCCGTGCTGATGGATGCCCGCCTCGTGGGCGAACGCGTTCGAGCCGACGACGGCCTTGTTCGGCGCCACCGCGAACCCGGTGATGCGCGAGACGAGCCGGCTCGTCGGGCAGAGAAGTCGCGTCTGCACGCCGACCGAGACGCCGATGTGGTCGCGCCGGGTGACCATCGCCATGACGATCTCCTCGAGCGGACAGCTCCCGGCGCGCTCGCCGAGGCCGTTGATGGTGCACTCGACCTGCCGCGCCCCCGCCTCGACGGCCGCGAGGCTGTTGGCGACGGCGAGACCGAGGTCGTCGTGCCCTTGCACGCTGAGGGTGACGCCGTCGATCCCGCGGACCTGAGCGCGCAGGCGGCGGAAGATCTCGCCCATCTCGCTCGGCACGGTGTACCCGACCGTGTCGGGGACGTTGATCGTCCGCGCGCCGGCGTCGATCGCGCGCTCGACCACCTCGACGAGAAAATCGGGCTCGGTCCGGCAGGCGTCCTCGGCGGAGAACTCGACGTCCTCGCAGCGTGACCGCGCGTAGGCGACGCCCTCGGCCGCCGTCGCGACGATCTGCTCGCGCGACTTGCGGAGCTTGTGCTCGCGGTGGATGGGGCTCGTGGCGACGAAGACGTGGACGCGCTTGTTGGCGGCGTCGCGGACGGCCTCGAACGCGCGGTCGATGTCCTCGCGCACGCACCGTGCGAGAGCGCAGATGATCGGGCCCTCGATGGTGCGGGCGATGGCGCGCACGCCCTCGAAGACCCCGAGCGAGACGACGGGGAACCCGGCCTCGATCGCGTCCACTTTCAGATCCCGGAGCGCGCGCGCGATCTCGAGCTTCTCCTCGAGGGAGATCGAGACCCCGGGCGACTGCTCCCCGTCACGCAACGTCGTGTCGAAGATACGGACGTAGGGCTCCGACGCGGTCATGGCTCTAGACCTCTCGTACGCCGGCAAGCCGAGCGACCGGCGCCTCGTCTTCCTGGATCTCGACCGCCTCTACCTCGATGAGGCGGGCCACCTGCCGCGCCAGCACCTCGGGCGAACGCTCGCCCTCGAGCGTGGCGTGCACCGTCATCGCCGAGCCGTCGCGTGCGGAGCCGCGGGCCTCGAAGCCCGACACCTGCCACCCACGCCGGCGGAACGTGCCGAGCAGCCGTTCCAGGTCCCCCTCCGCCCGTCGCAGCCGGATCACGATCCTCATCGCGTCGCTCCTGCCGCGGGACGCGGCGCTTTGTGGTCATCGTCGAGCATCGAAGAGTTCGGCGCGCCCGGCTTCACGATCGGCCAGACGTTGGTCGTCGGGTCCACGACGACGTGGCAGAGGAGCGGCCCCGGCCCGTCGACGATCCGCTCGACGGCGCGCTCGACCTGGTCCGCGCGGTCGACGCGGAACGCCGGGATCCCGAAGCCCTCCGCGACGCGGACGAAGTCGGGGTTGTCGCTGAGGTCGATCTCGCTGTAGCGCTCTTCGTGGAAGAGCTCCTGCCACTGCCTCACGAGGCCGAGCGCCCGGTTGTCGATGAGGACGATGCGGAGCGGCAAGGCGTAGCGCTGGATCGTCGCGAGCTCCTGGAGGTTCATCATGATCGAGCCGTCGCCCGAGACGCAGATGACCCGGGAGTTCGGCCGCGCGAAGCAAGCGCCGATGGCCGCAGGCAAGCCGAAGCCCATCGCGCCGAGGCCGCCGCTCGTCAGGTGACGGTCGGGGGACTCGAACCGCACGTGCTGCGCGACCCACATCTGATGCTGGCCGACGTCACACGCGAACGTCGCGTCGCGCGGGGCGCGCTCCGACAGGCGGCGGAGGAGCGTCGGCGCGTGGACGCGCTCGTCGCGCGGGGAGGGGTCGAGGACGTACTGCCGCTTCCACTCGAGGGTCTGCGTTCGCCATGCGTCGATGTTGTCGAGCGGGCGCGCGAGGTCGCGCAGGGCAACCCGCGCGTCGCCGAGCAGGGCGACGTTGGCGCGCCGGAGCTTGCTCACCTCGGCCGGGTCGATGTCGATGTGGATGACCTCCGCGTGCGGCGCGAAGTCCGCGAGCTTGCCGGTCGCGCGGTCGTCGAAGCGGGCGCACGCGCAGAGGAGGAGGTCGCACTCCTGGACGGCGTAGTTCGCGGCCTTGGTGCCGTGCATGCCGAGCATGCCGAGCGAGAGCGGGTGGTCGGTCGGGACCGAGCCGAGGCCCATGAGGGTCGACACGAACGGCATCCGCGTCGTCTCGACGAGCGCGCGGAGCTCCGGGATGGCCTTCGCGCGGCGCACGCCGCCGCCGATGTAAAGGAGCGGTTTTCGCGCCCGCTCGAGCGCGCGGACGCCCCGCGCGATGGCCTCGGGGTCGGGCGACGCGAGGGTGTCCGGCGGCGACGCGAGGCGCACCGATTGGGCACGCTCGCCGACGGTCGCGTTGGCCACGTCCTTGGGCACGTCGACGAGGACGGGCCCGGGCCGCCCCGTGCGCGCGAGACGGAAGGCCTCGTGGACGACGTCGGCCATGTCGGAGGCGTGCCGCACGACGAACCCGTGCTTGACGATGGGCATCGTCAGCCCGAGCACGTCGAGCTCCTGGAACGCGTCGGTCCCCATCAAGCTGGTCGCCACCTGACCGGTGACGACCACCATCGGGATGGAGTCGGCGAAGGCGTCGGCGATCCCCGTGACGAGGTTCGTCGCGCCCGGCCCCGACGTCGCGATGCACACGCCGACCTGTCCGGTCGCGCGCGCGTAACCCTCGGCGGCGAAAGCAGCGGCTTGTTCGTGGCGGACGAGGATGTGGCGAAGCTTGGAGTCGACCAGGGCGTCGTACACCGGGAGGATCGCTCCGCCCGGATAACCGAAGACGATGTCGACGCCTTCCGCCTCGAGCGCCCGAACGAGAGCCGCTGCACCGTTCATCGTTTTGCCTCGGCTTGGGGGCGCGCGTCTTCGCGATCGCCCTCGCTCAGCCAGGACATCCGCTCGCGGAGCTTCGCCCCGACCTTCTCGATCGGGTGCGCGAGGTCGCGCGCCATCAGGCGCGAGTAGCGCGGCTTGCCCGCCTGGTCCTCGGTGATCCACTCGCTCGCGAACTGTCCCGACCGGACCTCTTCGAGCACGGTCTTCATTGTCTGGCGCACGTGGTCGTCGATGATGCGCGGGCCGCGGGAGAGGTCGCCGAACTTGGCGGTCTCGCTGACGAAGCGGTGCATCTTGGCGAAGCCGCCCTCGTAGAGGAGGTCGACGATGAGCTTGAGCTCGTGGAGGCACTCGAAGTAGGCGATCTCGGGCTGGTACCCGGCCTCGGTCAGCGTCTCGAATCCGGCGGCGACGAGCTCCGTCACCCCGCCGCAGAGGACGGCTTGCTCGCCGAAGAGGTCCGTCTCGGTCTCCTCCGCGAACGTCGTCTCGAGGACCGCGGCGCGCGTCCCGCCGATGCCCTTGGCGTAGCCGAGGGCGCGATCGCGCGCGCGGCCGGTCGCGTCCTGGTGGACGGCGAGCAGGCAGGGGACGCCGTGCCCCTCGGTATACGTGCGGCGAACCAGGCGGCCGGGCGCCTTCGGCGCGATGAGCGTCACGTCGGTCTCGCGGGGCGGCGTGATGCGCCCGTAGTGGATCGCGAAGCCGTGGGCGAAAAGGAGCATCGCCCCGCGCTTCATGTTCGCCGAGACTTCTTCTTGCCAGACGCGCGGCTGAGCCATGTCCGGACAGAGCATCGCGACGATGTCCGCGTCGGTGACCGCCTCGCTCACCGGCCGCGGCTTGAAGCCGTCTTTCTCGGCAAGCGCCCACGTCGCCCCTCCGCGCCGAAGGCCCACGACGACGTCCCGGCCGTCGTCGCGAAGGTTGAGGGCGTGCGCCCGGCCCTGGCTGCCGTAGCCGACGATGGCGATGCGCTTGTCCGAAGAGGTCTTATCCGAAGAGACGGCGTTGGTGCTCATGTCCTCATTCCTTGGGTGGGGGTCGTCGGGGCCTGACGACCCCATGCAAGTGTTCCGCGCTCGTTCGCCCGTTCCGTGGGGACGGGAGAGATGGAGTCGAGCCCCGGCGCGCCACGCGCGGACTTTGTCGCGATCTCCGGAAAAGGCCACGACGCCGCGGGGGCCGCATGGAAGCGGCCGCAACTCGCGGCGGGGTCGTTCGGTGGCGCGTCGGTCATGGTCGGGGTCTTCTAGAGGAAGAAAAGGGTGAAAAAAAACCCCCGCAACCGTCTTTCGGTGCGGGGGCCGGGTTGGCGTTCTGTTCGCCTTACCGCGGCGGCCCGCACCCGGCCTCAATAAGGCCGAGAATGCCAATAAGTCCCCCAAGAATGAGGCCGATCGACGAGCTCGCGCCGGCGGCCACGGGGGCCACGGCTACGGGCAGAGCGAACGACTCGACCTTCATGCAGCGCGCACCCTAGCTCCTCTGGAGTCGCGCGTCAAACTTCCCTTCCGGCGCCCGGGGAGAGGCGGCGATCTCGTGCGCAATGGCCGCGTGTAGGATGCGCCCGCCATGGAGAAGGACAACACGACCGCGTCCCCCGCCGTGGACTACGAGCGCGAAGTCCAAAGTACCATTCCCTTCCACGCGTGCATCCTCCAGGAGGCCGTCGACGCGGCCCTCTCGGTCCGTCCCTCGCCGGCGCGGTGGCTCGACACGGGCTGCGGCCCCGGCCGACTCGCCGAGATGGTGGCGGCGCGATGCAGCGCGGAGCTGACGCTCGCGGATCCGTCGACCGCGATGCTCGCGATCGCGCGCGCCCGACACCCCGGCATCCCCGCGCAGCGCTTCCTCTCGATGCCCTCGGAGGCGCTGACCGCGCAGAGCTGGTTCGACGTGGTCACCGCGATTCAGTGTCACCACTACGGCGACACCGCCGCGCGGGCGAAGGCGGTCGCGCGCTGCTTCGACGCGCTGGTGCCCGGCGGCGTGTTCGTGGTGTTCGAGAACGTGCGCGCGGAGACCGACGCGTGGCAGGCCGTGGCGCGGCAACGGTGGGCGGCGTGGCAGCGCGCGCGCGGGCGCGACGAGACGGCCGTCGTCCAGCACTTGGCGCGGGAGGGGACGAAGTTCTTCCCGATCCGGGTGAGCGAGCACTTGGCCCTGCTGTCGCGGACGGGCTTCGCGACGGTCGAAGTCCTCTGGCGGGCGTATTCGCAGGCGGGGTTCGTGTGCATCAAGGCCGGGTCGCTCTGACGCGGTAGTGGTAGCCGTAGAGTTCTTGGAAAGATGCCGCTGCGTAGAGCCCGCGGGCGACGGCGTTGTCCTGCTCCACCTGGAGATAGAGCTCTGTCTTTTGCTCGCGCTGCGCGGTCTCCGCGAGCGCACGAAGGACGCTCCGTGCCGCGCCCCGACGGCGCACCTCGGGGACCGTGAGCATCGAGAAGACGCCCATCCTCGCGTCCGCGCCCAGGACCCCGAGGCCGACGGCGCCCGGCCTCCCGTCGACGTCGACCCAGGCATACCGCGCGCGCCGGCCGATGCGTTGGAGGAGGCGGCGGTAGACGTCTGCCGTGGCCGCGAATCGCCCGCGGTAGGCAGACACCTCGAACCACTCGGCCGTGAGCTCGGCGGTGACGCGCGCGGGCGGGAGCGACGCCGGTCGCGCCAGCGCCGCGGCGGAGGCGGTCGGCGCGACTTGCACGGACACCGGCGCGTCGATCGCGTAGCCGCGGGCCTCGAGGGCGACGTCGAGCCCCTCGGGAGCGGCGAGGGCGTGGACCTGGAACGCGGGGCGCAGGGCGCGCGCGGTGTACCAGGCCTCGACGCGTTCGATGCGTTCGTCGAGCGAGAGCCCGCCGGTCGCCTCGCCGGGCCACACCGAGTTGCCGCGCCGGGTCACGCCGCCGGTCGCGCGGAGACGCCAGCCGCCCAAGGGGAACACTTCCTCGGCGGGCCACGCGTCGTACGCGCACCGCTCCACGTCGTCGACCCTCGACCGACCCATGGGCGAGAGCGTACCGTGGCGTCTCGTCGGAGGCTCTCGATGGCCGGTCGGTTCGTGCGTGCCGTGATCTCCTCGGCGCTCCTCGGCTGCAGCCACGCCGCGACGCCCCGTGCCGCGCCCGCGCCCGACGCGGCGGACGGGGCGATCGCCGCGGGGGTCGACGCGGGCGGCGCCACGACGACGGCGCTCACGGTCGACGCCGGGGGCGCATCGCGGCTCGTGCTCGTTCACACGCCCGCGGGCGTCGGCGGCGCGGCCCCGCGCGGTCCGACGGCCCTCGTCCTGAACCTCCATGGCTCGGGCGGCACGGCGGCCGGCGAAGAGGCGTACAGCGGGATGGACGCGGTCGCCGAAGCGCACGGGTTCATCGTGGCGTATCCGCAGGGCGCCATCGCGCTCGGCGGAGGCTTCGCGTGGAACGTCCCCGGACAGCCGCTCATCGGAGGCGCTGCCGTTCCCGACGGAGCCGCCGACGACGTCGACTTCATCGCTCGCGCGGTCGCCGCGGTCGAGCAGGCCTATCCCATCGATCCGAAGCGCGTCTTCGCCACGGGCATGTCGGGCGGCGCCCGCATGACGAGCCAGCTCGGGTGCGACCTCTCGACCGTCCTCGCCGCGGTGGCTCCTGTCGCCGGGCTCCGCATCCCGTCCCCCTGCAGCGGGTCGCGCGCCGTCTCCGTCGTGGCCTTCCACGGGACGGCGGACACGACGAATCCGTACGACGGCAACGGCGAAGCCTACTGGACGTACAGCGTGCCGGTCGCGGAACAGGGATGGGCGACCCACGACGCGTGCAATCCCACGCCGAGCGCATCCCAGGCCGCGCCGAACGTCACCCTCACGTCCTACACGGGCTGCACCGCGGGCGCGGCGGTGCTCCTCTACACGATCGACGGAGCCGGCCACGAGTGGCCCGGCGCGCCCGGACAAACGACGGCCATCGACGCGAACGAGGCGATGTGGGCCTTCTTCTCGGCCCACCCGCTCCCGTAGATCCTCGGCCCGCGCGCCTCTCCAAATGGGCAGAGGCCCCGCGACCCGCCGCTCCCCGAGAGAGGAGCCGCGAGGCCGGAGGGCCTCCGCGAACTACGCTGAAAGCGTTCGCGCTACGCGTGCCTTACCAGGCGCGGCGTGGCGAGAAGTTGAACATGTCGAAGAGGTCGCCGATGGCCGGCGAGTTCGTCGGCGCGTACGGGTTGGTGCCGTCCTGGACCGGGTTCGGGAGGTTGTCGCGGCTGCGGTTCGTGATCGGGCCGAGGCCCCAGTTGCGCTCCACGAACTTCAGGATCGACACGTGGTCCCCGTACTCGTGGGACATCCGGCCGCCCGTGGCGTACGGCGACACGACGAGGAGCGGGATGCGGGTTCCGTCGCCGAAGAAGTCGACCGGCTGCACGTAGCCCGAGTCGTAGTAGCCGCCGCCTTCGTCATACGTGATGAAGATGGCGGTGTCCTTGAAGAGCTCCGGGTTCGCCTGGATCGCGTCCACGATCCGCTTCGTGAAGCCCTCGAAGAGGTCGAGCTTCGACGAGGCCGGGTGGCCGTCGAGGAGGCCGCTCGGCTTGACGATCGAGAACGCGGGCAGAAATCCGTTCTGGATGTCTGCGTAGAGGTCGGTCGTGTCCTTGAGGTGCGTCGTACGAACGGCGGCGTTCGCCATGATCGACGTCGCGTACTGGAACGGGTTGCAGATGTTGCAGTACTCGTTGCCCGGCGCGAACCCGTCGGGGTCGGCGACGTACGCGTTCCAGTTCTCGCCGTAGTAGCGCCACGAGACGTCGTGGGCGAGGAGCTCGTCGCCGATGGTGCGCGTCGAGGACGGCGGGATCGCGAACTCTTCGGTGTCGACGGTGCCGTCGCCGAAGTAGCCCGGGTTGTAGTTGTTGAGGAGGTAGTAGTGCCCCTTCTCGCAGTTCGGGTTCACGTGCATCGCGTGGAGGTAGTCGACGACCGGACCGACGCCGGGCTGGCTGGGATCCGAGCAGTCGCTGTACGTGCCGCCCGAGTAACCGTCCTGCGTGTACCAGTTGTTGGTGCCCGGCTGGGGGTCCGGGTTCTCGATCTGGAGGGTCGGCGGAACGAGCGCGTGGCCCGCGCCGTCGCTGTACCAATCCGCGTCGGCGGTGCCGAGCGCCACGTGGTTCGCGCCCGTGCCGCCTTCGATCGACTGGTGGAAGTTGTCGCTGAGGGAGAAGTCGTCGGCGAGCTTCTTGAAGTACGGCGCGTCACCCTGCAGGACGTTGTAGAAGCCCATCGCCGTCGAGCCTTCGCGCGTCGTCGTGTCGTTGAAGCCCGCGGGCTGCGCGGCGCCGTTGTTGCCCGCGCCGATCGTCGTCTCGACCCACGGGAAGAGCTGCGAGCGGCAGCCCGAGGGGTTCTCGGGGGTGGCCGCCGCGGGGCTGCAGTCGAGCTCTTGCCACATCTCGTAGAAGCGGTGCACGGGGCTCGCCGAGTACGCGTCGTAGGGGATGCCGGGCGTCAGCTGGAAGGGACCGGGGGGGATCGTGTTCGGGTTCTGCGCGAGCCGCGTGTCGGGCGTGCCGGCCGTGAGGCCCGTGCCGCCCGTCGTCAGGAACGCCACGTAGTTGGCCGGAAGGGCGGCGCCTTCGGCGGTCTGCGCGTCGGCGAGCGTCGAGAGGAACGGCGTCGTCGGGCCGCCGGCGAGGGCCGGCGGGAGCACCGTGTACGCCTTCTTGTGCCCCGGGCTCAGCTCGTACTTGCTCGGCGCCTCGTCGACGGCCGTCTTCTGCACGACCTTCGAGAAGTTCCGGCCGGGCGAGCCGTCCTCGTTGATGATGCCCTTCGAGAGCAGGTTGTCGACGGTCTGGCCGTGCTTCGGCTTGTACGTCGCGTACACGTGGTCGAACGATCGGTTCTCGCCGATGATGACCATCACGTGCTTGATGGGGGACGCGGTGTCGCCGTCGTGCTTGCCGGGGGCGCTGGGGCCCGGCTTGAACGCCGCGGTCGACACGCCGGTGCTGTCCGCCGCGCTCGACTGGCCGAGCACCTCGCCCGGCGCGCTCGTCGTCGAGCTGCACGCCGCAGACACGGCGGCGACGGAAGCAACCATGAACCATAACGAAGTACGCTTGTGCATTGTCAGTTGTTCTCCTTCGATTTCAGGCGAGAGATGCTCACGCAGGTCATTTCGCTCGGCGGAGCCCCCTTCGCCGTCCGTCACCGGAGCGCCGTCGAGCGGCGATCCATGGAGAGTCCCTTTCGATTATCGGTATCGGGCGTCCGTCAGCGTCCCGAGGAACGCGACGACCGCGTCGATCTCGGCGTCGTCGAGCGCCGGCGCGGCGCCCTCGCGCCGGTTGTAAGGCGCTTTGTCGACGTTCACGTATTCGCGATAGGGCTTCGGTACGTCGTCGAACTTGACGCCCGACGGGTACCAGCGCCGCGGGCTCGTGTCGCGGCTCGCGTAGAACGAGACGACGTCGCGGAGCTTGGTGAAGTAGCCGTTGTGCATGAAAGCGGTGCGCACGGCGACGTTGCGGAGCGACGGAGTCCGGAAGCTCCCGCAGAACTGCGGATCGTCGGTGTGGTAGTGCGTGTCGGGCCTCTTGCAGAGGCCCAGGTCGAAGCGGGCGGGGTCCGCGTTGGCCGGAATCCGCATGTTCCGCGGGGCGGCGACCGCGTCGTATCCGTAGTCGGTGAAGAGCGATCGCTCGGGCACCGGGATGGTGTCGTTGAGCTTGTGGCAGCCGGCGCAGCCGCCCTTCGCGGAGTCCTTGAAGAGCGCGAGGCCCCGCGCCTCTGCGGGAGAGAGCTTGGCTTTTCCGCGAATGTAGTCGTCGTACTTCGACGTGAACGGGGACATCTCCGGGCTGAGGAGGTACGCGGCCACCGCGTCGCCGAGCGCGTTTAGGGTGGCCTGCGCGTCGTCGAGGGCGCCGCCGAACTCGGCGCGGAACTCGGTGGCGTAGACCGAGGCACGCACCTTCGTCGCGACGCGGTCCGCGTCCCCGCCGTTCATTTCGTCGGGGTTGAGGAGCGGCTGCCGGACGAGCTCGGGCAGCGCGTCGACACGCCCGTCCCAGAAGAAGCCCCCGTACATATCGACGAGCGGCGCGTCTTCCTCCCAATGGGGATGAAGCCGGCGGACGTATTGGAGATAGAGGACGGAGGGCGTATTGCGCTGCGCGTAGTGACCGGGCCGGCTCCCGAGCGGAACGCCGATCGTCGATCCGTGATTGCCCGCGAAGCCGCGGCTCGGGTCGTGGCAGCTCGCGCAGCTCGTGCCCGTCGGCTCCGAGAGATTCGTATCGAAGAAGGCCGCGCGGCCGACCGCGATGCGGCGCGCGCTCGCGGGTGCGGCGTTTTCACGCATCTCCGCGTTGGCCGCGGGCGGAAGTACCGCCGCGAGAGCCGCCGGGGCACTCTGCGTCGCGGACGCAGCCGCGCGGGGCGTCGCGAAGCGCACCACGAGCAACGCCGCAGCGACCGCGGCGCCGACGATGACTGCCGCGCGACGCACACGTCCCAGTCTGGGCTTGCGGATACGCTCGCTCATGATTCCGAGGTCCTGCCCGCGCGCGCGAACGGCGCACGCGCCTTCTCGTGATTGAACGCGGCGGTCGTACCACTTCGTGTATGGCGGCCACGTGCCGTCGTCGCAAATGTTCCGTCGGCGCGAGGCGCGCGAAGAGCGGCGTCAGCGAGAGGCGATCTCTTCGATGGTGGCCCGGTCGCCCTGGAGCGCGACACGCTGCATATAGAGAAGGACCCCGCGGCGTCCGCCGAGCTCTTCGCCGCCGCCCGCGCGGCCCGGACCGCCGTGGAGGAGCTGCGGCATCACGGTGCCCGGCGGGATGGCTTGCGATGCCGTCTTCGACGACGTGATGCAAATCCGGCCGTGATGTGGCGCGATCCCGAGGACCACGCTCCGCACGAAATCCTTGTCGTCGCTGTAGATGCTGGCGACGAGGCCGCCGCCGCCGCCGTTGATCAGGCGCGCGGCCGCGCTCGCGTCGCCGTCGTACGGGGTGACGGTGGCGACGGGACCGAAGACTTCGGGGTCCTGCCCCGCGCCCACGCGGCCCTCTCCCGCGACGAGGAGCGTGGGCGCGACGAAGTACCCTTTGCCCGCCGCGACACCGAGTCCGTCGATCGCGCCGGCGCCCCCGCAGACCACGCGCGCGGCCCGCGCGAGCGCCGCGATCCCGGCGCGCACGTCGCGGAGCTGCGCCGCCGTCGCGAGGGGACCCATGCCGACGTCGTCGCGGGCCGGATCGCCGACGCGTACCTCGCGGAGGCGGTCGGCCAAGCGCTCGACGAACCCCTCGAGCACGCTCGACGGCACATACACGCGTCGGATCGCCGTGCACTTCTGGCCCGCCTTCTGCGTCACGTCGCGAACCACGTCGGCCACGAACGCGAGCCCGAGGTCGGACCCCTCCGCGACGTCGGGTCCGAGGACGGCGGCGTTGAGGCTGTCGGCTTCGACGTTGACGTGGGCCGACGCATGCGAAAAGGCCGGGCGGCTCCGCACGGACGCGGCCGTGGCGCCGGATCCGGTGAAAGCGAGGACGTCGTCGCCGCCGAGGTGGTCGAGCAGGTCGCCCGCGGGGCCGCAGAGGAGCGAGAGGGCGCCCTCGGGCGCGACGCGGCCTTCGACCCAGATCTGGACGATGCGGTGCGCGAGCAGGGCCGTGCTCGTCGCCGGCTTCGCGAGCACGGGCATGCCGGCCAAGAGGGCGCACGCGGCCTTCTCGGCGAGGCCCCACGCCGGGAAATTGAACGCGTTGACGTGCACCGCCACGCCGGCGCGCGGCACGTGAACGTGTCGCCCGAAGAGGCGCGCGCTCCGACCGAGCTGCACGGCGTCGCCGTCGGCGAGCGTGCGTCGATCGCCGATCTCGCCGCCGAGGTCCGCGTAGGCCGTCAGTGTCGCGATGGCCCCGTCGACGTCGAACTTGGCGTCGGCGCGCGTGTTCCCGCCGTTGGCGATCGCGAGGGCGAGGAGCTCGTCGCGCCGGCCGTGCACGGCGCGGGACATCGCGCGGAGGACTTCGCCGCGCTCCCGGAAGGTGAGGGCGCCGACCGACTCGCGCCCGCGGCCGCGCGCGAAGGCCATCGCGGCGGCGAGGTCGAGCCCGCCCGTCGCCGCGGTCGCGAGGGGGGCCTCGGTCGCGGGGTTGACGAGCGTCGCCGCGCCTTCCCCCGTGACCCATCTTCCGCACACGTAGTTGTCGAGGGCGAGCTCGGTCATGTCTTCTCTCGCGTTGCTAGAAACCCGGCGGAAGCTCTAACGTCGAGGGGATGCGCGTCGAGACGCCCGGCGCCGGCGAGGCCGCCTCCCCGGAAGCGCTCCCTGCGGAGGCCGGCGCCGCCGCACCGGCGCCCATCCGCTTCGAGGCCCATCCCGAGCGCTATCGCCACTGGCGCTTGGAGGTGAAAGCCGGCGAGGCCGTGGCGCGCCTCGTCCTCGACGTGCGCGAGGGCGAAGGGATACGCCCCGGGTATCCCCTGAAGCTCAACTCGTACGACCTCGGCGTCGACATCGAGCTCGCCGACGCCTTGCAGCGCGTGCGCTTCGAGCACCCGTCTGTGCAGGCGATCGTCGTATCGAGCGGCAAGGACCGCGTCTTCAGCTCGGGCGCGAATATCTACATGCTGGGCGCCAGCACTCACCATTTCAAGGTCAACTTCTGCAAGTTCACGAACGAGACGCGGCTCGGTCTCGAGGAGATGAGCGCCGAGAGCGGCGTCTCCAGTATCGCGGCGCTCGCCGGTACGGCCTCGGGCGGCGGCTACGAGCTCGCGCTCGCGTGCGACGAGATCGTCCTCGTCGACGACGGGTCGAGCGCGGTGAGCCTTCCCGAGGCGCCGCTCCTCGCGGTCCTTCCCGGGACCGGGGGGCTCACGCGCCTCGTCGACAAGCGGAAGGTCCGGCGCGATCTCGCCGACGTGTTCGCGACGACGGCCGAGGGCGTCCGAGGAAAGCGCGCTGTCGAGTGGGGTCTGGTCGACGAGGCACCCGCGAAGAAGGCGTTCGAGGCGGCGGTGGCGCGGCGAACGAGCGCGATGGCGGCGCGCGGCGCTCGGCGGCCGGCCGCGCCCATCGCGCTCGCGCCCCTCGAGGTCGCGCGCACGCCGAGCGCCGCACGCTACCGCTACGTATCACTCGAGGTCGACGCCGCCCGCCGGACCGCTTCGCTCATCGTGCGCGCGCCTTCGGGCGCCGAGCCGGAGACGCCCGAGGCGCTCGCGGCCGCCGGGTCGGCCGCGTGGACCATCCAGGTGTGGCGGGAGCTCGACGACGCGCTCCTCGACCTTCGCTTCAATCATCCCACCGTGGGCGTCGTCGCCGTGCGCACGGCCGGAGACGGCGAGCGCGTCGTCGCCGTCGATCGCATGCTCGCGGCCCACGCAGGCGACGGCCTGGTCCACGAAGCCACGCTCCTCGCGCGCCGCGTGCTCAAGCGGATGGACAACACGGCGAAGACGTTCTTCGCGCTCGTCGAGCCGGGGAGCGCCTTCGCGGGATCCCTCCTCGAGCTCGCCCTCGCCTCCGACCGCGTCTACATGCTCGACCACCCCGAGCAGAAGAACGAAGTGCGCTTCTCGCCCATGAACGGCGGAGCCCTGCCGATGTCGAACGGCCTCTCCCGCCTGCGGTCGCGTTTCTTGCGCGACCCGGACGCGGCCGCAAGCCTGCTCGCGGCGGCCGGCCCACTCGACGCGAAGGCCGCCCTCGCGGCGGGCATCGCCACCTTCGCGCCCGACGAGATCGACTGGGCGGACGAAGTCCGCATTGCCTTCGAAGAGCGGACGAGCCTCTCGCCCGACGCCATGACGGGCATGGAGGCAAACCTGCGCTACGGCGGCCCCGAGACCA
Source organism: Polyangiaceae bacterium (assembly GCA_036500865.1). Classification (GTDB taxonomy): domain Bacteria; phylum Myxococcota_A; class Polyangia; order Polyangiales; family Polyangiaceae; genus Palsa-1150. Next base: position 20,048 of record DASYBG010000052.1, read on the forward strand.
TGGAGACCAAGATCTTCGGCCGCCTCTCCGCCTGGCAGAACTGGATCTTCCAGCGTCCCAACGCCGTCGGGCCGCACGGCGCGCTCAGCCTCTACGGCAGGCCCGAGCGGCCCGAGCGCGACTTCACTCGAACCTGAGCGGCAACCCGGGCGGGCCCCGACGGGCCCCTTCGGCGAAACCATGGGACGATCGAGGGCATGTCCTTCGCCCTCGACGAGCGCATCCCCAACAACGTGAACCTCTCCGGGGATCGACGGTTGCAGCGGGCGCTCGAGGCGTGGCAGCCGAACTACCTCTCGTGGTGGCGCGAGATGGGCCCGAGCGGCTTCCAGGAGGACCTCGTCTACCTTCGGACCGCGGTGGGCGTCGACCCGGAGGGCTGGGCGCACTTCGATTACGTGAAGATGCCCGACTACCGGTGGGGCATCTTCCTCACCGAGCCGGAGAAGGACCGGAGGATCGGCTTCGGCGATCGGCTCGGGCAACCCGCCTGGCAAGAGGTTCCGGGCGAGCACCGCAACGCCCTCCGGCGCCTCGTCGTCACCCAGGCCGACACGGAGCCCGCGAGCGTCGAGCAACAGCGCATGCTCGGCCTCTCGTGCCCTTCGGTCTACGATTTGCGAAACCTCTTCCAGGTCAACGTCGAGGAGGGCCGGCACCTCTGGGCGATGGCGTATTTGCTCCACTCGTACTTCGGCCGAGACGGGCGCGAGGAAGCCGAGGCCCTCCTCGAGCGGCGGAGCGGCGACCCGGACAAGCCGCGCATCCTCGGCGCGTTCAACGAGCCCATCGCCGACTGGCTGAGCTTTTTCATGTTCACGTTCTTCACGGACCGCGACGGGAAGTTCCAGCTCCTCGCCCTCGCCGAGAGCGGGTTCGACCCCCTCGCGCGGACGACGCGGTTCATGCTCACCGAAGAGGCCCACCACATGTTCGTCGGCGAGACCGGCGTGCTCCGGATCGTCGACCGCACGGCGCAGGTCATGGCCGAGAGCCGGCAGGACGACCCCGACGCCGTGCGCCGGCTCGGCGTCATCGATCTGCCGACGATGCAGCGTTATCTGAACCTCTGGTATTCGCTGTCGCTCGATCTCTTCGGGGGCGAAGTGAGCTCCAACGCGGCGAGCTTCTTCGCCGAAGGCCTCAAGGGGCGCGCGAAGGAAGCGCAGTACGAAGACCACCGGGCCCTCGACGGCGCGCGCGACGTCGACGTCCACCGCGACGGCCGATTCGCGACCGAGTCGGTGCCGCTGCGCAACGCCATGAACGAGGTGCTCCGCGACGCGTACGTCGAGGACTGCCAGCGGGGCGTCGACAAGTGGAACCGCGCGATTGCGACGAGGGGAATCCCGTTCGAGCTCGTGCTCCCGAGCCGGCGCTTCCACCGGCACATCGGCCTCTGCGCGGGGGCCTGGGTCGACCCCGGCGGCGCGGTGCTCGACCGCGCGGCGTGGGAAGCGCGGCGAGACGCGTGGCTCCCGAGCGACGGCGACAAGGCGTTCGTGGCGAGCCTGATGGCCGGCGCGGTGACCGAGCCGGCGCAAATGGCGCATTGGATCAGTCCACCGAAGCAGGGAATCAAAGGACGGCCGGCGGATTTCGAGTACGTGCGCCGGCAGAGCTGAAGTGGCCTTTCGAGAGGCGAGGTGGACCGGGCCCCGTCCGTTGACGACCCTCCGGGGGCTGCGCTAACAGACCTTGTCACACACGAGTTCCCCACCGAAAGCGCGGGTTTAGGCGGCCATGTCCAAGATGAAACTCAAGCCCGGAATCATCACGGGCTCTGCACTCCAGGAAACGTTTGCCTACATGAAGACCGTCCCGTGCGCTCTGCCGGCGGTCAACTGCATCGGCTCTTCTTCCGTCGTGGCGGCGCTCGCGGCGGCCCGCGAAGCAAAGAGCCCGGTCATCATCCAGTTCTCGAACAGCGGCTCCGCGTTCTTCGGCGGTAAATTCCTCGACAACAAGGGTGAGAAGGCCTCGGTCGTGGGCGGCATCGCGGGCGCGCACTTCGTTCGCAACGTCGCGGAGGCCTACGGCGTCGCCGTGATCCTCCACAGCGACCACTGCGCGAAGAAGCTCTTGCCGTGGGTCGACGGTTTGCTCGACGCCGGCGAGAAGTACTTCGCTCGGCATGGCGAGCCGCTCTTCTCGTCGCACATGCTCGACCTCTCCGAGGAGCCCCTCCACGAGAACGTCGAGATCAGCGCCCGCTACCTCAAGCGAATGGCCGCGATCAAGATGACCCTCGAGATCGAGCTCGGCGTGACCGGCGGCGAGGAAGACGGCGTCGACAACACGAACGTCGACAACGCGAAGCTCTACACCCAGCCCGTCGACGTCCTCGCGGCGTACGACGCGCTCAAGCCGATCGGCAACTTCACGGTGGCCGCGTCGTTCGGCAATACGCATGGCGTCTACAAGCCCGGCAACGTGAAGCTCCGGCCCGTCATCCTCAAGAACTCGCAGGATGCGATCCAGAAGGAGCGCAAGACGGGCCCGAAGCCGGTCGATTTCGTCTTCCACGGCGGCTCCGGATCGAGCCGCGACGAGATCCGCGAGGCCGTCTCTTACGGCGTCGTGAAGATGAACATCGATACGGACACGCAGTGGGCGTACACGCAGCCGATCAAGAAGTTCATGGACGAGAAGAGCGCGTACCTCCAGGGTCAGCTCGGCAACCCGGAAGGGGACGACAAGCCGAACAAGAAGTTCATCGACCCGCGCGGCTGGACCCACCTCGGCGAAAAGGGCATGTCGGCGCGCCTCGTGGAGGCCTTCAAGGATCTCAATTCGTTCGGTCAGTTCGAGTTCTGATCGGGCATGTTGCGGAGCCTCCGGGGTCGTGGTCGGGGCGCGAGGGCGGACGTGGAGCTCACGGCCGGCGCGCAGGACAACGGGTTGGCGTCGATGCTCGGCGGCCTGGTGAAGCAGAACCTCGCCGCCAAACCCCACAAGATACGTGACTTCGCGAGCCTCTCCGGCGCGGTCGCCATCGTCGCGGACGACGCCGACGTGGCGCTCACGCTGTCGTTCGCGAAGGGCGGCCGCCTGACCATCCACGACGGCATCGTCGGGATCCCCGACGTCACCATTCGGGGTCCGGCCGAGGTCATCATGGCCCTCTCGAACCTCCCGCTGGCGACGCCGCTCGGGCTGCCGATCCCCGATCGCGGGGACGACGAGGCCGCGCGGGCGGTCGCGACCGTGCTCGGCGCGGTGCGAAGGGGCCAGTTTCACGTGTACGGGATGGCCTTCCACCCGAGGCTCGTCATGAAGCTGACGCGCGTGATGAGCATCCACGGGTAGTCGGCCCCGGCGCCCTCGAAGCACCCCCCGCGCGCCGTTGGCCCAGTGCTTGACGGAAGGGGCATCCGCCCGTACGGTTCGCGGCCACCCCAGAGAGTCCAAGGTTTTATACACGATGGCCGTTCACATTCGTCTGTCCCGCGCCGGAGCGAAGAAGCACCCGTTCTATCGCATCATCGTTGCCGATCAGCGGAGCCCCCGAGGGGGACGCTTCCTCGAGAACATCGGGACGTACGACCCGACGCGCGAGCCCGCGCAGTTCGTCATCGACCACGCGCGCCTCGACTACTGGCGTTCGCACGGCGCGCTCGCGTCGGCGACCGTCGACCGGCTCGTGAAGCGCCAGGCGCAGACCGCCGCGGCGACGACCCCCGAGGGCGCTGCCGCCAAGGCCGCCTCGTGAACGGCCCCGGGGCGGACGAGCCGCTCAAGGAGCTGATCCACGCCATCGCCGTGGAGCTCGTCGACCACCCCGACGAGGTCCAGGTGACCGAGGTCGCGGGGGAGCACAACAGCGTGATCGAGCTCCGGGTCGCGAAGGACGACGTGGGCAAGGTGATCGGCCGCGACGGCCGGACCGCTCAGTCGATGCGTACGTTGCTCACCGCGGTTTCGACGAAGCTCGGGCGTCGCGCGCACCTCGACATCGTCGACTGACGCATCGCCGGGTGCGTCATGCTCGACGCCGACGCGTGGGTGCCACTGGCGGAGATCGCGCGCCCTCACGGCGTGAAGGGGGAGCTTCGCCTTCGGCCGTACAACCGGGACAGCGATCTGCTCCTCGGGCTCGACGAGGTCCTCGTGCGCTTGCCCGACGGCGAGCAGCACGAGGTCAGCATCGACGGGGCGCGCCGCGCCAACGACGCCATTCTGATGAAGCTCTATTCGGTCGATGACCGCGACCGGGCCGAGGAGCTCCGCGGCGCGCTCGTCTGCGTCCGCCGGCGCGACTTCCCCCCGCTCGAAGACGGGGAGTTTTACGCGTGCGACGTCGAAGGCGCGCATGTCGTCGTCGAGGGCGAGGCCGGCGAGTGCGAGATCGGCAAGGTGCGCGCCGTTCGGAGCTATCCGAGCGCGGACGTCCTCGTCGTCGACCCGCCGGAGGGCGGCCCGGCGTGGGAGGTGCCGCTCGTCGGCGAGGTCGTTCGCGCGGTCGACGTGGCCTCGGGCCGCGTGGTCCTTGCCACGATGGCCGGCGTCGAGAAGGAATGAGGCGTGCGCGTCGACGTCGTCACCCTGTTTCCGGAGCTCTTCGCGGGGTTCCTCGCGACGAGCTTCGTCGGGCGCGCCATCGAGGGCGGAGCCCTCGCGGTCCGGCTCCGGAGCCCTCGCGACTTCGGGCTCGGAAGGCACAAGAGCGTCGACGACACGCCCTACGGCGGCGGCAGCGGGATGGTCATGCGGGTCGACGTCCTCGCCCCGACCATCGAGTCGCTCGACGCGGACGCGCCCGACGGCGCGCGCGCTCACCGCGTCCTGCTGACCCCCCAGGGCGCGCCCCTCGGCCAGCGCAAGGTATACGAGCTCGCGGGCCGCCCGGCCGTGATGCTGGTGTGCGGCCGATACGAGGGGTTCGACGAACGCGTCCGCGGCCTCGTCGACGAAGAGGTCTCGCTCGGGGACTTCGTGATGACGGGCGGGGAGGTCGCGGCGATGGCCATCGTGGAGGCGTGCGCGCGGCTCCTGCCCGGCGTGCTCGGGAACGAGGCGTCCACCGTCGACGAGTCGCACAGCCCCGACGCCGGCGGCCTGCTCGAATACCCGCAGTACACCCGTCCCCCCGAGTATCGCGGGGCGCGCGTCCCGGAGGTCCTCGTGGGCGGCCACCACGCCGAGATCGCCAAGTGGCGCCGGGCGCAGTCCGTCGAACGGACGCGCTCGCGTCGTCCGGACCTCTGGGAGCGCCTGGAGCGCGCCCAAGTCCATCCGGGTCCGTCGCGTCCGCCCGCGCCGCGCACCGATCCGGGGGCCGGCAGCGGGCGGGGCGGCGAGGGGACGTGAGCCTCGCCGTCGCGCTCGTCCATCACCCGGTCCTCGACGGGCAGGGACTGACCGTCACCACGGCCGTCACCAACCTCGACGTCCACGACCTCGCCCGGAGCGCGCGCACGTACGGCTGCAGCGACTACTTCGTCGTGCATCCGGTGGCCGCGCAGCGCGAACTCGTCGAGCGGATCCACGCCCACTGGACCGACGGGTCGAGCGGCCGCCGAATCCCCGATCGGCGCGAGGCGCTCGGCGTGCTGCGCGTCGTCTCCACGCTCGACGACGCGGTCGCGGCCCTCGGCGGTCGGACTTCGGTCGACGTCTGGGTCACGGCCGCGCGCAGCCTCGGCCCGACGCTCTCCTTCACGGAGGCCCGGGCGCGCATCGAGCGGAGCGATCGGCGGGTCCTCGTCGTGTTCGGGACGGGGTGGGGTCTCACGCGGGACGTCGTCGACGCCGCCGACGCCCTCCTCGAGCCGATCCGCGCCGCCCACGGCGACTACAACCACCTGAGCGTGCGCTCGGCGTGCGCCATCGCGCTCGACCGCCTCCTCGGCGCGCGATGACGGGGCGCCCTCGCGTCAGCCCTGGGCGAGCAGCGCCTGCATCTCGGGCGTGTATCCGCGCGGGCCGTGCTCGACGAGCGGCTGCATCACCGCGAGCCCGCCCGGCCGGCCGGCGACGGCCTCGACGAGCGCCACGCGGGCGGGCGATTCGGGCGTCCCGTGCACGAAGCGAATCCGCTTCGCGTGAAGCCCCTCGTTCGCGAGCCCGGAGAGGAGCGCCCAGAGCTGGTGCGCCGGGTACACGAAGCAGACGCGCGCCCGCCGCCCCGCGACCTGCCGTGCCGCGCGGACGAAGGTCGTCAGCTCGCCGCAGCGCGCGCGGGACTGATGCGCGCTCACCTGGCCTTTGCCGGGCAACACGTACGGCGGATTGCAGACGACGAGCGACGCCTCTCCACGGCGGGAGCGCGCCACGTCGCGGACGTCGGCCCGCACCACCTCGCCGCGGTCGGTCCAGCCGTTCGCGTCGAGGTTTCTCCGGGCCATGGCCGCCGGCTGTTCGTCGATCTCGACCAGCACGATGCGCCGCGCGGCCCCGAGCCGCAGCAAGGCGAGCCCCACCGTGCCGACCCCCGCGCCCAAGTCGAAAGCCAACGAGGCCGGGTGCGCGCCCGTCGCGAAGCCGGCCAGGAGCAGCGCGTCGACGTTCGTGCGATATCCCGCGCCGCGCTGAGGCTGGAAAAGAACGACGCTCCCGCCGAAGAGCGCGTCTTGGGTGGCGTGGATCGGTCCGCCCGTACCCAGCGCTCCACCGGTCAAGCCAGCCATTCGAGATCCATGGGCATGCGATGAGTGGCCCCTCGCCGGGGGCCCCGTTGAATGGGCAAGTCCACCATACCCGTTAAGAGTGAGAGCGATGGCGGAGGAAGGCGTCTCATTTTCCGATCAGGTGCGCGCTCTCGCCCGCTCGCTCGGCTTCGAGGCGGTGGGCATCGCGCGTGCCAATGAGCCGCTCGATACCGACTATCTCCGCTACCGCGCGTTCGTGAACGAGGGCCTTCATGGCGAGATGGCGTGGCTCGCGCGCGATGCGGCGCTTCGCGAGCGCCTCGACGGCGATGGAATTCTGATGGGGGCAAAAAGTGTCGTATGTGTGGCTCGCCGGTATCCCAACGATGCGCGCCAGGGCGCAGGCGACGGCGATGCGCTGTCCGGTATTGCCCGATACGCGCGCGGCCGCGACTACCACCGGTTCTTGCGCAGGAGGCTGCGGCGCGTCGCCACGTTCCTCCGCTCGCTCGGGACGCCCGAGAGCCCCGTCCACGCGAGACCTCTTTGCGACGAAGAGCCGGTCCTCGAGCGGGCGTGGGCGGTCCGCGCCGGCCTCGGCTTCGTCGGCAAGAACGGGCTGCTCATCGTGCCCGGGCTCGGCTCGATGGTGCTCCTCGGCGAGGTCGTCACCACCCTCGATCTCGAACCGGACCGCGCCCCGGCGCGCGTCGAAGAGCGATGCGGCTCGTGCACGCGATGCCTCGACGCGTGCCCGACGCAAGCCTTCCGCGCGCCGTTCGTCCTCGATCCGCGCCGGTGCATTTCCTATCTGACGATCGAGCAGCGGGGCGCGGTCCCCGAGCCTCTGCGCGAGGCCGTCGGCACGCACCTCTTCGGCTGCGACGACTGCCAGACCATCTGCCCGTTCAACGCGGGCGTCGGCGCTCGATCACCGCTCGACCGGAGCGACGGCGACCCCTTCGCTCCGCTCGAGCGATGGTCGCGCGTGCGGCTCGAGTCGCTCCTGGCGCTCGACGCGGCCGAGTGGCATGCGCTCTTCGAAGGCACGCCGCTCCGGCGAATCGGGCGCGCCGGAGTGGCCCGGAACGCGGCGCTGGTCCTCGGAAACCGCGGGGACGAAGGCGCGCTCCCGGCCTTGCGCACCGCGGCCGCCGGTCACGAAGACACCGTCGTTCGAGAGACGGCCGCGTGGGCCGTCTCCCGATTGGAGCGCGTTGACCGTGGGCCCGCGGGCTGAAGGCCGCTATTCGGCGTGGGCGACGCCGTTCCCGTTCGTGGATACGTGGCGCTCGCGCGGCGCGTCCTTGTCGTGAACGCGGGAGCCGCTGAGGCTCGACTTGCCGATGAAGACGCGGCGGTTGAAGTGATCGAGGTTCTTGTGGGCGACGACCTGGTAGCAGGCCGAGTTGCCCTGCATGCCGATGCGCCACGACCACGCGAGGAAGAGATTCCAGAGGCGGTACCAGCGCTCGCCATACACGTCGAGAATGGCCTTCTGGTTTTTCTGCCAGTTCTCGTGCCACTTCTTGATCGTGAGCGCGTAGTGAACGCTCACGTTCTCGGCCGAGTGAATCTCGAAGCCGACCTTCTCGAGCGCCTTCACCATGTCGCTCAGCGGGAGCGACGCGTCGGCGCCGGGGAAGATGTATTTGCTCATGAAGAGGCCCCAGATGAGGTCCTCGGGGCGCAGTCCGATGACCGGCACGCCCTCGCCGCCGCCGCGCCGCAGGCCGCAGAACTGGACGAGGAAGAAGCCGTCGTCCTTGAGCAAGTCGAAGACGATCTTGCAGTAGCGGTTCAGGTTCTTCACGCCGACGTGCTCGACCATCTCGAGGCTCGAGATACGGTCGAACTTGTTGTTCGGGATCTCGCGGTAATCGGTGCAATCGATGCGCGCCCGCTCGGCGAGGCCGGCGTTCGCGATGCGCTTGTTGCCGAAGGCCGTCTGGTTCTTGCTGATGGTGACGCCGGTCGTCTTCGCGCCGAAGTTCTTCGCCGCGTGCATCGCGAGCGTTCCCCAGCCGCAGCCGATGTCGAGCATCTCGTCGCCGGGCCGCACCATGAGCTTGCGGCACACGAGATCCATCTTGTTGTCTTGCGCCTGCTCGAGCGTCTCGTGCTCGTCGCGGAAGAACGCGCTCGTGTAGACCATCCGCTCGCCGAGAAAGGCCTCGAAGAAGTCGTCCCCGCGGTCGTAGTGCTCGCGGACGATGCGCTTGTCTTGCGACTTGGAATGGATCGCGACTTCGGGAATGAAGCGCGTGACCAGGAATTCGAAATTGTGCTTCGTGAGCGTGTACGAGACCACGTCGCGCCGCGCGTCGAGGAACCCGTCGATGTCGGGAATGTCCACGTCCCCGTCGAGGTAAGCCTCGAACAATGTCGTCATCGGGATTTTCCCGGCCGCGTAGCGGGCGGCGAGCTTGGGATCGCGGAAGGCGACATGGTCGGTCAGCTTGGTCACGGGCTCCTCTTCTCTTTTCTTTCGTCACGCCGCGGCCACGCAAGGCTCACCGGACGCAGACGCGCCAGGAGGGGACCACAAGCCGGCCCCCGGTTCAAGGGATGAGACTCCTTGGGATGCATATGCGAGGTTATCGTGCTAAAAGTGCGTCACTGGTTACGCAATGAGAGTCAATCCGTTCGCGGTTGCCCTCCTCGAAGTGGCCATCGCACTGCCGGCGGCGGGCGCGTGGCGGGTAGCGAGCGCGCAGGAGTCCACGGTGGACGCGCTTCGTGCCACCGCACGCACGAACGCGAACGACCCGCAAGCCGCGCTCGCGTTCGGGCGCGCCCTCCGTCGCGCCGGAAGGCCCGGAGAGGCGATCGCGGAGCTCCGGCGCGGCGTCGGCCTCGCGGGGGCCCGGGCGGATACGCTCGCGGCGCTCGGCTGGGAGATCGCTCGCGTCCAGGGCGACCGCCACGACTTCTTCCAGATGCTGGCCGCCTGCCGCGCCATCGGCGGAAGGGCCGAAAAGGTGGCGCCGGACCTTGCCGCCCAGCGTCACGCCTGCGCCGCGGACGCGCATCTCGTGCGCGAGCGCGGGACGGAGGCGTTGAGTGAAACGGCGCAGGCCCTCGCGCTCGATCCGCAATCGTACGAGGCCAAGGTCGCCGAGGGGCGCGCCGAGGACCTCGAGCTCGACGTCGGCAAGAGCGAGGCGGCGTTTCGCGCGGCCATCGCCCTCCGGCCCGACGGGGTCGACGCACACCTGATGCTCGGCCACCTGCTGGTCAAGGCCGGCCGGAAGGACGAAGGCATCGCCGAGCTTCGCCGCGCCGTCTCCCTCGACGCCGACGGACCCGAGGCCCTCTACGAGCTCGGCGTGGCCCTCGCGCCGAGCCCGGAGAGCGCCGCGCTCCTCGAGCACTCCACGCGAGAGCGGCCCCTTTTCGCGGGCGCGTGGCTGGAGCTGGGCGGTCAGGAGCTCGCCGCCGGCCGCGTCTCGGAGGCGAAGCGCGCGGCCGAAGCCGCGGTGCGCGACGACGGGAAGAGCGTCGCGCCGCGCGTCCTCCTCGGCAAGGTCGCGCTGGCCGACAGCCGCTTCGACGACGCCTTGAAGCAGGGCGACGCCGCGCTGAAGATCCTCGCCAACTCGGCCCCGGCCGAGCTCCTCGTCGCCGACGCGGACGCGAAGAAAGGCGACATCGATCGCGCCCTCGAGGCCTACCAGTCGGCGTGGGGACTCGACCGCGGCGACCCGACGCCCCTCGTCCACGCCGCCGAGGCATGCCACGCCGCCGGGCGCGACACGAGCGCGCGCGCGTACGGCGTGAAGGTGACGAGCGAGTTCCCCGACTGGGCGCCCGGCTGGGCCGTGTTCGGCGACGCCCTCGCGGCGCAGGGCGAGAAGGCGGCGGCGCGCGACGCCTACGCGAAGGCCCTCGCGACCAAGGGCCCGATCGACCGGGACGCGGTGCAGAAGAAGCTCGCCGCGCTTCGCTGAGTGCCCGCGTTGAGCTCCCCCGCGGACCTCGCCGAACCGGTGCTCGCGCGCGATCCGCGCGCCGTCGCGCGCGCGATCCGCTTCGTCGACGATCGCGCGCCCGGCTTCGAAGAGCTGCTCAAGGCGCTCTGGCCGCGGACCGGCCGCGCGTGGGTGCTCGGCGTCACCGGCAACCCCGGGGCCGGCAAATCCACGTTGTGCGATCGGCTCATCGGGAGCTATCGCGAGCGGGGCTGGCGCGTGGGCGTCGTCGCGGTGGATCCGACGAGCCCGTATTCGGGGGGCGCCATCCTCGGTGACCGCGTCCGCATGTCCCGGCACGCCACCGACGACGGAGTCTTCATTCGCTCCCTCGCGACGCGAGGACACCTCGGCGGCTTGTCCCACAGCGCGCGCGACGTGGTGCGCATCCTCGACGCGTGCGGGAACGACGTCGTCATCGTCGAGACGGTGGGCGTCGGCCAGGACGAGCTGGAGGTCACGCAGACGGCGCACACGACGCTCGTCTTGATGGCGCCGGGCATGGGCGACGAGGTGCAGGCGACCAAGGCGGGCATCCTCGAGTGCGCCGACGTATTCGCCGTGAACAAGGCCGACCGGGAAGGCGCCGACGCGACCGCGCGCGACCTCGAGCTCATGATCGCGCTCGGGAACGAGGCCATCCTCGGCCTCTCGCGCTCCCGCGGGCACGCGACGCACACCGCGGCCGACGGCCGGGTCGCCGTCGCCGCCGGGGCGAGCGCGGACGAGGGACGATGGACGCCGCCGATCGTGAAGTGCGTGGCGACGCGGGGCGACGGGATCGCCGACCTCGTGGCCGCCCTCGATCGACACAGAGGGTGGGTGCAGGAGACCGAGCAGGGGAGGGCGCGCCGCCGCTCGCGCCTGGCGCAAGAGGTCCGCGAAGCCCTGCGCGAAGCCCTGATTGTCCGCGCCGTCGCCGGCCTCGGCGACGAGATCGACGGAGCCGTGCGCCGCGTCGAGTCCCGCGCGGTCGACCCCTACACCGCGACCGAGGAGCTCCTCGCGAGCTTCGTCGCCCGCGGCTGACCCCACCGCGCCGGGAACGCCGCCGCGTCAGCGCGTGCGGTCGACGGTCTTGTCGCAGTCCATCATGCCGTGGGCGTTGTTGGCGCTGCCGAAGCAGAACGAGTCCATGTAACGAAAGTGCGGGATGCACGCTTCGTTGACCCAGGCTTCGCTGTCGGTATTCCGGTTCACCATGTCGCTGCACCAACCGTCGACCTCCGCCGACCGGTCGTTGCCGCGCGTGTGGCACGCTTCGACGATGGATTGACCGAGCTGCACGCACTCGGTCTTCGTCAACCGGCGGTTCGGGTCGTTGCTGGAGGGCGGCTGCTCGTTCGTCGGCGACTCGGCCGGAACGGCTTCTTTGGATCCGCAGCCTGCCGCGACCGCTGCGAAGGCGATCAAGATGGCGACGCGCATCGACGTGACCTCCCGTCTTTCACGTTTGGTGTCCCACCATCCAGGGAGCCCGTCAATGTGCACCAGGTGAATCTTTGCATTCGCGCCCACGCACCGCGTCGCTCGTGCGAGCGCGTCACACGCGGCTCAGGTCACCCGCAGCACCTCGGCGACCGTCGTCACGCCGCTCTGGATCTTCGACATACCCATTCGCCGCAAACTGGGAATTCTGCGACGAAGGTAAATTTCCCTGTACGCCCGCGCCGGCGCCTTCGCCTTCACGAGATCGCGCAAGTCGTCGTCGAACTCGACCACTTCGAAAATGCCCGTTCGACCGCGGTATCCCGTGCGCATGCACCGGTCGCACCCTTCGGTGCGCATGATGTCGCTCCCCGCCGGCATGAGCAGATCGTCGCCGTCCCACAGGTCGCGCTCGAGCTTGTCCCGCACGCGGCAGTGCGGGCACGCGACCCGCACGAGCCGCTGGGCGAGCACCGCCGACAGCGCGTTCGCCACGATCCACGGCTCGACGCCGAGGTCCACGAGCCGCACGATCGTCTCCACGGTGTCCGACGTGTGGAGCGTCGACAGGACGAGGTGCCCCGTGAGCGCGGCCTGCATCGCGATGCCGGCGGTCTCCGAGTCCCGCATCTCTCCCACCAGAATGACGTCGGGGTCCTGCCGCAGAATGGCCCGCAGCCCCGTCGCGAACGTGAACCCGGTGCGGACGTTGACCTGACCCTGCGTCAGCCCCGGGAGCTCCACCTCGATCGGGTCCTCGAGCGTGACGACGTTGACCTGTCGCGGGTCGATGAGCTGCATGAGCGCGTAGAGCGTCGACGTCTTGCCCGCCCCGGTCGGACCGCTGGTGACGACGAAGCCCTGCGGCCGCGTGAGCACGTCGCGGAGCACGGTCTGCGCGTCGGCCTCGAGGCCGAGCTGGCCGAACGGGATGATCTGCTGGCTCGAGAGGATCCGAAGCACCACCTTTTCGCCTTGCGACGACGGGAACGTCGACGCGCGCAGGTGCACCCGCGCCGGGCGCGCGGCGCGGTCGGCGGCCGAGGGCGCGTGCCCCGTCGGCTCGAGGTCGAGGGCGATCTGCCCGTCCTGCGGGAGCCTCCGCTCGGCGATGTCCATCTTCGCGAGGACCTTCACGCGCGACACCACGTGCGCCGCCACCGCGACCGAGATGGGCTGCACGTCGACGAGCGCGCCGTCGACGCGCATGCGCACGTGCATCATCTCCTCTTTCGGCTCGAGGTGGATGTCGCTCGCGCGCTGGGCGACGGCGAGGCGCACGAGCTCATTGACGAGTACGACGGCGTCTCCCGTCACGGGTTCGAGCGGGCGGGTCTGCGCGGGCATTGCCCTACGAAGCTAACGCCGTTTGGCGGGCCGGCGCGTCGTCTTCTTTGCCTTGCTCGCTTTCACGGTCTTGCGGGCTTTGCCGGCCTTGCGGGCCCCTTTGGGCGGCTCGGGCTTCTTCGCCTTCGGTGGACGCGGCGCCGGGGCCGCCTTTCGACCCACGAACTCCGCGTCGAACGCGGCGGGGCACACGTCGTTCACGCTGCAGCGCGGGCAGTCGGGCTTGCGCGCGAAGCAGCACCGGCGGCCGTGGAAGATGAGCACGTGCGCGGCGTGGTCCCACTCGTTTTGCGGGAGGATCGCGCAGAGATCCTTTTCGATCTTCGCCGGGTCGTCGTGGCGGGTCCAGCCGAGGCGCTGGCTGAGCCTCATCACGTGGGTGTCGACGACGACGCCCTCGGGCTCGTTCCACAGGACGCCGAGCACCACGTTGGCCGTCTTGCGCCCGACGCCGGGGAGCTTCAAGAGCTCCGCCATCGAACGCGGGACCTCCCCGCCGTGCTGCGCCACGAGACCCCGCGCGAGCCCGACGATCGACTTGGCCTTCATCCGAAAGAAGCCGAGCGTCGCCACGTAGGGCTCGACGTCCCTCGGGTCGGCCGCGGCGAGCGCCTTCGCGTCGGGGTACTTCGCGAAGAGCGCGGGCGTCGCCTTGTTGACCCCCACGTCCGTCGTCTGCGCGCTCAGGACCACCGACACGATGAGCTCGAACGGCGACGCGTGCGCGAGCTCCGTACGGGCGTTGGGATGCTGGAGGGCGAGGCGCGCGAGCGTCTCGGGGGCGGCCTTCGGCGCGGCCTTGAGCCGCTCGCGGCGCTCCGCCTTCGAGAGGACCGGGACGACGGCCTCGGTGTCGGTCTGCACGGTGGCCACGGCGCCCCCCGCTCAGTTCAAGTCGCTGGGTGGGAGGCTCCCGCCGCCGTTCGTCGGAGGCACGCTCTCGCCGCCCGATCCGTCCTCCGGCTCCGCGGGCTCGACGCTCTCGGCCAGGCGCTCGACCGCCACGATGCGTTCGCCCTCGCCGAGCGTCATGAGCTTCACGCCCTGCGCGTTGCGCCCGGTCTCGCGGATCTCGTCGATGCGCGTCCGGATGGTCTGCCCGCGGTCGGTGATGAGCATCAGCTCGTCCCCTCCGGCGACGAGCTTCACGCCGACGACGGGGCCGTTCCGGTCGCTCGCGTCGATGAGGATGATCCCCTTGCCGCCGCGGTTCTGCGTCCGAAACTCGTCGATGCTCGTGCGCTTGCCGTAGCCGTTGGCGCAGACGGCGAGCACGTGGGTGAGCGCCGGCGTCGTCACTTCCAGGCCGACCACCTCGTCGCCCTCGGCGAGGTCGATGCCCTTGACGCCGTGGGTCGCGCGGCCCATCGGCCGCACCTGATCCTCGGGGAAGCGGATGGACTGGCCGCCCTTGGTCGCGATGAGGAGGTCTTGCGAGCCGTCGGTGAGGGCGGCGTTGAGGAGCTGATCGCCGTCGTCGACCTTGAGGCCGATGATCCCCTTCTCGCGGAAGTTCTCGTACTCGTCGACTTCCGTCTTCTTGATCTGCCCATTTTTGGTGAGCGTGACCACGTATTTGCCCTTTTCGATCTTCGGCACGAGGGCAATCGCGGCGACCTTCTCGCCCGGCTCCATGCCGATGAAATTCACGATCGCGCGGCCCTTGCTCGTCCGCGAGGCCTGCGGCGTCTCGTAGACCTTCTTGACGTAGACCTTCCCCTTGTCGCTGAAGAAGAAGACGTACGCGTGGGTCGACGCGACGAAGAGCTGCGTAATCCAATCTTCGCCCGCCGGGTCGGGCGGCCCGATGCTCGGCGCGCCCGACGGACGCGTCCCCGTGACGCCGGCCCCGATCCTCCCTTTGCCGCCGCGCTTCTGCGCCCGGTAGTCCTTGGGGCTCGTCCGCTTGATGTAGCCCGCGTGGGAGATCGTGACGATCATGTCCTCTTCTTGGATGAGGTCTTCGTCTTCGATCTCGGCGTCGTTCTCGACGATCTCGGTCCGGCGCTTGTCCGCGTACTTGTCCCGGATCTCCTCGAGCTCCATCACGATGACGTTGTCGAGGAGGACCGGGTCCGCGAGGATCGCGCGGTAGCGGGCGATGGCGTCGCTGAGCTCCCCGTACTCCTTGGCGAGCTTCTCCTGCTCGAGGCCGGTCAGGCGCGAGAGGCGCATCTCGAGGATCGCCTTCGCCTGCCGCTCGGTGAGCCGGTACGGGTTCTTCGCCTTCGCCGCCTCGATCTCGCTGTCCGGCCGCCCCGCGCGCCGCACGAACGCCTCGAGCCCGGCGAGCGGCAGCGCCATGAGGGCGGCGCGCGCGGTCTCCGGATCGGCCGACTGCCGGATCGTCCTCACGACGAGGTCGACGTCGGCCACGGCGACGCCCAAGCCCTCGATGATCTCGCGCTGGGCCTCGGCCTGCCCGAGCTCGAACCGCGTCCGCCGGGTGACGACGTCGCGCCGGTGGGCGACGAAGGCCTCGAGCGTCTCCTTGAGATCGAGGATGGCCGGCCGGCCCTGGACGATGGCGAGGTTGATGACGCCGAACGACGATTGGAGATCGGTCTGCCGGTAAAGCTGATTGATGACGACCTGGGGGATGACGTCTTTCTTCAGCTCGACGACGAGGCGGATGCCGTCCCGATCGCTCTCGTCGCGCACCTCGCTGATGCCTTCGATCTTCTTGTCGCGGACGAGCTCCGAGATGCGGGCGGCGACGCGCGCCTTGTTGACCTGGTACGGGAACTCCGTGACGACGATCTGCTCGCGCTCCCCGCGGCCCTGCGACTTCTCGACCATCATCCGCGCGCGCATGATGATCATCCCCCGGCCCGTGCGGTACGCCGCCTCGATGCCGCTCCGCCCGAAGACGAGGCCCGCCGTCGGAAAGTCGGGGCCCGGCACGAGCCGGATCAGATCGTCGATGCTGGTGCCCGGCGCGCGCAGCAGGGTCACGGTCGCGTCGACGATTTCGCCCAGGTTGTGGGGCGGGATGTTGGTCGCCATGCCGACGGCGATGCCGCCCGTGCCGTTGACGAGGAGGTTCGGGACGCGCGCCGGGAGGACGACGGGCTCGCGCCGCGAATCGTCGAAGTTCGAGGCGAAGTCGACGCACTCCTTGTCGATGTCGTTGAGGAGGTCGACGGCCATCCTCGTGAGGCGCGCCTCGGTGTATCGGTAGGCGGCCGGCGGGTCGCCGTCGATCGACCCGAAGTTGCCTTGCCCGTCGATGAGCGGGTAGCGCATCGAGAAGCCCTGGGCGAGGCGCACCATCGCGTCGTAGACGGCGGCGTCGCCATGGGGGTGGTAGTTCGCGATGACGTCGCCGACGATCTTGGCGCTCTTGCGGTGCGCGGTCGAAGGGACGATCCCTTGCTCGTACGCGCTGTAGAGGATCCGCCGGTGGACGGGCTTGAGGCCGTCGCGCACGTCGGGGATGGCGCGCCCGATGATGACGCTCATCGCGTAATCGAGGTACGAGGTGCGAAGCTCGTCCTGGATCGAGACCGGGACCTTCTGCTGGGGCGTCGAGGGCGGCGGGGGCAGCGGCGGATTTTCGGCCATGCGTGCGGTGGTCCTCTTTAGTACGTCGATGTTACCCGCGCACTGATTCCACGACGCCGCGGAGCACGAGGCAGCCGGCCGCGGCGGCCGCGGTAAGCTCCAAGGTCGCCACGTCGCCGAGCGCGGTCGCGGCCTTCGCGTGCACGAAGGGGAGGGCGAAGCCGATGTACGTGAGGACGTAATAAATACCCACCGCCGTCCCCCGGGTCTCGTCGGTCGCGCGCTCCGCGACCTCCCGGAGCCCGGTGGTCATGACGAGGCCGTACCCCACGCCCGTGAGGATTGCGGCGGCGAAGACGAGCGCGGGCGAGGCCACGGCGACCGAGCACGCGCCCACGAGGAGCCCCAGCGACCCGAGCGCGAGGCCGACCACGTTGCCCCGCCGGCGGAGGCGCGCGGTGAGGGGTTGCACGAGGACGCCCGCGAGCAAGGTCAGGAGGATGACGAACGCGGAGTAGAGGATCGGGCGCGAGACGTGCGAGCGCATGATGCCGGGGAGGACCGCGAGGCTGGCGGCGGCGAAGCCGAAGGCCCACGGCGCGGCCGGGAGGAGCCCCGCGAGGACGGCGAGCTCGCGGCGGCCGATGCCCGCGCGCGCCCTTTTTTCGGGTGCCTCGCGCGGCGGCCGCGCGAGCGCGAGCGCGGCGGTCTCGGGGACGGCGTGGACCCCGGCCAGGCTCGCCGCCATCACCAGCACGTGCGCCACGAACGGGAGCACCATCGGCGCGGGCGCGAACTCGGCGAGGACGCCCGTGGCGAGCGGGCCGACGCCGAAACCGGCCGACAACGCGAGCGTCGCCCGGCGGGGCCCGACCCCGGGCTCGGAGAGCTCCTGCACCCAGACGCTGCCGGGGCTCATGATGGCGCCCATCGCGAGCCCGTAGACGAGGCGCCCCGCGAAGAGGACCCCGAAGCCCTGCCCGCCGAGCATCAGCAAGCCGCTCCCGACGATGGCCGCGACGCCGGCCGGGAGCACGATCGCGCGCCGTCCGAGGCGGTCCGACGCGTGGCCCGCGAAGAGGAGCCCCGGCACGAGGCCGATGGCGTACGCGCCGAAGAGGAGCGCGACGGACGCCGGCGAGAAGCCGAGGCTCTTCCGGTACACGATGAGGAGCGAAGAGAAGTGGTTCGCGCCCCAGCCGGCCGCGAAGAGAAGGAGCGACACCCGGCGGTGCGCGCCGGCCGCCGCTCTCGGGGTCCCGGGCGCCGCCGCTCGCTTCATCGCGGCTCGACGTGTACTACCGCGCCGCCGGCGAGAGCGCCGAAACACACAGGAGGACGCCGACGACGGTCACGAACGCCGAGGAGAGGACGGGCAGCCAAGGGGATACGCGCGCGAACACGTCGAAGCGGTCTAGCAGGCGGCGGGCCCACATCACCAGGAGCCCGGTGGCCGTCAGCGTCGCCGCCACCCCGACCGAGAACGCCAAGATGAGCACCAGGCCGAGGCCGACGCGGTGGAGCGCGACGGCCGTCAGCAGGATCGCCAGCGCGGAAGGGCAGGGCGTGAGGCCCGACGACGCCCCGAGCGCGGCGACGGATCCGAGGCTGCCCGGCTCCTCCGGGTGGTGGTGCCCCTCGTGCGACGCGGCGCCGGCGAGGTCGCGCCAGCGCCGCGACAGCTGGACGAGGCCGAGCGTGAGCACGGCGGCCGCCGAGAGGAGCTCGAGCCCGCGGAGGAGGCGGTCGGACCCGACGGTGCGTTCGATCGCGACCGCCATCCCGCCGACGAGGAAGACGAGGGCCGTGTGCGAGGCCGTGACGGTCGCGCCGAAGACGAAGGCTTGCGAGGGCCGCGCCCGCTGACCCACGAGGTACGCGCCCGCGAGCGCCTTGCCGTGGCCGGGCGAGAGCGCGTGGAGCGCGCCGAGAAGGAGCGCGATGCCGAGGGCGATCGCGGAGAACGTCCAGCTCCCGCTCGCGTGGCGCATCGCGGACGAGAGCTGCGCGAGGCGCGCGTCGACGACGACGGGCCGCTCGGACCGAGGGCCGCTCGCCGCGGCGGGCACCGGCGAGGCGGTGAGCCGGAAGGTAAAATCGGCCTGGTCGACGCGCGGAGGCCCCTCTCCCCGGTTGCTGCCGTACGCGAGGGCCTCCGACGCGTCTTCCTTGACGCCGGCGACGACGAGGGCGTCGGGCGAGTCGGCGGCGGCCATCTCGCGCCAGCCCGAGCGGTCCGCGAACGCGATGTCGGCCGCGTGGACGTGCACCTCGCGGGCGCCCGGCGCGAGGGGCGACGCGCGCGAGGCGGTGACCTCCGCGGCGATGCGCAAGATCGACATCCCGCGCTCGCCCTCGCGGACATCGAGGCTGCTGCCGACGACGGCGACGGAGGCCGGGGCCCCGTCGATGTCGATCTTCCAGGCCCGGACGAGCGGCGGGACGCGCGCGTCGAGGTAGGCCCGCTGCTCCTCCGGGCTGACGTTGCCGTCCTTGTTCGCGTCGAGCCGCTCGAACTCGGAGTACGAGGGGAGCTCGGCGAAGTCGAGGAGGTAGGCGATGTGGAGGTTCCCCTGCGCGTTGCACTCGACGCCGACATACCGGTTGATCGACGTGAAACCCGCGGGGTGGGCGGAGGCCGGGACCGCGACCAGGGCCGCGGCGAACGCCACGACGAAGGCGGCGGCGGCCGCCCGCGCGGCGCTCAAGGCGGCGAGGGCGCGCCGCGGTCGGGGAGGAAGAAGCGCGCCGGAAGGTCCAGGCGCGGCGTCTCCAGGCCGTGGGCGGCCATGAGCGCGTCGTCGCCCAGGACGGAGAGCGTCGGACCGTCGGCGACCACGCGACCCCCGTCGATCACGATCGTGCGCGCGCATGTCTCTGCCACCAGCCCGAGGTCGTGCGTCGCGAAGAGGCGCGTCGCGGGGAGGCCCTGCAGCACCGTGATGAGCTGCCGGCGCGCGCGCGGGTCGAGGCCGCTCGTCGGCTCGTCGAAGACGAGGACGTCGGGGTCGTAGGCGAGCAGGCCGGCGAGGGCGACACGCTTCTTTTCTCCTCCGCTCAGCCGGTGGGGCAAGCGCGCTTCGAACGCGGCGAGCCCCACTTGCTCGAGGGACCAGGCCACTTTCCGCCGGAGGTCGTCGCCGCGCAAGCCCAGCTGGTGCGGCCCGAAGCCGACGTCGTCGCCCACGGTCGGACAGAACAGCTGGTCGTCGGGGTCCTGGAAGAGCAAGCCCACGCGCCGCCGCGCCGCCTCGCGGCCGTGCGCGCCGAGGTGCTCGCCGAAGAGCAGGACCTCGCCCGTCCCGTGCCCCATCCCCGCCTCGGGCAGCAGGCCCGCCAGGTGGAGCAAGAGGGTGGACTTGCCGGCGCCGTTCGGCCCGATGAGCGCCACGCGCTCGCCCTCCGCCACGCGAAACGAAACGCCCGCGAGGGCCGGCGTCGCGTCGTCGAAATGAAAGGAGAGGGAGCGGACCTCGACGGCGTCGGTCACGACCCGCCACCACCCCGCGCGCGCATGGCGGCCGAGACGCGCTCCGCCCGCGCGAGGCTCCGGACGAACGAGACGGCGATGACCGAAGCGAGGGCCTTCCACGTCTCCCAGAGGCCGGCGCGCCACGTCCGGGCCCTCCGCGCCCGGCGCATGCGGGACGACTCTTCCACGAGGACGAAGAGATAGCGATGGAGGAGCGCGAGCGTCGAGACGAGCGCTTCGGGGATCCGCGCGCGCCGCAGGACCGCGAGGAGGTCGTCGAAGCGCGTCGTCGCCGCGAGGAGCTGCACCGCCGCGACGCAGGCGGTGGCCTTGAGGGCGATGGCGAGGAACACGGCGAGGCCGCGGCCCTGGAAGAGGGCGAGCACCGCCACGCCGAGGACGAACGGCTGCGCGATGCCGACGCGCGCGAGAGACCGGCCGAGGGGCAAGCGGGCGACGCGGTAAAGGACTGCGACGGCGGCGACGGCGGCGACCATCCACGTCCAGCGCTCGGCCGGCACGAGGGCGAGCGCCACGGCGAACGCGAGGGTCGCGGCGAGCTTGGCGGAGGCGGGGGCTCGGCGGAGCGGCGAGTCGATGTCCGCGTGGGTCTGGAGCGCGTGGACGCCGCTCATGATCGCGACGGCGGGGCGATGTCCGGCCCGCCGGTCGCGCGACCTGCGGCCCGCCGTGGGGCGAGCCAGACGCCGACGGCCACGCAGCACGCGAAGACGAGGAGCGTGCCGGCCAGCGCCGCGAGCGAGGTCGAAGGCACGCCGGCGTGGAGGCCGGGGATGGCGTAGCCGCGGAGCGGCGCGGGCGCCGAGAGGATGGCGCGGGACGGTTCGACACCGAGCCGCTCGACCACGCGCTCGAGCCCGTCCGGCCACGCGCACGCGAACGGGCTGACGAAGAGACCGAGCGCCGCCGCCGCCACGAGCCCGAGGACCGCAATCCCCCCCGGCCGATCCCGCCCGAGAGACGAGCGTGCGCGATCGGCGATGTCCGGCCGCAGGCGCATCACCGTGGCGAGGACGACCGCCGTGATGAGCGCCTCGCCGGCGCCGATCGCCGCGTGGACGCCGACCATCGCGGGGAGCACCACCGAGGGCGCCCCGACGCGCGAGAGCACGAGCTCACCGGCGCACGTGGCCGCGGAGGCGACGGTCGCCGTCCACGCCGCGAAGGCCGCCCCGGCGAGCCGCCGGGCGTACGACGACGGACCGCGCGCGGCGGACCCGGCCATCACGCGGTAGATCGCGTAGCCGACCAGCGGGTTCACGACGGCCATGTTGAGAACGTTCGCGCCGAGCGCGAGCAAGCCGCCGTCCCCGAAGACGAGGCACTGCAGCGCGAGGACGGCGGTCATCACGATGACCGCGGCCGACGGCCCGAGGAGGACGGCCGCCAGCACGCCCCCGACGAGGTGCCCGGACGTGCCACCCGCGACGGGAAAGTTGATCATCTGCGCGGCGAAGACGAACGCCGCCGTCACGCCGAGGAGCGCGGCCTCGCGCGCGCCGGTCCCCGACCGCGCGCGTGCCGCCGCGGTGCCGACGGCGGGGAACGCCAAC
The DNA here is from genome assembly GCA_036500865.1 of Polyangiaceae bacterium. GTDB lineage: Bacteria > Myxococcota_A > Polyangia > Polyangiales > Polyangiaceae > Palsa-1150. Next base: position 41,934 of record DASYBG010000052.1, read on the forward strand.
GCGGCGCAGGCGATCGAGACGGGAGCGGAGAGAAGGCCGTCGGGGATGTGCATGGGCTCTCGCGCCCTCCGAAGCGTCGGAAACCGTAGCACGATGTGCGCGGAGCGTGGCAAAGGTCGGTCGCTCGCGAAGGGGGGCGGCGGTCTCGACGAGCGCGGCGGAGGGCTTCGCGAGGGAGGCGCCCCTCTCGACGAGCGGGGCGGCGGTCTCGTCGAGGAGGGCGGCGGTCTCGATGGACGGCCCGATGGTCTCGACGCGCGAGCCGGCGGAGTTCGCGAGGGAGGCGGCGGTCTACACGAGCGAGCCGGCGGAGTTCGCGAGGGAGGCGGCGGTCTACACGAACGAGCCGGCGGAGTTCGCGAGGGAGGCGGCGGTCTACACGAACGAGCCGGCGGAGTTCGCGAGGGAGGCGGCGGTCTACACGAGCGAGCCGGCGGTCTCGACGCGCGAGCCGGCGGACGCCTACCGCCGTCGTGCCTTGCCGCCCTCGATCCCGTCGCCCGTCGACGACTCGTCGATCGTCTCGGCGGCGTCGGAGGCGAGGTGCCCCTCGGCCTCGCGGAGCTTCTCGGCGATCTCGATGATGCGGCGCTCGACGCGCCCGAAGACGCTCGCCGCGGGGAAGCGCCCGCTCGTGTCCCGCGCCCCCGCCGGCAGGCCCGTCAGGATCTCGATGCCCTGCGCGACCGTCTCCACCGCGTAGAGGTGAAAGCGGCCGCGGGTCACCGCCTCGGCGACGTCGTCGCGGAGGACGAGGTGCGGGCGGTTCGCGCGCGGCATGAGGACGGCCTGCTGGCCCGTCAGCCCGCGGGCCTGGCAGAGCTCGAAGAAGCCTTCGATCTTGGCGCACACGCCGCCGATGGCCTGCATCTCGCCGAGCTGATTGACGCTCCCCGTGACCGCGATTCCCTGATCGATCCCCACGTCCGCGAGGGCGCTCAACACCGCGAAGAGCTCGCTCGAGCTCGCGCTGTCGCCGTCGATCTCGCCGTAGCTCTGCTCGAACGCGAGCTGCGCGCGGAGGCTGAGCGGCCGCTCTTGCCCGAACATGCGCGCGAGGTAGCCGCGCAGGATGGCGACGCCCTTCGTGTGGATGCTCCCGCCGAGCTGAGCCTCGCGCTCGACGTCGATGATGCCCTCGCGGCCGATGCCCACGACCGCCGTGATGCGCATCGGCTGCCCGAACTCGACGTCGCCCGCGGTGAAGACCGAGAGCCCGTTCACCACGCCGACGCGCGAGCCGGTCGTGTCGAGGGCTACCTCGCCGCGGAGGGTGATCTCGCGGATGTGACGCTCGGCGCTCCCGGCGCGCTCCCGCCGCTCGAGCCACGCCGCGCGGATGTCCTCGGCCACGACGACGCTGACGTGCGGCGGCGCGACCGAAGCGCGGAACGGCGGGTTGACGGCGTCGCCCTCGAGGCCTTCGTGGTGGGCGTCCTCGGCGACGTCGACGGCTTCGCCGGCTTCGGTCAGCGCGCGGGCCGCCGCGAGGGCGCTCGCGAAGGCCATCGTCTCCTCGAGGGGCGAGAGGGTGAGGGCCAGCTTCTCCCGGTCCCCGGCGAGGCGGGTCGCGAGGTCGAGGAGCTGCTCGCGCGCGCCGCGATCGAAGCGCCCCCAGTCGCGCTCGCGCGCCATCGCCATGAGGTACGCGTCGAGGGCGACGAGGCTCTTGGGCGTTCGCGGGATGACGGGATCGACCTCGACCTTCACGCGGAAGAGGGACGCGAAGTCGGGGTCGGCGTCGAGGAGCGTGGCGTAGAGCTCCGGCGAGCCCACGAGCGCGACGCGGACGCGGATGGGGACCGGCACGGGGCGGAGCGTGGTCGCGTAGAGGCCGAGCGGGCCGAGGGGGTCTTCGGCGCCGATGCGCTGCTCGCGGAGCACCCGCTTGATGCGCTCCCAGATGATCGGGTCGGCGAGCAAGTCGGCGGCGCGCACGACGAGGACGCCGCCGCTCGCCTGGTGGAGCGAGCCGGCGCGGATGCGCGTGAAGTCCGTGAGCAGGGCGCCGAAGCGCGCGCGGCGCTCGAGGTAGCCGAAGAGGTTCGGGTAGGTCGGGTTGGTGTCGTAGACGACCGGCACCGGCGCGCCCGGCTCGTACGAGACGAGGAGGTTGCACTTGAAGCGGTTCAGGCGCGTCGCGAGCTCGGGGTCCTCCCGCTCGCGGTCCTCGCGGGACCGCTCCTCGCGATCTTCCTCGTCGAGCTGCACGAGGTCGTCCCAGTCTTCGACGAGGGCGCGGTGGACGCGCTCGACCCAGGTCCGCACGTCGGGGCCGACGTCGCCGAACTCGCGGAGCACGTCCTTCATCGCGTCGTCGATGATGGCGGCGGCGGCCTTCGAGAACGCGGCCTCGCGGGCCGCTTCGAAGCCCGCGCTCTGCACGCGGACGAGGCGCGCGGCCTTCTCGACCTCGCGCGTGAGCTTCTCTTCGGACTCGTTCAGGGCCCGCTTGGTCGACTCGTCGAGGACATCGAACTGCTCGGCGCTGACCGGCTTTCCGTGGAGGATGGGGAAGGTCTGCACGCCGCCTTGTACGGCGCGCACGCCGAAGCCGAGGCCCTTGGCGAGCCCCTCGAGGTCGCGGATGACGGCGCGGTTCTTCGCCTCGAGGTCGCCGGTGAGGCTCGCGTGGGCGTGCTTGAACTCGTCGCCCTCGACGACCTGCGGGATCTCGTGCTTGAGCCGATCGATGAGCGCGTCCATCGCGCCGACGAGGGCCGGGCCGATCCCGGGCGGCAAGACGAGCGGGCGCGGCGCCTCGGGGTGATCGAAGTCGTGGACGTAGACGATGTCGTTCGGGGTGGGACGCGAGCTCGCGAAGCGCCCGGCGTAGCGGACGATGTCGTCCTCGATCATCACCTCGGGGCTCGCGGCGACGAACACATGGAAGCTCGGCTCCCGCGCCGAAAGGCCGAGCTCGAGCGCCCGCCGCGCCACCCCCGACACGAGCTCGAGCAGGCCCCGGCTCTCGCGCGGGGTATCGGGCAGGACGGAGTGGTCGGTGCGGACGACGGTCTCCTCGGGCCGGACACGGTAGGCGGCGAGCGTCCGGGGGATCGCCGGCGCGCCGTCGCGGCCCGCGTCGGTCCACGATCGGGGAGCCTCGCCGTTGAGGTGCGTGGAGGTCGCCTGAGCCTCCGACCCGACCGTGCTGGGAGCCGTGAGGGGCTCGGACTTGGCGCGGGCTTTGGTTCGGCGTTTGGGCATTTTGGGGGCGGCTGGATGTACGGCGCGGGCGGCTTGGCCGGGCGAGCCTTCGGTAACCGTAGGCGCCCCGCGCGTCTTTAAATTCTTAGCATTTGCCGAGGGTCATCCTCACGGGGAACGGCGACCCGCCGGGGGAGGGCGGCGCCTTTCCGCCGGGTCTGTCCGAGGCCGAGCTACCGCGCTACCATCCCAGGCGGCATGCCCAAGCTGATCCTCGCGACGGCTGAAGGACAGCAGGCGATCGAGCTCCGGGCGACCAATAGCCTGGGGCGGCACCCGAACAACACGATCCAGCTCCTCGACAAGATTGTCTCGAAGGACCACTGCATCGTCGAGCAGCGCGACGGCCGGTTCGTGCTGCGGGACCTCGGGAGCTTGAACGGCACGTACGTCAACGGGGAGCGGGTGCGCGGGGAGACCGTCCTCCGGCACGGCGACGAGATCGCCCTCGGGTCGACGCGCGCCCGCTACGACGACGGGTTCGGCGGCGCGGTGCCCCCTCCGGCCCTCGGTCCCGGCGCGGTGCAAAACGCGTCGAGCGCCGTCGGGCGCCCTCCCGGCGCCGCGCCGACCGCCGCCCCCGCGAGCCAGGTCGTCATGGCCGGCCACCAGCCGACCCCCGCGGTCGGGGCCACGCCCGCCTTCCCGAACTTGCCGCCGGGGCTCCCTCTGGCGCCGCCGCCTCCGCCGATGGGCCGCCCGCAGAACCTGAGCGGGACGCGGGTCGACGTGCTCGACGCCGCGCGCGCCATCGGAGCGCAGGTCGCAGCCCACTCGAACGCGCGGGGCTTTCCTTCGTTCGACGCGATCAGCCACGACCCGCAGCAGCTGCGGATGGACTACGAGCAGCTCCGCGCCACCTGGGAGCTGTCGCGCGACATCGGCCTCGAGCGGGAGCTCGCGCCCCTCCTCGACAAGATCCTGCTCGCCCTCTTCAAGTTCACGAAGGCCGACCGCGGCGTCATCCTCCTGCGCGAAGACGACGGGACGCTCCACCCGCGCGCGGCCCGGCGGCGCGACGGGAGCGACTCGCCCATTCCCATCAGCTCCACGATCCTCAACCACGTGACGACCGAGCGCGCCGGCGTGCTCACGCACGACGCGTCGATGGATTTCGCGGCGTCCAAAGGCAAATCGATGATCCTGAACCGGATCTCGAGCGCGATGGTCGTGCCGCTCCTCCACGCGAACGAGAAGGAGGTGCTGGGCGTCGTCTGGCTCGACTCCGAGTCGGTCGCGCAGTTTCAGGCGAAGGACCTCGAGGTGCTCACCGCCGTCGCCGGTCAGGCGGCGATGTTCATCGAGAACACCATCCTCGCGAAGAAGGTCGAGCAGGAGATCGTACTCCGCGACCGGTTCGCGCGGCTCGTCGCGCCGAACGTCGCCGAGCTGATGATGAGCGGGCAGCTCGAGGTGAAGAAGGGCGGCCAGCTCGTCCAGGAGCTGACGATCTTCAACAGCGACATCCGCGGCTTCACCGCGATGAGCGAGGGGACGTCCGCCGAGGTCATCGTCGAGATGCTCAACGAGTATTTCGAGCTGATGGTCGAGACGCTGTTCAAGTACGAGGGCACCCTCGACAAGTTCATGGGCGACGGGATCATGGCGTTCTGGGGCGCGCCGCTCGCCCACCGCGACGACCCGGTCCGCTGCGTCCAGTGCGCCATCGATCAGATGCACGTCCTCGGTCGCTTCAACCGGCAGCGCGTCGCCGACGGCAAGCCGCCGCTCGCGGTCGGCGTCGGCATCCACACCGGGCCGGGCGTCGTCGGGTACGTCGGCAGCTCGAAGGCGCTCTCGTACACGGTCATCGGCGACACGGCGAACACCAGCGCGCGGCTTTGCGCGAGCGCGCTCCCCGGGCAGATCGTGGTCAGCGAGTCCACGTTGGCGAGCCTGAGCGGCCGCTTCGAGGTCGAAGAGATCGAGGCGCGTTCGCTCAAGGGCAAAGAGAAGCCGGTGCGCCGCTTCAACGTCGTGCGCGAGAAGGCGAGCGCCGTCGCGCGCGTCGGCTGAGCCGCCCATGCCGCACCGCGTGGGCCACGCGGCTTAGGCGCGCGACCGTCTTGTGATACGCCGTGGCGCATGGCCGCGCCGTCTTTCGTGCTCCCGTTCGAGAAACCCGTCGTCGAGCTCGTCTCGCGCGTGCGGGACTTGCGGGAGCTCGCCAAGAGTGACCGCGCCCTCGAGCCGGAGCTCCGCCGCCTGGAGGACAAGGCCGCGAAGCTCGCCCGCGAGCTCTTCGCCGAGCTCTCGCCGTGGCAGAAGGTCCAGCTCTCGCGCCACCCGAGCCGCCCGTACATGCTCGACTACGTCGCCCGGATCTTCACCGACTTCGTCGAGCTCCACGGCGATCGCCGCTTCGGCGACGACCCGGCCATCGTCGCGGGCCTCGCCCGGTACCACGGCCGCTCCGTGGTCCTCATCGGGCAGCAAAAGGGCCGCAGCACGAAGGAGAAGGTCACGCGCAACTTCGGCCAGGCGAACCCCGAGGGGTACCGCAAGGCGCTGCGCCTCTACGAGATGGCGAACCGCTTCGAGCTCCCCGTCCTGACGTTCATCGACACCGCCGGCGCGTATCCGGGCATCGGCGCCGAAGAGCGCGGCCAGAGCGAGGCCATCGGAGCGTGCCTCGCGGCGATGGCGCGCGCGGGGGTGCCCATCGTGGCCACGATCATCGGCGAAGGCGGGAGCGGCGGCGCGCTCGCGCTCGGCGTCGCCAACCGCGTGCTGGTCCTCGAGTACGGGACGTACAGCGTCATCTCGCCCGAGGGCTGCGCCAGCATCTTGTGGAAGGACGGGAGCCGCGCCGGCGAGGCCGCGACGCGCCTCAAGATGACGGCGCCCGATCTCCTGCGGCTCGGCGTGGTCGACGCGGTCATCGACGAGCCGGCGGGCGGCGCGCACCACGACCACGACTCGGCGGCGCGATCCGTCGACGCGGCGCTCTCCTCGGCGCTCGCGAGCCTCGACGGCCTCGGACCGAGCGATCTCATCGAGGACCGGTACCAGAGGTTTCGCAGAATGGGCGCTTATGTTGCGTGACCGTTGCGAGAGGGTAAGTACAGCGTAATAAAGAGCGCGATGCTGCAACTTTCTTGGCCCAGCGCGGCGATGTCGTCGATGCACGGTGGACGATCGACTAGGCTGGCGTGGGCGTTCGGGCGGGGGCGAGGCCGATGATGTTGGAGACGGGTCGGACGATAGCAGGGAAGTATCGCCTCAATCGCATGCTCGGTGCAGGCGGTATGGCCTTCGTCTGGTCCGCGACCAACGTTTTCACGGAGCGGGACTTCGCGATCAAGTTCATGTTGCCGCACGTGGCCCGCACGCCGGAGGCCGCGCAGCGTTTCTTGCTCGAGGCGAAGGTCAGCGCGCGCATCAACCACCCCAACATCATCGAAATCATCGACGTCGGGCAGTCCGAAGACGGCTCGCTCTTTCTCGTGATGGAGCTCCTGAACGGCGCGTCGCTCGACGTGGCGATGCGGCGGCAGCAGCCCGCGATGACGGTGCACGATCTCCTCTTTTACATGAAGGACGTGGCGGTGGCCCTCGAGGCGGCCCACAGGAGCGGCGTCGTCCATCGGGACCTCAAGCCGACGAACATCTTCCTCCACGAAGACCGCGACGGGCGCGTCGTCCCCAAGCTCCTCGACTTCGGCGTCAGCAAGGTCCTCGAGGAGGAGCAGAACACGGGGCTGACGATGGCGGGCACGGTGCTCGGCTCGCCCCACTACATGAGCCCCGAGCAGGCGATGGGCGCCTCGGACATCGACGGCCGGACCGACGTGTTCGCGTTCGGCGGGATCCTCTTCGAGGCGCTCACGGGCCGGCGCGCGTACGAGGCGCCGAACTTCAACGCGCTCATCGTCACGATCGCGACCAAGCAGCCGCTCCGGATCGACGACATGGCGCCGAAGCTCCCGGAGGCGCTCCGGTCGCTCGTGCGAGAGTGCCTGATTACCCTCCGCGAGTCGCGGATCCAGTCCTTCGACAAGGTGAGCGAGCGGATCGCCGCGATGCTACCCGAGCTCGCCGCGTCGGACCTCCGCCTCCCGGGGACCGCCAGCGTCGACCCGCCGGTGACGATGCAGGTGTCGACGCTCCCGCCGTCGATCGCGAAGCCGATGGACGCGACGTTCACGGGCCTGCAGGGCGTGGGCTCGTTCGTCCGTGGACTTCAGCCGCGGACGATGGGGCTCGTGGGGACGGCGATCGGCGTCGCGGCCGTGGTGCTCGGCGTGGGCTTGATGCGGGGCCGCGCGGCGTCGCGGACGGCCGCCGCGGAGTCGCCGGCTCCGGTGGCCACCGCCGCGGCGGTCGCCGCCACGCAGGCGCCGGAGCCCGTCGTGCCTCCCTCCGCCGCTCCGCCTCCCTCGGCCGAGCCCGAGGCCGCGGGGTCCACCGGCGTGCCGACCATCGCCGTCGATTCGCTGCCGACGGCGGCGCGTCTCGGCAAGGGCAAGGGGCGCCTGTCGATCACGGCGAGCCCCGGCTGGTGCTCGGTGTCGATCGACGGCGTGGCCCGCGGGGTGACGCCGATGAGCGGGTTCGAGGTGCGGCCCGGCGCGCACCGGGTGGAGTGCGTCCCGCCGACGGGCAAGCCGCGCATCGCGACGGTGACGGTCGCGGACGGGCGCCTCGCGCGCCGCGCTTTCAGCCTCGAGGAATAGATGCACGCGCTCGTGCGCGCGATCGGGGACGCGTGCCTCGGCGCGGGCACGGCGGAGGAGCTCGCGCGGGACCTCCGCGGCTTCCTCGAGCGGCGCGGGGTGGCGCCCGACGACGTGGAAGCGATCCTGGCGGCTCCGCCGCGGCTCGCCGTGTACCGGAGCCTCGTGCGAAACGGGCTGTCGGGGATCGTGCTCCGCGTCTTGCCGCGGACGCGGGCGCGGATGAACGCGGCGTGCGGCGGCCGGTTCGACGCCGACTTCGCGGCCTTCGTCGCCGCGGTGGGCCCGCGCACGCACTACCTGCGCGACGTGCCCGCCGAGCTCGTGGCGTGGGCCGGTCCGCGGTGGCGCGCCGACCCCGCGGTGCCCGGCTATCTGGCCGACCTCGCGGACCACGAGCTGGCGCAGTTTGCGGTGGCGACGGCGGAGGATCGGTCCGACGCGGACGCGACGGACGGCGCGCGGGCGGAGATCGCGCTCGATCGCCCGCTCGCGTTCCATCCGTCGGCGCGCCTCGTGCGGTCGGCGTGGGCGGTCCACGAGCTCCCCGCCGGCGAGGAAGACGCATCGGAGCCGAGCCCACGCGCCGTCGCGCTCTTCGTCTATCGGGACGCGTCGCACGCGGCGCGCTGGCTCGAGGTGACGCCCCTCGCGGCGGAGATCCTGGAGCGGTTGCTCTCGGGCGAGGCCCTCGGGCGCGCGGTGCAGGCGGCGTGCGAGGCCCACGCGGCGTCGCCCGCGCCGGCCCTCGACGACGTCGCGCGCTTACTGGCCGACCTCGGCGAGCGCGGCGCGCTGATCGGCGCGCGCGGCTGAACGATCGGCGACCGCCCGGATGCGCGCGACCTCGTCGACGAGCGCCGAGAGCGGCGGGAGGTTCTGATCGCGCTCCAGCACGATGGGCACGGGCCCGGTCCGCGGGAGCACGCGGGCGAGGAGCGCGAGCACCGGGTCGGGCACGTCGGCGCCGTGCGTGTCGACGATCATCGCGTCCGGATCGCCCGCTCGCGCCGGCGCTCCGAGACCGCGCGCGTCGGCCGAGAACCACTCGTGCCCGGCGACGTGGATCTGCACCACGCGCTCGAGCGGGGCGTCGCGGAGCCACGCGTCGGCGTCGAGGCCGAAGTTGACGATGTTCACGTACGCGTTGTTCACGTCGAGCATCAGCCCGCAGTCGGCGGCGTCGCAGACGGCCGCGAGGAGCTCGGGCTCGCTCATCTCGGCGCGGCCGGGGTGCCAGTAATAGCTCACGTTCTCGATGGCGAGCGGCAGGCCGACGGCGTCGCGCGCCCGGCGCACCCGGTCCGCGACGCGCGCCACGGTGGCCCTCCGCAGCGACACGGGCAAGAGGTCGTGGAGGGAGCGGCCGTCGGCCGTGCCGAAGCACAAGTGGTCGGAGTGCCACGGCGTGCCCGTCTCGCGGAGGAACGCGGAGAGGTCGCGCAGGTAGGCGGCGTCGAGCGGGTCGACGCCGCCGAGGGACATCGTGAGTCCGTGGGTCACGATCGGATAGCGCCGAGCGAGGCGCGCGAGGGCGGCGGGGTGGCGTCCGCCGCGCCGCATGTAGTTCTCGGGAGAGACCTCGAGGAAGTCGATGGGCAGCGCGCCCGCCTCCGACCTCTCCACCAGCTCGTCGATGAACTCCCAGCGGAGGCCGAGGCCCACGCCGCCGAGGGTCACAGGATCTTCTTCTTCGTGTCGCCCGAGCACGTGCCCGCGCCGCAGCTCGCCTCGGCCCCGGGGTCGGCCTTCGGCGCGGCCTTCTTCGCGACAGGCTTCGGGGCGGCCTTCACCGGCGCGCTCGCTGCGGCGGCGGGAGCGGCGGGAGCGGCGGCCGCAGGGGTCGCGACGGGCGCGGGCGGCGCGCTTTCGGGCGCCGCGGCGACGGGCGGCGCGGCGGCCATGTTCGCGGCAGGGGCGGGGGGCGTGTTCGCGGCCGGGGCCGCGGCGGCGCCGCCGCAGGAGTTGGCCGAGCAAGACGCCTGACCCGCGGCCGCGGTCGCCGGGGGGGTCACCTCGTTGGCGTGGACGGGCTGCGGCGTCGCTCCGCCGCACGCGGCGATGGCGGCGCTCGCGCCGAGGGCGGCGAGGACGGAGGCGAAGGTGTCGAACGAGGGGTGCGAGCGCATGATGATTTCTCCTTGAAACGGCGTGGCAGTGTCGCGCGGGCGGACGGCGGGTGCGCCGGTCCCACGCGGACGATCAGGGGACCGGGGTGGCGGTGAGCGACACCGTCGCGTCGGCGGTGTCGGCGACCTTCGAGACGAGGTTGGTCGTCCAATCGAGGAGCTGCCCGGCGGGGTCGCGCGGGCGCACGTCGAACTCCTTGAGGACGACGCGCATCGGTTGTCGCGAGTGGACCTCGACGTGCACGGGCCGCGACCCGGCCGGCGCTCCCGCGGGGTAGTGGAACGCCACCTTGACCGCGCCGTCCTTCGCGAGCTTGTGGCCGTGGAGCAAGAGCTCCCCGTGCACGGTCATGGAGACCGTGCGGACGTCTTCCTCGCCGACGCGCTCGGGCGCCACCGATCGCACGTCGGCGGCGCTCAGATCGTCGATGCCGCGGATCGCGAAGTCGGCCCACCGCATCTGCTCGTTGACCTTGTCGTCGACGACGGCCTCGAGCCAGGTCCGCGCGTGTTTGGTCTGCGTCGAGTCCTTGCCCTGGTCTCCGAAGGTGTGGGTCGTGAACGTCGACAGGTCGACGCGGACGAGGCCCCGCGACTGCGCGAGGTCCGACGCGACGACGTCGAGCGTGCCCGACGTGGCGCTGGTCGTCCCTGTGATGTGCTCGTTCAGGCCGGGCATGTCGACCTGGGTGGTCCCGCCGGGGTCGATCGCGAAGTGCCAGGCCGTGGTGGTCGGGTCGGCCTTCGACGCAGACAGTGCGCCCGCGGCGGGGTCGCTCCGCATGTCGTCGCCTTTCCTACCGCAGTGCGCAAGGCTCGCCCCGAGCGCGAACATCGTCACGACGGGGCAAAAACGAGTCATGCGCCCTCAGGATACGACCGAAGCGGACTGCCGGTTTCCCCAAAATGGCAGATGCCCCCGCTTCGCCCCCTCCGCCTCGCCCTACCAGCGCGGCTCGACGCTCGCGCGCACGTACTTGTCGTAGACGTCGCGCACCCGCCCCATGGTCGTCGTATCGAGGGAGAGGTCGGCCGACTTGGCGTTGTCTTCGACCTGGGCGGGCGTCTTGGCCCCGGGGATCGCGCAGGTCACCTCGGGGAACTTCAGGATCCACGCGAGCGCCGTCTGCGCGAGCGTGGCGCCGCGCGGCACGACGCGCCGGAGCTCTTCCACGGCCGTGAGCCCGTCGGCGTACGGGACGCCCGAGAAGGTCTCGCCGACGTCGAAGGCGGCGCCCTGGCGGTTGAAGTTGCGGTGGTCGTCCGAGGCGAACGCGGTCTCGGGCGTGAACTTCCCGGTCAACAGACCCGAGGCGAGCGGCACCCGCGCGATGATGCCGACCTTGGCCCTGGCGGCCTCGGCGAAGAACGCCGCCGCGGGCTTCATGCGGAACATGTTGAAGATGATCTGCACGCTCTGGACGTTCGGGTACCGGAGCGACGCGCGGGCCTCCGCGACGCTCTCGACCGATACGCCGTAGAAGCGGATCTTGCCCTCGCGCACGAGCTCGTCGAGCGCGCCGAAGACCTCGGGCCGGTCGTAGACCTCGGGCGGCGGGCAGTGCAGCTGCAGGAGATCGACCGCGTCGGTGTCGAGGTTCCGCAGGCTGCGCTCGACGAAGCCGCGGAGGTTCGACAGGTTGTAGCCGTCGGCCACGTGGGGTTGGAGGCGGCGGCCGGCCTTGGTGGCGACCACGATCGGTTCGCTCCGCTCCTTGCGTAGCTTCGCGACGAGGCGCTCGCTCCGGCCGTCGCCGTAGACGTCGGCGGTGTCGATGAAGTTCATTCCGACGTCGACGGCGCGGTGGAGCGCGCGCAGCGACTGCGCGTCGTCGACGTCGCCCCACGTCCCGCCGATCGCCCACGCGCCGAAGGACACCTCGGAGACCTCGAAGCCCGTGCGACCCAGAGCCCGCTTTTTCATGCGCGCGGCACCATACTCCGTTTCGACGGCGGGGTGCGGCGCTCGTACGCGCGCGAAGCGGGTTCAGTTTCGCGCGAAAGCGACGGCGACGGCCCGCGAGAGGAGCGAGTGCGCGCCGTGCGAGGACGGGAGCCGATCGGTCCCGAACGCGAGCGCGGCGGCGACGGCGAGCGCGACGACGAGAGGGAAGGGGCTGACCGACCGGCCCGATCGCGCACGGACCTGAGACGCCCTCGGCGGAGGGCGCCGCGATGGCCGCCGCGCGCGGACGGCCCCTTCGAGCCCCGTCACCGCCTCGCGGCGAACGCTCCGCGCGACGATGTCCATCGCCTGGACCTCGACCGTCGCCTCCGCCGCCGTCGTGGAGGCGGCTTGGACAAGCGCGCTCCAGAACGATCCGGCGTCGGCGAAGCGAAACACGGGGTGCACCGCGAGCGCCCTCGCGAGGACCTCCTCCACCGCGTTGCTCACGGTGACGCCGAACGCGCGCGGCGTCGGCCGCTTGGCCTGGTCGCACGCCTGGCTCGCGAGGGTCCACACGTCCTGCCCGGGCAGCGCCTCTCGGCCCGAGAGGAGCTCCACCACGGTGAGCGCGAGGGCGAACACGTCGGTCCACGGGCCGGCGGCGCCGTAGGCTTCGTCGAACTGCTCGGGCGCGCCGAACGCGGGCGTGAACGGCCGGCGCCCGCCGTCGCGGCCGATGCGCGGCGCCGCCTGTCCTTCGACGCGCGCGGCGCCGAAGTCGAGCAGCTTGCAGCGGCTCGGGGCGCGCGCGTCCTCGGACCCGAGCACGATGATGTTGCCCGGCTTGATGTCGCAGTGCGAGACGCCGCGGGCGTGCGCGCACGAGAGGGCCTGCGCGATCGGGCCGAGCAGGTCGAGGACCTCGGGCATCGACCGGGCACGGCCTCCGGCCTTGCGCTCGCGGGAGATGATGGCCTCGAGCGATTCACCCTCGAGCCACTCGAGGACCATGTAGGGAACCCGCTTGCCGTCGGCTGTCGTGATCGCGCCGATGTCGCGTGCCTGACAGATGGCCGAGCACGTTTCCGAGAGCTCGCCGAGGAGCGCGCCTTCGCGGACGAACGCGGCAAGGAGACCCGCACGCGCCTCCGGTGTGGCGCCCATGCCGACGTGGAACACTTTGATCGCGACCTGCCGCTCCCACACGACGTGGGTCGCGCGGTACACGATCGAGAAGGTCGTCTCGTCGACCATGTCGGTCACGAGATATTTCTTTCCCCCAATGCTTTTGCCAACAAGGCCAAGAGGATCGCGGCGGGTATCCATGTCCGACTCCCACCCGCTGAAGCGGGATATCGGTTCGTATGAGCAACGATCGTGCTCACCTCGTCGGCGCTTGCGGAGCGCTCAGACGGCGAGTCGTGCGCGCACGGACGTTCGCGCCGTGACCACGTGCTGCCGTCCGTCGTCCGCGAGCTCGACGAAGTCCTGCGGTACGGGCTTGCCGTCGAGCTCGAGCACGTGGTCGGCCCCGGCGGGCTCGACTTCGATGCGCCACGTCGTCGCCCCGCGCTTGTAGACGATGGTGTACCGCTTCCACGCGGCGGGGACACACGGAGCGACGCGCAAGCGGTCGCCCTCCACGCGGAGGCCGAGCAAGTGCTCGACGGCGATGCGATACATCCAGCCCGCGGCGCCCGAGTACCAGGTCCAGCCGCCGCGCCCGGCGTGCTCGGCGCCCGCATAGACGTCGCCGGCCACCACGTACGGCTCGACCCCGTAGCGACGGACGCCCGCGTCGTCGAGCGTGTGCCGCACCGGGTTCAGCTTGGCGAGCAGGGCGTGCGCGCGCTCGGCTTCGCCGGTCATCGCGAGGGCGAGCACCGTCCAGAGGACGCCGTGGGTATATTGGCCGCCGTTCTCGCGGACGCCCGGCGGGTATCCGCGGATGTACCCGGCGTCGGGGCCGTGGCCGTCGAAGGGAGGCCAGAGCAGGCGCATCATCGGCGGGTCTTCGAGGACGAGCTCGGCCTCGGACTGCGCGATCGCGGCCTGCGCCCGTCGCGCGTCGCCGGCGCCCGACACGACGGCCCAGGACTGGGCGATGGCGTCGATGCGGCACTCGGCGCTCCCGATGGAGCCGAGCGCGGACCCGTCGTCGAAATAGGCCCGCCGGTACCACGCGCCGTCCCACCCATGATCCTCGAGCGCGCGCTTCAGCCGCGCCGCCTCGCGCAGCCAGGCCCGTGCGTGATCCCCATCGCCGCGCGCGGCGGCGATCGGACCGAAGTCGGCGAGCACTTTCGCGAGAAACCAGCCGAGCCACACGCTCTCGCCCGTTCCCTGCGCGCCTACCCGGTCCATCCCGTCGTTCCAGTCGCCGCCGCGCATGAGCGGCAGCCCGTTCGGGCCGGACGTGAGCCCGACCGCGATCGCGCGGACGCAGTGCTCGTAGAGGCTGGCGCGGGCGTCGGTGACGCGCGGCGTGCTGAAGATGTCGTGGTCGTCGGGGGTCAGCGCGCGCTCGTGGAGGAAGGCGACGGGCTCGTCGAGGACGCCGCGGTCCTGGGTGACGCGGACGTACTCGGCGACGGCGAACGGGAGCCAGAGCATGTCGTCCGAGCAGCGCGTGCGGATGCCGTCCCCGCCGTCGGGGTGCCACCAGTGCTGCACGTCGCCCTCCTCGAACTGGCGCGACGCGGCCCGGAGGAGGTGCTCGCGCGCGAGCTCCGGCCGCGCGAGGAGCAGGGCGAGCACGTCCTGGAGCTGATCCCGGAAGCCGTAGGCGCCGCCCGACTGATAGAACGCCGAGCGACCCCACACGCGGCACGCGATGACCTGGTGCAAGAGCCAGCCGTTGACGAGAAGGTCGAGCGCGCGGTCGGGCGTCTCCACCTGCACCACGCTCAGCATGTCGCTCCAGGTCGCGCTCGCCTCGGCGACGACGCGCGCGGCCCGATCGTGCGGGCGGTACTCGGCGGCGAGGGCCTTCGCGGCGTCGTCCCCGGCGGCGGCGCCGAGGACGAAGGCGACCTCCCGGGACTGCCCCGGCTGCAGCTCGATCTCGACCTGGAGCGTGCCGCAGGGGTCGAGGCCCACGCCGGTGGTCCCCGAGAGCCGCCCTCGCTCGACGGCGCGGGGACGCGCTCGGGAGCCGATCGACCCGAAGTACTCGGCGCGGTCCGCGGTCTTGCCGGCGACCGGCGTCGTCGCACGAAAGAAGGCCACGCGCTCGCCCATGCCCGTGTGGTTCTCCGCGAACATCGCCTCGGTGTCCGCGTCCCATCGGGTCGACGTCGTCACGCGCGCCGACTCGCGGTTCGCGCCGAGCACCCACTCCACGTAGGCGAAGAGCGACAACCGCCGCGCGACCGTGCCCTCGTTCGTCAGGCGGACCACCGTCACCTTGACGGGGTCGACGGGCGATACGGCGACCGTCATCTCGTGGCGGATCCGATCGCGCGTCGCTTCGAAGACGGAGCGGCCGTGGGCGTGGCGGGCCGTTCCGGCGAGGCGCCATACCGCGCCGCTGTCGGCGTCGCGCAGGTGGATCATCTCGCCGGCGGGATCCCCGAGGGCGTCGTTCGACCACGGAGTGAGCCGCCGCCGCTGGCTGTTGTCGACCCAGGTGAAGCCGCCCCCACCCTCCGTCACGAGGCAGCCGAAAGCCGGGTTCGCGAGGACGTTCGACCAGGGAGCCGGCGGGCGGCCGTAGACGACGTACTCCTGTCCGTCCGGCGCGAAGCCGCCGGTCCCGTTGTCGAAGAGCAGGCCCCCGGGGCGCGGCGCGGACGCGACGAGGCCGCGGGGGACGGGCGGCGGCGCGGCGACGACCGGCGCGGCGTCGGGGGGCTGGCGCAGCTGACGCGCGAGCGACCCCGCCGACGTCGCGAGGACCACGCGCCCGGCCGCGAGCACGAGGGTCTTCTCGCGCGCGTCGAGGTGGCTCGCGCGGCGCACGAAGACGCCGCCGCGCTGGTCCTGGTGCGCCTGCGCGGGTGAACCGCGGAGCAGGGCGAGGATCTGGTCCTGGATGGGCTGGAGGTACCCGGCCGGCTCTTCGTTGAAGAAAAGGAGATCGACCACGACGTTGTTCAGCCGGAAGAACTCGTGGGCCTGGAGGACCTCGCGGCACAAGCTCCCCACTTCGCCGTCGTCGATGCGGACCACGAGGAGCGGCAAGTCGCCCGAGATCCCTTGCGACCACAACGCGGCCCGCCCGTCGCCCCGCAGCTCCTCCGGCCGGATCCGCGCCCGGAGCCCCGGCCGCGGGGCGATGAGCGCCGAGAGCAGGCGCTGGAAGCGGAAGGACTGCGCCGCGTCGATGCCGAGGTGCTCGAGCTCGACCCGCGCGTCGGCCCACGCGAGGTCGAAGGTGCGCGCGATCTGCGCGTTCCCTACGTGGGACTGCGTGAGGGACACCGCGTCGGCGCGCGACCCCGCGAGCGCGGTCACGAGCGCGATCCGGACCGTGCCGCCCGCCTCGATGGTGACCTTGCGCCGAAGCACGAGCGACGGATCGAGCGGGTGGCCGTCGCCGCCCGGGAGGTCGCCGCCGAGACCGGAAGGTCGCGTCGGGTTGCCGTCGCGCCCGAGGAAGCGGGCGCGCGACGAGTCGTATTGAAGCGCCGACCACGCTCCCGTCTCCGCGACCAGCATCTGTGCGACCCACGGAGGGACCTCTCCCGAGCGGGGGCGCCGCGTCGCGAGCAGCACGCCGAGCTCGGGCATCGCCTCGGTCTCGACGAACATGTTGCTGAAGGCGCGGTGGGCGACGTCCGCCGTGCGCGGTGCGAGCGCGACCTCGGTGTACGTCGTGATCTCGACCTCGCACGGCGCGTCTCCGTGGTTGGTCATCGTCACCCGCCGCACCTCGACCGGGTGCTCGGGCGACACGGCGATTTCGGTCACCGTCGAGATCGCGCCGTCGGTCCGATGGAGCTCCACGCGGTCGATCCCGAAGGTGGCGCTGTAGGCCTTTCCGGGAGCGCGCGCCGGCTCGAAGCCCGAGGACCAGACGGTCCCGTGGGTCACGTCGCGCACGTAGATGAAGGTGCCCGACGGATCGACGCGCCCGTCTTCGCGGAAGCGAGAGACGTCCAGCCCGCGCCACGTGAGAACGCCGGTCCCCGAGCCCGTCACGATGGTCGCCAGCTCTCCGTGCCCGAGGAGGTGGGCGCGCGCGAGGCCCGGCGCGTCGAGCCCCGTCGTCTCGACCGCCGCGAGGTCGACGGCCTTCGGCGGCGTGGACGGCGTGCGGGAGACCGGCGATCCGGCGAGCACGGCGTGGGTCGGGATGCGCTCTTCGAGGAGGAGCTCGCTCGCGCGCACGCGCAGGTCGGCGTGAAAGCGCCGCTGCATCGGGGAGCGAAGGACCGCGTTGCAGAGCGCCACGAAGGCCATCCCCTGGTGGTGCGCCATGTACGTCTTGACGACGACGCCGTCCCGGCCCGGCGGCAAGCGCGACGGCGTGCAATCGATCGACTCGTAGAACCCGTACTCTCCGGCGAGCCCGACCCGCTCGAGCGCCGTGAAGTTCGCGAGCGCCCAGTCGGGCCGCACCATCGTCGCGAGCGCCGTCGCGTAAGGAGCGATGACGAGGTCGTCGTCGAGGCCGGGCTTGAGCCCGAGCGCCTGCACGCCGAACGCGCGGTACTGATAGCTGAGAGACAGGTCCATCACGTTGAACGCCGCCTCCGACACGCCCCAGGGCACGTGCTTGGCCTTCCCGTGCGCGCGCTGGGCCACCACCGCGGCGGTGTACGTCTCGCCGAGCAGCGTCGACTCGAAGTTTCGCATCACGAGGAGCGGCATCAGGTACTCGAACATCGAGCCGGTCCACGCGAGCAGCGCGTGCGCCGAGCCGACGCGGCACCGCATGCGGCCGAGGCGAAACCAGTGCTTCTCGGGGATGTCGCCCTTGGCGATGGCGACGAAGCTCGCGAGGCGCGCCTCCGAGGCGAGAAGATCGTAGCGGGAGCCGTCGAGCCGGGCGGTGCCGACGTTGTACCCGATGGCGAAGAGCGACCGCTCGGCGTCGAAGAGAAAGCCGAACCGCATGTCGTCGCCGAGCTTGCGCGCGCGTTCGGCGGTCTCCTCGAGCGACCGGACCAGATCGGCCGAACCGGCGGCCGCGCGCTCCAGGCGCGACCCGAGCTCGCCCAGCCACGCGCGCGCGGCTTCGTCCGGCGCGCTCGCCTCGAGGGCTCCGACGAGACGTCGCGCCTCCGGTGTCTTCTCCGCGACGTCGCGCACGCTCCGGGCCGCCCGCAGCGCGTGGTGGATCGGGCCGATGTGCGCCTTCAGCCCGGCGGGCATCTGCGCGAACCAGAAGAGATGGGGCGCGAGCGCCTCGACCTCCTGCATCCAGCGGTCGAGGCCATGGGCGAGCGCGCGGGTCCACGCGTCGGTCGAGGCGGCGTCGACGGTGTTGCGCGCCGCGACGAGCGCGGCGGCCACTTCGAAGAGATCCGCCTCCGGGCCCGGGGTCGCCGGCGGACGAAGTCCCGCGAGTTCGGCCGTGTCGCGCGCCGCCGCGAGGGCCGCGTCGCCCACGAGGTCCGCGTCGAGCAGCTCCTCGCAGGCGTGGCCGACGGTCCACGCGTACCCGGCGAGGTTGCCGCTGTCGACGGTCGAGACGTAGCGGGGCTCGAGCGGCTTGAGCGTCGTCGTGTCGTACCAGTTGAGGATGTGGCCTTCGGTTCGCTCGAGGCGGTCGAGCGTGTTCAGCGTGTCGTTGACCCGGCGGACGACGTCGCGGGTCGTCGCGTAACCGAAGTCGCGCGCCGCCACGACCGAGAGGAGATAGAGGCCGATGTTGGTCGGCGACGTCCGATGGGCGAGGACGCCGCGCGGCTCCTCCTGGAAGTTGTCGGGCGGAAGCCAGTTGTCCTGCTGGGTGACGAACGTCTCGAAGAACCGCCACGTCTTGCGCGCGATGCGCCGGAGGGCGCGATGGTCCGCGGCGTCGAGGCGGCTCGACGGGTCGACCGGAGCAGCGATGCGTCCGAGCTCGCCGATCAGCGCCGGCGCGAGCGCCCACACCGCGAGCACCGGCGCGGCCACCCAGAATGCGCCCCCCGCGACCGCGATTCCCGCGGCGCCCGCCACGAGCGCGGCGGCCTCGATCCACATGCGCGAAGGTACGGCCCTGCGCGCCCGGTCGAGGCCCGTCGACTGCCACTCGAGGAGGTCCCGGTGGGTGACGAAGCGGCGGTACAGCGTCCGCGCGATCGCGTCGACCGCGACGACGGCCCGATCGAAGAAGAGCGCGAACGCCAGCGCCACCTGGAGCAGGTGGCCGCGCGTGTCGATCCACAACCCCGCGAACGTCCACCCCTGCGGCGCGCGCATCGAGCGGAGCGTGTCGGCGACGAGGCGGACGACGAGCGGCGCGACGAAGACGAGGCCGCCGAACATCGCGATCGAGCCCCCCGCCCGCGGCGCGCAGAGACAGGCGACGAGGAACGCCGCGACGAGGCTCGGCGCGAGCAGGCTGCGCCGCAGATTGTCGGCGATCTTCCACGCACCGAGGACGGGGAGGTCGTCGACGCGAAGCCCGATCCGCCTCGCGGCCACGGGAAGGAGCGCCGGCAAGAGCTGCCAGTCCCCCCGGACCCACCGGTGCTCCCGCCGCGACACGACCGTGTAAGTCGCCGGCTGCTCGTCGAAGAGTTCGATGTCCGACGCGAGCGCGGTCCGCGCGAAGATCCCCTCGTAGAGATCGTGGCTGAGGACGGCGTTGTCGGGCGTCCGCCCGTCGAGCGCGCTGGCGAAGGCGTCGACGTCGTAGATGCCCTTGCCCGTGTAAGAGCCTTCGCCGAAGAGGTCCTGGTAGACGTCCGAGACGGCGCTCGTATACGGGTCGATGCCCGGGGCGCCCGCCGACAGCCGCGCGAAGACCGACCGCCGAGAGCTCGACGGGACGGTCCCCACGCGCGGTTGGACGATGCCGTAGCCGGAGATCACGCGACGGCGGGTCGCGTCGAGCTCCGGCCGGTTGAGCGGGTGGGCGATCGTGCCCACGAGCTTGATGGCCGCCGCGCGCGGGAGCTCGGTGTCGGCGTCGAGCGTGATGACGTAGCGGATCGTCGCGAGCAGGCCATCGGGGGCGGTGACGACGCGGAAGCTGGTCTTCTCGCCCCCGCGGAGGAGCCGGTTCAGCTCCTCGAGCTTGCCGCGCTTGCGCTCCCACCCCATGAAGCATCGCTGCGCGGGGTTGAAGAGGCGCGCGCGGTGGAAGAGCGCGAACTTGGGACGGCCTTCCGGCGCGGGGTGCCGGGCGTTCAAGATGGCGATCGCGTCGACGGCGTGCCGCGCGAGGGCATCCTCGCCCTCGCGCTCCTCGGTCGGCGAGTCGACGAAGTCGCTGAGGATGGCGAAGTGAATGTTCTCGTCGGGGTTCCCGAGCGCGCGGATCTCGAGGTCGTTGACGACCTTGTCGATCGAGTCGGCGTCCTCGAAGAGGACGGGCACGACGACCAGTGTGCGGTGGTCGGCCGAGATGCCCTGCTCGAAGGCGTACCGGCTGAGGAGGCGCGGGGGCAAGAGCGCCATGACCGCGGTCCCGACGAGGGACGCGGCGATCTCGCTCGCGCCGATCGCGAGGAGTGCGGCGACGGCGGCGGCCATGGCGGGGCCTTGTCCGAGGTCGCGCAGCGCGGAGAAGGCCGCGAGGACGAGCCCGATCGTCGCCGCGGCGATGAGCGAGAAGTAAAACGCGCGCGGGTGCTCGACGACGGCGCGCGCGGCGAGACGGCGCGGGCCGAGCCGGGCCTGGCAGAGCCGCTCGAGCTCTCTCAGCCCGTCGTTCTCCAGATAGAAGCCGACGCAACGTCGCGGGCCGCTGGCCGCGCTCTCGGCCATCGACAGCGCCGTCGCCGCCACGTCGCGCTCGCCCATGAGGCTGCGGCGCGCGACGTCCTCGACGGCGTGGCGATATCGGTCGCGGCAGGTCGCGTCGGTCTTCGCGTAGACCTGCTGCGGATCCCGCCGCAGCATCTCCTCGACCACGCTCGTGCGCTCGAAGAACGTGCTCCAGTCGTAGGTGCCGATCGTGCGCATGCTGGTGATCGCGTTCGCGATCGACAGCTGGTCGGCGGCCCGCTTCAAGTGCACGCGACGCGCGAGGTCCTCCGGGGATTCCCCCATGGCGGCGGCTCGCGCGCGCAGCCAGTCGAACGGCTCGGGCGGTGCGTCGTGCTCGCGCAAGAGCCGCTGGAGCTCCACCAAGAACGAAGGCGAGAGCTTCTTCTCGTCGAGCTCCCGGAGCAGCGGCGCGGCGTTCGCGTCGGGCGCGGCGAGTGCGTCGGCCCACGCGGCGGCCTGCACACGGTCTTGCTCTTCGAGGACCGAGCCCGCGACGTCGAGCACGATGTGGAGGAGGCCGAGCCGCAGCATGATCGGCGCCGCCCAGAGCTCGCCGATCGACAGCGCGCTCGCCGTCTGCGCCCCGTTCACGTACGAGACGAGCGAGTCCGGCTCCACGCGCGCGTCGGCGTGCCGGAGGTAGTCGAGGCAGAGCGCGTAGACCCGCGGGTGCCCTGCCATGATGCCGCGCCCGATGCGCGGGAGCTCCGCCAGGTAGGCGCTCGGCAGGTCTTCCTCGACCTCCCGGAGCTGCTCCTCGACGGCGTGCGCGTTGTCGAGCAACCACTCTTCGGCGGGCAGCGTGACGTGTTCCTGGTGCGCGGTCGACGCCAGCCGCCCGTACGCGTCGCCCAGAGCGCGCTTCAGCCGCGCGACCTTGGCGGCGAGCGGTCCGTGGCCGCGCCCGCGCAGCGGCTCGCCTTGGGTGCGCGACACGTCGGCCGCGTGCAGCGCGAGCCGCTCGGGATCGAGCAGGACGCCGCGAAGCTGGGCGGCCTCGTCCCAGCGTCGATCGAGGGTCGTCGCCGGACAGAGCTCGTCGACCGACGGACTCGCCCCTTGCATCAAGCCGCCCGTGGATCGAATCGAGCTCCGTTCTCGATGCGGTGGAGCCAGTCTCCGTTCGTCAGCGGCCAGGTCGAAGGCTCGCGCGCACAACGGGCAAGCGCCTCGTCGCCGTGAACGTGGCACCCGTCGCGCGCGCCACATATGGGACAAGGGTGCCGGCTCGAGACCGGGACCCAATCCGCATCCGTGCTCGCCGTGGGTGTGAATTGGGCCATTCGGGACATTCTGCGCGGGGGAGTAGCATTCGGTGTGCCGCGCCCGAATCTCGGCGATTGAGGCGGAGTTGGGAGGGCCTCATGTGTCGCTTTTGCGCGAGACCGGCGAAAACGACCCACCTCGTTTGAGCGGCCTGGTGGGTTGCCGAACTCCGCGGCACGCGGACCGATCGCTGCGTGGCTCGAGGCGCGGGCCCCGCTCTCGAATGAACGTGGCGACGCGCAAGCGAGCGCAGTCGAGTTGGTGCGGCGGTTGCTTTTCGCTCGAGTCATGAATCGAACGAGCAGACTCTCTTGGATCGGCTTGGCCGCGTCCGTCGTCGCCGGCGCCGCGCTCCTCTCTCCGTCGATCGCGAGCGCGGCCGAGGAGCGATACGAGAACTGGCGCGACGAACCGAGCGCGTATCCCATCGAGGTCGAGCCGCACTTCACGTTCGGCGCCGAGAACGTCTACGGGCAAACCGGCTTCGGCGCGGGCGTTCGGATCGGGATCCCCATCGTCTACAGCTTGCTCCGCCGCATTCCCGACAACCTCGCGATCGACTTCGGCGGGGACATCGTCCACTACGACAATTGCTATTTCCCCGATCGGTGCGGCGCGAACTACTTCATGTTCCCCGTGACGGCGCAGTGGAACATCTTCCCGCTGCGGCGCGTGAGCGTCTTCGGCGAGGCGGGCCTCTTCGTCTACAAGGGGTTCCTCGACGCGTGCGCTCCGGGCGACGGGCCCGCATGCTCGCCGCCGTCCGACTTCGGCTTGCTCCCGAGCGTCGCCGTGGGCGCGCGCGTGCACATGGGCGACAACGTCTCGTTCACCGCGCGTATCGGCTATCCGACGGTGACGCTCGGCGTATCGTTTCTCTGATCCGCTCCGCGCGGGTCCCGCGCGCGCGGGGTGGCGCTCCCAGGGTCGAAGGGCGAGGGCGGAGGGTGGTGTCCCGAGGGACTCCGCCTTGACTACGCGGAGCCATCCCGTATGCCTCCAAGCGGTACATGGCCGCAGCTTTCCGCAACCGCGGCGATGGATTGTCCGGGTCTTCATCGTCCGAACAGCCGCGCGTGGACGAGCTCTTGCCGCTGGCGCGCGCCGCCGCCGCCCATGACGCGACCGCGGCGTCGAGCCTCGTCGTGCACGTCGCTCCGCTGATGCTCCGCGTCGTGCGGAGCGTCTTGGGCGCGCGCCATCCGGACGTCGAAGACGTCGCCCAAGACGCGGTCATCCAGCTGCTCGCGTCGCTGCCCGCCTTCCGCGGCGAGTCGACGGTCCTCTATTACGCCGGGCGAATCGCCCTCTTCACGGCCCTCGGCTCGCGCAAGCGCGAGGAGACCCGCGTCTCCCGGCTCGACCCGGAAGGCCCGAGCGAGCAGCTCGCCGATCACGCGGGGGCGTCGCCGCTCGCGGAGGCCATCGCCAATCGACGTCGGGAGGTGCTGCTCCGCCTCCTCGACGAGCTGCCCAAGCCGATGGCGGAGGCGCTCGCCCTGCATTTCGTCCTCGGGTACACGGTCGAGGAGATCGCGAAGGCCGCGAACGTCTCGGTGCATACGGTATGGAGCCGGTTGAGGCTCGGCAAGGAAGCGCTCTTGCGCCGGCTCGAGCGGGATCGCCGGCTGGCAGACCTCGAGCGAGGTGGCGGATGACGCTCCACCGCGCCTGCACGGGCGACTTCGCCGTTCGCGAACGGCGTGGCCTGCTCTCGCCGACCGAGCGGCTCGCCTTCGAGGCCCATCTGGTCGCTTGCGCCTCGTGCCGTGCAGACCTCCAGCTCGGGCGGATCTTCGACGCGCCGGACGCGCCCGAGCTCGACGACGGCGCGCGCATCCAGCGGCTGGCGCGCGTCGCGGAGACGTGGACGCGCAGCGGGCGCGCTCCGATGGGGCGGCGCCGCGCGCGAACGCTGAAGAGGAAGGTCTTCCTCGCCGTCGCGGCGTGTCTGATCCTCTGCTGCGGCGTCGCGGCTGCGGCCCTCGGAGTGCATCCATGGGCGCGCATCGTCGCTCTCGTGTCGCGTCCCCCGGCGGCGCGCCTCGATTCGCCGCCGTCCTCGCCGGCGGGCACCCAGGTGCGGCGCGGGCCGTCGGGGGTCGAGCCGGAGGCGCCGGCGGTCGTCGAACCCGCGATCGTCGAAGAAGAAGCGCACGACCGACAGGAGGCCCCCGCGTCTCCGGCGGCGTCCCTCCGCGGCGCCAACAGGTCCCGCCACGCGCCCTCGCGGGCCGAGGCCCCGGAGGACGCCGCCGCGATGCTGCGCGCCGCCAACGACGCGCGGCGGAGCGGGGACACGGCGGAAGCCATGGCGCTCTATGCCAAGCTCCAGCGCCGCTTCCCGAGCTCGCCCGAGGCGGAGCTCTCCTCCGTGCCTTTCGGCGAGATGCTCCTCGCGGATCAAAAGCCGCAGGCCGCGCTCGTTCAGTTCGAGCGTCCCGCCGGGGCCCTCGGGGGTACGTTGCGCCCCGAGGTCCTCTACGGCCGCGCGCGCGCCCTCGCCGCGCTCGGCGACGAGGCCGAAGAACGACGCGCCTGGCGCGAGCTCATCGACGAGTTTCCGAAATGCCCCTACGTGGAAACCGCCCGGCGCCGCCTCGAGTCCGATCCGTCCACCGCGCCCTCCTCGCGCTGATCGCCGCGGTCGCGGGCGGGGGGGAAGGGCACGCCTCGGCGCAGGCGCCGCCCGCCGCCGCGCCTCCCCTCGTCGAGATCGTCGCCATCCCGGGCGCCGCCGAGATCCCGATGCTCCAGGAGGTGCTCGGCCCGCGGCCGTTCCCGTCCGCGACGGTCCGCTGGTCGTCGACCGATCACTTCGACAAGCGCGATGTGCTGGCGACCGCCCCGCGCGACTCCGACGTGGCCGTGCGCGCCTGGGTCGACCTCTCGCACGCGGGCGCGACCCACCTGTACTTCGCCAACGGCCCCGCGGACCGCTTCCTCGTGCGCGATCTCCAGCTCTCGCCGGCGACGACCGCCCTCGATCGAGAAGTGCTCGGCCAGGTACTCGAGCTCTCGGTCACCGCCCTGCTCGAGAACGCCGAGTGGAGCCTCGATCGATCCCAAGCCGAGTCGCTCCTCGATCCCGACGCCCACCCGGAGCCGGCCCCGAAGCCGCGAGACGCGATATCGGCGTCGCGCCCCTCCGCCCGCCCGCCGCTCGAAGTCGCCACCTTCTACGCGGCGCAAGCGTACGCCCCCGAGGTCCCCGTCGTGCAAGGCCCGGGCATGGCCGCCGTCGCGAGCGTCCTCCCGCGACGCTTCACCCTCTCGCTTTGGGCGAGCGCGCAGTACCAGCTGCCGGTGGATCTCGACCGCGACGGCATCGGCGTGAGGCTCTGGTCGGCGGCGGCGCGCGGCGGTGTCGAGGTGGCGGTCCGCGTGGGTCGAGCGGGGAGGGGGCCGTTCTCGAACGCGTTCTTCGCGCTCGCGGTGGGCGCAGGCTGCGACTTCGTGCGGGTGACGCCGCTCCCGGGCAGCGTCGACGCGACCGCCTCGCTCGCGACGCCGTACTGGTCGCTCGACCCGGTCGTCGGCGTCGTCCTGCGCGCGCAGGTCCAGCTCGCTCCTCACGTCGATCTCGAAGTGGCGCCGCTCGTCGACTTCTACGTGGACCCGGCGCACTACGACTTTCGGACGGCCGGCGTCGTGTCGACGGTGCTGTCGCCGTTCTCGGTCCGGCCCGGCGCGCTCGTGGGCCTCGCGCTCCACTGAGCGGCGGCGCGGTCAGCGGCTGAACGAAGGCGACCAGGAGCCCAACATCGCCGGGAGCGTCAGCGCCGACGCTTCGGCGCTCGTCAGCTGCCGGGAACCGTCGGCCCGCATCGCCGCATCCGCGCCCGGCCCGGTCGTCTGGTACTCGGAGAATCGGGCCAGCGTCAGGTCGTTGGTCCCCATCGGAACCCAGCCGACCGCGCTGATGTGCGGGCCGAGCACGGTGCCGATATACGTCGCCGACCCGTACGTTCCCCAAGGGCGCCCGAGCGCGACGGAGCCCGCGCCGACGCCGGGACCCGCGGCGAGCGTGCCGCCGAGGAACACGAACCCGAACGACGTCGTGGGGTCCGTGTCCGGCGCCGTCACCGCGACGCCGCCCGAGACTTGATAGATCGTGCAGTCCTGGAACACCGCGGTCGCCGCGCCGAGGACGTAGTCGTCGTCTCCCTGGACGAAGGACTCCCGGAAGTACTGGGTCCCGCTCGTCAGATAGAGCGTGTCCTGGTAGCTGATGAAACGGCAATTCGAGAATTGCTGTCGATCCCCCGCCGCGAAGAGGGCCACGGCCTGCGCGCCGGCCTTGGGCGACGCGTTCTGGAACGTGACGTTTTGCACGGAAAAATCCGACGATAACGCCGTCACCGTCGCGCTTCGTCCCGTGCCCCCCGCGTCGTCCGCGTCGAGCGCATTCGTGATGATGGTCGTCAGCGCGTCCTCTCCGATGATCGTCACGTAAGCGCGATCGGTGACCGTCACCCGCTCGCTGTAGGTGCCCGGCCGTACGTCGATCTCGACGGGCGTATTGGTCCCCGCCGGCACGGAGTCCAGCGCGGCCTGAACGCTCGTGAATTGCCCGCTCCCGTCGGCCGCGACCACGATGTGGAGCGATGTGAAGGTCACGCCGGGGGAGGGCGTAAGGAGCGCCGCGGCGTCCGGCCCCGGGCGGGCGTCGTTGAAGCCGAGGAGCTCACTTCGACCGGAGCAGGCGCTCGCCGCGATCACCGTCGAGAGCGCGCACGGGACGGCCAGCCCGCGCAATGGAAGCGACCCAATCCGAAGCAGCATGTCGTGGCCGCCGCCACCGGGCGACCCGTGATTTTTAGCCCGCACGCGAGGACGGGGCAAGGACCGCCCCAGCCGTGCGGTGACGCGCGTGGCCATCGCCCGTCTTTATGGCCGGAGAGCGCGCCGCCCGTGGCGCGCGTCGTTTTCGTGATTGGTCGTCGGGGCCGGCCTTCACTCATCGGGAATGGGAATGGAGCTTGGATCCGCGGTCGTCCGCGGCGCCGTCCTCGCGGCGGTGTGCGCGTGCTTCACGGCTTGCTCGGCGGACGACGGCCATTCGAGCGATGACGACGGCGGTGCCGCGACGGGCCACGATGCCGGGTCCGGCGCGGCGGAGACGGGCGGCGAGGACGCCGGCGGAACCACCGACGCCTCGCCGGCTCGCGACGCGTCTCCGGCCGCCGTCGACGCGGGCGCCGACGCCACGCTCGACGCGAGCCCGGACGCCACGGGCGGGCACGCCGAAGCCGGCGGGGATGCGTCCCACGACGGCGAAGCAGGAACGTCTCGCCCTGGCTCGGAGGGAGGTCCGTCGACGGACGCGGCCTCCGGGGCCTCCGATGCGAGCACGAACGGGGACGCCGGCACGGCGGCCGGCTCCGGGCCGCTCCCGGGCGGCCTCCTCGGGTTCCCGGCGCCCAACGCGCGAAACCTCTGCGCGGACCCCACGCTCCGCATCACCTTCACCAAGCCGCCGACTTTGGGCACCTCTGGAAAGATCCAAGTCTTCGACGCGTCCGCGCCGGCGACCGCCGTCGCCGTCCTCGACATGGCCGCCACCGCCTTCACCGACACCGTCGGAGGCACGCTCTTCAACACGCTGCGCCCCGCGTACGTCGACGGAAACTCCGCGGTCTTTCATCTCCCGTCGCACCCGCTGGCCTACGGCAAGACGTACTACGTGACCGTCGACTCGGGCGCCGTCACGGGCCCCAACGGCGCCGTCTCGATCACCGGCACCACGACGTGGCGCTTCTCCACGGCCGCCACCGCGCCCGCCGCGAGCGCGGCTCTCTCCGTCGCGTTCGATGGGTCGAGCCCCTTCTGTTCGGTGCAAGGCGCGCTCGACGCCATCCCCGCCAACAACAAGACGGCCGTCGCCGTCACCGTCGCCGCGGGCACGTACCACGAGATCATCCACTTTGCGTCCAAGAGCAACGTCACCCTCCAGGGCGCCGACCGCGCGGCGACGATCCTCTCCGCCGAGAACAACAGCAACCTCAACGCGTCCACGTCCACGCGGTCGCTCGTCGGCATCGACGACAGCTCGGGCCTCGTCGTCCAGACCCTCACCATCCAGAACACGACGCCGCAGGGCGGCTCGCAGGCCGAGGCGCTGCGGCTCGAGGGCTGCGACGAGTGCGTCGTCCGCAACGCGAACATCCTCAGCTTGCAGGACACGCTCTTGTGGGACGGCCGCATCTACGCCGACAACTGCCTCATCGCGGGGAACGTCGACTTCGTCTGGGGCGGCGGCACGGCGTACTTCAACAACTGCGAGATCCGGGACGTCGGCGAAGCGGGGTGGAACGTCCAGGCGCGCAACCCGGCCACGACGTACGGCTACGTCTTCGTCGACTCGAAGCTCACCGCGAGCCCGACCACCATCACCAACCATGGGCTCGCGCGCATCGACGTGAGCCAGTTTCCGAACAGCCACGTCGCGTACATCAACTGCACGTTGGGCAGCCACATCGGCGCGATCGGGTGGACGATCACGGGGGGCACGCCGACGTCGGCGCTGCGGTTCTGGGAGTACCAGAGCGTCGACCCGACCGGGAAGCTCGTCGACGTGAGCGGTCGAGCCGCGGGTTCGCTGCAGCTCACGGCCGCGCAGGCGGCGATGATGCGCGACCCGACGGTCGTCCTCGCGGGGTGGCAGCCGCCCACGAACTGACGCCCCTCGCGCCCAAAGATGGCCAGCGACGCGTAAAGCTCCCGACGCCGGGGCCAACGAGGACGCCGAGGTAGCGCGCCGCGGCGGCGCGGGGGGGCGTGTTCATCGGCGCGAGAGCTTTCGACGCGTCGTTCCGGCTACGATGCGCTCACGCCGTGGAACGTTACGCCCTCTACATCCTCGACCTCGACGGGACGCTCTACCGGGGCGAGGAGCCGCTCCCGGCGGCCCGCGAGGCGCTCGCCGCGCTTCGGGCGCACGGTTCGCGGGTGCGCTTTCTCACCAACAACTCGACCCGCCGGCCCGAGGAGTACGCGGCGAAGCTCTCGAAGATGGGGTTCCAAGCGGCGCCGCACGAGATGTACACGAGCGCGATGGCCGCCGCCGAGACGTTGCGGGGGTCGGCGCGCTCCGCGATGGTCGTCGGCGAGGAGGGGCTCGTGTCGGCGCTCGAGAGGGCCGGCGTGACCACGGGCGGCGATCGCCCGGACGCCGTCGTCGTCGGGCTATGCCGGACCTTCGACTACGCGATGATGTCGCAGGCGATGCAGCATCTCCTCCGGCCCGACGTCCGCTTCGTCGCCACCAACGGCGACTTGACGTTCCCTCTCGAGGGCGGACGCCTCATCCCCGGCAGCGGTGCGATCGTCCGAGCGATAGCCTCCTGCGCGGGGCGGGAGCCGGAGGTCGTGGGGAAGCCCAACCCGTACGCGATCGAGTGCATCCTGCGCGAGGCGGGCGTCGCCGCCGCGGACACGCTCGTCGTGGGCGATCGCATGGAGACGGACATCGCCGCCGGGCGCCGCGCGGGCTGCGCCGTCCACCTCGTATTGACGGGGGTGACGCGGTCGGCGCCCGAGGGCGTGCCGTGGAGCGAGGACCTGTCGGTTCTCTGAGCGCTTCAAGCAATCCCCAAGACGGTCGTCGTCTTCATGCTCGTATCTCCCCGGTCGTAGAGGTCAAACCGGACGGCGGGTGCCGCGGGCGATCGTCAATCGGCTCATGACGGCGGCGACGATGCGGTCGCAGCGCTCGTAGTGGAAGTCGTAGACCCCCGCGAGCGCGCCCCCGAGCTCGTTCATCAACCGCGCGCGAAGCCGCGCCCGCGCGCGGAAGAACCGCGTCTTGACCGTCTCCTCGACGAGGCCGAGGCACTCGGCCGTCTCCGCGACGCTCATCTCCTCGACGGCGCGCAGCACGAACACGGCGCGGAACGACTCCGGCAAGTCGTCGATGGCCCGCTCGACCAGCTGACCGAGCTGTCTCGACCCGGCACGCTGCTCGGGGTCGTCGGCGGGGGCGGGCTTCATGAGCGACTCCTCGTCGTCGTCCGCGACGTCGGTCCCCGCCTCGCGCTTCCACCGCCGCACACGCGCGAAGGACTCGTAGACGGCGATGCGGCACAGCCACGTGGCGAGGGACGCCCGCGCCTCGAACTGGGCGAGGTGGGCGAAGGCGCGCACGTACGTCTCCTGCACGACGTCTTCGGCCTCGGAGTCGCTCCGCACGATCGACCGGGCCACACGATAGAGGCGGCGGTTGTGGCGCCGGATGATCTGCTCGAAGAGGGCGGTCTCGCCGCCGAGCACGCGCGCGACGAGCGCGATGTCTTCGCGTCGACCATCGGCGTCGGGGGCTTCGGAGGGAGTGGGCACGACGTGGGCTCCACGGAAAGAGTCGCGGGCGCCGGCGAGGTTCCCGGCTTTTCGACGATGTCGACGCGAGGCGCCTCCCGCCCGTCCACTACGGTAACGTGAACCATGGACCGCACCCAGCCGGAGCGTGCGCTCGCCGCTCTCCGGGCGTTCTACGCCTCGCGCCTCGACGACGCCCTCTCTTCATTCGGGTCCCGACTCGGCGGGCCATCCGATCGAGTTCATGCAGGGCGTGGCGCGCGATGTCCCCGCGTACGCCGCCTTCCTCGCGCGGGCCGGCGTCGATCCTTCCGCCGTCCGCACCCTCGACGACTTCGCGCGGCTGCCGCCCACGACGAAGGAAAACTACCACCGTGCGTCTCCGCTCCAGGAGCTCTGTCGCGGAGGGCGGCTCGAGGCCTGCGACATCGTGGCCGTCTCGTCGGGATCGACCGGCGAGCCGGCCGTGTGGCCGCGGTTCGTGGCCGACGAGGTGGGGACCGCCGAGCGCTTCGAGCAAGTCCTGGCCGACGCGATGGGCGGTGCGGCAAAGCGCACGCTCGGCGTCATCTGCTTCGCGCTCGGCAGCTGGGTCGGTGGGATGTACACGACGGCCGCGTGTCGCCACCTCGCGGCCAAAGGCTACCCGATCACGCTGGTGACGCCGGGAAACGACCGCGCGGAGATCTTGCGCGTCGTCCGGGCTCTCGCTCCGCAGTTCGACCAGGTCGTGCTCTTCGGCTACCCGCCTTTCCTGAAGGACGTGGTCGACGCCGGGTGCGCCGAGTCGATCGGGTGGGAGCGCTTCTCGGTGGGGCTCGTGACCGCGGGGGAGGTCTTCAGCGAAGCCTGGCGCACGCTCGTCTGCGCGCGCCTCGGAGCGCGCGATCCACGCGCCGACGGTACGCGTGTCGCGTCGATGTACGGCACGGCCGACGGTGGCGTGCTCGCGAACGAGACGCCGCTCTCGGTGCGCGTTCGTCAGTTCCTGGCCGACCACCCCGCGGCCGCCCGCCAGCTCTTCGGCGAGGCGCGCCTCCCCACGCTCTGCCAGTACAACCCGATCCATCGCTACTTCGAGGTCGACGGCGGCGAGCTGCTCTTCACCGGCGACGGCGGCGCGCCCCTCGTGCGTTACAAGATCCTCGATCGCGGCGGCATCGTCGGCTTTCGCGAGCTCATGACCTTCCTCGGAGATCACGGGGCCGACGTCGCGGGCGACCTCGCGGCGGGCGGTGAGCCTCCCGTGCGCGAGCTCCCGTTCGTCTACGTCTTCGGCCGGTCGAGCTTCGCGCTCTCGTTTTACGGCGCCAACATCTATCCCGAGAACGTGACCGTCGCCCTCGAGCAGCCCGATGCGGCGCGGCACGTCACCGGCAAGTTCGTCATGCAGATCGCCCGGAGCAGCGACGAGGACCCCGTGCTGCGGGTCGTCGTGGAGCTCGCCGCGGGCGCCTCGGCGAGCGACGCCCTCGCGGCGGACCTCGCGCGCGCCATTCGCGGCCAGGTCGAGCGCGTCAACAGCGAGTTTTTGCACTACGCCCCCGAGGAGCGCCGCACGCCGCGCGTCGAGCTTCTGCCGCTCGGCCACCCCGAGTATTTTCCGACCGGCGTGAAGCACCGCTATACGCGCGAGTGATGCGGCCCGCCCTCCTTGAGCGAACGGGCGGGACGTGCTTCCGTGCGTTCATGAAGCGGAGGCCTTGGGGTGCGTCGGTCCCCGTTCTCTTGGTGCTCGGCGGATGCGTCGAGAGCTCGCCCGCCGCCCCCTCGTCCGGCCCCTCGTCCGAGGCAGGAAGCGACGCGCGCGCGCCCGCCGCCGCCGACGCGTCCGCCGCGACGGGCGACGACGGCGAGGCGGGATCGGGCTGCACCGGCATTCCCATCTTGCCCGACGACACGGGCTTCGTCGCGCCGACGAGCAACTCCGCGGGTATCCACGGGTCGTGGTTCGTCTACAGCGATTGCAACGACCTCGGCGGCCAAAACTGCGCCATGGTCGCGAGCCCGACCGCGGTCGGCAGCTTCCCGAACACCGGCGGCTCGATGTGTACCTCCGGCACGACGTCGAGCGCGGCGGGCGCGTGGGGCGCGGGCATCGCCCTCGAGCTCGACGACGGCCCCCCTCAGGAGCCCTTCGACACGGTCGCGGCGGGCATCAAGGGCTTCTGCTTCCAGCTCACAGGCCCGACCTTGCCCACGACGACGGTGCGCGTCGCGTTTCCCACGCAGGACAACAACGACAACGCGTACTTCCAGTCCGTGTCGACCGTCGGCCAGCACACCGTCCTCTTCGCGAACACCGCCCAGGGGAGCTGGGTGACCACGCCGCAGGCCTTCGAGCCGACGTTGGTCACCCTCATCCAGTTCCAGATCCCGTCGTCGAGCGTGGCGACGGTCCCGTGGGACTTCTGCGTCGAAGGGCTGACGGCGGTCACGCAATAAACAAGGGCCCGCCCTCGCGACGCGCGGGGGGGCGGGCCCGTCGTCTTCGCTCGCGGGCGCTTCAGCGGTGCGCGTGTCCGGCGCCACCTTTACCCGCGATCGCGTCGCGGGCCCGGTCGACCATCGCCGCGAAGGGACCCACGAGCATGTTCGCCACCTGGCCCTCGATGCCCGCGTGCGGCCTCGTCGGCGCCATCGATTCGGCGAACGCGACCGCCTTGCGCATCCGCTCGAGCTTTTCCGCGTCGAGCACGTTCGCTAGCTGCTCGAACTCTTCGCTCTCCTCCGACGCGGCGTGCGCGAGGACCTTCCCCTGGAAAACATGGAACTTCGTCACGAACGCCGGAGAGTCCACGTCGAGCGACTCGAGCTCGGCGAGGGCCCGCTTGCCTTCGTTCTCCTCGTGGAGTCGCTTCTCCACGATCGCCTCACCGTGGGGCAAGGCGCGACGCGCCGCCGGGTGAACGATCTCTTCCTCGGCGGTCTCGTGGATCGCCAGCATGCGGCGGAGCGCGACGAACGCTTCGGAACGGTGCGTCGAGCGCGCCATAGCGACGCGTTCGAGCATTCTCTTCACCTCTTCGTGCTGACTCTTGAGGAAGCTGACGACGTCGCCTCCAGACTGAATCGTCGTGGTCATCGGTAGGGCCTTTCTCTTTTTCGGTGGCTGACGAGTGCGCATCGAGCTCGACGAAGGCGAGCCAAACCTCTGCGCCGTGACATCTCTCAGCATTCGCCGTGCCGCCGGCGCGGGCCCTGCCGTCTTCGCCGTCGTGGCCGGCTTCGTCTTCGCCGCCCTCGACTTTTTCTTCGCCGCCATGGTCTTTGCGACCTTCTTCCCGGCGTCCTTGCGTAGTTTGGATAAGACCATGCGCCGTCGGGACGCAAAGAGCGATCCCCGCCGGGCGTCCTCGTCGGCGCAAGGAGCGCGCGCCCTCGGAATGGAAGGCGCGCGCTCTGGTGGCCAAGCCCGAGGCGGCTTCGCCTCCCTCGTCGCGGCGCCTCAGCGCGTCGTCGCGAACAGGTCCGTCATGACGCGCTCTTCCGAGTCACACGCATGGTTCAAGCACGGGAGCATGAACGCGGACTCGAGCGACTTGAGGAGCGCGAAGTGCGTATAGAAGCGGTCGCTCTGGACGCCGTGGACGCCGTAGCTCGTGTCCACCGTCAGGGCGACGCGGTTCGGGTTCGGCGCGGCGCTGTAGTCGTTCTCGTCCCACACGATCACGATGGCGTTGCGTCCCTGCGGCCAGACGGGCGAATCGTGGATGGCCCGCACCAGGCTTCGCAGCGTCAGGTCGCCCTGCGCGATGAGGCCCGGGTTCAAGCCGACGAGCGTGCCGTTGTCGTTCGGGTCTTCGTAGCAGGCGGCCGAGGCGTTGTTCTGGCCGTGCTGGTCGTTGCACTGGTTGGGAACGAGGAACGAGAAGTCCGGGACGCGACCGGCCTCGAGGTCGTCGTAGAGCCCGCTCTTTCCCTCGAAGCCCACGATACGATCGAGGCCAATCCCCGACCCGGGCGCGCCTTCTTGCACGCTCGTGAAGTACGCGAACGGGTTGTGCTTCACCGCGTAGAGGTGAACGATCTGCGCGGGGGTCGCGCCGGTCAGCGTGAGGAGCGACGCCGGGTCGGTCGTGTTGTCGTAATACCCGTCGCTGATGTCGACGAGGTTCGCGCCGCTCGGCGAGAGGCTCTCCTGGTAGCTCTTCCAGGATTTGCCCGATTCGAAGAGCTGGTCGGCGATCGTCTTGCCCGACGTGTTCGGCGCCGCCGGGATGGCGAGCTTGCCGTCGATCTCGGTCACGGCCGTGATGGAGGGCGGGCTCGTCTCGTTGGACGTGTCGATGAGCGGCGTCGCGGTGTCGGTCCCGGTCCCGTGGATCGGGCAGACGTCGGGGAACGTCCCGTTGTCGAGCGACGGGGTGCCCGAGGCGAGGTTGGTCGTGCAGGTCGCGTTGTGCCAGTCGGGTGAGTTGTCGTTGAGGACGCCGAAGTTCGAGCCGCCGACGACCTCGAGGTAGTTCGTGAGGCTCGGGTGCGCGACGGCGTAGTAGTTCGTCGCGAGGTTCACGCGCCGCGCGTATTGGTTCATGAACGGCGAGCTCGGGTTCCCGATGATCTGATCGTACGAGTGATTCTCCATGAGAATGACGAAAACGTGGTCGAGGTGCGGCACGCCGCGAGGCACCGCGCCTTCGTCCGCGGCGGCGATGTTCGTCGATGCCATGGCGCCGGCGAGGACGGCGAGGGGAAGAATCTTGGAATAGGATTTCATGAAAAGCGTCTCCGCGTGGTGGCCCGGGAGCCTTGGTGGTCGTACAAGACGCCCGGAGCCCCGGGCGGTCGCTCGGGGTCCGGACGCCCGCGCGGCCCAGCACCGTATGGAGACGTCGTGACGGCGACGCGCGCCGCCCGGGACGATCCCGTCGCATTCCCGCGGAGGCGCGGTTTCACTTGTATGTCAACGCGGCGAAACGTCGCGGCCCCAGCAGGCCCGAACCGGGGGGCCGGTCGCGTTCCTCACCGAGCGGTTCGGACGATCGACCCGATTGTGGCTCGGCCGACACGCCCGGCGCCGCGCCGGACACTCGCCGCGCGCGCATCCTGCCGTTCTTGCTCGCCGAGGCGCGCGCCGCCGGCGGGCGCAGGCCGTGCACCGGCTTGCCCTCGGAGGGTGACGAATGAAACCAATGAAGGCCATCGGCGCGTTCTTTCGAAAGTCGGGTTTGCTCCTGCGGGCGGCGGCGTGGGCGACGGTGCTCGGTGTCCTCGAGACCGTGCAGTCGGAGCGGGGTCGCCGCGCGTTGGCGCTGGTCGCCATCGTCGCCGCGGGTGCGGGGCTCGTCGCGGCCCACCCCGTGCGGTCGGTCGCGCCGGGGGAGGTGGGCGTCCGCACCAACCGGCTGACGGGCCACGTGTCGACGCTCCACGAAGGTTGGGTGTTGCTCGTGCCCGGCCTCCACGAGATGCGCCTCTTTCCCCTCCGCGACCAGATCTACCGCCCGCAGCGGAGCACGCGCGCCGACGGCGAAGCGCCCTTCCAGACCGTCGAGGGCCTGTCGATCGGCGTCGATGTCGCGGTCCGCTACGCGCTCGATCCCTCCCGCGTCGTGACGGTCGCCGAGGAGCTGCCGGCCGACGTCGGGCGCGAGCTCGTCGAGCCCGTGGTCGACGGCGTCCTGCACCGCACCTTTGCCAAGAACACGGTGCGCGAGATCTTCTCGACCAAGCGCGCCCAGATCCAGAAGGAGATCGAAGACGAGCTCCGCCCCGCGCTCGTGGCCGACGGGATCGTCGTGCGGGCCGTGTTCCTCGGGAACGTCGACCTGCCCAAAGAGTACCGAGAGGGGCTCGAGTCGCTCCTCTCGGAAGAGCTCTCGGCCGAGAAGATGCGCTACACGCTGGAGCTCCGCGACAAGGAGGTCCAGGAGGCGGGGCTCGAGGCCGACGCGGAGAAGGTGCGGCGCGAGAAGGCGGCCGAGGCGACGGGCCTCGAGGAGATCATCGCCGCGAAGTCTCGCGCGGAGGCGATGAAGCACGTCTTGCCGTTCAAAGAGAAGGAGATCGAGGAGCGCCGTCTCGAAGCGGAGGCGGCGAAGATCACGCGGCTCAAGCAAGCCGAGGGGGAAGCCGAGGCGCGGCGCATCGAGGCGGGGGGCGAGGCGGATTCCCGCCGCAAGCTCGCCGAGGCGGAGGCCTTCCGCATCGACGCGACGGGCAAGGCGCAGTCGGCGCAGCTCGAGCGCGACTCGGCCCTCATCGCGAAGAACCCGCTCCTCATCCAGAAGACGCTCGCCGACAAGCTCTCGGACAAGATCCAGGTCATCATCGCGCCTCCCCAGGCCGGCGGCTTCTTCGCCGCGAGCCTCCTCGGGCAAGGCGCTTCCAAGTCCGAGACCGACGCCCCCGCCAAGGACGCGCAGTAGCCATGCTCCCCGTCCTCCTCGCCGCCACCGTCGCCCTCGTCGTCCAAGACAAGACGCCGCTCCGCGCGGCGTCGCACGACGCGTCGCCCCCGCAGACGACCCTCACCGCGGGCGACTGGCTCGAGGTGCGCGGGGAAGGGCAGGGCTACGTCCAGGTCTACGACCACCGCCGGGAGCGCGCGGGGTATGTCCGCCCGGAAGCGATCCGCGCGTACCCCGTCGACGAGACGTCGGCGCCCAAGCTCGCCGCGATCGTCGAGTACCTCCGCGACGCGCCGGGCCAGGAGTCGCTCGGCATCGGATACGCGGCGCTCTTTCTCCGCGCCGCGCCCGCCGTCACCGTGACCGCCGACGTGTTCGACGCGATCGGCACCATGGCGGAGCGCCTCGGCCGGCGCGCGTCGACGTCGGCGGCCCACGACACCGACGCGGCGCTCGCGCAGGTCGAAGCCGCCGAGACGTACGGGGTGCACTTCGAGCGCTTCGAGCGCGATGGGCAGACGCGCATCTGCTACGACGGCGAGGCCTTCCGGCGCGTGCTCGCCATGGGCGCGACGGGCCCCGCGCGGGTGCGCGCCGCCCTCGGGCTGACCGACCCGAGCTGCACGAATCCCGCGGCGGGGACGACCGCGGCGCTCGCCACCGTCGAGTGGCGGGCGGACGTGCTGGGAGCGGTGGACGCGGCGGCGCTCGCGCCGAGCGTGTCCGACCGGGAGCGCGCGCGCCTCCATCTGCGCGGGGCCGCCGTCCGGTCCGAGCTCGCGTACTTCGCCGCCCGTTCGGGGGACTTCGGTCTGGCGAAGCAAGCGAGCGACGCGGCCAGGCGCGACCTCGCGCTCGTCGACCGCGGCGTCCTCGCGGACGAGGACCGGCCCGCGTACGAGGAAGCCGCGATGCACGCGGCCGCGGTGCGCTGGGCCGGCGAGACGGCGGCGCCCGCGGCCGCGAGCGCCTTCGCGATCGACGTCGTCCCCGGCGAGCCGGGGCAGACCTGCGTCCGGGTGAGCCGCCGTGGATCCACGCCCGCCAAAGTCTTCGACCATTGTACGTACGCGCTCGTCTGGCCCTCCTCGGTCCGCATCGCCCCGCACGACGCCGCCGTGACCCTGGTCACCCAGCCGCTCCCGGGCTGGGACGAGCTCCTCGTGTTGCACCCCGCCGCGGACGGCTGGAGCGCGGACACGATCGCGCCCGCGTCGGTGGACCCCGAGCTCGGGTACGTGGAGCTTGCCGGGTTCTCGCCCGACGGGACCCACCTCGCCGTCGTCCGGGAGGCGCGCGTGACGGGTCCCCTGGGTTCGCCGCATACCGTCGCGGCCCGCACCGATCGGAGCTTTCAGGTGCTCGCGGCGGCCGACCAACGCATCGAGAAGAGCTCGGCGACGCTCTCGGGAGCGTCCACCTTCAAGAAGTGGGAGACCGCCGACTGGAAGCGCGGAACGCTGTCGCTGCGTTGAAGGCGGTCAAGCGGCGAAGACGCTCTGGCTCAGCTGTGGTGTTGACAGGGAATGCGGAACCGGGGCAGAAGGGCTCCATGAGGCAAGCCCTTCTTCCGCGTCGGATCCTCCGTTACAGCGCGCCCGCCGCGCTCACGTTGCTCTTGGCGGCATGCGCCGGCACCGTCGTCGACGACCCGACGCCCGGCGCGACCGCAGCCGTCACCTCCGACTCCACCGCGGCGACCGCGGCGTCCAGCACGACCGCCTCACCCGATCTTCTCGGGTTTCCCGCGTCGCACAGCATCTGCAATTCCTTCGACGACGACGTCTTCGGCTCGGACTCGGGCGCCGTTTGCGCGCACGCGACCGGCCCGACCTGCCCGGACCGCGTCGACACCTGGGACGACCTCATCGCCTTGGACTTCCTCGACGTGATCAGCGCCGATTGCCGCTTTGGTCACTGGTCCGACGGCTCGCTCCTCACGTCGAGCGACGTCGCGAACTATCTCAACGGTCTGCTCGCCTACACCCTCACCTTCCTCGGGTGCCCGATCCCCGGCTCCGGGGTCAACCCGCTGAGCTACGGCCTCATCCCCGCGGCGCTCGCGTCGGACACGTTCACCACGGCGGACCTCAACGCCCTCTCGGCCGCGTACGTGGCCGGCATCGAGCAGATGCTCACGGACATCGGAGCGCCCGCGCTCACCCCCGCGCAGACGCTCGCGATCCGGGCGAAGCTCGCCCTCCTGCAGCTCACGGTGAAGAAGGTCGTCGTCTCGACGAAGTACACCTTCAGCACCTGCGCTCCCTGACCCGGAGCGCGGCGGCGCCTCACATGGCGCCGCTCGGCTGGCAGTTGGGTCCG
Organism: Polyangiaceae bacterium; assembly: GCA_036500865.1. Classification (GTDB taxonomy): domain Bacteria; phylum Myxococcota_A; class Polyangia; order Polyangiales; family Polyangiaceae; genus Palsa-1150. The sequence goes on from DASYBG010000052.1 coordinate 80,962, forward strand.
CAGCCCGGCGTGCCGTCGCACTGCTCGCCGAACTGCGTCTGCAGAATGCCGTCCCCGCAGCGCGGCGCGGCGGCGCATGCCGTGGTGCACACGCCGGCGCCGTACGCCGTCGCGGAGGGGACGTTGTTCGCCCCGTTGTCGCAGGGCTCGGGCCCGTTGACGATCCCGTCGCCGCAGTAGGGCGCGTACTTGCAGCCGACGCCGCACGCCGTCGCCACGCTCCCGCCGTACGTCGCGAGGTTCGTCCCGTCGTCGCACTGCTCGCCCGCCTGCGCGTCGACGTCGCCGTCGCCGCAGTAGGGGGCCAGCGTGCAGTTGGTCGTGCAGACGCCTTTGCCGTACGCACCGGCGGGCGCCACGTTGTTCGTCCCGGTGTCGCACTGCTCGTGGCCTGCGACGACGCCGTCTCCGCAGACGCTCTGGCAGGTCGACACGATGTGCACGAAGTTGCTCAGCGTCAGGTTGTAGGTCGAGCGGCACACGTGCTGCTCGGCCTGGAAGACGTCGATCGAGTACCACCCGCCGTCGACCAGGCCGAGGGCGTTCGCGTGGGCCGTGTCGAGCGTATACGTGCCGCTCGCCGGGCTGTGCACGCCGCCGAGGTCGACCACGAGCTGGTCGTTGATGAAGGCCCAGACGCTGTCGTCGCCGGTGAAGCTGAAGACGGCGGGCGCGGAGCTCATCGCGACCGATGCGTCGAACGTGAACACGTAGTGGAGCTCGCTCGTGAACGAGAAGTTGTGCGGCCCGTTCGGGAGGCCCGGCTCGCAGTCGGTATCGACCTGCGCGTTCGCGCCGGCGTTCCAGCCCAGGTGGTCGACGGGGAAGAACTGCGCGTCCGCGTACGTGTATGTCCCGGCGGTTCCGCGCGTCAGCGTGAGCGTGGTCGGGTTGCCGAGGGCGTCCGTCGAGACGAGCGACGCGTACGGGTTCCTGGTCACGCCGCCGTCGCCCGTCGTCGCCGCGTCCGGGGCGCCCGCATCGGGGTCCTCGCAGCCCGTGTCGTGGTACCACCAGCAGAAGCTCTCCGCGCTCGTCAGCGTCTCGCTGCTCCCGCTCGACTTGAAGACCGGCTCGCCGTCGGGGCCGAGCGTCGACTGAACGAGGCCCGTCACGTTGCCCGACGAGTAGTGGTTGAAGTCCGGATGGCCGCCGCCCGGGGGCGCGGGGTTCGGGAAGGTCGACGTGTTCCAGTACATCATGTCCCGGTAAAGGATCGGGATGACGAGGGTCGCCGAGGGCGGCTGGACGGCGTTGTCACACGTGAAGCCGGACTCGATCGTGCAGGTCGCGCTGCATCCATCGCCCGAGATCGTGTTGCCGTCGTCGCACTGCTCGCCCGGGAACACGAGGCCGTCGCCGCAGACGCCCGTGCAGCCGCCGGTGCCGTTGCACTTCGGCTCGATCATGCACGTCGGCGAGCAGCCGTCGTACGGGATGCGGTTGCCGTCGTCGCACTGCTCGTAGCCTTCCACGATGCCGTCGCCGCAGGTCGTCATGTGGCAGGCGGAGGCCGCGGGCGGCGCGGAGCACGCGAAGCCGGGCTCCACGACACAAGCCGCGCTGCAACCGGTTCCGACGAGGGTCGTGCCGGAACCGCCGTCCGTCGCCGCATCTCCCGCGCTGCCTGCGTCGCCGTACCCGCCGTATCCGCCCGCATCGTTCGCGCCCGCGTCCGCCGCGGCGGCGTCGTTCGCCCCGCCGTCGCCGCTGCCCGGGACGCTGACCATCGCGCCGTTGAGCGCGCCGAGGTCGCATTGCTCGCGGCCGACGACGATCCCGTCACCGCAAATCGTCGTGCAGCTCGAGCCGGCGATGGGGCACTGCCAGCCCGTCTCGACCTGGCAAGCCGGCGAGCACCCGTCTCCCGCGACGGTGTTTCCGTCGTCGCAGGCCTCTTGCCCGTCGATGACGCCGTTCCCGCAGAGCATGATGAGGACGCACGGTTGGCCCGGCGTCATGCACGTGAAGCCCGTCTCGATCTGACAGGTCGACGAACAGCCGTCGCCCGAGGTCATGTTTCCGTCGTCGCACAGCTCGCCGGGGCCGATCATCCCGTCGCCGCAGACCGCGAGCGTCGTCGTCGCGTCGCCGCACGCGCCGCCCGCGCACGCGTCGGCGGGGGGGAGGACGGTCACGTCTGTGGCCGCGTCGACGTTCACCGTGATGGTGAAGCCGGAGTCAGGTCGGGCTTCCACGCCGCTGTCGGTCGTGGCAACGATTGCGCTGTCGTCTCCTCCGCCGCCGCCGCCGTCGGAGAACATCGAGATGCCGTCCCAGGGGGCGCTGCTCCCGCAACCGACCGTCGCGAGGCCGAATCCGAAGGCCACCGATACACCGACAACCAGCCTTCGCGGCGCGCGTACAAACATCATCGTCTCCGGGAAAGCGGCTCGAATGCAGCCGCGAATAATCCCGTTACATCATAACATTGTTGTCACACTAAACACTTCGGGGCGCGATTCAGGTGTTACGCGCGGTCCCGCGAAGTCGGTATGTCGGAGCGAGTGAAGATGCGCCCTACGGCGTCTGGCACTGGAGCGCGAGCGTCGCTCCTCGTGGAGGCATCCCCGCCGAGAAGGCGATCTGCTGCGCGCAACCACCCGCCGCGGGCGACTGCACGTAGCACCAGCCGGGATCCATTGAGGTGAGGCAGGTCCCGTTCAGGAAGTCGACCGGGTCGGCGGCCGGCGTCAGCTGGCTGACCACGCACGTCGGGAGCGAGCTCGGATCGGGCTGTCCGCCGTTCGCCCCCCCTGCAGCGAGCCAAGCGGCGTGCGGGCCGGCCTGGAACGCCGCGAGGACGTCGGCCGGGGGCTGCGCGAGGCCGGGGGTGCTCGCGCACACGGTCTCCGGGCCTTGCGAAGCCAGCGTGGCCAGGATGAGACAGGGAACGGCCTGCGTCGTCGGATCAGGGGTGAGCATTTGCGGCAGACACTGCGCGCTCAGGCCTGTCTTCAAGCGGTTCACGATCGCGTTCATCGCGGGGCGGTAGCCGTACACCGGGTCCGAGGTGCTCGCGGGCGTCGTGTGGATCGGACACAGGCTGGAGACGATCGCTTGCACGCCGGACGGCTGCGTCGCCATCGCGTGCGCGACCTCGAGCTCGGCGAGCGCCGGGTACGCCTTTCCTTTGATTTGCGTCGTCGTGTAGTGCCCGTTCCCGTCCATCTGGCAAAGCGGCGTGCTCGCGCTGTTGCTCCCGGGGGCGCAGTCGCACGCGCCGATGAACTGCGCCTGGGTGCAGTCCTTGGGCGCCGGCAAATCGAAGATGCACGCAAACTGCAGATCTTGCTTGACGGTATCCCACTCGCGCCCGTTGATCGGGTCGCATGTGTCGGCCGACGTCGGCGAACACGGCCCGCGCGGGGCCTCCGACTCGAGCATGTGGAAGTCCGCGCCGGTGAAATCGTAGTTCTCGGGATCGGCGCCGGTCATTTTCAGCCAATCCGCCGACGTGAGCAGGTTCTTCTGAGGGCAGTCGGCGGCGGCGGTCCCCGCCGGACACTCCGGATCGCCGGGCGCGGCCTGGAGGAGCTGGTGCGGCACCCCGCCGATGACGGCGTAATACACGAGGTCGGGCGTGCGCGGGCCGGGCTGCAGGTTGCAAAGGTCCGCCGTCGCCGAGGTCGGGAGGTTCATCGCGAAGATCGGATTCACGCAGTTCTGCTGCGCCCTCTGATCGCCGATGTAATTGCCGGCGGAGTCGACCTCGTGGGCGCGGTCCGGCACATTGGGGCTCGTCAGGCCGACCACGTAGCGCGACGACGGATATCCCGCCGACACCCCGAAGCGTTGCTTCTGGTGGAAGAAGCGCACGTTGATGTTGTCGTCGCTCGGGTCGAGGTACCCTTGCGTGCCGTTCGGAGGATCGTTCGGGCATTCGGCCGCAAAGCTCGGCGACGTAGACCCGAGGATCGAGCAGGAGGTGCACGCCGGGTCCAAGGGGTTCGACAGGCACGCGACCGTCCCCTCGGGCGCCGCCGTCGTCGGGGAGCTGGGCCAAGGGCTCGTTTCGAACAGATAGCCGAGGTCGTCGAGCGAGAGCGGGTCCGCGGTTTCTTGGGATTCGTCGCTCACGACCACGATCGCCAGGAGCGAGTCCGGCCGCAAGAACGCCGCCCGCTGCGTGAGGATGACCGAGTCGGTCCCCGCGTAGCTCGCTTGGAGGTTGGAGTTCACGACGATCGACTGGTATGGGTCGGGCTGGACCAAAAAGCGGTACCAGGCCTCGTTCTGCGCCTCGAAGCCGCACCCATGTTCGTGCACGCCGATGACCATCTGCGTGAAGTCGCCGATGAGCGTGTTCGACGTATTCATGTCGCCGACGGCGGTCTCCGCCGGGGTGGGCGGCGGAACCGCGCCGGGGCCCTGGTTTTCGGCAATCGGGGGAAACCAGGAGAGGAAGTTGAGAGGCGATCCCGCGTTCGGCACCGGGACCTCGCTGGGGCCGCCGCGGTTGATGAGCTCTCCGCGGTCGTCGTTGTGTGCGTTCAGCGCCGTATTGGCGGGGTTCACGTCGGTCGCGCTGCATATCGTCGAGCTTCCGCGGCCGCCGAGCGACGAGGAGACGATCCCGAGGTGCATGTCGTGGACGGCCTCGAACTCGATGTGACCCGTCGGACAGGTTCCGTTCACCGATGGCCCGAGGACCACGCCGTTGGCGTCGAGGCAGTTCGGCGCCACGAGGCGGTTGATCATGTCGGGGATCGCCGCCGCGAGGAGGTCTTGCTTGTCGCCCATGGAGCTCGAGTTGTCGATCATGAAGAGGACGTCGAGCTTCTGCACCGCCTGGTTGCGAAGGGCCACGGTGAGGTTGGTGGTCACGGTGGCGTCGAGCGCGGCGCCGCTGCTCGAGCCGGAGGACGAGCTCACGCCGGAGGACGACGAGCTATTCACGCCGGAGGACGACGAGGACGTGCTCGCATCCGGGTGCCCCGCGTCCGCGGGCTCGTCATGGCCCCCGTCTTGGCGACCTCCGCACGAGGCCACGACAACCGCGAGCACCGAAACCGTCACGAGCCAGGATGCCATGGGTCGCAAGCGAATCCCCCCTTGGTCGGCGTTTCCATGAATCATGACCGCACGTTCAATCTTCCGTCGAGATAAGACACGGTCTCCTCAGAAAGTGCCGCGCAAGCCAACGGAGGCGGGCCCCACCCACACCGACGCCGTCGGCTCCGACGACGTGGCGTGTTGCGGAAGGACGAGCGCCGTGACGCCGAATGCGGCGAGGGCGCCCGCGGTGATGACGGAGGCCACGGCGAGCTCGCCGTAGAGCGTCGCGTTGCTGTCGAAGGAGTTCACCGGGCCCTTCTCGCTGTTGGGACACATCGTATTGACCGCGCATAGATGGTCGGCTTGCGTCCGATTGTCGGCCGACTGGAGCGCGAAAAACGCGCTCGCGCCGCCGGCGCCGGCCGCCGCGACCAGCGAGACGATGCCCCCTACGCGGAGCGCGCCGAGGCCCCCGCCGGAGGACGCGGCGGCGTCTTTCTCGACGAGGGGCGGTGGGGCGGCGCTCGAGGACGCCGGTGGGTTCGCAGATGCCGGTGCAATCGCGGGCGCCGGTCGTCCCGCGGTCGCCGCCGGCCCTGGCAGGGGATCGAGCGAAAGGGACACTGTCGTCCGCACGCCGTCCGCGGCGTCGACCGAGCGCTCGGCGCGCGAGAACCCGTCGGCCTTCGCGACGAGCGTGTGCGGACCCGGGTCGACGGGGATCGCGACCCCCAGCATCGCGGACGACATCTCCGCGCCGTCCATCTCGACGGCGAGGCCGGGCGGCGTGGGGGTCACCGAGACGATGAGCTTCGGCATGTGTGCCTCGAGCGCGTCGAGCTCCTTCGCGCCGTCCTCCTGCGCGTGGCGCGCCGCGGGCGGGGCGCCGTCGGGCAGCGTCTCGCGCGTGAGCTTCTCGTACGTCTCGTGGGCGGCGACGAGCTTGCCGAGGTGGCTGTACGCGCGGGCGAGATAGAGCAAGTGCGCGGGGGCATGGAGGAGGGACTCCGCGCGCGAGAAGCGAGCGGCCGCGTCGGCCCAGTGCTCCGCGCGGATCGCCTCGAAGCCCTCCGTCGCGAGCGCACGGGCCGCCGCCTTGTGCTGCGCCTCGTCGTCGGCCCGGGCCGAACGTTCGCGGAGGAGGAAGGAGAGGAGCACGAGCCCGATGGCGGCGGCGCGGCCGTTGTGCTTCGAGCGCCCGGATGCGCGTGCCCGCCGTCGCGCGAGGATGGCGCAAGCGAAGAGCGCCGTGGCGAAGAACGGCCCGTTCGTCGTGCTTCCCCGCGTCATGCGGCACGCGCAGCTCGGCGGCTCGCGCAGAAACGTACCCGACGCGTCCCCCTCGGTCGCCGGCGCGCTGCCGTCCCCGGCGGCCCCGTCGGCGGATGCGGTCGTCGCGTCGCCCTTCGCGGCGTCGTGCGACGAAGCATCCGGCGAGGATCCCACGGGGGACGAGCCCTCGAAGAGGTCCGCGTTTTCGCTGCTCACGTCGTGCGGAGCGCCGCCCATCGCATCCGCGATCGCCCCGGCCTCCGCGTCGGCCTTCATGCCCGCGGCCGCGTCGCTTCCCGCGCCCGTCGTCGCGTCGTGGCCGGCATCTTGCGGTGGAGTCGCGCCGGTGTCCGGGCTCCCCGCGTCGGGCGGCGGGGTCGCGCCGCTCTCGCCGCTGCCTCCGTCGGCTCCCGAGACCAGCGGGGGAGTGAGCGCGCCGATGTACGCCTCTCCCACGGTATTGCCGCCCGAGATGAAGTCGTCCTCGGTGGCCAGAAGCGTGGTCCCATCGAAGGCGATGACACCCGCGAAGAAGCCGTTGGGCACCGCGTCGGGCGGCCCGACCGCGAGCTGCTGCGTGAACGTTCCCCCCGTCGCGTCGACGACGTACACGGTGGTGTCGGGGGGGCTGCCGACGATGAGTCGACCCCCGGAGACGGCCAAGGTCTGGCCGAAGGACTGGCTCGTGGCCGGCGTGGCCAGGAGCTTCACGGGCGCACCGAACGTGGCGCCCGATGCCATGTACGCGTAGACGGCCCCAGGCTGACTGCCCCCGCCATTGGGAGCGGCGTCCGCTCCGACGTAGACCGTCGTGCCCGAAACCGCGACGGCGCCCCCGGCGTTCGGCGACGACGGGACGTCGCCGCTCGGCGGCACGAGCTCGGCTTCTTGTGTCCACGCTCCCGCCGGCGCGGTGAACACGTACGCGGCGCCGACGAAGAGGGTCGTCCCGATCGCGGCGAACGGAGCGCCGGCGACCAGCACGTTGCCGGAGGCGGCGACCGAGGTCCCGAAGCTGGCCCCGGGGGTGGTGGTCGTGCTGGCGGCGTCGGAGGCGACCAGCTTCTGCTGCTGCGCGTAGCTCGCGCCCACGAGGTCGAACACATAGACGGCGCCCTGCCCGCCGTTCGCGCCGGCCGCGCCGACGAAGATCGTCGTGCCGGAGATGGCGAGGGGGGTGGCTCCCGCCCCGCCGAACCCGAACATGTCGCCGCTCGTGGCGTCCCCGGCCGCGAGCTTCTGCGAGAAGGCCCAGGTGCCGTTCGAGAACGTGAACACGTAGACCGCGCCCGCGCCCGACGTGGCGCGATTGCCTACGACGAGCGTGGTCCCGGAGAGGGCGACCGCGCCGCCGAAGCCTCCGTTCGTCGCGGCATCCGACGCGACGAGCTCCTGCTGCTGCGTCCACGTGCCGTTCGACATGCCGAACACGTAGACCGCCCCCTGCCCGGACAAGGTGACCCTCGCCGCGGGAGCTCCGAGGACCGCGACGCTGCCGGACACCGCGGCGGACGCTCCGAACTGCGCGGCCCCCGCCGTCGCGACGTCGGCCGCCTGGATCTTCTGCGAGTTCCACACGACCGGATCGACGACGACCGGGAACTTCGCGCGCCGCGTGTCCACCTCGAGGGCGATCGCGCTCCCCATCACGGTCATGTGCGCTTCGAGGCTCGTCCCGTCGGCGTCCCGCGCCCAGAGGTCGCTGTAGTGGAGGCGCGTCTCTCCGCGCGCGTCGCGCAAGACGACGCCTTGCGCGTCCGCGCCCGGGGCCGGCGTGAGTCCGGTGACCTCCACGTCGAGCTCGGACTTGCCCCCGGCGCAAGCGCTCTCGGGGAGCGTCCAACCCTGCTCGATGCCTTGGGGCCGGGTCGCGTACCACTCGGAGAGCGCCACGCGGCCGGCGCGTTCCTCGATTTGCGCCGGCGTGTCCGCGCCGCGGGCGATCCCGCGTGACCGCCGCTCGATCGGAGCGGGAGCCCCCACGCAGCCGTACCGCCGCGTAGACAAGCGGGCGCTCCACGCCGCCCGGCGCGGCACCCAAGACAGACCCGCCGCGTCGACCTCCGCGTAGAGGTTCGGTCCGAGGTCCACGGCGAAGCCTTCGCCGGCGGCACGCGCGTGCCGCGGACTCGCCACGTCCACGGCCTCGCGCGGTGTTCCTTCCCGGCGGCCCGCCTCGGCGATGCACGTCACCGCGACGAACGAGGCGGCCCAGGCGGCAGCTCGAAAAAACATCGGTTCCCTCTCGCGAAGTTCAGTACCCGAAGTCGGGGACGGTTTGGGTCGGCGGCGGGGCGGCTCTCGACGGAGGCGCGGCGGCCGGATGCGGCTGTGCATGCGCGCGCGGCGGCGCGGCGTGGGTGGGCTTCGGCTCCGTGGCGGCCGAAGGCGCTCCGGCGTCGGCGCGCGCCGGCTCGGTCGGAGCGGCTGCCTTTTCCTCCTTCGGAGGGGCGAGCTCCTCGGCGGGGGCCACGGGCGCGTGGGTCGGGGTCGGCGTCTGCGCGGCCGGAGGCGGGGGGCTCTCCGTCGTGCCGCGCGCGGCCGCGGGGCCGGCGACCCCTGCGCCTCGGAGGACGGTCCACGTGCCGCCGCCCGCGCCCACCAAGAGAGCCGCGGCGACGAATGGAACCATGCGGCGCAACGGCCGGCGCGGCCCCGTGGCGCCGGGGCTGGAGCGAAGCCACGGCGGCCCCGTCTCTTCCCGACGGCCGCGCGCGACCGAAGGGCCCGTGGAGAACGTCGGCGGCGGGGTCGAGGGCATGTCGGCCGCGATGGTCGCGGACATCGCGGCCTGGGGAAGCGCCGAGGACCGCGAGAGGCGCTCGACGAGCAGCGCGCTCTCCCGCGATGCGAACGGCGCGAGCAGCTGCGCCAGCTCGGTCACGCTCTGGACACGCCGGCGCACGTCGCGCTCGAGGCAGCGAGCGACGATGGCGTCGAGGGCGGGGGGTGCGTCGGGCCTGCGCAGACGGAGCGGAGGAGCCTCCTCCGAGAGGATGCGCGCCAAGGTCTCGCCGAGCGTGTCGCCCTCGAACGGCGTCTTGCCGACGAGGAGCTGGTAAACGATGACGCCGAGCGCCCAGACGTCGCTGCGCGCGTCGGCCGACTTGGCGCTCCGGGCCTGCTCGGGGGACATGTAGAACGGGGAGCCCATGACCATGCCGCTGTCGGTGAGGGTTTGCGACGTGCCTGGGCCGCCGGCGGTCGCTTTGGAGATGCCGAAGTCGAGGACCTTCACGAGGGGTGTGCCGTCGCGGCGCGACGTCACGAACAGGTTCGACGGCTTGAGGTCGCGATGGACGATGCCCGCGGCGTGGGCCTCCGCGACGCCGTCGCACGCCTGCAGGACGAAATCGACGGTGCTCGACACCGAGAGGGGCCCGTTCGACTTGAGGAGCTCGCCGAGGTCACGGCCGGTCAAGTACTCCATGACCATGTACGGGGCGCCGTTCTCGAGCGTCCCGACGTCGATCACCCGCGCGACGTGCTCGTTCGCGAGAGCCACCGCGGCGCGTGCTTCGCGCACGAAACGCTCGACCGCCCGCGGGTCGCGCGCGAACGATTCGACCATGAACTTGATGGCGACGTGCTGCCCGAGCTGCAGGTGCCGCGCGGCCAGCACGACGCCCATCCCGCCGACCCCGAGGACGCGCTCCACCTGGTACTTGCCGGCGATGACGTCCCCCGGCGCGGGGAGGCCGTCTCGACGAGGGTCGGGCGGCGAACGGCCTCGTCCCATTCCATCGAATCCGTCCCCCGAAAGTCCCATTGTCCGCGTGGCGCTTCTACCACCTCGCCGGGGCATGCGCGCCGCCCAAAAGGGCGACACGAGGCCGGGCCCGGAGCGTCAGCTCGAGAGAGCTCCGAATCGCTCGTGTTCCGGTGGGGCAGCCTAGAAGGCGTACACGAGGCCGGCGCGCGCGCCGAGCATCGGGCCGGCCGTGCGGGCGACCGAGCGTCCGTCGGCCTGGGCCTCGACTCCGGAGAACGCGAGTCCAAGATCGATGGCGGCGACGATCCCCCAGTGCGGCGCGAGCGCGGCCAACACACCGGCCCGAACGGACGCGGATCCGAAGGCGCCGCTGAGGGTCGCGCCCCGCGCGCCGGAGCTCTTCGCGACGCCGCGGATCCACGCCCACCCGAACTCCGCGTTCGGTCCGACGTCGAAGTGAAACACCCCGCGACCTCCGACGAGCGCGAATCCGAGGCCGCCCGAGGCGAGCGTCACCGATACGTCCCCGAGCGTGTCGCGCGCGGTTCCCCAGCCGATCCCCGCGTCGAGGTGAATGCGAAAGACGGGCGAGGCGGGGCCGGGCCCCACGGCGAGCACGCGTGGTCCCAGCAACGCCGTGCCCGGGCCGAAGAACGATCGGCCCTCCACGGAAGCTCCGAGAGCGAATCGCGGCGGCGCGGCCCCCTGCGATGGGCGACGGCCGCGGCCGGGAGCCGTTCTCCCGAGGTGGAGGCTCTCCAATCCATGAAGCGAGGGGCGGCTCGGGCGGCGTTGGTTTCCGCGCTGGCGGCGTGGGTCGTCTTGCCGGGCTGCGGCCGGGTGGCCGGCGACGTGCTTTGGAGCGTCGACGCCGGGGCCCCGCGGGAGGCGGGCGCGTCCGGGGTGGACGGGTCCGTGGGCGGCGAGGCCGGGTCGGACGCGGGGACGGGAGCTGACGCGGACCTCGATGGCGGAGTCGCCGCGGTCGGGATGGACGCGGCCGCAAACGACGGCGACGACGGCTCGCAGTGCGCGACCTTCCAACCGACATCCATCTGGACGCCGACGAGCGAGTCATTCGACTTCGACATCGGTTCAGAGGACATGTGCGAGACCTCGAACTATCAATTCTCCGAGTCCAATCGCACGCTGTACGGTGATGCCTGTATCGGCAGTCCCTCTCTCAGCCGCTGGCTCGTCCACCTGACCGAGGAGCAGGTCGACGCCATCGTCGCGCAAGTGACTGCCGTTCAGACCGTTTCCCTCTGCGAGTTCCTGACGGTCTTTTCCAACACATGGGGCGCGCAGATGTGCGTCTCGAGCGCGGACCCGAGCCTCGCGGCGGTTTGCTACAGCGTGGTGTCGTACGTCTCGATTCCTCCGCCGCCGTATATGAGCTACACGGAATCGGCGGCTCTGCTGAACCTGATGTCCGCCCTCATCGTCGGGGCTTGCGATCCGGACGCAGGCGGGGGCAACCCGGCTGTCTGTGTTCCAGTCGATCAGGACGGCGGGGCGCTCGACGCGGGGGGCGGCGACTGATCGGGTCGCAATGGCCAAACCGCTTGCGGACTTGATAGCTGACGCGACCAGTCACCGACATCACCTCGGTCTTCCCGCGGGTCGGCTGCCGAGCGAGCGTGGTGGCCGCCGGCGACGGGAGAGGTCGCGCTGCCGAGCGAGCGCGGTGGTGCCGGCGACGGGGATGGTGGTGCCATCGACCGGGATAGCGGGGCCATCGAGGGAGATGGGTGGTGCCGTCGACCGGGATGGTGGTGCCATCGACCGGGATAGCGGGGCCATCGAGGGTGATGGGTGGTGCCGTCGACCGGGATGGTGGGGCCGTCGAGGGAGATGGGTGGTGCCGTCGACCGGGATGGTGGGGCCGTCGAGGGAGATGGGTGGTGCCATCGACCGGGATGGTGGGGCCATCGACCGGGATGGTGGGGCCATCGACCGGGATGGTGGTGCCGTCGACCGGGATGGTGGTGCCGTCGACCGGGATGGTGGTGCCGTCGACCGGGATAGCGGGGCCGTCGAGGGAGATGGGTAGTGCCGTCGACCGGGATGGTGGTGCCGTCGACCGGGATAGCGGGGCCGTCGAGGGAGATGGGTGGTGCCGTCGACCGGGATGGTGGTGCCGTCGACCGTGATGGTGGTGCCGT
>DASYBG010000053.1:0-48180 GCA_036500865.1 Polyangiaceae bacterium
CACCGGAAGACCCCTTGCTCACGTACAGGCTCCCGGCTCCGAACCTTCCCCATTCCCGTCGTCTCGCTCATCGCCCATTACGACGATCGGGGCAGCTCGTCTATTTCCATCCGCGTCCCTTTTCTGGACGATTCTTGAGTCCCGCGCGAGCGAAGCGACGGCGACGGCAGGTACGCCGCGAGGGAACCGTTCTACGGGCCGTGGCTCTTCGTCCATTCACACGCGCGCTTGTCGCCGAAACCGCACGCTCTCTCCATCGCCTCGATGCTCTTGTCGAGATCACGCGCGTACCCGTCGGGGCCGTCCTCGTAGAGGATCCCCACGTAGGCGCATGCCCGCGCGTCGCGGCGAGCGCACGCCCGCTGCCAGTAGCGGAGCGCGCCCTCCGAATCGCGCGGCACGCCGGCGTCTTTCTCCGCCAGCATCTCCGCGTGCAAGCAGGCGTAGATCTCTCCGCCGAGACACGCCTGCTTGTAGAGACCGCGGGCTCGCGAGCGGTCTTCCGCGACCCCCATCCCTCGCTCGAGCATCTGCCCCCAGTTGGCGCAGCCGAGCGGCTCGCCGAGGCGGCACGCCTTGTCGAACACCTCCGCGGATCGGACGAGATCCCGCTCGACGCCGTCGCCGTACGCGAGCGCGTCGCCGAGGTTGTTGCACGCATCGGCTACGCCGAACCGGCAGCCTTGTTCGTACGCCGCCACCGCCCGCGCCGTGTCCTTGGGGAACCCGTTTCGGCCGAAGTAAAAGAGCAGCCCCACCTGGTAGCAGTAGTCCGCGTCACCGGCCAAACAGGCGCCCTCCTCCTCGAGGCGCGCTTTCAGGTCCGACGCATCCGCGCGGTCGCGCGCGTGTTCGGGGTCCCCCAGCCAGCTCGCCGCGACCGCGCACGCGAGCGCGGCGCCCCCGTCGCACGCCTGCACCAGGAGGTCGATCCCGCGCTTCTTGTCGGCGGCCACGCCTCTCCCGTCGAGCCACATGCGCCCCGCGAACGTGCACGCCCCTCGGTCTCCGCGGGCGCAGGCGTCGTCGAGCATCGCCGCGACGCACGCGACCGTGCTCTCGCCCTGCGCGCGGCTCCATAGGTCGAGCGCCCTCCGCGCGCACTCGCTCGGCGCGGCGCCCCCACACGCCGCCTCCCCCAGAGCGCCGCAGCCCACGCCGCCGGAAGCCGCGCCGGCCCGCGGCTCGTCGCCCGTCGAGCAGCCCCCCAACGGACACGTCGAAGCGGCTGGAGCGCGGGGCGATACGTCGACCGGCGCCGGAGTACATCCCGAGGCGAGCCCCATCGCCCCCGGCAACAGCGCGGACCACCAAGACGCGGGTATCGCCCACGAGCCCAAGGTCTTCAATTTAGCAGCCGTTCGGAGCCCCGTCCGAACGGCCGCGCCCGCGACCGCGGGCTCTCGTCAGAACCCGTAGACGACGCCCAGTTCCGGGCCGACCGTCGGCAGAAGACCGTTCGCCCCGATGGCGACGTTCACGCGGACGGCGCCGGTGGCCGCCATGCGCTGGTTGAACTGCCACCGCACGCCGGGTCCCACCATCAGGAAGAACGGCGCGTCCGTCAGCCAGACGTCGACCGTCTGCGCGGCCATTCCGTTCGTGAAGTTGACGCGCGTCGACTCCTTGCCGTCGAACTGCGAGAAGCCGAGCCCTCCCACGACCATGAACGCGAACGACGGGCGGCTCAGCGGGGCGTTCCCGAAGAGGTACGTCGCGCGCGCCTCGAGATGAATCGGCGCGAAATGCGGGCCCGCCTGCCCGGGATACGAGTTGAAGACATAGCCCGCGCGCGCGCCGGCGAGGAAGTTCGCCGACAGCGCGTAGTCGAACGCCAGCATCACCCGCACGTCGCTCGCTTGAACGCGACTGCTCGCGGTGCCGCCGCCCGTCGGGCTGATCGACGTATTGACGTTCTGCTTGGGAAAGTCCGCGCCCGCGACCGGGTCGTAGCAGTAGTAGCCGGCGCCGTTGACGGCGAAGCCCGCGTTGGGCCCATTCGCGATGCGCGTGCAAACGTTCTGCGCGCTCGGCAGCGCGATGATGTCGAGCGCGATCGACGCGCCCACCCAGAAGCGCTTGTACGAGGGCCCCGTGTCTTCCTTCTTCGCGCCGTTGTCGCCTTCGTCTCCGGACCCCGGCGCGGCGGCCGTCCCTTCGCCCCCGGCGCCCGCGGCCTCACCCTTGCGTTTGCACCCCGCGAGATCCGGCGGGCAATCGTTCTCATCGCAGGAATGCGGAGCCTCTTTCCCCGGCAAATGGGGAGGCTCGATCGTGATCTTCTCCCGGATCGGCACGCCGTACGCGTGCTTCGGATCCCCGGTCGCCGCGACCGGCTCGCCGCCCTTGTCGAAGCCCTGCACCCAGTAGCGCATCACCCCGCGCGTGACGTCGCCGCACGGAATCGTCGCTTCGTATCCATTCCCCTCGACGTGTTTGAGCTCGAGGTGCCCCCAGTCGCGCATCTGCGCGCCCTTGTACTTGAGCAGAACGCGCGCGATCTTCGCGTTGCCCGGATAGTCGACGTGCACCGGGAGCGGCGTGTTCTCCTTCTGCTCGGGGGCGGGGTCGTGCTCGAAGTCCCCCGTCGGTTGCTCGAGGGGAGGCTCGGGCGGAGTGGCCGGCTTGGGCGGAGGCGCAGGCGGCGCGGCGGCGCCACCGGGCGGCGGCTTCGTCGAGATCGTCCCCGCGGGGAGACCCGCCGAAGCGCGCGCGTCCTCGTACGACGCGCCCACGTCGGACGCGTCGTAGGCCGGGTTCAGCAACCCATTCTGGTCGAGGTTCAGCGCGTCCCCGAACGACTTCGTCGCGCCGTTCTTGTCGCCCGCGCGAAACTGCATCGCGCCGAGGTCCCGGAGCAGCGCCGCCTTCGTCGCCGCCACACAATGGTTGCCGGCACAGGCTTTCACCGCGGCGTTCAGGCGCGTGACCGCGGCGGCGTAGCTCGCGCTCGAATAATCCGTCGCCGCCTTTTGCATCGCTTCCTTGGCGACCCCCTCGTTGTGAGGGTCGGCCAGGCACGGGCGGACGAACAGGGCACAGGCCAAGAGCGCCGCCGACGCGACGACGCCCACCATCGATTGAATACGGCTCATTCTGGAAGTGGGTCCATAGAGCCCGATCCTCCGCCGCCCGCTCGGGGGGATTCGGGTAGTTATCGGCTCGCCGCGGGCAGCTCGTCGCATTCGAAAAAAGCATCCCACCCGGACGCGGGTGGACGGAGACCGTACCACCAACCGCGCCCACGCAGTGCCGCCCGAATCATGCCGCAGACGGGTGAGGATGCGATCCGGTCCGTTCCGCGGCCCTCCCAAAGACGGGCACGGTTGGAATTGTTTACGTAGAGCGGCTTCCGCGCATGGATCGCGCGAGCGCCTCTTTACCCTTGACGGTCACCTTGACCGGGCCGCCCCCGCGCGCGCTAGCGTTCCCACCGAGCCTTCGCCATGCCGACCCTACGAACGACGCCTCGGCTGACGCTCGCTCCGCTGACGCTCCCGATCGTGGAGGCCGTCATGCTGGGCCGCCGCGAAGACGCGGAGGCGCTCGTCGGGGCGCGCATGCCCGAGCGATGGCCCAACCCCGAGCTCGTCGAACGAGCCTTCTGCTCCCCCCTCGAAGCCATCCGCGCCGATCCGCACGCGACCCTCTGGGGCGACTGCGTCATGATCGCCGACGTCCCGCGAGGCTCGCCTCGGGTCGTCGGAAGCGTGGTCTTCCACGGGCGGCCGACCGACGGCATCGCGGAGATCGCGTACGGCGTCGAGGAGTCTTCCCAGGGCCAGGGTTACGCGACGGAAGCCGTCGCCGCGTGCGTCGAGTGGGCGCTCGGCCAGAGCGACGTGCGCGCCGTCCGCGCGGCCACGTTCGCGTGGCACCGCGCGTCGCTCCGGGTCATCGAGAAGGTGGGCATGATCCAGGTCGGCGTGCGCGAACACGAGACCATGGGCGAGCTCGTCGTGTTCGAGCGCGTCCGGCCGTGATCGGAGCCCGAGGGGCGGCCCGTGCTAAGCGCGGACGGTGATCCCCTGCTCCGCCCTCCTCTTCGATCTCGACGGCTTGATGGTCGACTCCGAGCCCGTATGGTTCGAGGTCCAGCGCGCCTTCATCCGCGAGCGCGGCGGCGAGTGGACCCCCGAGCTCGCGCGCCGGTGCGTCGGCGGCGGCCTCACGAACGCGCTGCGGATCATGGGCGAGGCGTTCGGCTTCGCCCCCGACGTCGTGCTCCACGGCCAGGCCATGACCGACGCCTTCGTCGACCGGGTGGACACGCTCGCCCTCAAGGCCGGCTGTCGTGAGCTCGTCGACGCCGCGCGGGCTCGCCCCGTCCCGTGCGCGGTCGCGTCCTCGTCGACGCGGCGCCTGGTGGAGGCGAGCCTCGTCCGCTTCGGGCTCCTCGACCGCTTCGACGCCGTCGTCACGGGCGACAGCGTCCCGAAGGCCAAGCCCGCCCCCGACATCTTCCTCCGGGCCGCGAGTCTCCTCGACGTCCCACCGGAGGCGTGTGTCGTCCTCGAGGACTCGATCCTCGGCGTACAGGCCGCACGTGCGGCCGGAATGGCCGTCATCGCGGTTCCCGAGCACCGGGGGGACTTCCCCAAGTTCGCCGCGGAGGCAAACGCCGTCGTCGACGATCTGCATGCGGCGCGCGCCCTGCTTGCGATGTAGATTGGCGCCCAGCGCGAGAGGAACGGCGGAGATCATTTGGATATGGCGAGACGGTCCGTGGCTCGGAGTGGCGCGGCCTGGGGCTGCGCAGCAGCGCTGGCCCTGACGGCGTGCGGCGGCCCGTCCTTCGTCTTCACGGGAGGCCCCGACGCAAGCACGGACGCGGGAGCCCCCCCTCCGGCCGACGCCGCACCGGCCGATTTCGAGATCGCCTGCGGCGCGCTCCAGTGCGACTACCCGAACTCGTGCTGCAACGGGACCGACCCGACGTTGTCGGCGAACTGCACCGGCGGCAACGGTCAGTGCGGGGGGTGCCAGGCGCGCCTGTCGTGCGCGAGCGCCGCCAATTGCCCGGGCAACATGCTTTGCTGCATCGGCCCGGCGCCCGCCGCCTCGTCGTCGTGCACGAACGGCGCTCAGAGGTTCGCCTCCGTGTGCCGACTGCTCTGCGGGACGGCGGAGACGCGCATGTGCGATCCCTCCAATCCCAGCGCGTCACCGTGCCTGGCCGGGCGCACGTGCTCGGGCACCGCGAGCAGCTTGGCGCAATGGGGACTCCCCAGTGACGGCTCCGGCTACGGCGTGTGTCCCGCCAACTGATTGGAGGCGGGGAGGGCCCGCTCATTCGACGAGCCGCAGGCCCAGCGGCAGCGCGTCGCCGAAGAACGCGACCCGGTCCCGCTCCGCGACCGGCACCACCTCGCGCACGGCCTGGATCCACGCCTCGTCCGCTCCGATCGCGGCGAGGCGACGCGCGACCTCGGTCCGCAGCGCATCCGAGACGTCCCGCGCGCGATCGCCGGTCCTGCGGGCCAGCTGCGTTGCGGCCTGCCCTGCCGTCGGCACGGCGTCCCACTTCTCGCGGAGCAGGTGATCGAGCCACCGCTCCGCCACGTGGGGCGCGACCACGTGGTGCACGCTCGCGTAGGCCGGCACCCGACCGCCCAGCCGTCCGAGCGCGGACCACAGGCGCGGATCGCGATCGGTCCACGTTCGCTCGAGCACCCACCCGCCGAGCTCCGCGCGCCGACCCGGCGCCACCCGTTCGAGCGACGACGCCATGTCGAGGGCGTCGTCGAGCGACAGCGCCGCCTTCTTCGGCCGCTTCCGGCCCGAGCCCGGCGGCGCCAGATGGTCGTCGGCGAAGTCGCGGATCTTCGCCTGTACATTCTCGTCGAGCCCCGCCGCGGCTCGCCGCCAGGCGATGAAGAACTGCTGCCAGCCCCTCGCCTCCGCGGGGAACGCCAGCCGCTCGTCGAAGAGAGGGACCATCTCGGCGATGCGTCCCGGGTCGAGCGCGTCGCCGATGCCCGGCCGGATGCCCCACCCCGCGATCATCCAGAAGACCCGCTCGTGGTCGGCGGAACGCCGCCGGGTGCGCGCCCGAGCCAGAAGGGCGTCGCAGAGGGCGCGGTTGATATCCATCGTCCACTGCGTCCGCTCGCCCAGCATCCGCTCGAGCTCCCGCAGCAGGTCCTTCGCCTCCCGCCCGCCGGCGTCCGCCCGGGGCTTGCCGAACGCCCGATCCACGAGGTCGATCGCGGCCTCCAGCGATCGCGCGGGCGTCGAGCGCGGGCGCACGGACGCCGCGGGCGGCCCCGCCTCTCCCTCCCGCAGCTGGAACGCGAGACGAAACCGGCGGCGCTCCGTGCGCGCGGGCCCGGCTCCGTCGCCGACCTCGACGCACGCGAGGTCCAGCGTCCCCACCGGCGTCAGCTCTCCTTCGAGCGATACGCGTACCTCGCCTCGCCCCGAGCGTCCCTCGGCCGCGATCGTCGTCGCGAGCGGCGGCAGCGCCGTGAACGCCTCGTCGTCGACGCGCACCACGTCGCCCGCGCGCGCGACCGCCGTGTCGCTCGTCCAGAGATCGAAGCGCACCGGCCGCCCCACCGCGAGCGCGAGCACGCGGGCTTCCGCGGTGTGGCTCGTTCCCTCCTCGGCCCCGCGCGGCACGACGCACACGGCGCTCTTCGCGCCGAACTCACCCGCCACGCCGACGAAGTACGCCCGGCCGGTGCCCCCTCCGATGCGAACCCCCTGGCCCCGCCGCGCCAGCGCGTACGCCACGGCGCCGCGCGCCACGGCGAGATCCGGATCGGTTCCGCCCAGCGCCTGCACCGACGCTCCGCCGTGCCAACCCGAGAGCGCGCCCATCATGCGCTCGGCGATGCGCGCCGCGCGGAAGACGCCGCCGTTGAACAGCACCGCATCGGGCGACCGCGCCGACGGCGTGTGCTTGGCCAAGAAGGCCGCCACGTGCCGCGTGATCGCCGGGTCCCGCTCGTAGGGAAGGCCCAGGGCGAGGAGGCCGCCGCGCGCACCCATGGGACGGGCCTCCGCCGGCACCACCGGGAAGAACCCGTCCAGCACGACGCCCTCGACCTCCGCCCGACCGAGCCGCGTCGACCGCGTCCCCCCCACCAGGCTCGCGCCGCTCCCGGCCACCGTCACCGGCGCCTCCTCCGGCGCGTCCTTCTCGAGGAGCGTCTCTTTGGCCGCGCGGCACGCGCCCACGAGCTGCGCGAACCGAGGCGCGTCGAGCTTTGCGCCCCCGTCGGTCAGGCGGCCCTCGCACGCGTGAGCGAGCGCGATGTCCATGTTGTCGCCGCCGAGGAGCAGGTGCGGGCCCACCGCGACCCTCGCCACGTCGTCGACGCCCGACACGCGCACGAGCGACAGATCCGTCGTCCCCCCGCCGACGTCGATCACGAGCGCGAGCGCCTCTCCGCCGGTCGCCGCGAGCAGCCGCTCCAATCCCTCGCGCCCCGCCCGCGTCATCCAGTCGTAGAACGCGGCCTGAGGCTCTTCGAGCAGCTTCGGTGCGAGGCCCGCCCGCGCAGCGGCGTCGATCGTCAGCTCTCGCCCGACCTCGTCGAACGACGCGGGCACGGTGAGCACGACGTCTTGCTGCGCGAGCGGCGCGCCGGGGTGCGCGGCGTCCCACGCGCGGTGCACGTGCGCGAGGATCCGCGCCGCGGCGTCCACCGGCGAGATCTTCGGGACGCCCTCGACCGCGCTCCACGGCAGGATCTCCGCGGTCCGATCGACCCCGGCGTACGCGAGCCAGCTCTTGCTCGATACGACGACGCGCCCCGGCACTTCGGCGGCCCGGCGTCGCGCGTGCTCGCCGAGCACCCACGGCGCGTCGCCGAACGGATCGGCCTCCGCGGAGCTCGGGGTCTCCTCACGAAGCGGCGCGTAGAGGGCGGAGGGAAAGAGAGGCCGCGACCCGCGCTCTCCGGGGGCGACCATCTGCGAAATCTCGAGCACGCCGATCGCGTCGGATCGTGAGCATGCTAACGATCTCTCGGAAAACGCCCCTCCTTCCGCGCCCTTGGCCGCGCCGACCCGTCCATCCCCCGCCCCGTCGAGCGGCGCCCACGCCACCACGGTGTTCGTCGTCCCGAGGTCTATCCCGACGGCAAACCGCGGAGCGCCCGCCACGGTTCAAACCCTCATTCGGGAGCGCGCACGCTCAGCTCGACCCGCCACCGCTCGCCCGCCTTCAGCGCCCGCACCGGCTCCGCCTCGAGCAGGAGCGTGCCCACCTCGGTCAACTGGGAGCGCAGCCGCACCGGCACCACGTCCCCCTCGTGGCGTCCGTCGGCGGGCAAGATGAGCTCCATCGGCGGCAGCTCCTCGAGCTCGCCGCGCTTCCAGTCGTCGAGCACTTCCCCCGCGCCGTCGTCCCGCCGCACGCTCGACCCGTAGAAGCGGAAGCACACCGGCTCGCCGACGACGACCCCGAACTCGTGGGGCGGGAGCTTCGCCTCGGTGCCCTCTTCCATGCCGAAGGGGGCCACGCACATCGCGCTCACGGGCGGCTCGACGCCGGGAACGGCCGGCGCGGAGCTCTCGATGCCGACGTAATAGGAGCGCGCGGTGCCGCCGCGGATCCGAAGGCCCGTCCCCCGCCGCACCAGACCGTACGCGCAAGCGCCGCGCGCGACCGCGAGATCGAGGTCGGCGCCCTCGAGGACGCGCACCGGCTCCGCGCCGTCGGAGCCGAGCCAGACGTTGAGCGTGTCGACGAGGCGCGCGCGGAGGCGCTCGGCCTTCATGACGCCGCCGTTGAAGAGGACGGCCGTCGGATGCAGGAGGCGCGCGGGCTTGGCCGACGGCGCGGGGGCGACGCCGAGCTTGGCGACGGCGCCGGACTGGCGCGCGAGAAACGAGGCGAGGTGGCGCGTGACGGCCGGTTCGGAGGCGTAGGGCAGCCCGATCTCGGTGAGGCCTCCGCGCGGGCGGAGAGAGGGCCGCGCGTCGCCGGCGACGATGGGAAAGAAGCCGTCGACGATGGTGCGGGTGACCTCCTCGCGCGTGAGCTCCGTACGGAGCGTGCCGCCGAGGAGCGCGGCGCCGCGCGAGGCGATGGCGATGGGAGCGGCGTCGAGGGTGGGAACTCCGAAGAGGCGCTCTTTGGCGGTGCGGCACGCGTGGACCAGGCTCGCTTGCTGCCCGCGGTCGACGGCCTTCCCTTCGCGTTCGAGCTTCTGGCGAACGAGGTGCGCGAGGGCGAGGTCCATGTTGTCGCCGCCGAGGAGGATGTGATCGCCGACGGCCACGCGTACGAGCTCGAGCGCGCCTTCCTTCTCGACGGCCGCGATGGCGCTGAAGTCGGTCGTCCCGCCGCCCACGTCGATGACGAGGACGACGTCGCCGGGCCGCAGCTGCTTGCGCCAGCTGTCCCCCATCGCCCACGTCCACGCGTAGAGCGCGGCCTGCGGCTCCTCGAGCAACGTCAGCTTCTCGATCCCCGCCGCGATCGCCGCTTCGACCGTGAGCTCCCGCGCCGCGGCGTCGAACGAAGCCGGGACGGCGATGACGACCTCTTGTTCGGCGAGCGAAGCGCCCGCGGCCCCGAACCGCTCGCCGAACGCCTCGGCGAGGTGCTCGAGGTATCGCCACGAGGCCTCGACCGGCGAGATCCGCTCGACGTCTTCCGGGGCGCCGAGCGGGAGGATGCCGGCGCGACGGTCGATGGAGGGGTGAGAGAGCCAACTCTTGGCGCTCGAGATGACGCGCGTGGGCGCGTCGACACCGCGCGCACGGGCGTATTCGCCGACGACGAAGCGACGATCGGCGTCCCACGGGAGGGCCTGCGCGCCTTCGCTCTCGTGCGCGACGTAGAGGAACGACGGCAGCAGCGTGCGCGCCTCGAGCTGTCCGCGCGCGACGAGCTGCGGGACGGCCATCACCTCGGGGCGGCTGCCTTCGATGGGCTTGCCCGCGTCGTCGAGCTCCGCGAAGGCCAGCGCGCAGTGCGTGGTCCCGAGGTCGACGCCGACCGCGTAGCGCGTCATCCTAGCTCCACCTCCGCGGGCGCGAGGACGCGCGCGTCGTGGCCGCCCATGATCTGCGGGAGCTCGAGGGTCTCCGCCCGCCAGCCGCGGTGGCGCAGGATGCCCGCGTAGGGCGGCTGACCATGAACGTCGCCCACGAGCTTGACCCGGTCGGCGTCGAAGCCGGCCTCGAGGCGGACGAGCGTCCCTTCGTTCTCGGCCCGCACGGGCTCGATGCGGGCGTGCG
This sequence comes from Polyangiaceae bacterium, assembly GCA_036500865.1. Classification (GTDB taxonomy): domain Bacteria; phylum Myxococcota_A; class Polyangia; order Polyangiales; family Polyangiaceae; genus Palsa-1150. The sequence goes on from DASYBG010000053.1 coordinate 10,198, forward strand.
TCCGCAAAGCGCGCCGGCATCCTTCGTGGACGACGCGGGCGGCCGCACCCACGTCGGCGTCGGGGAAGGACGTGATGTCCTGCTGGAGGAAGTCGACGAGCCGGCCTTCGCGCTGCAGGAGCGAGAGCAGCTGCAAGGCGGCGGTGGCGGCGGGCGCCGCGGGCGGCGACGAGGTCACCGGCGGAGGCGACGCCACGGGGGCCGACGGAGCGAGCCGACGAGGCTCGACGGATCCCGCGGACAGCTCCGACACCGTCTCCGCGAAGCGCGCGTCCGTGAGGACACGCAGAAAGCAGCGCCAAGCCAGCCCGAGGCGGCCGAAAAACGATGTTCGCCGTTCGTCGTTCACAGCGGCGCGAGCCTAGTCCGCAGGCTCGAGCGAAGCGAGAGACCGGACGCCACGAAAACCGCCCGCAGGCTCGGGCGAATCACCACCACAACCCGGGCCGCCGAACTCTCGATTCTCATGCCGTGCTTCCCGTGACGTGCCACCCTTGGGAACTTGAGCCACGCCGAGCCCCGCAGGCGACTACGGTCGTCGACGCCTGCAGTGGTGTGGGGGGTGTTACCCTCGGAGGTCCAGTGCGCTATTCCTTCTACTCGCTCTCTTCCCTCATCGTCGGATTTTTGTACGCAGCAGGCTGCGCCAGCCCCATGGCCCCGAGCACCGGGGAGCCGGGCACCTCCAGCAGCAGCTCCGGGGGAAGCGGGTCTTCGTCGGGCTCGAGCTCGTCCGGGTCAAGCGGCAGCAGCAGCTCGAGCGGAAGCGGCAGCTCCAGCAGCAGCTCGAGCGGGAGCAGCGGCGGCTCCAGCAGCAGCAGTTCCTCCGGCAGCATGACGACGAGCGACACCTGGCTCACGACGCCGACCCCGGCGAACGCCACCGGTCAGTTTCCTTTCCCGCAAGACCGACGGACCGCCAACGGCACGTACCCCACGACCATCTCGCACGCGAAGATCAAGAACGCATACACGATGTGGCTCGGGTCCGTGATGGTCACGTCCACGGGCGCGCCCAGCGGAGCGCTCCGCGTGCAAGACCCCATGACCGGCAACCAGACGACGTCCGAGGGGATGGCCTACGGGATGCTGATCGCCGTCTATATGTCGGACAAGCCGACGTTCGACGCATTTTGGCAATACGTCCAAGCCCATATGTCCAATGGGCTCATGAGCTGGCAAATCACTTCGGGCGGCGCTCCCAACGGCAACGGCGGCGTCAACTCCGCGGCCGACGCCGACGAAGACATGGCCTGGGCGCTCGTCATGGCCGACAAGCAGTGGCCCGGCGGGACCTACCTCACGGGGGCCAAGTCGATCCTCTCGAACATCAAGTCGCAAGAGGTCAACGGCTCGAACAACATCAAAGACGGGAACTTCGCCAACGCCGGCTCCTCGCATCCCGACTACGCCGCGCCCGACTACTACAAGACGTTCGCGACCGTCAGCGGCGACACGAGCTGGAGCGCCGTCTATACGGGCGAATACTCGCAGCTCCAGGGCGCGCAAAACGCGACGAGCGGCCTCATTCCCGACGCCATCGGGCAGAACACCTTCGGGTTCGACGCGTGCCGCGCCCCGTGGCGCGTGGGCGTCGACTTCGTGTGGAGCGCCTCGGCGAACGCGAAGACCTTCGTCACCCCGATGGCGAACTACTTCGTGCAGTACGCCGCGCAGAACGGCGGCCCGAACAGCATCAAGATCCCCATCACGCCGCTCAGCGGAGCCGCCGGGACCAACGTCTCGGGCGCGATCACGGGCCCCGCCGCGGTCGCGGCGATGGTGAGCTCCGCCAATCAGAGCTTCATCGACGCGTCGTGGACGTACCTCTACAGCGTCGTCCTCAACGACCTCACGAACCCGCCGAACTACTTCAGCAGCACGATGGGCCTGCTCTCGATGCTGACGTTGGGCGGGGACTTCGTCGATTACACGAACCCGCCTCAGTGATGGGCTCGCGCGCGCCCGCGCGCTGTACGACGCTACCGGGTCGCTCGCGGACCTGAAGCCCCACCGCAGCGTTTCGAGCGGCCTGTCGTGCGCACCCTCCCCTGGCTTTCAGGGGAGGGCGAACACGAACGCGCGAATGCTCCTTGGCGTGCCTCGCGCGGGCGACGCGTCACTTCGTGAAGTAGACGTCGTCGACCCAGTAGTCGGCCACGATGGTCGTGCCGGCTTCGACCATCGCCGGGTTCGGACCGCCCACCTGGAAGGTGACGCCGAAGAGGTTCGCCGGGTCGACCATCCCCGAATTTCCCTCGAAGCCGAAGTTCCCGCCGACGAGCGTGGCGAACGGAACGGTCACCTGCGTCCACGTCGAGCTCAGCTGCGCCGACGTGAGGGACTGCCCCCAGCTGTCGTAGCAAGCGCCCGAGTCGCCCGTGTACTGCGGCGAGCCCGCCACCGGGCCGCAACGACCGCCGCGGGGGTCGGTGTCGATGTCCGGGAAGAGGACCTTCAGCTGCTGGCCCACGCCGGTGGAGCCGGCCATCGCCCAGAAGGTGATGCCCGTATACGCGCTCGCGTCGAACGGCACGGTGACGCGCGGGACGGCCGCGTCGGGGTTGGCATCGGCGCCGGCGTCGAGGTTCACCTGCGCGAACTCGAACGCTTCTTGGCAGTAGCCGTAAAGGTCGTGGATCGCGCACGCCACGTGCGCGGCCTTCGTGCTGGTCGGGTCCGCGGCGTTGGTCAACGTCCCGAGGGGCGAGTACGTGAACCCGCCGGTGAGGCCGCTGCCCGGCGTGATGGTGTTGCTGGTCGAGCCCTGGCTGACGCCGTCGTACCAGTAGCCGGGGAACTCGCCCATCGGCACGGCGATCTGTACGGGGCCGTTCGTGCCGATTTCCATATTGTCGATGAGCACCGTAGCGGCGCCGCTGCTCGAGCCGCTGCCGCTGCTCGAACCGCTGCCGCTGCTCGAACTGCCGCTGCCGCTGCTGCTCGAACCGCTGCCGCTGCTCGAACTGCCGCTGCTGCTGGAGCTGCTGCTGGTGCCCGTGCCCCCGTCGGGGTTGTTGTTGCTGCTCGAGCAAGAAGCGCCCGCGAACGCCAGGGCCGTTCCCGACACGATCGCCAACGAGATGGAAATAAGTTTCTTGGACATGACCATTTCACCTTTCACGAATTGTGCTCGAGACGTTTGCGATGCCCGGCGACCCACCTGCCCCATCTTTGCCTTGTGCTCTGGAGCCTTCGTCATCGCGGGCGAATCGCGCCACCGATGGAGAGGAGCGTGTCACGGCGGTCTTCTGGCAGGCGCGAACCATACCGAAAAACCGGCAACCTGGCGGCGAAAACGAGCCCAGTCCTCCCTGAAAGCCGACGAGCCGGAGACGCCCACACCAACCCTCCTTCGAGGAGCCGTCGCCGTGAGCCGCCCGCGCAACACTCCATGACACGAGCGCCATACCCGCTGCGCGCGGCACACGAGTTCGCGACCGCACGGGATGGCAGGCCGATGCGTCCCCGGCGCCGCGGCTTCGAAAGAAATGTGGACCGTCGCCGAGCCCTACGGCGACTCGCCGCCGCTATTGGGCATTGCGAAGCGCCCGCACGCCGTCGCCGGACGGCCTCGCCGACGTGCTAGCTCGGTGGCCATGTCGCCGCTCATCGCGCTGCTCCTCGGGATCGTCGAGGGGCTGACCGAGTATTTGCCCGTCTCATCGACGGGGCATCTCATTCTCGTCGGCCACTTGCTCGGATTGCCCGACGACGACCCGGCGACCTCGTCGTTCGAAATTGTCGTGCAGCTTGGGGCAATCCTGGCCGTCGTCGCCCATTACTGGTCGCTCCTCGTCGAGAGGGCGCGGGGCCTCTTGTCGTGGGACGGTAAGAGCGTGCGGCTCTTCGGCGCGCTGGCGATCGCGTTCGTGCCGGCGGCGGTGGTCGGCCTGCTCTTTCGCAAGGCGATCAAGGCGCACCTCTTCGGTCCCCTCCCGGTCGGCTTCGCGCTGACGCTGGGCGGCGTGGCGATGATCGTCATCGAGCGGGTGCTCGACGCGCGGCGTCGGCCACGGCGGAGCACGAACGGCGTGGAGGCGCGCGAGCCCGAGGCGATGGGCCTCGAGCACGTCACGCCGGGGCGCGCGCTCGCGATCGGTATCGGCCAGTGTCTGTCCTTGTGGCCGGGGACGTCGCGATCGATGTGCACGATCCTGGCGGCGCGCGTCGCGGGGCTGTCGACGGCGACGGCCGCGGAGTTCTCTTTCTTGCTGGCGCTTCCCACGCTCGGCGCCGCGACGCTCTTCGAGGCGACCAAAGATCGCCACGTGCTGGCGACGCAGGTGGGATCGGTGAACATGGCGATCGGCCTGGTGGTGTCGTTCCTCGTGGCGTGGGGGGTCATCGCGACGTTCTTGCGCTACCTGCGGACGCGTGGACTCGAGCCATTCGGGTGGTATCGGATCGCGATCGGCTTGTTCGTGCTCTGGACGGTGCGCGGCTGATCCCGGGCGGTCGACGGTCTTCGAGACCGCGATGACCGGACATCGTCGCCTGCGTGTCCGATCTTGGAGGCCTCGATGAGCGGTCACCCTCGCGATCGCGGACGCTCATGGTCCTCGGGGAGATCGATCTTGGAAGCCTCGATCGCCGGTCACCCCGGCGATGAGGAACGCTCGGGGTCCTTGCGGTGATCGCTCCGGGAAGGCTCGATCACCGGTCACCCTGGCGATCAGGAGCGCCCACGGACCTTGCGGCGATCGACGTGGGAAGCCTCGATGAACGCTCATGGGCCTTACTGCGATCGATCTTGGAAGCCTCGATCATCGGTCACCCCGGCGATCAGGAACGCTCAGGGTCCTTGCGGTGATCGCTCTCGGAAGCCTCGATCAACGGTCCACGTCCCGATCATGACCCTTCATCGACGCTTGCCTCGCGGCCCGTCGAAGGTGGCACGGGCGCCGATCGAGCCTTCTCATCCCGCCACGAGCTCGATCCGAGTCACCTCGGAGCGCGGTCCGACCCGCATCGGCGGTCCCCAGTACCCGGTCCCCGTGCTCACGTAGACCTGGGTGGTGCCCATGCGGTGGAGGCCCGAGATGAACGGCTGGTCGAGCCGCGCGAGCCAGTTGAACGGGACGAGCTGCCCGCCGTGGACATGCCCCGAGATCTGAAGGTCGACGTCGCACCGGGCGGCGTCGTGGACGGCCTTGGGCTGGTGCGCGAGCAAGACGACGGCGCGCGAAGGATCGCGGCCTTCGAGCGCGCGGGGGATGTCTTGCCCGTGGCCGGCGAGCATGCGGTGGGCGCTCGAGTCGTCGACGCCGGCGAGGTCGAACGCGCCGCGGATGGAGATGCGCTCGTTGCGAAGGACCCGGATGCCGAGCGTCCCGAGGTGGGCGATCCACTCGTTGGCCCCCGAGTAGTACTCATGGTTCCCCGTCACGAAGAAGACGCCGTCGCGCGCGCGCAGACCGCGGAGAGGCTCGACGAGGTCGCGCAGCTCGTCGACCGTGCCGTCGACGAGGTCGCCCGTGATGACGACGAGGTCGGCCGAGAGGGCGTTCACCTGCGCGACGATCTGCTCGGCGAAGGGCCGCCCGAGCGTCGGTCCCACGTGCACGTCGGTGATCTGGACGATGCTGTAGCCGGAAGCGGAGGCGGGCAGGCGCGCGAGCGGGATGCGCACGTGCTTTACCTCGAAGCCGCGGGCGACGTTCACGAGACCGCCGACGCCGATGACGCCCGACGCCGCCCCGACGATCCCCGCAAGCGATCGCGCGAGGACCTTGCGCCGCTCGGGGTCGTGCGGGAGCGCGCCCGCCAAGAAAGAGAAGCCGCGCACGACGTCGGACGCGACGGTGAGCAGGAACAAATAGAGGAGGAAGCCCATCCACGGGTACGCGATCCACGCGATGGGCACCGCCGCCACGCGAGGAAGCCCGCGGATGGCGAGGAACGAGACCGGGACGAGGATCGCCAGCGTGATCGCCGCCGCCGTGAGCGCGGGCTGCCACGCGCCCGGCCACCCCGGCGCGCGCACCAGGCGCACCCATACGTACCGGTGCACGAGCGCGGACAACGTCGTGAGGATCGTGAGCGCCACGAGGACGCGGCTGAGGGTCATGGACCCATAGGATGCACGAAAGGCCGGAGAGCGTCGCCCTGCGGCCTTTCTTCCCACGCGCGAACGATAGAACTGCGACGATTTTCGCCGAGACCAAGCGAGGCCGAAGGCGGTCGCGAGAAGCCGTACTCACGTCGGTGACGACCCCCGCCTTCGGGATCGCGACGTATCGGCGAAAAGCGCGCAGTTCTAGATGTCGAAGTAGAGCGAGAACTCGTACGGAGTGGGCCGCATGCGGACCGGGTTGAGCTCCCGGGTGCGCTTGTACTCGAGCCACTCGTGGATCGCGTCCTTCGTGAAGACGTCGCCGCGCATCAGGAACTCGTGGTCGCGCTCGAGCGAATCGAGCGCCTCCTCGAGGCTCCCCGGCATGTGCGGCACTTCCTTGAGCTCCTCGGGGCTGAGGCCGTAGATGTCCTTGTCGAGCGGGTCGCCGGGGTGAATCTTGTTCTGGATCCCGTCGATACCCGCCATGAGCATCGCCGTGAAGGCGAGGTACGGGTTGCAGCTCGGGTCGGGAAAGCGAACCTCCACGCGGCGCGTCTTCGGGTTCGGCCCCGTGATGGGGATACGGAGCGCGGCGGAGCGGTTGCGGCTCGAGTACGCCAGGTTGATCGGCGCCTCGAAGCCCGGCACGAGGCGCCGGTACGAGTTCGTCGTCGGGTTGGTGAGCGCCGCGATCGACTTGGCGTGCTTGATGACGCCGCCGATGTAGTGGAGCGCCGTGTCCGACAGGCCCGCGTAGCCGTCGCCGCCGAAGAGGGGCTTGCCCTCTTTCCAGATCGACTGGTGCGTGTGCATGCCGCTGCCGTTGTCGCCGAAGAGCGGCTTCGGCATGAACGTCGCGGCCTTGCCGTGCTTGCGCGCCACGTTCTTGACCACGTACTTGAACCACATCAGCTGATCGGCGCAGTCGACGAGCTTCTTGAAGCGCATGCCGATCTCGCACTGACCGCCGGTCGCCACTTCGTGGTGACCGACCTCGACCTCGACGCCGGTCTCGGTGAGCGTCGTCATGATCGCCTGGCGAATGTCGCCGAGCGTGTCGGTCGGCGGGACGGGGAAGTAGCCTTCCTTGTGCCGCGTCTTGTAGCCGAGGTTCGGGAACTCCTCGCGGCCGCTGTTCCAGACGCCCTCGACGCTGTCGAGGTAGTAGTAGCCCTGGTTCGGCTGCGACTGGTCGAAACGCACGTCGTCGAAGAGGAAGAACTCGGCCTCGGGGCCCATGAACGACGTATCGCCGATACCCGTCTGCTTGAGATACGCCTCCGCCTTCTTGGCGATGTGGCGCGGATCACGCGAGTACGGTTGCTTGGTAATGGGGTCGAAAATGGAGCAGACGAAGCTTATCGTCGGAGTGCTGTAAAACGGATCCATGACGGCGGTGGCCGCGTCCGGGATCATCACCATGTCCGACGCGTTGATGGGCTGCCAGCCTCGGATCGACGACCCGTCGAACGCGAGACCATCCTCGAACAGGCCGACTTCGAGACGCGTTGCCGGAATCGTCGTGTGTTGCCATACGCCGGGAAAGTCGATGAACTTCAAATCGACGTATTTCGCGTCGTGCTTCTTGGCAAGATCCAAAGCTTCCTTCGGTGTCATGTTTCCTCCGCGGACCCCATCTCGGGTTTCCGTCAAATCGCTTCCTTACCACGCTCGCCCGTTCGAATACGGACTGCTTCTTCCACCGGTACGACGAAGATCTTTCCGTCGCCGATTCGCCCGGTCTTCGCGCTCTTCTCGATCGCGTCGAGCACGTCGTGAACGAGCTCGTCGGGGACGACGATTTCGATTTTCACCTTGGGCACGAAGTCGACGACGTACGCCGAGCCTCGGTAGACCTCCTTTTTGCCGCCCGTGCGGCCAAAGCCCTTCACCTCCGTGACCGTCATCCCCTGGATGCCGACCTCGGCGAGAGCGTCCTTCACTTCGTCGAGCTTGAACGGCTTGATGATGGCTTCAATCTTCTTCATGTCGTGTTTCTCTCGCGGTGGGCCATTGAGGGGGGCCCGGCGGAGCGCCTGACGCAAGCCTCAAGGGCTCGGTACCAAAGGATAGGTTTCACCCATGTTTCGTAATTTTTTGCTTTTCGAGCCGGATGACCGCGCTGGTTGACGCGCCGCGCTGGCCGCACCCGCCGCGGGAGCCCCTGGAGACGCCCGCGCCCTCTCTGGCGCTCGGGCGCTACCCGACGCCCGTCGAGCGGCTCGATCCGGCCCAGCTTCCACCCATGGGCGGCGCCGCGATCTGGGTGAAGCGAGACGACAAGACGCATGACGTCGTGGGTGGGAACAAGGTCCGCAAGCTCGAGCTCCTCCTGGCCGACGCGCGGGCGAGGGGCGCGACGCACGTGTGGACGGTCGGCGCGGCCGGGAGCCACCACGTCCTCGCGACGACGTACTTCGGGCGGCGCGAGGGGTTCTCGGTGGGGGCGATCCTCGTGCCGCAGCCGCGGACCGAGCACGTCGTCCTCGTGCTGCGCGCGTCGCTCGCGCTGGGGCTCGAGGCGAAGGCGGTGGGCTCCTGGGGGTCGGCGATGGCCACCATCCTGTGGAGGCTCGGGCCGGGTCGCGCCTCGGACCACGCGGGCCGGCGGAGTCATTTCATCACGGTGGGCGGGTCGAACACGCTCGGCGCGATGGCCTACGTGAGGGCGGCCCGAGAGCTCGCGGGCCAGGTGCGCGCGGGGGAAATGCCCGAGCCCGACCTGTGCGTGGTCGCCCTCGGCAGCGGCGGCACGGCGGCGGGGCTCGCCGCGGGCTTTGCCTTGGAGGGCTTGAAGACGGAGGTCGTCGGGATCGCCGTGTCGCCTCCGGTCTGGATGCTCGAGGCGATCACGGCGAACCTCATCGGCGCGTGCCTGAGCCGCGCCCATCGCGAGCGCGGCGAAACGCCCCGTACGATGCGCACGCCGAAGTGGAGCGTGGACCCGCGGATGTTGGGTCGCGGTTACGGATGCGCGACGGCCGAGGGCGAACGAGCCAGCGCGGTAGGCGCGCGCGTGGGGCTCGAGCTGGATGCAACCTACACGGCCAAGGCGTTTGCGGGCGCTTTGACGCACGCGAAGGAGGCGGCGTCGAAGAAGGTCGTCCTCTATTGGCACACGCTCTCGAGCGCCCCGCTGGCGCCACTGGGCCACGGTGACGCGGAGGGCGCGCGGGACACGGCCGATTCGTCCGCCAGGGCACGCGTGGATGCACACATGGCGCGCCTCGCGCCCCTTCTTCTATCGGCTGTGCTGCCTGGAGCGCCGCCCGACGAGGCACCCTCGTCGTAAGAGCGCGCAGAGAAGGGCGAAGAAGGGGCGGAGAGGGCGAGGAGGGCGGAGAGGGCGAAGAAGGGCCTGTAAGAGGCTGAAATTCGCAAGCGAGCGGTCGGCGCGGTACGCTCTCCTGTTCGGCGGCACCTGGTAGACTGGTTTCCTTCCGATCTCCTGGTCCAAGGGAGATCGCGCGACCTTTCGGGACGGACCATGGCACGAAAGCAACGTTTCCCACCGGAGCCCGATACGCGACCCGACGTGCGATCGTCGAAGCCCCCGGCGCGCGCGAGCGGCCCGGCCCCGAAGAGCCGCCGCGAACGGTCCGAGGCGCCGACGCTGCCGCCACCGAGCGCGATGGCGCGCGACGCGGACCCCCGAGAAGAGCCGCGCGAAGACCCGCGCGCGGAGACCGATACGACGGGCATCGCACGGGCCGACGTGCGAACCTCGGGGATGCGATCGCGCCGGCCGGGCGCGTCGACGTTGCCGCCCACGAACGCGGTCGCGACCGTGGACGAGGTGGTGGCCGACATGACGAAAGACCCGAGGCGCGAACGCGACGAGTGAACCGCGTGGACGCATCGGCCCCGCGCGTCGTGCTGTTCGATCTCGACGGCACGGTGCTCACGTACGACGGAGAGTCTCCGGGTCCCGGGCGCACGGCGCTCGAGTCGGCGATGCGTCAGCTCCACGCGGTGGAGCGCGCGACCGAGGGCTTCCGGATGGCGGGCGGCACCGACTGGGCGCTCGCGCGGCGGATGCTGGCGCGGGCCGGCCTGGGCGACGACGACGACGCGATCGCCGCCGTGTTGTCGTGTTACGTCGGACACCTCGAGGTGCTCTTGCGGACCCGGAGCTACAGGGCCATCGGAGACGTGGCGGGCGCCGTCGGCGCGCTCCGTGCCCGCGGCGCGATCGTGGGGGTGGCGACCGGCAACGTACGCGAGGGGGCGTCGTTGAAGCTCGCGTCGGCGGGGCTGGGAGGAACCTTCGACCTGGCGCTCGGAGGCTTCGGCGGTGACGCCGAGCACCGGCCGGACATCGTGCGCATCGCGGCCGAGCGCTGCTCGTCGTCGGCGGGCGGAGCGATCATCGTCGTGGGCGACACCGAGCTCGACGTGCGGGCGGCGCGGGCGATCGGAGCGCGCGCGATCGGCGTGGCCCACGACGGCAAGACCCACGACGAGCTCGTGGCGGCGGGGGCCGACGCGATCGTGACGGCGTGCGGGGACGCGCTCGTGACCGCGGTGCTCGCATGAAGGCGACGGGGGGCATCGGGCGCTGGGCGGTCTGCTCGTTGTGCAGCGCGTGCCTCGCCGGCTGCGACGGGGCGCCACGACTCGCCGAACCGAGCGACGGGGCCGCGTCCCAGGATCCGATCGCCGATCCGATCGCCGACCCCGCGCCGGCGCCCGCCGACGACGCCCTCCCCTCCCCCGCGCTCGCCTCGCATCCTTGCCCGGACGACATGCTCTACGTGGAGACGAGCTATTGCCCGGAGGTCGATCGGCGCTGCCTGACCATGGAGCACGAGCCGATCAACCACCTCGACATCTGCTACGCGTTCGCGCCGGGCGAGCGGTGCAAGAAGCCCGCGCGGTCGATGTCGTTCTGCATCGACCGCTACGAGTACCCGAACCGCGAAGGCGCGCACCCGGTGTGGATGCTCGACTGGTACGAGGCGCAGGCGACGTGCGAGTCGAAGGGCAAGCGCCTCTGCGGATCGAGCGAATGGACGGCGGCGTGCGAGGGGCCGGAGCACACGCCGTTTCCCTACGGCTACGAGCGCGACCACGCGACGTGCAACATGGACAACCTCTACATCGAGCCGATGCGGCCCGGCCCGCGCGCGCAGTTCTACTTTTATTCGAAGGACCACGACGTGGCGTTCCGAGAGCTCTCGCGTCTCGATCAGAGCGTGCCGAGCGGATCGATGCCGGGCTGCCGGAGCGGCTTCGGCGTGTTCGACATGACGGGCAACGTCGACGAGTGGGTGGTGAGCGACGATTCGCCCCGCGAGAAGTCGAAGTGGGCAGGGCTCAAGGGAGGCGCGTGGGGCCACGTGCGGAGCCAGTGCCGCCCGATGACGTACAGCCACGAGCCCGAGTTCACGTATTACTTCGTCGGCTTCCGCTGCTGCCGCGACGCGGAGGGCGGCGCGCCGTGGACGCCGTCGCAAGACGCGACTCCTCCTCCTCCGGTCGAGCCACACGACTTCGCGCCCGACGCGATCGTGCCCATCGATCCGAGCGGGCCTTCGAAGATGAAGTACACGTGGGTCCCGAAGGAAGGTCAGCCCACGTAGAGAGCGGCGCCTGGACGGCGGTTCGGATTGCTACACGCCCCAAAAGAAACTGCGCCGAAACGGTGACGCGCATAAATAATCCGTAAACAGCGGCGATGGGGCGGTACTAGGATGACGGTTCAGCAAGGCGCGATGTCCACGCACGAGCACTCGACGACTACGGACGGCGTCGTTCCGCCATCTCCGTCCGCCGCGCCCGCGCCGGTCCACGCCGGCGCGCACGACACCTCCGCGCCCCCGTCGACGGCCCCCACGCACGCCCACGCGAGCACGATGAAGCTCGTGCTGATGGCCGCGGGCGTGGTCTTCGGCGACATCGGGACGAGCCCTCTCTACGCGATCAAAGAGTGCATCGACCCGGACCACGGAGTACCGCCGACCGAGCCGAACCTGCTCGGCATTCTGTCGCTCGTCTTCTGGTCGCTCACGATGGTCGTGACGGTGAAGTACCTCACGTTCATCATGCGCGCCGACAACCGCGGCGAAGGCGGGATCCTCGCGCTCCTCGCGCTCGCGCCCAAGCGGCCCAACGCGGATCCGACGCGGATCGGATGGATGGCGGGGCTCGTCATCTTCGGCGCCGCGCTCCTCTACGGCGACGGCGTCATCACGCCGGCCATCTCGGTCTTGAGCGCGGTCGAGGGCCTCGAGGTCGGCACCGACAAGCTGAAGCCGGCCGTCGTGCCGCTCACGGTGGTGATCCTCATCGCGCTCTTCTGGGTGCAGAAGCGCGGCACGGCGCGCATCGGCGGCATCTTCGGGCCGATCATGATCGTGTGGTTTCTCACGATCGCGGTCCTCGGCGTCGTGCAGATCGTCCAGTATCCGTCGGTGCTCGCGGCGGTCCACCCGCTCTACGCGGTGCGGTTCTTCGCGCAGCACGGCTGGTACGGCTTCCTCGTCCTCGGGAGCGTCGTCCTCGTCATCACGGGCGGCGAGGCCCTCTACGCGGACATGGGCCACTTCGGGCGCGTGCCGATCCGCATCGCTTGGTACTCGCTCGTGATGCCGGCGCTCGTCGTGAACTACTTCGGCCAGGCGGCCTGCGTGCTCCGCCACCCGGCCGTGGCCGACAACCCCTTCTACGGGGCGGTGCCGCCGGTGCTGCTCTATCCGATGGTCGCGCTCTCGATGGCGGCGACGATCATCGCGTCGCAGGCGCTCATCTCGGGGGCGTACTCGCTCACGCAGCAGGCGGTGCAGCTCGGGTTCTGCCCGCGCGTCACGATCGTCCATACGTCCGGCGAGTCGGAGGGGCAGATCTACGTGCCCGAGGTGAACACCGCGCTCGCCATCGCGTGCGTTTGCCTGGTGGTGGCGTTCAAGGAGTCGAGCGCGCTCGCCGCCGCGTACGGCATCGCCGTGACGGGCACGATGGGGATCACGTCGATCATCTACTTCGTCGTGATGACGCGCGCGTGGAAGTGGTCGCTGTGGAAGGCGGTGCCGATCGTCGTCATGTTCCTCAGCTTCGACATCCCGTTCTTCTTGTCGAACGCCATGAAGTTCTTCCACGGCGGGTGGTTCCCGATCGCCGTCGGCCTCGCGCTCTTCCTCGTCATGACGACCTGGAAGAAGGGGCGCGCGTACCTCGGCCGGAGCCTCGCCGACAAAATGCTCCCCATCGACGTCTTCGTCGAAGACATCAAGGCCCACAAGCCGCACCGGGTCGCGGGGGCGGCGGTCTTCATGGCGTCGAACCCGAAGGGCGTGCCGATCGTTCTTTTGCACCACTGGAAGCACAACCAGGTGCTCCACGAGACGGTCATCCTCTTGTCCGTGATGTCCGAGCCGATCCCCGAGGTGCGCAACCGCGACCGGCTCGCCGTGCGCGACTTCGGCGAGGGCCTCTTCCAGATCACCGCCCACTACGGGTTCATGGAGGCGCCGAACGTCCCGCGGATCCTGCGGGACGCGGCGCGGCAGTTCGCCGTGCCGTACGCGCCGTCGCGAACGAGCTACTACCTCGGCCGGGAGACGCTGCTCACCTCCGGGACGAGCAAAATGTTCCGCTGGCGCAAGGCGCTCTTCTCGTTCATCTCGCGGAACTCCCGATCGGCGACGTCGTACTTCGGCATCCCGCCGGACCGCGTGGTCGAGCTGGGAATGCAGATCAATCTGTGAAAGAGCCGTCGCCGTTTTGGCGGTAAAGTGCGCGCGATGGCCGGGTCGGTGCGACAACCCTCGTCGTCGCGATCGTCGGTAGGCTATTTCGCGGCGCTGGCCGTCGTCGGCTTGTCGTCGTCGATCGGCTGGTTCGTGTTCGGGCAGTCCGAGATCGCCGACGTCGCGATGGCGCTCCTGCTCGGCGTCGTCGTCGTGTCGACGCGGTTCGGGCACGGGCCGTCGCTCCTCGCCGCGACGTTGAGCGCGTTCGTCTTCGAGTTCTGCTTTTTGCCGCCGTACTTCAGCCTCGCCATCTCCAACCTGCGGCACATCGTGACCTTCGCGGTCATGCTCGTCGTGGCGTTCGTCATCAGCCACCTCAGCAAACGCGTCCACGATCAGGCCGACGCCGCGCGCGACAACGAGCGGCGCACGGCGAGCCTCTACGCGGTCAGCCGCGAGCTCGGCCTGGCGGTCTCGCTCGACGAGATCCTGCTCGTGGCGGCGCGGCACCTGCGCGAGCTCTTCGACGCGCGGGCGGCCATCTTGCTCCCCACCGGCGACGATCAGGTCGCGCCCGCGTTCGTCGACTGGGACCTCGGCGGGGCGTCCGGCGAGGCCGAGGAGCAGGCGCTCGAGCCCTCGCGCGGCGCCGGCACGCTCTCGCGCGAAGTGCGCGAGATGGCCCTGTGGACCTGGCGGAGGCAGCTCCCCGCCGGCGTCGGGACGGCGGAGTTCCCGGGCACGCGGGCGCGCGTGGTCCCGCTCCTCGGGTCACGCGGGGCGGTGGGCGTGCTGGCGCTCTTCCCCTCGTGGCCGATGCGGATGGACGATCCGGTCGAGCAGGAGCTGCTCGACGCGCTGGCCGGCGTGGTGGGGCTCGCGCTCGAGCGCACGAGGCTGGCCGAGCAGGCGCGGAGGGCGGCGCTCTGGGTCGAGACCGAGCAGCTGCGCGACGCGCTCCTCAGCTCCGTGTCCCACGATCTACGAACGCCGCTGGCCGTGGTGACGGGCGCGACGAGCGCGCTCCTCGCGGAGTTCGCGCCGCGCGACGAGAAGTCGCGGCGCACGCTCCTCGAGACCGCGCACCGCGAGGCCCTTCGCCTCAACCGGCTGGTGCGCAACCTGCTCGACATGGCGCGGGTCGAGGGGGGCGCGCTCCGGGTCCGAAAGGATCCGCAGCCGCTCGAGGAGGTGATCGGCGCCGCGCTCCATCGGCTCGAGGACCGCCTGCGCGGCCGCGACGTCGAGACCAGCATCCCCGCGGACTTGCCGCTCGTCCCGTTCGACTCGGTGCTCGTCGAGCAGGTGCTCGTGAACCTGCTCGAGAACGCCACCAAGTACACACCGGAGGGGAGCCCGATCGACGTCTCGGCCGTGCTGCGCGACGGCGAGGTGGAGACCGCCGTCGGGGACCGGGGGCCGGGGGTGGCGCCGTCGGAGGTGGAGCGCGTCTTCGAGAAGTTCTACCGGTCGCGCGAGGGCGAGGGCGGCGGGGTGGGCCTCGGCCTGCCCATCTGTCGCGGGATCGTGGGGGCGCACGGCGGGCGGATCTGGGTGGCCGACCGGCCCGGCGGAGGGGCATCGTTCCACTTCACGTTGCCCATGGCGGGCGGCGAAGCGCGCGTGTAGAGGCGTGTGGAGGGTGGGCAGGCAGGTCGGCGACATGACCGAAAAGCAACCGCTGGTGTTGGTCATCGAAGACGAAGCGGACATGCGGACGTTCGCGCGCATCGCGCTGGCGGCCCACGGATACCGGATGATCGAGGCGTCTACGGCGGCCGAGGGCATCGAGCAAGCGACCCACCACCATCCGGACCTCGTCCTGCTCGACCTGGGCCTGCCCGACGCCGACGGCTCGGAGGTGACCCGCAGGCTCCGCGAGTGGAGCACGGTCCCGATCCTCGTCATCTCGGCGCGCGGCAACGAGGACGCCAAAGTGAAGGCCCTCGACGACGGGGCCGACGACTACATGACGAAGCCGTTCGGCGCCGCGGAGATGATGGCGCGCGTCCGTGTGGCCATCCGTCACGCGGCCCGATCGGCGGCCGAGCCTCCGGCGGTCGTCCTCATCGGCGACGACATCCGCGTCGACATCGCGCGGCGGAACGTGACGGTGCGCGGCGAGGAGGTGCACCTGACGCCCATCGAGTTCAAGCTGCTCGCCACGCTCGTGCGGCACGCCGGCATGGTGCTCACGCACCGGCACCTGCTCGAAGAGGTGTGGGGGCCGGGCCACGGCACCGAGATGCAATACCTGCGCGTGTACATGACCCAGCTGAGGCACAAGCTCGAGCGCAAGCCCGCGCGGCCAAAGTATCTGATGACCGAGCCGGGGATCGGCTACCGACTCCGACTCGAAACATGAGCGAGGTGAAGCGGGGGCGCCCCCTCGGCCCGAGTTCGCGGGATTGCGCGGCCAAGGCCGCCGTGGGACATTCACAGGTGAGCGTGCGAGCCGGCCTCGCGCGCGGCAAGGCGACGTGAATCCCGTTCAGCTCTCGCTGCCGATCGACGAGTTTCTCGCCCGACCCCAGTCCCCCGGGATACCGCGCCACAGGCGCATCTTCTGCAACCGGAACCTGCGCATGAGCTCCATCGCGTGGGTGGGGTTCGACATGGACTACACGCTGGCGATCTACAACCAGCGCGAGATGGACGAGCTCTCCATCCGGGCGACGATCGCGAAGCTCGTCGAGCGCGGCTACCCGAAGTTCGTCGCCTCGATCCCGCAGTATCCGTCGTTCCCGGTGCGGGGCATCCTCATCGACAAGCGGTTCGGCCACATCCTCAAGATGAACCGCTACAAATTCGTGACCAAGGGGTACCACGGCCTTCGAGAGCTCGCGAAGGAGGACCTCCGGCAGCTTTACCACTCGAAGAAGATTCGCCCGGCGACGCCCCGCTACCACTGGATCGACACGCTCTACGCGTTGAGCGAGGCGGCGATCTACGCGGCCCTCGTCGACGCCATGGAGCAGCGGGGCCTCGCCGTCGACTTCGCGAAGATGTTCACCGACATTCGCGAGAGCATCGACGAGGCCCACCGGGACGGGACGATCCTCGAGGCCGTCGCGGCCGACTTCCCGCGCTTCGTCCACAAGGACCCGGAGCTCGCGCCGACGCTCCACAAGCTGCGGAGCGCGGGCAAGCGGCTCTTTCTCCTGACGAACTCGCGCTGGTCGTACACCGACAAGATGATGACCTACCTGATCGGCGACGCGATGGGCGAGTACCCGCACTGGCGCAACTACTTCGACGTCGTCATCTGCGCGGCGAACAAGCCCGCGTTCTTCCAGGAGCGGAGGCCGCTCATGGAGCAGGCCGAGGGGGATCTCGTGCCCGCCGTCCTCCCGCTCGAACGCGGAAAGATTTACGAGGGGGGTAACCTGCAGGACCTGGAGCGCGCGCTCGGCGCGGCCGGCGACGAGGTGCTCTACGTGGGCGACCACATCTACGGCGACATCCTTCGCAGCAAGAAGGAGAGCGCCTGGCGGACGGCGATGATCATCCAGGAGCTCGAGGGGGAGGTCCTGGCGCACGACTCCTGCCACGAGGACTTCGACCGCTGCGAGCAGCTCGAAGAGGCGCGCGACCGGCTGGAGGACGAGCTTCGTTTTTACCACGGGCGCTTCAAGGAGCTCACCCGGCGCGGCGAGCACGGGCATTTCAAGTCGAACGGGCACGCCGCTCACGGCGCGCACGCGAGCAGCAACGCGGCCGGGCCGAACGGGCGACCCCACGACCCCGACGGCGAGCGCTCCCACGTGAAGCGCGCCATCGAGCGGGTGCGCGGGCGCCTGCGGCTCGTCGACGGGGAGCTCACCGTGATCGAGCGACGCATCGACCAGCGGTTCCACACGTTCTGGGGCTCGCTCCTCAAAGAGGAGAACGAGCAATCGTGCTTCGGGTCCCAGGTCGAGGACTACGCGTGCCTCTATACGTCGCGCGTATCGAACTTCCTCCTTTACTCGCCGCAGCAGTACTTCCGGAGCCCGCGCGACGAGATGGCGCACGAGCTCAAAGGCTGAGGGGATTCGCGCGAAGCGGGGGCGGTCCCCGTGCTACACGATGAACGGGTGAGCACGGAAGTCAGCGCGGGCGATCTCGCGACGGGCGAGACCCCCGTGGTCCCCGAGGTGCTCACCGCCGCCGGGTCCGACGGGCTAAAACAGCTGCCGTTCCGAGAGGCGATCCGCACGCTCGGATACGTCTTCTGGCTCGTCGGCGCGATGGAGATGATCGAGCGGCTCGCGTTTTACGGCGTGAAGGCCGTGGCGACGCTCTACGCCAAGGACGCCGCGTCGAACGGTGGGCTCGGGATCACGATCACACGCTTCGGCACGATCCTCATGGTGTGGGCCTTCGTCCAGTCGCTCTTGCCGATCTTCACCGGCTCGCTGTCCGATCGATACGGCTACAAGGAGACGATCTTCGTTTCGACGATCGTGAAGATTGGCGGATATCTGACGATGGCGGCGTTCCCGACCTACGACGGGTTCTTCGCCGGCGCCGTCCTTCTTGCGTCGGGGACCGCGGTCTTCAAGCCGGGCATTCAGGGCACGCTCGTGAAGGCGACCAAGCCCGAGAACAGCTCGATGGCGTGGGGGATCTTCTATCAAACGGTGAACATCGGCGGCTTCATCGGGCCGCTCGTCGCCGGCTTCATGCGAAAGATGGCATGGCGGAATGTCTTTTTGGCGAACGCCGCGATCATCTGCGTCAACTTCCTCTTGCTCCTCGCGTACAAGGAGCCGGGCAAGGACGAGCGGCTCGCGCGCGCGGCCGACGAGAAGCGCCGGAACGTTCGCCGGGAGAGCCTCGTCCGCGCGTCGCTCCGCGAGCTCGCGAAGTTCCACGTGTGGACGTACCTGCTCGTCTTCTCCGGGTTCTGGTTCATGTTCAACTCGCTCTTCGACGTATTGCCGGCGCACATAGACGACTGGGTCGACACGAGCGACATCGTCCGCACGCTGTTCGGCACCCACGGGACGAC
Organism: Polyangiaceae bacterium; assembly: GCA_036500865.1. Taxonomy (GTDB): domain Bacteria; phylum Myxococcota_A; class Polyangia; order Polyangiales; family Polyangiaceae; genus Palsa-1150. Next base: position 28,940 of record DASYBG010000053.1, read on the forward strand.
GAACCCGATCGTCAAGTTCTTCGTCGTCATGAACAAGGACGGCACGGCGATCCAGCCCGAGGGGATGCTCAACCTCAACGCGGGCATCATCATGACCATTTGCTTCGTCGTCGCGTACCTCGGCGGCAAGATGCGCGCGACGACGAGCATGATCGTGGGCACCCTCTTGGCCTCCTTCGCGCTCGCGCTCTCGGGCTGGTCGACGCTCGGTTGGATGTCGGTGGCGGCGATCGGGATCTTCAGCATCGGGGAGATGCTCTCGTCCCCGAAGTTCAGCGAGTTCATGGGCAACTTCGCGCCGGCCGACAAGAAGGCGATGTACCTCGGGTTCTCGCAGATGCCGCTCGCCATCGGCTGGACGCTCGAGGGGAAAATCGGGCCGGCGCTCTACGATCACTACGCCTCCAAAGAGAGCTTCGCGCGCGACATGCTCGCCTCGCGCGGGATGAGCGCGGAGAGCGTCCAAGCGATTCCGCAGGGAGAGGCCTTTTCGAAGCTCGTCTCGCTGACGGGTCAAACGAAGGAACAGCTCACGCAGATTCTCTACGCGAGCCACGACGTCGGCATGGTCTGGTACATCATGGCGGCGGTCGGCGTCGTGTCGGCGGCCGGTATCTACGCCTACGGGCGCTGGGTGGTGCGGAGGACCGCGGCCTGAGCGCGAGCGCGCGGCCGACTTCGCCCATGTCCGATCTCCCCCGAGGCACCATCCGCACCACGATCGACGACTTCGTCGTCGAGGAGCTCCCCGCGTACACGCCGAGCGGATCGGGAGAGCACGTCTTCGTCCGGTTCACGAAGCGCAACGTGACGACGCTGGACGCGGCGAAGGCGCTCTCGCGCGCGCTCGGCTGCGACCCGCGGGAGGCCGGGTTCGCGGGGATGAAGGACAAGCGCGCGGTGACGACGCAGACCGTCTCGCTCCACGCGCCGCGCGGGGTGGGAGCCGCGGACGTGGCGCAGCGGGCGCTTTCGGCGGCGTGCGACGGGATCGTCGTGCACGAGGCGACGCCGCACGGAAACAAGCTCAAGCCGGGACACCTCGCGGGCAACCGGTTCGCGATCACCGTGCGCGGCATCGCGCGGGATCGGATGGGCGAAGTCGTGAGCGCGCTCGAACGCGTGGGCCGCACGGGGATCCCCAACGCCTTCGGGAGCCAGCGGTTCGGCGCCGACGGAGACAACGTGGCGCGGGCCCTGGCATGGTTGCGCGGCGAAGAGCCCGGGCCGCGCGACCCGCGCGTGATGCGGATGCTGTGGTCTTCGCTCCAGTCGGAGGTCTTCAACGCTGTGCTCGACGCGCGCGTGCGAGACGCGACGTGGACCACGGCGCTCGAGGGCGATCTCATGAAGCTTCACACCTCCGGCGGGCTCTTCGTCTGCACGGCCGTTCAGACGGACCGGGAGCGCGCCGAGCGGGGCGAAGTGTCGCCGACCGGGCCGATGATCGGCGCGAAGATGCGCTGGCCCGAAGGCGAGCCATGTGCCCTCGAGAAGAAGATCGCCGCCGAGGTGCTGGGTGAAGACTTCGACTTGGAGCGTACGCGACGTCTCGGTGAAGGAAGCCGGCGAGCGCTTCGCATGTGGGTCGACGGGTTGCGATGGGAAGTCGACGAAGAACGCGGGCATGAGCTGGCCAGCATGCGGGTTTACTTCGTGCTACCGAAGGGTGGCTACGCAACGACCGTGCTCGGCGCCGCCCTCTCGATCGACGAAACGACCCCCGCGCGTCCGGCATCGGTATCCAACCAGAACGACAAGGAAAAAGAGTGAATTCCATCATCGAACGCGTGAAGAGCGCGATGGTCGGATTGGGGACCGGGTGGATCCTCGTTCTGATGCTCCTCCTCAGCATTATCTCGCTGGCCATCATGCTGGAGAGGGTCTGGCTGTATTGGTCGCTCCGTGACGATATCGACGGGTTGATGCGCGACCTCGGTCGCCTGCTTCGGGGGGGCGACATGGACGGCGCGCGGCGGAGGCTCGAGGCCTCCCGAAGCGCCGAGGCGGCCGTGGTGGTCGCCGGGCTCGTGGAGTCCGATCGTGGGGTCGCCGCGGCCGAAGAGGCCATGGAGGGTGCGCAGGCGCTCCAGCGTTTGAAGCTGGAGAAGCGGCTCGCGTATCTCGGGACCCTGGGGAATAACGCGCCGTTCATCGGCCTCCTCGGGACGGTCATCGGGATCGTGGCGGCGTTCGACGAGCTCAGCAAAGTGAAGATGGCGGCGTCGGCGGGGTCGGCGCAGCTCGCGCCGGAGGCCGTCATGGCCCGTATCTCCGAGGCCCTCGTCGCGACGGCGATCGGGATCCTGATCGCGATCCCGGCGGTCGCCGCGTTCAACGCGTTCCAGCGCGTCGTCCGGTCGACGGTGGCCAACACCGAGGCCCTCGGGCACGTCTTGATGGCGCACCTCAAGGCGCTGCCGGTCGAAGCAGGGGCCGTCGGCGTCGAGCGCGGGAGCGCGTCGGGGTCGGCGCGGCCGAAGGGCGACAAGCCGGAAGAGTCGGAGAGGAACTGAGATGGCGGGCGGCGCGACTCACGATGCCGACGACGCGATCACAGGGATCAACGTCACCCCGCTCGTCGACATCACGCTCGTCCTCCTCATCATCTTCATGGTGACGACGAAGATCGTGCTCAATCAGACGGTCCCCCTCGATCTGCCGAAGGCGGCCACGGGGACGAGCGACGTTCAGGTCGTCTTCAGCATCATCCTCGCGGCCGACGGGCGCACGATGGTCGACGGCAAGGCGGTCCCGAGCGACGACGACATCTTGGCGCTCGCGCGCGACGCGCAAGGCCAGCACCCCGACATGCGCGTCGTCATCAAGGCCGACGCGGCGGTGATGCACGGCCGGGTGATCCACGTGCTCGACCTCTTGAAGCAAGCCCACGTGAGCAAAATCGCGTTCGGTGTCACCCCCGCGCCGCCCGCGGCGCCTTTGGCCCCCGCGCCGCAACACTGAGGCCGCGGGTCGATGGAGCGAACGAGCGAGCGAGGCGGCCCGCGGAACGGCGTAAGGCGCCAGGGGGCGTTCGCCACCGTGGGCGGCGCCCCTTCGCCGTACGACGACCCGATGAGCCAGGTGCTCGGGCTCGACGCGAGGACGTCGGGGTTCCGGGCGTGGTTCGGGTTCACCTCGGGCGGGACGCTTCTCATGGCGGCCCTCATGGCCCTGACGAGCGTGGTCGCATGGATCCACACGATGCAAGAGCGCACCGCGGCGGCGTCGGTGCCCCAAGAGATCGACATCATGAAGGACGAGACGCCGCCGCCTCCTCCTCCGCCGACCGCCGCGCCCGAAGAGAAGCCGGACCCTGCGCCGCCGCCGCCGGTCCACGCGCGGGACGTGCCGCCGCCTGCCCCTGCGCCGGCCCAAGCCGCGAAGGTGCTCACGCAGGAGCCGACGCCCGACGAGCCGATCGACCTCACGGGAAACACGATCGTCCAGGGCAACGCCGACAGCTATGCGGGCGGGTTCACCTCCGGCAACGGGACCAGCGCGAACGCGGTGCGCGCGCTGCCGTCGCCGTCGGGCGTCCCGGGCGGCACGGGGCCGGTGCGTCCGGTCGCGGTCGCGGCCGGACCGGATCGATCGCGCAAGGTGTCCACGGGAGACACCGATTGGAATTGCCCCTTCCCGCCCGAAGCGGACACCGACCAGGTCGACGAGGCGCTCGTGACGATCTCGGTCGACGTCCGCCCCGACGGCACGGCCTCGGCGGTGCGGGTGCTCAGCGATCCAGGGAACGGATTCGGCCGCGAGGCGCGGCGGTGCGCGATGGGCATGCACTATCAATCGGCCCTCGATCACGACGGGAACGCGATCGCGGGGACCAAAGAAATCAAGGTCCGCTTCCACCGCTAGGAGCGCCGGCGCATCTTCATGGCTGAAGACCCCCGCGAGCAGCTTGCCAGTCTGGCGGCCTCCCTCCATGCCTACCTCGAGTGGCAGGGGGACACGGGAGCCACGGGGTTTCCCCGGCGCGCGGTCAAGACGGCGGTCGAAGCGCGGCCCTCACAACCGGCGGTGCAGCCTGCGCCCGTGGTCCGCGCCGAGGTCGCCGCGGAGCCGCCGCCTCCCGTCGCCCGAGCGGCGGAGACGCCTTCGATCGCGCCGCAGCCGGCGGGCGAGGGGGTCGATCGTCCTACGCGCCTTCCGCAGCTCTCCCGCGAGGTGGCGTCGTGCCGCAAGTGCGGCCTCGCGGAGACGCGAACGCAGACGGTCTTCGCGCGCGGCAACCCCGATGCGCAAGTCTGCTTCGTCGGAGAAGCGCCGGGGGCCGACGAAGATGCGCAGGGCTTGCCGTTCGTCGGGCGCGCGGGGCAGCTGCTCGATCGGATGATCACGGCGATGGGGCTCTCGCCGGAGACCGGCGTCTACGTGTGCAACATCCTCAAGTGCCGGCCCCCGGGCAACCGGCGGCCGGAGCCCGAGGAGGTCGACACCTGCATACCTTATCTCCACGAGCAGCTCGCCCTCGTGAAGCCGAGGGTCATCGTCGCGCTCGGCAACACGGCTGTCGCCGCTCTCCTCGATACGAAGATTGGAATCACCAAGGTTCGCGGCCAGTGGAGGCTCTATCGAGGGCATACGCTGGTGATGCCGACGTACCATCCCTCGTATCTCTTGCGTCCCGGGCCGACGCAGACCGACGCCAAGCGGCAGGCATGGGAAGACCTACAGCTCGTGATGAAGGAGCTGGGGCTCGCGCGCGCAAAGACGTAAAGGGCGTCGGGAGCCGCGGGCGCGACAGGGCAACGGGAGCCGTGAGGTAGGGAAAGAACCGAGGGCGGAGCGTCTCGCTCGTCGGCATACATCTTCGGTTTCGCTCGCGTCGGCCGCGCGATCGTTCGACAATGGAAAGTGGCGCGAATTGCAGTCGCCGCCCGGAGCCATGATCGACCCGATCGAAACCCTCGTGCAGCGCTGGAAACAGAACCCCAATCCGGCGGCGACCGTGGAGCTCTGCGACGCGCTGCGCGCGGATCCCCGCGATCCGCTCGTCCAGCAAGTCGGCGACTTCGCCAAGGAGCGCCACGCGAGCGACATCTCCGTGATGATCTCGGTCGCGCGCCTCTACATGGAGGCGAACCGGTTCATCGACGCGCAGGCGGTCCTCGTGGCCGCGGGCAAGCAGGAGCCGCGCGAGGGCCGGGTGTATCGATGGCTCGGCGAGGTTCTGCTGCGACGCGGCGACGCGGAGCGCGCGGACAAGGTCTTCGAGCGGGCGATTCAGCTCGGGTCGACCGACGCCGAGACGCGCGTCTGGCTGCAGCGGGCGAAGTCTTATCGGAAGATGCAGACGACGGGCGGCGCCGCGGCGGTCGCGGCGGACATCGCACGGGTGGAGGGCCAGTCGCCTCGTTCGGCGAGCGGACTGCCGCGGTTCGCGTCGGTGAACGACACGGACGAGACGTCGACCGACGTCTTCGAGAAGGTCGACACGGGAGAGATCGAGGTAGAGGCGCTCGGCCCGGCGTTCGGGGCCCGTCCGGCCCCCCGTCGACCCGAGCCGGCGCTCGAAGCGCGGCCGAAGGCGGTTCCGGCCTCGACGAACGGCGCGGCGAAGCCTCTCTTGCCCAAGGAGCGGCGCCGGGTGCCGCCGCCCGTCTTCGAAGATCGCGCGCCGCCGGCGGCGCAGGAAGACCGCACGCTCGCGCAGCCGGTCGTCGACCTGACACGCGTCTCGGCGCAGCCGGCGCCCAAGCCTGCGCCGCACCCCGCGCCGTATGCGCCACCGCAACCCGCGCCGCACCCGGCGCCCCACGCGGCATCGCACCCCCCTCTCGGCAAGCCTCTCCTCCCCCATACGCGGGACGTGCTCGACGCGCTCACCCTCGCGGGCGTCTTCGAGCCTCCGGCGCCCGGCGCCGCGGCCGTCGCGCTCTGGGACCAGGCCGCGCGGGCCCCGAAGCGCAAGGGCGGCCCGATGCTCGTCGTCGGGATGGTGATGTTTCTGGCCGCGAGCGTGGGCGTGTATTTCTTCTATCAGCACAAGCGCGGGCTCCAGCACATCGAGGCCGACGCGCTCCTCGCGACCGTCGAGGACCAGCTCCACGCCGGCAAGGTCGACGCGCTGCCCGACCTGGAGAGCGAGCTCTTTCGCGCACTCCAGCTCGAGTCCCGCAGCCCGCGCGCGGCGCTCGACTGGGTGAAGGACAGGGCCATGGTCGGCCTCCTGAAGAGCGGCGCGGACGTCGCCTTCGAGGACGCGATGGGCCGCGCGAAGGACCTCGGCGTCCCCGAGGACAAGTACGCGTTCGCGCACGTCGCGTCGTTCCTCTTCCAGGGCGACACGGCGGGCGCCGCGGGGACGCTCGGGCGATGGGAGAAGACGGCGAGCGGAGACGCCTGGTACCAGCTGCTCGCGGGCGCCGCGCTCGAGCGCGCCGGGGACCTGAGGGCCCGTGACCGGTACGCCACCGCGGTCAAGCTGGAGCCCGAGCTCTTCATCGCCAAGGTGGCCCTCGCGCGCGCCACGGCGATCGACGGAGATGCCACGGAGGCGATGCGCCTCGCGAAGGCGCTTCGCGTGGCCGCCCCGGATCGCGTCGAACCGGTGGCGCTCGCCGCGCTCGCCTGGGGACGCGACCCGCGAAGGGACGACGACCATCCCCCGCCGGAGGCCGACGAGGTGGTCAAACGCGCCGCGGAGCTCCCCGCGGGCCTCCGGTTCGTTCCGCCGGCGATCACGGCGCTCGCGGCACTCGACAAGCAAGCCGCGGCCGACGCGCGGACCGCGGTCGAGAACGGCCTCGCCGTGGCCGACTCCCCCGGCGTGGCCGTGTGGCTCGGGACGATCGCGCTCGGCGTCGACGACGAAGCGCTGGCGCGAAGGGCCGCCCTCTCGGCGCTCCAGCTGTCGGCCGCCTACGAGCCCGCCCGGGCGCTGGCTGCCCGCGTGGCGCTTCTCGGAGGGCGCATCGACGAAGCGCTCAAGGCTACCGAGGACCTCGACCCCGCGTCCCCTGACGTGACGGTCGTGCACGCCGCGGCGGCGTACGAGCGCGTCGACCTCGACGGCGTCACGCGCGCGCTCGAAGGCCTGCCGCCCGACGCCCGCAAGCTGCCGCTCCTCGGCCCGCTCGACATGTCGGCCGACGCGCTGTCGGGGCGTTTGCGGCTCGATCGCGCCAAGCTCCTCACGATGGCGTTCGACGACGCACCCTGGGGCGACCTCATCGCGATGGACGTCGCCCTCGACGACGGCGACCTCCCCACGGCGGGCAAGATCGCGAGCCGCTGGGGCAAGGACGCCGAGTCGCAGCCGCTCCGCTCCGTCCGTCTGGCGCGCTTGGCCCGCTACGACGGTCGCCTCGACACCGCCGACACCCTCTCGGAGACGGCGCTCGTTCGCGGTACGGTCACGCCGCGCGTCCTCTGGGAGCGCGCCTACGTCTTGGCGGCCAAAGGTCGCGCCGCGGAGGTCGGGCCGCTGCTCGCGCGCTACCCGCTCGTCCTCGGTCCGCTCGCGACGTGGCTCAGCGCCTACGCGAGCGCGTCCGGGGGGAACGTCGACCTCGCGAAGGCGAAGACGGCGTCGGTGGATCCGCCGCCGCAGGGCACGCCGCTCGAAGTACGCGTCGTGGCCGCCGTCGCGCTCGGGGCGATGAAGGATCGCCGGCGCGGCGCGGACTACGTCAAGAGCACGCTGGCGGGTGGCCCGCTGGACCCCGACCTCGTGACGGCGGCCTTGGCGCTCGGCCTCCGGCGGGTCGAGCACGGCAAGCACGGCCCGACGTTCGAATGAAGCAGACGGCCGCCGTCAGCGCTTGATGTACGGCTGGCTCCCCGCGGACTGCATCGCGGTGCGCCCTTCCATCATCATCCGGAGCTCGTCGGTCTCGGTCGATCGGCCGAGCGCCTCTTCCTGGGAGATGAGCCGCCGCTGGAAGAGCGAATAGAGGCTCTGGTTCAGCGTCTGCATCCCGAACTTCTCCTGCCCGACCTGCATCTGCGAGTAGATCTGGTGGACCTTGTCCTCGCGGATGAGGTTCCGGATGGCGGGGTTCGGCACGAGGACCTCGAGCGCGAGCACGCGGCCCGGCTGCCCCATGCGAGGGAGGAGCTGCTGGGAGACGACGCCCTGGAGCACGAAGGAGAGCTTCGAGCGGACTTGCGGCTGCTGATGCGGCGGGAAGACGTCGATGATGCGGTTGATGGTCGACACGGCGCTGTTGGTGTGGAGCGTCGCGAAGACGAGGTGGCCGGTCTCGCTGATGGTGAGCGCCGCCTCGATGGTCTCGAAGTCGCGCATCTCGCCGACCAGCACGACGTCGGGGTCTTGCCGCAAGACGTACTTGAGCGCGCTCTTGAAGCCCTCGGTGTCGGTGCCGACCTCGCGCTGATTCACGATCGAGAGCTTGTGGGGATGCAGGTACTCGATCGGGTCCTCCACGGTCATGATGTGGAGGCGCTGCTCGGTGTTGATCTTGTCGATCATCGCGGCGAGCGTCGTCGACTTGCCGGAGCCGGTGGGGCCCGTCACGAGCACGAGACCGCTCGGCCGGTTGGCGAACTCCGAGATGATGGTCGGCAGTCCGAGATCGTCGAACGTCAGGATCTTGAACGGGATGGTGCGGAACGCGCCCGCGACGGCGCCGCGTTGCATGTAGACGTTCGCGCGAAAGCGCGAGAGGCCCTTCACGCCGAACGACAGATCGAGCTCGCTGTGCTTCTCGAAGTGGGCGCGCTGCTCCTCGGTGAGCACGGAGAAGCAGAGCTGCTTCGTCTCGATGGGGCCGAGCGGGGGCACCTTGAGCGGCACGATGCTGCCGTCGATTCGGAGGAGCGGCGGGGTGCCCGTCGTGATGTGCATGTCGCTCGCACCCTTCTCAATCATCGTCTTGAGAAGCTGGTGCAGATTGACCTTGAGCTCGTACGGCTGGGTCATGGGCGATCTCCGCTAGTCCGCCATCGTGACCCGCATCACCTCTTCGGGGGTCGTGACGCCGTCGATGACCTTCCGGATGCCGCTCGCGCGGAGCGTGCTCATCCCGTTCTTCACGGCGCCGAGCTTGAGCTCCGCGGTGGACGACCCCTGGAGGACCATTTCTTTGAGGTTGTCGCTGAAGCGCATCACTTCGTAGAAGGCGATGCGGCCCTTGTAGCCGCTTCCGTTGCACGTCCGGCAGCCGGCGCCCTTGAGGAGCTTCGCGGTCGCGATTTGCTCGACGGAGAACCCGCAGTCCTCGAGGATCTTGCGCTCGTAGCGGACGGGCTGCCGGCAGTCCGAGCAGATCTTGCGGGCGAGGCGCTGGGCGAGCACGAGGTTGACGCTCGCCGTGATGAGGAAGGGCTCGACGCCCATGTTGAGCAGGCGCGAAATCGTCGCCGGCGCGTCGTTCGTGTGCAAGGTCGAGAGCACGAGGTGGCCCGTGAGCGCCGCCTTGACGGCGATCTCCGCGGTCTCGAAGTCGCGTATCTCGCCGACCATGATGATGTCCGGGTCCTGCCGGAGGAACGCACGGAGGGCCATCGCGAAGTTGAGCCCTATCTCGTCGTGCATCTGCACTTGGTTGATGCCGTGGAGGTTGTACTCGACCGGGTCTTCCGCGGTGCTGATGTTGTGCGCGAGCTTGTTCAGCTCCGTGAGCGCCGAGTAGAGCGTCGTCGTCTTGCCCGAACCGGTCGGCCCGGTGACGAGCACCATCCCCCACGGCTGGTTGATGGCCCACTTGAAGTCGTCGAGCGGGCGCTGGTCGAAGCCGAGCTTCGTCATGTCGAGCTGGAGGTTGCCCTTGTCGAGCAACCGCATGACGACCTTCTCACCCCAGATCGTGGGCAGTACGGAGACGCGGAAGTCCATCTCTCGGCCCTTGCCGAGCTTGAGCTTGATGCGCCCGTCCTGCGGGAGCCGGCGCTCGGCGATGTCGAGCGACGCCATGATCTTGATGCGGCTCGTGATGGCGTTCTTGAGCTTGAGCGGCGGGGTCATCTCCTCGGCGAGCACGCCATCGATGCGGTAGCGGACGCGGAGCTTCTTCTCGTAGGGCTCGATGTGGATGTCGCTCGCGCCCTTCTTGATGGCGTTGAGGAGCATCATGTTGACGAGGCGGACGACGGGCGCGTCCTCGCTCGCCTTCTCGAGCTCGAGGAGGCTGACGTCTTCCTCGTCGCCGGTGAAGTCGATCTCGGTCTCGTCGAAGCCGGCCATCACCTCGTCGTAGGAGGGGCCGGCGTTGTAGTATTTCTCGATCGCGTTGTGGATCGCGGTCTCGCTCGCGATGACGGGCTCGATGTTGTAGCCGGTCAAGAACTTGAGGTCGTCGATGGCGTTGAGGTTCGTCGGGTCGGCCATCGCGACGATGAGCGAGTTGCCCGTCCGCGAAACCGGAACGACCTTGTGGCGCTCGCACGGCTCCTTCGGGACGAGCTTCAGAATCTCGGCGTCAATCTCGTACTCCTCGAGATTGACCGTCGGGACTTTGTATTGCTGCGAGAGAAAGCCGGTGATTTCGTCGTCGCTGACGTAACCGAGCTTCGCCAGGGTATATCCGAGGTTCTGGCCCGACTTCTGCTGCTCCTCTTGTGCATGACGGAGCTGCGCCAGCGAAATCAGCTTCTCGCGAACGAGAAGCTCGCCGAGGCGATTGTTGTTGGCCATGCTCGCTCAGAGTAACAGGCTTTACTCGACCCATGTCTCGCATCTTCGGGACCGACGAACCTCCTCCGCCGCCGCCCCTTGGCTCGCCCGGCTCCGTCATCGCCCGCGCCCGCGCGGCCGAGCTCCGCGGTGAACTCGTCCTCGCGACGGCGCTCTTCGTCGAGGCCGGACGGACGGACGAGGCCGCGCGTGTGATCCTCCTCCGGGGCGACGCCGAAGCCGAGCCCGCGGCACGACTCCGACACTACGCACACGCCGTCGCGACCGCGCCCGTCCGGAGTCACGTCCACGCACACGCGCGCCGCAAGCACGCGGCGAGCGTGATCGCGATGGCAGCCCGCGGACCGCTGACGAGCGCGACGAAGGAGGCCCTCGCGCGGGCCGCCGCCGACCTCGAAGCGCTCGACGACCACGCCGGCGCGGCGCGTGCGTACGCCCAGGCTGGAGATCTGGAGGGACAAGCGCGGGCGCTCACGCGCGCCGGCGAATTGGACGCTCTCGAGACGCTCCTCACGGAGGAGCAGCAGCGGGACCGAGACGCCGCGACGCACCGACGGACGCGCGACGAGTTCGCGCTGCTCGTCGCGAGCGGCCAGCGGCGCCAAGCTGTGGACCTGGCTCGCACCTCGGCCGATGATCGCGTCAAGGAGCTGGGGCGCGCGCTGCGGTCGCGGGGAGAACTGCCGGACCCTGTCCGTCTCATCCTGTCGGGGCGATGCCTTGGCGTCGTCTTCGGCGACGAGATCGTGATCGGCCGCTCACCGGGGTACGAGAGCCGCGAGGGCGCGCGCGTTCGCACCGGCCTTCTCCGCGTCCCCTCCCCTGCGGTGAGCCGCAGGCACTTGCTCGTGTGGCGCCGGACCGACGGCGTCGCCGTCCGCGATCTCGGGAGCCGCCACGGGACGACCGAGGCGGGGCTGCCGTGGTCGGGAGAGGCCCTCGTCGGAGACGGGATCGAGCTCCACCTGGGCCACGACGTGGATGTCGTCCTCCGGCCCACAGCTTGGCTCGAGGGCGCGGTCGAGGTCGTGCTGGGCGGACAGAGCGTGGTCGCGCCGCTCGGGCCGGCGCGCGTGGGCGTCGGGTGGCGGATCGATCGCATCGAGGAGGGATGGCTCGAGCTGTCGACGGAGGGCGGCCAGCCCGCGTTCGCCGCCTCGCTGCAGCTCGCCGAACGAACGACGCTCGTCGCCGGGGACGCGCTGGCGTCGGAGCGGAACGGCCGGAGCGTCCTGGAGATCTTGCCGAATGTCGCGTGAAGGCACCGACGCACGAGAGCTCGACCGGCTGACGAGCTTCGGCTCGCCCGGGGGCGCGACCACCGAAGAGGTGCTCCGCGCGTTCGCGTATCTGCGGACCACGCCGCACGAGCACCGTGCGGTCGACTGGCTCATCGCCCGCAACGCACGCACGCCGCTGCCCGACGCGCTGCTCGTCGCGCTCGCGTCCGCGCTGCTCGATCGGGGCGACGCCGCCGGGGCGGAGCGGGTGATCGCGCCGTGCACGTCGTCGGCCGCGCTCGTGCTCCGATCCGACCTATCCGCCCTCGCCGGCGACATCGAGACGGCGTCGGCGCTCGTCGAGCGGGTGCTCGCGCGGGACGTCGATTCGCCGGGCGCTCGCGAGAGGTACGCCCGCTTGCGCGGGCGCCTCGGCCGAACGGACCCGAAGCCCCTGGCACGGGAAGCGCCGATCGCGCCGCGCACCGTGGACGCGCCGTTCGAGCTCGTTCGGGAGGTGGGTCGCGGGGCCGCGGGCGCCGTGTTCGAAGCGAAGGACCGCGCGCTCGGGCGGACCGTGGCGCTCAAGGTCTACCACCGGCCGGATCGAGACGGCTCGCAGCTCCTGCACGAAGCACGCGTGGCCTCCGCGATCGCGGGACCCGGCGTGATCCGCGTCTTCGACGTACACCCGCGGCACGGGTGGCTCGCGATGGAGTGGGCTGCCCTCGGGGCGCTGGGCGCGCTCTTGCATCGGGGCGAGCGCGCGACGCCGCCGGTCGACGTATGGGCGCCTCCGCTGGCGCGGGCGCTCGTTCGCGTCCACGAGGCGGGCTGGGTCCACCACGACGTGAAGCCCGCCAACGTCCTCCTCCGAAGCGCCGGCGATCCCATCCTCGGCGACTTCGGCGTCGCGCGACGGCCCGGCGAGCCCGCGTCCCCGGGGAGCCGCGGGTACGTTTCGCCCGAGAGGCAGGCCGGAAGCGCCAGCGACGTCCGGGACGACGTATACGGCTTCGGGCGCATCTTGGAGGATGCCCTCGCGGCATCGGCGAGCCGAGAAGAGGCGGAACCTTGGCGCGCGCTCGCGCGGGCGTGCACCGGCCCAGCCGACGGGCGACCCCTCGGCGCCGCCCTACTCGCTTGGGCCGGGGTTCGTGATTAGATATCTCGAGCCATGCCCCCCACGACCTACACCGACCTCATTTCGGACGTCCGGAAGCGCACCACGCAGCTTTCCCTCGAGCAACTCAAGCAGAGGTTCGACGCGAAGGACAAAACGGTTCTCGTCGACGTGCGCGAAAAGGACGAATGGCGCGGCGGATACATCCCTGGGGCCATATCCATCCCGCGCGGCTTCCTCGAAATCCAGGCTGAGCAGAAGCTCCCGGACAAGAACGCCCGCATCGTCACCTATTGCGCGGGCGGTACGCGCTCCGCCCTCGCCGCCGCGACGCTCCAGGAGCTCGGCTACACCCACGTCGAAACCGCGAACCCGGGCTTCGTGCGTTGGAAGGACCTCGGCTACCCCGTCGAGACCCCGCCCGAGCTGACCGACGCGCAGCGCGAGCGCTACTCGCGGCACATCCTTTTGCCCGAGGTCGGGGAAGCGGGGCAGGCGCGGTTGCTCGCCGGGAAGGTCTTGCTCCTCGGCGCGGGCGGCTTGGGGTCCCCGGCGGCGCTCTATCTCGCGGCGGCAGGCGTCGGCACGATCGGAATCGTCGACGCGGACGTGGTCGATGCGTCGAACCTCCAGCGCCAGATCATCCACGCGACGAGCCGCGTCGGCATGCCGAAGGTCGAGAGCGCGGCGAAGGCGATCGCCGAGCTCAACCCGGACGTCAAAGTCGTCCCTTACCGAGAGCGCATGACGAGCGCGAACGTCGAGCGTCTCTTCTCCGACTACGAGGTCATCGTCGACGGCACCGACAACTTCCCGACGCGCTACCTCGTGAACGACGCGAGCGTCTGGATGGGCAAGCCGGTCGTACACGGCAGCATCTTCCGGTTCGATGGGCAGGTGACGACGTTCGTCCCGGAGAAGGCGGCGAAGAAGCTCGGCATGCCCGAGCCGAGCCCCTGCTACCGGTGCCTCTATCCGGAGCCGCCGCCGCCCCACCTCGCGCCGAGCTGCCAGGAGGCCGGCGTGCTCGGCATCCTCTGCGGGATCGTCGGGACCATCCAAGCGACGGAGGCCATCAAGATTCTGCTCGGCAAGGGCTCTCTCCTCGCCGGGCGGCTGATGACCTACGACAGCCTGAAGATGAAGTTTCGCGAGCTGCGGCTGCGCCGGGATCCGAACTGCCCGGTCGACGGCCAGAAGCCCACCATCACGAGCTACATCGACTACGAGAACTTCTGCGCGACCTCGTGACTCAGATGGAGTGAAGGAGCTCGTCGCGGGTCCCGTGCCTGCCGCTCGGGGTCCGCGCCTTCGCGACGTCGCGGCGTGCCGCCGGGAGCGGCGGGAGGCCGCTGGGCGAGGGCTGCGCGTCGTCCGCGGCCGGCGGCGCGGAGGGCTCGCTCTGGACGGTGGCGTTCACGTAGTGCGGCGCTTCGCCGGGCCGACTGACGTCGGTCCAGGCGACGTGTCCCGCCCCCGGCTCGCGGACGTCCATGTGGACGAAGCCGCTGTTCGGGTAGTAGCCGCACCCGGTGTCCGCGAACGTCTTGCAGAAGGCGACGAGCGCCTCGTTTTCCACCCCCTGGATCTTGAAGTCGAGCGCGCGACCTTTGGCGTGGTAGCTGCCGGTGCTCTTGGGCCGATAGCCCGAGATCAGCGTGACGCGGGCGGGAGCGGAATCGGATCGAAAGTGCTCGACGGCGGCCTCGAGCTGCTCGACGAGGCGCGTGTCGAGCTTCACCGGGCCCCGCGCTCCCGTGAGCTCGGACAGGCGCTCGATCGCGGCGGGAGCCGCGTGCCCGTCGCATTTCGCGAGCACGAGGGTCGACGGCTTGGCGCCGCCGAGGAACTCGACCGGGGCCTTCGCGCATTCGCGCGGGACGGCGGTCTTGGTCCGCCGGGCCTGGCGGGCGTGGTGTTTGGACGCCGGATGCTGGGGTGACGGCGCGGCCGACGCGACCGACGGGACGAGTACGAAGGCCGCTGCGAGGATCCATCGATGGGGCACGAGCATGGCAAGAACTCCTTGTCGCACCTTCGCGCACAAGACGCGGGCGGGCCAAGAAAGTCGCGCCGCCGCGTGGCTCCTCTTGACCGCGAAGGCCGGAAGCGCGAACCCTTCGCGCCCGAATGAAAGGCTCGGAGTTCGAAGCGTCCTTCCGCCGGCTGCTCGCGGAGGCGGGCGGGCGTGGAGGGAATGTGTCGTGTCTGGCATGCGAGGGCTGCGAGGAGTGCAGCGCGTGCACCTTCTGCGCGTCCTCGAAGAACCTCGCCCGATGCCACTACTGCACCTCATGCAACGACTGCACGGAGTGCTCGCACTGCGTCGGCTGCACCGGCTGCCTGTCCTGCCAGCATTGCGTCGAGTCGGAGCGCTGCATCGGCAGCGCGTACCTCGTCCGTTCGGTGAGCTGCAACGGGTGTACGTACTGCTTCGGCTGCGTGGGTCTGTCGCGGCGCGACTTCTGTATCCTGAATCAGCCGTACGATCGCGCGACGTACTTCGAACTCACGGCCCGCCTCGCCCGCGAGCTCCACATCGCGCCGCCGTGACCGCGCCATGAGGGCCGTGCTCCAGCGTGTCGCGAGCGCCCGCGTCGAGGTCGACGGCGAGGTCGTGGGCGCCATCGAGCGAGGTCTTCTCGTCTACCTCGGGTTCGGCCAGGGGGACACGACCGAAGACCGCGCGTGGATACTCGCCAAGATCGCCGGAGCGCGCATCTTCGACGACGGCGCCGGGAAGATGAACCGGAGCGTGGTCGACGTCGCCGGCGCGCTGCTGCTCGTCAGTCAGTTCACGCTCTACGCGGACATGCGCCGCGGGCGCAGGCCGAGTTTCCAGCAGGCCATGGCCCCCCTGCTCGCGGAAGACGCCTACCGTGCGGCCTTGGCCGAGGCGCGCGCGTTCGGCGTGCCGGTCGAAGCCGGCCGGTTCCGCGCGGACATGCGCGTCGTGTCGGTCAACGATGGGCCGGTCACGCTGTGGCTCGACTCGAGCGAGCGGGGTGCGGCCCCGCAAGGACGCGCGGAAGATGCGAGCGAGCCGTGAATGGCGCGATAATGACGCCGTGCAAGAAGACGAGGACGCGCGTGACGCGGTGCTCGAAGCGCTCTGGGCGCGCGTGACGAGCGCCTGGGACGACGAGGCCGCGCACGCATCGCTCCTCGACCACGCGGTGCGGAGCCAGCGACTGCCGGAGATCGCGGGGCGTTACCGCGCCATCGCGGAGGACCCGGAGAAGGCCGCGCTGGCGAAGAAGAAGCTCGACGGCATCGTGATCGCCGCGACCCAGATGCTCGTGTCGATGAAAACGCCGAAGCCCGGCAAGGTGCCGCTCCCCATCACGCTGACCGCGTTCGCCGTGTGCATGGTGATGCTGGGCTGGCTGGCGCTCGCGATCTGGGGCAGACAATGAGGGGCCCCCCGCGCGGTCTGCGTGCGGCCTCGCCTTCCGGTCGACGCGCGTTGGGGGCGGCCTTCGCCGCGGCTACCCTCCTGACGATGTCTTGCGCCGCACCGCGCCCGGTCGTCTCCCAGCCAACCGAGCACGCGAACCACCCCTACGTTTGGAAGAACGTCGCCATCCTCGGCGGCGGCTTCGTGACCGGGATCGTCTTCAGCCCCACGGAGCCCCACCTCGCGTACGCGCGCACCGACGTCGGCGGCGCTTACCGGTGGGACGACGCCGCGAACACCTGGGTGCCGCTCCTCGACTGGGTCACGCAGCCCGATTGGAACCTCCACGGCATCGAGAGCATCGCGCCCGACCCCGTCGACGCGCGCCGCGTGTACCTTGCCGCGGGTACGTATACGAACCCCGACGTGAGCAACGGCGAGATCCTCTTCTCCGCCGACTATGGCGAGACGTGGCGGCGCACGCCCATGCCGTTCAAGATGGGCGGCAACGAGGCCGGCCGGGGGAGCGGCGAACGCCTCGCGATCGACCCGCACGATCCGCGCATCGTCTACTTCGGGTCGCGCAAGGACGGGCTCTGGAAAAGCGCCGACGGCGCGCTCTCGTTCGCGCGCGTGCCCGGCTTTCCAGACCTGCCCGATGGGAGCGCGGGGCACCCGCAGAGTCCGAAGCCTGGCGAATTCAACTACCTCGCGCAAGCCGTCGGCATCGTGTTCGTACGGTTCGACCCGGCGAGTGGACGGGACGGACAGCCGACGCCGGTCCTCTACGCGGCCATCTCCCGCACCGGCGAGAGCCTCTTCCGAAGCCGCGACGCGGGCGCCACCTGGGAGGCCGTGCCGGACCAGCCCACGAAGTTTCGGCCCGTCCGCGCCGACCTCGCCGCGGATGGCGCCCTCTTCGTGACGTACGCCGACGAACCTGGACCGAACCACATGGGCGACGGCGCGGTCTACAAGCTCGACACCCGCACTGGAAGGTTCGCCGACGTCACGCCCGAGCGTCCCCTCCCCGCGGAAGGCCGTCCGTTCGGGTACGCCGCGGTCTCGGTCGACCCGTCGGACCCGCAGACGGTCGTCGTGTCGACGTGGAACCGCAGCCACCCCTTCGACGAGATCTTCCGCACCAAGGACGGCGGCACGACCTGGACGCCCCTGCTCGAGAAGGCGAGCTGGAACCACGCGGCGGCGCCGTACACGGCGACGATGCGTCACCACTGGATGAGCACCGTGGTGATCGATCCGTTCGAGCGCGGACACCTCCTCTTCACCACGGGCTTCGGGATTTGGGGGACGCGCGACGCGCTCCGCGCCGACGCCGGCGAGCCCACGCGGTGGACGTTCGACGACCGAGGCCTCGAAGAGACCGTGCCGCTCGCGCTCGTGAGCGCGCCGACCGGAGCCCACCTGGTGAGCGGGCTTGGAGACATCGACGGCTTCCGCCACGACGACCTCTCCGTCTCGCCGCCGCAGGGCCGGTTCGACGCGCCGGGCTTCAAGAACACGGAGTTCCTCGACTACGCGGGCCGCGCGCCCGACGTGCTCGTCCGCTCGGGCACCACGTACGGCAACGACCGCATCCTCGGCGCGTGGTCCCGCGACGCCGCCGCCCACTGGACGGGATTCGCGAGCGAGCCTCCGCGCTCGCGGCCCGACCGATTCGGCACCGGGCCGATCGCCGTGTCGGCCGACGGGACCGCCTTCGTCTGGACGACGCGCCACAACCCGCCGTACGTCACGCGCGACCAAGGCGCGACGTGGCAGCCGGTGGCCGGCGCGCCGGCAGACCTCGCCCTCGTGTCGGACCGCGTCGACGCTTTGCGCTTCTACGGCGTCGACCCCATCGAAGGGGTCCTCTACGCGAGCGCGGACGCCGGGGCGAGCGTCCAAGCCGTGCGGCGCGCGCTGCCCGTGGGGCGCGAACCGCGGCGCCACTCACCGCTCGACGTGCGCGCGGTGCCCGACCACGCCGGCGAGCTCTGGATCGCCGTAGACCACGCGCTCTTCCGCGTGCGCGCCGCGGCGGGGTACGCGCTGGAGCGGTTCGCGGCGGTCGAGCAGGCATCGTCCGTCGGCTTCGGCAAGGCGGCCGACGGCGCCTCGTATCCGGCGGTCTTCGTCGCCGGTAAGGTCGGAGGCCGCTACGGCATCTTCCGCTCCGACGACGCGGGCGCCACATGGATCCGCGCGAGCGACGACGCGCACGGCTATGGCTCGGCCTCGCACGTCACGGGCGACCCGAGGGTCTTCGGGCGCGTCTACTTCGCGACGGGCGGCCGCGGCATCGTCTACGGAGACATCGCCCCGTGACGGCTGCGCCGGCCCGCGGGGGCGGACGTCTCTCCCGCCCGCTGGTGCGCGACCGCATGGGACATGAAGCCCACGAAGTCGCCGACGGTCGTGACGTCGTCGAGCGCCTCGACGGGAATGGCGATCCCTTCGAGCTCTTCGATCTCGAGCGCGATGACGATGAGCTCGAGGGGCGTCAGGTCGAGGTCGGCCTCGAGGTGTAGCCAGGGGTGGATCTTGCCCGGATCGCAATGGAGGTGATGGGCGAGTGTGGCACGCACGAGGGCGGCGACGGACTTCATGGGCTGTCCTCCGATCGGGACGACGGGAAGCGGGGAGCGCGCGGCGACGACTGGCTCATGTTCGACCTCCGCCTCGTTCAGCACGCCGGCGCGCCGGGACATGCCCAACGAAACAGTTCGCAACGAATCCGCCCGGCGGCGAACTCAAGAATCGTCCAGAAAAGGGACGCGGATGGAAATAGACGAGCTGCCCCGATCGTCGTAATGGGCGATGAGCGAGACGACGGGAATGGGGAAGGTTCGGAGCCGGGAGCCTGTACGTGAGCAAGGGGTCTTCCGGTGG
>DASYBG010000054.1:0-19705 GCA_036500865.1 Polyangiaceae bacterium
GTGCTGCGGGAGGCGTTCGAGCTGGAGGTGATCGCGAAGGCCCCCCGGCTTCCGCCGTTACCCCCCAAGCCCAAGAAGCTCCCGTCAGCCCCGCCGCTCGACATCGTCCGGCAGCTGCTGGATGCGAGCACCGGGTGGCTCCGCATCGCGATCGCGCTGGCGGTCTTCGGCAGCCAGAGGAACGGAGAGGTCCGGGCCCTCCGGGTCATGGACGTCGACTTCGCCGGCATTCTGGTCAACGTCCGCAAGGCGTTCTCCGCCGACGTCGTCGTGACCCCGAAGTCCGGCGACGAACGCGCCGTGCCCCTCGCGGAGCCGCTGCGCGCAGTCCTGGCGGAGGCGGTGAAGGGAAAGAAGCCCGCCGACCGGCTTGTGGCCGACCCGGAGGGCAACACGCCCAGCCGCCAGCGCGTCTACAAGGCGTTCATCGCCCTGCAGAACAGGCTGGGCATCGCGCCGACCTGGAGCTTCCACTCCTTGAGGCACGGCTTCGGCACCCACGCGGCCCGCCAGGGCGCGAGCATCGAGGCCATCCGCGAGATGATGGGCCACGCGGACCTGGCCAGCACCGCGCGCTACCTGCACGCCAGCGGCAGCGACAAGCGGCGGGCGATTGAGTTGCTGGAGGGCAACTGGGGGGAAACGCCGAAGGGCGCTCTGTCACGAACCTAAGCAATATCGCTTAGCTTCGTTATTTGTGGAGCGGGAGAAGGGATTTGAACCCTCGACGTCCACCTTGGCAAGGTGGCACTCTACCACTGAGTTACTCCCGCGGACCCCGGGGCGGCCCGAGACCAAACACCCAGCCCATGTAGCGCGTGCCTTCGCTGCGTGTCAACGCGATCGGCCCCTCCACCCGGGCCAGCGTCACACGACTGTCACGCGAACGTCGTTCCCACGCCAGGGAAATGACCTAAGAAGACCCACATGGCGCGCGTCCTGGTCGTCGAAGACGAGTCGGACCTCAGAGAGGTGCTCGACTATAACCTCACCAAGGAGGGGCACCGGGTGCATCTCGTTTCGACGGGGGCCGACGGGTTGCGCCTCGCCCGGGAGCTCCACCCGGACCTCATTCTGCTCGATCTGATGCTGCCCGACATGTCGGGCACGGCCGTCTGCAAGACGCTGAAGCGAGACCAAACGATGCGCGACGTGCGCGTCATCATGGTCACCGCGAAGGGCGAGGAGATAGACCGCGTCGTCGGCTTCGAGCTCGGAGCCGACGACTACGTCGTCAAACCGTTCAGCGTCCGCGAGCTCCTCCTCCGCGTCGGGGCCGTCCTCCGTCGTAAGGACGTTGCGCCCGCGGACATGGTGGAGTTCGGCGAGCTCCGTATCGACCCGGCGGCCCACCGGGTCTGGGTGGCGGGGGCCGAGATCGCGCTGACGTCGCTCGAGTTCAAGCTTCTGCTCACGCTCTACGAGCGCAAGAACCGCGTGCAGACCCGCTCGGTCCTCCTCAACGATATCTGGGGCATCGAAGCCGACATCACCACGCGGACCGTCGACACGCATGTCAAACGCCTCCGCGAGAAGCTGAAGAGCGTGGGCCGCTACATCGAAACGGTTCGCGGCGTCGGGTACCGGTTCACCGAAGCTCCGGTCGAGGGTGAAGAGGAGACGACGGAATAACGGGCTCCGCGCGCCTCCACGTTTTTGGGGGTGAGCCACGACGAGCCGCGAGGCGTGTGCGAGCCGCGAACGGTCCCGGAGGGCCGGGGAGGCGGCACCGCGCGATGGACAAACCCTGCGCAAGATCAGCGAAGGAGGAAAGGTCCACCACAGCCCGGCCAAGTTGCCGCGCGGTGTCGCGCGATTTTCGTCCCGCACGCGTCTCAATTTCCGCGATATCGGAGCCCGTGGCCTATACTCCCGGTCCACCCGCTAGCGTCGTGTGTCCTCGGGTGGCTGGCACGTCGGCAAAGGGAGTGTCTCGATGCGCACCGGTCGGTACGTCGCTTCGGTCGTCTTGGTCGGTTGGGTGGGATTGCTCGGCTGGAATTCCGGCTGCGGGAGCACCCCCAATGGAAACGGGCCCGGGGATGGCGGCGGGACGGACGGGACGAGCAGCGGCGGCAATGGCAGCGGCGGCGTCGTGATCGGCGACGGGCCGACGAACACGAACATCGCGCAGGAGACGAGCAAGGACGGCAGGGTCTCCACCGCCGCCTGTTCCGGGATCACGACCATCAGCGGAAAGGTCTTCGACCCCGCGGGCAACAACCCCGTCTACAACGTCGCCGTCTGGGTCCCGTACGATACGCCGAAGCCCATGCCGGCAGGGCTGACCTGCAACTGCAGCGAGCTCTATACGGGCGGCTTCGTCGGGTCGTACGCCCTGACCGACGCGACGGGCACTTTCAAGATCTCTCCCGCGCCGGCAGCCAAGGGCGGCGGCTCGGTGCCGCTCGTCATGCAGATCGGCAAATGGCGATCGCAGACGAACGTGACGGTCAGTTGCGGCACGGACAACACCATTCCGGACGGTACGCTCCGCCTGCCTTCGCGCCTGCCGACGACTCCCGCCGCGGCGACAGACCCCGCGGGGGCGGTGACCGGCGACTTGCCGAGCATCGCCGTGTCGACTGGCGGAGCCGACACGCTCGAATGCTTGATGACGCGAATGGGCGTCTCCGAGAACGAGTACGTCGGCGGCGCTAGCACCACGCAGCGTATCCACATCTTCCAGGGGTGGCCGGACACCGCGCCGGCCATGCCGACGTCGCCGATCTCGTACCAGTCCCTTTGGGACACCGCTGCCGACCTGTCACCGTACGACGCGGTCCTCTTGTCCTGCGAAGCGCAGCCGACGACGATGCCGAACGTCCAGGCCCTCTTCGACTACGCGACCTCGGGCGGCCGCGTCTTCGCTTCGCACTACCATTACCAGTGGTTTCTGGGGCAGCCCTGGCCGAACCTGGCCACCTTCTACACGAGCAACGCCAACCAGCTCGAGAACCCGACGCTCGGCACGATCCCGTCGACTCTTCCCAACGGCCGGCCCTTCCCGGGTGCCGTGGCCATGAAGACGTGGCTCGGTACGGTGGGAGCGCTGACGCCCACGGGCGAGCTGTCGATCGTGCAGGCCCGGCACAACGTCGACATTCTCCCGAACTCGGGCGAGGTCGGCACCCCCTGGATGTACTTCGATCCCGCGAACTCCACGTTCGCGCCGGGCGCGACGGTCGATCCGGTGAGCGCGAGCTCCGTTCTGTACTTCTCGTACGACACGATGGCGCAGCAAGGCGAGGGCTCGTGCGGCCGCATCGTGTACAGCGACCTCCACGTGGGCGGAAACTCGGGCGACTACGGCGAATCGATGAACGCCTCGGGACCGCCCGCCAACGGCGTCACGCCGAGCGGTTGCAACGCGAACGTCCCGCTCTCCAACCAGGAGAAGGCGCTCGAGTTCATGCTCTTCGATCTCACCTCGTGCCTCGCGCCCCCCGGGTCGGACGCCGGTACCGGACTCACGATCGCCCAGTAGCGTCGCCGCCGCATCCTGCAGCCGTCACGCTTCCCCGTCCCTGTAGGTTACGCTTCCTGCGGTCGTTGGAGGGGCGCCGGCGCGGGCCGCCGTCGCTTCCTGCTGCGGCCTGTCAAACGCTCGAGCGTCAAGTACACGACCGGTGTCGTGTAGAGCGTCAACAGCTGCGACGCGAAGAGACCGCCGACGATCGTGATGCCGAGTGGGCGTCGGAGCTCGGACCCGAGGCCGTGCCCGAACGCGAGCGGCAGCGCCCCGAAGAGGGCGGCGCACGTCGTCATCAGGATCGGGCGGAAGCGGAGTAGCGCCGCGTGGAGGATGGCGTCCTCGGGGTCCGTGTTGCCGTGGTGCTCCGCCTCGATGGCAAAGTCGACCATGAGGATCGCATTCTTCTTCACGATGCCGATGAGGAGGAGCAGGCCGACGATCGCGATGACGTCGAGCTGCGCGCCGAAGAGCATCAAGGCCACGAGCGCGCCGATCCCCGCCGACGGCAACGTCGACAGGATCGTCACCGGGTGGATGTAGCTCTCGTAGAGCATCCCGAGCACGATGTAGACGGCGAGGAGCGCCGCCAAGATGAGCAGCGGCTCGTTCTTGAGCGACGACGTGAAGGCCTGCGCCGTGCCCTGAAAGTCGGCGTGCACGCTCGGCGGCAAGTGCATGTCGAGCTCGGTCTTGTGGATCGCATCGACAGCCGCACCGAGCGACGAGTTCGCCGACAGGTTGAACGACAGCGTGATGGCCGGGAACTGCCCGTTGTGGTTGACGATGAGCGACGCCGTCGTCTGCGATACCTTCGCGATGGCCCGGAGGGGCACCGCGGCGCCGCTCGCGCTCTTGACGTAGATGCCGTCGAGCGAATCCGGCGCCTGCCGATACGTGTTCTGCGCCTCCATGACGACGTAGTACTCGTTCATCTGCGCGTACGTCGTCGCGACGAGCCGCTGCCCGTAGACGTCGTACAGGGCGTCGTCGATCGCCTGCGCCGTGACGCCGAGCCGCGAGGCGGTGTCCCGATCGATGTCGACGTTGAGCTGCAGGCCGGCGTTCTGCTGGTCGCTGTTCAAGTCCTTGAGCTGCGGCAGCTTGCGCATCGAGTCGAGAAGCCGCGGCGCCCAGGTCTGGAGCTCGTCGAGGTTCGCGTCCTCGACCGTATACTGGTACTGGGTGCGGGCCTGCCGGCCGCCGACGTTCACGTCCTGGCGCGATTGCAGGTACGTGGCGATCCCCTCGACGTGGGAGAGCTTGCCGCGAAGCCGGGCAAGCACTTCGTCGGCCGTCGACTTGCGTGGCGGCAGGGGCTTGAGCGTGATGAACGCCGACCCGGTGTTGCCGGTCCCGAATCCGCCCGAGCCGGTGAAGGCCACGTAGTGATCGATGTCGGGATCGGCGCTCAGGATCTTGTTGACCTGCGTCGCGAGGCGCACCATCTCCGTATACGAGGCGTCCTGCGACGCTTGCATCGATCCCACCAGCAGGCCCGTGTCCTGCTGCGGGAACAGGCCCTTCGGGACGATGATGAAGAGCCCGACGTTCACCGCCACCGTGAGGAACGTCACGATGAGCATGGTGGGGCGGTGGGCGAGCGCCCACCGTAGCCCGCGCTCGTAGAACCGCGCGGCCGCGTCGAAGCCGGACTCGAACGCGCGGTAGAACCAGCCGTGCCGCACGCCGTGCTCCGGCCGAAGCATGCGCGAGCACATCATCGGCGTCAGCGTGAGCGACACGAGGGCCGACATCGCGACCGCGACGCTCAGCGTGACGGCGAACTCCCGGAAGAGGCGCCCCACGATGCCGCCCATGAGGAGGATCGGCACGAACACCGCGAGGAGCGACGCGGTGATCGACACGATGGTGAACCCGATCTGCTGCGCCCCCTCGAGCGCGCCCTCGAGGGGGCTCTTGCCGCGCTCGATCGCGCGCGTGATGTTCTCGGTGACCACGATGGCGTCGTCCACCACGAACCCCGTCGAGATGGTGAGCGCCATCAGCGACAGGTTGTCGATGCTGTAGTGCAAGAGGTACATCGCGCCGAACGTGCCGAAGAGCGACAGGGGGATCGCCACGGTCGGGACGATCGTCGCGCGCCACGACCGCAGGAAGGCGAACACGACGACGATGACGAGCACGACGCTGACGCCGAGGGTCTTCTCGACCTCGTTCACCGAGGCGCGGATCGTCTGCGTCCGGTCGCTGCTCACCTGTATGTCGATGGCGGGAGAGATCGAGGTGGCGAGGTCGGGCAGGAGCTTGAGGACGCGCTGATTGGTCTCGATGATGTTGGCGTCGGGCTGCTTGCGGACGATGAGGAGCACGGCGCGCTCCGCGTCGGCCCACCCTGCGACGCGGTCGTTCTGGACCCCGTCCCTGACCTGCGCCACGTCGCGGAGCCGCGCGGTGGTCTGCCCGTCCTGGGCGACGACGAGCGGCTGGTAGCCGCGCGCGTCGAAGATCTGGTCGTTCGCCCCGATGGTCGAGGACTGCGACGCGCCGCCGACGGTCCCTTTCGCCTCGTCGATCGTCGTCGCCGCGATTGCGCCCCGGACGTCGACCGGGGCGAGCCCCATCCCCGCGAGGGTGCTCGGGTCGACCTCGACGCGCACGGCGGGCTGCTGTCCTCCGCCGACGAAGACCTGACCCACGCCGCGCACCTGCGAGATCTTCTGCGCGAGGATGTTGGTGGCCGCGTCGAAGACCTGGGCGAGCGGTAGGACCTTGCTCGTCAGCGCGATGATGAGAATGGGAGCGTCGGACGGGTTCACCTTCCGGTACGTCGGCTTGACCGGCAGGTCGGGGGGGAGCTCGCCGCCGGCCGCCGCGATGGCCGCCTGAACGTCCCTGGCGGCCGCGTCGACGTTGCGGTCCAGATCGAACTGGAGCGTGATCGACACGGCGCCGAGCGTGCTCATCGACGTCATCTCGGTGAGGCCCGCGATGCGCCCGAACCGCCGTTCGAGCGGCGTCGCCACCGAGGACGCCATCGTCTCGGGGGCGCCGCCAGGAAGGCTGGCGCTCACCTGGATGGTCGGAAAGTCGACGCGCGGAAGGGGGGCGACGGGGAGCTGGAAGTAGGCGCCGAGGCCCGCGAGCAAGACCGCCGCGGCGAGCAGGGACGTGGCGACCGGCCGCCGGATGAACGGGGCCGAGATGTTCACGACGCGGCCTGCGCCGGCTGCGCCGCCCGTCGCTTCTCCGGAGAGAGCCACCGGCCGAGGCGGTCCATATAGAGATAGACGATGGGCGTCGTATAGAGGGTCAGCACCTGCGAGAAGATAAGCCCGCCGACGATGGTGATGCCGAGGGGCCGCCGCAGCTCCGAGCCCATGCCCGTTCCGAGGGCGAGGGGCAGGCCGCCGAGGAGCGCGGCCATCGTGGTCATCATGATCGGACGAAAGCGAAGGAGGCACGCCTCGTGGATGGACTCCTCCGGACTCTTGCCGTGGTCGCGCTCCGCCTCGAGCGCGAAGTCGATCATCATGATCGCGTTCTTCTTCACGATGCCGATGAGAAGGATGATCCCGATGAGCGCGATGACGCTGAAGTCCATCTTGACGATGTAGAGCGCCAGGAGCGCGCCGACCCCCGCCGACGGCAGCGTCGAGATGATCGTGATCGGGTGGATGTAGCTCTCGTAGAGCACGCCGAGGACGATGTAGACGGTGATGATCGCCGCGGCGATGAGGAGAGGCTCGCTCGCCAGCGAATCGTTGAACGCTTGCGCCGCGCCCACGAAGTCCGAGTGGACGCTCGGCGGCATCCCGATGCGCGCCTGCGCTGCCTGGATGTCGCGGACGGCGTCGCCGAGCGACTCCCCGGGGGTCAGGTTGAACGAGATGGTCACCGCGGGGAACTGGCCCTGGTGGTTTATCGCGAGCGGGGCGGTCGTCGTCGCCCGGTGCACGATCGCGCTGAGCGGGACCGGTGAACCGTTCACGGCGCGGACGAAGATCTGGTCGAGCGCCATCGCGCTCTGTGCGCTCTCGGGTTTGACCTCGAGGATGACGCGGTAAAGGTTCAGCTGCGTGAAGATGATCGACACCTGCCGCTGCCCGAACGCGTCGTACAGCGTGTTGTCGATGACCTGCGGGGAGATGCCGAGCCTCGACGCCGTGTCGCGATCGATGGTCAGCGAGACCTGCAAGCCCGCCGTCTCCTCGTCGCTCGCGACCTCGTGCAGCGTGTGCTCCTTCCGGAGCTCCGCGACGAGCTTCGGCGCCCAGGTGGCGAGCTCGCTCGGGTCGGCGTCCTCGAGCGTGTACTGGTACTGCGTCCGGCTCACGCGGCTGTCGATCTGCAGGTCCTGCACCGGCTGCATGTAGAGTTGCACCCCGTCGACCGCGGCGACCTTCGGCGCGAGCCGCGCGATGATCTCGGCGGCGTTGGCCTTCCGCTGGTCGAGGGGCTTGAGCGTGATCGAGAGGCGCCCGCTGTTCGTCGTCGCGTTCGTCCCGTCCGACCCGATGTACGAGGCGACGTTTTGGACGTCGGGGTCGGCCAGGATGACGTCCGCGAGCGACCGCTGCAGATCCATCATCTTCGGGAACGACACGTCCGGCCCGGCCTGAGAGACGCCGAGGATCATCCCCGTGTCCTGCTCAGGAAAGAAGCCCTTCGGCACCGCGTATGCGAGGACGACCGTGAGGCCCAGCGTCCCGATGGTCACGATGAGCGTCGTCAGCCGGTGGCGCAACACCACCTTCAACCCACGGTCGTAAAACGCGATCGCGCTTTCGAACGCGCGCTCCGACCACTCGTAGAGCCGGCCATGATGCCCCCCCTCTTTCCCGTTGGAAGCGTGCGGCTCGGGCTTCAAGAGGTGCGCGCACATCATGGGCGTCAAGGTCAACGACAGGAGCGCCGAGACGCCGATGGAGGCCGCGAGCGTGACCGCGAACTCGCGGAACAGGCGCCCGATGAGCCCTCCCATGAAGAGGAGCGGGATGAGCACCGCCACGAGCGAGACGGTGAGCGACACGATCGTGAAGCCGATCTGCGCCGCGCCCTTCAGCGCCGCATCGAACGGCTTGTCGCCTGCCTCGATGTACCGGGAGATGTTCTCGATCATGACGATCGCGTCGTCGACCACGAAGCCGGTCGCGATCGTCAGCGCCATGAGCGAGAGATTGTTCAGGCTGTAGCCGACGATGTACATGATCCCGAACGTGCCGATGAGGGACATCGGCACGGCGACGCTCGGGATGAGGGTCGCGCGCCAGTTGCGGAGAAAGAGGAAGATGACGGCGACCACGAGGCCCGTCGTCAGCAGCAGCGTGTGTTCGACGTCTTCCACCGAGGCGCGGACCGTCTCGGTGCGATCGCTCAGGACCTTCACGTCGATGCCTTGCGGCAGCGACGCTTGAAGCTGCGGCAGAAGCGCCTTCACCCGGTCGGCCACCTGGATGACGTTGGCGCCCGGCTGGCGCTGCACGTTGAGGATGATCGCGCGCTTGTCGCTGGCCCAGCCGGCGAGCTGCTGGTTCTCGACGCCGTCGATGACGTCCGCCACGTCTCCCAGGCGCACGGGAGATCCGTTCGCGTAGGCGATGACGAGGGGCTTGAAGCCGTCTGCCTTGTAGAGCTGATCGTTCGTCTGGAGCGCGTAGTCCTGCCGCGGTCCGTCGATGTTGCCCTTGGGCTGGTTGATGTTCGCTGCAACGAGCGCGGTGCGGACGTCCTCGAGCGTGAGGCCCGTGCCCGCGAGGGATTGCGGATCGACCTGGACGCGGACCGCGGGCTTCTGTCCGCCGTTGATGGTAACGAGGCCGACGCCCGACACCTGCGAGATCTTCTGAGCCAGGATCGAGTCCGCGAAGTCGTCGACCTGATCGAGCGGTAGGACGTCGGAGCTGATGGCGACCGTCAGGATCGGCTGGTCGGCCGGGTTGCTCTTCGAGTACGTCGGCGGCGTGGGGAGCTGGCTCGGAAGCAGGCTCGAGGCCGCGTTGATCGCCGCCTGCACGTCCTGCTGCGCGGCGTCGATGCTCCGGTCGAGGTCGAACTGGAGGGTGATCTCCGAGTATCCGAAGCTCGAGACGCTCGTCATCTGGGTGAGCGACGGCATCTGACCGAACTGCCGCTCGAGCGGCGTCGTCACGGCGGTCGCCATCGTCTCCGCGCTGCCGCCCGGCAAGTACGTGGAGACGACGATGGTCGGGTAGTCGACCTGCGGGAGGGCCGAGACGGGCAGCTGCGTGAAGGCCGCAAGCCCCACGAGCAGAAGCCCGATCATGAGGAGCGTCGTCGCGACCGGCCTCCGGATGAACGGCTCCGAAACGCCGCCCCCGCTCACGGCTTGTCTCCTGCTCCCCCGGAGGGCGCCGGCGCGCTCGCGCTCGGTTTCGCGGACCCGCCCGAGCCGTCGCTCGACCTTCCGGACCCCGGGGTGCCGTCCCCCGATTTGCTGCCCGGCGCCGGGGCCGCCTTCGCGGCCACCTTGGCCCCCGGCCGGAGCTGCGCTTGCCCGTCGGTCACGACCTGCTCGCCTACCTGAAGACCCTTCGAGATGATCGCCACCTCGCCCTGGATGGCCTCGACCGTCACGGGACGGACCGCCGCCGTAGAGTCGGCCCCGACGACGTACGCGAAGGTCCCCTGCGGGCCGTGCTGCACCACCGCCGCGGGCACCACGATCGCGTTCACCCGCGTCGACAGGCGCAGGCGCGCTTTGACGAACTGGTTGGGCCAGAGAGCCGACTGAGGGTTCGGGAAGATCGCCTTGAGGCGAATCGTGGCGGTCGCCTGGTTGATCTCGTTGTCGATGACGGAAAGCTTCCCGTCGCCGAGGGGCTTTTCGCCGTTCCTGCTGAGGGCCTGGACGCCGAGCTCCCCCTTGGCCATCGCGTCGTGGATCGAGGGCAGGTCGTCCTCGGGGAGGGTGAAGAAGACGGCGATCGGGTCGAGCTGCGTCACCACGACGAGGCCCGTCTGGTCGGAGGCGTGGACGATGTTGCCCGGGTCGACGAGGCGCACGCCGGTCACCCCGTCGATGGGGGAGGTGATGCGCGCGTAGTCGAGGTTGAGCCTCGCGGAGTCGATCTGCGACTGGTCGGCGCGGACCTGGGCCTGCTGCTGGTCGACCGCCGCTTGCTGGTCGGTCATCTGCTGGACCGCGATGAGGTTCTGCGCCGACAGCGTCTTGTAGCGGTCCAGGTTGACGCGCGCGTTCTTGAGGTTCGCGTTGTCCCGCTCGAGCGCCGCCTGCGCCGACTCGAGCTGGATCGCGAAGGGGCGGGGGTCGATCTGGAGGAGCATGTCCCCCTTCTTCACGTGCTGGCCTTCGGTGAAGAGGACCCTGTCGACGCGGCCGTCGACCTGCGTCTTCACGGTGACCGTGTAGAAGGCCGATACGTTGCCCAACCCGTCGAGCCAGACGGGCACGTCGCGCTGCATCACCTTCGCCGTCAAGACGGGGATCGTCCGATTGGCCGCCGCGCTCGCAGCCGCGGCGGCCGTCGCCGCGGCTTCCTTCTGCCGGTGATGAAAGACCAGCGCGGTCCCGAGGACGACGACCGCGACGACTCCGAGGAGGACGGCGCGCCCAGCCAGGGACCTCCGCGGCCGGTCGGCCTCGATCGGGGGAGCGGCGGATGGGCGGGTGGCGATGCGTTGGTCGTTCATCATGTTCGTCCCAGGGCAGCGAGGAGCTGTGCGCGGGCCGAGGCGAGCCCATACCGCGCTTGGATGACTTGTGCCGCCGCAGTCGTATAAGCGACCTGCGCGTCGTTGAGCTCGATGATGCTGCCGACGCCCGTCGCATAGCGCTGCTCGGCCAGGCGAAGCTGCTCGCGGGCGTTCGTCAGCGCGTCGTCCGAGGCGCCGATCGTCGCCTTGGCCGCGCGTATCGCGAGGCGCGCGGAGTCCACGTCGAGCTGGACCTGCAGCTCCTCGAGGCTCCGCTGCGCTTCGATGCTCTGGAGCCCGGCCTCCGCCTGGTGCACTTGCCCGCGCGTCAGCCCGCCCTGGAAGATGGGCCACGTCAGCAGACCTTCGACGCTCCAGTTCGGGACGAGCTGATCGAGCTGCTCGCCGCCGTACGTCGCCCCCGCGATGGCCGAGAGCGACGGCCCGTAGCCTCCCTTGGCGGCGCGAAGGGTGGCGTCTTGCGCGTCGCGCTCCTTCTGCAACGTCGCGAGCTCGGGCCGCGTGGTCAGCGCCTTGGCGACGAGCGTCGCCAAAGACTGGTCCTCGTCTTCGACCGGCGGGAGCTCCTCGTCGCCGACGTCGTATTCGGTGCCCCCGACGATTCCCGCGGCTTGATTGAGCTGCGCCTTCGCCGTCTCGTAGTTGTTTTGCGCCGTGATGAGCTGGACGCGTGCGTTCGCGACGGCGGCCTTCTGCTGGGCGAGGGCGATGGGCGGCTGGGTGCCGACCTGCACGAAGCCCTGGACTTGGGTCAGGTGCCGGTTCTGATCGTCGAGGGTCTCTTTGGCGACGTCGACGAGCGCCTTGAACGCGCGCGCATTGAAGTAAGCGCGCCGCACGTTCGACACGATCGTGTACTGCGTCGTCTGCTCGGCGAAGCGCTGCGCCTCCACGGTCTGCTTGGCGGCGCCGTACTTTTCATACGTCTGGCCGAAGTCGTAGATGAGTTGCGTGCCCGTCAGTCCGAAGTTCCAGACGTCGTACGACGTCGAGAAGAAATTGCCGGTCGCGGCGGTCGTCGTGACGCCCGTCGGCGAGATACCGGGCCGCGGTTGGAAATTGCCCGTCTCCCGCGTGTACGACGCCGTGCCCGTGATCTGCGGCAAGAGCGGCGCGCGCGCTTCCTCCGTCTGCGCTTCGGCGATGTGGGTGGCGGCCTTCGCGACGAGCATCTGCGGCTGCTGCACCTGCGCCGACCGCTCCACGTCCGCCAGCGTCAGCACACGCAACGCGGGCGCCTGCGCTTCTTCGGCTTGGGCCGAGGGACAGTCGACCGCCCACGCGAGGCCGCCGGCCCATCCGGCCAAACCCCCTAGCGCCATCGCGAGACCCGGTCTCCGCATCGTCTCTTCTCCCTACCAGGATGTGGTTTGCGTAGAAGCGGCCCGATCGTCAAATGACGAGGGGTGGGTACCCGCCGACGAGGCACGCGACACTTCCGACCAGCGGGTGCGCGCTGTCAGTCCTCCCATAGTACCCTTCATGATCAATGGCGTTGTCCACCGTTTCGAGGCATCTGGCGCGTTGCGATGAATATGCCGCAACATCCGTCGCGCCGCGCCGCCCGAACGTGAACGATTCCATTCGCCCTCTCGCGACACTGCGATCGCGGCGTGCCCTCGGCCTCACGGTCGTCGGGGGCGTCATCGTCCTGCAACTCGCGACCGAGCTCGTCGCGGGGCACGAGAGCGCCCGCATCCTCGCGCGCATCGCCTTCCTGACGTTCGAGCTGCCGCTCCTGATGGTGACCCTGTCGGCGTCGTTCGGCTGGTCCATCCGCCGCCGGATGACCGCCGGGTACGCCCTCGGCACCGGAATGACCATTGCCACCGCGATCGGCTTCCTCTTCGGCCTCCTCTACGGCTTCCTCGCCATGCGCCTGCCGGCGCTTCGCCTCCACGCGCCGAACGCCGTGAGCTTCATTCGCTCCTCGCTCTACGGAATCCTCAACGCGCAGCTCTACTTCGGAGTGTGGGCGCTCGCCTTCGTGTACCCGACGGCCGTCGAGAGCGCGCAGCTTCGGGCGCTCGAGGCGCAGGACCTCCGAAGCCGCGCCGAGGTGGCCCGCCTCCGAGCCCACCTCGAACCTCATTTCCTGCTCAACACGTTGAACGCCATCGCGGGGCTCGTCACCGAGGAGCCACGCGAAGCGCGCCGGCTGCTCGTGTGCCTCGGCGACCTCATGCGCGACGCCGTGCAGGACGCGAGCGAGCTCCAGCCGCTCGAGCGCCAGGTGGCGTGGCTGCGGCGGTACGCCGAGATCCTCGAGGCACGTCACCGCGGCGTACTCCGTTTTCAGTGGGACGTGCGACCCGAGTGCAACGCGCGGATCCTTCCCCGCCTGCTCCTTCAGCCGCTCATCGAGAACGCGGTCAAGCACGGGGCCCTGCGCCGCACCGATGGGGCGGGGGAGGTCGTCGTCCGCGCCTTCACGCGCGAAGACGGAGCCTTGATCTGTACCATCGAGGACAACGGCCCCGGGATGCCCGACGCCGACGTTCGCGCGGGAGCGTTCGGGCTCCAGGCGGTGCGGCGCCGGCTCGAGCTCGAAGCGCCGAGCTCCTCCTCGCTCCGCCTCGAATGGTCGGGAGAAGGCACGCGGTCGATCGTCGAGATCGCCGGCAGCCCCCCTTCAGCCGATGTGCCAACCTGATCTCGCCCCAAAACTCGTGTCGAACCCTCCGCTCCTCCGCTCCCTCGTCGTCGAAGACGAATGGCCCGCCAGAAACTATCTGGTCGAGCTCCTCGAGTCGTCGGGGCTCGCCGAGGTCGTGGGCGCGGTGGGCGGCATCGACGAAGCACGGCAGGCGCTCGCGGGGGACCCTCCGGGGATTCGCATCGACGTAGCGTTCATCGACGTGCAGCTCGGCGGCGCCGGGGGTGAGACGGGACTGTCGCTCGTGCGGTCGATGGCCGCCGCGCCCGAAGTCCCGATGTTCGTCTTGGCGACGGCGTACGACGAGCACGCCCTCGAAGCCTTCGAGCTCGGCGTCCTCGATTACCTCCTCAAACCCTTCAGCGAGGAGCGCGTGGCCCAGTGCCTGCGCCGTCTCGAGCAACGCCGCGGCGGGGTGACGGTCTCCACGAAGGGGATGGCCCGCATCGTCGCGCGGCGCAAGCGCAGCCTCGTCTTCCTCGAGCCCGGCGAGATCTGGGCGTTCGAGGCCGCGGACCGGCTGACGTTCGTCCACACGATGCACGGCACGTTCGACATCGACCTCTCCCTCGCCGCCGTCGAGTCGTCGTTCGGGCGTGCCTTCGTGCGCGTCCACCGCAACTGGCTCGTCAACGCGACCCACATCAAAGAGCTCGAGCGCGACGGCCACGAGACGAAGCTCTTCGTCGGCGCCGGCGTCGCCGACGCGGGCCCCGGCATGCGGGTTCCCGTGGCCCGCGAGAGGGCGGGCGCGCTCCGGGAAATGCTCCTCATGAACGCGACCGGTCTGCGGAGACCGTGACCGCTTCACGGCGAGGCGCTCGACGCGCCGGCCACGCCCTCAGCGGCGCGTCTTTTCCGTCATCGCCTTCACTTTCGCGACGACGTCCGCGACCTTGAACGGCTTCGTCACGTAGTGCTTCGCGCCGGCGTTGATGCCCGCGACCACGTCGAGCGGGCCTTCGCGGGCCGTGAGAAAGAGGATCGGAACGCGCCTCAACGCGTTGTCCTGCCGGAGCGATTTCGCGAGCCCCAGCCCGTCGAGCTTCGGCATCATCACGTCGCACACGATGGCGTCCGGAACGGGGATGACGTCGAGCATCGCGCGCGCGTCTTCGCCGTTCGACGCCTCGTACACGGTGTGCGTGAGGCCGAGCGCCCGCACGAGCATCGTCCGGATCTCCGTGTCGTCGTCGATGACCATGACCACCGGCGCCAGATCCCCCGGTGTCACCGAGGGCAGGGGCACGTCGATCTCGACGGGCTCGTCTTCCCCTCCGAGCCCGGGCGTCGGCCAATCGTCTTTTTCGGGCATCCCTGGCCCCACTATAGCCGATTCGACGCCCGAGGACCGCGGGGAGCGCGCCGACGCGCGAAACGCCGGCCGCGCTCGCCTTTGTCTCACTTGCCCCGTTGCCTACTTCGACGCCTTCTTTTCCTTCTTCTTCTTTTGCTTCTCTTTCGTCGAGAGCTTCGGCTTGTTGTCCTTCTTACCGCGCTCGATTCCCTTGGCCATGGTGTTGCCTCCGCCTCTCTGCCGCCCTCAGCGGGCTTCGAATTTGGCTGTCTCTTTGCTGATGCGATAGCGATTGTTGCAAGTTTCGCCCTTCTTGGGCTTCCACTTCTTGTCGACCGTGAACTTGCCGTCCTTGCACTGGACCTGCTTGCCGTCGGCCGTGCAAGACGGCGCGAGCTCCTCGTCGCAGGGCTCGTTCTCCTCGACGATGCTCTTGTCGCAGCGGGCGCTGTAGTTTCCGGGGAGCTCGCAGCCGAGCTTCCCCAGGCAATGGAGCTGCATGTGGAAGTGGCCGCCCGAGCAAACGAGGACGTTCTTCAGCGTCGTGTCGCACGCGCCGGTGCCCTCTTCCTGACACTCCTCGCCCTCGAGCGCGACGGAGCGATCGCACCCGACGCCCCCGCCGGGGAGCGTCGCGCAGCCGCGCGCCCCGTGGCACGTGCGGTGCACCGCGAGCTTCCCGTCGACGCACGAGAGCTCGGTTTGCTGCTTCCCGTCGCAGACGATCGAATCCGCGCGGCACGTGTCGCCTACCTCGCCGGTCGGCGTGCACTTCGGATTGTTGTCCGCGTCGAGCGTGCAGCCGCCCCGGCAGCTCCATTCCACCGCGTAGGCGGAGTCTCGGCAGCGGAGCTCGAACTTCCCGTCTTGGCTACAGGCGCGCGTTCCCTCGTGGCCGCACCCATCGGCGACGTCCGCCTTCGTGTTGTCGCAGACGAGCGACTTTCCATCGTCGTTGCAGCCGTCTTTGCCCTTGCACGTTTCGATCACGTACTTCTTGTTCACGCACACCGCGTGCGACGACTTATCGATGCAGCTCCCGGGCGTATCGGTGCATTCTTGCCCGGCCTTCGGCCGACAAGCCCCCAGGGCGACGATGAGAGGCAAGAGACCGAAAACGCACGCGACGACGGAATGGCGGCCGAACACGGCCCGCATCTTAGTCCGCATGCGTGAACGAAAGCGAGCGACGTGGGCACGTACACGGCCATCTTCCTCGCGGCTCTGAGCACCGCGTTCGTGCCCGTGCCGGAGGAGGCGCCGCTGCTCGCCGCCGGGTACGCCGCACGGATCGGGAAGGTCGACCTCGTCGGCGCCACCCTCGCCGGCCTCGCGGGCGTCCTCGCGGGCGACGGCCTCAGCTACCTCTTCGGCCGCTTCTTTCTCGCGAAGATCCTCCGTACCCGGCTCGGGAAGAAGCTCCTCCCCGAGCGCTGGCGGAAGTGGAGCGAGAGCTTGGTCCAGGCCAACGGCGCGAAGGCGGTCATCGTCGCGCGCTTCCTCATCGGCCTCCGCGGCATCGTCTACTTCGTCATCGGCGCTTCGCGGTTCGGGTTCGTGCGCTTCATGGCGATCGACGCGGCCGTCGGCCTGCTCGAAGTGGGGGGACTGGTCTCGATCGGCTTCGCCTTCGGCGCCCTGCGCGCGAAGGTCGGCGACTGGGTCGACGCCGTCGTGAGCGTGGCGCTGGTCTCCGCGTTCGTGGGGCCGGTGGTCCTGCGAAGGTGGGTCTCCGCGCGGCAGCCGAACGATCGGGCGGCGCAAGGGGCGGCCCCGTGAGAACGCTCGCGTGGCCCTCCCATCCTTGCTATCTCCGCCGCCCATGACGGCCTCGGGCCCCGCGCGCCTGGGCATCGTCGACGGCTCCCTCATCGTCGTCGGAAGCGTCGTCGGTGCGGGCATCTTCCTCGTCAGCCCGTCGGTCGCGCAGCACGTCCACTCGCCGGCCGCGTTCCTCGGCACGTGGCTCCTCGGGGGCGCCGTCGCCGTCGCGGGCGCCCTCGCCAACGGCGAACTCGGCGGGCTCTTTCCGAGATCGGGCGGCGAGTACGTGTACCTGCGCGAGGCCTACGGGCCGCTCTTCGGCTTCCTGAGCGGCTGGATGAGCCTCTGGATCGCGTTCCCCGGGTCGATCGCGGCGCTCGCGGCGGGCTTCGGCCTCACCGTCGCGCCGATGTTCGGCTTCCATGGCCCCGGCGCGCGCGTGGGCATCGGGGCCGCCGCCATCGTCGCCCTGACGGCCGTCAACGCATTCGGCCTCCGCCCCGGCAAGTGGACGCAAAACGTCCTCTCGGGCGCCAAGCTCGCCGCGATCGCCGCCCTGCTCGGCCTGGGCTTCTTCGTCGCCCGCGGTTCGGCCGGGGGCCTCGTGCCGTTTCTCGTCCCGGGCGACACCGCGCGCGGCACGGCCGAAGCCCTCGTCCCGGTCTTCTTCGCCTACAGCGGCTGGAACGCGGCCACGTACATCACGGGCGAGATGCGCGATCCGCAGCGATCGCTCGGCCGCGCGCTGGCCCTCGGCACCTCGCTCTGCCTCGCGCTCTACCTCCTCATCAACGCCGTCTATCTCCGTGCGATGCCCGTCGACGCGCTCGCCCGCACGACCGACCCGGCCCGCGCCGCGGCGACCGTCCTCGGGGGGCCCGTCGTCGCCGCGTTCCTCTCCCCGCTCATCGCGGTCTGCGTCCTCAGCTCGATGCAGGCCTCGGTCCTCGTCGGGCCGCGCATCTACCAGGCCATGGCCGTCGACGGGCTCTTCTTCGCTCCCGCCGCGCGCGTCCATCCCAAGACGCAGACCCCCCTCCTGTCGCTCCTCGTGCAGTCGGCGATCGCGCTCGTGCAGCTCTTCAGCGGGAGCTTCGACCAGCTCCTCAACTTCTCCACGGTGGCCATCTTGGCCTTCGCGACCCTCGCCGTCGTCGGCGTCCTCGTCCTGCGCGTGCGCCGCCCCGACGTGCCTCGACCGTTCCGCGTGCCGATCTTTGCTCCGTTGTTGTTCATCGGGGTCAACGTCTGGGTACTCTGGAGCGTCCTCGCCAGCGGCGCGCGAGAGGCGCGCATCGGCCTCGCCATCGTGGCCAGCGGAGTCCCCGTCTACGTCGCGTTCCGCCTCCTGCGCCGGTCTCCGGAGCCAGCACCATGACCTTGCGTCCCCTCGTCTTCGTCCTCGTGGCCTCGTCCTGCGCCGCCCCCGCGGCGCGCCCTTCGACCGAGAGCGCCGCACCCGCGCCTTCGAGCCCCGTCGCTGCCGCGACGCCGGCCCCGAGCGCTGCCGCGCTCCCCGTCGAGCCGCCTTTCACGACGCCGACCCCCCCATCGGCTTCGCCCGCGACCTCCGTCGCCTCGACCGACCCCGTCGCCGTCGCTCCACCCGCCGCGTCCACCGCGGGCGTCGGGCACGACTTCATCGCCGAAGCGATGGCCCTCTATCGGGTGGCGGCGTGCGGAAGCAAGGGAGACGTCCCCGCGCGCCTCGACGCCGCCATCGTCCGCGCCCACTGCGACGAGCTCACCCACGCCTATGCCGAATACGAGCGCACCTGGGTGGACGTCGCGGAGCCGTTCATCGCGGCCCTTCGTCCGGCGGACCTCCCGCGGGTGGTGGTCTATCCGTTCGGCGGGGGCGATCTCGCCGGCGCGCTCGCCACGTTCCCCGACGCGTCCGAGATCACGACCATCTCTCTCGAACCGGCCGGGGACCCGCGACCGATCGACACGCTGACGACCGATCGCCTCGCGCGCGAGCTCGGCGAGCACCGCGCCCACCTCGAGCGGCTCTTCGAGAAGGCCCACTCGCGCACCGACAACCTCGACAAAGAAGCCCACACGGAGCTCCCGGGCGAGATCGTCTTCGCGCTCGCCGCGCTCGTGGTTCATCGGCGCGAGCCCGTCGCCCTCCGCTACTTTCGCCTCTCGCCCGACGGGGCCATCGACTACGTGACGCAGGCGGACATCGCCGGCGCCAAGTCGGTCGCCGATCGCCGCGCCTTGTTCACGAACGCCGAGCTCTCGTTTCGAGCCATCGGGGTGCCTTCGGCGCCGGTCCAGGTGTTGCGGCACATCGGGTACAACCTCGACGACGCGCACCTCGCGGGCGACAAAAGCCTCCTCGCGCACCTCGATAGGAAGGGGAAGGTCGCGGCGATGACGAAGGCCGCCAGTCATCTTCTCTGGAGCGACCACTTCTCGATCATCCGCGGCTGGCTCGTCGCCCACACCGATTGGATGATCTCCGACTCGACCGGAATCCCTCCGCGCATCGCCGCGCCCGCCCACTTCGCGCAGGACGCGTACGGCACGTTCGCGGGGCCCGCGGGCTTTGGCCTCATCGACGCGCGCGACGCGGCCGACGTCAAGCACCTCTTCGACACGCAGCCGCACCGCGACTTGCCGTTCCGCTACGGCTACCCCGACGGGAACGGGCGCTCGCATCTTCTCGTGACGAGGCGCGTCCAGGGAGAAGCCACGGACGCCGGCGCGGCGCACGACTGAAGAGTCGTCCATAAAAAGGCGCACTCCCGAAGCGCGCACGCGCA
Organism: Polyangiaceae bacterium; assembly: GCA_036500865.1. Classification (GTDB taxonomy): domain Bacteria; phylum Myxococcota_A; class Polyangia; order Polyangiales; family Polyangiaceae; genus Palsa-1150. The sequence continues at coordinate 19,620 of DASYBG010000054.1, forward strand.
GGGTCAGGACCCCGCAGACGAAGGGACGGTCACGACCAAGCGGACATGAGCGTAGCGGTGCTCGTGATCCGTTCCGCGTGCCGTGC
>DASYBG010000055.1:0-210398 GCA_036500865.1 Polyangiaceae bacterium
CACCGGAAGACCCCTTGCTCACGTACAGGCTCCCGGCTCCGAACCTTCCCCATTCCCGTCGTCTCGCTCATCGCCCATTACGACGATCGGGGCAGCTCGTCTATTTCCATCCGCGTCCCTTTTCTGGACGATTCTTGAGCCCTCGTCCCGCGGCTTTCGGCGCGGATTCGCGAGCGAACGCCGGCTGCGACGAAATCGCACTTGCCAGCCCTCCCTTGGCGTGAGATGAGGTTCTTGTTGATGATGAAAGTGACTTTCAACATCACATGAGAGCCGATGGTGTCTCGGCGACGGTCCACACGAGGAGGGTCTTGGAATGATCAGGGTGAGCATTTTGCATGCGGCGGGTGCGGTCGGCGTCTTCGGCACGATGCTCGGATGCAGTTCGAGCAGTGGAACCCCGGTCCCCACGACGGACGCCCAGTTCGCGACCAGCGTCACCCAAGGAATGCATGACTCCATGCAGGGCGATCTGAACGACCTCGTCCAAGCGACGACGCAGCTCCAGCAAGCGGCCCCGGATCACCCGTGGGACAACACGGACCCCGCATGGCCCGCCATGCAGACCGCGTGGATCGCCGCGCGGCACGCGTACGAGCAGATCGAGGGCGCGACGGCGCCGGTCTTCCCGAACGTGGATCTGTCGATCGACGGTCGCGTCGAAGACTTCGGGCCCGACGGAAGCGGCGCCCTCACGGCGACATCCGACATGTTCGGCGACCAGGGGATGACCGGACTTCACGCCATCGAGCGAATCATGTACGTGGCGACGACGCCGGCCTCAGTCGTGGCCTACGAGACGGGTCTGGGGTACGTTCCGCCGCAATCTTTCCCGACGACGCAGGCCCAAGCCGATGAGTTCAAGAACCAGCTCTGCGCCAAGGCGGTGACCGATGCCACGTACCTCCAGGCAAACTGGGTCCCCGCGCAGATCGATCCGAAGAGCGCGTTCGACGGCCTCATTTCGCTCATGAACGAGCAGAAGGAAAAAGTGACCCTGGCCGGCTTGGACCAGGAAGAGTCGCGCTACTCCCAGCGGACCATGGACGATCTCCGGCAGAACCTGACCGGGACGACCAAGATCTATACGATCTTCCAGCCGTGGATCACGTCGAAGGCCGGCGGCGCCGCCGACGACACGCAGGTAGAGGCGGGGTTTTCGACGCTGAACACGCTCTACAACAGCGCCCCGTACGCGGGCGTCGCCCTGCCGACCCCGCCCGCGGATTGGAGCGACGACAACCCGTCGCAGGCGGATCTCGCGACGCCGTTCGGTGCGCTTTACGCCGCCGTTCAGGCCGCGGTAGCCCCGATGACGTCGGGATCGGTCGTCTTCGAGATGAACGCGGAGGCCGTCCTCTGCGGGATCCCGCCGTTCATGGAGTAACGTCGTTCGAGGCACGCGAGGGATGAAGCAGATGAAGAAGTCGACGTACCTGCCCTGTCTTTTCCTGGCTTCCACCCTCGCGTGGGGGTGCTCGGACTCGAGCGACTCCTCGTCCGATGCAGGGGCGCCCACTTCGGCCGTGTTTGCCTCGAGGTTCTACGGTTTCCACGACTGGACGTTTACGGCGCAGGCGTTGCCGCCCCCCGACGCGGACATCCCCGACTCCAGCGTGCACATCGAGATGCCGCTTCAGGTTTATATGAACAAGGTTCCACCGTCCGGGAGCACGGAGTTCCCCATCGGGACCATCATCGTGAAAGAGTCCACCGAGACCGATCCCACGATGCGGACGATCTTCGCAATGGTGAAGGTCGGTAACAATTTCAACAACACCGGCGCCGTCAACTGGGAGTGGTGCGACCTCGCGAACACGAACGACGCCGCGTTCCCGGTGAACATCAACTGGTGCGGCTATGGGCCCCAGCTCGGGACCGTCGACAGCTACGGCGGCAACGTCAACACGTGCAACGACTGCCACGTGCTCGCGGCGAAGAACGACTACGTATGGACGGAGGCGCTGCAGCTCTCGTCCTTCTGATTCCGAAGTCACAAGTACATCCAATTTGTTATTGGGAGGTGGTCTTGTATCGCGTCCATTGGGCGACTCTGCCCGCGGTTTGCCTCTTCTTGCCGTCGACCGCGTTGGCGACGCCCCGTCCGCTGCCGTTCACGTATACGACGGATACCCTCGACCAAGGCTCCGCGGAGATCGAGCAGTATGCCGACCTGACGCCGCTCCGTGCGTTCCAGGCCAATGCTGCGATTCCCGTCTGGTACCTCGGCACGCAGTTTCAGACCGAATTCGAATACGGGATTACCGATCGCCTCGAGCTCGGCCTCTACTTCACCTACGTGCCCACGCTCTCGGCCGACGCCTATAGGCAGCAGGCCCCGATGACGGAGGGCACCGGCACCAAACAACGCTTGCGGTACGTCTTCGCGCCGCCGGACGAGTGGCCCATCGACGTGGGGCTCTACGGGGAGCTCGTCGAGAACGACCACGAGTTCGAGTTCGAGGGGAAGGTCCTCCTGCAGCGCCGGTTCGGCAAGCTGCGCGTCGACTCGAACCTATGGGCCGAGTACGAGCTCTATTACGTCAACCAGAAGGACCTCGTCCTCAACCCGACGCTCGCCGCCACCTATCAGATCACGCCGTCGGTCCATGTCGGCCTCGAGAGCTGGCTTCGCGTCGAGTTCCCGAACCCGGCGCCGCACCCGCGGCCGTACGCCCTCGGCCCGGTCGTCTATGTCGGCCCGACTTTCCTCGTGAGCCTCGGCCGCCTCTGGTGGTCGACCGGCGTCTACGGCCGCGTCTCGCAGATCGATCATACGATGCAGCCCGGCGAGCCCTACGGGCCCGTCTGGGCGCGCACGATCGTCGGCTTCGATCTCTGAGGTTTTGCTGCCCGAGATCGCGCGCCGGGCATGGCGCCGTTCGGAAAATAGAACTGCGCTTGGCTCTCCAGTAGGGGGAGATCGCAGACTCACGGCATGTCGAGGGGCCGGGTGGCCATCGGTGAGGTGGCGCGGCGTACGGGCGTCGCCGTCAAGACGCTGCGCTTCTACTCCGACGAGGGCCTCCTGCCTGCCGTGAGGAGGTTGTGCGCCGTGACCCGATTGTCCTAACGACGAACGAAAAGCCGTGATCGAAAGTTCGACATGACCGCGATGCGTGCGGCGGGGGACGACGCCTCGGCCGCCGCCCGCGACGCACTCGCCCGCTCGGTTGCACCAGAGTCGAGCGAGGCGAAGGGCGTCGTCGAACGCTACGGCGCGGCCCTCGCGGGCGCCACTTCTCTGCGGCCTCACGCTGCGTCGTGGAAGATGACGCCCATCGTGCGCCGCGTCCCTGAAAGGACACGGCTCACCCCGTGCCGCATCGTCACGCGGTGGATGCCCCGGACGCCGCGCGCGGGGCGGTGGCGGACGGCGAAGAGGACCGCGTCTCCTTGACGCAGTCCCACGACGATAGCCCTCGACTGCTTCCGCGGGCGTTGTTCGGTCATGACGAACTCGCCGCCGGCGAAGGCTCGCCCGGGCTCCGCGAGGAGGATCGCCGCCTGGATCGGGAAGACGTGCTCGCCGTACAGGTCTTGATGGAGGCAGTTGAAGTCGTCCGCGGCGTAGGAGAGAAGGAGCGGCGTCGGCCGGGATTGCCCGGCCGCGTGGCAGCACTCGAGGAAGGCGTCGTGCGTCTCGGGGAAGCATGCTCCCTCGCCGAGCGCCGCGCTCCAGCGGTTCGCCGTGGGCACGAGGCGCGGATAGAGGCTCGCCCGAAGCTCCGCGACGAGGGTCGGAAGGGGGTAGGCAAAGTACTTGTACTCACCGCGGCCGAAGCCGTGCCGGGCCATGACCACGCGATCCCGGAACAGGTCGTCTCGGTCGTAAAGCGCCGCGCTCTCGGTGCACTCGTCCGCCGTCAGGAGACCGCCCAAGACCGTGTGGCCCTCCGCGTCGAGCTCCGCCTCCGCGCGAGTCCAGTCGAACGCCAGGATGCGAGCGGGCAGGGCCTGGGGCTCCCCTCGGGGTTGGTCGCGCATCGGCGTCTGAGGGAAGCTAGGGCCGGTCGAAGCGGCGCGCACTCCGTCCTGCGTTCGAATTCGAAATGATCGCCGAGCGTCGCGTGGCATCATGCCGCGCGTGAAGAGCACCGCGAAGAAGGCCGCATCGAAGAAAGACGCGGCGAAGAAGGCCGCATCGAAGAAAGTCGCGGCGAAGAAGGCCGCAACCAGGAAGATCGCCACGAAGAAGGGCGCGCCCACGAAGGTCGCGCCGAAGAAGGCGGCATTGAAGAAGGCCGCATCGAAGGGGGCCGCCGCGAAAGACACGGCGCCGTCTCGGTGGGCTTCACGCGCTGATCTCGGCGCTCCGATCGACGGGTTCTTCGCCAAGCACCCGGCGGCTCTGCGCGCCGTCTTGGACGAGCTGCGAAAGCTAATCGAAGCCGCTGCGCCCGACGCGGTCTCTTCGATCAAATGGGGGATCCCCGTCTTTACCCTTGGCGGCGCCATGATGTGCGCGCTCGGCGGCCACAAGACGCACGTGAACCTCATCCTCTCGGGGCCGCCCGACGGGTTCGACGACCCCGATGGCCACCTCGAGGGGAGCGCGGCGACCGGCCGCCACATGAAGCTCCGAAGCGTCGACGAGATCCCCCGCGCCGACGTCCGCCGCTGGCTCCGCACCGCGTCCGAGACGGCGCGGGCGAAGAAATGACGCGAAGGGCTGAGGCGCCACCCCCGCGAAACCGCGGCCCGGGGTCCGACGTAGACCCCGCATGATGGGTCGTTGGGCGGTCCTTGCCTTGATTTGCAGCGCGTGCCGGGCGTCCGATGTGGGCATGGTGCCCGAGGCTCACGCGGAGGAGGTCGCGCGGAGCGGAACCGTTGTGGCCCCCGTCGCGGTGGTCGAGCTCTTCACGTCGGAGGGCTGCAGCAGCTGCCCGCGCGCGGACGTGGTCCTCGGGGAGCTCGCGCGGGAGGCACCCTCGGTCGTCGCGCTTGCGTACCATGTCGACTACTGGGACGAGCTGGGCTGGCCGGATCGGTTCTCCTCCGCGGACTCGACCGCGAGGCAGCGCGACTACGCCCGTTCGTTCGGGACCCCCAACCTCTACACGCCGCAGATGGTGGTCGGCGGAAGCGACGCCTTCGTCGGATCGGACAAGGGGCACGCGCGCGACAGCATCGCCCGAGCGCTGGCGCACCATGCTGCGGTGCCCGTCTCCGCGCGCGCACACATGACAGGGAGCGAAGCCGTCGTCGTCGACGTGGCCGCGCCGGGGGCGCCGTCCGACGCCGTGGTGCGCGTGGCTGTGGTGCAGCGGGAGGCGACGGTCGACGTGCACGCCGGTGAAAACGCCGGGCGGTCGCTCCACCACACGAGCATCGTGCGCGGGTTCTCCACGGCTCCGCCGGACCACGCGAGCGTCACCCTGCGCTGGCCGTCGGGCCTCTCTCCGAAGGACGCCGAGGTCGTGGCGTTCGTCCAGCGAAAGCCGTCGGCCGATGGCGGCATGCCCATCCTCGGCGCGGTGCGTGCCTCGATCGGACCGTAGGGCGTCCTGGAGCGTCCATGAGCGGGCCCACGGCTTGACACCGAGGTCGTGCCGGGACCTATGCTGACGTCGTAGTCAGCGATGCGGCTGGAGCACCCCGATCGCGCCCGGCTTGCGGCGCTCGCGCAGTGGCTCCTCCTCGGTGCCCTCGTGGGCGTGCTCTGCGGCTCCGCGTCGGCGCTCTTCCTGTGGCTGCTCGACCGCGCGACCCGCTGGCGGACCTCGCACGAAGCGATCGTCTACGCGCTCCCGGTCGCCGGTGTCGTGGTGGGTTGGATCTACGAGCGCTTCGGGCAGTCCATCCAGGGCGGCAACAACCTCGTCATCGACACCATCCACGACGAGGGCCCTGAAATCCCGCTCCGCATGGCCCCCATGGTGCTCCTCGGCACAGTGCTGACGCACCTTTTCGGCGGCAGCGCCGGCCGTGAAGGCACCGCCGTCCAGATGGGCGCCAGCCTCACAGACTTCGTTTCGCACAGACTCGGGGTGAGCAAGGGCGCGCGCCGGCAGCTGCTCGCCGCCGGGGTGGCGGGTGGCTTCGGCTCGGTGTTCGGCACGCCCATCGCGGGCGCGGTGTTCGGTCTCGAGTTCGTCGTGCTGGGCCGCATCGAGTACGACGCGCTCGTGCCGGCGCTCGTCGCCTCGGTGGTCGGCGACATGACGACCCGCGGCCTCGGCATCGAGCACACCCACTATCCGGCCGCGTCCCGCGTCCCGCTCACGGGCCTCTTGGTCCTCAAGTGGCTCGTCTTCGCGGCGGCCGTCGCGGCCGTGACCGCCCTCTTCATCGAGCTTACCCACTTCATCAAGCGCCGCACAGGAGAGGCCCTCCCACGCCTGCCGATCCGCATGCTCGCGGGCGGCCTCGCCGTCGTCGGGCTCTGGAAGCTCGTCGGCACGAGCGACTATCTCGGGCTCGGCGTCCCCACCATCGTCCGCGCCTTCCAAGATCCGGCCCTCCCGATCGGCGCCTTCGCCCTCAAGCTCCTCTTTACGGCGGTGACGCTCGGCGCCGGCTTTCTCGGCGGCGAGGTCACGCCGCTCTTCTTCGTCGGAGCGGCGCTCGGGAACGCGCTCGCCCGCCTCCTCGGCATTCCCATCGATCTCGGCGCGGGCGTCGGGATGGCCGCCGTGTTCGGCGCCGCGTCGAACACGCCCATCGCGCTCTCGATCATGGCCGCGGAGCTCTTGGGCGCCTCCGTCTTTCCGCACGTCGCCATCGTCTGCGTGCTCGCGTACCTCCTCGTCGGGCGCCGCAGCATCTACCCGGCACAGCGCCTGCTCCAAGCCAAGGGCGGTCCACGGCCCTCGTTGCCGACGGCCTTGCGCCACCTCGCCCGGGTATTCTCGCGGGCGCCGCGAGGGAGATAACGCGAGGCGCGCCCCTCCACGGAACCCGCCCGTCGCGGCGGGCATCGAAGCCGAAAACCGAAGGAGACAGCGACCATGGCCAAAATGAAGGCAGTGCAGGCATCGAAGCCGAACGCCCCGTTCGAGGTCGTCGAGCGTGACGTGCCCGAACCGGGCCCGGGTCAGGTGCGCATCAAGGTCGAGGCGTGCGGCGTCTGTCACAGCGACGCCTTCGTGAGGGCCGGCGCCTTTCCGGGCATGGTGCTCCCGCGCATCCCGGGACACGAGATCGCGGGCCGCATCGACGCGGTGGGTTCTGGGGTGACGGAGTGGAAAGCGGGCGAGCGCGTTGGCGTCGGCTGGCACGGCGGGCATTGCTTCGTCTGCGACCCTTGCCGGCGAGGCCTCTTTCTCAACTGCGTGAACGCCAAGATTACCGGCATCAGCCACGACGGCGGCTACGCCGAGTACACAGTCGTCCCGCACGAGTCGGTCGCGCGCATCCCCGAGAACCTCTCCGCCGTCGACGCCGGGCCGCTTCTCTGCGCAGGTGTGACGACGTTCAACGCGCTCCGCAACGCGGGCGCGCGTCCGGGCGACACCGTGGCGGTGCAAGGTATCGGCGGCCTCGGTCACCTGGGCCTGCAGTTCGCGGCGAAGATGGGCTTCCGCACGGTGGCCGTCTCGAGCGGCGCGGACAAGGAGGCGCTGGCCCGGCAGCTCGGCGCCCACGACTACGTCGACACGAAGAAGACCCCCGCCGCCGAGGCGCTGAAGAAGCTCGGCGGGGCCGACCTCATTCTCGCGACCGCGCCGCACTCCGAGGCGATCGCCGACGCCGCCCAAGGCCTGAAGGCGCGCGGTAAGCTCCTCATCGTGGCCGCGCCGTTCGAGCCGCTCAAGGTCAACGTCTTTGGTCTCCTCACCGGAAAAACGATCGCGGGCTGGCCGAGCGGCAGCTCCGTCGACTCGGAAGACGCCATGGCTTTCAGCGCGCTCACCGGCGTGCGTCCCCGGACCGAGGTGCTCAAGCTCGAGCAGGCCGAGCAGGCGCTCGCGAAAGTGATGGAGAACACGGTGCGGTTCCGCGCCGTGCTCACGCCGTAAGGCTTCGTCCGTCGCGGCCGAGGGCGAGCGCGTTCGGACGCGTCACCGGCGTTCACAGCCCGCGCAGGTACTCCACCAGCGCCGTTTCGTCGTCGGCCGACAGGATCGGCGCGGGCTGTCCCGCGCCGGCCGTGGCCTGCAACATCGAGGGGAGCACATCGTCGAGCGTCGCGGCGCTGCCGTCGTGGAGGTACGGGGCCGAGTCAGCCACGCCGCGCAGCGCGGGGGTATCGAACGAGCAGCCGTCCCGCGCGTCGCCGTCGATGTCCTCGTGCGCGACGTCGACGTACATGCCCGTCGTCACGCAAGTGCCCACGTCGTGGAGCAAGACGCCGCCCGGAGTTGGCGTCGAGACGACCGGTCCCGTGAGGTCCAGGCTCGGGTTGCCTTGTCCCGAGTCGGTGAGCGCGGGCCCGTAGTGGCACGACGCGCACCCGACCTGCGTGAATACCGCTTGCCCGCGCGTGCGCAAATCCGCGAGCGCCGAGCCCGTGAGCGTATGGGCTGCGTCCGTCGACGGCGGGATGGGCGTGGGAATCGCCTCGTTCACGAACGCGGCCAGCGCGTCGAGGAGCGGCTTCTGCGTGGGCTCGTCGATGTTGAAGTGGCCGCCTTGTTCGATGTCGATGGTTCGCCAGTAATCCTGGACCTGGGTCCGGTCGGCGGTGCGGAAGAGGAATCCCGTGTCGAGGAGGCCGCCCGCGTTCGTAGGCGTGTCGCGCGGGCCCTGGGCGAAGTCCCACGTGACGGCGTCGCTCCGCCCTTCGAGGTGGCAGCTCGCGCACGCCACCCAATGGTTTTGGGTCAGCGGGTAGGCGTCGCTGTTCGCCGAAAAGTAGAGCTCCTGCCCGAGCCGGAGGTTCGCGGGCATCGGGTCGGTCACGAGGCTCGGGAAGGGCGCCCCGTCTGCGTTGACCGAGACCCCCGCCGCGCCGACGGTCACCTGGAACGCGGCGATGTCCTCGCTGTTGCGTTCCTGGACGTAGACCTCGTTGCCGGCCCACACGATCCCCTCGGGCATCCGTCCCGCGAGCGGCCGCACGAGCTGGACCTCGACCCGCTGGGTCGCGTCCACGACGAGCACGTCCTCGCTGTCGGTGTCGACCACGAAGGCGAGGTTGCCGTCCGGCGAAAACGCGATCGCGTGCGGGCCCGACACGACGTCGCCGAAGGCCTGCCCGTCGCCGGGGTTCGCCTGCACGGAGAGGCGGGCGAGCTGCGTGCCCGTCGGATCGAAGATGGAGAGCGCCGGGAAGATGGTCTCCTGGAAATCGAGATCGGGCTGCGCCGTGTCCGTCCCCAGCATCACGTGCGCCACCCATAGCTCCGTGGTCCCCGGCCGCACGACCGCGTCGTAGACGCCGCGCACCTGCCCGTGCGGCTCGGTCGGGTCTTCCTCGCCCATCGGGTCCCCCGAGGAGCTCACCGGCGGCCCGTCGGCGAGCGGCCACGTGGTCGAGAGCGCGAGCGGCGCCGTCGAGAACGCGCTCACGCCGGCGCCGAGGAAGTGCGTCACGATGAGCGTCGTCCCATCGGCCGCCCACGCGAGCGCCCAGGGTTTGCGCGGCCCGGTCGCGGTGCCCACGACCGACAGGTCGGCCGCGCGGAGCTCCACGACCTCGTCGTCCTGGGAGCACGCGACGAAGACGTTCGCGTCGTCCGAGCCGAGGAGCACGCCGATGGGCTCCGAGCAGACCGTGACGTCGGCCTTCACCGCCGCCGTCGACGTGTCGATCGCATAGAGGTGGCCCGTGCGTTCGCCGGTCACGTACAGCGTGGTCCCCGTCGAGTCGAGCGTGAGCGCGCGCGGCTCCACCGCGGGCTCGTAGCGCCCGGCGGCCGTCGTGGTCGGGGCGGCCGCCGCGAGGCTGACCTCGTGGAGGATCTTCCGCGTCGCGACGTCGAGCATGTCGACGCTGTCGGCGTCGGGATGCACGACGAAGAGCTCGGAGGCCGTGGGGTTCGTGACGAGCGATGCCGAGTGCGTCTGCGGCACGTGCATCACCGGAGGAGGGGGAGGCGGAGGTGTGGTGGTGGTCGTCGTCGGGGTCGACGTCGCAGTCGACGTTGCGCTGGGCATGGGCTGCATCGTCGCCGGCTTCATCGGGTTCGAGTTCGAGCCGCCGCCGCACGCGCCGATCCCGGCGACCACGGCCACGAAGCCTGCCGCCAACGCACGTCGGTTCGCCGTCTTCACGGCGTCACCCAGCCACCGTCTTGCAAGACCTGACCTTGCTGAGCCGGCGTCCATGGTGTCAGCGTGAAGGTGATCGAATTGGCGAGCGCCGCCGGCAACCCCACCGCGGAGATCTCGGGAACACAGTCGTGCTCGCGGTCCGTTGCGATCATGCGATTGCCCGCGTCGAACACGTCCGTCGTGCTCCCGGACTCGCCGGTGAGCACGCGCTCCGCCATCTGCAGGCCACCGAGGCCCAGCGGTTGACTGTCCGGTCCGGTCCCGAGGTGCGCGCACTCGCTCGGCCACTCGACCATCTGGTCGCCGTCGCGGTCGTCCCAGCCATTGAGCACGATCTTGTCGAGGCGACCTACGCGGTCGAGGATGAGCGCCCCGAGCGCGTCGTTGCCCGGCAGCACCCCGACGAGCTCGTACATGTCCCGCAGCATCGCTTGCAGGAGTCCGAAGCGGCGCGGCGTGAACGTCACCGACAGCGAGTGGTCGCCCTCGACCGGCCGATAGAGGCGCGACGACGTATCGTAAAACGTGCTCTCCACCCGGTCGAAGACGGCTTGCGCGCGGATCCGGTACTTCGTCGACCCCGTCGCGAGGTACGCGACGAGCAGCCCGCGGATCGCCGCGGTATGCGCGTCGAGGGTCGTCCCCGTGTCCGTCGGCGCCCCCGCGGCGACGTTCCACCCGGCGTACGCGTGCCCGTCGGCCGCCGTGAGCTGGTCGTAGAAGACGCCGGAGAGCGCCGTGATGAGCTGGTCGAGCCGGGTCGAGAACGCGACGCCGTCGACCGTGGGGAACGTGTCGAGCGGCGAGGGGATGCCCGCGGTGTCGGGCTTGGTGTTGCTGTAGAGCGTGAGCTCCGAGTCGAGGGCCCGGCGCACGGTGCGCAGCGAGAGCAGTGTGTACGCAGCGACATCGGCCGAGAGCGTCGTCCCGCGCGCGGGAGTCGCGCCCGCGATCGAAGTCTGGTCGACGAAGATGCCCGTCGTCGGGTCGACATGGAGGCGGTCCATGTTCACGACGATGACCCGCATCATCGCGAGGGCGCGGTCGTGGAGCGTCGCCTCGCCGTCGGGCGTCTGGTTCTGGACGGGGAACGGGTCACCGTCGAAGTACGCCTGCACGGGCTGGCTGCCGCCGACCTCGTCGTTGTTCTGGTCGGTGAGCGCGTAGATGCTCGAGAACGCGCCGAGCAGGCCCGCCTCGTCGAGCAGGGCGCTGCTCGCGTCGACGATCGTGTAGCTCGCGGGCATGGGGAAGCCGCTCGCATCGGCCTGCTCGGCGACCTGAATGGTGCCCGGAAACCACCGGAGTGGGCTCGTCGGCGCGTAGGCTAGGGCGTCTGCGATCGTTGCGAAACCGCTGAGCGTCGCCCCATCGGTCGTCGTCAATTGCGACAGCCATTGCTGCGCTTCGTTGTCGAGGATCTGGATGAAGTTGCCCGCCTGGAAGCCTTCGATGTCGCTCGAGCCGAGGTAGACGCCCGGGTGGAGCGAACCCGTGACGTCGTTTCCAGGGATGCCGACGCTCCCGAGCACCAGCGGAGCGACCGTGTCGATGGGGACCTCTTGGGCGTCGTGCATCACCTGCAGGTAGTTCAGCGTCCAGAGCGCCTCTTTCCAGCCGACCCAGCCCGACGCCCCCGGACCGATCGTGGAGGAGACCTGGCCCGCGCGGTTCGGCAGGTGCAGCGTCGAGTAATCGCACTCGTAGTCATTGCAGGTGAGGGCGCCCTTGGCGCCCGGGTCGTCGTCGGAGCTGATGCTGCAACCGGCCGTGTTGCTCGGCTGGATCGCAGGATCCCAAGTGGTGAAGGGCTGAAGGGTGGGCCATAGGCCGGGCCACCCGAGCGGGTTGGTCGCGCCGAAGGGCTTGACGAAGCGGCTCGTGGCGTTGCTGCCTCCGGCCATGTCCGAGATCCAGGCTTGCGCCAGCGCGAGCGCGTCGGCGCCGGTGACTCCGCTGGGGTTCAGCACGGGCCCGAAGAGGAGCGACGTCCCGGCCCCCGACTCGAACGCGATGTTGTTCATCGGCTGCTTCGAGTACTCGTACGACTCCACCGCCGACGCGAAGCCGGGGACATCGATCACGCCGCCCAGCGGTCCTCCGTCGGGCCCCGTCGTCGTCGTGGTCGGGTCGTAATAAACGCTCGCCTGGCACACCGGGTCCTGGCAGATGAAGTCGCGCGAATAGCCCGTGAGGTCCCGCCCCATCGACTCCGCGAACGGCTCGCCCGAGAGCTGCATCTCCACGCTCGCGATGAAGTGATCGCGCGTGTCGAACGCCGTGTCGCGTGCGGCCACTGTCACCGCGAACGTCTGCACGTCGGGCCCCGCGTCGGTCGCGCCCGTGTCCTCGCCGGCGTCCGGCGGTCCCGCCTCCGCGCCGTCGGGCTTCGCGTCGCCCGATGCGTCGAGCGTCGCGTCGGTCGCGCCCGCGTCCGTGCCCGCCTCGATCGCGTCGAGCGTCGCGCCATCTTGGGGGGCGTCGCTCGACGCGTCGCCCGTCGCGCCCGAGCGGGACGGGGGGGAATTCGTGCCGCAGGCCACGAGCGCGGCGGCCATACCCAAGGCCACCGCGCTCGCAATACCTCCGGTCTTCTTCAGCCTCGTCATCTTCGTCGCGCGCGGCTGCTACGCCGCGTGTCGCGACCGGCGGCGCCGTCCACGCGCGGTACCGAGGACGATCCCCGCGATGCCGAGGAACCATCCCACGCCGTTCATCCCGGTCGTGTTTCCCACCGTGGCGCAGCCGCAACCCGCAGGCTGACCGTTGCCGTTGTCGCCCGCGCCGCTCGACGAGGCTCCGCTGCTCGAAGCGGTTCCGCTGGAGCCGGCGCCGCTGGAGCCGCTGCCGCTGCTCGAAGCGGTTCCGCTGGAGCCGGCGCCGCTGGAGCCGCTGCCGCTCGACGAACCACCGCTGCTGGACCCGCCTGCGTCCGGCTTGCTGCCCGTCGTCGCGTCGGCCCCGGCGTCTCGCGCCGCGCCGGAGCTCGAGCCGCTGCTCGAGGAGCCGCCGCTGCTGCTGCTCGACCCGCCGGTCGTCACGCCGCCGTCGCCCGTGCCGCCCACGCCGGTCGTGAAGATGAAGGCCGTCTTCGACTGGATGCCTACGGAGGAGACGAAGAGGTTGTACGTTCCGCTCGCGAGGCCCGCCGGCGTCGTGAATTGCGTCGTCTCGGGCGCGCTGCCATTGCTGGGCATCATGTTGCTGAAGTTGAACGTCTTGCAGAAAAAGACGTTGCCCGAGTTATCGGTCAACCAGACGATGGGATAGTTCTGCGCCATCGTCATGTCGTCGCCTTCGTCGGCGCCGTTGATGAGCCCACTGATCTGCGTGCCCGTCAGCGTGTAGGTCGTCCCGCTGTTGAACGCGACCGATGTCACGGTCGGACGCCACGAGTCGTTGGGCTGCGAGCTGGGCGTGTAGATCCAGTCGTTGTCCCCCGAGGTCACCATCGTCTGGCCGTTCGGCAGGTTCACGTAGTCGATCGGGAACGGCACCCCGCGGTCGGGTGGCGCCGCGACGGACGCGGTGGTGTTCACCGTGGGGTCGAACAGCTGAAGGCCGACGGCCGCCCCGAGACTCTGGGCCGTTACTCCCAGCATGACGGTGCCGTCGGTGAGCACGTCCGTGTACTCGTCCTCGGCCCCGTCGCCCATGATCATGTTCGGCCCGATCGCCCACGTCCCCGGAGAGGTGGACGTCGGCCCCGGCGTATAGATGTACACGACGGGCACGCCCACTCTCGGTGCGTTGGCGCCGTACGCGAGGACCCGCCCGTCGAATAGCTGCGCGATGCCCGCGGTATCGCCCGTATCGAAGTTGGCCGGCAGGGTCCCGGTGGCAATCCAGGTGTTCGAGGCCGGGTCGTAAAGGGCGGCGGAGCCCTGGTCGACCGCGAGGATCCCCCCGTTCTGCAGCGATGCCCACGCGTTCTCGTCGCCGCTACCCATGGCGCGAGGCATGGCCGGACCCATCGTCCACGCGTTGGCGACCGGGTCGTAGATCTCGGTCCCCGTCCCGAAGCGCGTGCTGTAGAGGAGGCGGCCGTCCGGGAGCGTCGCGCTGCCGGTGTCGCCGATGTCCATGAGCCCGGGGGGGAGGTCCGTCCACGTATTCGCGACGGGGTCGTACACCTCGGCGGTGTTGCAGAGTGCAGTCGTGCATGCGGGCCCGTCGATGAACTCGCCGCCGGCCTGGAAGAAGCGCCCGTCCTTGAGCACGTGCTGCGTCGCGCCGCTGCGCGCGTGCACGCTGGCGGCGGCGGCCTTCCATGTGCCCTTGATGTAGCTCCCGGTCTTGTCGGGCGTGAGGATCTCCCAGTGGTTGAGCCCGTTGCCGTGCGAGAGGATCGTTCCGTCGGTGAGGAGCCAGAGGCCGAACGCTCCGCCGCCCGTCGCCGGGTTCACGGGGGCCATGGTCCAGGTGCCGCCGGTCGCGCTCGCGGGTAGCGCGACCGAAGTCGTGGCCAGCGCGAGGGCTGCGAAGAGCCCCGCGCGGCCGAGGGACCTCATCTTGAGCGGGCGCGAGAACGAACGACGCGACGGGATCGGGCAGGACATGGGCGTGACTCCAGGGAGCGGTCGGGGCGCCGTCACGCAGCCATTGGGGTGGAAAGTTACGCTGCACCCGGTTCCGGCTGCCGGACCCTCGATTTGGCCCTGAAGTGACGACCAAGTCGGCAGATGGCTCACTCGATATGAAGGTCGGGCGACGTTTTCTCCATTGCGCTGCCGCGCGCGTGGGGAGAGGGCCTTCGTCGACGCTGTCTATACTGCTGACCCACGATGATCGGATTCGAGGGATTCGCGGACGGAGATGGAAAGTTCTTCAAGGCGCTCTCCAAGCACAACGACCGCGAATGGTTCCAGTCCCACAAGGCCGAGTTCGAAGCGGGCTGGAACGCCCCGATGCGGTCCCTCCTCACCGACGTGCGCGCCGCCATCGACGGCGCCTACCCGCACGCCGATCTCGGCGAGCCGAAGGTGTTCCGCATCTTCCGGGACGTGCGCTTCTCGAAGGACAAGTCGCCGTACAAGACGCATATCGGCGGCTACATCCCAATGCGGCGCGCCGCGAAGACCGCGACCGATCTGCCGATGGCCCTCTACTTTCACGTCGGCCAAAAAGAGGTGTTCGGCGCCGCCGGTCACTACATGATGGAGCCCGAGTCGCTCGCGCGCTTTCGGGCCGCCGTGGCCGACGCAGTGCGCGGCGCCGAGCTCGAACGCATCCTGACGAAGCTCGAAAAGAAGGGGTTCACCTCCGACTCGCACGAGCGTTTGAAACGCATCCCGAAGGGGTTCGACCCGGACCACCCGCGCGCCGAGGTGCTCAAGCGCAAGGGTTTGGTGGTGAGCTTCCCGGCCCTCCCGCGGGCCCTTTTGCCGACCCCGAAGCTCACGAAATGGCTGGCGCGGGAGTGCAAGACCGCCGCCCCGCTGGTCGAGTGGCTCCTCTTCGCTACGGCCTGACGTCAAGTCCAATCGCGCGCGCCCAAGGATGCTGTCTTCCGCGCGTAGGGGCGTCTATGGTCCGCGCATGACCTCCGCCCCCCCGCCCGCTGCGCGAAGCCGCCTCCGAGGGATCGTCCGTCGCGTCATGATCGAGCACGACCTCCAGCCGGACTTCTCGGCCGCGGCGTTGCGCGAGACCGCCGAAATCCGCGACGCTCCACCTTCGATCGGCGAAGGGATCCGCGATCTTCGCCCCCTCTTGTGGGCGTCCATCGACAACGACGACTCGCGGGACCTCGACCAGCTCACGGTCGCCGACGGAAACCAGCGGGCGGAGGGAGCCGACGGCGCGAGGATCCTCGTGGCGATCGCCGACGTCGCAGCCACCGTCGCGCGGGGCTCCGCGCTCGACGCGCACGCCGCCGCGAACACGACGTCCGTCTACACCGCCGGGCAGACGTTCCCCATGCTCCCGGAGCGGCTCTCGACCGACCTGACGTCGCTCGGCGAGGGCGTCGATCGCCGCGCCATCGTCCTCGAGATGATCGTCGCCGCGGACGGACGCGTCACCGGCTCCAACGTATATCGCGCGGTGGTGCGCAACCGCGCGAAGCTCGCGTACAACGGCGTGGCCGCGTGGCTCGACGGAAAGGCGGAGCCGCCGCCCGCGCTCGCGGCCGTCCCCGGGCTCGACGCGCAGCTTCGGCTCCAGAGCCGCGTCGCGCAGGCCATGCGCACGCGTCGCCACGAGCACGGTGCCCTCGAGCTGCAGACGCTCCAGGCTCGCCCCGTCTTCGAGGGGGACGACCTCGCCGACTTGCTCGCCGACGAGGGCAACCGCGCGAAGGAGCTCATCGAGGACTTCATGATCGGCGCCAACGGCGTGGCCGCTCAGTTCCTCGGCAAGCGCGGCTTCCCCTCGCTCCGCCGGGTCTTGCGCACGCCGGAGCGGTGGCCGCGCATCGTCGAGCTCGCCGCCGGCCTCGGCGAACGCCTGCCCCCGTCGCCGAGCGCGCCGGCGCTCGAGACCTTCCTCGCCAAGCGCCGCGCGGCCGACCCCACCCGCTTCCCCGACCTGTCGCTGGCCGTCGTGAAGCTCCTCGGCCGAGGGGAGTACGTCCTCGAGCGCCCCGGTCAGTCCTCGCCCGGGCATTTCGGGCTCGCGGTGCGCGACTACACGCACTCGACCGCGCCGAACCGCCGCTTCCCCGACCTGCTGATGCAGCGGCTGGTGCACGCGGCGATCGCGGGCGCGCGGCCTCCATATACGACCGAGGAGCTCGACGCCCTCGCCCATCATTGCACCGATCAGGAGGACAACGCCGCGAAGGTCGAGCGACAGGTCGCCAAGTCGGCGGCGGCCCTCCTCCTATCGTCGCGCGTCGGTCAGCGGTTCGACGCCGTCGTGACGGGAGCGTCGGAGAAGGGGACGTGGGTGCGCATCGCGAGCCCGCCGGTCGAAGGAAAGGTCGTCCACGGCTTCGAAAAGCTCGACGTGGGCGATCGCGCCACGGTCGAGCTCACGGCCGTCGACGTCGACCGCGGCTTCATCGACTTCGTCCGCGTGCGGGGCGCGTCGTGAGCCGCCCGGCGCACCAGCACCACGTCGCGTACACGGACATCGATTTTCTCGAGAGCGACGAGGGGCGCCCCGTGCGCATCCTCGCCGAGTACCTCGGGCCGATGCGCACATTCACGAATCAGGGCGTGCGCGACACCATCGTGTTCTTCGGCTCCGCCCGCCTCAAACCCGACGGGCCCCTCGGCCGCTACTACGACGACGCGCGCAAGCTCGCGTCGCTCGTCACGGTATGGTCCAAACAGGCCTTTGACGGGTGCGGCCTCATCGTGTGCAGCGGCGGCGGCCCGGGCATCATGGAGGCAGCCAACCGGGGCGCATCCGAGGCCGGCGGCAAGACGATCGGCTTGAACATCGGCCTGCCCCACGAGCAGCGCCCGAATGCGTACATCACGCCGGAGCTCTGTTTCGAATTTCATTACTTCTTCATGCGCAAGCTCTGGTTCGCGCACCTCGCCAAGGCGCTCGTCGTCTTCCCCGGCGGCTTCGGCACCCTCGACGAGCTCATGGAAATCCTGACGCTCGCGCAGACGGGAAAGATCGCCCGCACCATCCCGATCGTCTTGTACGGCCCGGACTACTGGAAGGAGATCGTCAACTTCGAGGCCCTCATCAAGCACGGCGTCATCGACCGCGCGGACCTCGACTTGTTCCACTTCGCCGACGACCCCCAGGCGGCGCTCGCGTATCTCCAGTCGCGCCTGCGTGCCGAGCCCGCCCAGAGCACTCCGCACTTCGCGCACTCGCAGCCTCCGCCCGAAGAAGGCTGAGGCTCAATCTCCCGGCGGCCGGCTCTTCGGCGGCTCGGACGCCCTGCCGTTGGCGCGCGCGCCGCCGGGTTGCCAGCGGCCGTGCCGCACGTCGTCGGCGCGGACCATGAAAATGACCTCTTCGGCCACGTTCGTGGCGTGGTCCGCGATGCGCTCGAGGTACTTCGCCACGCGGATGACCCGCAGACCCGGGTGAACCTCGGCCGCATGCGTCGACATGTGCGCTGTCATCGTCGCGATGACCTTCGCGCACAGCCGGTCGACGTGATCGTCGCAGCCGAGCACGCTCTCCGCCTTGCGGTCGTCCCATCGGACGAACGCGTCGAGCGCACCGTGGAGCATGTCGAGCGCGGCGACGGCCATCGCGTCGAGCTCGCCCTTGACGAGCTGCTTGGCCTCACCGTCTTGCTTGACGGCCCGCTCGCCGATGTTCACGGCCTCGTCGCCGATGCGCTCGAGGTCCGTGATGAGGCGAATCGCGGTCGCCAGGAAGCGGAGGTCGTCGGCCACCGGTTGGCGCAACGCGAGGATCCGGAGGATGAGCGCGTGGATCTCCAGCTCGTCGCGGTCAATCTGCGCGTCGAGCTCCTCGGCGTCGCCCGCGATCTCCGGCGCGCCCCTGCAGAACGCGTCGAATGCGAGGCCCACGACGCGCTCGCAGCGCGCCCCCATGACGAGAAGGTGCGCCTGGAGCTCGCGGAGCTCGGTCTCGAAGTCGCGGCTACTGTGGATCGACTTCCTCCGTACCGTAGCGCCGGTGCTCGGCTGTATATCGAAGTCGGGCGGGATGATCTCTTTGGCCACCACGTCAGCGCCTTCCCTTGAACCCCATCATGTTCTGCACGACCGACTCGCTCTGCTCGGCGACTTCGGCCTCGGCACGGGCGCGGTCCGCGCACTCTTCGCAGAGCTTCTTCGTCTTGCCGTCGACCTTCACCGAGACGAGCGGCTCGGTCGACTCCTCTCCGCACTGCTTGCACGCCGCCATGTCGAATGCTCCTCGTGGAATGCGCGCGATGGGGCGCAGACCGCCGACTCAATGTTCTAGCATCTCCCGCCGCCGGATATGCCCCCTCTCGTCATTCGAACCCGCCGCGGTCTTTACTCGGTGCTGCTGGCCGTGCTCGTCGCCGTGTCGTGTCAATACTTTTTCACGGGCGGGGGGCAAAACCAAGCAACGCGCTTCGACCTCGTCCGGGCCATCGTCGAGTCGCACACGCTGACGATCGACGCCTACCAGGAGAATACCCGCGACAAAGCGCAGTACGGGGACCATTACTATTGCGACAAGGCCCCCGGGACGTCGCTCGCCGCGGTCCCCTTCGTCGCGGCCGTCCGCTGGGCCGCCAGTCTCGCCGGCGTCAACCCGCGAGACGCGCTCGCCGTCGAAGGCCGCGTGGCGACGCTCGTCTGCGCGACCCTGCCGACCGCCGCCGCTACGGTCGCGATTTACCTCCTCGCGATGCGCCTCGGAGGTTCTGCCGCGGCGGCCGCGGTCGCCGCCGTCGCCTACGGCCTCGGGACGCCGGCGTGGGCCTACGGCACGCTCTTTTGGGGCAACCAGCTGGCCACCGCGTGCGTGCTCGCGGCGTTCGCGATCGCCCGCCGCATGGAGGCCGCGACGAGCAGCGCGACCCCCGGCGAGACGCTCCGCTTCGGCTTCGCGTTGGGTCTCGCCGTCGGCTGCGCCGTGGTCACCGAGTTCTCCTCCGTGGGAGCAGGTGCGATCCTCATCGGGTGGGTGCTCATCCGTGCGTGGCGCGACCCCGGCGGCCGCGCGGGCGTCCTTCGGATCGCCGCCGCGGTGGCGCTCGGCGGCCTCGGCCCCGCTCTTGTCCTAGGCGCCTACGACCAGCTCGCCTTCGGCTCGCCCTTCCACATCGGATACGGATCCGTCGTCGGTTGGGAAGCGATGCACCGCGGCGCCTTCGGCGTCACATTCCCGAAGATCGACGTCCTCTATTGGCTCCTCTTCGGCTGGCAGAAGGGCCTCTTTTTGATTTCGCCCATTCTCATGTTCGGTGCCGCCGGGCTCTACCTTCGCATGCGCGACGAGCGATACCGCGGCGTTGCCACCGTAATGGCCGCGGTCTTCGTCTTCTACTTGCTCTTCAACGCGTCGTACCACTACTGGACGGGAGGCTGGACGTACGGCCCGCGCTTCATGGCCGCCGGGCTTCCGTTCCTCTGCCTCGGGTTGCCGCGCGTGTGGGATCGTCGCGGCCCGGCGAGGGACGCGCTCACCTTCGCCGCCGTGCTCAGCATCGCGCTGACATTCATCGCGGTGGCGACGCACCCGGTAACGCCCGAGGGCCGCGTCTGGCCGCTCCGGGACATCTTCCTGCCGTCGTTCTTCCACGGGCTGCTCTCGCTCAACACAGGGCAATACTTCTTCTCCGACGCTCCGATCGA
The DNA here is from genome assembly GCA_036500865.1 of Polyangiaceae bacterium. GTDB lineage: Bacteria > Myxococcota_A > Polyangia > Polyangiales > Polyangiaceae > Palsa-1150. The sequence goes on from DASYBG010000055.1 coordinate 20,376, forward strand.
GGCCCAGAACTTCGGCGAGTATCTGGGCCTCGGCGGGCTCACCAGTCTCCTGCCGCTGATCGCAGTGTGGGCGCTCCTGGGTACGCTCTGGTACGCCATGGCCCGCTACGAAAGCCGCCTCATCCTCCAGCCTTCGGCGGCGACGGCGTCGCCCGTGGGGCCGAAGCGCGTGCCCTCGCGCGCGAAGCTCGGACGCCGCCGTCGTGCTAAACCAAGGTGAAGTGGGGGACGGAAAAGGGTCGCCAATGCCCGAGCTGCGACGCCTCGCGGCGGACGCGAATCACAGCATCGCGTCGTTCGGTCCCCTCCTCCTCAGCGTGTGGAAAAGAGAGACCACGGTCGAGGCGCTCCAGGGAATGGAGCAGCTCATCCCCGGCATCGCGCAAGAAGCGCCCGAAGGCCGCGTGGGCCTCTTCGTGGTCGTCGAGCCGCACGCGTCGATGCCGTCGTCCGAGGCGCGCGCCGAGCTCTCGCGGATTCGGCGGACGAGCGCGATCGGATTGACTGCGCTCGTCTTCGAGGGAGACGGCTTCGCCGCCGCGCTCGTGAGGGGCGTCACGACCAGCCTCAATTTGCTCGAGCGCGGTCGAACCCGGACGCACATCTTCGCGAATGTGTCCTCGGCCGCCGCGTGGATCGCGACGGCGCACGTGGCATACGGGGGCGGGGCCGAGCTCGAAGCGGCCACGAAGGCCCTGAGGGCGTCGTCGGGCCCGAGCCACGCGTCGAGCCGTCCGGAAGCGAGCGCCGCAGACCCGCGCTGACACGCGTCGCCGGGCCGCGGGCGAGCACGCGCGTCAGCGGCCGTGGGGGCTCATCTGGAGCGTCACGTCCACCGTGAACGCGCGGCCCTCCACAGCGTTCGCGTGCCCGGTGGTCTCGCGTTCTCCGAATTCAGGGGATACGAGACCTGGCAGGTGATTGGCCTCAGCTACGGAGCGGCGCTGGCCGTGATCCTCGGGAACCCCGCGATGATCGACGCGTACAAGGCCGGCTCTCCCGGCAACGGCAAGCCGTTCCCCGACGGCGCCAAGATGGCGAAGATCCATTGGAACCCGAAGAAGAATCCTGCGACTCCCGGTCAGCCGTTCGTCCCCGGCAGACGCCAGGCCGTCCTGGGGTCCGCGGTCTTCGTCTTCCTCCTGATCGACTGGGTCCTATGGGCTTATCGAGTCCCCCCGGCGGGTATTGGGCCGAATTTTCCGAGTTCCACGTCGAGCATCGCCTGTTCAATCTCGGCGACGCTGCTCATCACGAAGGGGCCATACTGAACGATGGGCTCGCCGAGCGGCTCGCCGGCCAGCACGATGAGGTGCGCGTCTTCGTCGGCAAAGATCTCGAGGCGGGCCCCGTCGTTGGCGAACAGCAGGAGCTCGCCCGCGGCGGCCCTGATCGCGCCCGCGCGCACCCGCCCTTGAGCGACCACCGCGAGCGCGTTGTAGCGGGCGGGCAGAGGGACCTGGATCCTCGCGCCCGACGCGGCCGAGACGTCGAGCATGGTGATGGGGGTGAATGTCCGTGCCGGGCCACGCGCGCCTTCGTATTCGCCGGCGATGACGCGGACACGCCCGCCGCCTTCACCCGCCAGCTCGACGCTCGGAATGCTCGACGCGGAGATCGGCTGGTATGCCGGCGGCGCCGCCTTGTCCTTTCGCGGCAGGTTCACCCAGAGCTGCATCATGTGCATCCTGCCGCCGCGCCGGGCGAAGTCGTCCTCGTGATACTCCTCGTGGAAGATGCCGCGCGCCGCGGTCATCCACTGCACGTCGCCCGGGCCGATCACCCCCGCGTGACCGGCGTTGTCGCGATGCGCGACCGCGCCCTCCCATGCCAAGGTCACCGTCTCGAAGCCGCGATGCGGATGCCAGCCCACCCCGCGCTTGCCGCGGGGGAGTGGTGTGAACTCCTTGGGCGGACCGTAGTCCATGAGGACGAACGGGCTGACGCGTGCCGACGGGAGCCTCGCGCTCGGAAAATAGGTCGACACGTGGAAGCCGTTTCCGACCCAGTGCGACTCCGTACTCCCGTAGACGCCCTCGACGGTTCGGACCTCGGACGGAGCCTCGTTCTTCACTGCCATCTCGGCGTGCGTGGTCATGCGGTTCATGCTTTCCAAAGTAGCTCTGGGCCGCCGGCGCGGAAGAGCGGCGCGCATGACCGGACCCATCACGTCGTGTGAGGGGTGGCCGGCGCGATCGCCTTGCGGCAGGTCTTGGAAAGGCGCTCCTGCGCCCATCGCGCGACGGGGCCCATCGAGGTCCCGCGCTTCCAGACGAGGACGAGCGATCGTCTCGGCGCCGTGCTCCCCCAAACCTCCAGAGAAAGCTCGACCAGACGTCCGGCGCGCAGGTCCTCACGCACCACGTGCTCGGGCATGGTGCCCCATCCGAGGCCGCCCGCGATGAGCGCGTGCTTGGTCGCGAGATCGACGACCAGCCAGGTGCGGCTCGAGAAGACGCCGAGATCGCCGGAGCCGCGCTTGCCCTCGCCGCGATGCTCACCGAGGACGATCTGCACGGCGCCGCTCAACATGGGCGTCTCGATGGCGCCCGCGCGCTTCGCCAACGGATGCGCGCGCGCTGCCACCGGGATGAGCCGAACGTCTGCGATGGGACGGCGATCGAGATCGGAGAGGTCGGCGTCCTCGATCGCGACGCCCCACGCGGCCCGCTTCTCGCGCACGCACGCGCTCACCGCCGAGAGGACGTCGCTATGGAGGAGGAGCTCCACCGACGGGTGCTCCTTGGCGAAGTCTTTCGCGAAGCCGACGAGCGCCGTGGTGGGAAACATCACGTCGACGACGATCGACAGCGTCGTCTCGACGCCTTGCTTCAGGCTCCCTACGAGCTCTTCGAGCGCGAGCACGCCCCCGACGACGTTCGCCGCGGCCGACACGATCGCCTCGCCGTGCCGCGTGAGCCGCGCAGCGCGCCCGGATCGATCGAAGAGGCGCAGCCCGAGCTGCGTCTCGAGGCGCTCGATCGACTGGCTCACGGCCGCTTGGACGCGCCCGAGCCGGCGAGCGGCCGCCGAGAAGCTCCCCGCTTCGGCGACGGCGCGCAGCGTACGCAGTTGTTCGATGGTGACTCCTTCGAGCACGGCAGAAGACTGTATCGTGCAGGCCAGGTCTTACGGTGCCTCGTTGGGGCATGCGTGTGGAAAGAGCGCAGGCGATGGCGGAGGAGCGGGGAGCTGGGCGCGCGCCATGGGCCAGGGCGGAGCTCGGTAGTCTCGTATTTCGTCTTCGCCGTCCCCCAGGGAACGGCAAAGCGTCCCCCACTAAATCCTGAAGAAGGGCCGGACGTAACGCGGGAGGAGAGACGCTGCAAAGGTACCCTCGTCGGTCGAGGCGCCCGTGCCTCGACGCGAGTCCCTTCGGCGTGCGGGGGGGTCTTTCGATGTCAATTCCGGTCACTGGGGCCTGCGTCCGGCACGCGCCCGCTTTTCCGCGTTGGGTCGCTCGCTTCGTCACCTGGGTCGCGGCTCTCGTCGTCACCGGGTGCACGGCTCCGACGGGGGGAGCGCCCGAGCGTTCCGGGCAGACGTCCCAGGCCCTCATCACCACCGAGGGTGGGGTGTCGATCGGCGCCTCGCCGACCTTCAATACCGCCGACGGAACCATCGGAGTTTGCTCGGTGGCCTCGGGCACACACGCCTACGCGACGGAGACCATCGTGCCGCCCACCAGCGGCGTGTACACGATGCAGAGCGTCGCATCGAACTCCGTCACGACCACCGATCTGACCAGCGGAGACTTTGGCCAATACGACACGTTCATGTTCGTCGTCCAAGGGGCGTTCAATCCGAGCAGCCCGACGGCGAACGTGATCGGATGCGACGACGACGTCGGCCCGGATTGCGCCACCGCGCCGCTCGAGTGCTTGTCGGCCGTCACGGCGTCGCTCACGGGCGGCACCACGTACACGATCGTGGTCACCACATATGGACCGGGCGTCGAGGGGACGGTCGCGCTGGAGACGGACGGTACGTCGTCCGTCGCCGTCCCTGCGAGCATCGCGGCCACCGGCGGCTCGTCGCAGTCGGCCGCGGTAAGTACGGCGTTCGCGACCGCGCTCAGCGCGACCGTCACGGATGCGTCCAGCAATCCAGTGTCCGGGGTCACGGTGGAGTTCTCCGCGCCCGGCTCGGGCGCTTCCGCGACGCTCAGCGCGTCCAGCGCCGTGACGGACGGCTCCGGCGTGGCGACCGTCACGGCGACCGCCAACGGCACGACCGGGGGCTACTCGGTCACCGCCAGCGTGACGGGCGTGTCCGGATCGGCCAGCTTTTCATTGACCAATACCGCCGCCCCGTCGGGACCCACCCAGATCATCGCGACGTCGGGCGACGGTCAGAGCGCGGGGGCGGGGACGTCCTTTGCATCGAATCTCTTGGTGACCGTGAGCGACGCTTCGGACGTTCGGTACGCCGGGGTCACCGTGACGTTCAGCGCACCGAGCAGCGGGGCGACGTGCATGCTCGGCGCGTCCACCGGAGTCACCGACCTTGCCGGGCAGGTGAGTATGCCGGTCACGGCTGGCGGCGTCCTCGGCACCTACAGCGTGACGGCGTCCGTCGTCGGAATCAGCACCCCTGCGACCTTTTCGCTGACGAACACCCCGGGCACCCCGTCGAGCATCGCCGTCTCGAGCGGCGACGGCCAGAGCACCACGGTAGGGACGGGGTTCGCGTCGTCGGTCGCGGCCGTCGTCGAGGACGCCTACGGCAACGCCGTGCCCATGGCGAGCGTGACCTTCACCGCGCCGTCCTCCGGGGCCTCGGCCACCCTCGGTAGCCCTTCGGCGACGACGGACTCGCTGGGGATAGCCACGTCGTCCGTCACCGCGAACGGGATGGCCGGCATGTACGTGGTGAGCGCGAGCGTCTCCGGCGCCGCGTCGCCGGCGAACTTCACCCTGACGAACACCGCGTGCTCGTTCATCCTCGGGAGCTCGAGCACCTCGGTGGGCGCCGACGCTGAGTCGAACATGGTCGGCCTGACCGCCAGCGATCCGTCGTGCGCGTGGACCGCGAGCCCCAACGACGCGTGGATCACGGGCGTGACCCCGAGCGGCACCGGCAGCGGCAGCGTCTCGTTCAGCACCGCGGCCAACACGGATGTGGTGCGCTCGGGGACGATCACCATCGGCGGTCAGACCTTCACGGTCAACCAGGCCGACGGCTGCGGCGCGACGCTCGCGAGCCCGAGCACGACGGCCACGGCCGCCGGCGGTTCGGACAGCGTCGGCATCACGCTCAGCGGGCCCTCGTGCGCGTGGACCGCGAGCTCCAACGACGCGTGGATCACGGGCGTGACGCCGGGCGGTACGGGATCGGGGAGCGTCGCGTTCACGGTCGCCGCGACCAGCGGCCCGTCGCGCACGGGGAGCCTCACCGCCGGCGGTCAAACGTTCTCGATCATGCAGTCGGGCGGATGCACGTTCCTGCTCGGGTCGACGGGAACGCTGGATCCGGCGGCTGGGGCGACGTCCTCGGTCACGCTGACCGCGAGCGACCCGGCGTGCCCATGGACGGCGAGCTCCAGCGACCCGTGGATCACGGGTCTGACGTCGAGCGGGACCGGGACCGGTTCGGTCAGCTATTCCGTCGCGGCCAACGTCGGGGTCGCACGCCTCGGGTCGTTCGCCGCCGGCGGGCGCACGTTCTCGGTCACGCAGTCGAGCGGATGCAGCGCGACGCTCGATACGACCGACGTGACCGTGCCGGCCTCGGGGGGCAGCGCGACCATCCACGTGACCTTGAGCGATCCCTCGTGCGGGTGGGGGGCGTCTTCGAATACTTCGTGGCTCACCGTGCCCGTGGCAAGCGGCACCGGCACGTCGGACGTCACCCTCACCGGCGCGGCGAGCACCGGCCCGGCGCGAACCACCCAAGTCCAGGTCGCCGGCCAGTTCGTGAACGTGCACCAGAGCACCGGCTGCGTCGTCACGCTTCCCGCGACGACCGGCAGCGCGTCGGCCGGGGGCGGCCCGTCGACCCTCGCCGCGACCACGGGCGCCGGCTGCGTGCTCGACGCGTCGTCGAACGTGCCGTGGATCACCAACGTCACCGTGTCTGGCAACGTCGTCTCGTACAGCGTGACCGCCTCGAAGACGCCGTCGCGGGTCGGCACGATCACGGTGGTGAGTACCGACAGCGGTTCGTCGGCGACCTTCACGGTCACCCAGTCGCCCGGCTGCGCCCCGGTGCTCCCGTCCGGGACGACATCGCTCGGAGCCGGCGCGTCGTCGGAGACATTCGCCGTGACCACGAACCTGGGGTGCGGCTTCACCGCGGCGACGTCGACGTCGTGGATCCACGACGTGACCGCGACCGCGACTGGCGTGACGTACGACGTGGACGCGGACCCCGGCCCGCAGCGCGTGGGGACCATCGGCGTCACCGATCGCGACTCGCTCCTGACCATCGAGTACACCGTCGTTCAAGGCGGGGGTTGCGCGCTCTCGTTGTCGTCCACGTCCCTGTCGGTGGCCGACGGCGGCGGCGCGGGCTCCTTCATGGTGACGAGCGGGCCGGGTTGCACCTGGACGGCCGATACGTCGACGCCCTGGATTTCGGGCGTCACGGTCACGCTCAGCGGCGTGACGTTCTCGTCGGCGGTCAACCCGGGCGCATCCCGGAGCGGCACGATCACGGTCCACGAAGTCGAGACGCAAGCGTCGGTCGACGTCACCGTCAGCGAGGCGAGCGGCTGCGCGATCGGACTCCCGGCCGCGAGCTCCGAGGTCGACCTCGCGGGCGGTACGTCCACGTTCGCGGTCGTGAGCGGTCCTGGGTGCACCTGGACTGCGGCCACGAACGACGCGTGGGTCCACGACGTGGTCCCGACCGCCACAGGCGTCGGGTTCGTCACCGACGCGAACTCGGGCATCGCGCGGACCGCGACGGTCACGGTGACGGCGAGCGAGACGGCGACCTCCGCCGCGTACATCGTCCAGCAAGCCGGGGCGATCGTCGCGCCGTCGATCATCACCAATCCCACGGCGGTCTCGATCACGGAAGGCGATCCGTTCGTCCTCACGGTGACGGCCACGGGGGGCGACCTCGATTACCAGTGGCGCAAGGACGGCGTGGCCATCGCGAACGCGACGGCGCTGTCGCTGCGCGTCCTCGCCGCGACGGTCAGCGACGCCGGCACCTACGACGTCATCGTCAGCAACGCGGCCGGGAGCGTGACGAGCACGGGCGTGGTGGTGGCCGTCGCTCCGTCGGGCGCCGTGGGGACCGATGCCGGGGTCGGTCCGCCCGACGCCGGGGTCGGTCCAATAGGGCAAGGCGAGGGAGGGGTCGATGCGTCCTCGGCGGACGCTTCCGTCGTCGAGGCCGGTGTGTCCGCGCCCGTGGAAGCCGGGTCGGACGCGGCCACCGTTCGCGACGCGCAGGCGGACGCGATCGACACCGGAGAGCCCGCGCCGGGCCCGACCTCTTCGAGCTGCTCTTGCTCGATGCCGGGTCGCCGCGTCTCGAGCGACGTGCCCGGCGCCGCGATGGGCGTACTCATGGTCGGAGTCGCGACCGCGTGGCGTCGGCGCCGCAACCGGACCGCAGGCTGAGTGCGCAGCGGATCAGCGGGGGCGCCACTCCATCGCGAGGTGTTCCCCGTCGCCGCTCGTGACGGAGAAGCCGAGGCGGGCATAGAGGCGCCGCGCAGGGTTGCTCGTGGCGACCGTCAAGCGAACCGGGGCCTCGGCCCGCTTTGCACGGCCCTGGACGTAGTGGAGCGCCCAGGTGCCCAGGCCTCGCTCGCGATGCGCGGGCATCACGGAGAGGTCGACGACGCGCCATGCGGGGCCGGCCACGTCCAGAACGAGCCTGCCGACGCGCATGCCGCCCGTGACGAGCGCCCAGTGCTCGGCGGCCGGGTATTGGATCGCGTACCCGGCGCGCTGCGTCCGCGCCTGGGCCGCCAGAAAGAGGCGGGCGGCGTCGATCGCGAGGCCCCACGCGACGACCTCCTCGAGCCGGGTGGTCTCGTACAGGGCGTCGAGGAAGCCGCCGTCCCCGGGATCGATCGGGCGCATCGCCCAGCTCTCCGGGGTCCTCGCTCCGGTCGCGGACGCGTCCCTCGCGAGGGGGACGTTCGCCGTCACGGGCGGGCGGGATAAACGCCCTGGATCGCGATGCAGAAGTTGAGCGGCAAGTACGGCTGCATGTTGTTGTGCGGTTGGGACCCGCCGGTCGGCGAAATCGCCGCCTGGCTCATCGCGACCGCCGTGGGCGGCGGCGAGCCCACGCTCACGTAGACGTTCGCGCCCGTCTTCTGCTCGGCTTTGCCGAACACAGTCGTCTCACCGGGGACGTTCGTGGCCTGCGCCGAGACCTCGGTCGAGACGACGGCCACCGCGTGGGTGTGCATCGGGAGCTGGGTTCCGACCAAGGTCACGGTCGGACTGCCTCCGGTGGCGCCGAGCGCGCGGTTCGTCAGTCCCGGCCCCTGGCCGGTGCCGAGGGGTACCCGGCCTTGCAGGCTCGGGAGCCCGAACGTCGTCCTGCCGTCGCCGCCGTAAGTCGTGCCGATGACGGCGAAGAGCGCCTGATTCTGGGTTATCGGCATGAGCTGGCCGTTGCACTGCGCCCAGCCTCGAGGCGCGTAGTCGAACGGAAACACGCGAATCTCGCCAACGAACGGATCCATCGTTTTCCCCTCAGTCTCGCGTGGGATATATGCCCATCAGCGCGATCATGAAATTGAGTACGAGATAGGGCGACTGGTTCTCGTGAGGCGCGCCGCCTCCCCAGGTCGCCATGGCCTTCGAGCTCATGGTCACCGTCGTCTGCGGCCCGGTCGCATAACCGATGTTGTTCGCCAAGGTGCCCCACATACGCTGCGAGGGAATCGAGTTGTCGCCGCTCTGCTTGGCCGCCATGGCCTGGTGAGTATGCGGGGGCATCTCCGCAATCGTCAGCTGGTGCTGGCTCTCGCCGCCCCCGGTCCCGAGGGGATACGCCGCCTCCATCTGGAGAGGCACGCGTGTCTGCAAATTGGGGAGCCCGAACGTCGTCCTGCCGTCGCCCCCGTAGCGGGTGCCGAGGAGGCTATACAGCGCTTGATTCGTGCCGATCGGCATGACCTGGCCCTGGCAGAGCGCCCAACCCGGGGGCGCAAAACCGAACGACGCCAACCTGATCTCTCCGACAAACGGCTCCGCCATGGCGATGCCCCCCTTCGAGCGAACGGAAATCACGGTCGCGTCGGAAACAATCCATTGTAGCAAATGATGAAATTGACCACGAGAAACGGCATCATGTTGCCGTGGGATTGGCCGCCCCCGTTTTGCGAGAGCGAGCTCGGGTACATCGTGGTGTCCGGCGTCACCGTGCTGTACGAGCGAGCCACGGCATCCGCCCAGATGCCGTTCGTCGGATCCCCCGTGTTGCCCGCCGCGACGACCGCCTGCACCGGATGCGCGTGCACGGGTGTCTGCACGGCGTTCAGCGTGACGGCCTCGGCACCTCCGGTTTGGCCGAGCGCGTACGTCGCGCCCTGACCGACCGGCAGGCGTCCTCTCAAGTCGGGCAGCGCGAAGGTACTGCTCCCGTCCCCTCCGTACGTGGTGCCGATGAGCGTGTAGAGCGTGCTGTACTCGGATATGCTGAGTGTGCGGCCGTCGCACGGCAACCACCCCTCGGGCGCATAGTTCCCACCGAACAGGCGAACCTCGCCGATGAATGCATCCCCCATGGGCCGAAAGAATAACGAGTCGATCGAACGCGGGCAAGTCCCAAAAAGCGTCGATTGCCAATTTCGGCGGGACCATGAAGGGCTACGTGGGTAGATGCCTCGGGGAAATGCCCTCTTCCGAGACGACGCCGCGTACGGGTGGTCGGTGTCGTAGTGATGCACCGTCGGCATCGGTCGCGGACGAAGTGGCTCGTCCCGACGACCCTGGGGACGACATCGAACCCGTCGCGGATGCCGACGTCTAAAACGGTATTGTCGACGGACAGCCAAAAGCGCAGCTCGACGCGGAGCGCGCCCTGCTCGACTTGGCGCGCGGAGCCCTCGTCCGCGGCGAAAGCGAGGAAGCTTTGGGCGCGCTCGACCGACACGCGCGAACGTATCGCCATGCCGTCTTGGGTGAGGAGCGCGACGCCCTTTTCATCCAAGCGTTCGTAGGCGCCGGCCGTTACGACGAAGCGCGCGCTCGCGCCAAAGCCTTCCGGCGCGCGACGCCGCAGAGCGTCCTTCTCCCCGCCGTGGAGTCCGTCGTACCGGGCAACATCGGCGCCGGCTTCCTCTGGGTGGACGATACATACGTGTACCACCAGAACGACCAGTCCGACCTTCTCGGGGAGATCGACCGGGCCCCCAAGAATGGCTCAGGTCCTTCGACGCCTATCGTCGAGCCGGGCGGCGATGCGGGCGACGCCGATCAAGAAGAGATTGGTGCCGCCACGGTGTTGGGTAACACCCTGTATTGGATTGATGTGTTCTTCGACTCAACTGGACAACAAGACACCAGCATCCTTGTGAAAAGTATGCCGCTTGAGGGCGGCCCCGTCGCCGTCTTCCTCGGAGGATCCGAGACACCGCTCGAGTACTTCCTTCGAAACGCGGCTCCCACCGATGGTGGAATAGTAGCAACCACCGTCGACGCGGGAGGCACCGCCGCAGGCGTGCTCTGCTCACAGCTGCTTTCCGACGTGGACGCCGTGTATTGTTCCTCTTTCAGTCCGTCCTCCGTCCTCCGTGTATCAAGCGACGGGACGACGACGAACCTCGGAACACAAATTGTTGGGCAAAACGGTGCCGGGTTAGGCTTCGACGACACCTATGTCTACTGGGTCGATTCCGTCACGGTAGGCACAATCATGCGCGCGCCCAAGACCGGTGGCACGGCCACCATCTTCGCCCGCGATACGTCACCGCTTGCTCTCGGTCGACGCGAACGCGGTCTATTGGAGCGACCTTGGCGGCAACGTCATGAGGCTCGTCAAGTGAAACGCTGACAGGTGGGAGCGCCGCGCCGGCGCAGGCTCGCCACGATTTCACCCGTGTCCTCAGGTGGGGTCTTCGCCGAACAGGAGGCCGACGTCGATCTCGACGGCGTCGAACGGCTCGGCGCGAACCCGCCGTTCGGCCTTGCCGGCCACCCGCGCAACGACATACCCATCGCGCGTCCAGCGATGCACCGTGAGCGTTTCGTGCTCGGGGTCGACGACCCAGTAGTGCGGCACTTCGCACTGCAGAAGCGTTTGCATCTTCTCGATGAGGTCGCGGCTCGCCGTCGAGGGCGACAGGACCTCGCATACCCAGTCGGGTCGGTCGCGCACCGGCCGTCCCCGCGGCCGCTCCGGCACGCGCTCGCGGCGCCAGCCCGCTACGTCGGGACGATAAACCTCGTGCGTCGCGAACTCGCCGTCGACCTCGGTGAGGATCCACCAGCCGCCGGGACCGCCCCCTCCGCCGGGCCGGCGCTGGAACGGGCCTTTGATGAGCAACGCGACGTACGACTGCGCGTCCGCGTGCTCGCCGCTCGGAGCCGCCTTCTCGACGAGCTCTCCCCGCACGACCTCCAAGCGTGAGCCCTCGAGGGAACGCACCAGATCGTCGGCGGTGGCAAGTGAGCGTGCGCGCGCAGACACGCGCACAGTATAGCGCTCGCCCGCGTGGAGCCTTGCGCGACCACTTCCCGGTCATCACTTCGCAGGGCCTTTCGTAGCGCTGACGAAACGCGACTCAGGGAGCAGGAAAGCCGCACTGGTGGGTCCAAATGTTCGTCAGCGCCGCTGGGGCGTCGGGATCCTCGCAGAGGTCACCTGCGCTACTGTCGAAGGGCTCATCGCACGCTGCCCTTCGGGTCGAAGGCGTTTGGGCCAAGCGCCTCCCGACGTGCCCGATTCCCTGGAAAAAAAGGGTCGAGATGGGCTCCGACTGCTGGACTCGAAACGGCCTAACTTGTTGGATTCGCGAGGAATTCAAGACTACCCACGTACTGACTACCCTCCGTCAGTTGACGTAAGTTCGCGATCGCCCGTGGGCGATGGGCCAAAAAACGGCGCAGTCGCGGAGCACGCTCGAGGGCAGTCCCGCACCGTCGAGGACGCGCTCGCGAGGGCCATCGAGGGCGCGGTCGTCGCCGGGCGATGGGACGTCGTCGCGCAACTCGCGAAGGAGCTCGAAGCGAGGCGACTCGAGTCCAGCGTGAACGTCGTGCGGTTCCCTCCTGAACGAAGGGGGTAAGGTGATTCCCGTGGGTCAAGAGTCCACCAAGCGGGTGCTCGACAACGCAGACGCCATTGGGCGGGGTGTTGAATTCGTTGCCGACGCGTTGCGGAGCGATGATGCAGCCGACCGACTGGCGCTCTACCAAATAAAGCTGCTGAAAGCACAGCTTGCGGCGGCGGAGGCCGAGCTCTGCGAACGCAAACAGGTCGGACTCGACGGTCAGGACATCGCGAAACGAGTCGCCCGGACGATGCGCGCATGGAATGGCGTCGCCGACCCGGGCGCGACGCGGATGGCGGCCTTTCTGGCGCATTGCATTGAAACAGTCATCCACGTGAGCGCCGGGCATATCCCGAGACTCGGTCCGACCGAGACGGCTCCGGCGGCGCCCATCGACCGGGAGCATCTTGCCGCGACATGGCTCGTCGCGCGTGCACACGGATCCACTTCGACCGTCTTGGCCCTCTTCGCGTACCGGTACCCAGAAGCCGCCGTCGTAATTTCGCGGTCGGCTCTCGACGGGCTTGTCACCGCGTGGACCGCTGCGGCGGAAGGTGGCAAGTGGGTCGCGCTACGTGACTTCTGGCAGAAGACAATGGGGCAGCGGGTCGAGCCCAGATCGCTGAAGATCGAGCTGCAGCAGATGCGGCGCGAGTATGCCGATCGGACTTTGGGCAAAAACGCGCAGAAATAGGGGGCAGGGGAACGCCCTGCCTCCCGCGTAGCGTCCGCGAGGTCCAACCTCTCGCGCATGCCGGCACGTGATTTTGCCGCGGCCATGGCGGCTGCGGAGGCGATCGATTGGGGGGCTCTTGCGCGGATCGGAGACTGGCTTGCGGACACGGAGCCGCCGACCGCCCGCGACCCAAGCCCCGACGATCGGGGACCGGATGACCTCTGTACGCACGCGCCGCCGTCGCTGCGCCGAGACCGCGAATGACCCCCGCCGCGCTCCGCGCCATTGCCGATGCCGCCGACGCGCTCGCCCGCCTTGCGAGGGAAGCGGCTGCGGAGGCGTCGGACGATCCGACGGCGCTCGTGCCGCTTCAGGAGGCGGCGCGCGTCGCCGCGACGTCCCTCCGCGTCATGCGAGACTCAATCCGGGCCGGCGAGCTGCCCGCGTTCGGTCGCGAACGTGACCGCGCCATCCGTCGATCGGATCTCGCCGCTTGGATCGAGTCGCGTCGCCTTCGGCCGATCGCTGGCCGGGACGACGATGCGATCGAACGTCGAGTCTCCCACCCGGGAGCGTTCGTGGATGCGCTCTTCGATGCATTGGACGCCAGCGCGAAGGCGAGCCCAGAGCGGCGCGAGGCTGCGCGCGAATGGGCCGCGGCGGTCGCGCAAGGTTGGCACTTGAGCGACGCGATGGCCGAGTTGGGCCGTCGGCACGACGCGCGTCTCGCTGAACGTGACAGGGTCAATCCACCGCGAGAGAACCGGGCGCACCTTCTCGAGCGGGGCCGGCAGTACACGAGCGAGGTTGGGGCGCAGCTTCTCGCCGAGCAGCGGGCCCGCGAACCCAGCCTATTTCAGAGTCCGGCGCCCACGCAGATCGCGGCAAGCCGATCGATCGAGGAAAAGGACGGCGGATACCGGCTGCAACGCAGATGAGTCAAGACTTCGGCGGTGAGCGCTCAAGAGAGCGAGCACGTTCCCACCGAGGCGGGCGCGTTCGCGTGTCCGGGCCCGAGTCGAAAGCACCGGTCTGTAGTCCAGCCGGCAAGAGCGACCTCGGGCCGAATTTTTAGGAGGAAGTGAGTCGAACATGACCGGGATCGAAGACGTCGACGCGGGCGAAGAGTCCAAGGTTCAACGTGAGAGTGTCAACCCGCCCGCGAGACCCGGGAGCGCCGACGCCGGAGCCACCCACGCGCGAGACGCCGTGCCTGTCGCTTGACCGTCTCGGGCAAGAGGAAGCGGCGCGCGAACTTTGCGGACGGCGGAGACTTGGCGGAACATGTCGTCATGATCCTCGTTTCCCATGACCCGATGCCGCGTGGCGGAGCTCAGGAGATCGACCGGATAGCTCACGCGCACGGCTATCACTTGGTCCAGATCCTTTCGCCCGCGTACACGAGTTATTTTGCGGCGAACAATGGAGAGCGCCAGAACAGGCTCGGGCTGGAGCGAGAGCTCGGCCAATTGAGCGCCGGCGCCGCGAGTGAGCCCGAGGGCGTCCGGTAGTAGACGCGCGCGGACCGGCATCGTGCGAAAGGAATGACCTGGGGTACCGTTCCTCCCCGAGCATGCCGCGCTCAGAAGTGAATGACCTCGGCCCGTACGGCGACGTCCTACGTCGAGCCGTGCCCATGTCGCCCGAGCGCGAGCAGGCTCTGGCCCTCGAGCTCCGCGCCGCCCGCAATGCCGGCCACGAGAAGCGCCTCCGCCGGGCCCGGGACGCCTTCGTCCTCGCGAACCTTCGCCTCGTGGTGAGCGTCGCGAAGAAGTACCGAGGCCGAGGCATGGCATTCCTGGACCTCGTGCAGGAGGGCAACCTCGGCTTGCTACGGGCCATCGACAAGTTCGACGTCGACCTCGGGCACCGCTTCTCGACCTACGCGACCTGGTGGATCCGTCAGAGCATCGGCCGCGCGATCGCCGACAAGGCTGGACTCGTGCGGGTGCCCGTGCACATGGTCGACGAGATGCGCCGCATCCGCGGACTCGCCGCCCGGTTCGAGGCGGACATGGCGCGGCCGCCCGACGACGCCGAGCTCGCGCACGCGGCGGGCATCTCCCTTCGCGCGGTCCGGCGGTGGCGAGAGACAGTGGCCCTCGGGCACCTGGCTTCGCTCGACGCTCCCGTGGGCGACGACGGAGGCCTCGCCCGGGTGGACTTCGTCGAAGGGGACGAGCCGTCCCCCGAGGACGCCTTCGCGGCCTCCGAGCGCACGACCGAGGCGCGTCGGATCCTCGCCGTGCTCGGTCCCCGCGAGCGTCGCGTGCTCGAGCAACGCTTCGGGCCGGACGAGGCGCGCCTCGACGACGTGGCCGCGGACTTGAGGCGCTCCCGCGAACGTGCGCGGCAGATCGAGGCGAAGGCCCTCAAGAGGCTTCGCGTGCACGCCCGGCGGGAGTTTGCGGGCGCGGGCGGCTAAGGAATGTTGGCTGCGCGTGTCCCCGCAGCAGGGCGTTCAGGCCTTGACTGGAGCGGGGAACGTCCAGGGCTTGATACCGAGAGCGGACAACTCATCGAGGAGAAGCTTGCACGCCTCGTTGATGCTCTTCCAAGTCTCAATATTGCTGTCGGGCGGAGGCTTCAGCGCGCCGATGTTCTGCGTGAGAGCCAGCGCGATGCGAGCTGGCTCGCCGTCCAAGCACGTGCCCAATGCGGTGCAAATCCCCGCCGTATGAGCGAGCATGGGCAGAGTGGTGGACACCCAGCCTTCCCGGCTGGAGACGATCGACAGCGCAGACAGCGCACGGAGGTCCACGAGCAACGTCGATAGATGGAACGCGATCTCGCTATCGGTGGATTTGGCCATCGCGGGAGCATAGGCCGGCGCAGCACTTTCATCGGCAATCTCGTCAGCGCGTGCGAGCGACCCCAATCATGGCGACAGCGGACAGCGACCTGCAAAAAGGGGCCCTGCGGCGGATGCTCATCACTCAGGGCATCCCCAACCCAGGTGGAGGTCACGTAGCGATCCGCAAGATGCTCGGCTACGCGAAGCCACGGAAGGTCATCCGGGCGACTCACGGAACAAGGCGCCTTGAAGGGACTTCTCCCGCGCCCCACGGTGGGGCGCGGGAAATTCCGCGGCGAAACGCAGGAAATGATCGAGGTCGATGAGTTCTGGCTGACGCGAGAGGAGGCGCTGCTCGTCTGTATGCGGGCCGAGACCTCAACTCCAAGTCGCCGCGTCGTCGATGATCACGTGTGCTCGTAGTCGCAATCGCGACTCACGGTGCCGGGCATGAACGTCGCCGCAACCTCGATGGCCCTCTCCAAGCGCGCTTTCGGAGCGAGGTCCCCTCGCTCGAACCAACTTCCCAAAGCGATACGCTCGCCGTCGCCGATCGCTCGAACGTCCTCGGGCACCCGATGCCAGCCGGCGGCGTTGCCCATGTAAACGAGCGTGTCGGCCATCGCGAGGAGCATTTCTCCCCAGAACGCTTTCGGGGCGGCGCCGGACGGTTGAAAGCCGGCGACGTTCTGGAACCGGTTGAAGAGCGTCGCGATCGACACATCATCGACAAGGTTGCACCCGGAGAGCTCCGTCGTGGTGACCATGACGTTCTGCGTCGCGAGCGCACCCGCGAATCCCACAAGAAGGCCGGAGGGGAATCGAACGAGCTTCCGCCCCCCGACGTTGCCGACGCCGGTCCCGGTGGTGATCGCGCGATCCGCCGCCAAATGCACAACGTTCGTTCCCGGCTCGCGCATGGCGATAACACAAGTCACGCGAACAACGTCTCGCGGACCGTCGACGCGGTCAATTGCATTCGGGTGAGCAACAGTCGCGTCGTGTGAGCGACGATGCGAGCAATCGAACGCTCGAGGATTGACGTTCTCGCGTCACCATGAGACACGTCGTTTGACGTCTTATTGGGATGCGCTACGATGAACGTTGAGGCAAGATGATGACAATGGTAGACGCTAAGAACGTGCCCCGACCGAAGACGGACACCTTACAGCTCGCAGTGCGCATCCCGCGCGCCTGGCTCGCCCGCTTGGATGCCCTCGTTCCCAAGATCGCCCAAGCCGGTGTGCAGACGACCCGCACCGACGCGATTCGCGCAGCCCTCGCGAAGGGGCTGGACGTCCTCGAAGCGCAGTTCGGCGACGAGCCGAAGACGAAGGCGCCCGCTCGACGGAAGTAGCTCGCCGGTCGCCCCCGGGGTCCGCGCGCTGGCGCGCGCCTCGTGAGCGGCTTTCGAGCCGTGCGCAGTGAAGGCCCCCGCGCCGTCTCACCGGCCGGGGGCGTGACCGAGGAATGAGGTTCCCCGATGCACGCGAACGTACCCGAGACGTCCTTTCCGGACGAGGCGCCGACGCGCCCCATCAACGATGGTCCCACCCTGATACGCATCCGCCGACTCGCGGCGTTAGCCCGCGAGCGGCTGTCCCTGCTGCCCGACGCGAACGCGGTGGCGCTTGCGGCGCGTGAGGTCGAGGCGATCGAAGCCATGGCCATCGAGGCGCTTCGATGAACTCGCACGCCCTCGCCCCCGTGGCCATCGACCGCCACGAGGCTGAATCCAGCCCGTTCCTTGCCCGCCGCCGTCTCCACGAAGCGACCGAGGCACTTGATCGCGTGTACGCCGAAGCGGTCGACCCGTCCGACGACGAGCGGGTCCTCGCGAAGGCGTACTACCGCGGCGTGCGCGCGCTGCACGACGTTGCGAAGTACCTCGGTCGCTTGCACGTCGAGACCGCGCTCGCGGAGACCCTTCTAGACCGGGACGCCGAGGCGGCCCGATGCGATCGATGACGTTCGAAACCTGGGAAAAGGAGGACACGAACATGAGCACGACAGAGACCGTAAACCGTGACTTCACGCCAACCGAGCTTCGCGCTGCGGCCGAACGCTTCGCCACGAAGGATGCGACCGAACGTCTCCAGGTCGCGCCCCTCCCGAAGCGCGCGCTCGCCGCGATCTTCGAGCAGGCCTTTCCAGAGGCGCCGCTCCGCGGACCGACGTACTCCGAGGAGCGCGAAGAGCTGTGCAGATGGCTGACGTCTTGGGCGAACGTCGAGACCTCGGAGCTCGACAACGCGCCGCTGATGTTGGCGACTGTCGTCGCCTGCATGGGCGATCGATGGGACGCGGACTCGCAAGCGGAGTCGATTGCGGAAGCCGTGGCGAGCGGAGACACGCGCCTTGCCGAAGGCCTGCGGGCGAACATGCCTCACGTCCGCCGGCGCGACGAAGCGTTGCTCGACCTTGTTCGCTCGGTGGCGATCTACTTCCTCCGCATGGAGTCGGACACGATGGCCGACCTCCTTCGCGAAGACGAGATCGACCAGGACGGCGACGAGGACGAGAAGACGGAGCCCGGGGGCGCGTCGTGAGCGCGGCCGAGAAGATGAGGCCCGCGCCTCGACCGCTCACCGGCGAAGACGTGACCGGCATGTTCATCGATCCCGAGGGCCTCAGACTCGACACCGCGGAAGAGATCGATTTCGCCCTGGGGCAGCTCCGGCTTGCGCTCGCACCGATGAAGGGAAAGCGCCCGGTGGTCAAACCGCGCCACGTCCGCCGCGCGTTCAACGCTCTCCTTCGCGCTCGGGAAGCTGTGGGGTGCCTGAAGAGGGACATGCGCTCGAGCGCGAAGTGGATCGCGAAGAGAGTCGACGAGGGCGTCGTCGAGAAGGGCGGCGCGTCGTGAAGCGCACCTACGAGGAGCGGTACGCCGCCGAGCAAGAGCGCGCGCGCAAACGCGGCAACGCGAGGCGAAGTCAGAACACCCGCCGGCGCACCGTCGAGGACGTGCGAATGGCCGTGCGTGATGCAGCGGTGCAGGTGCGGGCGCTCGGACGCCGCACCGATCGTGACGACCTGCGAGCTCTAGGGGAAGTGCTCGACGCCCTTCGCATGCTCGTCTCCAAGGCCCCGACCTCGAAGGTGGGTCTCATGAAGGAATTCGCGCGCCTCGAGATGTGCGCGTCGCACTACACCTTTGGCGAGCCCAAGGTACCGCGTGAACGTGGCGTCTGGCACCCCTGGGCGAGCGTGACCATCACGCACGAGGGTCTCGATGAGCTCCGTCGAGCGGTGCAGGACCGCGTCGCGGCTGGGATCCTCCCGCCTGCCCCCGTGCCGAAGCCGGCGCCCGCGCCCCAGCGTCCGAAGGGTCCGCTCCCGGGCTGGGTGCGTTCGCTCCTCGACGACGCGCTCGCGGGCGACCCGAAGGAGGGCGACCCATGCGAGGGCTAACCGATCGCGAGTACGACGAGCTCGAGACCACGAGCACCCCGTGCGACGGCGTGCCCGACCACGGGCCGCCGATGCCTCGCGACGAGGAACAGCTCTGCGAGGCGCTCAAGACTCGCGGCCTCGTCTGCGACGTCGGGAGGTGTTCGTGCGGGTGACGCACTACGCCACCACGCCGCTCGGGCACGTCGCGATGCACGTGTGCGACGCCGTGCGGGCGCTCGAGGATGGGAAGTAGCGAAGGCCGAAACGGCCCCCGCGCGGGGCCGTCGCGCCGTCATGCCGTGCCTGACGAGGCCAGGATGCGAGGCCGATGGAATGGTCTGAAATCGAGCGCCTGTTGAAGGTGGCTGCGGTTCGGGGTATCCCGTGCCTGTGGCGAGTCGGCCGACGCGCACCGCAACTCGCGGGAATCTCCTTGCTCCTGACGAGCTTCGGAAGCACCTCGCGCACCCCGAGTGGTTCCACATTTACCGCGATGGCGACGCCACCAACATCAGCGTCAATCTTTACAGGGTGCCTGCTCCAGATCGCGTTCTTGTCACCAATGTAACGGGCGTCGTCTCCACCAACCGGCAGATCAGCCTCTTGTTCGGGCAGGCTCTTCCGGGGTCTCCGAAACTATCGGGCCTCATGAACATGGTGATCCCAAAGGACCAGCTTCGACGAACGATCTACGCCTCCCCCCAGTTTGGGGACCAGCTTGACGACTACGCATCGCGAAACGATGTGACGCCGACGAAACGGTCGATCTCGGCCGACCTCTACCCCACTGAACGGATCGTCACGGAGCGGGCCTCCCTTGTCTCGATTGCTTTCGCGAATGATGATTGTGAGTGGCGGTTCTACCGGGTCTCACCAACCGACCTGCGCGCCGCTAATGAGGGCAATTCCGGGGCCCCCGTGCTCTACCCCGTTGTTCAAGTCATCATGGATACGACCGAGCTGGTCCACCTAATGCACACCCTGAAGGAAGCCGTTCCAAAGGACGAAGGGACATGACCAGCCTCTTTTCCGGCGCCGACATCAGCGGGCGCGACGAACTGTTCAGCCGCGGCTCTGGGACCTCACTCCTCGATGAGATCTTCGACGATCTCGTCGAGAGCGTGGGTAGAGCTCGTGACCAACTCGTCGCTCGCGTTGCCACTTCCCTGACCGTCGCCGCTGTCGCTCTGACTTCGACGGCCGAGTTGCCCCACGAGGCCGCGGCCGAAATCCCCGATCTGACTCTGACGCTACGCGACGAAAGCGCGCAGCGCATACGGGCCGCCTCATCCCAGAGTACCCAGCCAAACGAGCTGGCAAGGAGCAACGCCTTGGAGGCGCTCAATGCGCTGAGGTCATACGATCTCGAACCGCAGCGAATCGTCGGTGATCCGGATGGGGGAATCGCGCTGTACGTCTTCGGCGGGAAGTCCTTGCCCAACCGCGGGCGATCGAAGTTCGCGCGGGTCCTCGCGACGAACGAGGGCGACATCGTTGCGATGTGTTCCGACGACGCGGCTGAGCGCCCACGTATCTGGGCGGACGATGGTTCTAAGCTCGGCAACACCGCGTCCCGCATCCAGTCGTTTATCAGCGGCTGACGTTCGTGAGAACGCCGGAGGAGATTCCGTCGGAGGAGCGGCTCTTTCGCAAGCTTCGTGCGGAATGGCTGAACGGTGAGGCCGTCCTTCCCGAAGCCGTCGACTTGCAGGGCACGTCTTGCGACCGGGCCAAGTACCGCAACTGGGAGGAGCTCGTTAGCGAAGACTGGCCATCCGTCGCCTTCACTCGAGGGGTTGATCTTCCGCGAAACCTCAGGCCAGCGTCTGCGCCAGCCGACTCTCCGCTCTGGGAGTTCTTCTCCGTAGACCGCCCGGAAACGCACAACGAAGCGCATTGTGAGATCCGCCCGCGCCGAGCCGGCCGCACGCAAACGGACGCGGACTCCGCGTTGAAGAAGCGGCCGCCTGTCGTTCGAGAGGAGTTGAAGTTCGCGATGGCGCGACAGTTCCGGGTGCTACGCGAAGAACCCGACCGCTAGGATCCGGACGGATGCCCCGCCCCCGCACCGGCTCCCTCGAACCGTTCCGCCGCGCCGACGGCACGATGTACTACCGGGCGCGCATCCGCCTCGGCGATGGCACGCGCGCGCGCGTCGACGTCCCCGAGAAGTACACGCGGCCGGCGGGTCGCGCGACGGGCGAGGAACGCGCGGAGTCCTACGTCGAGGCCATGCAGGAGGACGAGGACAGGACGGGGAAGCTCCTCGCGGCCAAGAGGCAGCGGGAGGTCGACAGCGGCCCTGACGGCGACACGAAGACCCTCGACGCGTTCGCGGCCGGCGTCTTCGACCGCCGCGAGGCCGAGGGCAAGAGCAGCGTCGGGCGCGAACGACGCATGTGGAACGCGCGCGTCTCCGAGCGGCTTGGCGCGCTCTCCGTCGCGACGGTGCCGAAGGACCGGATCGAGGACTTCCGTGACTACCTCGATGGTGAGGTGCGGAGCCGCATCGCTGGCGGCAAGGACTCAGGCATCAGCGGCAAGACCGCAATGATCGTGTGGACCCTCGTGCGCACCGTCTTCAAAGAGGCGGTGAACTGCCGCGACCGGTCGAAGCGTGTTCGGGGCGACGATCCCACGCTCGGTGTGCTGCCCCCGCTGAAGACCCGTTCTCGGAAGAAGACCTTCGTCTTTCCTTCGGAGTTCGCGGCGCTCGTCTCGAGCGAAGCGGTGCCGCTCGAATGGCGCGAGCTCTACGCGATCGCCGCGTACCTGTACCTCCGGCCGGGCGAGCTGCGCGCGCTCCGGTTCGAGCACGTGGACGTCGAGGCGGGCGTCGTGAGCATCGTCGAGGCCTACGACGAGGAGGCCGGCGAGACGAAGTCGACGAAGACGGAGAGGGGACAGCGCGAGGTCCCGATTCCGCCGGCGCTCCTGCCGCTGCTGAAGACCATGCGCGAGCGCGCGAACCGCACGGACCTCGTGGCGCCGCTCCTCGAGCAGGTGCGCGACAACCGTAGGGCCTCGCTGCTGCGTGAGCACCTCGCCCTCGCCGGCGTCGACCGCCCGCGCCTCCTCGAGGACACCGCGACGACGATGAAGGTGAACTTCCGCTCGCTCCGCGACAGCGGTATCACGTGGGAGGCGCTCGCCGGGACGCCCGTCGACCGCATCCAGTCGCGTGCGGGGCACGAGGAGATCGGCACCACCATCGGCTACGTGAAGGCCGCCGAGGACCTCCGCGGCAAGTTCGGCGCGCCATTCGGTCCGCTGCCCTTCGGGTCGAAGGCGTTTGGGCCAAGCGCCTCCCGACGTGCCCGATTCCCTGGAAAAAAAGGGTCGAGATGGGCTCCGACTGCTGGACTCGAACCAGCGACCCGGCGGTTAACAGCCGCCTGCTCTACCAACTGAGCTAAGTCGGAACGGAGAAGCCCGAACTTCTAGCGTTGGCGCGCGGGTAGCGTCAAGGTAGCCGCGCGGCCCCCCCCCAGCCGGCGCGCTCACGCCGGGCTGAACGCCGCCGCCGGGATGTCGATCGGCGTCGCGTCTTCCTCGGCCATCATCTTGGCCTTCAGCTCCACACCTGGAAGCACGTTTCGCGCGTAGTAAAGGGCCGCCGCGACCTTGCCGTCGTAGAACGCGGCGTCCGGGTGGTCTGCCGCGACCGCCTTTTTGTGCGCGAGCGCGATGGCCGCCGCGTCGAGGAGGAGCCAAGCGACCGTCGTCTCCGCCATCATCTCGAGGAAGCGGTTCGCGTTGAGCGGCACCATCGAGAGCTTACCGGTCTGAAACCAGGTGAGGAGCCGCATGGCCGTCCCGGAGAGGGCCTCGTGGGCCAGGCCGAGGGTCTTGACCGCCGGACCGAGCGTCGGGTCGGCGGCCTGCGCGTGGATGAAGCGGCCGACGTCGGTGAGGTACGCTTGGAGGTTCGCGCCGCCGTTCTGCCCGAGCTTGCGGCCGACGAGGTCCATCGCCTGGATGTGGTTGGTGCCCTCGTAGATGCTGAAGATCTTCGCGTCGCGGCAGTACTGCTCGACGGGGAAGTCCTTCGTGTAGCCGACGCCGCCGTACGTCTGGATGGCGGTCTCGCAAACACGGAAGCCTTGGTCGCTCCCGTAGGCTTTCACGAGCGGGACGAGGAGGTCGACCTGGCCCTGGTGATAGACGGCCTTGTCGTCCTTGGGGTCTCCGGCGCCGTGGTTCGAAGTGGCGCGCACGGAGTCCTGATGGCGCGCGAGCTTGACGGCGAGCGCGCGGATCCCCTCCACGCGGGCCTTCATGTCGAGGAGCATGCGGCGCACGTCGGGGTGCTCGATGATCGCCACGCGCGGCGCGGTCGCGTCCT
Source organism: Polyangiaceae bacterium (assembly GCA_036500865.1). Classification (GTDB taxonomy): domain Bacteria; phylum Myxococcota_A; class Polyangia; order Polyangiales; family Polyangiaceae; genus Palsa-1150. Next base: position 43,777 of record DASYBG010000055.1, read on the forward strand.
TCCAGTGCGTGATGCTCGAGCCCTGCTTGCGCTCCTTCGCGAACTCGAGGGCGTTCAGGAACGCGCTCGACGCGACGCTCAACCCTTGCACGCCGACGGCGATGCGCGCGCTGTTCATCAGCTTGAACATCTGCGGCATACCCTGATTCAGCTTCGCGTCGCCGCCGACCGGCCAGCCGACGCACTCGCCCGCGTCGCCGAAGTTGAGCACGCACGTGGCCGATCCGTTGATGCCCATCTTGTGCTCGATGTTCGCCACCGTGACGTCGTTGGCCGCGGCGAGCGATCCGTCGGCGTTCGACCGGATCTTCGGGACGATGAAGAGCGTCAGTCCTTTGGTCCCGGGAGGGGCCCCGTCGACGCGCGCGAGCACGAGGTGGACGATGTTCTCGGCGAGGTCGTGGTCGCCGCCCGAGATGAAGATCTTGGTGCCGCGGATCGAGTAGCTGCCGTCGCCGCGGCGTGACGCGGCCGTCTTCGCGCTGCCGACGTCGCTCCCGGCCTGGGGCTCGGTCAGGCACATGGTGCCGCCCCACTGGCCGCCGAACATGCGCGGGCAGTAGAGCGCCTGCTGCTCGGGGGTGCCGAAGGAGCCGATGACCTCCGCCGCGCCGAAGGCGAGGCCCGAGTACATCGCGAAGGCCGTGTTCGCGCCGCTGATCATCTCTTCGACGAGGACCTGCAGCGCATGCGGGGCGCCGGCGCCTCCCCATCGCTCGTCGACCGCGATCTGCTTCCACCCTGCCTCGTAGAGGCTCTTCCACGCCGCTTGGAAGCCCTGGGGGGTGATGACCTTGCCGTCCTCGACGCGGCAGCCCTCCGCGTCCGCGCCGGCGTTGAGCGGGCCGATGACTTCCCGGACCCAGCGGTAGCACTCGGTCAGGCTGGAGAGGCACTCTTCCTTGCCCCAGGCGGCGAAGGGCGGCTGGCCCAGCAGCTCATCGAGGTGGAACTGCTCGAAGAGCAAGAAACGAAGCTCGCGCAGGTCGGCCTTGTAGCGGTTGTGCGCTTGAATCGGCTTGGACATGGAGCCCTCGCTGTCGGCGGCGGCCGCCGGAATGAATCACCATTCATTGTAGTGCCGCGCTGCGGCACACGCCACCGAGGGACGCTCGCGCCGTCCCATCGCAGACGAACCTACAGCTCGGCGCGCACGAGGACGAACTTGTTGCAGAGCGTCTTGTCGGTGACCTCTCGGTACGACTTCGCGCCGACCTCGCCCTTCAGGCCGCCGATGCGTCCGTGCTCGGTGATGAAGTACATGACCCTCATCCCCTGATCGCGCTTCTGTTTGAGCCAGTTCGTGAACGTCGACCCTGACGATACGAACGCGGGGATGCGGTTGCCCGTGTAGAAGTTCTCACCCTTCCAGTTCATCTGGTAGGCGACGAGGAGCTCGTCGGGCGACGCGCGGTCGGCGTAGTACGCGGCGATGACCTCGTGCTGGCCCCAGTGCGGCGAGGTCTGGGTGAGGTAGACGTCGAGACCCCACAGCGTCCAGACGCAAGCGAACGCGCACGCGGCCGCCACGGCGTGCGGCCGGATGGCGCGCGCGGCGAGGGCGAGGCACACGAGCACGGCGACCACGGTGAAGCCGGTCAGCGCCGCCGAGAAGTCGATCGAGTCGGGCCAGGGCCGCCGGTAGTTGTACGTGTAGAGGTGGAGCAAGCGGATGGCCCCGGGCTGGTCCGCGTTGTCCGGCTTGATGATGAGGTCCCGCCCGACGAGGACGAGCAGGAACGCCGCCGCGGCGGCCGCGCCCGCGATCATGCGCGAGCCGTGATCGGCGGCGTCGTCTGGGGCCGCCTCCGGTGCCTTGTCCTTGCAGCCGAACAAGCGCACCCCGAAGTAGACGACGCCCGCCCCGACCAACGCGAGCACGACGCCGAGCACGATCGACGGGTCGGCGAGCCGCCCGTCCACCTTCGTCCCGAAGAAGGACCCCGCCTGCGTCCGCGCGATGCCGAACGTCGCGAGGGTCACGCCGATCGTGATCCCGACGAGGTAGGTCGGCAGCGCGCCCCTCGTCGCAATCTTGCGATCGCCCAGCATGTCGTCGAGAAAGACGCCGATGAGCATCCCGATCGGCGGCACGGCCGGAAGGATGTAGTGGTGGAACTTCGTGCCCATGAACGAGAAGAGCGCGAACCCGATCAAGAACCACATGCAGAGCAGCACACCGGTGTCGGCGCGCTGGTTGTCCTGGCGCGAGTCGCCGCGCCGGAGCCACCAGAGAAGGCCGATCGGGGCGAGGCCCGTCCACGGGAAGAGCGCATAGCCGAGCTGCCACACGTAAAAGCGGAAGCTCGTGTCGTCGCCTTCGTTCGTGTCGTGCACGTGGTGGAAGGCGCGGTTGAACATGTCGTGGAAGATCAACCGGTCGGTGAACGGGGCGCCGTGCCGGACGTACATCGCGACGTACCAGGGCAGCGCGACGATCGGGATCATGAGGACGAGCCCCGCGACGATCTCGAACTGCGTGAGCTCCCGGACGATGCGGCGCACGCGGGCGAAGAAGCCTTCGCTCGGCTTCGACCCGAGGAGATAGAAAAGGACGACGAGGACCGGGAGGCCGAAGCCCGCCGGGCCCTTCGCGAGGGTCGACAGCGCGGCGAAATACCAGGCCGCGAGGTAGGCGAGGCGGCGGAGGCGGCGCTCTCCCCAGCTCATGTAAAGGAGCATGCCGAGACCCGCGGTCCAGAGGAGCGCCTGCACCCCGGGCTCGACCGCGGCGATCGTGCGCCACACGGAAGCGCCGAACGTCTCCGGGTTCGCGCCCGTCGAGTGCGGGATGCTGGCCGGCAGCGTGGTCCGGCAATCTTCGTTGCCCGGCAGGCCGCAGTTGCCGCCGCCCGAGCCGCTCCGGAACTCGTCCCAGTGCGGGTGGAACCCGTGGGCCCCCGGACGCCACACGAGCTCGATGTTGCGCGACAGAAGATAAAGGACCTGAGGCAGGACGCTGATCAGCACCGCGCCGAAGACGAGGTGCCACGCCGACAGCCGCCAGCGCGTCCGGCCGACGGTCACCTCGTAGACGCGCGCCTGCTGCTGCCCGTCGGTGCGAAGGCCGACGAGGACGAGCCCCATGCACGCGGTCATCGAGCCGACGAACGGCATGTCCGTCATCGTCTGATGGGCGATGAGAAACCAGTCCGGCATCGTCGCGAGGACGAGCGCGCCGAGGAACGCGGCCCGCCGCCCGTACGTGCGCGAGACGCCCTTGTAGAGGAGGTAGAGGCCGAGGATCGTGAGGAGGATCACCGGGGCGCGGACCGCCCACTCGGGGTGCATGATCGGCTGCGTGCCGTCCCCGATGAGCATCTTGTCGGGCTGGTAGTGCACGCCGAGCGTCGCCATCGCGATCGCTTGCATCCACATGTCGAGCACCGGCTTGCTCCAGAACCACCCGTCCTGCGCCCACCAGAGGCTAATCCAGTCGTCGCGCGCGAGGATCTCGCGGGCGACCTCGCCGTAGTGCGTCTCCCACGGATCCCAGAGGGCGTACGTGCCCATGAAGGGCATGTAGAGCGCCGCGCACCCAGCGACGACCCAGAAGCCGTGCCGCCGCCAGATCGGCCGGTCGTGGCCCTCTTCGTCCTTGGCCCACGCGCCGAGCTTGCGTCCGACGTCGAACGTGGCGGCGACCGCCGCGATGAAGGCCGCCGTGATGAGGAGCCCCCAACCGACCTGCGGCAGCCCTCGCCCGGCGACGCCCAAGCCGAGAAAGACACAGAACGCCAGCCACGCGGCGAGGCACCGCACGAGCGGGCCCGAGAGCGCGCGCAGGCTCTGCGAGAGCTCGAGGCGGTCGTCGGGATCGTCGAACGAGCCGACGAGGTCCATCACGCCCCACGACGCGATCGCGGCGAACACGCAACCAACGGGAACGCCCCAGCGGAGCTGCCCGTGGTGGGCCATGAGCAAGAACGCGACGAAGGACCCGACGAACGCGGTCACGCCGCCGCGCAAGGGCCGCAGCGGGTTGCCCCTCGGGACGAGCGGGCCGTCGTCTTTGTCCGAAGGGACTTCGGCGTCGCTCTCGTCGGCCGTCTTGGTCATGCTCGGCTCGACGTCGCCGGGCGTGCCGGCGTAGGGCGTCGCCGGCGCTTCCGCCTCCCTCGAAGCAGAGCCGCGGGACGCGGTCTCGGCGTCGGCGCGGGCCGGGTCCAGCAAGTAAAGGACGAAGGACCCCAAGAAACAGGCGGCCGCTCCTCCCCAGAGGACGGCCGGCAACGTCGCGCCCGCCGGGCGGAGGACGCCGAGGGCCGTCGTGATGAGGTTGATCCCGGCGAGGGCGACGCCGCCGATGGTGAGGGCCTGTCGCGCCGCGCTGAGGGAGGCCAGGGCCGTCCCGTTCTTCGCGGCCGAAGGCGCGACCTTGGCCGGCTCACTGGTTTTTGTATCGCTCATGTAAAAAGGCTCGAAAGCGCCCCCAGCACCCGCCGTCGGGCCAACAAGGCTGCGCCCGCACGCATTAGCAACTTTGGGCTCGCGGCACTAGCGCTGCAGCGTTCTGCCCTATTCCCCGCCGGTTCGGGCGCGGGCCGAGGGCCGGCCTCTGCGGGAGGGGAGACAGGGTAGGAGCTCGGGCGTGCCGGCTCAGAGCTCCTTCGCGAGCTCTCGCGCCGCCTCCAGGCGGGCCTTCGCCTCGAGCAACGCGTTCCGCTGCGCGTGGGCCTCCTCGACGACCTCTTTGGGGGCGCGGTCGACGAAGCCGGGCGACGTCAGCTTCTTGCCCAGGGCCGCGACGTCCCGTTCGATCTTTTTCATTTCACGATCGATGCGCGCGAGCTCCGCCTCGCGCTCGACCAAGCCGCGCAGACCCACCAGGACCTCGACCGAGCCCCGCGCGCTCGGCACGACGCTGACGATCGTCCCGGCTTCACGAGCGCCGCTCGCGCTCTCGAACTCGGGATCGCCTCTGGTCTTCACGAAGAGGCGGATGGCGGCGGCGTGCGCACGCAACGCGGAGAGGACGGCCGGGTCGGCCGACCGAAGGCGGAGCGGCACGTCGGCCTTGTTGTCGACGTCGTGCTCGGCGCGGACGGCGCGCGCAGCGGAGATGACGGCCTGGAACATCTCCATCTCGGCCTCGACCTCCGGGTCGCGCGCCGCGCGCTCGTCGGCGAGGGTCGGGTACGGGCCGAACGCGATGGTCGCCTTGCGCGCCGCCGGCTTGGGGACGCGCTGCCAGAGCTCCTCGGTGATGAACGGCATGATGGGGTGCATGAGGCGCAGGCTTCCCTCGAGCACGTAGGCCAGCGTCGCGCGCGTCTCGGGGACCGCCTCGGGGTGGACGTGCGGGGGCGGCTTGCGGAGGACCGGCTTCGCGAGCTCGAGGTACCAGTCGCAGAGGTCGCCCCAGAAGAACCGGTAGGCGGCGAGCGCGGCCTCGTCGATGCGGAAGGCGTCGAGCCCCTCTTCGGCCGCCGCGCACGCCGCCGCGAAGCGCGACGCGATCCAGCGGTTGTAGAACCCGCGCGGACCGCCCTTCCGCTCCGCCACCGGGTCGGGCCAGGAGAAGTCGCCGAGGAGCTCGAGGGCGAGGCGGCTCGCGTTCCATATCTTGTTGAGAAAGTGCCGGTTGCCCTCGATGCGCTTCGGGGCGAGGGCGATGCGCTTGTTGCTGGGGGGATAGGTCGCGAGCGTGAAGCGGACGGCGTCGGCGCCGAAGGCCGGGAAGCCGCTCCCCATGGCCGCCGCCGAGGGGTACGCCTTCTTGAACTTGGAGAGCGCCTCGGCCTCGGGCGCGCCCGGCAGCGTCTTTTTCACCATCTCGGAGAACGTCGCGCCGTACACGAGATCGAGCGGGTCGATGACGTTGCCCTTCACCTTGCTCATCTTGTCGCCGGTCTCGTCGACGATGAGCCCGGAGAGGAGGATCCTGCGAAACGGGACCTTCCCCATGAAATGCAGGCCCATCATCATCATGCGCGCGACCCAGAAGAAGAGGATGTCGTAGGCGGTCTCGAGGTCGCTCTGGGGCGCGCCGTAGAACTTGGCGAGGGCCGGCGTCTGCTCGGGCCAACCGAGGGTCGCAAAGGGCCAGAGGGCGCTCGAGAACCAGGTGTCGAGCACGTCGGGGTCCTGCGTCCAGTCTTCACCGGCGCACCGCGCCGGCCGCTCGCGCGCGACGACGACCTCGCCGGTGTCCCGGTTGTGCCACGCGGGGATCTGGTGGCCCCACCACAGCTGCCGCGAGACGCACCAGTCCTGGATGCTGCCGAGGAAGTGGTCGTACGTCTTCTTCCACTCGTCGGGCACGATGACGGTCTCTCCGTCGCGCACCGCCTGGAGGGCGCGCTCGGCGAGCGGCTGCATCTTGAGAAACCACTGCGTCGAGATCATCGGCTCGACGACGCCGCCCGAGCGCTGGCAGCGCGGGAGGGTCAGCGAGTGCGGCTTGCTTCCCCGCGCCAGGCCCCGCTCCTCGAGCGCGCGCTTGACGGCGCGCCGCGCTTCTTTCCGGTCCTTGCCGGCGAAGGGACCGCCGTTGGCGTTGATCGTCCCGTCGAGGTTCAAGATGTTGATCTCTTCGAGGCCGTGGCGCTTGCCGGTGGCGAAGTCGTTGAAGTCGTGGGCCGGCGTGACCTTGACCGCGCCGGTGCCGAACTTGGGATCGACCAGGATGGCGTCGGTGATGATCGGGATGCTGCGGGGGACGAACGGGTGCTGGACGCGCTTGCCGTGGAGCGCCGTATAGCGCGGGTCGTCGGGGTGCACGGCGACGGCGGTGTCGCCGAGCATGGTCTCGGGCCGCGTCGTCGCGACGACGATCTCGCCGCCGCCCTCGACCGGATAGGCAAACTCGAAGATCTCGCCGTTGGCGCCTTCTTCGTTGTCGACCTCGAGGTCGCTCAGCGACGTCATGCACTCGGGGCACCAGTTGATGAGACGCGTCGCCCGATACATGAGCTCTTCTTCGTGCAGGCGCACGAAGGCCTCGACGACGGCGCGGTTCATGTCCGCGTCCATCGTGAACTTGGAGCGCGACCAATCGGGCGACGCGCCGAGCACGCGCTGCTGCACGGCGATGCGGCCGCCGCTCTCGGCCTTCCACAGCCAGACCTTCTCGACGAACGCGTCGCGGCCGAGGGTGCGGCGGTCGAGCCCCTCGCGCGCCATCTGGCGCTCGACGACGAGCTGCGTCGCGATGCCCGCGTGGTCGATGCCCGGCTGCCAGAGCGCGTTGAACCCGCGCATGCGGTGCCACCGCGTCAATGTGTCCTCGAGGGTCGCGCGCTGGGCGTGGCCCATGTGGAGACTGCCGGTGACGTTCGGCGGCGGCATCGGCAGGAAGTACGCGGGTCGCGTGTCGCTCGCGGCGTCGCTCGCTTGGAAGACGCCGTGCTCCTCCCAGAACGCGTACCAGCGCGGCTCGACGCGCGCCGGGTCGTACGGTTGGTCGAGCGCGGGTGCGGGGGTCGGCAGGGAGTCGGTCATCGACAGGGGCCTTCGCTCGTGAGAAATGCCCTACCTAGCACGGGCCTCGGGCTCCAACTGCTTCGCCTCGTGTAGGCTCCGCGCCGGATGCCGGACTCGCTCACGCTCATCGTGCTCGTGGCGGCGGGTGGGTCGTCCGGCGGGACCGATGCCTTGCTCCAGGCGGCGCACGAGTCGCTCGGGAGCGAGACCCGCATCGACGTCCGCGAGACGCCGCACGAGCCCACCGATCTCGACGCGCTCTCGACCGAGCGACGCGAGCACGCCGACGCCGTGGCGGAGCTCTCGTACAAGGATCGCAAGCGACGGCAGGTGACGTTGCGCGTGCACGTCGGCAAGCAGCACCGATGGCTCGAGCGGACGCTCGTCTTCGACCCGGCCGACGTCGAGGTCGAGCGCGCCCGCACGCTCGGGTACGCGATGGCGGCGATCCTCCCCGAGCCTTTCCCCCACCACCGCGAGGAGCCGAAGCCGCCGCCCGAGCCGGAGCCTCCGAGTCCGCCCCCCGCGCCGCCGCCTCCACCCCCTCCGCCGCCTCCACCCAAATCGGAGGTCACCGCGGCGGCGCCGATCCACGCGCCCCGTCCGCGCCGCTTCGCGGTCGAACTCCTCGCGATCGCCGGGACGGGGGTCGACAGCGGAGCCGACGAGGGAGGGGGCGAGATCGCGGGGCAGGTCCACGTCCTGCCGCCGGTGTCCCTCCGGGTCGGCGGCGGGGTGGAGAGCGGGAGCATCGGGCTCGTCGAGGTGAAGACGACCACGTTCTTCTGGTCCCTCGGCGTGGTGCTCCACGCACTCCGGCCGACGGGGCCGCAGCCGCTCGGCATCTCCGTGCGCGCGGACTACTTGCATTCGTACAACCAGGGCACGCACGACGCGGATCCGCCCCGGAACCAGGAGCTGAACGGCGTCGACGCCGTGGGGGAGGTTGGCTGGCTGTTCGTTCAGGGACTCGAGGCCGTGGCTGGGCTGGGGGTAGAGGGCATGTTCCCGCCCATCAAGGTGACCGTGCACGACCCGGACGACTCTCTGTCGAAAAGTTCAACGACTCCGGTATTCCGGGTCATCGGGGAGGTGGGGCTTCGGCTGTCTTTCTGACGCGGTGCGGGTGCCCGCCGGGTACAAACTGTCGCAAGCCTGCTCGCCCGGCCGTCAAGGTACTGTGCCAGGGATGGAGACCGGCAGTGCCCGTCCGCGACCCAAGCTCTGGGTGGTTCGCGGTTCCCAAGGAGCGGGGGAGTCCCCGATTCCCCCTCCGCCGGCCTTGGACGACACCGAGCTCCTCTCCGCGCTTCGCCGGGGCGATCCGTCCGCCGCCGCCTCCCTCCACGACCGGGTGCGCTCCGTGGTCGACCGAACCATACGGCGCCTGCTCGGCCCGCGGGACGTCGACTGCGAAGATGTCGCGCAGCTCGTCATGATCGAGCTCGTCACCACCATCGACCGCTACCGGGGCGACTGCTCGCTCGATTCGTGGACGAGCACCATCGCCGCTCACGTCGTCTACAAGCACATCCGGCGCCGCAGGACCGAGCGCCGGATCTTCGGCGCACTGGACACGGACCTCCTCGGCGTGGCTCGATCGAGCTCGAAGCCTGCCCAGGAGGTCCTCATGCGGGACGTGGTCCGCCGCGTCCGCGAGCACCTCGAAGCCATGGACGAGACCAAAGCTTGGACCTTCCTTCTTCACGACGTATCCGGCTACGACCTGCGGGAGATCGCGCAGATCACGGGCGTCAGCGTGGCCGCGGCGCAAACGCGGTTGGTGCGCGGGAGGCGCGAGCTCCACGAACGCATCGGCAACGACCCGAGCCTCGCGAACTTACTTGAATCACTGGAGGGAGGCTCATGAGCTCTCCGACGTACGCCAGACTCGCCAGTCGAGTCCTCATGCCGCAGATGCGGTCGGTGCCGACGCCGCCGCCCACGCCCGAGGCCCGCGCCGCCGCGATCGAGGCCATCTCCCGCGCCATCCGCGCCCAGGCACGGAAACGGTTGGCCATGCGTTGGAGCTTCGCCGCGGCCGCCGCGGCCGCGGTGTTCGTGTCGGCGGTGGGTCTGCACAAGCACGCGACGTGGCGCGCGCCGGTCGCCGTGGCGCCCGGACCGGCGGCCACCGTGGAATCGGTGGGGATCATCGCGCACCCGGTCGGCAGCGGAACGAGCGTCGTCGTGTCGGGCACGGAAGCGCCGCTCGCCGACGGTCGGGAGCTCGCGAACGGCAGCCGCGTCGTCACGCCGCCGGCGGGCCGCGTCGCGCTCACGTTCTCGACGGGGACGAAGATCGAGCTCGGTGGAAGCACCGACATGACCGTGGCGGGCGAGGGCAGCACGCAGGCGTTTCGCCTCTCGGCCGGGTCGATCGACCTCAAGGTCGCGAAGCTGAAGGAGCGGCAGCGGTTCCTCGTGAACACGCCCGACTCCGAGGTCGAGGTGCGCGGCACGCAGTTCCGCGTGTCGATCGTGCCGCCCGACGCGGGGTGCGGCGCCGGAGTGGAGACGCGGGTCAGCGTGAGCGAGGGCGTCGTGGTCGTGCGGCGCAACGGGGCCGAGGTGCGCGTGGCGGCGGGCGAGCAGTGGCCGATGGGCTGCGCGCGGACCGATGCCACGGAGGCGGCGCCGGTGCGCAAGGCCCACGCGGGCCGCCCCGCGGACGGCGAGGCCGCGCTCAACGCGTCGACGCTGGCCGATCAGAACGATCTCTACTCGATGGCCGTCCAAGCCAAGCAACGGCACGACGTGGCGGGCGCCCTCGACGGGTTCGACCGCTTCTTGCGGACGTATCCCTCGAGCCCGCTCGCCGAGCCCGCGATGATCGAGCGGATGCGGCTCCTTCGCACGACGAATCAGGAGAAGGCCGAAGACGCTGCGATCGAGTACCTGACGAGGTATCCGAAGGGATCCGCGCACGCCGAAGCAGAAGCGGTCGTGCGAGGAACCCCGTGAGAGGGCTGATCGCCGGGGTCCTCGCCTGCTCCGTCCTCGCCGGGTGCGACGCGCAGGAGTGGGATTTCGGAGCCGTCTGCGCGCCCGGCGCGGACTGCGGCGCGCCGCCGGTCTGCACCGAGACGGACTGCAACGTCGGCGTGACGGACGCGAACGCGGAGGCCGTCGCCGAAGCCGGCGACGACGCGTCCGACGCCGCCGTCGACGCGACGGTGGACGCAACTCCGGATGTCACCGTCGATGCGGCTCTGGAGGTCGGACCGGACGTGAGCGCGGAGGCCGGACCGGATGTCGGGCCCGACGTGGCGCCGGATGTCGGCCGCGACGTAGGCCCGGACGTGGGGCCGGACGTCGGACCCGACGTGGGTCCAGATGCGGGCCCCGTCGACTCGGGGCCCGACGTGTTCGGCGACGGCGGTCCGTGTGGCGGCTGCGGTGGCGCGACACCGGTGTGCGATGTGGCCTCGAACACGTGCGGGATGTGCACGCCCGCGGTGGAGGAGTCCTGCGGGAGGCAGATGACTTGCAACCCGGCGACCCTGACCTGCGGACCCGAAGAGGAGTGACGCGCGTCAGTCCGCGTCCTTCTTGACGGCGTCATCCCCCTCGGCCGCGCTGTCCTTCTTCGCGCGCCGCAGGGCGCGGCGCGCGTCGGCGAGCGAGAGCCCGCGGATGTAATACGCCCGCGCGGCCGCGCCGATGCCCATCGTTCCCGTGAACGCGATCGCCGCCGAGATGACCGGGCCGCCGCCCGGCGCGACGAGCTTGACCAGCGCGCGCACGGCCTCCCGGAACACGAACGCGACCCCGACGTTCGCGCCGACGCTCGCGAGGAACTCCGTCGCCCCGCGCCGGTCGAGCGAGCGCCCGCCGATCCAGGAAATCCCCGCGACGAGCCCGGTCTGCAAAGCCGTCAGCGGGACGATGTCGGCGACCGGAATGGGCGCGGCCGCGATCGCGGCGCAGACCGCCGCCGTGGCGCGCGTGAGCGTGACCGCGAGCTCCTCCTGCACGACCCGCGCGCGGGTGGCCCGGGCGAGCTCCGCGCGGCCGGCGTCCGGTAGGTGCCGGAACAAGACGAGGGCGAGGTCGTCGATGCGCCAGCGTTCGTCGTCGCGCAGCGTGCCGTCGGGCCGCCACGACATGTACGCCGAGACCCCGAGCGTCGCGACGCGCCGCTCCCGCAGGCGAGGCCGCGCGTCGATCGCGCGCGTGATCGTGCCCTCCGCGAGCGCGACGTGGTGGCGCTTCTCCGCCACGTCCTCCGCCGGCTCCTCGCTCGCGCGGTGAAGCCGCACCGATTTGGGCTCGAGGAGATCGCAGTGCGTCACCACGACGACGAGGGGAGGCGGCGTCCCGTGCGCGTGCTGCACCTCGTCGTAGACCTTTTCGAGCGCGTCGACGTCGGCGTCGACCGCGGCGTCGACCTCGGTCGCCTTGGCGACGAACACGACGAGGTCCGGGGCCTTGACGCGGAGCTCGACGGCGATCGACTCGAGCGCGCTCCGGGACGGGTCGGCCTCCGCGGGAGCCGAGCCTTCCTGCATCCCGCGCGTGTCGAGGATCGACATCGCCGCACCCTCGCGCGCGTACTCGTACCAGCGGCCCTTGCCGGTCTGCGCGGTGACGTGACCGAGCTCGGCGACCTTCGCGCCGAAGAGCGCGTTGACCATCGACGACTTGCCCGCGCCGCGCCGCCCGACGAGCGCCAGGGCGGGAGGGCGCTTCTCGAGGAGCACGGTGCGGAGCGTCGCGAGCCGCCCGCGCACCTCTTTGGCGACGTTGAGCGGCAGCCGCTCGAGCAACTCCTCGATGCGCTCCACCGCGCGCGCGAGCACCTTCAGCGGGTCATCGTCGCCGGGCATGGTCGCCGCATGTCGAAAGGGTGGCCCGCGGGTCGTCGGGCCGCCGTCGCGCTCACCCTTCTTTCGTGAGCCGCGCGATCTCCTGCTTTATCATCACCTCGGCGAGCTGCGGGACCACCTCCCACACCACGCGTTCGATCACTTCGCGCGAGAGCGCCAACACACCTTCGATCTGCTGGGTGCTCAGGCCGAGGCCGCCGAGGTGCGTCGCGAGCTGTCCGTTCGCGACGACCGCCGCGTCGCCCAGGCGCGGAGGCACGGCCGTGCGGACGGTGTGCTCGGTCGGCACGGGGGCGGCCTGCACGACGGGGATCGGGCGAGACTGTGCCGGCGGGGCCGCCGCGATGCCGTGGACGATCGGCGTGCCCGACGGCGCGGTCCGCGCGATGGGCGGCGCCGCCGGAGCCGCGCCGGCTTGCATGAGCGGGCTCCCTTCGAACGAGAGGGTATGCGTTCGCTGCGTCGGCACCGCCGGCCGTTGGGGGAACGCGGCGGGCGGCGGCGGAGCGGCCGCGCGGGGGGCGGCGGCGATGGGCACGGCGGCCTGCGGCGGCGGGGCGGCGGCGATCGGCGGCGCGGCGGCGGCCTTCGAGCTCTCGCGCGCGACGATGGCGCGCTTGACCTTGTCGATGAGGGCCTGGGTGTCGAACGGCTTGTCGGCGTAGTCGTCGGCGCCGGCCTCGCGCCCGCGGTTCGGGTCGTAGGGGTTGTAGCGGCTCGCGAGAAGGAGGATGACGAGGCGCGGATCGCGCGCGCGAAGCTCCTTGGCGAGCGCGTATCCGTCGTCGCCTTCGAGCGACGTGTCGATGACCGCCGCGACCGGTCCGTCGTTCAGGCGGGCGAGGGCGGCCTGAGTGCCCTCCGCGCCGACGACCTGGAAGTCTTCCCCGGCGAAGGTGATCTCGAGGACCTTTCGCATCGTGGTGCTGTCGTCGACGGCAAGGAGTGTCTTGGGCACGTGGGCTTCTCCGCCCCGCAGGAAAAGCGGGCTAAGCACGATTGTGCGGACCCGGAGCGCGGGGTGTCAAGAAGGGTCTCGCTCTCACCCTCCGGCGGGCCCGTCCCTCGGCCGTTCTCCGGGGGCCTCGCTCCTTGCCCTCCGGCGGCCGGCCACCTGCTAAACCCCGCGTGTGCCAAGCGTGCGAAGCGCCGTCGTTCCCCAGGGCCTCGCGGGCCCCCTCGATCGCGCGGTGCGCTCGCTCTTTCCTTCGCCGGGCCAGGCGCCCGAGCGACCTGCGAGCTGGGGGATCGCGCGGGCGTGGATCGCGCAAGGAAAGGTCCGCGTCGGCGGCCAGCTCGTCACGGAGGCGACCGCGCGTGTGCGGGTGGGTATGGAGGTGAGCCTCGATGAGCGCGCGCGCCGGCCGCGCGAGGCCGAGCTGTCCGACGGCGACATCGTCCACGTCGACGCGCACGTGGTCGTGGTTTCGAAGCCGCCGGGGGTCAGCACCGTGCCCTACGACGAATCGGAGACGGGCCCCACGCTCGACGCCCTCGTGCGCGACTGGATCCGTCGGCGGGGCCGGGGGGCCGGGCGCGGGCAAGTCCGTCCCAACCTCGGCGTCGTCCACCGCCTCGACAAGGACACCAGCGGCCTGCTCGTCTTCGCGCGGACCTGGCTCGCCAAACAAAGCCTCGCCGGGCAGTTCCGCCAGCACACGGTCCACCGGCGGTACCTGGCCTTGGCCCACGGCCGGGTGACGGCCGGCACCATCCGCACGTTTCTCGTCGAGGACCGGGGCGACGGCCTTCGCGGGTCCGCACGGACGCGGGGCCGCGGTCGCCCGGGCGGCGGCGGCGACCCTCCGCGCGCACCGCCGGGCACCCGCGAGGCCGTCACCCACGTGGAGCCCATCGAGTCGCTCGACGGCGCCACCCTCGTCGCCTGCCGCCTCGAGACCGGGCGCACCCACCAGATTCGCATCCACCTCAGCGAATCGGGCCACCCGGTCCTGGGCGAGCGCGTCTACGTGCGCCGATTCGCCGGACCGACGCTCGAGGCGCCGCGGCTGATGCTCCACGCCGCGGAGCTCGGCTTCGTGCACCCCGCGACGGAGCGCGAGATGCGCTGGGAGCTCCCGCTCCCGGCCGACATGGAGGCCGTCGCAAAGCGCCTCCGCGGCTAGGAGTCGGCGACGGAGGCGCTCGTCGAGAAGACACGGGCTTCTGTCGCGTCGACGGGGGCGCCCGTCGCGTGGACACGGGGGTCTGTCGCGTCGAAGGAGGCGCCCGTGGAGGAGACACGGGGGTCTGTCGCGTCGAAGGAAGCGCGCGTGGAGGAGACACGGGGGTCTGTCGCGTCGAAGGAGGTGCCCGTGGAGGAGACATGAGGGTCTGTCGCGTCGAAGGAGGCGCCCGTCGCGTGGACACGGGGGTCGGTCGCGTCGAAGGGGGGCTCCGTCAAGGCGAGGAAGGCTCCCGTCCGTCGCGATCGCGCGGTGCAGGCTCCCTTTTCGGGGCGAATCGGGGCTAATGGACCACGAACCAGCGCATGCCGGCCGCCACTTCCAGGTGGAAGTGATTGCGATGCGCCCAGTTGTAGTCGGGGGTCAGCGCCACGTTGAAGAGCTTTGCTTGCGCGGCGTCGCACACGATGTCGCGGAGCTCGAGGGCCTCGCTGGTCGCGGGCTCGGGTCCCGTGCCGGGGCCGCACGTCGTCGCGCCGATCCGCCCGTGGAAATCGTGCTCCACGTCGAGCTTCGTCCCGTCGCTCTTCGTGAACGACGCGGCGTCGATGGCGAGCGCCCCGACGTGCTGCGACGCGACCCGGTCCACGGGCCAATCCTTCGAGGGCGGCCGGTAGATCGAGTAATGCACCACGTCGACGATGTCGTGCTCGTGCAGCTGCGCGGCAAAGTCGTCGAGCGCGAGCGCGAGCCGGCAATCGACGATCTCCCACGGAGAGGAGTCTCGATTCTTGGCGGGCACGGTGGAGTGGAAGGTGACGCCGTGCAGCGGGCCGGTGAGGCGCAAGGGAGCGAGCACGCCGCGCGCCTCCTCGACGAGGGTGTAGGGGACGCCGCGGGCCGTGAGCTCCGCGAGGCACCGATCTCGGTCGAGGCCGCCGTAGCGCTGCGCCGGAGCCACGTCCGCGGACCAGTCCGGAGGCGCTCCGAAGCCAGCGTCGGCAGGGCCTGCCAGGCACGCGAACGCGAGCACCAGAAGCGCTCCCAGCGGGGCATGCCCGCGCGGCCTTGCCGCAACGCGCCGGACGTTCGAACTACGCATCGGAGAAGCCTAGTCCACGGATTTGCCATCGCAAATGCGCCAGCGGACCGAGGCGATGTTAAGCTCTCTCTACGACCCGGATGTCGGAGCTCAGCGCGCGCGCACGGCAGGTCCTCTACCATTGTGTGACCGAGTACGTCTCCACGGGCGAGCCGGTCGGATCGCGCACCCTCGCCAAGAAATCCGGCCTCGAGCTTTCACCGGCCAGCATTCGGAACGTCCTCGCCGACCTGGAGGACGCAGGGTACCTGCGCCAACCGCACACGAGCGCAGGTCGCGTCCCGACCGACCGCGCGTTCCGCCTGTTCATCGACGCGTTGATGGACGTGCGCGAGCTCTCGAAGAACGACGAGGCCTCCATCCGCGATCGGTTCGCCTCCATCGAGCCGGGCGACAACGTGATGCGCGAGACCGGCAGGCTCTTGTCGGAGCTCACCGGCACGGCGGCGGTGGTCGTCGCGCCGCGCGCCGAGATGCTCGTCCTCAAGCACCTGCGGTTCTTGCGCACCGGCCCCGATGAAGTCCTCGCGGTGCTCGTGATGAAGAACGGGGCGGTGCAAAACCGCTTCTTGCCGGTGGCCGTCACCGAGGCCGACCTGCAGCGCGTGCACAATCTCCTCGACGACGTCGTCGAGGGGCGGACCCTCGGCGATCTGCGCGAGCTCTTCGAGCTCCGGCTCCAGAGCGATCGCGTCCAGAACGACGAGTTGAAGCGGCGCGCCTTCGAGCTGGGCGGCGCCGCCGTCGAGGTGGCGGTCGGCGAGGAGACGGACCTCGTCATCGAGGGTCAGGACAGGCTGCTCGAGAAGCCCGAGTTCGACGACGCCGACGACGTGCGCGGTCTCGTCACGGCGCTCGACGCGCGCGAGAAGGTGGTCCGCTTGCTCGAACTCGCCATGGCGGCGAAGGGCGGCCACGTCGTCGTCGGCGAAGAGGTCGGCGGCCTCGGTGGCGGGCAAATCGCGATCGTCGGCGCCCACTACACGTCGCACGGCCAGGCGGCGGGCACGATCGGGGTCATCGGGCCGACGCGGATGGACTACCCGCGCGTACTGCCGCTCGTCGCCGCCACGGCGCACGCCATGAGCGAGTTCTTGGACCGCGCCGACAGCGAAGGGTCGAGCGGCGGGGTGCGCCGCGGCGGAACGACGACCCAAGGCGGTTTGCGCAAGAGCAGGCGAGAGAGAGACGCCGGCGAGGAGTGATAAGCTGCCGCCTCCATGCGCACCGCTCCGCCGGATATCTCCGGCGCACTTTCCACCGACTCGCCGCTCGATCGCGCCCTGACGCTTCTCTTGGCCAACGAGGTGGAGGCCGCCCTGCGCTGGAGCGTGGCGGTCGTCGAGGACGATCCCTCGAGCCCGAGCGCGCTCGTCATCACCTGCCGGCTGCTCGAACAGCTCGGGCGCACGGAGGCCGCCGTCGAGGGGTTCGAGCTCGCCCTCAAGCACGCCATCGACGCGGGGAACCTGCCGCTCGCGGTCGCCGCCGTCGGTGACCTTCGCTCCCTCGGCGTCGACGTCGAATCCCACCTCGAACAAGTCGCGACGGCCTTCTGCGCGGGCTCGCCCCGGTTGCAAGAGACGGAGACGCCGCCGCCGCCGCTCCCGCATCACCTCGAAGGTTTTCAGCCCCTCAGCTCATTTCTGACGGGTCCCGCGCTCACCTCGAAGGCGACACAGATCCTCCACGCCGCGACCCGCGCGTACGAGGAGGCCGCCGGCGCGGAGCTCCCGCTCGTGGCGCCGCTCCCTCTCTTCAGCAACCTCTCCAAGGAAGGGCTGCGGGAGCTCGTCGGCGCCTTCGAGATGATCACCGTGCCGGCGGGGGCCGTCATCATCGAGGAGGGTCACGAGGGCGCCGAGGCGTACATCGTCGCGCGAGGAGCGCTCGACGTCACGCGCCGGCCCCCCGACGAGGACGGGTCGCCGCCGCTCGTGCTCGCGCGGCTCGCGAGCGGCGCGCTGTTCGGCGAGATGGCTCTCTTGTCGCGGGCGCCGAGGGCGGCGAGCGTCGTCGCGGTGCGGCCGTCGATCCTCCTCGTCGCCAACCGCGACGCGCTCGAAGCCGCCGCCGAGAGGCGGCCCGAGGTGGGGGCCGAGCTCGCGGCGCACTGCCGGCGGCGCATGGTCTCGAACCTCGCCCGCACGTCGGCGGTGCTCGTGTCGGTCCCGCCGGAGGAGCGCGCGAAGCTGGTCGAGCGCTTCGAGACGCGGATCTTCGAGCGCAACGAACGGCTCGCGACCGAGGGCACGGAGGCGCAAGGGCTCCACATCATCGCGTCGGGCGAGGTCGCCGTCGTGTCCCACGAGGGCGGCGAGTCGACGGTGCTGGCGACGCTTTCGGCGGGGGAGACGGTCGGGGAGGTCGCGCTGGTCTTGCGGCGGCAGGCCAACGCGAACGTCATCGCGATCCACCCGACGGTCACGCTGTTTCTCCCGCGAGACCAGTTCCTGTCCCTCATCCAGGACCACCCCGCCATCTTGCACGGCCTCTACATGACGGCCCTCCGTCGCGACGACGAGACCTCCCGGGCGCTCGATTCGGCGCCCACCGACGTCGCCGACGACTACATCCTTCTCTGATGGCCCATTCCCACGGCGCCCGCGGACACGGCCCCCACGCGCACGGCGCCTGGCGCCAGCCGTCGTCCGCGGGGCACGCGCACGTGCACGCGTCGCACGGGAAGTTCACGGCGCGGGAGGCCCACCAGGCCGGGCGCCTCGGCACCGTCCTGGCCATCGCGGCCGCCTTCTTCGTCCTCGAGCTCGCAGGCGCCCTCGCCGCGGACAGCGTCGTCCTGCAGGCCGCCGCCCTCCACCTCTTGACCGACATCCTCGCGCTCGCGATCAGCCTCGTCGCGATGCGGGTCGCCGTGCGCCGCCCGACCCCGCGGTTCACCTACGGGCTGCGTCGCGTCGAGCCGGTCGCCGCCATCTTCAGCGCGTTCCTGGTGCTCGCCACCACCGTCGGCATCGTGTTCGAGGGCATCGAAGCGCTCCACCAGCGGACCCCGCCGAAGGCCGGCCTCATGCTCGTCTTCGCCGTCGGGGCGCTCCTCGTGAACGGCGTCAGCGCGTGGCTCCTCCACGACGCCTCGCGGCCCCACGGCGGCGCGGCGCAGGCCTCGGGCGCGGGCGGTCACGCCCTCAACCTTCGCGGCGCGTCGTTGCACCTCGCCGGCGACACCCTCGGCGCCTTCGCGGCCGTCTGCGCGGCCCTGGTCATCCGCTTCGGCGGCTCCGCGGCGGCCGACCCGATCGCGAGCTTCGTCGTCGCGGCCATCCTCGTCTACGGGTCGGCGCTCCTGCTGCGCGACGCCGCCCTCGTCCTGCTCGAAGCCGCGCCGGCCCACCTGCCGATCGCCGCCATTCGGCGCGCGGTGGCCGAATTCCCCGGGGTCACGGCCGTGCGGGACCTCCATGTCTGGGCCCTCGGCGCCGGCCACGACGCGGTCACGGTGCACGTCCACGCCGAGGCGCCCGACGGAGGGCTCGCGGCCGCTCTTTCCGCGAGGATCCGCGCGGAGTTCGGGGTGGAATACTGCACGGTCCAGGTGGAGCCCCACGAGGGGCCTCCCGGCGCATCCGCCCACCCCCCGTGATCGTTCCCTTGACCGGCGGAGGCCGTTTGGGTACGCCCTCGGCCCATGCGAAGCATTATTCGCCGCCTCATCCCCGCGGCGATCGCCACTCTCCTCTTGTTGTTCGGAAAGCCCGCGGCCGCCCAGATGAAGGTGGCCGTGGTCGACGTGCAGCGCGCCGTGATGCAGACCGAAGACGGCCTGCGCGCGCAGGCCACGTTGAAGAAGCTCTTCGACAACCGCCAGCAAGAGATCAATAAGAAGCAGCAGGACATGCAAAAGCAGAAGGAGGACATCGACAAGCAGTCGCACGTCCTCTCTCAGCAGGCGCTGCAGAAGAAGGTCGACGACTGGCAGAAGGAGATGGTCGAGCTCCAGCAGACCTTCGTCGAGTACAACAAGGAGCTCGAGAAGAAGCAGAAGGAGCTCACCGACCCGATCTTCGAGCGGGTCATGGGGGCCATCAAGCGCGTCGCCGGGTCGGACGGGTACGATCTCATCCTCGACCGCGCGACCGTCGCCTTCTCGCGCGGCGATCTCGATTTGACCGACCGGGTCATCCAGCTCGCCAACGGCGGGGCCGGCGGCGGACCGCAGGCGCCGATCGCAGGCGGAGCTGCGCCGAAGGGTCCGGCGCCGACCGCTCCCGCGAAGCCCTGACGTGATCGCCGCCGCGTGGGACGGCACGATCCACCTCGAAGGTGAGTCGCTCGCGTCGCTCGCGGCCCGGCACGGAGGGCAGGTTCGATCGGGAGGCGATGAGCGGCCGCTCCACCTCGCGCCGCTATCGCGGGCGGGGCCAGGCGACTTGGCCCCCGTGCTCGGCGCCCGAGGCTTGGCCGCGGCCCAGCGGGCCCTCCGCGTGGGCGCCGCGCTCCTGGTCGACGCGAGCGTGGCTTCTCGGATCGGTCCCGCGCCGGCTCTCTGGATCCACGACCACGCCACGTGGGCGATGGCCGAGCTCCTCGACCAGGCGGTCGTGCCGGACGCGGAGCCCGTCGTCGGGGCGGGCTGCGCGGTCGCGACGAGCGCGAAGCTCGGGCCCCGGGTCGTCCTCGGCGCCCGCGTCCGCATCGGCGACGGCGCGGTCATCGGCCATCCCGGCTTCGGTTGGGCCGCGGGCGCCGACGGACGCGTGCGCGCCGTTCCGCAGCTCGGCGGGGTCGTCATCGAAGACGACGTGGCCATCGGTCCGCTCTCCACCGTCGACGCGGGGACGCTCGCGCCCACGCGGATCCGCCGGGGCGCCAAGCTCGACGCGCACGTTCACGTCGGCCACAACGCCGACATCGGCGAGGACACCATCGTCGCCGCCCAGTGCGGCTTCGCGGGTTCCGTCGTCATCGGCCGCGGCGTGCGCATCGGCGGGCAAGCCGGCATCGCCGACCACGTCACGGTCGGCGACGGCGCGAGCATCGCCGCGAAGAGCGGCGTCATCGGAGATATTCCCGCCGGAGCGACCGTGGCCGGATACCCCGCGGTGGAGCGCATGCTCTGGCTCCGCGCCCTGGCCGCGCTCTACAGTGGCGTTCGGGCGAGGAGCCGCGCGGGACACGGGCTCCGCGAGGCCGCCGGCCCACCGAGGTGATGTGTGAAGGCCACGACCTCGATCGACATCCAGCGCATCCTGCAGATCCTCCCGCACAGGTGGCCCTTCGTCCTCGTCGACCGGGTCACCGAGGTCGTGCCGGGAGAGCGCATCGTCGGCCACAAATGCGTGACCATGGGCGAGCTGTGGTTCCAGGGGCACTTCCCGGGGCGCCCCATCATGCCGGGCGTGCTCGTCGTCGAGGCGCTGGCGCAGATCGGCGGCATCCTCGCGTACGCGAGCGAGCCCTTCGACGCATCGAGCTCGCTCATGTACTTCCTCGGCATCGACAAGGCGAAGTTCCGCCGCCCCGTCACTCCGGGAGATCGCCTCGACCTCGAGGTGCGGATCGTCCATCACCGGAGCAACGTCTGGAAGTTCCACGGCGAAGCGTCGGTCGACGGCACCCTCTGCGCCGGGGCCGAGCTCCTGGCCAGCGTCGTCGACCGCCCCGGCTGACCCATGACGGACGTCCACCCGAGCGCCATCGTCGACCCGCGGGCGGAGCTCGCCGACGACGTCGTCGTCGGGCCCTTCGCGATCGTCGAAGCCGGCGCCGTCCTGTCGCGCGGTTGCGTCCTGCACCCGCACGCGGTCGTCCGACGCGGCGCGTGGCTCGGGCCGGGCAACGTCGTTCACCCCTTCGCCGTCATCGGCGGCGCGCCCCAAGCGAAGCGCCCCGGCGCCGGCGAGCCGCGGGTCGAGGCCGGGGAGGGGAACGTCTTCCGCGAGCACGTCACCGTCCACGGCGGGACCGAAGGTCGCACGACGCGTATCGGTGCGGCGAACCTCTTCATGGTCGGTGCCCACGTCGCCCACGACGTCGTCGTCGGGTCGAGCTGCGTGCTCTCCAACGGCGCGCAGCTCGCCGGGCACGCCGTCGTCGAAGACTGGGTCACCTTCGGCGGCCTGAGCGGCGTCACTCAGTTCGTGCGCGTCGGCGAGAGCGCCTTCGTCGCGGCGGCGTCGGCGTGCGAGGTCGACGTGCCGCCGTTCGTCATCGTGCAGGGCGATCGCGCGCGCGTCCGCGGCGTCAACCTCGTGGGCCTCGCGCGCCGGGGCGTCCCTGCCTCGAGCGTCGCCGCTCTGCGGCGCGCCGTGCGCCGCATCTGGTTGTCCCGCCGTACGCGCGCGCAGGCCCTGCGGGAGCTCGAAGGCGCGGCTGATCCGTACGTCGAGCGCCTCCTCGCCGCGCTCGCGGGCGACGCAGCGCAGCCGAAACCATCGGGGATTCGCCACGGCCACGTTGCCTGAGCCCGCCAGAAGGTGTAGCGGCCAGGAATGGGCACTTCGCAAGTCGCGCCGATCCTGCTGGGTCTCGCCATCTCGGCCTGCGCGAAGCCGCCGCCTCCGTCGACGGCCGCGGTCGCACCGCATGCGCCGTCGACCGTCGCGGCGGGCGCCGACGCCGGCTGCGGGTCCGGCAAGCGCATGAAGGTCCACTTCTACGACGTGGGCGAAGGCCTCGCGGCCCTCGTCGACTTGCCCGACGGCCGGCACGTCCTCGTCGACGCGGGCAACAGCCCGCGCCGGCCCGGTTGCGACATGTGCTCGGTCGAGGACGAGCACCTCCTGCGGCGCATGAGCATCGACCTCGGCCAGGCGCCGATCGACCTCGTATGGATGACGCATCAGACCTCGGACGACCTCGGCGGCGCGCCCGGCGTGCTTTCCACGTTCAAGGTGGGGACGTACGTCGACAACGGACGCGACC
The DNA here is from genome assembly GCA_036500865.1 of Polyangiaceae bacterium. Taxonomy (GTDB): domain Bacteria; phylum Myxococcota_A; class Polyangia; order Polyangiales; family Polyangiaceae; genus Palsa-1150. The sequence continues at coordinate 66,144 of DASYBG010000055.1, forward strand.
TCGAGGAGGCGGAGGTCCGGAAGGCGCGCGCCGTGGCCCAGCAGCGCGGCGTCGCCGTGCGCGTCGTCGATCCCGATCATCGGTCGTCGCCCATCGCCGACTCGGCCGACGTGAAGTTTCACGCGGTGCTGCCGGCCGTCTGGCCTCTCGCGTGCGCTCACAACCCGGACGAGTGCTCGATCGGGCTGCGCATCGACTTCTGCGCGTCGTCGATCCTCTTCATGGGCGACGCCGAGCACGAGGAAGACGCGGTCCTCGACCCCGGCGGCCCGGTGACGTTGCTCCAGGTCGCGCACCACGGCAGCGAGACCACCACCACGCTCGACTTTCTCGCCCAGGCGAAGCCGCGCTACGCGGTCATCTCGGCGGGCAAGCCCGGCGACGGCCCCAACCGCGGCCTTTGCAACCCGCGCGCGCGCCTCGTCGAGCGCCTCACCGAGGCTCTCGGAGGGCCGGGCGCCTCGTCGCTCACGGCGTTCCCCGGCGGCCGTTGCGAGCACGCCAAGGACGCGAGCTGGGTGAGCGTCCCGGCGTCCGACCGGCTCTGGGCGACGGAGCGCGACGGCGACGTCGTCCTCGCCACGTCGGGCGACGGCGCGTTCACGCGCCAGTGACCCCGCGAGGCCGGCCTCAGGAGGGCTTGCCGAGGATGTCGTCGAACGCCCGGTCGAACTCGTCGTCCGCGCCGACCGCCACCGCGCGCGCCGGCGGCTTCGGCTCGATCTTCTGCAGCCGACGGACGCGCTCGCCGACGTCGCGGAAGCCGGGCGCGATGCGCGAGGCGTGCAGGAAGTAGTCGAGCGCCTGCTTGTTCATCTTCTTGACTTCGTGCGCGGCGCCGAGCTCGTACGCCAAGCTCGCCTCTTGGTCGCGCGTGCGCTCCGGAGCCTCGAGCCCGCGCAGGAGCGCTTCGATCGCCTCGTTGATGGCGCCCCGCTCGAGGTGAATCATCCCGATCATCGACTGGCAGACGCACGCGCGGTGCGGGTCTTGCGCCGCCGTCTCGAACTCGCGGACGGCGTCGTCGAACAGCCCCATCGCCTGGTACGCGACGCCGAGGTCGTAGTGGCTCTGCGCGTCGTCCGCGCCGATCTGCTTGGCCACGCCCTCTTTGAACTTGGCGAAGACCTCCTCTACGTCCACCTGCTCGGACGTCTCGCCGAGGCTCGGCCCGCTCGGTCGCTCGGCTTCGAGCGCGCCCAGCGACTCGGCGATGTCGAACGCGCGGTCCTCGACGCCCGCCCCGACGGGGGCCGGGCGCGTGCCTGACCCGCCCGCCGCGCCCGGGTCCTGGCCGTCGAGCTCCCCGAGGCGCTCGAGGAGCAGCGGATGGTTCGGGAGCCGCGCGAGCTGCTCGTGGAGGATCACGCGCGCGTCGTCGTAGAGGCCCCGCGACGCGAAGAACTCGGCCTCCTCGAGCGCCGACTCGAGGTCTGCGCCGGCTCGCGGAACCTCTCGCGGCTCGGACTGGGTCGGCGCCTCGAGCGGGAAGCTCGGCAGCGGAGCCTCCGCCGCGAAAGGATCGTCCATGTCCTCGAGCCGGGCCTTCGGGCGCGCGACGGCGACCGCCCCGCGAGCCCCGGCGTCTCCGTTGGTGGTGCGCGCCGGATGGGCCCCGCCGCGGGCGCTCCGCGGGCTCGGCTCGGGGTCGGGGGAAAGGCCGGTCTCGGGCTCGTCGATCTCGTCGAGGTTGTAGGTGGGCAAGCCGCCCGGGCGCGCGGGTTCGGGCCTGCGTGCCTGCGGCGCTTCGCGCGGAGGGGGTTGGGGTTCCTCCTCCGCCTCCGCCGACCGAAGGGTCGACGAAGGGTTGGGTTCCTCGACGAGCTCGTACCCGAGGGCCCGCAGGATCTCGGCCGCGCGCAGGTTCTCGGGATCCAGGGCGAGCGCGTCTTGAAGCGTGCGGACGGCGTCCTCCGCGTCGAGCGCCTCGACCTGGACCTCGGCCATCGCGAGCATCTCCGCGACCGCCTCTTGCGTCTGTCCGAGCTCGAGGAGCAGATCGCGCAGCGCCTGGCGAAGCTCGAGCGCGCTCGGGACCGCCGCCACGCCGCCCTGCAACACGGCGATGGCCTTCCCCGGGAGCCGCGCGCGCCGGAGCGCCGCCGCGTCGGAGAGGACGCGCGTGACCTGCGCGCGGGTCTGGACCGAGAGCTCTCGCGGTCGCGAGACGTTCGCCTCGACGAGGACGACGTCGGTGTCCTCGCTCGGCGGCGGTACCCCGAACCCGTCGACCTCCGGATCGGCGTCGGAGATCTCGCCGTCGGCGACGTCCACGTAGGCCTCGCTGTCGAGCTCCTCTTCGGTGACCGACTCGAGGACCGGCGCGTCGCCGACGACATCGCCGCGATCGCGGCGCGCCACGGCCTCGGGCACCGTGGCCGACGCGACGCGCCCCGGCTGCGTCTGCGGAGGCGGGACCGAGGACATGTTCCTCGGGGCCATCGCGAGCTGGCGGACGGTCTCGTCGTTGGGCACGAGCTTGAGGAGGCGGTCGATGAGCTCTTGGAAGAGATCGTCTCGACCGGTGTCGCGCGCGATGCGCGCCATCTCCTTGTGGACCTCGACGGCCTTGGCGGCCTGGCCGATGTGATTGAACGCCCGGGCGAGGAGGCCGAGCGTGTCGAGGTCACGCGGGTTGGCCTGAAAACAGATCTGAAGCTTCGCGAGCGCCTGGAGACCGTCGTTCGGCGCGTTCCGCGCGAGATAGAGCTCGGCGGCGGCGCGGGCTTGCTCGGGGTCGTGCTTGTGTTGGAGCAGCCGCTCGATGACCTTGAGCGCGTCGTCGCGCCGCCCGCTCTTCGCGAGCAAGTCCGCCGCGTGCGAGAACTCCGCGGCGGCGCCGTCGATGTCCTTGCCGCGCGAGAGGGCCTCCGCGAGCCTGAGGTGGGGGAGCGGGCTCGTCGGATCGATCTCGACGATCTTTCGGAAGATCTCGGTCGCCTCCGTCTCGCGGCCCTGACGATGGAGCCGGGTGGCCACCTCGTCGAGCGCGGCGAGCGCGTCGCTCGTCAGACCGAGCTGTTGATAGAGCTCGGCGAGCTTGGGCGCGACGTGGCCGTATTTTTCCTCGAGATCGGGGACGTGCTTCGAGATGATCTCGCGGATCTGCTTGTAGACGGCGATCGCCTTCTGCGAGAAGCCCTGGCTCGCATAGAAGCGTCCGACACGTTCGTACGTCGCGATGGCGCCGGCGTATTCCTCCATCTTCGATTGGAGGTCGCCGATCTTCAGCAGGGTCCGCGCGTCGTTCGGATCCTCCTGGATGACCTTTTGATACTCGATGACCGCCTTGTCGTAGCGCTTCTTCTCGACGTACTTCTGGGCCAAGGCGAGTATCTTCTCGCGGTCGATCGCCACGACTCGGGGTGCTCCTCGGTTCGGGTGCTAGGGCAAATGGATACGCACGCGGCGCCTTCCCCCTAATGGCCGCATCGCGAGCGTCTGCGACAACATAACGGACAACGCGGCAGTGTGGGAGAGAAGCTGCGTGACACCGTAGGATACATCGCTTTTTGTAACGCCGCATACTTCGCGTGTCGGCTTCTACGCCTGGCTCCGCCCGCGCCGCGCGCGGCCGCCCGCTCACCGCTGACCCCGGATTTCCGCACGTTACCTCAGCCCCGTCTCGCCCCCCTCTCGCCCCGCTCTCGACGCCTTGCCCTGCCCGCCTTGGCGCCAAGGTGCGGGCGTGTCCCCACGTCGCGCTTCGGCGCACGGCTCGAGGCGCCCTCGCGCGGTCCCCCCCTCGACGGGTCGCACCGCAGCACATAGGTTCTCGTTCATGGCCGCCTCTCCCGACACCCTCCGCGCCCAGTCCGCCGCGGTGGGGAAGACTCAATCGGTCCTCTACCGTGCCCCGTTCGCCGCGGGGGGCGCCGCGGACATCGACGCCGCACTCGCCGGGAAGCTCCTCGGCATCGCGCTTGCGAGCGGCGGCGACTACGCCGACCTCTTCTTCGAGTACCGGGCCGCGGGCGACCTGGTCTTCGACGACGGAATCCTCAAGAGCGCCTCCCGGAGCGTCTCGATGGGTCTGGGCGTGCGAGTCCAGAAGGGGGACGCGACCGGGTACGCGTACGTCGAGCGGCTCGACTGGGACGCCATGAAGCGGGCCGCCGAAACCGCCGCGCAGATCGCCTCCGGGGGCGGGTCGCGCGTGCCGGTCGGGGTCGCCCGGCAAATCGACGTGCCGCGCCGGTACGAGCTCGACCAGGTCACGCTCGACGTGCCCGGCGTCGAGAAGCGCAAGCTCCTCGAGCGCGCCGCCGCCGCGGCCCACGCTTACGACCCGCGCGTCGTGAAGGTCGAGGCGAGCCTCACCGAGGGGATCCGCGAGATCCTGGTCGTCACGAGCGACGGCACGATGGCGCGGGACACCCAGCCGCTCGTCCGGTTCGGCGTTCGCGTCGTGGTCGAGCAAAACGGCAAGCGGCAAGACGGATCGAGCGGCGGCGGCGGGCGAACGGGCATCGGCTACTTCGAGGGCAAGAGCCCCGAGTGGCACGCCCAAGAAGCCGCACGACAAGCCATCGTCATGCTGAGCGCCGAAGAGGCTCCGGCCGGCCAGATGGAAGTCGTGCTGGCCCCGGGCGACAGCGGCATCCTCCTCCACGAGGCGGTGGGCCACGGGCTCGAGGCGGACTTCAACCGGAAGGGCACCAGCAACTATACCGGCAAGATCGGCGAGAACGTCGCGAGCGATCTTTGCACCGTCGTCGACGACGCGACGCTCTTGCAGAGCCGGGGCACCATCAACGTCGACGACGAAGGAAGCGAGCCGCGGAGCAGCGTCCTCATCGAGAAGGGGCAGCTCGTCGGGTACATGCACGACCGCCTGAGCGCGCGTCACTTCGGCCTGCGGCCGAGCGGCAACGGCCGTCGCGAGAGCTTCGCGTGCGCGCCGATGCCCCGCATGACGAACACCATCTTGCTCGCGGGGCCCCACAAGCCCGACGAGATCCTCGAGAGCGTGAAGCGCGGCGTCTACGCGAAGAAGTTCGGCGGCGGCCAGGTCGACATCGCCAACGGCGACTTCGTCTTCTCGTTGACCGAGAGCTACCTCGTCGAAGACGGAAAGATCACCGCGCCGCTCAAGGACGTGAACCTCATCGGGAACGGGCCCGAGGTCCTCCGTCGCGTCACGATGCTCGGCGACGACGTCGCCGTCTCCGACGGGATCTGGACCTGCGGCAAGGACGGCCAGAGCGTCCCGGTCGGCGTCGGCTGCCCGACCATCAAGATCGGCTCGATCACCGTGGGCGGCACCAAAGTCCGTTCCTAGCGATCCGCGGCGCTCTTTCGCGGCTCACGCGAGCGCGCGGACTACGACCGCGCGCCGTCGACGATCCCCAGCTCGGCTTCGCGAGACGACAGGCAGCACTCGCTCCCCGCGGGGAACATGCTGCATGCGTCGGGCCGAATCGCGTAGATGCCGCAGCGGTTGTCGTCGGCCAGGTGCTTGCAGCGCTTGTCGCGGCGGAGCACGAGGACCACGGCGCCGTCGTCGCGCCGGGCGTACGGCGGCCGCGCCAGATCCCCGCGCCCGGCCCGCTCGAAGCGCGCCACGTCGACCGGCTCGAGCCGAACGCAGTTGTCTTTGCAGCACGCCGCGCAGGCGAGGCAGTCGAGATCGATGTCGCGGAGGGGGTCTTCGTGGACGGAGTCGCGGAAAACCCGGTCGCGCACGATCCCGTAGCAGTCGTGAGGGACACGCACGTACGCCAGCCCCTCGAACGACCCGTGCGTCGCGACGGAGTGCTCGGAGATGCCGAGGTCGAGGGCGGACCACTGGCCGAGGTCGAAGTCGTCGCCGGCCCGGGGCTTCGTGAAGACGAGGCGCGCCTTGCGGGGCGTGAGCCAGACGACCGCGTGTCCTCCGCGGTGGACCCAAGCGGCGGCCTCGGCGAAGTGAGGAGGGCGAAAGCTCCGGACGACCGGCCTTTGGACTCGCGTCGCGCTCATCGTGGAGAGATGACTTCTATAGCGCGCCCGCGGCGGGCCTGTACGCTGAGTCGCGATGCGCGCCATCGTGATCCGCGAACCTGGGGGCCCCGATGTCCTCGAGCTCCGAGACTTGCCGGCGCCGGAGCCGTCTCGCGGCGAGGTGCGGGTGCGGGTCCGGGCGACCGCGGTGAACCGCGCCGATCTCCTGCAGCGCATGGGCGCGTACGCCGCGCCGCCGGGGGTCCCGGCCGACGTGCCGGGCCTCGAGCTCGCGGGAGAGGTGGACGCGATCGGCGAAGGGGTCACCGAGCTCTCGCGCGGCGATCGCGTCTTCGGTCTCGTCGGGGGCGGAGCCTACGCGGAGCACGTCGTCGCTCCGGAGCGGACGCTCGTGCGCATGCCCGAGGGCCTGCCGTTCACCGACGCCGCCGCCGTCCCGGAGGCGTTCATCACGTCGTGGGACGCGATGGTGGTCCAAGGCCGCCTCTCCGCCGGAGAGACCGTGCTCGTGCACGCGATTTCCAGCGGGGTGGGGACGGCCGCCTTCCAGATCGCGCGCGCGGTGGGGGCGACGGTCATCGGCACGCTGCGCTCGCCGTCGAAGGTGGCGCGCGCGGTCGAACTGGGCGTCGCCGATCCGCTCGTCTTGGAGGGCCCGGTGTTCGCGCCGAGCGTGCTCGCGCGCACCCAGGGCGCGGGGGTCGACGTGGTCGTCGAGCTCGTGGGCGGCGCTTACGTGGCCGAAGACCTCGAATGTGTCGCGCCGCGCGGGCGGATCATCGTCGTAGGGATGGTCGGCGGGGGTCAGGTTCCCTTGGATCTCGGGAAGCTCATGTACAAGCGCGTCGAGCTCCGGGGTACGGTCCTGCGCTCGCGGCCCCTCGAGGAGAAGATCCTCGCGGCCCGTGCCCTGGCTCGCCACATCGTCCCGCTCCTCGCCAAGGGAGCCGTCCGCCCGGTCGTCGACGCCGTCCTTCCCCTCGCGCAGGCCGCGGAGGCCCACCGGCGCGTCCATGCGAACGCCACCTTCGGCAAGGTGGTCCTCGAAGTGTGAGCCGGGCGGTCAGTGGTTTCGCGCGTGCGCGAGGCACAGGGTGCGCGTTTGGCCGCCGCACTTCTCGCACGAGCAGACCCGGATGTCGGCGCCGTCGGCCTCCCGCGCGCCGCAGATGGCGCAGACGCGCTGCCCGTGGGTCGGCGACACCGGCTGGAACTGCTCGCGCAGCGCCTTCTGCCGGACGCCGCCGCGGCGCTCGCGCAAGACCTTCGACCAGTGGGCGGCGAAGAAGATGAGGTAGCCGAGGCACGCGGCGGCCATCGCCACGCGCGAGACCGTGTCCCCCACGACGAAGCGGTAGGCCATCCACGCGGCGCTGATGATGCCCAGCCACTTCGCTCGGACCGGGAAGAGGAAGAAGATGCTGACGGACTCGTTCGGGAAGAGCGTCGCGAACGCCAAGAAGAGCGACGTATCGAGCCAGAGGTTCGTCGTATCGCCCGCGACGACCCCGGCGAGGATCGCCCCGAGCGCGCCGAGGAAGTAGTACACGTTGAAGCGGAACGCGCCCCAGTACTGCTCGAGGCTCCTCCCGATCCAGACGCTCACGTACATGCTGAGGAGCGCCCAATACCCTTGCCCGATGGGGGCGAAGAGGAACGTCACGAGGCGCCAGACTTGCCCTTGCCGGACGGCGTCGAGGTCGAACGCGAGCCGGTACAACGACGACGGCCGCAGCACCGACGCCACCCAGACGATGGCCATGCCCCCGACCACGTAATAGATGAGGTTCGGGATCGCGTAGCGGCCGAGGCGCCGCTCGAGGCGTGCGAGCAGACTGTCCATTCGCGCGGTGCGGTTAGCACGGGGGCACCGCCCGGGCCATGAGCGAGCCGCCGCGGTGAGGGCGCGACGAGGTCAGCTCGCCGCGCGCTTCTTCTTCGCGCCGCCGCCCGCCTTCGCCTTTTCCGGCTGCGCTTCCTCGGCCTCGTCGGCGTCCCCTTTGGTCTTCGCGGGTCCGGGTTTGCCGGCGGCCTTGATGGATCGCGACAGGAGCTCGGCGAGGTCGATGACCTGCGCGCCCGTCGCGGCGCCCGCCGGGGCCACGGCGGCCTCTCCCTCCACCGTGGAGTCGCGCTTCACTTGCCCCGCTTCGACCTTCTCGTCGACCGCCGCGAGGACGGCGCTGCGATACTCGTCCGGGTGCTTGGCGGGGTCGAACGGGCCGGAGAGCTCGTCGATGAGGTGCAGCGCCAGCTGCTTTTCGCGGTCGCTCGGCGCCTTCTGCTCGGCCGGCGCGAGCTCGTCGGCGGGGACGAGCTCCTCGGCGAAACGCATCATGTCGAGCGAGAACAGGCGGCCGCGCGGGCGGACGAGCGCGAGGCGCGTGCGCGTGCGCAGGCGCACCTTGGCGAGGGCGACCTTCTTCGTCTCGGCGAGCACCGAACGGAGGAGATCGTATCCGCGGACGTTCTTGCTGCCGGGGCCGATCCAGTAGCTCTTCTCCACGTAGGCGAGGTCGACCTCGAGGGGGTCGACGAACTCCACGATCTCGATGGTGCCGCCGCTCTCGTCGCCGTCGAGGTTCGCGAGCTCCTCTTTGGTGAAGAGGGCATATTCGCCTTTGCTGACTTCGTACCCTTTGCCGATCTCGTCCCAGGCGAGGTCCCGGTTGCACTTCGGACAGCGGCGGACGAGGTTGATTCGCGTGCCGCAGTCCTTGTGAAGCTGGTGAAATTGCGGCGTGAGATCCTTCGTCGCGGTGTAAAGCTTGGACGGGATGGTCACGAGGCCGAAGGCGATTTCACCGGACCAGAAAGCTCGCATCGGAAAAGCTCCTACGACGAAAACGCCCGCGCGCAAGGAGGGTACTGCACACAATGACAGCTCCCGCCTCGATGAGTATCGCGCGAAACGACGCTTTGGGGTGACGCCAGAGCCGGCGCCTCAGGACGAATCGTCGCAAGACGCGGGGCGCGAGGAAAAGAAAACGGCGTCGAAGCTCGCGTTCGTCGTCCAAAAGCACGACGCGCGGCGTCTCCACTACGACGTGCGGCTGGAGATCGGCGGGGCGATGGCAAGTTGGGCGGTGCCCAAGGGGCCGAGCTTCGACCCGGCCGTGCGCAGGCTCGCCGTCCAAACCGAAGATCACCCCATGGAGTACAACGCCTTCGAGGGCCGGATTCCCGACCGGGAGTACGGCGCGGGCGACGTGCTCATTTGGGACCGCGGGACGTACGAGACCGTGCCGCCCGGCGCGGAGCACGCGATGCTCGAGAAGGGGCACCTGCACGTCCGGCTCTTCGGCGAAAAGCTCACGGGGGACTGGCACTTCATCCGGACGTCCGGGCGCGGCGGCGGCGGCCGGCTCGACGACGGCGCCGGCGGGAGCGGCAAGGCCCAGTGGCTCTTCTTCAAGGCGAAGGACGCGCAGGCGAACCCCGCGTACGACGTGGTCGCGGAGCGGCCGGAGTCCGTCGTCAGCGGCCGGACGGCGACGCGCGGTCCGCTCCGCGTGGGCGCGTCCGAAAAGGGAAAGAGCGCGAAGGCGCTGCTCGACGCGGCGGGCGAGCCGATGCTGGCGACGGCGGCGTCGTCGATCCCGCAGCCCGAACAGTTCCACTTCGAGGCGAAGTACGACGGCTACCGGCTGCTCGCGGGCAAGGCGGGGGCCGAGGTCCGCCTGAGGACCCGGCGCTCGCACGACTGGACCGACCGGTTCGTCCCCATCGCGCAAGGGGTGGGCAAGCTCGGCGCGCGCGAGTGCGTGATCGACGGCGAGGCGTGCGTGGTCGACGACGCGGGCAGGCCCTCGTTCTCGGCGCTGCAGGAGTGGCTCGGCGGTGGAACGCCGCACGCGCGCATCGCCTTCGTGGCGTTCGACCTGCTCTGGCTCGACGGGCGCGATCTCCGGTCCGAGCCGATCGAGGTGCGGCGCGAGCTCCTGGAGAAGCTCGTGGAGGGGCAGGGGGCCCCGATCTCGTTCTCCCGCACGGTCGTCGGAGAGCTCGACGCGCTGCTCGAGGGCGCGAGGCGGATGGGCCTCGAGGGGCTGGTCGCGAAGAGGAAGGGCTCGGCGTACTCGGCCGGGCGCACGACGCAGTGGCTGAAGCTCCGCTTCGACAAGCGGCAAGACTGCGCGATCGCGGGCTGGATCCCGCTGGCGGGGACGACGACCGACGTCGGCGCGCTGCTCCTCGCGGTCGCGGAAGAAGGAAAGCTGACGTTCGCCGGGAGCGTCGGGACCGGTTTCGACGCGAGGACGCGGAGATCGCTGGCGGTGTCGCTCGGGCCCGACGCGGTCGACGCGCCGGAGGTGGCCGGGGTGCCCAAGGGCGGGCGCATGCGGGCGGCGCGCTGGGTACGCCCGCGCCTGTGCTGCGACGTGGCCTTCACCGAGTGGACGCGCGAAGGGTCGATGCGCCACCCGCGATACATGGGCCTGCGCGAGGACAAGACGCCGCTCGAGTGCGTCCGCGAAGGCACGGTCGTGGAGCGCGGGGCCGCCGTCCACGAGACCGAGGCCGAAGCCGACGACCCGCCGAAGCCGCAGAAGCCCTCCCACGCCGCGCCGGCGCGCCCGGGCGGACCCAAGCTCGCGAACCCCCACAAGGTCCTTTTTCCGCGGGACGGGATCACCAAGCAAGAGATCTGGGACTACGTGACGGCCGTCGCGCCCGCGATGCTGCCGCACCTCGCCGGGCGGCCGCTCACGTTGCAGCGCTACCCCGACGGGATCGACGGCCAAGAGTGGTACCAGCAGAACGTCGAGAAGGCGCCGGCGTTCGTGCGGTTGGTCGACGTCGGTCCCCGCCACGAGAACAAGAAGCGCATCGTCTGCGAGGACCTCGACACCTTGCATTGGCTGGCCAACCTCGCGGCCCTCACGCTCCACCAGTGGTGCGCCCACGTGCCGTCCTCGGCGACGACGCGCGCGGCGATCGACAAGGCGCTCGCGCAGCCCGACTACGTCGTCCTCGACTTGGACCCCGGCGACGGACCGTGGTCCCACCTCATCGAGGTGGCGGGCGCGGTGCGCGTGCTGCTCGAGAAGCTGGAGCTCGAGAGCTTCGTCAAGACGAGCGGCAAGCGCGGCCTGCACGTCCTCGTGCCGATCGCGCCGGGGCCCACGCACGAACAGGCGACCGGGTTCGCGGAGCAAGTCGCCCGCGCCGTGGCGAAGGTCCTCCCGAAGGTGGCCACCGTCGAGCGGATGAAAGACAAGCGCGGGGGCAAGCTCTACGTGGACTACGGCCAGAACGGCGAGGGGCGGACGGTCGTCGCGCCCTACACGATCCGCGCGCGGGACGGGGCGGTCGTCTCGACGCCGATCCGATGGGACGAGGTCCACGAGCGCCTGGACCCCACCCGCTTCACGATCCGTTCGGTGTTGGCGCGCTTGGACAAGACCGGGGACCTCTTCGCGGGGGTCCTCTCGCACCGGCAGGCGCTTCCGGCTCTGGCCGCTGCGCCGAGAGGGAGGTAGTCTCGCCGGCCTTCCATGCGCCCGCCGCTGATGGCCCTCGGTCTGTGCGTCCTCGTCCTCGGTCCGACGGGGTGCATCGAGAAGATGTTGACGAACGGGGAGATCGAATCGACCCGCCGCGCCTCCGACGCGTTCGACACGATCGGCGACTATGAGCTCGCGCTCTCGGCGACGCAGGCGGGGCTCGTGCAGTTCGAGGGAATGCACGCGCTCGCGCCCGACAACGCCGACGCGCTCTTTCTCCTCGTGAAGGGCTGGTCCGGGTACGGCTACGGCTTCCTCGAAGACGAGATGGAGGCGGCCGAGGACGCGGGCGACGCCGATCTGGCCGACTACCAGCGGAAGCGCGCGCGGATGGCGTACGATCGCGCGGTGTTCTACGGCGTCCGCGGGCTCGCGCAGAAGGCCGAGGGGTTCGACGAGGCGCGCAAGTCGGCGCAGACGATGTCGAAGTGGCTGGGGGATCACTTCACGGAGAAGGCCGACGCCGAGTTCCTCTTCTGGACGGGGAACGCCTGGGCGTCGCGGGTCGACCTCATGAAGGGGGACGACGTCGAGGGCCCCGGGTTCATCGCGGAGCTCTACGTCGGCGCGGCGATGCTCGAGCGGGCGATGGCGCTCGACCCGGGCTTCGAGCACTTCAGCGGGCCCGTGGCGCTCGCCGCGTACCATGCCCGCTCGAACCTGGCGGAGCTCGATCAGGCCCGGCAGCTCTTCGAGACGTCGCTCGCGAAGACCGAGTGGAAGTCGCTCATCGTGCCGTTCATCTACGCGACGAAGTACGCCTGCATGCGGGGCGACGGCGTGCTCTATCGGGATTTGCTCGACCGCGTGCTCTCTGCCGAAGACCCCGACCCGCAGCAACGACTCACGAACGCCATCGCGAAGCGCCGGGCGAAGCGGTGGCTCGGAAAGCGCCGCGCGAAGGAAGAGTGCGGGATCGACCTGGCGGCGAGCGCGCCCCCTCCGGGGCCTCCGCGTTAGCCTGACAAGCCGACAAGAGAGTAAGCTTCTTGCCAATGCGACCCTTCCTGTCGGCTTGCCTCGGCATATGTTTGGCGTTGGTCACCGCGGGCGGCGCCCAGGCGGCGACCACGCTCAAGATCGGCACCCTCGCTCCGAGTGACTCGCCTTGGGGCAAGGAGTTCAAGCGCTGGTCGCACGAAGTGAGCGTCGACACGAACGGTGAGGTCGCGCTCGACTTCCAGTGGAACGCCCAGGCCGGCGACGAGGTCCTCATGGTGCAGAAGATCCGCACCGGACAGCTCGACGGCGCCGCGGTGACCGCCATCGGGCTCGCGCAGACCGGCGTGACCGACGTCCTCCTCTTCCAGATGCCGGGGCTCTTCGCGAACTGGGGCAAGCTCGATCAGGCGCGCGACGCGATGCGCGAGGAGTTCGACCGGCAGTTCGCGGGCAAGGGCTTCGCGGTCCTGGGCTGGGGCGACGTCGGCGCCGTCAAGACGATGACCGCGGGCTTCGAGGTGCACCACCCGGCCGATCTGCAGGCGAAGGGCTGCTTCTTTCTCGCCGGCGACCCGATCGAGCCGAAGATCTTCGCCGCCATCGGCGGGATCACCCCCGCCCAGGTGACCGTGAACGAGGTCCTGCCGGGGCTCACCAACGGTTCCATCACCGTCCTTCCGGCGCCCCCGCTGGCGGCCGAGCAGCTCCAGTGGGCGTCGCGGATCACGAACCTCAACACGATGACGTCGTCGTTCGAGATCGGCGCCATCATCGTCTCCTCGGCGCGCCTCCAAGGCCTGCCCCAGCGCTTGCACGACGTCGTCGCGACCCGTGGCCGCGAGGCGGCCGAACGCCTCACCAAGTCGATCCGCACGCTCGACGCGCAGGCCTTCAACCGCCTGAAGGCGAGCAAGGCCGTGTACGAGCCGAACGACGCGGAGAAGAACGAGTGGCGCGATTTGTTCGCGCGCGTGCGCCAGAGCCTTCGCGGGTCGGTCTTCACGCCGGCCCTCTTCGACCGGGTGGTCGATCTCGCCCGGTGACCGATGCCCGCGCTCGATGACGTCGTCGACCCGCCCGGCGGCGCCGCCTGGGCCCGGCCCATCGCTCGGTTCGACGAGGCGTGGCAGCGGCTGGAGGCGCGGCTCTGCGCCGGGGTGCTCGTGGCGGAGGTGTCGGCCCTCGCCGCGTGGATCTCGCTGAAGGGGCTCTCGATCGACTGGACGAGCGGGGGCGGTGCGGCCGGGCTGGCGTATCGCTCGCTCGTGTCGGCCGCGGCGCTCGGCCTGGCGGCGCACGGACTCGCCCGAGCGGGCAAGCGGGGGGGAGCGCCGACCGCGCACGCCGTCGCCGTGACGTGCGCGATGGCGGCGGGCGTCGTCCTCGGCCGAGCGTGGGCCCACCTCGGCGTCGCGTGGGCGTCGAACGCGCTCAACTGGCTGCAAAACGCGTCGGCGCTGATGTTGGTCGGCGGGCTGCGGGGTCTCGCGACGCGGTTGACCCTCTGGCTGGCGCTGCTCGGGGCTTCGCTGGCGACGTCGCGCGGAAAGCACATCCACGTGGACGTCTTCGTGCGCTATCTGCCCGCGCGCGCCCGCGGACCGACGGCGGTGGCGGGCTGGGTTGCCGCCGCCGTGGTGTGCGCGGTCGGCGTCGTCGGGTTCGTCGACTACATCGCGATCGCCGAATACCGCGCGAACGCGGTCGCGCCCTGCCCGGGCTCCCCCGAGCACTCGTGCGACACCACGTTCGGGGAGCGGCTCGCGACGGTGCGGCGTCTGACGGCGTCCGACTTCTTTTTGCTCGGACGCCAGGCCTCGCTCGACGTGCATTCTCTGCCGCGTGTCCTCGCGGGCGCCGCGTACGACAAGTGGATGACCGGCCAAGAGTGGAATGCGTGGCTCGACGGCGCCGACTGGGCCGGCCACTTCGACCCCGCGGCCGTCGAGGCGCTCCGCGCGGACGCCTCTGCGCCGTCGGCGCTCCGTTCGCCGCAGGTCTCCGTGCCCGGGACCGGGGAGGACGCCCGCGGGCTCCTCATCAGGGAGCTCAACTTCGTCTTCCCGTTCGGCCTCGCCGTGGTCGCGCTCAAGCTCCTGCTGCGCGCGGCGCTCGTCGTGGCCGGACGTGCCCGGGCCGACGCGGAGGGCGCCGCGTGAACATCGTGCTCGCGCTCGTCGTGGTCGTCTTCGCGCTCCTCGGCGCGCCCCTCTTCTCCATCATGGGCGGGTCGGCCGAGCTCCTCTGGATGCGCCACCCCGACGCCGCGTACCACCACCTGCGGTTCATCGCGCCGACCGTCCTCGACGAGCGGTTCGCCGACTCGCCGATCTTGGTCACCATTCCGCTCTTCACGTTCGTCGGTTACCTCCTCGCCGAGGCGAAGACGCCCGACCGCTTGGTGGCCGCCGCGCGTGCCCTCCTCGGCGGGGTGCCCGGCGGGCTCGCGATCGTGTGCGTCGTGGCCAGCGCCGTCTTCACGGTGCTCACGGGCGGGAGCGGCGTCACCATCATCGCGATCGGCGGCCTTCTCTACCCCGCGCTCCGGAAAGAACAGTACGAAGACGGGTTCGCCCTCGGCCTCGTCACGACCGGCGGCTCGGTGGGGCTCCTTCTTCCGTACTCGCTGCCGCTCCTCGTGTACGCCCTGGTCGCGCACGTCGACTACACCGAGGCGTTCAAGGCGGTCCTCGTCCCGGGCGCGCTCGTCATCGCCCTCCTCAGCGCGTACTGCGTATGGGTCGGCGCGCGGCAGAAGGTCGTGCGCGAGCGGCCGAGCGCGCGCGAGGTCGGCCGGTCGCTGTGGGAATTGAAATGGGAGCTCGGGATTCCGGTCGTGCTCGCGGTCGGCCTCGGCACCGGGCTGGCGTCGATCGACGAGGCGGCCGGGATGGTCGCCTTCTACACCGTCGTCATCGAGTTCTTCGTGTACCGGGACCTCTCGTGGCGGAAAGACCTCGTCCGCATCGCGGGCGCTTCCATGAGCCTCGCGGGCGCGATCATCCTCATCCTCGCGATGGCGAACGCGCTCATCAACTTCGTCGTCGACCAGCACGTGCCCTCGCGCGTGCTCGACTTTCTCCTGGCCCTCGGCGTCGAGCACCGGTGGCAGCTCCTGGTCGTGATGAACGTGTTCTTGCTCGTCCTCGGGATGCTGATGGAGGGCTTCAGCGCCATCCTGGTCGCGGTCCCGCTCGTCTTGCCCTTCGTGGCCGCGCTCGGGAGGCGCCACGCGGAGGAGGCGATGTCGCCCTTCCAGCTGGCGATGATCTTCCTCCTGAACCTCGAGATCGCGTACTCGATGCCGCCGCTCGGCTTGAACCTCTTCATCGCGAGCTTCCGCTTCGGGCGCCCCGTGGCGAGCCTCTACAGAGTAGTCTTGCCGTTCGTGGGACTGCTCGCCGTCGGCCTCGTCCTCGTCAGCTACGTGCCGTGGATCAGCAACGTGGCCGTCGCGGGCGACGTGGCGCTCGTCCGCGCGAAGGCGCATCGCGATGGGTTGCCGCCGCGCGACGCGTGGATGATGGAGTGCGTGCAGGAAGACCCCTCGAACCCGCAGCCGTGCAGCGCGGAAGACAGGGCCCTCTACCCGGGCGGGGAGCTCCGGTCGACCCCCGAGGCGCCGGGCACGGCCGGGGCGCCCGCGGACGATACCGGATCGGCCTGCAACCCCGACTTCGACGATTGCTCCGACGCGGGGGCGCGCCGATGAACAACCGGCGCGCCATCCAGGTGGGGGACGTCTTCGCCGTCCGCAGGCCCGGGGTCGTCGCGGGCGCCGGGGAAAGCGAGATGCTCGGCCGCGTGGTCTCCACCGAGGCCATCGTCGGCGCGCGCCACGGCTGCAACCTCGTCTACGTGTACCGCCCCGGCGCCCACCCTTCGCTCGACGGTCTCCTGCTCCCCCCGCTCTTCACGACCCACGCGCCTTGGTCGCGCGGGTACTTCGAGCACCTGCGGAGCGAGCCGCTCCTTTTGGGCGATCGCTTGCCGTGCCACAGCTTCCGCGACGACAAGGGGCACATCTACGACGAAGAGAGCCGCCCCCTCCAGGCCCCGTGCGAGCCGGTCGGCGACTGGCGCCTCTACGACCGCGTCGATCTCCTCGAAGAGGCTATCGCGCGGGCCCTCGCGGCGGGCGCCTCGTAGTCACAACTTGATCGTCTTCCAGGTCCCGCGCGCGAACTTGGTGCTCATCGTCACCGCCGCGACGCACGCGTAGACGAAGGCTGCGATCCAGATCCCGTTGAGCGACAGGTGCAGCGCGATCCCGAGGATGTACGCGCCCGGGACGAGCCAGCCGAACACCAGCACGAGCTGCGCTATCGCGACGAACTTCGTGTCGCCCGCGCCGAAGAGTCCCTCGCTCAGGATCATGCCGATGGCGATGATCGGTGTCGCCACGCCCATGATGCGCATCGGGAAGAGCGCCGCCTTCCGCACCGCCTCCGAATTCGAGATGAGCGCGACCAGCGGGTGCGTGAAGAGCACGCCCTCGCAAAGCCCGACGACGCCGAAGATCAGGATCCCCAGCCGCACGCTCGCCCAGCCCCACCTCTGCGCCTCCTCCGGCTCGCGGCGCCCGAGCGCCTGGCTGATGAGCGTGGCCGTCGCCGTGCCGAAGGCCAGGCACGCCGTGAACGTCAGCTTGAGCGTCTCGACGATGTCGGTGTTCGCCGCGCTGTTGACCGCCTCCGCGCCCCCGCACCGGCCCGCCGCCGCGAGCGAACCCGCCGTGGCGTTCGCATCGAGGTTGCCCACCGCGCGCGTGAAGAGGCCGAAGCCGATCATCATGACCACGGTCGCCGCAGCCGCCGGGATCGACAGCTTCAAGATCGATCCGGTGAGCTGCCGAGAGAGGTTCGACCACCGCATCGGGTGGTAGTCGCGCCGGAGAAACGAGGCGTAGAGCGCCATGATGCCGAGGCCGATCCACGTCGCCATGAACGCGCTGAGGCCTGCGCCCGGGGGGCCCATCCGGGGAGCGCCCAGGTGGCCGAAGATGAACATCCAACAGAGCACTACGTTGACCACGTTCATCACGATCGCCGCGACGAGGTGCACGTGCGTCCGGCCGATGCCGTCGAAGAACGCCTTGATGCCCATGGTCGCCGCCATCGAGATGATCCCGAGCAGGCGCCATCGCGTGTACGAGAGTGCGATCGATTGCACCTCCGGCACGCCGACCATCGAGCGGATGAGCCATGGGAGGCACAAGAGGCCCACCCCGGAGAAGACGGCGCCGGCCACGACGCAGAAGAAGGCCGAGTTGGCGAGCACGGCGCCGGCCGCGTCCCGGTCGCCCTCGGCATAGCGCCGCGCGACGAGCGCCTGCGTGCCCACGCTGATCGCGCTCAAGCTCCCGCCGAAGAGCCACGTGAGGATGAGCGACGGCAGGAGCGCGGCCTGCCCGTTCGACGACTCGGGGCACGGCAGGTGGGAGAAGTAGACGACGTCGATTTCGTTGACGACGCTCTGCGAGAGCATCGCGAGCACCGTCGGCGTGGCCAGCCGCAAGATAGCCTTGTAGCGACCGTTTCCCAGCGCCGTCGAGGGCGCCACCACATCGAGCGTGTCCATGGGCGCGGGCCGGGACCCGCGCCGACTTATAGCCGGCGAGGCCGCAAACACAATGGCATGGCCGGGTTAGGGCGTCCCGTGTCGGCGAGGTCTGGCCTTCGACCTCGGCGCGTCGCCGGTGATTTCGACCGCGCTCCCCTCGGCGGCGGTCTTGTCGGGCGCGGGCGTCGGCGCCAGGATCGCGGCCGGAGGGTCCACGCGGACTTCGCCCGGGTCGGCCAGCCGCCGCGTCACCTGCGCGGATACACCCGCCACGGCGACGAGTCCGAGCCCCGCGAGCGCAAAGCCCGCGATCCTGCGCGCCGTCGACTTGCGACGCCCGGGAGCCGCGAGCGCCCGCTCGAGCGCCTCTCGCATGGCGTCGGCGGACGCGAAGCGTCGCGTCGGTTCCTTCTCCAGCGCCCGCAGGACGATCGCCTCGAGCGCGGGCGGGATGGCGCGATCGGGGGCGCGGCCGCGCGGCGACGCCGGCGCTTCCCTTGATTGTTTGCCCATCACCACCACCGACGATCCGGCGAACGGCGGCGCGCCGACGAGCATCTCGTAGAGCACGCAGCCGAGCGCGTAGACATCGGTAGGGCCGCCGATCGCCCCGCCCGCGACTTGCTCGGGCGCCATGTACTCGGGCGTGCCCACGATCGCGAAGCCATGGAGCGCGCGCTCTTTCCCGTCCGTCGCGCGACCCTCCGACCCGTCGGCGACGGCACGCGCGATACCGAAGTCGAGGAGCTTCACGTCGCCGGCCGACGCGACGCCGGACACGACCATCAGGTTCGACGGTTTGATGTCCCGGTGCACGAGCCCGGCCGCGTGGGCCGTCTCGAGCGCGCCGCACACCGCCGCCGCGATGCGCGCCGCCTGCGCCCACGGGAGGGGGCCGCGCCGGAGCTTGGCGTCGAGCGACTCGCCCGCGATGAGCTCCATGGCGAGGAACACCCGCCCGTCGAGCGCCCTCCCGAAGTCGAACACCTTGACCAAGTTGGGGTGCGATAGGCCCGCGACCGCCCGCGCCTCGCGCCGAAACCGCTCGAGCGACGGCGCCGACGACGCGTGCTCCGTGGCGAGCACCTTGAGCGCCACGCGGCGCCCGAGCTCGACGTGCTCCCCCTCCCAGACGACGCCGCCCGCGCCGCGTCCGATCACCCGGAGCAACCGGTACGGCGTCCCCGGGAGCTCGGAGATGCCCGCCGGCTTGGCGGTCGGCCCCGGTCCTTGTCGCGGGGCGGCCTCACGCGGGAGGCCAGGGGCTTGCGTCGCCGGCGCCGGCGGGCTCTCGACCGGCCGCGCCGCCCGCGCGTCTCGGAGCAGCCTTGCGAACTCCGCGCGCGATCGCGCCGGCTCCTGGGGCCAGAGGCGCCGCATCAGCTGCGCCACGCGGGCGCGCACCCCGCGCTCGCCCCCATCCATCGACGGCGCCGCCGCGAGCAGCGCGGCCAAGTGCGCGATGCACTGAGATGCGCGCGGGTACCGCTCGTCGGGGTCGCTCTTGGTCAACTTCGCGATGACGTCGTCGAGCTCGGGGGGCGCCCCGCACGCCTCCGAGAGCCGCGGCAAGATCACACGCCCGGCCGCGACGTCGTCCAGGTGCCGCTGCGGATCGGTCGTCAGGAGGCGCCGCCCCGCGCAGAGCTCCCAGAGCACGACGCCCAGCGCGTAGAGGTCGATGCGGCCGTCGCCGACCTGTTGGCGCGCCACCTCGGGCGCCACGTAGCCGGGCTTCGCGAAGACCACGCCCGCGACCGTGTGGCACCGGCGATTGAGACCGCGGGCCGTGCCGAAGTCGATGAGCTTCACCTCTCCGGCGTGACCCACCATCACGTTCTGCGGCGACAGATCGCGGTGCACGATCCCGAGCGGCGACCCGTCCGGCCCGGCCCGCTCGTGCACGTGGGCCAGCGCCTGCGCCACCTCGATGCCGATCGCCACGGCCTCCGCCCACGCGATCTTCGCGCCGACCTGGATCGCGCGCTGCCGGACCTCGCCGAGCGACCGCCCCTCGACGAACTCGACCACCGTGTACGGCTCGCCCGCGTCGTCGGTCGCCGCCTCGAGGACCTGGGCGACACCCGGGTGGTGCAGCTGCGATTGCACGCGCGCCTCGTCGAGGAAGCGGGCCAGAAAGGACGGGTCGCGGACGTGGTCGCGGCGGACGGTCTTGACGATGCACGGCCGCTCCGCGCCTTCGATCCCGGTGGAGGCGGCGAGGTAGACGTCGCCCATGCCGCCTCGGGCCGCGAGCTTCAAGAGGAGGCGATGCCCCAGCGCCCGCGGCAGGACGAGCGGCGGCGCCGTGACCCCCGACATCGTGCCGGCTTCCGCCATGGCGCACACGCTACGGACGCGGGCCGAGCGCGGCCAACTTTTGGCGGGCGGGAGGCGGCGGTCTCTCCGCGGGAGGGAGCCCGCTCGGGCGCGGGGCAAGCGGCGCGCGGCTTCCTCTCGTGAGAGAGTCCTCCCCCCGTGCGCGAGGTGAGATCGTTCGCATGCTAACGATCTCCGCTTCCAGCCTCGCCGGCGCCCCCCGATGACGACCCCCCGCGTCCTCTATGCGCTCCGCCACGGCGAGACCCATTGGAACGCCGAGGTGCGCTGGCAGGGCCACACCGACATCCCGCTGAACGAGATCGGGCGGACGCAGGCGCGTGAGGTCGCCGAGCGGCTGCGCGCGCTCCATCCGTCCGGCGTGGCGTCGAGCGACCTCAGTCGCGCCCGCGAGACGGCCGAGATCATCGCCGCCGCGCTCGGGCTTCCCGAGGTGTACGTCGACGCCGGCCTGCGCGAGCGGGCGTTCGGCGTCTTCGAGGGGCTCACGCGCGGCGAGTGCGAGGAGCGCCACGCGACCGCTTGGCGCCGGTGGCAGGAGAGCCGTCACCCGCCCGAGGGGGGCGAGGCGCACGACGCGCTGGCGGCGCGCGCGGTCGCGGCGATGGGCAGGGTGGCCGAGCGGATCGCGCGTGACGACGCGCCGGCGATCGTCGTCACCCACGGCGGGACGTTGCGGGCCGTCGTCTTCGCGGCAAAAGGAGTCCTGCCGGCGCCCGTCAAGAACGCCGCGGTCTGGCGGCTGACTTGGGACGGCAAGCTGGTGGACGCCGTCGAGCTCTGACGGACCGGGCGGGCGAGATTGGCGCTACCGCGGCGTCGCCGCACCTGCTATTCGCCTGTCCCGACCGCGATGCCCCGCCGCACCGACCACAAGCGAATTCTGCTCATCGGCGCCGGTCCCATCGTCATCGGACAGGCGTGCGAGTTCGACTACTCCGGGACCCAGGGCGCGAAGGCGCTCCGCGAGGAGGGCTTCGAGGTCATCCTCGTCAACTCGAACCCCGCGACCATCATGACGGACCCGGAGCTCGCGACGCGGACGTACGTCGAGCCCATCGAGTGGCGGACCATCGCGTCGATCATCGAGCGCGAGCGGCCCACCGCCCTCCTGCCGACGCTCGGCGGGCAGACGGCGCTCAACGTGTCGATGAGGCTTCGGGCCGAGGGCGTCCTCGAAAAGTTCGGCGTCGAGATGCTCGGCGCGCGGCCCGACTCGATCGACAAGGCCGAGGACCGGGCGCTCTTCAAAGAGGCGATGGAGCGCATCGGGCTCACGTGTCCGCGCGCGGGCGTGGCCCACTCGCTCGAAGAGGCGTGGGCGGCCGTCCGGGAGACGGGCTTCCCCGCGATCTTGCGCCCGAGCTTCACGCTCGGCGGGAGCGGCGGCGGCATCGCGCGCGACGAGAGCGAGTTCGAGGCCAAGGTGTCGTGGGCGCTCGCGCAGTCGCCGACGCACGAGGTGCTCGTCGAGGAGAGCGTCCTCGGGTGGAAGGAGTTCGAGCTCGAGGTGATGCGCGACCGGGCGGACAACTTCATCGTCGTCTGCTCGATCGAGAACATCGACCCGATGGGCGTCCACACGGGGGACTCCATCACCGTGGCGCCGGCGATGACGCTCACCGATCGCGAGTACCAGCGCCTGCGCGACGCGGCGAAGGCGGTCATGACGGAGATCGGCGTGGAGACGGGCGGCGCGAACGTCCAGTTCTCCGTCGACCCGAAGAGCGGCAGGTTCCACGTCATCGAGATGAACCCGCGCGTCTCGCGGAGCTCGGCGCTCGCGAGCAAGGCGACGGGGTACCCCATCGCGAAGATCGCCGCGAAGCTGGCCGTCGGGTACACGCTCGACGAGCTGCAGAACGACATCACGCGGACGTCGGCGGCGTTCGAGCCGGTCATCGACTACGTCGTCGTGAAGTGGCCGCGCTTCGCGTTCGAGAAATTCCCCGGCGCGGACCCGACGCTCGGCACGCAGATGAAGAGCGTGGGCGAAGTGATGAGCATGGGCCGGACGTTCTGCGAGGCGCTGCAGAAGGCGGCGAGGTCGCTCGAGACCGGCAAAGACGGGTTCGTGTCGCTGCTCGACAAGGTCGACTACCGGGCGCTCGCCGAGCCGCGACGCAAGCGCGACCTCGGCATGGAGGCGCCGGAGGTCGAGGTGCCACGCGACCTTCCGCCGCTCAACCCTGCGGAGCTCCGCGCGGCGCTGGCGAAGCTCGTGGCGACGCCCACCGCCGACCGGCTCTTTTACCTGGGCGACGCGATGCGCGTCGGCTTCACCGACGAGGAGCTCTACGCGCTGACGGCGATCGACCCGT
Source organism: Polyangiaceae bacterium (assembly GCA_036500865.1). GTDB lineage: Bacteria > Myxococcota_A > Polyangia > Polyangiales > Polyangiaceae > Palsa-1150. The sequence goes on from DASYBG010000055.1 coordinate 88,759, forward strand.
GGTTTCTCGCGCACATCCGGCGCATCATCACCGCCGAGGAGCAAGTCAAGGCGGGCGAGATGGGGCCCGCGCAGCTTCGTTCGTACAAGCGGCTCGGCTTCAGCGATCGCCAGCTCGCCTCGCTCACGGGCCGCACGGAAGACGCCATCCGCGCCGAGCGGCTCGCGCAGGGGACGCGTGCCGTCTTCGCGCGCGTCGACACGTGCGCGGCGGAGTTCGTCGCCCACACGCCGTACCTTTATTCGACGTACGAGACCGAGAGCGAAGCGGCGCCGAGCGCCGCGAAGCGCAAGGTCGTCATCCTCGGGGGCGGCCCGAATCGGATCGGGCAGGGGATCGAGTTCGACTACTGCTGCGTCCACGCGGTCATGGCGCTGCGGTCGCTGGGGTTCGAGACCATCATGGTCAACTGCAACCCCGAGACCGTGTCGACCGACTACGACACGGCCGACCGGCTCTACTTCGACCCCCTCACGCTCGAGGACGTCCTCGACATCGTCGACGAGGAGAAGCCGGACGGGGTCATCGTGCAGTTCGGCGGGCAGACGCCGCTCAAGCTCGCCGTCCCGCTCGAGTCCCACGGCGTGAAGCTGCTCGGGACGAGCGCCGACGCCATCGACCGGGCCGAGGACCGCGAGCGCTTCGACGATCTCTTGTCGAAGCTCGCCCTCAAGCGGCCGCGGAGCGGCATCGCGCGCACCCCCGGCGAGGCGATCGCGATCGCGGAGCGAATCGGCTTCCCGGTCCTCGTGCGTCCGAGCTACGTGCTCGGCGGTCGGGCGATGATGATCGCCTATTCGCGCGAGGAGCTCGGGCTCTTCGTGACGCGCGCGTTCGAGGCCGCCGAAGAGGCGGGTACGCAGACGATCCTCGTCGACGAGTTCCTGAAGGACGCGATCGAGATCGACGTCGACTGCGTGGCCGACGGCAAGCGATGCGTCATCGGCGGCGTGATGCAGCACATCGAGGAGGCCGGAATTCACTCCGGGGACTCGTCGAGCGTGCTGCCGCCGCACTCGCTCTCTCCCGAGATCGTGCTCTCCATCGAAGAGCAGTCGCGCATGCTGGCGCTGGAGCTCGGGGTCGTCGGCCTCATGAACATCCAGTTCGCGGTGAAGGGCGGCGAGGTCTACATCCTCGAGGTCAACCCGCGCGCGAGCCGGACCGTGCCGTTCGTCTCCAAGACGACCGGCCGGCCGCTCGCCAAGATCGCGGCGATGCTCATGGTCGGCAAGACGCTCGACGAGCTCGGGATCGACGACGCCCCCGTGCCTCGGCACACGAGCACCAAGGAGAGCGTCTTCCCGTTCGCCAAGTTTCCGGGCGCCGACACCATCCTCGGACCGGAGATGCGCTCGACCGGAGAGGTGATGGGGATCGCCGAGACGTTCGCGCGGTCGTTCGGCAAGGCGATGCTCGCGAGCGGGATCGAGCTGGTCTTGCCCGACGCCGACAGCGAGCGCCGGCAGGCGTTCATCAGCATCAAGGACGAGGACAAGCCCGCGGCGATGCACATCGCGCGGCGCTTGCGCGCGCTCGGGTTCGACATCGTCGCGACGCGCGGGACCGCGGCCGCGCTGACGAGGGCGCGCATCCCGTCGGGTGTGGTCAACAAGGTCAACGAGGGGTCCCCGCACGTGGTCGACGCGCTCCGCGGCGGGACCATCGCCATCGTGGTGAATACGACGATCGGCGCCAGGGAAGTCCACGACAGTTACGCACTGCGTCGGCAGACGCTCCTCGCGAACATCCCGTACTTCACGACGATTGCGGCCGCGCTGGCGGCCTGCGATGCGCTCGAGGCGGCGGCCGGCGACCCATCCATACGCGTGCGCTCCCTTCAAGAGTGGGCCCGCGGGTAGTCCGCACGCTCGAGCGAAGCGAGAGAGCGGACGCCCACCTGGAGTCCGCACGCTCGAGCGAAGCGAGAGAACGGACACCCACCTGGAGTCCGCACGCTCGAGCGAAGCGAGAGAGCGGACACCCACCGCGGACGACCTGGGCGGATCCTCAACTTTGAGGACGCGCCCCAAAGCGCGAGCTACAGTCGTGTGAGGGCATGCGTCCGCCCAAGTACCCGCTCGAACCGCTCGCGAAGCTTCGGAGAAGCGAAGCCGACGCCGCGACGGGCCGGCTCGGGGTGGCCCAACGAGCGCGCGACGGAGCCGAGCGCGAGCGAAGCAGGCTCGAGGATCGCGAGCGCGCCGAGGCCGCCGCCGCGGACGTCGTTCGGGCCGCCGAGCAGGAGCGACTGGCGCGGGGCGAGCTGAAGGCCGCTGACCTCGCCGCCGCGGGCGCGTGGGAGTCGGGGGTGGCGGCGCAGCGGCGCGTCGTCGAGGCGGCGGTCCAGCGCGCGCGCACGATCGAAGAAGAAGCGCGCGCCGGAGCGCAGAAGGCCGCCCGCGAGGTGGTCTCCCGCGAGGCGGACGCGACGGCCATCGAGAGCCACCGTTCCCGCTGGAGCGAGGCGCAGCGCAAGCGAGCGGAGGCCGCCGAGGAGCAAGAGGCGGCGGAAGCGCGGCGGCTTCGTCGATGAGGCGCGGCGTCTTGGCGTGGGTGGTGCTGGGCGTCGCGGTGTCCGAGTGCCACGGCGGTCCGCCCCCCGAAGAGCGGCCGATGACGCCCCCCGGCGCGGTGGCGCTCGTCGCGACGAAGGGAGCCGAGGACGCGCAGGCCGTCGCGCGCGTCGAGGCGGTCGAGGGTGGAATGCCTCTCCTGTCGCTCCTCTACGGCGACCCGCGCCTCGCGCCCGTCCACGACCTCGAGCAGAGCCACGACGCTCCCGGGGCGGCGCGCGCGTTCGACGCCGTGCGCGGTACGGTGGATCGGCACGACCCGCGCGCGTGCGAGTGGGACTTCCTCGAGGGCCGCCTCCACCTGGCCGCCGGGGACGCGAGCGAGGCCGCGGCGGCGTTCGGGCGGGTGCTGGACGAAGACGTGTCGGCTCCGGCGCCCGGGGTCGCACACGGACCGGTGGCTCCCGCCGTTCCCTGCGCGCTCTCGCCGTACGCCGCGTTCTACGCGACGCAGGCGCTCGTCCGGCTCGGGCGCAACGACGAGGCGATCGCCCGCGCGAAGACGGTCGGCGCGGAGACGGGCGCGTTCGAGGAAGCCCAGCTCGCGCTCGCGGACGCCTACGCGGCGAAGGGTACGCGGAGCGCGGCCGTCCCGATCTGGCGCGCGCTGCTCGCCGCGAAGCCGCACGGGGTGCGCTGGGAGGACAGCGCGCTCGCGCTCGCGTCGGCCCTGCTCGACGGCGCGGACGGCGCTCCCGACCTGCGCGCGGCCGAGGCCTACGACCTGGCGACGCGGGTGCTCGTGGAGGCGCCCGCGCTGGCGGAGCGGATCGACGTGGCGGGCGTCCGCGCGAGGGCTTGGTCGAACCTCCCGCACCGGCCGACCGCGGGGCCGCCCCCGCTGACGCTCGAGGAAAAATCGCAGCAAGCGCAGGCCTGGCTGGACGGCAAGCAGCCCCGGCGCGCGACGGAGCTCGCGGAGGCCGTCTTGAAGGCGATTCCGCACGGCGCGAAAGAGCACAAGACCGGCGCGTGCAAGGCGGCGACCGTGCGGGCGCAGGCCAAGCCGCGCGGCAAGCCCGAGGATCTCGCCGACGCGTGGGGCGCCGCCATCGCCCGCTGCGACGGCGACGACGGCCTCGTCACCGCCCTCTACTACGGAGGAAAGGCCAGCGCGTCGGCGCACCGGCCGTCCGAGGCGCTCGAGCGCTTTGCCAAAGTCGAGAAGCTCTTTCCCACCCATCGTTTGGCCGACGACGCCTGCTTCCGCGCGGCCCTCGTGGCCTGCGACGACGGCGACGAGGCGCACGGCCTGGCGCGGCTCGAGTCGCTCCCGGACAGCTATCCCGACGGAGACATGGGCGGCGAGGCGCTCTTCCGCGTGGCGATCGCGAAGATCGGCAAGGGCGATCTCGCCGCTGCGCGCGAGACGCTCGATCGCATCGTGACCGGAGGCCTCGACGGCGTGCGCGACGTGGCGGGGCGCGGCGCGTATTTCCGGGCGCGTGTGTCCGAGCTCTCGGGCGACGCGGAGGACGCGCAGCGCCGCTACGCGGCCATCCTCGGCGACCACCCCTTGGGCTACTACATGCTCTTGGCGTACGCGCGCCTGCGCGCGATGAGCGAGCCGATGGCACGCGCGGCGGTGGCGTCGAGCGTGGCGCGCGAATCGCCGGGTGCGCTCGTGGTGGGTGACCACCCCGAGCTCTCGTCGGCTTCGTTCGCGCGCTTCGTCAGCTTGCTCGAAGTGGGTGAGGTCGATTGGGCGCGGCGGGAGGCGCAGGCCGGCGGCCTCGTCGCCGAGGGCGTCGATCCCGAGGTCGTCTGGGCGGTGGCGTGGCTCTACGAGCAAGCCGGCGCGCCGGACGTGGGCCACTCGTTCACGCGCGCGCGGCTGCACGACTTCCGTGAGCACTGGCCGGCCGGGCGCTGGCGCCTGGCGTGGGAGGTGGCCTACCCGCGCGTTTGGGACGGCGTGGTCGCGCGCGAGAGCGAGGCGACCCGGGTGCCGACCCCGCTCACGTGGGCGATCATGCGCGAGGAGTCCGCCTTCAATCCGGACGCGCACAGCGTGGCCGACGCGATCGGGCTGATGCAGCTCATCGTGCCGACGGCCCGCGCGACGGCGCGCGGGACGGTGCTCCCGAGCGACGAGGAGTCGCTCCGGCGGCCCGAGGTCTCGATCGCGCTCGGGACGCGGCTGCTCTCTTCGTTGCGCGCGTCGTTTCCTTCGGATCCCGCCCTCGCGATCGCGGCGTACAACGGGGGCTCGGCGGCCGTACGGCGGTGGCTCGGGGAGCGCGGCGGCGAGGACTTCGACGTCTTCGTGGAGCGGATCCCCTTCGAAGAGACGCGGGCGTACCTGAAGCGCGTCCTGTCGAGCGAGGCGGCCTATGCCTATCTCTACGAGCCGAAGGCGCTCGACGAGCTCTTCGCGCTCCCGGCCCGTCCGTAGGCCCGCGGGGGGTGGGGGTCAGCGCTTGTTGCGCTTGGCCATGTCGCTGACCTTGCGGGCGAGCTCGCTCACGTTGAAGGGCTTGGTCAGGTAGTGGCGGGCTCCGGCGTTGATGCCGGCGACGACGTCGACGGAGCTGGTTCGCGCGGTGAGAAACAAGATCGGGATGTGGCGCAGGCTGGCGGTCTCGCGCATCGACCTCGCGAAGGTGAACCCGTCGATGCGCGGCATCGAGACGTCGCAGACGATCGCGTCGGGCGCGGAGATGACGTCGAGGATCGCCTTCGCCTCGTGGCCGTCGCCCGCCTCGTAGATGGTGAACGTCGAGCCGAGCGCGCGAACGAGCGCGGTGCGCAGCTTCGCGTCGTCGTCGACCACGAGCACGACCGGAGCTCCCGGCGTGGGCCGCGTCGACGGCGACGGCACGACGTCGATCGGGATGAGGTCGTCGTCGTACATGGCTTCTTCCACGTGTTCGTCGGTCGCGGACATGCCGCCCATCGTAGCGCCCGACTTTGTGCGGCCAGGAGCGTTTCGCGATGAGCCTGTCCTGCGCGCACCGAGGGGCATGTGCGCCGCGCGCCAACGCGGGAACGGGACTATGCTCCAACCATCGATAAGCCGGGGGAAGCATGGAACCGGAATCTGCGAAGGGACGATTGCTCATCGTCGACGACGACCCGAGCGTGCTTCGAACGCACGCGCGCGTGCTGTCGGAGTATGAGCCGCTCCGCGCGGACGATGGATTGGCCGCCCGCGCGCTCTTGAGCGGCACCGACGTCGACGTCGTCCTCTGCGACCTCAGCATGCCGGGCCTCGGCGGGATCGATCTGATGCGCTGGGCGAAGGAGAACTGTCCGCACCCGCTGTGGATCGTCGTCTCCGGGCAGGACACCTTCGACGCGGCGGCGCAGGCGCTCAAGCTCGGCGCCTTCGACTTCCTCTGCAAACCCATCTTGCCCATTCAGCTCCGGGCCGCCGTCGCGAAGGCCATCGCGCACCAGTCGCTCGTCGCAGATCGTGCGTGTCTGGTGCGCGGCCTCGCCGAGAACAACCTCAAACTCGCCGAGAGCCTGCGGAACCTCGACGCCGCGTATCAAGTCTTGCGAGAGCAGCGATCGATGCTCGATCAGGATCTGCACCGCGCCGAGCGGATCATGCGCGCCCTTCTTCCGCACTCGCCGCCGACGCTCGACGCCATGCAGCTCCACGTCGGCTATCGGCCGAGCAACGTCATCGGCGGCGACCTCTACGGCGCCACGATGCTCGACGAAGGGCACCTCGCGGTCTACGTCGCCGACGCTGCGGGCCACGGCGTCAGCGCCGCGCTGCTGGCGGTCCTCTTCAAGCAGCGCCTCCGCCTGTCGGACGCGGCGAGCGGCCCCCGCGCTCCGGCGGAGGTGCTCGCGGAGCTCAACGGCGGTCTCCTCGACGAGTGCAAGGCGTCCGGCCTCTTCGTGACTGTGGCGTACGCGCTCATCGACACGGTGACCGGCGTGGCGACGATCGCCTCCGCGGGTCACCCGCCGTCGCTCGTCCTGAGGAGGCGCGGCGGCGTCGAGCGGATCGAGAAGACGGGCCCGGCGCTCGGCCTCGTGCACGAGGCGGTCTTCGGCGAACGCTGCGTCTCGCTCTCGCCCGGCGATCGCCTCTTCTTCTATACCGACGGGCTCACCGACTCGCTCCCGGACGGCCATCGGAGCCTGGACGGCGTCCTCTCCACGATGGACGCGGAATCGAAAGACGGGGGCGCCGCCATCGATCACATCCTCGCGCTGACCGAGCGGAGCACCGCGTGCGAGGACGACATCACGCTCTTGCTCGTGACCGCCAACGCCGGCGCGTCCACCATCGACACGGACCGCGAGACCATGCCTCCGCCTCCGCCGGCGGAGTGCGTGCTCCGCGTCGGCGGCGGCGAGGAGAGGACGTGGATCGCGCTCGAAGGCCGCGCGACCTGGAAGCACGCTCCCGCGCTACGCGACGCGTGCCTCCGCGCGCTCGAGGGCACGCGCGACGTCGTCGTGGACCTCGAGGCGTGCACGTCGCTCGACAGCACGCTCCTCGGGACGCTCCACGAGCTCGTCGCGCGCACCGACGCGGGCCGCGGGTTCCGGCTCCAGAACGCGGGGCCGGACCTTCGCGCGCTCTTCGCCGAGCTCGACATGCGGCGCGTGCTCGCGAGCATCGTCGACGCGCCGGAGCCGTTGCCGGTGGCGATGGTGCCCATCCGGGTCTCGGTGGACGCCGGGGCGCACGCGCTCGTGCTCCGCGCCCACGAGCTCCTCGCGCAGCTCAGCCCCGGGAACGCGCTGGAGTTCGGTCCCGTGATCGAAGCGCTGCGCCGCGACGTCGCTTCACGTTAGGGCAGGCATCGAGCGAAATGAGCGAAGACGCGACGGACGCCGAGCGCCCGTTACTCGAGGACCCCCTGCTCGAGCATCGAGCTCGTGCGACGCCTGCCCACGATGACATGGTCGAGCAGGGGCGTCCCGACGACGCGCGCGGCCTTCGCCACCGCCTTCGTGAATGCGACGTCCTCTTCGCTTGCCGTGGGGTCGCCGCTCGGGTGGTTGTGCACCAGCACGATGGCGCTTGCCGCCTCTCGAATGGCCACGCGCAGGGCGTCGCGCGGGCCGACGTGCAGCCCGTGGATGCCCCCGGACGCTACCTTGCGCGCCGCGCGCAGGCCGTGCCGCCCATCGAGCGCGAGGGCCCAGAGCTCTTCGTGGTCGAGCGTGGCGAGCCGGGGTCGCGCCCATGCGGCCACCGCCTCTCGATCGGGGACGCGCATCGCCACGTCGAGCGACGCGGCGGCCGAGGCGCGGCGACCGAGCTCGAGGGCGGCCGCGAGCCTCGCCCCCTTCGCGAGGCCCATCCCGCGCCGCAAGACGAGTTCCCCCAGACCCGCGCGCGCGAGCCCGGCGAGCCCTCCGTGCTCCTCGACAAGCATCGCGGAGAGCACGCCCACCGGCGTCCCCGCGTAGCCCGTACCCACGAGGATCGCGATGAGCTCCGCGTCGCCCAGAGACTCGACCCCATCGGCCACCGCGCGCTCGCGCGGGCCGCTCCGGACTTCGTTGGCAAGCGTCATCATGGTCCGGCTTCGGTGTCCAAGTCGCGTGCCGCGCGCGACGTCGCGCGCCCGCGGGGGTTTTGCGTGGCGAGCCCCGTCCGCGACGGATTCGCCGGTGTCCCGCGACAGCGGCCCGAGCGCGCGGCCCGTTTCGATCGCTGCTACTGGCAGATGCCGACGCCGGGCATCGGAAAGAGAGGCAAGCCTCCCTTGCAGCTTTGCTTGCGCGTGCACTCCGGGCTGCCGCCGGTCGTGTGGCAAAGCACGTAGCAGCGGCGCTGGCCCGACGAGCCGAGGCACACGAGGCCTTCGCTGCAGTCGGCCGTATCGCAGGAGTCGCCGGCCTGTCCGGTGCCGACCGCGACGCAGCCGTTCGCGCCGTTGGTGCGCACGACCGAGCACGTCTGGCCTGCGGCGCACGTTCCGGCGTCCGTCGGCTGGTCGAGGAGCCCGCAGCCGTGGATGGGCATGCAAACGGGGACGCTCGTGCTCGGGTCCGAGGAGAGCGTTTGGATGTCGCAGAACTCGTTCTGGTTCGAACAGTCGCCCGCGCAGCAGTAGTGGCGGCAGACACCAGGGGCGACGCACTCGTAGCCCGCCGAGCAATCGCTCGGAGAGTCGCACGCGCTGCCGTCGTTCCCGTTGCCGGCGGTCAAGCAGACCGGCGCCGCCAGATCGCCGCCCGAGGACGGCGGCACGTGGCAGGCGACGGTCGACGTGCTGTCGGGGGTCGGCGACGCGTCGGGCGAGCTGGGCGCTTGCCCGCAGTCCTTGTCGCGCGAGACGTGCGGGTCGTCGGGGTAGCAGCCCATCCACGTCGTCGCGTTGCAAAGGGGGCTGCCGCTGATCGTCGACGGCGCGGAGCCCTTGCTGCCCGTGTCGGCGACGTTGGCGGCATCGTCGGAGCCGGCGTCGGTCGTCGCGATGACGGTGTCGATGCCGGCGGCCGCGTCGGCCACTGCGGAGGTGCACCCGAGCGCACACATCCACGAAAGGGCGACGCCCAGAAAGGCGAGAAGAACGACGCGTTGGCTCATGAAGCGAAGGGAGGCGAGAAACTACGAATACACGGCGCGTGCCGCGCCCTCATTGTCGCGCGCCGCGGCCGGGATCTCCAGACTTCGCGCGCACGTTTTCCCCGCGCACGCCGGTGCGCGGGGAAAGACCCATGACACGCCTGTCAGGCGTATTCGCTGGAATGCGTACCCGTCCAACCCATCCACACGCACAGCGACCGCATTACGGAGATTCTGTCTCGCGGACAACGAAATTTCCTGCCGCATCGTACGCGCGGAGCGCAATCAGATGGGCCCCAGGCCCCGGGGGGAGCAGGGAGGTCAAATCCATGTCCACGGTCTCCGTGGCGCTATCGAAGATTCCGTCGGCCGGGGCGATGGGACGCCATTCGGGCTTTCCGTCGACGGCGACGTCGATCCGCGCGATGGGACCCAGTCCGTCGACCACCTCGGCCCGCAAGCGTCGGCCTTGCACGGTGAGCGTGCGGACGACGGGCGGGGTGTTGTCGATGGGCACGGGCGCGCTCTCGAGCGTGTGGCGCGTGACGCTCCCGGGCGGATTGGAGATCTCGTCGGTGGCCTCGACGCGCAGCCGGTAGCGGCCTTCTTCGAGGGCCGCCGTGTCCCAGTCGAGCTCCGGTTTCGTGAGCACGTCGTCGGGGCGCGTCGCGTCGACCCACCGCTGCCCGCTGTCGCGCCGGAACTGCACGCGGTAGCGAAGCTCGTCGCTGTCGGGGTTGTCGACCTTCCACGCGACGTGGAGCACGTTGTCGTGCTTCGGAGGCTCGCTGCCGCTCTGCACGATCCCCTCCTTCGAGTCGCGCGAGGAGCCCGCCTTCGGGTGCGCGGAGATCTCGGTGACGATGGCGCGGAGGTTCTCCGTGACGAAGGCCAACGTGATGTCCGAGATCGTCGCGGTGGCGTCGCGCAGCCGCGCGCGCATCTGGACGAAGCGGCCCGCCGGGCTGCCGATCGCGTCGCCGTTGGCGACCGCGTTGCTCCAGGGGCTCCACGTCGTGTCCGGGGTCTGCGTGTCGCCCGTGCGCGTCGACACTTCGAGGAGGCCGCTGCCGATCCAGCCCGCGCGCCCGAAGCGAGCCCGGAGTCCCGCGTCGAGCGGCCTGCTCGTCCAGATCGCATCGGGGCCGCCGACCGAGATCACGCGATGGAAGACGGCGGGGTCGCTGCCGACGGCGTACCGCGAGCGGCCCGCGACGCCGATGGCGCCGATCTGGCGCTCGTCGGTGTCGGCGAGGAGCGAGACCACGTGCGTATCGTCGACGGTGTAGATCCGCCCGTCGGCGCCCGTGCCGACGTAGGGCGCGCCGTGCGCGTCGAGCGCGAGCGACGTGTAATGCGTGTCGTCGTGGTGCATCAGGCGCTCGGGGTGCCCGTCGGCGTCGAACCGCCAGAGGGATCCCTTGCCCGGCTTTCCGCGTGCTGCGGGCGAAGGACCCGGCGGGTTGCGGCCGCCGGCGTTGCGTCGCGAGGCCGGCGGCTCGGCGGGCTCGCTCGGCGCGCCGCCCGATGTCTCGTTGACGATGGCCCACACGGCGCGTCGCGGACCGAGTGCGATGGCGTGGACTTCCTCGGCATGGAAGTCGTAGAGGACCGTCGCGCGGCCGGGCGCGGTGATCCGATAGAGGAGGCCCTTGCCGCTCGTGCCGGCGTAGACGACGCCGTCGTCGGCCACCGCGAGGGAAACGACGAAGGGGCTGTCGGTCTTGAAGTAGGTGCTCGACGCGCCTTTGGTGTCCACCCGCAGGACGCGGCCGTCGGGGCCGGTGGCCGCGTAGAGACCCGCGCCCGAAGGGTCGAAGGCGATGGCGAAGACGGTGTCGACGTCGGGCAGCGTCGCGAAGACGTCGGCGTGGCCCTGGGTCACCCGGTAGATCTTGTTGCCGGTCGTCGCGGCGTAGGCGGCGCCCTTCTTGTCGACGACCAGCGCGACGACGGCGCTCTCCTTGGTGTCGGCGAACACGGTCGCGCGGTCGTTCACGACGCGCACGATCTTCCCACCGGACGCCGGGCCCGTTCCGACCAAGACGCTGCCGTCCGGCAGCTCCGCGGCGCACGTGACGGTGGTCCCCGCGTCGTCCGGGAGCGGGACGTTGCCCAACGTCCACCCGGCGCGCACGACCCCGTCGGAGCCGACGCTCACGCCCGCGAGGTCGCCCCCCGACAGCTCTTCGATCGCATCGAGCTCGAACGTGCGCGTGCCGACCGCCCCCGCATCGCGCGCCGTGACGACGCCGGCCACGAGGACGAGGCCAAGCCAGAGTCCACGAAATCGCATGTCATGCTTATATACGCTCTCGCTCGGCTGCGTCAGGCGAGGCTCCCCACTCGAGCGGCTGCCCGGTCGCCTCGACGACGGACATCCAAAGATCGCCGCTCGTGTCGACCTGCTTCCGGTAGCGCGTCGCGAGGGGCATCGGGACGTGGACGAAGCGGCCGTGCCAGCGGCCGATGAGGAGCTCGGTGTTGCCGGCCATCGCCGCGTGCACGGCGTTGCGCGCCATGTTCCAGCAGTAGACGCTGTCGGTGGGCGACGCGGGCACGCTTCGGATGTGGTAGCTCGGGTCGATGTACTTGAGCGTGACGTCGACGGCCTTCTCCCTGAAATGACCGACGATGCGCTCCCGGAGGACCGTGCCGATGTCGGCGAGACGGATGTTCCCGCTGGCGTCCGTCGCGGTATTCTCGACGCAGAGCTCCTGCCCCGCGCCCTCGGCGACGACGATGACCGCGTGCGCGTTCTGCTTCAGCCGCTGCTCCAGGTGTTCGAGCAGGCCGCCCGCGCCATCGAGGACGATCGGCACCTCGGGGATGAGCACGACGTCCACGTCGGTCGACGCGATGGCGGAGTGGCACGCGATGAAGCCCGAGTGGCGGCCCATCAGTTTGACCACGCCGACGCCGTTCTTCGCGCCCGTGGCTTCGACGTGGGCGCCCCGGATGACGTCGACGGCGGCGCAGAAGGCCGTCTCGAAGCCAAAGCTCCGATCGATGAAGTGGATATCGTTGTCGATCGTCTTGGGGACCCCGACGACCGCGATGTCGCGCCCCCGCCGCCGGACCTCCTCGACGACCTTCATCGCGCCCCGGAGCGTCCCGTCGCCGCCGATGACGAAGAGGATGCCCACGCCGAGGCGCTCGAGCGTGTCGACCATCGCGCCCGGGTCCTGATTGCCGCGTGACGTGCCGAGCGCGGTCCCCCCGTCGTGGTGGATGTCGTCGACGAACGCCGGCGTGAGCGAGATCGGTTCGCTGCCGTCGACGAGTCCCGCGTAGCCGTATCGGAAGCCGTAAATCTCCCGGACGCCGTATCCGCCCACGAGCTCGAGCACGAGGCCTCGCACGACGTTGTTGATGCCCGGGCAAAGGCCGCCGCAGGTCACGATCCCGCAGCGCAAGCGCGTCGTGTCGAAGAAGATGCGGTCGCGCGGGCCGGCGAGCTCGAAGGCGGGCACCCCCGACAGGTCCGCGGTGTACTCGGCGACCATGGAGATGCGGTCGTCGACCGGTACGCGGTCGGCCTTGCCGACGTAGTGGATCGCGCTCCGCGCGAGCCTGTGGGTCAGCGGGGAGGGATATCGGCAGGCGCCGAGTATCTTGATGTGGAGGTCTCCGGCGACCACTCTCCCGGTCCGTTCGGGGACGGTGAGCGCCGTGGCCATCGCCAAAACACGGTAGTCGGGGCGCGTTTCGCCTCGCTTTCGTCGAAGTTGCGCGTCCGCTCCCGGCTGCGGTCGGTCCGCGGCGGCCTACCGCCGTTTCAAGAAGTGGGTCACGGCCTGGGCGCCCTCTTCGCGCAGCGCCACGCAGAGACCTGCCGCCTCGAGCGCCTCGTCGAGGTGCCTCTTGGTGCCTTCGATCCCCTGGACCCTCGGCGCGAAGAAGTCGCGCGCGTCGTCGCGATCCGCGCGCGTACACATCGACCCGGCGACGTCGATCAGCATGCCGATCCCGAACTCCCCCGGCAGGCGAGCCCTCAGGCGATCCCAGTTCTCCTTCTCCCACGCGAAGAGCGTCGACCGAGCGCGCTGGTGGCCGTTCGCGCTCCCGAAGAGGTAACGCAGCTCCGAGAGTTTGAGCTCGTCGGTGAAGGCGAGGTCGAGCGCTTTGCGCAGGACGTCGGGGTCGTCGAACGCGCCCATCGCGCGGATGGCGAGGATGCGATCTTCGGGCGCCCGGGCGTGCGCCGCGGCCGCGCGGAGCTGGTGGAGGCGCGCTGCGCCCGCGCCCAGCGAGGCGAGGGGAAGGGCCACGGCGGCGACGTCCTCGGGGACGCTCGTCGGATCGCGAAGCCACATCCGCGCCCGCGAGTCCGCCTCTTCGAGCGTCCCCGGGTCGCGGGCGATCTCGCCCATCGTCCAGAGCACCGTCCGCCTCGCGATCGTGCGGTCCTCGTCCTCGTTGGGGCTCGCCTCCCAGCCGAGCGACTGCTCGCGCGGGGCCATGCGCGCCGCCACCCATCGCTCGTAGAGGTCGCGGTCGCCGTCGTCGACGAGCGAGTTGTCGATGGCCTGGAGCGTTCCCGCGATCTGCGAGACCAGATGGCGGCTCAGCTCGTGGTCGAAGGCCGGAAGGATGTCGAAGACGACGCTCGGGTCGATGGCGCCCCGGCGCACCTCCGCCCACGCGTTCGACACGATGCCGAGGCGGTCGAGCGGCGAGAGCCCGCGCGCGTTGCGGGCGAGCGCGACGAGCCGCGGGCCGTCGAGGGCGAACCGGTAGTAGCCCGCGAGGTCGGCGTTCGGATAAATCCACGTCGGGCACGCGCCCCCGAGGTCGCGCGTGATGGGCTCCCGCCCGAGGGTAAAGCAGCTCCTGCCCTTGAGCGCGTCGCTCTCGACGCAGACCGGGAGCATCCAATCGCGCGGCTTGCCGGCGTCGCTCCCGACCGGCCGCCACTCGGACGCGCTCAGGACGAGCCGCCCCGCGCCGCTCGGACCGTCGCACGACCAGCGCACGTTGACCTCGGGGACGCCCGGCTGGTCGAGGAACCCGTTCGCCAGCTTCTCCACCCGCTGCGTGGACACGTAGTCGAGGGCGTCGAACAGATCGTGGGCCGTCGCGGTCTTCCACGCGTTCTCGTGCAAATAGCGCTGCACGCCGCGCCGGAACACGTCGGGTCCGAGCCACGACTCGATCATGCGAAGGACGGCGGCTCCCTTGTCGTAGGTGATGCCGTCGAACGCCTCCTCGGCCTCGCTGCGCGATCGCACGGGCTCGCGCACCGCGCGTGCGCTCTTCATCGCGTCGGTGTCCATGACCCCCTGCACACCTGCGATCTGGTCGAGCGTCGCGCCGAACGACGGCCTCCACGCGTCGACGACCTTCGCCTCGGCCCACGTCGCGAAGCCTTCGTTGAGCCATACGTCGTCCCACCAGCGCATCGTGACGAGATCGCCGAGCCACTGATGGGCGAGCTCGTGGGCGATGACGACGGCCAGGGCGCGTCGGGACGCGGTCGTGGCCCGGCGCGGATCGAGGAGCAGGAGCGAATCGCGGAAGGTGACGAGGCCGGGGTTCTCCATGGCGCCGCCGCCGAAGTCGGGGACGGCGACGAGGTCGAGCTTCGCGTACGGGTAGGGGAACGCGAAGTAGTCGCCGAGCTTGGCGACGAGCGCCGCGGCCGCCTCGAGCGCAAGGCCGGTCATCGTGCCGTGGCCTTTGGTGGTGACGGCGCGGATCGAGAACGGCTCCTTCTGCCACTCGACGATGTCGAACTCTCCGACGGCGAACGCCACGAGGTAGCTCGGGAGCGGGGGAGACGGAGCAAAGTGGTGCTCGATCGAACCGTCGGCGAGCACCGTGCTTCCCGTCTCCGGCGTGTTGGCGAGGGCCATCGTCGCCGCGGGGGTCGTGATGGTCACCTCGTACGGTGTCTTGAATCCCGGCTCGTCGAAGCAGGGGAAGGCCCGACGCGCGTCGGCCGCCTCGAACTGGGTGAAGGCGTACCTCCGGCCGGAGTCCTCCACGCGATAGAGCCCTTTGAGCTCGTCGCCGAAGGCCGCGTCGTAGTCGACGTCGATTCGCGCTTGCCCCGCGGGCAGCGGTCGCGCGAAGGTGAGGACCAGCTCGTCGGCCTTCCATCCGCCGTGCCCGGCGCGTGTGCTCGTGGTCGCGGCGATGGTTTCGCCGCCGACCGTCGCCGCGGCCGAGACGACGTGCAGGTCGAGCGCGTTCAAGACGACGTGCGAGGTCGGCTCGGGGACGTCGACCTCGATCCGCGTCGAGCCCGAGAATCGCGGCAGGCTCGGATCAATGTGGAGCGAAAGGGCGTAACGGCGCGGCGCGGCGGTGGCCGGCAGGTGCCCGTCGTCGCGCACGGGCGGAAGCGGATCGATGGCAGGGCCGCTTTGGGGCGGGCTCGGGGTCTCCGGCGGCGCGACCACGACATGCGCTGCGCCCCCCCCGCATGCCCCGGCCAAGACCATCGCGGCGGCGGCGAAGGCCGCGCGCCCTTCCCACGTCACGTCTTCTTCCCGCCGTCGCGTCCGACTTCCATCACCTCGACGTTGAGCTCGAGGACGAGCTTGAGGAGCGCCGACCTCTGCTCCTCGGTCGGCGCGCGCACCATCCACGCGCGGAGCGCGCGCTCGTAGCCCTCGGCCTTCGCGCGGAGCTCACGCACGCGCGGCCCGGGTGGTAGCTCGCGGAGACGCTCCACGGTGTCGGCGAGCGATTGCTCCACGATGGCAAGGCGAGTCGACTTTCCCTTCGTGCTCCCGGATGGCATTCTGACGGTTAGCGTACCGCGACCCCGCGAGGGACGCCCTCTTTCGAGCGCTTTCGCGCCGCGCCGCCCCGCCACCGGTGTTTCGGTGTCCCAACGTGCTCTGGTGTCTAGAAGGCCGCGTCGAAGCCGACCCCCGCCGGTCACGCCGACCTTGTACGCCGACACCCGCCCTCGATGGAACGCGGCACGGGGCCGCCGGCGCGGCCTCGCAGAAAGCGTCTTCCGACGGCCCTGATGCGGATACGCTCGGTAGCGTGGACCTCTGGCGGATGTCCGCGACGGCCCTCTCCTCGGCGCTCGCGCGACGCGACGTGAGCGCGCGGGAAGTCCTGGCGGCGCACATCGCCCGGATCGACGCCGTCGACCCGCGCGTCCGTGCCTTCACGGAGGTCCTTCGCGAACATGCAGCCGCCGACGCCGACGCCTCCGACGCGCGGCGCTCGCGGGGCGAGGCGCGCGGCGCGCTCGACGGCGTGCCGGTGACGATCAAGGAGTGCTACGACGTCGCGGGTCGCCCGACGACGCTGGGCATTCCGGCATGGCGCGGGCGTGTGGCCGAGCGCGACGCCGCGATGGTCGTGGCGCTCCGCGACGCGGGCGCCGTCGTCCTCGGGCGGACGAACCTCTCGCAGACGATGCTCTACGTGGAGTCTAAGAACCCGATCTTCGGCCAGACCGCGAACCCCTGGTCGATGGGGCACTCTCCGGGTGGGTCGTCGGGGGGCGAGGCGGCGGCGATCGCGGCCGGCATGTCGCCGCTCGGCCTCGGCACGGACATCGGCGGCAGCATCCGCACGCCCGCGTCCTTCTGCGGCATCGCCGGCTTCAAGCCGTCGCTCGACCGCCTCCCGATGCAGGGCTACCGCTCGGTCAATCCTGGGCAGGAGACCGTGCGCGCGATGGCCGGTCCGCTCGCCCGCACCGTCGACGACCTCGTCCTCTTCCTGCGCGCGCTCGATCCGCGCCGGCTGTCGGCGCTCGATCCCCGCGTACCGCCGGTCGCCTTGGAGGAGCCCGAGCGTGTCTCGACCCGCGGCCTCCGGGTCGGGACCTACACCGACGACGGTGTACTTCCCGCGTCCGTCGCCCTCGGGCGTGCGGTCGCGCGGGCCGGCGCGGCCCTCGAAGCGCGCGGCTGCGAGGTGCGGCCCTTCCACCCGCCCGACGTGCGCGATCTCCTCGCGGCCTATATCGGCGCGCTCAGCGCCGACGGCGCCGTCCGCATCCGGGCGGTCCTCGCCAGCGGCGACGTCGATCCTTCCATCGATGCCCTGCGCCGCGTCGTCGCGTTCCCTCCCGCGGTCCGAAAGGTCGCGTCTCGCCTGGCGCGCGTCTTCGGACAGAGCGGCCTCGCGCTCCTCCTCGACGCGACCGGGGAGAAGACCGTCGACGGGCTCTGGCAGATCACGCTCGCCCTTCGCGAGCACCGGGCCAAGCTGCTCGACGCGATGGTCGAGCAAGGCGTCGATGCGCTCGTCGGGCCCGCCTACGCGACGCCGGCGCTGCCCCACGGAGGCTCGCGCGGCTTCACCCTCGCCTCGAGCTACTCCATGCTCTTCAACGCCCATCAGTTCCCCGCGGGTGTGATCCCCGTCACACGCGTGCGGCCCGAAGAGGCCAGGCGTCCGCGGGCGCGCGACGGCCTCGCTCGGCGTGCGGCCGCCGTCGACGCGAAGAGCGCAGGCCTTCCCGTGGGCGTGCAGGTCGCGGCGCGGCCGTGGCAAGACAGCCTGGTCCTCGCGTTGATGAAGGCCGTCGAATCGGAGGTCGCGGGGGACGACGGGTTTCCGGCGACGCCGGTGGAGCCGCGCGGATGATTCCCCCGGCAGCGCGCGCGCCGCGCACGGCGTTCGCGCGGGACGACGCGATGCGAGGTATAAGCCTTGGAGATGGCGACCCTGCCCAGGCAGGCCCCCGAAGACACGCTCCCGGCGCGCTTGGGGTTGCTCGCCCGCACGCTCGAGCAGAAGTTCCTCGGTAAGGACGAGGTCATCCGGCTCTTGCTCGTCGCCGCCGTGGCGGGCGAGCACGCGGTCCTCATCGGGCCCCCGGGCACGGCCAAGAGCGCCCTCATCCGGACGTTCGCGCGGCTCGTCCATGCCCGGTACTTCGAATACCTGCTGACACGCTTCACGGAGCCCAACGAGATCTTCGGTCCGGTCGACATCGCCGCCTTCCGAGAGGGGCGCTACGAGCGCCGCACCGAAGGGATGCTCCCTGGCGCCGAGGTCGTCTTCCTCGACGAGGTGTTCAAGTCGAACTCGGCCATCCTCAACGCGCTCTTGACGCTCCTCAACGAGCGCCGCTACGCGAGCGGCAGCCAGGTCGTCGCCTGCCCGCTCATCAGCGCGTTCGGCGCCTCCAACGAGGTCCCCACCGACGAGACGCTGACCGCGATTTACGACCGCTTCATCCTGCGCGTGCGAAACGACAACCTCGATGCGTACCACTTCCAGGATTTGCTCCAGAAGGGCCTCGATCTCGAGCTCCTGCAAGCGGGCGGGGACGTCCAGCCGCCGCTCGTCTCCGCGAGCGAGCTCGCCGATGCGCAGCGCCATCTCCTCCGCCGCATCCAGTACGACGAAGAGTTCTTCTCGCTCTACAAGGGCCTCGTCTTCCAGATTCGGGCCGAGGGCGTCACCCTGAGCGACCGCCGCGTCGTCAAGCTCCTCAAGCTCTTCGCCGCGAGCGCCTACCTCGACGGCCGCGCGCGCCCCGACGCGGGCGACCTCTTCGTCCTCAAGCACGTCTGGAACACGGAGGACCAGTCGCAGATCCTCGAGTCCATCGTCACCCCCGTGCTCGAGGCCCACTACCGTGAGCACCCGAACACCCGCCGCGTCGGCGCCATCGGCGTGGGGATCGACGCCATCGCCGGCGAGATCGAGCGGGTGCGCCAGGTGCTCTCGGGGCCCGCGGGGCTGAGCGATCTGCAGCTCTTCAGCCAGCTCCGCGTCTTGAACGAGATCAAGATCGCCCTCGGGTCGTCGCTCGACCCGCGCGCCAAAGAGCTCTCCGGCCGGGTCGAGCAGCTCCTCGACGCCGCGTTCCGGAGCGGCCGCTTCGCGCAGCCGTGAGCGGCGATCGCCCACGGGCGAGCGGGGCGGGGCCGTTCGCGCCGCGCCTCGCCGCGATCGAGACGTCGACCGCGCTCGGCTCCGTGGCCCTCTTCGAGGGCGGGGTGCTGATCGCGGAGGAGATGGCTCGCGTCTCGAACGCGCACGGCGAGTCTTTGCTGCCGATGGTCAGCGCGCTCTTCCAGCGCCATGGCTGGCAGCCGAGGGATGTCCGGCGGTGGGCCGTCGGCGTCGGCCCAGGCAGCTTCACCGGTGTGCGGATCGCGGTCGCCACTGCGAAGGGCATCGCGCTGGCGACGGGGGCGGAGCTGGTCGGGATCACGTCGCTCGACGCGCTCGCGTGCGGTGTCGCCCGGGGGGCCGACGATCGGCGCGTCGTCGTGGCCGTCGTGCCCGCCGGAAAGGCCGAGGTCTTCGTGCAGGCGACCCGCGCCGGACAGTGCCTCGTCTCGCCTTCGCACTTCCCCGCCACGACGGTCGCCGGGGCCCTCGCGGACGCGCTCGCCGCGGTCGAGGACGCCGCGGGCGTCGTCGTCGTCGGCGAGGCGGCTCGCGCCATCGATTGGTCCGCGCTGGGCCCGTCGGTCGGATTCGCGTTCGAGTCTCCGTACGACCTCCCGCGCGCGGCGTCCGCCGGCCGCCTGGCCCTCGCCCGGGCGCCCGACGATGCAGACGCCCTCGAGCCGGTCTACGTTCGGCCCCCCGAGATCACGTTGCCCAAGGGCGGAAGAGTCCCGTGAAGATAGCGACCTGGAACGTCAACGGCATCCGCGCACGCGAGGCGCAGTTCGTGGAATGGGTGAACCGCGACACGCCCGACGTCGTCTGCCTGCAAGAGATCAAGGCGACGCCGGAGCAGCTCGGAGAGACGCTGACCCTGCTCCCCGACTACTTCAGCTACTGGCACGGCGGCCCGAAGGGCTATAGCGGCGTATCGCTCCATCTTCGCAAGACCTCGATGGCGGCCAAGCCCGAGTTCAGCCATCCGCCCTTCGACGTCGAGTACCGCGTCGTCGAGGCCCGCATCGGCGGGGGCGTCGTCGTCGCGAGCGTCTACGTGCCGAACGGTGGAAAGGACTTCGCCGCGAAGCTCCGGTTCCTCGAGGCGATGCGGGGCTACGTGGCCGGCGTGCACGCCGCGGGCGAGCGCCTCGTCCTCTGCGGCGATCTCAACGTCGCCCGCACCGACGCGGACGTCCACCCCAAGGAGCGCAAGCCCGGCGCCATCGGTCAGCGCGACGACGAGCGCCAGCTCTTCGAGGAGATCGTGGCGATCGAGCTCGCCGACGTGGCACGCATGCTCGAGCCCGACAACGATCGCCTCTTCACGTGGTGGCCGCCCTGGCGCGGCCTCCGCCAGAAGAACCAGGGATGGCGCATCGACTATGTCCTCGCCAGCCGGAGCATCGTGCCGAACGATTGTCGTGTGCTCGCCGACGTCGGCACGAGCGACCACGCGCCCCTCGTCGCGACGCTCAGCCTTTGACCATTTCGCGGCAAGCGGATCGGCGCGTCGCGCGCGGCCGGCCCGTCAGTCGAAGTTTTCGATCTTCCAGAGCCCGTGCTCGCGCACGAGCTGCATGGTCCCCGCGCCGTACGGCATCGTCGCACGCTCGCCCACCTCTTCGATGCTCGCGCCCGGGAGCGCCTGCTTGAGGGCGGCGACGACCTGCTGGATCTCCGTCTTCTCGTGCCCTTCCCACGCCGCCTGAAGCTTCGCCGCGTCGAGCCCTTCCTTGTGCGTCTCGGGGACATACCGCATGACGACGTCGTAGCGCTTGCGCTCTATCGCGCGGACGAACCCGTAGATCGCGTGGCGCGGCGTGTCCTGCGCGTAGAGGTCGATGCTGGATGCATCCACCCGCCACGCTCCGTCCTCGAGCACGAGGTAGAGCTCCTGGCCGCTCGCGCTCGTGACCGTCGCCGTCACCACCGGGGGCGCGGTCGGCCGCTCGAGGGACTTGCCGATCTCTTTGACGCCCTCGGGGTCCTCTTTGACGAGCCGGCGGAACGCGTCGAGCGAGATGCCCCGGCGCGCCTCGTCCGAGAGCAGGCGATAGGCGTCGTCGGCGTGGCTTTGCTCGAGCGCGTGGGCATAGGCGTGCAATACCGACTGGGGATCACCACCGGGGTGCTGCGCGCCAGCGCAGCCGCTCGCCGCCGCCAGGACGAGCGTCCAACCGAGCCCGAACGAGGAGCACGAGGGCCGGGGCATGGGGTCTCTCATATCACGCGCGCGGCGCATGCGATCACCGGGCCGTCGGCCAGGCTGGAGACAGTCGTGCGAGCGGGGTATAGCCATAAATGATGAGTGATCCGCGTTCGCTGTCGGACATCGAGCTTCTCCCCATACTGCCTCTCAGAAACAGCGTCGTCTTTCCCGCGAGCGTCGTCCCCATCAACGTCGGCCGTCCACGGAGCGTGCGCCTCGTCGAGGACCTCGCCGGCCACGAGCGCGCCGTCGTCGGCATCGTCAGCCAGCGTGACGCCGAGGTCGACGAGCCGCGCTTCGAAGACCTCTACGACGTCGGCACCGTCGCCCGCGTCGTGAAGGTGCTGCGGCTCGGACCCAGCAACTACTCGGTCGTCCTGCACGGTCTCGCGCGCTTCCGCATTCTCCACCACGCCGCCCTCGAACCGTACATGCGCGCGCGGGCGCGCCGCGTCTCCGAGGACCTCGGGCGGGACGCCGAGCTCGACGCGCTCGGCGCGAGCCTCCGGGAAGGCACCCGCCACGTCCTCTCGCTCCTCCCCAATCTCCCGCGGGAGACGGCGGGGATCCTCGACAACGTCCGCGAGAGCGGCGCCCTCGCCGACCTCATCGCGTCGAACTTCGCCGTCGAGCAGGCCAGCGTCGCCGACAAGCAGAAGATCCTCGAGACGTTCGAGCCGAAGGCGCGCGTCCGCGCCGTCCTCGCCATCATCAACCGCCAGCTCGAGCTCCTCCGCGTGAAGAGCGAGGTGACGACGATGATCGCCGACGAAGGCAAGGCGCAGCGCGAGCAGATCCTGCGCCAGCAGATGCGCACCATCAAGGAGGAGCTCGGCGAGGGGGGCGAAGAAGACGAGGTCGAGGAGCTCCGCGAGCGCCTCCGGGCGGCCGGCCCGCCCGACGACGTGCAGAAGGTTGCGCGCAAGCAGCTCGGGCGGCTCGCCGCGATGCAGTCCCAATCGGCGGAGTACAACGTCACGCGCACTTATCTCGAGTGGCTCGCCGACGTGCCGTGGAGCAAGACCACGCCCGACAAGCTCGACATCGAGGAGACGCGGCGCTGCCTCGACGAAGACCACTTCGGGCTCGAGAAGATCAAAAAGCGCATCATCGAGTACGTCGCCATCCGCAAGCTCGCGGGGCACAAGAAGGCGCCCATCCTCTGCTTCATCGGCCCGCCCGGCGTCGGCAAGACGTCGCTCGGCCGGTCGATCGCGCGGTCGATGGGCCGCCGCTACCACCGCATCGCCCTCGGCGGCGTCCGCGACGAAGCGGAGATCCGGGGCCACCGACGGACATACGTCGGCGCGCTCCCGGGTCGCATCGTCCAGGCCATGAAGCGCGCGGCCGTGAAGAACCCCGTCCTCGTCCTCGACGAGGTCGACAAGATGGGCGTCGATCTCCTCGGCGATCCCGCCGCCGCGCTCCTCGAGGTGCTCGACCCGGAGCAGAACGCCACCTTCCAGGACCATTACCTCGACGTCCCGTACGACCTCTCGCAGGTCACCTTCTTGTGCACCGCGAACGACCCGGAGATGATCCCGCTCGCCCTGATGGACCGCATGGAGGTCATCGAGTGCCCGGGCTACACGCGCGCCGAGAAGCTCGCCATCGCGCGGGAGTTTCTCTGCCCGAAGCAGCTCTCGGCCCACGGCCTGACCGACGAGCGGCTCGACTTCACGAAAGAGGGTCTCGAGAAGATCATCGAGGGCTACACCCGGGAAGCCGGCGTGCGCGGGCTCGAGCGGGAGATCGGCTCCGTCTGCCGACACGCCGTCATGAAGCTCGCCGAAGGTCAGACCGACCTCGCGATGGTCGCCGACCCGGAGACGGTCGAAAAGATCCTCGGGCCGCCGCGCCAGATGCCCGACCTCGCCGAGCGCACGAGCTCGCCCGGCGTGGCGACCGGCCTCGCGTGGACGCCGAGCGGCGGCGACATCCTCTTCATCGAGGCGACGCAGATGCCCGGCAAGGGCGAGGTCATGGTCACCGGCAACCTCAAGAGCGTCATGAGCGAGAGCGCGGCCACCGCGGTGTCCTTCGTCCGCAGCCGCGCCCGCGACCTCGGGCTCGACCCGGAGTTTCTGAAGGCGACCGATCTGCACTTGCACGTGCCCAAGGGCGGCACGCCGAAGGACGGACCGAGCGCCGGCATCACCATGTTCAGCGCCGTCGCCTCTTTGCTCCTCCGCTGCCCGGTCAAGCGCGAGGTCGCGATGACCGGCGAGATTACGCTGCGGGGGAATGTCCTTCCGGTCGGCGGGATCAAGGAGAAGCTCCTCGCGGCGCACCGCGCAGGCATCAAGGAGGTGCTCCTGCCCGCCCGCAACGAGGCGGATCTCGAGGACGTGCCGAAGGACATCCGGGCCGAGCTCAGGCTCCATCTCGTGAAGCGCGTGGACCAGGTCCTGCCCCTGGTCCTCGAACCGCCGGTCGCGCCGCCGGTCACGAACCCGCCCGACGGCGAGCACGAAGCGCAGCTATAACGCGCGGATGGAGCGACCGCCCCTCGTCGCGACCGCCGTCGTGTTCGCGGCGCTCGGGGCGATCGGTTTTTTGCCTCTCTTCGGGGGCCCCGGCTACGAGCATTCGCTCGCGAGTGGGCTGGTCGTGCCTGCCGCGGCGGCCATCTCGACGGCGCTCCGCCTGTCGAAGCCCGCGCCGCCCTCGCCGCTCGCGTGCGTCGCTCGGGCCCTTGCGTGCGGAGCGTGGCTCGCGGCGGTCGCCTTCGCGACGGCGCTCCTTCACGGTCTCCGGGTTGGCATCTGCGATTTCCCGAGCGGGGCGACCCTCTTTCTTCTCACGGCGGGCGTCGGGGGCGCGATGGGCGGCGTATGGGGAGCCATCGTCGCCGAGGTGGTGCGCGGGCGGCGGGCGCGGCGGCTCGCCTGCGTCCTCATCGCGCTGGCGGGCCCCCTCGCGGGCATCGTCGTGAGCCTCGCGCGGTTCTTCGGCTCGCCGATGATCTTCGCGTACGACCCGTTCTTCGGCTTCTTCAGCGGGACGCTTTACGACACCATCGTCGACGTCCGTCCCGAGCTATGGAGCTACCGCGCGGGCTCTCTCGTCACGATCGCCGGCGTCCTCTTCATCGCGTCTTGCCTGCGCCGGGATGGCCAAACGCTGCGCGGGCCGGCCGCCTTCGACTCCGCCGTGGTCGCGCGGCTGACCCTCGGGCTGGTCTGCGCCGCGACGAGCCTCGTCATGGCCTGCGAGGGCCCCGCGCTCGGCCACTGGCAGACCTCCGCGTCGATCGCGCGCGCCCTCGGCGGCCGGGTCTCGGGCGCCCGTTGCGACGTGGTCTACCCGGACTCCGTCGTCGCCTCCCACGCCGCACTGCTCTTGCGGGACTGCGAGCAGGAGATCGCCGCCGACGAGGCGCGCCTCGGCGCCCGTCTGGACGGACGGATCACCGAGTTCGTCTTCCGCGACGTCGACCAAAAGCGCTCCTTGACGGGCGCGGCGCACACGTCGATCGCCAAGCCCTGGCGCCGTGAGGTCTACGTCCAGCTCCTCGGCTATCCGCACCCGATCCTGGGGCACGAGATCGCCCACGTCGTCGCCGGCGCCTTCGGTCGAGGCCCCTTCCGGATCGCGGCCAGCGCGGGCGGCCTCTGGCCCAACCCCGGTCTTATCGAAGGCATCGCCGTCGCCACCTCTCCCGACGACGACGAGCTCACGGGCGCGCAGTGGGCCCGCGCGATGCTCGACCTCGGTACGCTCCCCCCTCTGCGCAACCTCTTCTCGATCGACTTTCTCGGAGAGAACGCCGCGAAGAGCTACACGGTCGCGGGCGCGTTCGTCTCCTGGGTCCTCGATCGCTGGGGCGCGGCCGTCGTGCGCGCCTGGTACGGCGGCGCGTCGATCGAGGCGCTGACGGCGCGGACGTGGAGCGCCCTCGACCTCGAGTTCCGCCAGTCCCTCGCCGGCCTCGCGATGCCGCCCGACGCGAGCGCGTATGCCAAGGCCCGCTTCGAGCGTCCGAGCGTGTGGCAACGCCGCTGCCCCCATGTCGTCGACGCGCTGAACCGCGACGCCGACCAGTGCCTCGAAGATCAGCGCTACGCCCGGGCGGGCCGCCTCTACGACGGCGCCCTCGCCCTCGACCCGAACGATTGGCACGCCCGCGTCGAGCGGGCGCGTGTCGAGACATGGTTCGGTGACTCCGACCGAGGACGCGCCGATCTCCGCGCCGTCGCCGCGGACGAGGACGCGCCGCGTACTTGGCGAGACCACGCCGACGAAATCCTCGCGGACGACGACCTCGCCACGGGCGCCACCGCCCGCGCCGCGCGCCAATACCGGACGCTCGAGGCCCGCACGCTCGATGAAGACCTCGCCCGCACCCTCGAGGTCAAAGCCCTGAGCGCCGAAGCCCCCCCGGAGCGCCTGGCGCGCACCGCCCTCGTCGACCTCCTCCTCGGCGAGCCGGGGATGCCCGTCGAGCCGTGGCTGGGCGGGCTCTCTCTCGGCGTCTGGGCGGAACAATCCAAGGATCCCGTGGCCGAGTACCTCACGGGGAAGAACCTCGCGCGTTACCGGCTCTACGCGCGCGCGGTCGCGTGGCTCGATCGGGCCCTCTCGAATCCTGCGCCCGTCGCCCCTTCCATCGCGCGCGAGCTCCTCCGCCAGCGCGCCGTCTGTGCGTGCGCGCTCGGCGACACCCAGCGGATGGACGACGTCTCGCGCCGCGTCGCGTCCCCCGACTCGCCGTTCGAGAAGGGCCCCGGCGGGGGGCGCCGGGAGTGGATCCTTCGACTCCTGTCGCGCTGTCGCGGGCGGTGACGGGAGGGCCGTGGGGCGGGGTCAAATCCGCGCCGAACTTGATCCCGATGAAAAACTACAGCGCGCTTCGCGGGTGCGCGCGGAGGCGACTTGCATCGCAGGCCCGGGCGACAATCCAAAGCACAAACAACGACCAAACCGGTGAGGCAGACCGTCTCGTGAAAGGTGTATGTATGGGCCCGTGCGATTCGTTCTTTTCCTCATCATCTTGGTCGCATGGATAGGCGCGTCTCCGCGCACGGCGTTCGCTGCGAAGTCGCGCGCCGAGACCCAGGCCACCGAGGCGCTCTCGAAAGCCGAGAGCGACTACCTCGCGATGAACTACGGGTCGGGCGTGGCAAAGCTCGACAAGGCGTATAAGGCCTGTCAACCGGCGAAGTGTCCGCCCGAGACGCAGGCCGCCCTCCTGCGCGACATCGGGACGATGCAGCTTCGCGCGGGGGACCGCGGCTTCGCGAAGAAGTCGTTCGGCGACGCCATCAAGCTCCAGCCGACCATCGATCTGAACCCGAGCTACGACGCACCGGACCTTCGCGCCGTGTGGAACGAGGTGAAGACGGCCGCCGGTGTGCCGACGACTCCGGCGCCCGCTCCCGCGCCGGCCGCCGTTGCTCCGCCACCGCCACCTCCGCCCGCACCGCCGCCGCCTCCGCCCGTGCCGCCTCCCCCGGTCCTTCCGCAGCCCAAGGGCGGAGACTTCGCACACGCCCCTGCGGCCGAACAGCGAGTCGACACGCCGCTGCCCGTCTACATCGAAGGAGGACCGCAAGGCACGTATCACGTGGTCGTGCGGTACAAAGGTCCGCAAGACCCTCCGGACGCGGAGTGGTCGCACACCGACCTCACGCACGTGTCGCGCGGCTGGGGAGGCGTCATCCCGTGCAACGCCGTCGTCGCGGGGACGGTCCGCTACTACGTGCAGGCCTACAACTCGGACATGGATCCCGTCGGCGCCAACGGGGACGCGAAGAACCCGTATCAGGTGCCCATTCGCGAGGAGCTCGCGGGTCCGCCGCCGCACCTCCCCGGCCACCAGCCGCAGAAGGGCTGTCACGAGAAGGCGAAGCCGGCGCCCGTCGTCGCCGCTCCGCCGAGACAAGTCGCGTCGCGAGAAGCGCCCAAGCCCGCGCCCGCCGCTCCGACGGCCCCCGCCGCGCCGGCCGCGACCGAAGCGCCTGCGCCCGAAGAAGCAAAGGCCCCCGAGGCAGAACCCGCCGCGGCCGCCGAAGCACCCTCGGGGCTGCGGCCGCTCCGTCGCTTCTGGTTCGGGATCAACTTCCAGCTCGATCTGATGCAGATGCCGTCGGGCAGCGGTCTCTGCAAGCTCGATCAAGTGACCGCGCTTCCGCTCAACGACAAGCACATCTTCTGCACCGATTCGTCCGGCAACGACTACCCCACGCGCACGACGAGCACGCAGAACGCCCAGCTCGTCGACGCCAACACGTCGGGCGTGACCGACGGCGGCATCGTCCCGTCGAACTTTCGCATCTTCGCGTCGCTCGATTACGCGTTGAACGCGAACTTCCTCGTCGGCCTGCGCGGCGGCTACGTCCTCAATCGATATCCAGGCATCGCCGCCATCACGCACCAGTACTCGTTCTCGACCGGCCTCTACGTCGAGGCGCGTGGCACCGTCGTCCTCGGCAAGGACGCGCTCCAGAAGCGCGGCTTCGCGCCGATGGCCTTCGTGGGGGGCGGCGTCTCCGCCTTCGACGGGCACACGTCGGGCACCTCCACCACCTGCCCCGCGAACGACGCGAACACGACGGCAGCGCCCGCGTGCGCAGGGCAGGCCGCGAAGACGACGAACGTGGACTTCTGGTGGTCGAACGGGCCGGCGTTCTTCGACCTGGGGGCGGGCGTCCGATACGCGCCGACGCCGCAGTTCGGCTTCACGGCGGCTGCGCGGCTCAACCTCTCGCTCGGCAACAACGGTCTTCTTCCCACGGTCGGACCGGAGATCGGCGCGGCGATCGGCTTCTGAGGCAACGCGGCCCATCGAAGTGGCGCGGAAGGTTTGACCGGTCTCAGGTTCGCTTCGGCGCGCGGCCCGCCATCCGGCGCATCCCGCAGACCATCTCCGCCCACCGTAGCTCCACGCGGTCGGCCGCGAGCTCTTTGCGTCCGTACGTCTCGATCTGATCGGCAATGACGTCGAGTCGCTCGGCGAACCCGAGCGGTCGCGGCAAGGGTGCGAGCGCGGTCGGGTGACCGGGCCGCCGCAGCGTGAACGACATGCTGATGCGCGGCTCGGTGAAGGTCGGGTCGCAGGCGCCTCCCCAATGGGCGACGTTGGCATTCCACACGAGCGCGCTCCCCGCCGACGTCGGCAACGCCACGCCGAGCGCGTCGAGGCCGGCGAGGTCGCGGAGCGAGGAGGGGTAGTGGCGGTCCCGAGGCAGGGGGACGAGGTGCATGCACGCGTTGCGCTCGCTCGCGGACGTGAGCGACAGCCAGACGTTCACGAGGCCGGGCACCCCGGAGGGATCGCGGACGTCTTCGTACCAGCCGCGGTGGAGTGGCCATCCGCCGGGGTCGGTGCGCGGGTCGATACACCAACCCCAGACGTCGGCCAAAGGTTCTACGTCCGGACCGAGGAGAGGAGCGAGCCGAGGCAGGAGGGCGTCGAGGACTTGCCAGGCCTCGTCGTAGACGTAGATGAACGTGGGGTGGATGCCGCGCGCGTGGAGAGCGGCCGCCGCGCGGGCGAGCGACGCCGCGGCTGTGAGATCGAGGAGAGGGTCCAGGCGGAGGTAGCCGGTTTCGGGCCAGGGATCGGCTGGAGCTCGCGGCGTGGACGGCCGGCCTTCGAGCACGGGCGCGGCCCCGACGCGCAGCCAGGGCGCGAGGTCGCGCCAGAAGGCCCGCGTGCTGACGCCGCGGAGAAAGGCTTCGCCGGGGATCATGGGGGTCGACGGCCTTAGGATAAGCTGGAGGCTGCGGTCGAAAAGACTTAGTCAGCTGCGAGACCCATGTCGGCGGCCACGGAACTCCGAACGATCCTCGCGCGTCTTCCAGAGCCGGAGGGCGCCGCTCGTGCCATCCAGGATGTCCGAGACTGGGAAGCCCTCCTCGTCGAAGCCGAGGGCCACGGCGTCGACGGGGTGCTGGTCGCGGGCGTAGAGAGCTTGGCGCTGACTCCGCGCGCCCATGGGTGGGAAAACGCGAAGACGCAGGTTCACAAGCGGGCGCTTTGGGCAGAGGTGCAGAGCGAGGTTCTCCACGAGGTGCTCCGGGCCCTGGCGGCGGACGGAATCCGCGTCGCCGTCCTCAAGGGCCCCGTCCTCGCCGCGCGACTCTACCGGGACGCAGCCGTGCGCCCGTCGAACGATCTCGACCTCCTCCTCGATGCGGTATCGCTCGATCGCGCGGCGGTGGCGCTGCGTCCCCTCGGCTACGTTCTCGAGGGCGGTGCGCTGGGCCGATTCTTTCGGCGCCATCACCACCACGTGCACGCGCTTCATCGCACGCTGCCGACGTTGGAGCTGCACTTCGATGCGTATCGAGGATTCGGGACATCCCTGCCCGCCGACCCGCTGCTCCACCGCGCGGAGCGGTGCGGTCTTCCCTCGTGGAATGACGCCCACGTCCTCCAAGTGGAGGACGAGTTTCTCTACCTCGCGGTGCATGCGGCCAGTCACCGTCTCGAACGGCTCCTCTGGCTCTTCGACCTCAAGCTCTTTCTGCGGCAACACCCCGGTCTGCGCTGGGACGTAGTCGCCGTCCGCGCGAGGGCCAACCACCTCTCGGCGGTCGTCTCGTTCGTATGCGCGGTCCTCGCGGACTGGTTGGACGCGCCCCTCGACGCGGCGTGGGCGCACTTGCCGGCCCTGGCCAGGGCGCGTCGCCGCGCGGCCGAAGGTCTCGTCGGTCGAAGGCCGTCGCACGCCGTGAACGCCTCGGCCGACTTGCTCTTCTGCACGCTGCTCTGCCAGGATTTCGCCCGCGCCGCGTTCCTTTCGACGCGTTTCCTCGGCATCAAGATGTTCCACGAAGCGCCGATGCGTGTCCGGTCAAGGTTCTCGGGGTGCGAGTGATCGCATGGTCGGGGTGACCGTCGGCCTCCCTTTCCTCGACGCGGAGCGTTCGCTCGCCGATGCCGTCCGGTCCGTCTTTGCTCAGACCTTCACCGACTGGGAGCTCCTGCTCGTCGACGACGGCTCGCGCGACGGGTCGCTTGAAGTGGCTCGCCGCATCGAGGACCCGCGCGTGCGCGTCCTGTCCGACGGGCGCAACCGCAAGCTGCCGGGGCGGCTGAATCAGATCGTCGACGAAGCTCGCGGAGAGTTCGTCGCGCGGATGGACGCGGACGACTTGATGCATCCGGACCGGCTCGCGCGGCAGCTGCGCGCCCTCCGTGAAAGTCCGCCCACGGATATCGTGGGGACCGCCTGCTTCACGCTCGACAGGCTCGGCGCCGTCGCGGGCGTCGTGGGTGCGGGGCCGATCTCCACGCGGCCGTACCATGTTCTCCGGCGCGGTCTCCTTGCCCACGCGACGCTCCTTTGCAGGCGGTCCTGGTGCTTGGCCAACCGATACGACGAGCGGTTTGCCCGCTCCGAGGACCGCGAGCTCTATTGCCGAACGCTCGGCCGCGTGGTGTTCGAGCACATCGCCGCGCCCCTGTATTTCATAGGCTGCACCAAGGGCGAGCGCGCCACCCTTCGTGACTACGTTGAATCCTCGCGCGACCATCGCCGCATCTGCGAGGAGCATGCTCCTCGCCTCGTGGGCCCCTGGGCGGTAGCGCCGCTCGTCCTCGAGTCCTTCGCGCGCGAGGCCGCGTTCGCTGCCGCCACCGCCCTGGGCATGCAGACACGGCTCGTGCGCTCGCGTGGACGGCCGCCCCAGATGGAGGAGCAGCGGGTCGCTCTCGCCGCTCTGGAGCGCATCCGCGCCACCCGCGTGCGTGGGTTGGATGGGCCGTCGGTGCATGCGCCGGATGCAGTGAATCCACGGGCCCGACCCGGCACCTGAAGTCCTGGACGTTCCTCGACGACGCGATATCGGCTGGTAGGATCGATGGCCAAGGCGAGCATGTACGACCTGCACGATTACGCGCGCATGATTGCCGACGAGCGCCGCACGGGGGCTTATGTTCGCGCGCTCGAGGCGGTCGTTCGACCCGGTTCCGTGGTCGTGGACGTGGGCGCAGGGACTGGAATCTTCGCGCTCGTGGCCTGTCGGCTCGGGGCCCGGCGCGTCTTCGCGATCGACACGAACGAAGCCATCCAGGTGGGGCAGGCACTCGCGCGCGAGAACGGCTTTTCCGATCGCATTGTCTTCTTGCAGAAAGACGTGCGCGAAGTCGAGCTCCCGGAGCGGGCCGACGTCGTCGTCTCCGACCTGCGTGGGGTATCGCCGCTATGCGGCGATCACTTGGCGATCATCGAATATGTCCGCGACCACCTCCTCAAGCCCGGCGGCGTACTCGTGCCCGCGAGCGATCGGCTCATGGTCGCCATCGCCGATCAGGCGGACCTCTATGAGTATGCGATCGGCCCGTCGACGGGGCCGCTGGGCATCACGCTCGGAGCCATGCAAGCTCGCCTCCAAAACGCGGCGCGCCCCGACAGCTCGGTGAACCCCATACGCCCGGCGGACCTCTTGTGCGCTCCGGCGACGTGGGCCGTCTTGCACTACGCTACGGTTCGCGCCGGACCCGTCGCGGGGCGCGCCGAGTTGACGGTGGATCGACCGGGCACGGGGCACGGCCTCGCTCTCTGGTTCGAGGCCGTGCTCGCGGAGGGCCGCGGCTTCGCGACGGCGCCGGGTGAGGATCTCTGTTACCGCCGGCTCTTTCTTCCGTGGCCAAGGCCCGTCCAGCTCTCGCTGGGTGATGTCGTGGCTGTCGATCTTTGGGGTCAGGCGGCGGGTGACCCATGGGGATGGACCTCGTCGGTTCCCACGGGTTCGGGCTCGCGCGAGACCTTCAAGCAGTCGAGCTTCCTTGCATGGCCGGCGGGCCCGACGGCGGCTTGGGCGAATGAGAGCGGCGGGATGTCGGTCGAGCGGGCGCCGCTATCGCATGGGACGCGGACCTGAGTTACATTCGGCTCCTGGCTTACCTGCACTGAGATCGGAGACACGCGATGACGGAAACGACGACTGACGGCGCCGCTTTGCCTGAGGCGAAGAAGCCCGAGGAAAAGAAGCCTTACATTCGTCCTTCGCTTCGACGGTTGGGTTCGGTGCGTGAATTGACGGCCGGTGGGACCAGCCCGACGCGGGTAGACGGGCTCCACAGGCGATCGATGTGAGCCTCGAACCGTCGAGTTCATGCTCTTCGCCGTCTGGCATCCGAGAGACCAGCTCCTTGCGCCGTCGCTCCAGTCGCGGGTGTCAGCCCTCGTGGAGAGCGGCGAAGCGCGGTTCGACGGGCGCAACGGAGCGATTGCCGTTTGGGGCTCCGCGCGCCTCGTTCCGTCGGAGCGGGGCGCGTGCGCCCACGGCGATTGCGATCGAAGTGGCGCGGCCCTTCCGGGGCGGCCCATCGTTCGCTTAGAGGAAGACGCGCTGGTCGTCTCTGCCGGGACCCTGCCGCAGGTTCCCCTGTACTTCGTCATTGCCGAGGACGAGCGTTACGTCGTCGTCTGTTCGAGGCTGGCGCCGCTCGCGACCATTTTCCGAGACGCGCCCATCCGGGCGCGCCGGCTCGTTTCGCTCATCGCCTACGGTTTGGAAACGGACACGAGCGAGACGGTCTTTGCCGGAGTTCGTCGCTTGCGCGCGTGCGAGACGATCACGGCCGAGGGCGCGCGTGTCCGCGTGGACCGCGTGTTCCCCCATATTGCCGATCGCTATCGACGTGGTACCGCCGCCGACCTGGGGCGCGAGTTTCTCGTTCGCCTGAGCGGAGCGGTCCAGCGTGCGATGGGCGCGTCGAAGCACGTCGCCGTCTTCGTGAGCGGGGGCCTCGATTCGAGCGGGATTCTCGCGCTTGCGCTGGCGGACAGCCGTGGGCCCGCGAATCGGAAGCTCGACGCCATTTCGCTGCAGCTCACCGGTCCTGGCGATGATCGACCTCATTTCGCGGAGCTCGCTCGCGCGCTCGGCGTGGCCCCGGTCCGCCTCTTCGCCGCAGACGCAGCTCCATGGTTTCGGCAATCGCTCTGCATGGACGCGCAGCCTGGAAGCCTGCCGTCGACGTGTCTCTTCTTGTTCGCCGGCACCGTTGCGGCCAAGAGCGAGGCTGACGTCGTCCTCACGGGCGTCAGCGGCGACAAGGTCTCGGGCGGAGTCTTTCCGTTCGCGGGGTTAACGCAGTGGGCGCGGCGGGGACACGTGCTTGGGGCCCTGAGCCATGCGCTTCGTCTTCGTCTGCCTTGGCCGATGGGGCGAATGCTGCGGATGCGCTACGTGCTCTCGCCGCTCGTACCCGAGAGGGTACGGCGCTGGAGGCGTCGTTTCGGCCGTCGTCCGGAGGCGCCTCGATGGATGACCTCTCGCGCGAAGGCGCTTTGGGTCGAGACGCGAGCCGCCGATGGCGGCCTCCACTTGCCGCTGCCGAACAGCCCCGATAGTCAGCTCGAGTGCCTTTGCACCCGAAGTTACATGTCGGACACATGCGATACTGTCGGTCAGCTCGCGAGCGCCACAGGGTGCCTCCCGGTCGACGCGTTCCTCGACGAAGATTTCGTGCGGTTCGTTCTCGAGATTGAGCCCGTTCTTCTGAATTGCGGTCACGAATATCGAGGGCTCTATCGGCTCGCCACGAAGGATCTCCTCCCGCCGTCTCTCCGTATGCGACGTGACAAGGGCGCCTTCGAGCCCGGAATCGCGGCCGCTGCCGGAAACCCCGGCGTCGCGTTTCTCCGAGAGCTCTCCTCCCTGGAGGCGCTCGCGGGCCACGGGCTCGCCAATCCCAAGCCGCTCCGTCCGGCCATGGAGGCCTGTTTCGGCGCGTTGCAGCGTGACGGCCGCGGCGAGTTCATCGGTCCGGTCCCTGGCGATGAATACATCCCGGACGTCTGGCAACTTTTGTCCGCGGAGGCGTTCTTGCGCGAGCACGGGCGCGCCCGAGAAGTTTCGTGACTCCCCGAATTCGACACTCGACCCCAGCGGATGCCAACGGAGCCCGTTCCGTTCGGTGGATCCACGAGGTTCAGGTCGAAGGGGAGGTGACGTTCCGGAGGGGCCGAATGGGCGATCACCTGGTCGCCGAATGGCCCGGCGTCGCGCGGTTGACCTGCGCGCGCGACGGCTCCGAGGCGGTGTTGACCCGTGTCACCGCGGTCGCGGAGCCGGCGGAGGATACGCTCGAGAGCGCATCGGTGCGGGCCCTCTTGCGAGACTTGGCGGGGCATTTGGCGTTGCACGCTTCGGCCGTGGCGATCGACGGGCGCGCAGTGTTGTTCCTCGGACAGAGCGGGGCAGGCAAGTCGACCGCGGCGGCGGAGATGTGTCTCCGCCACCGGGCGCAGATGCTGGCCGACGATACCGCGCTGCTTCAGATGGAAGCCGGGCGCGTCGAGGTCCTCCCGAGTGAAGCGCTCCACGCGCTCAACGATGAGTCCTGCGTCGCCCTAGGCATGCACCAAGCAACGAACGGCGATGAAAGCACGAAGGCTCAGGTCCCTTCGTCCCGCGTGGCGACTGCGGCGCACCCGCTCGCCGCGATCTTCGTGCTGCGATTCACCGAGGGGTCGGAGGTCGCGCGCGCTCGGCCGCTGCGGGGGACCGAAGTGGTCGAGCCGCTCCTCTCGTCGGTCATTCGTTTCGACGTCGAGGACGCTCAAGCCCGTCGGCGCGATTTCGAACAACTGGCGACCCTTTACGAGCGCGTGCCGGTCTTCGAGCTGGCCCGACCCGCCAAGGACCCAGGAATGATTGCGGTCCACCTTCTCGACACCCTGGGGCAGACATCGCCGTGAGCACCGAAGAACGGAGTCCCGTCGGCGGGAGATTGCGTTGCGCGGACGCCGTTCACTCCCGTCTCTTCGACGAAGAGTTCGTCATCCTGGACATGGCGCAGGGTGCGTATTTCGCGCTCGACAAGGTGGGCTCTCGGCTTTGGACCGGCCTCGAGGAAGGCCGAACCGTCGAAGAGGTCGCCGCGGAGATCGCGGCCGCGTACGACGTGGCGTTCGACCGCGCGCTCGCCGACCTGCAGTCGCTGCGCGACGACCTCGTGGCTTCCGGTTTGATGGTCCCGCGAGACGAGGAATAGGCGATTGTTGGTCGATCATTCCCTCCACGCCGTGACGCGGATACTGCTCCGCGTTTGCTCGCCCGCGCTGACGCACGCGATCGTCACGCGGATCGGTCGCCTGCTGCCACCGCGCGACCAACCATCGGAGATCGCGCGCGCCACGACGCGCTTGCAAGGGCGGGGCACTTGCCTGACGCGCGCACTCACGCTCGCGGCGCGGATCCCCGACGCCGAGGTGGTGATCGGCGTACAGCCCAGAAGAGGACAGCGCCTCCTGGCGCACGCGTGGCTCGAGCGAAGAGGCGCCGCGATCGATCCGTTGGACGTCACGGGGTCCGAAATTGTGAGGCTGAGTGTGTCTCGTGGGGGAGCTCGCTCGAGCTGAGGGCGAGCTCAGTGCGGCGGGAAGAAGTGGGGCGGAAGGGCTCCTTTGTGGATGCCCATGGAAAGTCTGTGATAACGTGCGCGGTCGGAGGTGGTTGGCATGGGGCGCTTTAGGACAGCAACGCTTGTACTTGTTGGCGGGGTCGCCGGATGCATGGCGGTCGGAAGTGCGATCTCGGGTTGCGGTGGTGACGACTCCACGGTGACCGACAGCGGCGCGCCCGACGTCGTGACGGATACCGGCGCGCCCGATACCTCGAACGACGGGACCACGCAGCACGACGGGACCGTCGCCGACGCTCATGACGCCTCCCCTGGTCCAGACGGCGAGGGGTTCGAAGGCGGCAACAACAACCAGGACTCGGGTCATATGGACGCCGGCAAAGCCGACGCCGCCGATGCCGCTCCGAAGGCGGACGCCTCCGACGGCGCGCCTCCGAAGAGTGACGGCGGTGATGGTGGCGATGGCGGCGACGGCGCCGTGGTCGACGCTGGCTCCGACGTGGCCACGTTGCCGCCGGGGCTTCTTGCGTACCCGGCGCAATATGCGAACGCCATCTGCACGGGCTTTTCCACCTGCTGCGGCGCGGGTTTCGACATGGCGGCTTGCGAGGCCAACATGACGACGCTCGGCTACGACAACACGCTGCCCGCGCGCGACGTCTACGGGAACGGCCACTTGACCTTCAACGAAGACGCTGGCGCCGGGTGTTTGGCGGCCCTCCGCACCTGGCCGTGCGGTGTCACGATCACGAGCACGCAAAACGCGGCGATCCTCTCGGCTTGCCATGGAGTCCTGGCCGGCACGATCCCGGTCGGCGGGACGGGCTGCAACTCATCGTTCGAGTGCGTGAACGGCGCGTATTGTCAGCCTGGAAGCCCCACGACGTGCGTGGCGATCGTCGGAGACGGTGGAGCGTGCAGTCCGTCGGGCGAAAGCCCCGACGAGCAGTGCGCGTATATCGGGTCTGCCCAACCGGGCCTCTACTGCGATGTTTATCCCAACGACGGCGGCAACGACGCTGCGGGACCCACGGGTGTCTGCGCGCCGGCGCTTCCGGACGGGGTCAATTCGCTGTGCACCGATGGCATCCAGTTTTACTCCGACTACGCGTGCGCCAACCGAGGGTGCGATTTCGCCAACACCGGAGCATGCTCGCCCGCGATCCAGAATCCGGCGGATCCCGCGTCGCAATTCTATTGCGCGGACTTCGTCTCGGACGGCGGCGCGAACGACGGTAGTCCGGAATAAGCAGTCATCGCGGACCAGGCGGATGGCCCCCGGGCCATCCGCCGCGCCGTGCTCTCGAGCCGACATAATGATGGAGCGGCCCCGGGCCGCTTCTACGCGCCGCCCAGGAAAGCGACGGCAGCCCGCTCCGCCGCCTCGCGCTGCACCAGCGTCGGCGGGGCGCTTTCTTCGCGCAGCCCGCGATAGAACGCGATCGTCGCGGTGACGGCGGCGCGGATCTCCTTCTCGTCGTACCCCGCGATCGTGGCTCGCAGCGCGACCGCGACGTCGGGAAGATCGCGCTCGAGGAAACGGACGCCGCGTGCGTTCCGGCCGCGCGCCGTCGCGGCGAGCGGAACGAGCACGGTGCCGCGGAGGAAGGCGAGGCAGTCGAGCGCCTCGTAGAGCTCGCCGCGCGCGAGCTTCGTCGCGGCGTAGTGGACCCATACCCAGAAGCGATCTTCCGTCCGTTGCCAGTCGGGCTGCGGCCAATGCGACGCGCTCGATGCGATGGCGCGGCTCACGACCCCGTCCCGCTCCCAGAGGACGACCGGGTCCTCCACTCGCCTCGCGAGATCGTCGACCCCGACGAACTTCACATCGACGTGCAGCAGCGGCGGCCCGTAAAGCGCGATCATCAGCCGTGGTTCTCCGACGTGCTCGCCCGTGAACGCCGCGAGCACCGGGCCGAGTCGATCGAGCACGGCACGCCGGTCCGCCATCACCTCGTCCAGCGCCGACGCCCTCGCCACGGCCACGAGGTCCACGTCCGAGTGAACGTCCATCGTCCCCGCGATCCACGACCCCGCCGCCGCGACTCCGACGAAGCGCGCATCGGCTTCGAACACCTCGAGCGCGTGATTGACGAATGCCCTGTGCGCAGGGGGAACCATGGCGTGCGCCGGCAGCCTAGCGCGGCGCTCCCCACGGGCGGCGCGTCCTTGCCGGCGGATGGATCCTCGATGCGCGTTCCGAGCCCACGCACCGCTTCCGTCAGACGAGATGCGACGTCTGTGCACGTGGCCATGCAAAAATACGAACCTCGGCGTCTGAGGAGTTGCCACGGCGTGTGCCAGGGGTCACCCTGGGCCGCCTGAGACGGGGGGACGTCGAGGGCCATCGCATCTGCGTGTTGGCCGCGGGGGTGGGGCACGCACGGGCCTCCCGAGGCGATCTCGGGTCGCTACACGCGCGCTCGCGGGGCGGGGGCGGCACGAATCGCAGTCGAAACTCGATGACAGGGGGGACGTGAATGAATCCTTCGACGAAGTGCAATCGATATTGCGCGGTCGCGGTTCAATGCCTCGCGCTCTCGGTGTGGCTGCTGACGGTCGCTTGCGATGCGACGGATACGGTGGTGATAAGCGACGGGTCCATCACCATCACCACCGACGCGAACGTCGATGCTTCGTTGGACGGGTCCCTCGACGGTCTCGTCGTTCCCCGAGACGCGACGGCGGACGCGTGCGGCGACACGGCCTCCGATCCGCGGAACTGCGGCGCTTGCGGCGTCGCGTGCGGGGCGGGCCAGGCCTGCGTGCAGGGCGCGTGCACGGTGGCGTGCTCCGGGATGATGGCGACGTGCGGGGGTGCGTGCGTCGATACGTCGGTCGATCCCTCGAATTGCGGCGGGTGCGGCCACGCGTGCTCCACCGGACAGGTTTGCTCGGGCGGGACTTGCAGCGCCACGTGCAGTCCGCAGCTCGCCGCGTGCGCGGCCGACGGCGGCGCCGTTCTCTGCCTCGACACCCAGACCGACGACGCCAACTGCGGCGCCTGCGGGAACGCGTGCGCTCCGGGGCAAGTGTGCTCGGGAGCGACTTGTCGCGCGACCTGTCAGTCGACGGAAACGGAGTGCACGGCCCCGGCGAGCATCCCCTATTGCGCGATCACCGCGACCGACAATGCCAACTGCGGAGCGTGTGGCAACGCGTGCCCGGCAGGCCAGGTCTGTAGTGCAGGCGTCTGCGGTTTGACCTGTCAGGACGGCCTCATCGACTGCAACGGGACTTGCGTCGACCCGAGCTCGAGCCGCGCGTTTTGCGGGGCCACGGGGGCCTGTCAGGGCACGACCGCCGGAACGGCGTGCGCGGCCGGGCAGATCTGCAACGCGGGACTCTGCGCGCTCTCGTGCCCGGGCAACCAAGTGAACTGCAACGGGACCTGCATCAGCGCCGCCACCGATCGGCAGTTCTGCGGCGCCAGCGCCGATTGCCAAGGGCCGCACGCGGGCACCGCCTGCGCGACCGGTCAGGTCTGCAGCTCGGGCGCGTGCGGCGTCAGCTGCCAGGCCGGCCTCGTCAACTGCGGCGGCACTTGTGTCGACCCCGCCACGGACAACCGCTTTTGCGGCGTGGGCGTCGGATGCGTGTCGGACGGCGGCGTCGGCGGCGCCTGCACGGCCGGCCAAGTCTGCAGCGCGGGAGCGTGCGGTCTCACGTGTCAGGCGGGCCTGGTCGAATGCAACGGGACCTGCGTCAACCCGATGACCGATCGGCAGTTCTGCGGTGCCTCCGGGGCGTGCACGGGCGCGAGCGCCGGCACGGCCTGCCCGTCGGGCCAGGTCTGCAACGGCTCCGGCGTGTGCGCCGTCTCCTGCCCGGCGGGCGAGATCGACTGCAGCGGGACCTGCGTCGACCCGTCGACCAGCAATCAATTCTGCGGAGCGACGACCGACTGCATGGGACCCGACGTGGGGACGACTTGCATGGCGGGCACCGTCTGCAGCGGAGGGGTGTGCGGCCTGTCGTGCCAGACCGGGGAGTCGGTGACGAACAGCCACTGCTGCCCCAATGGGCAGTTTTACTGCAGCGGCAAGTGCGTCGACCCGACCATCGACTCGCAGTTCTGCAATATCCATTCGGATTGCACTGCAGGCGTGAGCTGCGGTCAGGGCCGGGTGTGCTCGAACTCGACGTGCGCGGCCACCTGCGCGACCCCGCTCGTCCTCAACGGCGGGGTTTGCGTCAACCCGACCGCGCTGACCACGTGCGGGGCCACCACCGGCAGCCTCGGCACCGATTGCTCCGACCTCGGGCAGGTCTGCGTGACCACCGGCAGCACCTCCGCCTGCGGCTGCCCGCCGGGTGAATCGGCGGGCGACGGGGGAGGCACCCATTGCTGCCCGACGGGCCAGTACTACTGCGTGCCGAACTTCTGCTTCGGCTTGGACCCCGACGTCGACGCCACCCTCTTGGCTTGCAGTCCGGCGCTCCCCCACTGCATCGACCCGCTCGTCGACAGCCTGAACTGCGGCATCCACGCCGATTGTACCGGAGGCTCGTCCTGCGGTGAGGGCCGGGTGTGCTCGGGAGGAGCTTGCTCCGCGACGTGCGCGCCTCCCCTGTTCCCGCTCTTCGACGACGACGCGGGGGTCGTCGTCTGCGTCAATCCGACGAGCATCACGACCTGCGGCGCGACGGGCAGCAGCCCCGGCACCGACTGCTCGTTGACCGGGGAAATCTGCGACGCCAGCACCAACCCGCCGACCTGCGCTTGTCCGGGCGGCGAGGTCGCTCAAAGCGGTCTGTGTTGTCCCACGGGCCAGATCAACTGCGGCAGCAAGTGCGTCGATCCGCTCAACGACAATGCGTTCTGCGGCGCGACGGGCGACTGCGGGGTCGACGCCGGCAGCGTGGGCACGGCATGCCCGGCGGGTGAAGTGTGCAGCGGCGGGTCGTGCGGTCTCACGTGCCAGGCGGGACTGCTCAACTGCAATGGTCACTGCATCGACCCGCAGACGGACACTTCCTTCTGCGGCGCCACCGGCGGCTGCGGCTTCGACGGCGGCAGCGCCGGGGCCACGTGCAGCGGCGGCCAATCCTGCGAGGCGGACGCGGGCGGTTGCCAGTGCCCGAGCGGCCAGTCGCTCTCGAACGGCCAGTGCTGCCCGACAGGCCAGACCAGCTGCGGCGGCACTTGCGTCGAT
The DNA here is from genome assembly GCA_036500865.1 of Polyangiaceae bacterium. Taxonomy (GTDB): domain Bacteria; phylum Myxococcota_A; class Polyangia; order Polyangiales; family Polyangiaceae; genus Palsa-1150. Next base: position 129,341 of record DASYBG010000055.1, read on the forward strand.
CTGACCACCAACGCGGCCAATTGCAGCACGTGCATGCATTCCTGCACGAACCCCACCGCCCTCCACGTCGCCACGAACTATTGCGCGGGCAGCACGTGCGGGTTCACCTGCACCAGCCCGTTCATGGACTGCAACACCATGGCCGCGGACGGGTGCGAGTCCAACACCGGCACCGACCCGAACAACTGCGGGTTCTGCGGCAACATCTGCCCCTCGCGGGCGAACGCTACGAGGACTTGCACGTCGGGCACATGCGGATTCACCTGCACGGGCACGTTCCAGGATTGCGACGGCAATCCAACGAACGGCTGCGAGGTCGATACCAGCAACAGCGTCAGCCATTGCGGCTCCTGCGTCACCGCGTGCCCCACGCCGCCCCATACGACGGGCCCTGCCTGCTCGGCCAGTCTGTGCAGGTACGTCTCGTGCGTCGGACCTTTCGCCGATTGCAACGGTGACCCCTCCGACGGCTGCGAGGTCAACACGAACACCGACCCGTTGAACTGCGGCAGCTGCGGCGATGACTGCGAGCTGACTTGCCCGCTGTGCACGATGTGCAGCGGTGGCTTCTGCGACTGACGTCGCCGTCGTTGGGTTCCATGCCGCACCGCCACGCGTGCATCTTGGCCGCGTCGGTGGCGGGCGGCGCGGGCTGCACCATGGGCAGCCCCGCGTCTCCCCCCTTCGACCGGCCTTGGGAGCCGGCGGCACCGGGTCCGTCGGCGCCCCCACCGCCCGCGGAGGCGACCTCACCGTACTCCTACGTCGCGAAGGTCAAGAACGTGCTCACCGGGATGCCTCCGACCGACGGCGAAGTCCTGTCGGTCGTGGGTGCGGCCGATCCCCAAGCCCAGCTCCGGACGCTCGTGCAGGGCTGGATGACGCTCGCGGACCCGAACAGCGCGGAGGGCATGACCTACTACGCGGAGAAGATGCTCGTGTTCTTCGAGCGCGCGACCCAGCAGTCTCAGATCGGCGCGTCGGACTTCGCCGATCAGGTGCACCCGGGGAAGGTGGACGTCAACGCGGCCACGGTCGGCTGGCTCGTCCGCAATGCGACGGAGAGCTTCGCGCGAACGACGGTCCACGAGGTCGTCGACGGCACCCAGCCGCTGACTCTGGTCGTCACGGCAAGGAGCTTCATGATGACCACCGCGCTCATGGAGCTTTACGCGTTCCTGGACGGGTGGCAGGTCGGCGACGACAGCAGCGTCGTCGACGCATTTCTCAGGGCCTACCCGGACGCGATCCTGACCGCCGGAAGCGAAGCGGTGCCCACGAGTCAATCGGTGGACCCGTCGAGCCCGAACTTCATGCGCTGGACCGACTCGGACGTCGCACCCGGTGGCCCGTACGCAAGCCTCTTGGGACCGTCCGAGTGCAGCACCGACCCGGTGACGGAGCCAACGACGGGACTCCGGCTCCAGTATCTTCTCTACGGAGCGGTCGCCGCGCACACCCTCCCTGACCTCTCGGTGTGCCCCGAATGGGACGGCACCGCTCTGGGAACGCAGGTGGGCAACCCGTCCCTCGGGGGCGCCGATGACTTCCAGGACTGGCGCATGGTCACGGTGCGCCAGCCTGCGCCGGGCGAGGCGACCGCACGGTTCTACGATCTGGCTTCCCTGCGATCGGCGACCACCCTCGTGCTCGACCTCCCGCGCGTCGGCTTCTTCACGACGCCGGCGTTCTTCGCCAACTGGCCGACGAACCCGAGCAACGCAATGCGCGTTACGACGAATCAGATGCTCATCGGCGCGCTCGGCGCGATGGTCGACGGCACCGACGCGACCCTATCCATCGTGGGCGACGGCGGCTTGCCGCCGGGGCTCGATCCCGAGCACGCGGCGCCGGGCACCGGCTGTTACGCCTGCCACCAGCAGCTCGATCCGACCCGGTCGATCCTCGCGTCGACGTACTCCTGGTATTACCACCGCCAGGACGACGCCGCGGTCAGCGCACAAAAGGGAGAGTTCGCGTTTCAGGGCGTCGTCGCCTATCCCCAAAGCGTCTACGACCTCGCCGGCGTCCTCGCGTCTCACCCGCTCTTCGCGGGCGCGTGGGCTCAGAAGCTCTGCATGTACGCCAACTCGCAGGCGTGCGACCCGAGCGATCCCGAGTTCGCGCGGATCGTGGACGACTTCGCCTCGAGTGCCTTCTCCTGGAGTGAGCTCGTCGTCGATCTCTTCTCTTCTCCGCTCACGACCGGGGCGACCGCGACGCAGACCGCGGCCCACGAGGGCGACGTCGTGGCCGTCTCGAGGCGCGACCACTTCTGCGCGGCGATGGACTTCCGTCTCGGCTTCGACGACGTCTGCGCGCGCTTGCCCACGACGACGCCGGTCTCCCCGGTGATCGCGCGGGTGGCCGGCGGGCTGCCCGCCGACGGCTACGGTCGGGGGGCGGTGGCGCCGGTGCTTCCCAACGCGCCGACGCTTTTTTACCGCTCCGGGACCGAGGTCATTTGCGAGGCGATCGCGGCGCTCGTCATCGACGTACCGAGCGACGCCCGCGTCTCGAAGCGCACGTGGTCGAGCGCGGACCCCGCGGCGGCCATCGCCGACTTCGCGCAGATCGTCGCGGGCCTCGTGCCGAGCGACCCGCGCTACGGACCGGTGCTGTCGATCTTGACGTCCCACTACGCCGCGTCGCTCGCCCAGCCCGGTGCGAGCGCGACGAGCGCGTTGCAGTCGACCTTCGTTGCCGCCTGCGACGCGCCGTCCGCGGTGACGATCGGGCAGTGAGCGACGCGGGTCGCGGAGCGGAGATACGACGATGATCCATCGCAGACAGGCGCTCCTCACGACCCTCTTCGGCGCGGGCTACATGGGATTGCGGGCGATCGCGACCGGCGTTCCGGCCTCGCTCTTGCTCGATCCCCGGCGGCTCCTCGCGGCTCCCCCGCCGCCCAACCCGTCGGCGCGGTTCATCGTCTTCCAGACGTCCGGCGACGGCGATCCGATCAACGCCAACTGCCCCGGCACCTACGACGACGCGGGCGGGTCCGCGATGACGTCCGGCATCGCGCACGGCGCCGACCCTTCCATGGCGAGGACCCCTCTCTCGCTCGGCGGCGCCACGTGGGGCGCGGCGCTGCCGTGGGCGCAGCCCTGGCTGGCCGTGCCGAACGTGATCACCCCCGGCGTCTGGCAGGCGGTGCTCGATCGCACGACCTTCTGGCACCTCGCCACGGCGACGCCCATCCACCCGAAAGAGCCCAGCGTGCTCAAGCTGATGGACCAGACCCAGTCCGACGACATGCTGCCGTCGATCCTCGCCCGCTACCTCGCGCCGGCGCTCGGGACCATCCAGGCTCAGCCCATCGCCATCGGGGCGCGCTCGCCCTCCGAGGCGCTCACCTACGGAGGGCAGACGCAGCCGCTCATTCCGCCGACGGCCATCAAGGCGACGCTCGCGAGCCCGGCGGGACCTCTCTCGTCGCTTCAAGCGCTGCGCGATCAAACGATGAACGCCCTCTACGCCGTCTACAAGACGGGCGCGACCGCCGCCCAGCAGGCGAGCATCGACGCGCTGGTCACCTCGCAACAGCAGGCGCGCGCCATCGGTCAGAGCCTCCTCGGCATGCTCGATTCGATCGCCGACGACGGTGTGGCCTCGCAGATCACGGCCGCCCTCGCGCTCATCCAGATGAAGGTCACCCCGGTGGTCTCGATCCACGTGCCGTTCGGCGGCGACAACCACGTCGACCCCGACCTCGTGATCGAAGCGCAGCAGACCGCGGGGGTCGGGCCCAACGGCGCGCTCGGCGCCGACCTCACGGGCGTCCCGGCCATCGCCGCGCTGATGTCGGCCGTCTACGCGGCCCAACTGCAAGACGCGGTGGCGTTCATGTCGCTCAACGTCTTCGGGCGCACGCTCGCCGCCGCGACCGGGGCCGGTACCGGCAGGCAGCACAATCCGAACCACCACGTGGCGATCACGATAGGCGGCGCCTTCAGGCCCGGCGTCGTGGGCGGCGTCGCCCCCTTTGCAGGCGCTGCCGGCGATTATGGAGCCGTGGCCATCGACTCGACCACGGGCATCGGCTCTCCAGGCGGGGACATCGCCCCCGCGGCATCGCTCGCCTCGTGGGGCAAGACGATGATGGCGGGGGTCGGGATCGACGGGGCGACCATCGCCCGAGAAGTCGTTGCGGGAACCGTGATCGCGGGGGCTCTGTCCGGGTGAGCGGTGCCGCGGCCCTGCCGTATGGCCTGGCGTCGGGCTCGGGGACCTCTCTACGGCTCGGTGAGAGGGCAATCGCGGGTCGGCGGGGCGCCGGTGCGGGGCTCCAGTTCGGCGCGCTCGGGGGCTCCCCACGCCGCGAGGAGCGCGAAGTGCTCGAAGGAGCACGGGAGGATCGTGACATGGGGGACGTCGCGCCTCCTCAGGTCGAGGCCGCGGGCGATCTGCGCCGATCGGTCATCGTAGTCGGTGCGGCCCGGGGCGTCGTCCCAGCGCGGGACGGTCCACACGATCCACGCCGCGCACGCCACGCCCGCGGCCGCCGCCGCCATCGTTCTCGCGCGTCCGGCCGCTCCGATCGCCGAGGACGCGGCGTCCACGCCCATCCCGACGAGGATCCACCAGACGGCGACGAGCGCGCGGGCGGCGTGGTGGGTGGGCGCGCCGTCGTGCACGTCGCCCCAGACGAGGAAGGCGACGATGGCGAAGGCCGTGGCGAGGGGGATCGTCCAGCGGCGGCGGAGGGTCTTGCTCGCGAGGAGGCCGGCGGCCCCGGCGAGACCGAGGGTCGCGGCTCCCGGCGTGTCCGCGAGCAGCGAGCGTGGATAGCCGAGGATCTTGTCGCGGAGCGGGATGTCCGCGGCGCCGATCGCGTGGCGAAAGTTCGAGACGCGGGTGAGAAAGTGGGTCGCGCTTCCGTGGGCGACGGCGTTGTGGGCCATCCAGAGCGCCGGGCCGAGGAGGGCCGCGAGGGCCCACGCCGCTTCGCGCGCGGAGGCGCTCGCCCGCTCTCTCTGCGTCGCGCCGGGCGTGCGGGCGGCGCCCGCGGCGTGGAGGGCGCACACGATGGCCGCGACCGCGCATGCGGGCCACGCCTCGTATCGCGAGAGGGACGCCGCGAGGAGGCCCAAGACCGCCCACGGCCGCGCGGCCCGCACGCCGAGCCCGACGGCCGCCGCGGCGGTGAGCGCGCCGATCCACCCCTCGGGGACGGTCGCGACGCCGAGCCACGCGTTCCACGGGAGGGCCATCGCGACAGCGGACGCGATCGCGGCGGTCGAACGGGCGACGCCCGCGGCGCGCATGGCGAGGAACGGAGCGCCCACGCTCGCGGCGCCGAGGAGCACCGCGACGACGCGCGCGACGTGCAGCGAACGACCCGCGAGCGCCATGACCCCCCCCTCCACCCAAAACGGGAAGGGCAGCCAGCTCGTCCCGCTCGGGTCGAGGTGGGGTGCGTGCGCGAACTGCTCGGCGATGACGGTGCGGGCGTAGTCGTCGTCGGAGACGTGGGTGAAGCCGTGGTGCAGCACCCACGCGCCGAGGGCGATCTTGAGCCCGCACAAGACGCCGGCGGCGAGGGCGTCCCGGCGGTCGAACGGCCACGCACGTGACACGCCGGGGCGGGACATTATGTTGGCCATAGCCGATGCAGGAGTCGCCGACGCGCGTCACGATGGTCAAGAAGCGTCTCGCCAACGGCGAGGCGTGCAAGAAGTGCCTTCAGGCGGAGGAGCTGCTGAAGGGGCGAGGCCTCTGGCACCGCGTCGACGAAGTCGTCTGGGCGGACGAGGCGGACCCGGAGTCGCCGGGAATGCAGCTCGGCCGGCGCTACGGCGTGGGCGTCGCGCCTTTCTTCATCGTCCAGGCGGCCGGCGGCGGGTCGCCGGTGGTCTACGAGAGTGTGCTCAAGCTCATCCAAGAACGTCTCGCGGCTCCGTCCTCCGGTGCGTCGCAGACGGCCGCCCCCGCGGACGCCTCGGTGTCCGACGCCGAGATCGAAGCGGCGGCCCGGGACCTTGCGACGAGCCATCCCGCGGACATCTTGCGTTTCGGATTGGAGCGGTTCGGCGCTTCCCTCGGCCTCGCGTTCAGCGGCGCGGAAGACGTGGTGCTCGTCCACATGGCCAAGGAGATCGGGCTCCCCTTCTCGGTCTTCTGCCTCGACACGGGGCGGCTTCACCCGGAGACCTACCGATTCATCGAAGAGGTTCGCAAGCGCTACGAGGTCGACGTCGCCCTGATGACGTCCGACGCGCCGGCCCTCCAGGCCTTCGTCACGCGAAAGGGCCTCTTCAGCTTCTACGAAGATGGACACGAGGAGTGCTGCGGTATCCGCAAGGTGGAGCCCTTGAAGCGCGCGCTCTCCGGGCTCCGCGCGTGGGCGACCGGGCAGCGCCGCGACCAGAGCCCCGCGACGCGGTCGGCCATCGCCGTCGTCGAACGCGATCGGTCGTTTTCGGGCGTGTCCGGGCCGCTCGTGAAGCTCAACCCGCTGGCGGCGTGGTCTTCCGCGCGGGTCTGGCAGTACATCCGCGAGGAGCGCGTCCCGTACAACGCGCTCCACACGAAGGGGTTCGTGTCCATCGGCTGCGAGCCGTGCACGCGCCCGCCGCTGCCGGGCGAGCACGAGAGGGCGGGGCGCTGGTGGTGGGAAGACTCGACCAAGCGCGAGTGCGGGCTGCACCTGGATCATGGGCGCCCGCCGGCGTCATCTTGAGCGAAGCGAAGGATCCCACCGTGAGACGGCGACGGGTTCCCTCGCTTCGCTCGAGATGACGGCGCTACTTTGCGGAGCTCGCGGGGGCGGTGTCGGTCGGCGCGGTGTCGGCAGGGGGCGCCGGAGCGTCGGCCGGCTTCGGCTTCGCCGCCTTGACGCGCGTGCCTTCGTTGCCCTTGCCCTTGCGCTGATCCTCGACGATGCGGGCCTTGAGCTCGCGATCGCCCGAAGACGAGATGTACGCCAGCGAGACGCTCGTCAGCATGAAGACGGCGGCGCACACCGCGGTCGCCCGAGTCAGGAGGTTCCCGGCGCCTCTGCCGCCGAAGACCTGCTGGGTCGCGCCGCCGCCGAAGCTCGCGCCCATGCCGCCGCTCTTGCCCTGCTGCAGCAGCACGACGAACATCAAAAAGACGCACACCGAGATGTGCACGATGTCGAGCAGGGTCGTCAGCATGTCCGATCCTCGCGCCGCGGGGGCACGGTTCAGTGGCGCGCGATGCCCTCGGCCGCCCGAGCGATGCCGATGAACGACGCGGCGTCGAGGCTCGCCCCGCCGACAAGGGCCCCGTCCACGTCGGCGGCGGCAAAGAGGTCGCGCGCGTTGTCCGGCTTCACGGAACCACCATAGAGCACGCGCGTCTTGGCCGCGAGGTCGGCCTTCGCCTCCGCGAGCCAGCCGCGGATGGCATGGTGGACTTCTTGCGCCTCGGCGGGGCCGGCGTTCTTGCCGGTGCCGATCGCCCATACCGGTTCGTACGCGATGGCGACCGGCCGGTCGCTCGCCGCGATGACCGAGAGAAACGCCCGGAGCTGGCGCTCGACCACCTGGAGCGTCGCCCCCGTCTCGCGCTCCGTCAGCGTCTCTCCGACGCAGACGATCGGCACGAGGCCGCCCTTGAGGGCGGCGGCGACCTTCTCGGCGATGAACGCGTCTGCCTCCGCAAAGACCTGGCGCCTTTCGCTGTGGCCGAGGATGACCCACGCGCAGCCCGCCTCGGCGAGCATCGGCGCGCTGACTTCGCCGGTGAAGGCGCCCGAGTCCTTCGGGTAGAGGTTTTGACCGGCGACCTGGACGCGGCTTCCGTCGCACTCGTGGGCGATCGCGGCGATGGCCGTGAACGGCGGCGCGACGACGAGGTCCACGTGGGGGACCTCGCCGGCGAGCTTCACGACCGCCGTCGCGAGCCCGATGCCCGTCGACCCGCCGTGATTGAGCTTCCAGTTTCCGGCGACGAGAGGACGACGGGTCGGGTTCAAGCCGCCCCCGTCGCCCGCAAGACCTCGATGCCCGGCAGCTTCTTGCCTTCGACGAGCTCGAGCGAAGCGCCGCCGCCCGTCGAGATGTGCTTCATCTTCTTGGCGATGGCTTCGCCGGCCACGTGGACGGCCGCCGCGCTGTCGCCGCCGCCGACGACGGTGAACGCGCGCGAGTCGGCCATCGCCCGCGCGACCGAGAACGTCCCGTTCGCGAAGGGAGCCTTCTCGAAGAGGCCCATCGGCCCGTTCCAGAAGATCGTCGCCGCCGTCGCGAACCGACGCGAGAAGTCTTCGACGGTCTTCGGCCCGATGTCGAGCGCCATCTGCCCCGCGGGCACCGCGTCGACGCTCACGACCGCGCCCGACGTCGCGTCGAGGCTGCCGGCGACGACGACGTCGACCGGGAGCACGAGGTCGACCTTCTTCTCTTGGGCCTTCTCGAGCAGGGTCCGCGCGAGGGGGAGCTTGTCGGTTTCGACGAGCGACGCCTGCATGTTCTTGCCGCGCGCGGCGAGGAACGTGTTGGCCATCGCGCCGCCGATGATGAGCATGTTCACGCGATCGAGGAGCGACTCGACGACGGCGATCTTGTCGCTCACCTTCGCGCCGCCCAGGATGGCGATGAACGGCTTTTCGGGCGAGGTCACGATCTTGCCGAGAGACGCGATCTCCTTCTCGAGCAAGAAGCCGCACCCGCGATCCTTGTAGAGCTTCGCCAGGCCGTGGACGCTCGCGTGGGCACGGTGGACCGAGCCGAAGGCGTCGTCGACGTACACGTCGGCGAGCTGCGCGAGCTCCTGGCAGAACTTCTCGTCGTCTTTCTCCTCTTCCGGATGAAAGCGGAGGTTTTCGAGCAGGCACGCCTGGCCGGCACGGAGGTCGAACACGACCTTCTTCGCCGCGTCGCCGATGCAGTCCTCCGGCAGCGCCACGTCTTGCCCGATGAGCTCCGCGAGGCGCGCGGCCGCCGGCTCGAGCGTGTACTTCATGTCGCGGCCCTTCTTGGGCCGCCCGAGGTGGCTCGCGCAGACGAGCCGGGCTCCCCGCTCGAGGGCATGCTTGATCGTCGGCAGCGCCTCGCGGATGCGAGAGTCGTCGGTGATCTTGCTGCCGTCGAGCGGCACGTTGAAGTCGACGCGGAGAAAGACGCGCTTTTGCTCGATCGGGAGCTCCCGAATCGAACGAATGCCCTGGAGCGGATTGCTCATCGTTCCTATGACCTTTTGGCGATCAGAGCTTGCCGGCGACGAGCTGCGCGAGCTCCACCATGCGGTTCGAGAAGCCCCACTCGTTGTCGTACCAGGCGAAGACCTTGGCGAACTTGTCGCCCATCACCTGGGTGATGGTCGCGTCGAAGGTGGACGAGTGCGGATCGCCGATGTAGTCGCCCGACACGAGCTGGAGCTCGGTATAAGCGAGAATGCCCTTCATCGGGCCTTCCGCCGCGTTCTTCATGGCGGCGTGGATGGCGTCCTTCGTCATGGCCTTCTCGGACTCGAAGGTCAGGTCGACGATGCTGACGTCCATCGTCGGCACGCGCATCGACTGCCCGTCGAACTTGCCTTTGAGCTGCGGGATGACCTCGGACAGCGCCTTCGCCGCGCCGGTCGACGACGGGATCATGTTCACCGCCGCCGCGCGCGCTCGTCGAAGGTCCCCTTTGCGGTGCGGGATGTCGAGGACGGCCTGGTCGTTGGTGTACGAGTGGATCGTCGTCATGAGGCCGCGCTGGACACCGAAGTTGTCGAGGAGGACCTTCGCGACCGGGGCGAGGCAATTCGTGGTGCAGGAGCCGCACGAGATGACCGTGTGCTTGGCGCCGTCGTAGACTTCGGTGTTCACTCCGAGGACGATCGTCGCGTCTTGGCCCTTGGCCGGCGCGCTGATGACGACCTTCTTGGCGCCGGCCGTCAGGTGGGCGGCCGCCTTCTCCTTGTCGGTGAAGAGGCCCGTACACTCGAGGACGATATCGACGCCGAGCTCTTTCCACGGGAGCTTCGCCGGATCCTTCTCGGCAATGACCTTCGTCTTGTAGGCGCCGAAGTCGATCGCGCCTTCGAGCGCCGCCGACGGGTGCGCCGCGCGCCCGTGGACGCTGTCGAAGTTGTAAAGGTGCGCCAGGGTCTTCGCGTCGGTCAGATCATTGATCGCGACGAGATCGAGGTCCTTCACCTTGCGCTCGGACATCGCTCGGACGATGCAGCGACCGATACGACCGAAGCCATTGATGCCGATCTTCGTGGCCATAGTTCGAATGCCTCCTGCTCGGAGGCCGGAACGTAGTCCCACGTTCCGTCGAGGGCAAGGTCAGCGCGACCACAGTCCGCGATCGACGACCGCTCGCGAAACCGGTCGGACACACGCGTTACGTCGCGACGCAGTTTGTGCGCGCTCCTTCGGATTCCCTTCGTGGACGTGGAAGAGCAGCGCAAAATTTCGATCGAACACGGGCCACAAAGCACCGCGGCCCCGCGCCGGCGAGTGCCGACGAGGGGCCGTGGATTTCTTCGAGGGCGCGACGCCCGCGGGCGCCGTGTTCTAGCTGCCGGAGGTCGCGGGCTTCGGCGGTCCGCCGAAGATGCTGGCCACGCGGCGCTTCTCTTTGCTCGCCTTGTCCTTCTCGGCGTACGTCGGGATGACGACGCGCTCGCGCTTCGGGAGCTCTCGCCCCTCGAACACCGCGGCGATCTCCTCGGCGTCGAGCGTCTCCCGCTCGATGAGCGAGTCGGCGAGTCGCTGCAGCTTGTCTTGGTTGCGCGTGAGAAAGTCCTTCACGCGGACGTACTGCCTCTGCACGATGGCGCGGACGTCCTGGTCGATCTCCTGAGCCGTGTGCTCGGAGTAGTCCTGCGTCCGTTGTGCGTAGTCGCGCCCGAGGAAAATCGATTCTTCCTTCTTGCCATAGGCGAGGGGGCCGAGCTTGTCGCTCATACCCCACTCGCAGACCATCTTGTGGGCGATCTCGGTCGCCTTCTCGATGTCGTTGCCCGCCCCGGTCGTCATCCGGCCGAAGACGATCTCCTCGGCGATGCGGCCCCCGAGCGCGACGGCGATGCTGCTCTCCGCCTGCTCCTTGGACAGGTTGTGCCGGTCGTCCTTCGGGAGGTACCAGGTCACCCCGAGGGCCGGGCCGCGCGGGATGATGGTGACCTTGTGGACCGGGTCGTGGTGCGTGATGAGCACCGAGATGAGCGTGTGGCCGGCCTCGTGGACGGCCGTCGTCTTCTTTTCCTCGTCGCTGATGACCATCGAGCGCCGCTCGGTCCCCATGTAGACCTTGTCCTTCGCGAGCTCGAAGTCGGCCATGGTCAGCGCGTCCTTGTCCTGACGCGCGGCGAGAAGGGCGGCCTCGTTGACGAGGTTCTCGAGGTCGGCGCCGGAGAAGCCGGGGGTGCCGCGCGCGAGGATCTCGAGGTCGACGTCGGGCGAGAGCGGCGTCCGCTTGGCGTGGACGCGGAGGATCTCCTCTCGGCCGCGTACGTCGGGCCGGGGGACGGTGATGCGCCGATCGAAGCGGCCCGGGCGAAGGATGGCCGGGTCGAGCACGTCGGGCCGGTTCGTCGCGGCGATGATGATGACGCCGTCGTTCGACTCGAACCCGTCCATCTCGACGAGGAGCTGGTTCAACGTCTGCTCGCGCTCGTCGTGCCCGCCGCCGAGCCCCGCGCCGCGGTGGCGGCCGACGGCGTCGATCTCGTCGATGAAGATGATGCAGGGAGCATGCTTTTTGCCCTGCTCGAAGAGGTCGCGCACGCGGCTCGCGCCGACGCCGACGAACATCTCGACGAAGTCGGACCCCGAGATGCTGAAGAACGGCACGCCTGCTTCACCGGCGATCGCGCGGGCGAGGAGGGTCTTGCCGGTGCCCGGCGACCCGATGAGGAGCACGCCCTTGGGAATGCGGCCGCCGAGCCGCTGGAACTTCTTCGGGTCCTTCAGGAAGGCGATGATCTCTTCGACCTCGTCCTTCGCCTCGTCGATCCCGGCGACGTCCGCGAACGTCACCTTGTTCTGCGAGTCGCTCAGCATGCGGGCCTTCGCCTTGCCGAACGACATGGCCTTGCCGCCGCCCGCCTGGAGCTGGCGCATGAAGAGGAAGAACATGATGCCGATGAAGAGCATCGGCAGGAGCGTCACGAGCGTCGACGACCAGAACGGCGTCGAGTCCTCCTTCTCGAAGTAGACCTGCAGCTTGTCGCTCGGGGTGCGGCCGGCGGCCGGGTCCTTCTTCTCGAGATCGTCGATCAGCGCCTGATCGGCGACGGGCCCGAGGGTCTCTTTCTGGGTGTTCTTCCCGTCGATGACCTGGGTGAAGGCGTACTCGTGGTCCTTGATATGGATCTCGGTCACTTGGCCCGAGTGCACGAAGCCGACAAACTGGCTGAAGCTGACTTGCTGCTTTCGCTCGCCGGGCTGCAAGACCTGCCAAATTGCGAGAAACATCACAATGAGCAGGACCCAGAGCAGCAACGTCTTGTGGGATTGCTTCACGTCGACCTCGGTGGGGTGGGCGGCGCCGGCAGAGGGCGGACCCGGTGGGGCCTCACGACAGCTTTCAATTTACTACGTATGATGCGTAACATCGAGGTGTCGTCGCAGCTAGGGCCGGCCCTCGGGATTTCCGAGGTTTTCTCCGGGCGTTGGCTGACGAGTGCAAGGGGTGGGAACCTCCGGCGGTGGCCTGTCGGCGGCTCGACAGCCGCCACTCGCTCGTCAATCTAACCACGCCCTCGCAGCGCGCGCGCGGGCGCCTCCTTCTCGGCCCCGCCCCGCGCAATGCCCGCGCGAAGAGGCGGCTGGACGGCGGAAAGTTCGTCGGCGAGACGGCAGAGGTGTTCGACTACCTTTGGGTTCAAACGCTCGAGCACGGGCATGACATCGTGCCGGACACGCGCCCGCAGAAAGCGCGGGCTCGCGTTCGAGGGATCGGTCGCAAACGGAAGTTGGTGGCGGGCGATGTGGGCCTCTACGTCGGCGCGTCTTGCGCGATAAATGGGACGGATGCGGTCGCCGTCGAGCGGAGGCAGGACTCCGAGGCCGGCTGCCCCAGTTCCGCGCAAGATGCGAATCAGGACGGTTTCGGCGCGGTCATCGGCGTGGTGACCGGTGGCGATGCGATCGGCGCCGGTGGCGGCGGCCGCCGCGCGCAGGGCATCCCACCGGGCCTTGCGGGCGCGTGCCTGGAGGTTCCCGCCGGGCTCGACCGCCACACGCGAGCGGCTGAAGGGGACGTCGAGAGAGCGCGCGAAGCCCTCGGCCACGTCGAGCTCGGAGTCGGCGGCGGGGCGGAGGCCGTGGTCGACGCCGTGCGCGAAGAGGCCGAACGCGAAGCGGCTCCGCAAGATCGAGAGGACGTGGAGGGTCGCCATGGAGTCCGGCCCGCCGCTCACCGCCGCAAGGACGCGCGTGCCTCGCGGGGCGAGCCCTCGGTCGCGGAGCGCGGCCCTCGCCAGCGTGATGAGCGTGGGCGGGTGGGAGCGGGGCATGGCTACGCCGCCGACGGGGCGACGCGCTCGAGCGCAACGACGGCCTCCACGTGGCTCGTCTGCGGGAAGAGCTCGAAGGCCGCGACGGACCGAGGACGGTACGCGCCGACGAGGAGCTGGAGGTCTCGGCCGAGCGTCGCCGGGTCGCACGACACGTAGACGACGTGCCGCACGCGGGAGCCTGCGAGGCGGGCCGCGACAGCGCGGGCGCCCGTGCGCGGCGGGTCGAGGACGACGAGCTTCGTGGCGGGGCTGAACGCGTACGATTCGGCGTCGGCCTCGACGACGCGCGCCTCGATCTTGCGCGCGGCGAGGTTCCACCGGGCCGCGTCGCACGCGCCTCGATCCGATTCGACGGCCACCCACTCGCGGACCGCTCCGGCCAAGAGGACGGTGAGGTTGCCGGAGCCCGCGTAGAGCTCCACCCCTCGCTCGACCGGCCGCTCCGCCACGACGCGAGCCACGTGCTGGGCGAGCAGCGCGTTGCCTCGTTCGCCGGCCTGCGCGAAGCCTCCCGGCGCGAGGCGCAGCGGGGCCCCGTCGGCGCCCGTCATCCAGGGTGTCGCGTCCCCGATCGTGGCCGGCACCGATGCGTCGCCGATGGTCACGCGCGCCCCCGCGAGCTCGCCCCGCGCGACGGCTTGCTCGAGCCGTCCGAAGCACGAGCGCTCGACCTCTCCGGTCCAGCGCACGTCGAGCACCGGGACGCGATCGACGCCGAGCGCGAGCAGCGCCTCCCCGCGGCCGCGCGATCCCGCAAAGAGCGCGGCCAGCCCGCGGCGCGCGCTCTCCAGCGCGGGGTCGAGCACGACGCAAGCGTCGACCGCGACGGGCTCGTGGCTCCTCGCCCGGTACATGCCGACGGCGACGCGGCCGCGCTCGCAGCGCACGTGGAGGCGGACGCGCGTGCGGTACGCGAGCGCCGCGGGGGCAGGGTGAAACGCGATCGGGAGGTCTCGCCAAGGGGCGGGCAGGGCCGCCCGAAGGTGCTCGACGTGGCCCTCTCCTTGGGCGCCGGCGGAGAGGTGCATCCAGTCGCAACCCCCGCACAGCGCGAAGCTCTCGCACGGCGGGTCGACGCGCTCCTTGCCGGGCGCGACGAGTGCGATCACGCGTCCGCGCGCGGGCCGGTGGGACGGATCGATCTCGGCGCGGACGACGTCGCCCGGGGCCGTGCGCGAAAGGAAGATCGCCCGCCGCTCTCCGTCGATCTCGACGTGCGCCACCCCGTCGCCGCCCGGGGCGAGCGACGCGATGGTCGCGTCGACCCGGAGCATCACGGGAACGGCTGCGCGGGGCGACCGCTCTGGAAATAGAAGCTGAAGTTGCCTTGCAGGTGGGCCTGGCAGCGAGGCGGCGGCCCGACGCCGCCGGGGCACACGTCGCGCGGGTCGGCGAGGTAGAAGTCGAACGACGCCTCGGTGAGGCGTTGCTGGTCGTTGGACTCGCCCGTGTCGCCGTCGAACAGGCTCGAGAACGTGATGGTGCTCGTCGCGATGTTGTTCGGCCACACGGGGTTCGACTGCCCGCACACGAGCTGCCCGGCGTCCCCCGACGTCGCGATCGTCGCGTCGACGCTCGCCACCGCGGCGTCCATGATGCTCGCGTCGGCGGTCGATGCGCCGGCTCCGGCGTCGGCCCCCGCGTCCGCCGACGACGTCGCGCCGAGCGTGGCGGGTCCCGGGCACGTGGACGGCGGCTCACCGGCGGCGGGTCGATTGCAAGTCCCGTCGGCCTGCAGGGCGACCTTGTCGAGCGCGTAGAGCGCTACGTTCTGCGTGCGGCACGTTCGCTCGAGATAGAAGTTCGCGTGCACGATGGAGGGGTCGGCGACCGCCACGACCGGCACCCCGGGCGGCACCACCGACGGCGGTAACCCGACGACCAGGGGCTGGTTCAAGTACGACGGGCGGGTCCCGCCGTCGCCGAGCGGGTCGCCGCGGACGACGTGGAGGTCGTCGACGAGGAGGAGCAGTCCGTCGCTGAAGGTCTCGTAGTCGCCGCCGTTCTGCACGCGGATTTCGAGGGCGTTGCTGTTGGTCGGCACGGCGGCGAAGAAATCGGGGTGCAGGTCGAAGGAGCCGGACCAACACTCCGGGACGTCGAGCGTCCCCGCGATGCACCCGGTGCCCTGCCCGAGCGAGCACGCGGGGGCCCACACGGCGGCCACGGCCACCACGAACGGGACGGGCAAGAACGCTCTCACGCGTCGCCAGCGTAGCGCGCCTCCCGTCGCTAGGGCACTGCCGACGCGATGCGGCCTCCGCCGACCACCTTGTCCGCGTCGTAGAAGACGGCGATTTGCCCCGGCGTGACGGCGCGCACGGGCGCGTCGAACGTCACGCGCGCGCTCTTGCCGGCGGCGTCTGCGGTGACGACCGCCGCTTGCCCCTCGTGGCGGTAGCGGACGCGGACGCGGGCGCGCGTCGGCAAGGCGACGCCGTCGGCGAGGGCGAGCTCGTCGACGACGGCGCCGCGGGAAAGGAGAGCCTCTTCGCCGCCGAGGTGAACGGTGGCCGTCTCGGGATCGACGCGCGTGACGAACGCGGGCCTGCCGAGCGCGACGCCGACGCCCTTGCGCTGGCCGATGGTGAACCGGTGCAGCCCGTCGTGCGCGCCGACCACGCGTCCGGTGTCGTCGACGATCTTGCCCGGCCGCACCCGCGCTCCCGCGCGCTCCGAGACGAACCGGACATACGCGGACGACCCGCCTCCGACGAAGCAGAGCTCCTGGCTCTCGCCCTTCTGCGCGCCCGGCAAGCGCCGGCGGACGGCCTCCGCGCGGACCTCCTCCTTCTGGCTGTCCCCGAGCGGAAAGACCAGGCGCTCGAGCCACGCGCGCGGGCTCGCGTAAAGGAAGTAGCTCTGGTCCTTGCCGCGGTCGGCGCCCATCGAGAGGCGCGGCGTCCCGGCGGGATCGCGCGTGATGCGCGCGTAATGGCCCGTGGCGACATGCTTCGCGCCGAGGCGGTCGGCGAGGGCGAGGAGCTCGGCGAGCTTCACGCCGCGGTTGCACGCGGTGCACGGGCTCGGCGTCTCTCCGGCAAGGTACGCGTCGACGAACGGAGCGACGACGGACCGGGCGAAGAGCGCGCGGCGGTCGAACGCGAAATGCGGGAAGCCGACGGCGTCGGCGACGCGCTGGGCGTCGCGCTGATCTTCGGGGGCGCAGCAGCGCCCGTGTCCACCCTCGGCGCGCGGACCGTCCGGGTAGTCCCAGAGGTGGAGCGTGACGCCGACGACGTCGAAGCCGGCGTCGAAGAGGCGCGCGGCCGCGACCGAAGAGTCGACGCCGCCGCTCATCGCCACGACGACTCGGTCACCCATTGCCGCGCTCGTGTACCACGCGCCGGCCGCGCCGGCATTCACGGCGGAAGCTTGCGGAGCTCCCGCGCGAGGCTCTCGATCGCGCGCGCGTGCAGGCGGCTCCCCCAGGACTTGGAGAGGCCGATGGCCGCGGCGGCCGCGTCGATCGTCTCGTCGCCGAAGTAGTGCCGCTCGATGAGGGCCCGCTCGCGCTCGGGCAAGGTCTCCACGACCGCGCGCACGCGCCGGGCGGCCTCGCGGGCGCCGGCGATCTCCTCGGGCGAGCGCGTGAAGCCGTCGGCCTCGGCGCTCTCCGCCGAATCCGCCGCGACCTTCCCGACCGTGATCGCCGTCGCGATGCCGGTCAGGTACGCGTGCAAGCGCGCGTCGGCTTGCTCGGGCGTCCGGGCGGGGCTCGCCGCGTCCTCCTCGTCGTAGGCCGCGAGCATCCGGTCGCCGGCCTCGAGCGCGCGCAGCTCGTGGTATACGCGCCGAGGCAGGCCGCCCCATTGCCGGACGCCGTCGATCATCGCGCCGCGGATGCGGAGGTTGGCCCAGCGACGAAACGGGACGCCGCGCGAAGCGTCGAACGTGCGGGCCGCGAGGAGCAAGCCCTCCTGGCCGAACGACGCGAGATCGTCGACGGTGACCGGCGCCGCGATGCGGCGCGCGAGTTGACGCGCCAAAATCTGAACGAGGTCGAGCTCGCCGTGAAACCGAGCCAGTACCTCGTCCGAGTCGCGCGTCATGGGAGGCTTCATCCGAGCTTCGTCAAAGCTTCATTCGACGGGGTAACAAGACAGGTGGGACACCCTCGTGCATGGTAACCCCCGATCGCGCGAGCGCGGCGCGGCAAAGCGCATCCGTCCCCTTCCGGGCGGGGTGTGAGAGGGTTACGGTGAGCGATTCCGATGGGTGTTGAATCCGAAGACGAGTCGTCGAGCGTCGAGGAAAGGAAGCGCCCGTCCCAGGGGTCCGCGGATGAGCCGGCGGATGACGATCACGTCCGATCGGCGTGGCGGAGCTGGCTCTCGGCGCTCGCCGCGGACGCCGAGGCCGCCATGGCCGCGGCGCTCGCCTACGAGGCGCTCCCCCCCGAGGGACGAGATGCGTGGCTCGACGCGCTCGAGGTCGACGCGCCCGCGCTGGGCGTGCCGACGGTCGCGCTCTACGCCCCGATCCTCGCGACCGAGTCGGATCCCGTCCGCCGTGGGCGCATTCGGTCGGCGCTCGAATCGGAGCCGGTCCAGCGCACCGACGGACCCAACGACGCACGCGCGCTTCGCGGCGTGGCGCGGGACGGGACCCACGCGTGCGTGCTCGTCGCGCCGCTCTACCTCGACTTCGTCCAGGTGCTGACCTGCCGGTACACGCCGGGCGGCGGCTTCCTCGCCGTCCGCCACGACCCGTTCTGCCACGCGAGCGACGTGCCCCCGCTCCGCGACGTCGAAGGTCTCGCCGTCGAGCCGACTCCGCTGCGGGTCGTCGTCGAAGAGCTCGCGCACGCGATCCTCGCCGACCGTCGCGCCCATCGCGCGACGCCGTTGGCGCTCGCGTCGTTCGCGCACCTCTTCGGGCCGCACCTCGACGCCGTCGACGAAGATCGTCCGACGTAGCGATGGCTAGAGGCCTCGCATCGCCTCGCGCAGCTCGTCGCTCCTGGCCACGTGACCCTCGGTGCGCCACGCGACGCGCCCGGCCCGGTCGAGGATCACGACCGCGGGAACGGTGCGCACGTCGCCGAACGGACCGTCGCCGGCCAGCGTCCGCGCGTCGGCGAGGGCGACGGGGAACGGGATCGAGAGCGCCTTGCGATAGAGCTCCACGATCTCGCGGCTCTCCTTCGGCTCGAGCGCCACGGCGGCGTAGTGCACCCGGGTCCCATCGTGCTTGGCCATCGCGACCAAGAAATCGAGCTGCGCCTGGGAGGCGAGGTTCTCCGTCGTCACGAACGCGATCACCGTGATGGCGCCGCGCGTGCTCTCCGCGTCGACGACGCGGTCGTCGATCGAGTCGAACGCGAAGTCGACCGGTTCGCGGCTGGAGACCGGCGGGGCGCCCGGCGGAGCGGCCGACGGCGGGCCGCCCTTGCCGCATCCGAGCGCGGCGGCGAGCGTCCACGCGGCGAAGGCGCCGCTACTCGTCGCCCTTCTGGCCCACGAACTGGTCGTCACGGTTGGAAAAGAGGACGTTGAACGTCGTGAGCGAGCCATAGCAGCCGGTCACGTATTGCTGGAGCTGCAGCTTGTCGTCGTCGCCGAGCTTCGGGTGGGCGTTGATGCGCTGCTCGAGGACGCGGAGCTTGTCTCTTATCATGACGATCTTGCGGAAGAGGGCCTCGATCGGCACCCGCTTCTCCTGCAAGCCCTCGCGGCCGGCCTTCAGCACCATCTCGCCGCCCTCCCATTTGCCCGCGAGCTCCGCCTCGCCGAGGCCGAGCTCTTCGCGCAGCACCTCGGAGAGCACCCTCTTGAAGTCTTCTGCATCCATTTCGAGAAGGTCCTCCGGCAGGTTCCGAGGCGTGCGGCTCTGGGGTGGGTGGGATCGTTCGGGCGCGACGGGGCTTCTTCGGAGAAAGACCCCCGCTTGCTCGGCGGTCGGGCGCCTCGGGCTCGCGCGCGACCTCGGCGGCGGTGCGGCGGGGCGGGCCTTGAACTCGCCGCGGCGCACCCACTGCGAGCACGTGTTCGTCTCGTAGAGCGGCTTGGGCCACACGCCCAGCAGGCACTCTCCGGCGCGCCGCACTTCGCCCATCGCGTCGACCGACTCCATGACCCGGACGAAGCGAGCGCAGGTCCTGCAGCGGCGTTCGGCGTCGTCGGGCATGGCGCACGTGGACGAGTTGTACCAAAGGGCGGCCCGCGCCGTCTCACGCTGGAGAGGCGGAAAGCCTGCGGACGAGTTCGGGCTTGAGGACCTTGCCGAGCGCGTTGACCGGGAGCTCGGCCATCAAGACCACTTGTTTGGGCACTTTATACGCGGCGAGCCGCTCCTTCAGGAAGGCCCGGAGCGACGCCTCGCTGCACTCTCCCTGGCGGCCCGCCCGCGGCACGACGCACGCCACGACGCGGTCTCCCCACGCGGCGTCGGGCACGCCGACCACCGCGACTTGCCCGACGGCAGGATGCTCGCGCATCGCCTCTTCGATCTCGAGGGCGCTCAGCTTGTAGCCGCCGCTCTTCAGGATATCGACGCTCGTCCGCCCGAGGATGCGGACGTAGCCGTCGGGCCCGCGCTCGACCGTGTCGCCGGTGCGAAACCACCGCTCCCCGCCGCGCTCCGCGAAGGCGGCGCGGGTCTCGTCGGGGCGGCCGTGGTAGCCGGCGAACACGCTCGGTCCCGCGATCCAGAGCTCGCCGCGGTCCGCGTCTTCGCCGTCGTCGCCGGCGATCCGCGTCGTCACGGTGCGCGGCGGCAGGCCGACGGACCCGGGCCTTCGGCCGCCCGCGGCGAGCGGGTTGGTCAGCCCGACGCCGATTTCGGTCATGCCGAAGCGCTCGAGCGGATACGCGCCCGTCAGGCTCCGCCAGCGTTCGCCGAGCGTGACCGGCAGCGCGGCGCTCCCGCTCGTCACGAGGCGAAGGGCGCGGGCGCTCTCGGTCCAACGAGCGCGCGCGTCCTCGGTGGCGGCGTCGAACGCTTCGAAGAGGCGCGCGTGGATCGTCGGCACCGCCATGAGAACCGTGGCGTGGCCCGCGGCCTCCCACGCCGCCGCCCCGTCGAAGGGCGCGCCCGAGAGGAACCGCGCCGCGCCGCCCGCGCCGACCGTCGAGAGGAGCGCGATGCAGAGGCCGTGCATGTGGTGGAGCGGCAAGAGGTGGAGGAGCACGTCGTCTTCCCGCAGCCCCCACGCTTCGGCGAGGATCTCCTGCTGGACGCCGAGGTTGCCGTGCGTCAGGACGGCGCCCTTCGGCTTGCCCGTCGTGCCGCTCGTATAGAGCTGGAGCGCGGGGTCCTCCTCCGACGGCGTCGCCCCCGAGAGCTCTCCGGTGAAGCGCGCGAGGTCGTCGGAGGCGTGCACCGATCGCTCGGGCGCGAGGAACGCGGCCGACGCCGCGAGCTCGGGGGAGGCCACGACGCGGCGCACGCCGGCGTCGCCGCAGAGGTACTTCGTCTCGGGGGGAGGGTGCGCCGGGGAGAGCACGACCGCGACCCCGCCGGCGCGCAGCACGGCGAAGAAGCACGCGAGGAAGTCGCCGCCCGGCGACAGCCAGAGGCCGACGCGCTCGCCCCCGAGCGAGCGTTCTCCCGCGAGCAGCCTCGCGGCGATGCGCTCGCTCCGCGAGACCGCGTCCCGCCAGGACATCGCCCCCGCTCTGTCGTAGGCGACCGGCCGCGCGAGCGCTCCGCGCGCTTGCCAGCGGGCCACGATCGCCGACTCGGGCATGGGCCGTGGTGTAGCGCCGGCCTCGCCCAGGCGCGAGTCCGCCGTACTAATGCACCTCGCCCGTCAGCAGCGCGAACGCGCCCACGAGGACTTCCTCGGGCGATGCGCCGCCGTGCCGCGCCGCGCCGCCCTCGAGCGCGAAGCCGTGATCGCCGAGCACGAGCAGGAGCGTCCTCGGAGCGAGCGTCTCGACGTGGCGCACGATGGCGTCCGCGGTGGCCGCCGCGATCTCGGGGAACGCGCGCGCCGCGTCGATCCCCGCGGCCGACAGGCGCGATTCGACGACGTCGAGCTTGTAGACTTCGCGCGGCCCGACCCGCATGCGCCGCGCTTGCTCGGCGTTCCGCATCCGCGGCGCCGGCGGCTCGAGCTCCGAGGGCGCGGGCGTGCGCAGGGCCTCGATGCCGCGCGCGATCGTCTCGAGCTGGCGCATCGTCGTCGTCGGCAGCGCGCTCCAGAGCAGCACCTCGTCGGTGAACGACGCGCGGCCGCCGACGCGGCCGACGACGCGCGTCTGGACGTCGCGGCCGATGTCCCAGCGCATCGCGCCCACCAGCAGGACGCGGACGGTGCGCGCCCCGTGCAGGCGCCCGATGCGCGCGGCGGTGTCGTGGGCGTCGAAGACCATCCGCGGGCGCTTGGTCGTGGCCGCGAACGTCGGGAAGGCGTCGACGTAGCCGCTGGCGAAGGCCAGGCGAAACTCGTCGCGCGCGCGCCGGGCCCGCGGGGCGTCGAGCCCGGCGTCGACGGCGTTCGCGAGCGGGACATAGGCTTCGGTGAAGAGTCGCTCGAGCGTCGCGAGCGGCTGCGGGCCGAGGGCCGACGCGAGCTCCGCCACCCAAGCGCTCCAGACACCTTCGTCGAGTGGGTCCGGGGGCGGCGTCGCGGGCTCGACGCACGAAGCGGTCGCCGCGGGGGTCGCCTCTTGGCGCGGAGGCTCGAGGACCGAGGCCGGCTCCTCGGGTCGTGCGACGAGGGGCGGGGGCGGGGGCAGCGCCGTCGGCTCCGGCGGCGCGGATGCCAGGAGCTCGCCGAGCGCCACCGGATCGCCGTAGCCGGCCGTGAGGCGGTCACCCGCGTCGAGCAAGAGCGCGACGGGTCGCTCGCGCGTCGCGTCCGCGAGAAAGCGCAAGGTCGAACAGTCCACGGGATCGAGCGCGCCCCGAACGCCCGCCACCGCCCGGAGCGGACCCAGCACGAGCGCGATGCCCGTCGCCCCCGAGCGCCTCGCGCGAAAGAGCTGGTCGCTGAGCAGCGCGTCCGGGTCGACTGTGCTCGCCACGCCCGGGCCCGCGGCGCCGCGCTCGGCGAGCTGGCGCTCGATCGTTTCGGCGACGACCTCCCCGAGCTTGCCGCGCGCCGAGGGTCCGATCCCCTCGAGCTCGGCGACGACCATCCCGTCGTCGGCGAGGAGGATCGCCGCCGCGTCCCGCTCGTCGGTCGTAGCGAAGCGCACCGTAAAGGGAAAATGCCGCGCGTGCTCCATGTGCGCGATCGATGTAGGCACGGCGCTGGGCGTTTGGCCCACTTTCCGGTGTCTTTCCGCCGGGGCCGTTGACCGGCGAGAGAGCAATGTTATTTTCAGTGGGTTCCCTCTGCAGGGCTCGTGATTGCCGGCATACATGGATCCCGAACAACCACGAACCCGGGGGGCAATGATCGCTCCGTGAGCAGGCCGGGGCCGCCTCGACCGAGGCGGACTGACTCGGAAGCCTAAAGCGCGGTCAACGCTCCCCACCTAGCCGTTGGCTAGGGGTTCATGCCGTCCGACACACGGCCCAGGTGGATGGAACGACCCCAAGCGGGCGGCGTTTCGACAACGAGCGCTGCCCGCTTTCTTTTGGGGTTTCTTCGCGGGTTCTATAGTGGTGGGCGTGGCCTCTCTGCGCGAGAGCTTGCTCGGGGTGATGGACCGCAAGCACCACTGGGCGTACCCGGCGCTCACGCGGCCCGGCCTGAGCGCGGCGCAGCTTTTCACACACTTCAGGCACGAGTACCTCGTCTACGTCCGCGATTTCCCGGTCCTGCTCGCGCGGGCGCTCGGCGTCGTGCCGCCGATCGACGACGTGCGCGGCTCGCTGGCGGCCAACCTCTACGAGGAGCAGACCGGCGGCCTCTCCGGCACCGACGCCCACCCGAAGCTCTTCGTCCGCATGATGGCCGGGCTCGGCCTCGACGCCGCCGCCTTCATCGACGACGACGCCTGGCTGCACCCCGCGGCGCTCCGCTACCGCGATTTCCTCCGCGCGCGGTCATCCGCGGCGCCGTGGCAGGCGGGTGTCGCGCTGCTGACGATTTTCGTCGAGGGCAGCGTGAACGAGCGCGCGGAGCTCGCGGGGACGTTCGCGCGACGGCGCGGCGACGAAGCGGTGCGCGCGCATCCGCTGGTGCTCCACTACGGGTGCCCCGCCGCCGCCATGGACCTCGCGCGCGCGCACGCCCAGGTCGAAGGCGATCACCGCGGCGACGCCTGGCGCATGGTCCTCGAGAACGCGGGGGAGGCGGGCGGCGCGACCGCCGCGGCCGTCGTGGAGACGTGCGAAGAGGCGTTGGCGCTCTGGCACGGGTACCGCGACGGCGTGGCCGAGCGAATGGGCCTGCAGCGAGGGGAGTGAGGGCCTCTCCTCGCGCAGGAAGGAGCGTGGCTTCCGGCGGATGGAGGCCTTCGCAAGCCGGAAGGAGCGTGGCTTCCCGCGGATGGAGGCCTTCGCAAGCCGGAAGGAGCGTGGCTTCCCGCGGATGGAGGCCCTCGCTCGCAGGATGGAGCGTGGCTTCCCGCGGATGGAGGCCCTCGCTCGCAGGATGGAGCGTTCCTTCCGGCGGATGGAGGCCCTCGCTCGCAGGATGGAGCGTTCCTTCCGGCGGATGGAGGCCTTCGCCGGGGTCTAGAGAATGCGCTCTTCGAGAAAGCGCTCGATGCGCGCGTTGACGAGCGCCGGCTGCTCGATCGGGGCGACGTGCGTGCCCCCCGCGACCATCAGGAGCTCTCCGTGGGGGATGGCCTCCGTCATCGCTGCGGCGAGAAACGCGGGCGTGAACGTGTCGCGCTCTCCGGCGACGACGAGGACCGGGACTTCGATCCGCGCCAGGAGGTCGCTCGCCGTGTGCTCCCCCGCCGCCCGCAGCATCCGCAAAAACATCGGAAAATCTACGTCGGTCATGTGCGAGAGATACGGAAGGACGTCTTCCGGGTGGACGCGGTCCGGGTCTATCTCGCCCACCTTCAGCGCGATCTTGAGCGCCAGGCGCGGGGGCAGCCTGCTCCACACCGCGCGGACCACGTCGGGCGCCTTCTGCGCGATGTCGAGGAGCTTCGGCAGAATCAGCTCCAGAACGGGCACGCCGTGGAACGTGCTCGTGACGTTGCCGAAGCTCCCGCACAAGAGAACGAGGCCCCGTACCTTGTCCGGGCGGCGGCGGTACGCCTCCAGCGCGACCTGACATCCCATCGAGTGCCCGAACAGCACGCACGGTGGATCACCGACGTGCCTTCGCACGGCGTCGAGGTCATCGGCGTGGGCTCCGATGTCGATGCGGGTGGGGTCGGCCGGAGGCGCACTGCGCCCATGGCCTCGGTAGTTCCAGTGGATCAGTGGGACGAGAGGCGCAAGCTCGTCCCACACGTACTTCCAGATGAATCCGTCGCAAAGAATGCCGTCGCTCAGCAGCGCGTGGACTTCATCGGGGCGATGCCCCGATTTCCTCGTGCGCACGAACAACCGCGTCCCGTCAGGGCCGCGCGCGAACGACGCATCGTCCTCGGGTGTGGTCGCACCGATCCGCACGGTGTCGTCGGTGCGGCCGTCGAGCTGGCTCAGCCCGCGTCCTCGTCATCGGCTCCTTCCACGTCGTTGACGCTCGGGAGCTTTTTGATTTCGACGCGGGAGATCTTCCACGCGCGCTGCACGACCCACGACAGAGACCTGTCCAACCTCGCCGCCTCTTCTTTAATTTCCTGAAGCATGGACTCGGGGAAGTAGAGACTCTGCTTGCGCTTGTCGGTTTTCGAACCGGGCATAGTCGCGATCGACTCCTTGTCACTCGTCGCCAAGGGAAACCTCCTTAGGGTGGGCCGCCGGAAAGGTGCGGTGGGGCGCTGCGCTCGCCTTCACAAGAGTACTCCCATTGCAATCTCTGCTGCGAGAGTCATCGAGCTCGAGCAAGTTCGACTTTGCATCGTACATCGCTCCTACGCGTCCGCGGATGGTTTTTCGCAGTCTTCATTGTCTCACCTTATCGCCGCCATCCTTCCCACATGAGCGCAGGGCGCGCTCGGGCGCGCGCGCCCGGAGCTCCGTCCTCGCTCGCACCACGTCCGCCCAGGTCCCGCGCGCTTCGGCGCGTCCCGGGAAATGCAGCTACTTTCTCCGGCGAGATGCCCCGAAGTCCTCGATCCCCCTCGCTCGCTGCTCGACCCCATCGCACACGCACCCTCGCGTTTCGCTGGCTTGTCCTCCCCGGCTTCGCGTTCGCGGGAGGCGCCTGCGCCACGATGATCGGCGGCGGCCCCCGCGGGGCGATGGGCGACGCCCCGTACGCCGCCGTCGAGCAGCTCGGTCGCGTGCTCGTCGAGGTCGAACGCGAATACGTCGACCCGGTGGACCGCGCCAAGCTCGTCGACGGCGCCGTCAAGGGGATGGTGGCGGAGCTCGATCCGCACTCGAGCTACATGGCGCCCGACGAGTTCCAGGCGTTCGAGAGCGACACCGAGGGCGAGTTCGGCGGCATCGGCATCGAGGTCGAGACGCGCAACGATCAGCTCATCGTGCTCTCTCCGATCGAAGGCTCGCCCGCGGAGCGCGCCGGGATCGTGAGCGGCGACGTGATCATCAGCGTCGACGGCAAGGACGCGAGCTCGCAGCCGCTCGACAAGCTCGTCAAGCATTTGCGCGGCGTCCCCGGAGGCCACGTCAAGCTCGGCATCCGCCGCCAGGGCTCGGGCGATCCGATTTCGTTCGACCTCGTGCGGGAGGTCATTCACGTGCCGAGCGTCGCCTCGAGGCTCCTCGCGCATCAGGTGGGTTACGTCCGCGTGAAGCAGTTCCAGGAGCACACGCACGACGAGCTGCTCGAGGCGGCGGCCAAGCTCCGGGCCCGCGCGGGCGGTCCGCTCAAGGGCCTCATCGTGGACCTCCGGAACGATCCGGGCGGCCTCGTCGATCAGGCGGCCGACGTCGCCGACGAGTTCCTCGACGACGGCGTCATCTACACGGCGCGGCACCGTGGCCTCGTGGTCGACGAGGTTCGCGCGCGCGCGGGCGGGGCCTTCGTGGCCGAGCCGTGCGTCGTCCTCGTCAACCAGTACACGGCGAGCGCGTCGGAGCTCGTCGCGGGCGCGCTGCAAGACCACAAGCGAGCGAGCATCGTCGGCGAGCAGACGTTCGGCAAAGGCAGCGTGCAGGCGATCGTTTCCTTGCCGGGCGGCGCGGGCCTGCGCCTCACGGTGTCGCGCTATTACACGCCCGGCGGTCACGCCATCCAGGCCGACGGCGTCCACCCCGACGTGACGGTCGAAGTGAAGAAGGACGAGAGCCTCGTCTCGTACCGCGAGAAGGATCTCGAGGGGCACCTCGCGGGCGAGCGCGGCGGGCAGCAAGCGCCGCCGGGGTCGGTCGTCGTCGCGGTGGGGGACGCGGGGGAGGCCGCCTTCGAGCCCGGGCGGAGCGACGCGCGCGGCGTGCCCGACGATCCCGAGAAGGGCAACGACCCGGTGCTCAGGGTCGGATGGGAGGTGCTGGGACGGATGATCGGGCTCGACGTTCCGCGTTGACCGCGGCCGCCGCGGCGCCCGCGACGACGCCCGTGGCAAGCGCGTCGAGCCAGGTGCGCGATCGATCGGCGAGGAGCTCGCCCGCGGCGAAGAGGCCGGGGAGAACACGGCCGCGGGCGTCGGCGAGCACGCCGACGCGGTCCATCAGCGGGTCTCTCGCGGCGGGCCACGCGAGCTGCTCGGGCGCCACCCCGAAGAGGGTGCTCGGCAGGTCGAGGGGCTGACCGTGCGCGCCGAGCGGCAGCGGAGCGTCGATGACCAGGCGGAAAGGCGGCCGCGAGAACGGCGGCAGCGCGGTGGCGAGGACCGCTTCGCCCGGGGCATACTCCACGCCTCCGCCGACGAGGCCTCCCACGGCGACGACCACGGCGTCGGCTTCGGTGCGCCGCCCGTCTTCGAGGTCGACGCACCAGCCCACCGCCGTGCGCGAGACGCCCCGCGCGCGGGCCTCGACGACCTCGACGCGCGCGCTCGAGAGCGCCCGCTTCTTCGCGTGCTCGAAGCGGAGCCCCGCGGGTCCTCCCGGCGACGCGAGCGCTTCGCCGCATCGCACGCCGAGCCGCTCCGACAGCGCGTCGGCGCGCGCCCTCTCCACCCCGAGGCACGGAGGGAGCACGAGCGCGCGCAGCAACCCCGCGTTGCCGGCGACGGCCTCGCGCAGTCGGTCGGCCAGCCATCCGAGCCGCGCGTCGTCGTCGTGCCGCGCGGCGAAGTCCGCGTCCGGCATGTCGCCCTCGCCCGTGTGCCGCGCGACCGTCGCGTCGACGACGATGAAAGGGACGTCCTGCGCCGCGTCGCCCCACGCCGCCGCGAGCGCGCTCGCGTCCCAGCCGGGGCGCACGCACGCGACGACGCCCACGACCTTGGCCGCCGTCGCGGTCGTGTCGAGGTCGAGCAGCCCCGCGTCTCGACCGCGCGCCGGCCGCACGACGCCCGCCGTCGTCACGAGGCGGGCAGGCCGCGCGGTGACCACGTGGCCGCCGAGGGCGTCGAGGACATCGTGTACGCCGCGATCGACGGGCGCGATCGACGCGCCCGGAGCGGCCCAGGGCCATGCGTCGAGTGCGCCGGTCGCCAGCGTCGAGGCGCCGGGGCCTCCGTCGATCACGCTCACCGAGGCCCCCGCCTTCGCCGCCGAAAGGGCCGCGCCCGTCCCGGCGATCCCGCCCCCGATCACGATGACCCGCGTCATGGCTCCCCCAGCGACGCCCGGACGTGCGCCAGGGACAGCGCCTCTTGGCGCGCCTGCTCGGGCCCGAGGGCCACGATGCGGGTCCGCGCCTGCTTCACGAGAAACTCGCCCGCCATGCGTATCCCCGCGCTCGGCGGCAGACCCAGCTCCTGCGCCACGATTTGCCCGCAGCGCGCCGCGCAGCGCATGCCGCCGCACGCGCCGAGGCCGAGCCGTGTCCTCCGAGAGACGTCCTCGACGGAGCACGCCATCTCCTCGCGCACCGCGTGCCGGACCTCGCCCTCGAGGACCGGCTCGCACGGACAGGTCACGTGCCGCAGCGCCGGCTGTTCGTCTGCGCGCTCGAGGATCCGGAGGGCGCGCGTCCCGTGCCGGTAGACGAGGCGCCGCGCGGCGACGGGCGTCAGGTGTTGGGCGTCGGCGAAGGCGAAGGCGTCGAGCACCGCCTCGCCGCCGGGCAGGGGCCGCGTGTGGGTCGCGCAGGGGACTTGCACGTCGAAATCGCGGGCGGCGACCCGGTCGCTCATCTCTTGCGCGAAGAGCCGGTAGCTCGCGAGCTTGCCGCCAATCATCGAATAGACGCCGGGCGCGCCGTCGGGCCCGTGGTCGACGATCTCGTGCTCGCGCGAGAGCGCGTCCTCGTTTCGGCCGTACGCGTACAGCGAGGGCCGGACGCCGGCGTACGTCCCGATCGCGCGCGCCGTGCGCACGCCCGGGAAGACGCGCGCCACGCCCTGCACGAGGTAGCGCACCTCCTCGCTCGTGGCGCAGACGTCGTCGAGGTCCCCGTAGTAGTCGTCGTCGGTCGTCCCGAGCACGCTCACGTTCTGCCAGGGCTCGAGGAAGATCTGCCGTCCGTCGATGGCCTCCGAGAGGATCCCGTAGTTCGTGAGGCGTCGGTCGAGGACGACGTGAATGCCCTTGCCCGGCCTCACGCGGACCCGCAGCTGCGGCAGCCCGCCGAGCGCCGCGGTGACGGGGCTCCACGCGCCCGTGGCGTTCACGACCACCCGCGCTTGGACGCCGATGCGCGCCTGCGTCCTCCGATCGCGCGCCTCGACGACGTAGCGCTTGCCCGCGGGGTGGCCGCCCGGCACGCGCGAGACCGTCTCGACCGTCGCGTGGGGATGGACCCGCGCGCCGCGTTCCATCGCGTCGATCGCGTTCAGCACGCAGAGCCGCGCCCCGTCGACCCCCCACTCGTCGAACGTGATGCCGCCGACGACCGCGCCGACGAGGCCCGGCTCGAGCCGCCCGAGGTCGCTCGCGTCGAGGCGGCAGTGGGGCTCGCCGCGCTTGAGGGGCTGGTAGTCGTCGTACGCGCGAAAGTACGCGTCGATGAGCTCGAGGGCGATGCGGCCCTGGGCGCTGTGGCGCACCGGCATCAAAAACGGGATGCGAAAGAGCAGGTGCGGCGCGATCCGCTGGATGTACCCGGAGTCGCGGCACGAGGTCTCCGTGACGTGCGGTGATCTCGAGAGGTACCGCACGCCGCCGTGGATCATCCCGCTCGAGTTGCCGCTCGCGCCGAAGGCGAGATCGTTTCGCTCGAAGAGGGCCACGCGCAGGCCGCGCATCGCGAGGTCGCGCGCGACGCCGGTGCCGTTGATGCCGCCGCCAATGACGGCGACGTCGACGGCTTCGGCCGGAAGCGGCTCTCGCGCGACCGGCATCGATACCGGCGGAGGAGCGACCGAGACGATGGGGTCTTCCGGCACGTGGGCCCGACGTTGCTCCTAGCAGATCGCGCGCGCGCGTTCAGGTCCGCGCGTCGCCCTCGCCCCCGTTTGCGTTCTTGCCGCGCTTGGCCTTGCGCGCGAAGCGCTCGAGCACACGGTCGACCACATGGAACACCTCGCGGTTGCCGTCTTGCCGGTGCTTGCCCACCTGCGCCGCGTATTTCGGCGTCTCCCGCAGAAAGAGCCGCAAGAGGTCCCCCTCGATGCGCGGGGCCGCGAGCCCGTAGCCGAGCTCTTCGAGGTAGCGCGCGTTCAAGATCTGCTCGTACTGGTTGCCGACGGGGACGCTGAAGATGGGTTTGCCCAGGTAGACGGCCTCGCCGATGAGCGTCAGCCCGCCGTTGGTGACGACGGCCTTCGCCGAGGCGAGGTCCTCGACGAAGCCGTCCTCGCTGAAGTCCTTGAGAACGCAGTTGCCTTTGCGAGCCGATTTGCGAAGGCCGTAGACGACGAACTTCTCTTTGTCGATCGAGTTGAGCTCGTCGACGAGGCGCGTGTCGCTCGTCGACGTCTGGTAGACGAGCACGTGCTCGCCCGCGCGCGCCTTCTTCTTCGCGTCGAGGATGGCCCGGCGCAAGATGGGCGGGACGAGCGTCGTCTCTTTGCCGTAGCGCTTTCGGACCGGCGGAAAGAAGAACGTCGTGACTACGTAGTGGTCGCAGGCCGGGAGCTTCGCGCGGACGAACGCCTTGGTCATCTGGTAGTCGACCTTGACGCCCTGCTTGGCGAACTTGCCGAGCTTGCAGCGGCTGATGATCTGCTGGTTGTCGATCGACACGATCGGCAGGCGATGGCGCTTGCCGAAGAGGTACGCGAACGAGTCGAAGTCGCTGACGACGGCGTCGGGGCGGAAGGACGCCACGCGGTCGAAGTACGCGCCGACGTTGGCCGCGAGCATCCACGGCGCGGCGAGGAAGTTTCGGGCGAGCGTGCCGTCCCGGTCCACCCGGTTGTCGACGTACCGGATGGTGAGGCCCCGGATCTCGACGACGTCTTGGAAGCTCGCGGCGAGGAGCGCGTGCGCGCGCCCGCTCACGACGATCTTGACTTCGTGGCCCTCGGAGACGAGATGCTCGCAGATCGTCTTGCTGCGGATGGCGTGCCCCATCCCCTCGCCGACGACTCCATAGAGGATTCGCACACCCTACCCACGGATGCGGATCGACCAGGTCAGCTTCGCGACGCTCTTGAGCACGTTCGGCACGCGCTTGAAAAGGTTGATGCTCGGGGGCCGCTTCTCGATGACCTGCACCGGAATCTCGCGGATGGGTACCCCCGTCCGGTCGGCGCGGATGACGAACTCGCTCGCGAATACGTCTTTGTCGACGAGGCACGAGCGCACGACGTCGATGAGCGCGAGCCGGCGGAACGCCTTCAGCCCGTGGGTGTCGGTGCCGCGGTAGCCGAGGACGATCTTCAGCAACGTCGAGTACGCGATGCTCGCGACGTGGCGGATGAGGGGGCGCTCGTCGGCGGCGCCCGCGGCGAGCTTGCTCCCGATGACGAGGTCGGCTTCGCCGGTCGCGAGGAGATCGACCGCGCTCCGGTGGAACGACGTGTCGCAGAGGTCGATCTCGTCGCAGAGGACGATCTCCCCACGGGCGAGGAGGATGCCTTGCTTCAGCGCCTTGCCGTAGTTGGGCTCGCCGAGCGAGATGATCTTCACCTGCCCGTCGGCCGGGTCGCCGTATTTCGCCGCGAGCTCATGGCCGATGGCGATGGTGCGATCCTTCGAGCCGTTCTCCGCGAGGATGATCTCGTAGCTCCAGCCGAGCGGTTTCAGCCGCTCGCGGAGGTCGACGATCGCGGCGTGCAGGATGGCCTGCTCGTTGTAGATCGGGATGACGATCGAAATGTGCGGTTCGACGTGCGCGGGGCTCAGGGGTCGTAGGACGGCTGCCATCGAGGATGTCCAAAGAAGGTGGGTCGTCAAATGAAGCGTATGCGGTTTTCAGGTTCCGGCCGGGCGCGCATCGGCCGCGCCGGCTTCGCCGAAGGAATCGATCAGGGCTCTTGCTTCGACGATGTTGTCCTCGATTGCGCAGTAGGTCCAGCCGCCGTAGCGGCCGATGGACCACACGCCGCGCCGCCGGAGCTCTTCTCGCAGGCGCGCGTGCTCGGCAAGTGACCTTTTCGTGACGTGCACGTACGCCGGATCGAGCACGACCGAGTGCTCCGCGACGAGCCGCTGCGAAGAGACGACCCCTTCGCGCGCGAGGTCGGCGAGGACGCGGTCGCGCATCGCCGGCACGTCGATGCGCGCGTCATTCGGGAATCCGATCTCGACGTAGAGGCTCATCCGGTCGCCGTCGAAGATGTTGTCGTACCAGCCCACGCGGTAAAATGTGGTGCCTTTTGCCGGGTAATAGACCCAGTGGGCGTCTTTGCGGCCCTTGCCGTCGAAGCCGAAGTTGAAGACGAGGACCTTGTTGTACGCCCACGCGGACGCGTCGTGCGACAGGCCGCAGAGGTTCGCGAAGCGATCGAAGGGCGCGCTCGAGACGAGCCGATCGAAGCGGATGTCGCGCCGCGTCGTCCGCGCGACCTTGCGTTCGAGGTCCACCGAGACGAGGCCCTCACCGAGCGACACCCCGCCGGGCCGCACCGCGCTCTCGATCGCCTTGACGTACTCGATGGCGCCGCCTTCGGGATACGTGAAGGTGGCGTTGTAGCTGGCGTTGTCGGGCCGCTTCATGTTGGCGACGACGTCGGTCAAGTTCGCGTACGGGAAGAACCTCCCCATCGCGTCTTTGTCGAGCGTCGCGAGGGCGCACGCGTAGAGCTTCTCGTTGTACGGGACGAGGAACTTGTCGCAGATGCTCTTGCCGAACCGGGCATAGAGCATCTCCTCGAAGTTCGTCTCGGGCGCGGGGGCGGCGCGCTTCACGTCGCTCGAGCGCGCGAAGTAGAGGTCGTGGAGGCAGTCGACGAACTCGTCCTTCGGGAGCTGGTGGATGTTCTTCTGGAAGGGGAAGTCGACGTCGCCGCCCTTGTACGCGATGAACGACCGCTTCTCGACGACGCGGACGCGCTGTCCCGGCATCCGCGCCCGGAGCCACGCCTCGATCTCGGGGTGCTTGAAGTGGAAGAAGTGGCCCGAGTAGTCCCAGACGAACCCGTCTTTCTTGACGGTCTTGCAGTAGCCGCCGACCTCGGCGTCCGACTCGAGCACGACGTAGTCGTCGTCGCCCCGCGCGGTGAGGGCGGCCGCGGTGGCGAGGCCGGTGATGCCGGCGCCGACGATCAGCGTGCGTGCGGTCTGCATGAACGGGTCTCCGGCCGGTACGTCGCGCGCGGTTCAGGCCGCGGGGCGCCGTCCCTTCGGGTAGCTCCCCAGGTGCTTGACCATCGAGCACTGCGCGCGAAGGCGCTCGAGGCCGCGCGCGACGTGCGCGTCCTCGCGGTGGCCTTCGAGGTCGGCGAGAAACACGTAGTCCCAAGGCTTCGCGCGGCTCGGGCGCGACTCGATGTGCGTCAGGTTGATGCCTTCGACGTCGAGCTCGGAGAGCGCCCGCATGAGCGAGCCGCGGCCCTGGCCTTCGCGGAGGGCGAAGGCGAGCGTCGTCTTGTCCTGGCCGGTCCGCGGCGCGTCCTCGAGGGAGACGAGCGCGAACCGCGTGACGTTGTCGGGGCGGTCCTGGATGCGCTCGCGGAGGAGCGGCAAGCCGTAGAGCTCCGACGCCAGCCGGCCCGCGATGGCCGCCCCGCGGGGATCGCCGAGGGCGTCGCGGACGGCCGCCGCGGTCGACTGGGCTTGCACCACCTGCGCTTGCGCGAGGTTCTTCGCGAGCCATACGCGGCACTGCCCGAGCGGCTGCGGGTGCGAGTACACGCGCTCCACCGACGCGAGGCCGCTGGCGCTCGTGAGCAAGCACTGCGAAACCTCGAGCTCGAGCTCGGCGCGAATGAGGAGCTTGCCGTCGATGAGGGCGTCGATCGCGGTGTTCGACGAGCCCTCGGTCGAGTTCTCGATCGGCACGATCCCGTGCTGCGCGTCGCGCCTCGCCACGGCGTCGAACACCCCTTCGAACGTCGCCGCCTCGGTGTAGCGCGCCGCCAGACCGAACATGCTCCGCGCGGCCGCGTGGGAAAACGTCCCCTCGGGGCCGAGGTACGCCACCTTGATGGGCTGCTCGAGCGCGAGGCAGGCGCTCATGACCTCGCGGTAAACCGCGCGGATGGCCGCCGCCGGGAACGGCCCGGCTCGCGCGGCGAGGCGGTCGAGCACCATCCGCTCGCGCTCCGGATCGTACGTCGGGAGGTTCGCATCGCGTTTGACGCGCGCGACCTCGCCGACCACCCGCGCCCGATCGTCGAGCAGCTTGAGGATCTGGTCGTCGAGGTCGTCGAGGCGTTTGCGTAAATCGTCTAGGGACATGGGAAAAAGGCGCTATCGGCGTTTATCCGCGTCGCGGACGAACGTATAGCGCGGAACGAGCCGAGAGCACTGCCACCGCGCGCCGGACACGCTCAGAAGGGGATGTCGTCGTCGGCCATCGACGTGGAGGCCGCCGGTCCGGCGTGATCGCCCCCGTCGTCGAACGGCGCATCGGCCGCCCCCTGATCGCGCTGCGGCCGACTGCTTGCTCCGCCCTCGCGCGCCGGTGCTCCCTCGCCGCGCCCGCGCCCGGTGCCGGGGAGGACCACGTTGATGGCGACGACCTCGGTCGAGTAGCGCTTTTCGCCGTTCTTCTCGTAGCTCGAGGTCTGGAGGCGGCCTTCGACGAAGAGCATGTCGCCCTTCTGGAGAATCTTTCCGAGCGCCTCGGCGCGTCGGCCCCAAATCGTGATGCGGTGCCACTCCGTTCGCTCTTGGCGGACGTTGTTCCGGTCGAGGTAGTTCTCGTTCGTGGCGAGCCGCAGCTTCAACACGGCCTGCCCGCCGGGGGTGACGCGGAGCTCAGGGTCCGCGCCCAAGTTTCCGAGCAGCATCACGCGGTTCAAGCCTTCGGGCATGGGGCGATACTCCTTTCGTCGAGCGAACGGCGTGCTTTACGCCGCCGGCGCCCAGGATGCCAGTCCGAGCGCGCGGCGCGGAAAACCGGCCGCGAAAACAGCGGGAGAAAAGCGCGGCGACTGCCTCGCAGGACGGAAGCAAGCCACCCCGCGGCACCATTCCAGGAGGAAACGGACACGGAGCACTCTGCCCCTGAGTCGCGGGTGAGACGGATCCAATGCCCCGGCTGAGAGATCGTTCGGCTCCCGTCCTGCATTAATCGAGTTCACGCGGACCGAGGACTGCGGGCTCACCGCCGAGGGACGAGCACGAGGCCATGCCGCACCGCGTGGGGAAACGCGTCTGGAGGAGTCGAATGATGAAGCGCTCTCTGGGTCGGGTCGCCGCCGCGGCCTCGGTTCTCTGGATGGTGTCGGCCTGCGGGCAAGCGACCCACTCGGGGGACGACTTCGCGGGCACGACCGGCGAAGGGTCGAGCTCCTCCGGGGGCGGGCAAGGGTCGAGCAGCACCGGTGGAGCGACGACGTCGAGCGGGGGAGCGGGGTCGAGCGGCGGGGGATCGAGCGGGAGCAACTCCTCAAGTAGCGGCGGAGGAGGAGGCGACGCAGGGACGACGGACGCGGCCGGCCCGCGGGACGCCGCGAGCGATGCGGCTCGGGACGCGACCGCGAGCTCCTCGTCGAGCTCGAGCAGCAGTGGCGGCGGCTCCACCAGCTCGAGCAGCTCTTCCAGCGGTGGGGGGACCACCAGTTGCACGACGCCGCCCGCTCCGAGCCCCCTCATGGGTTGGGCCGCGGTCTCGGGGGCCGTCGGCGGCGCGACCGTCGCCACGACCACGGGCGGCGGCTCGACGACGCCGACCGTCGTCACGTCGGTGGCAGACTTCACGAGCGCCGTGAGCGGCACGTCGCCGGGCGTCGTCTACGTCAGCGGGAACCTGAACGGCAGCGTCGGCATCGGATCGAACAAAACGGTCGTGGGCATCTGCGGGGCGACCTTCACCGGCCACCTCGACTTGAGCCGCTCGGTGAACGTCATCGTGCGAAATCTCACGATCGTGGGCTTCAACTGCAAGGACGCGGACGCCGTCGCGGCGGGGCAATGTTCGTCGGGCGCCGACGCCGTGACCATCGTCAACGATGCGCACCACATCTGGTTCGACCACGACGACATCTCGGACGGCTCCGACGGGAACCTCGACACGACGGAGGGCTCCGACTTCGTGACCATCTCTTGGACCAAGTTCCACTACTCGAGCCTCCGCGCCGACCTCCCCGGCGGTTCGGACTCGACGGGCGCCGAGGGCCACCGCTTCTCGAACCTCATCGGCGCGGCGGACAGCCTCCCGATCGACGTCGGCCACCTGAACATCACGTTCCACCACGACTGGTGGGCCGACAACGTCGACCAGCGCATGCCGAGGACGCGCGCCGGCAAGATCCACGTCTTGAACAACCTCTACACGGCGACCGGCGACAGCTATTGCATCGGCATCGGCGTCGGCGCGAACGTCCGCAACGAGGGCAACGCGTTCATCGACGTGAAGGCGCCCCTCAACGAGACCTTCATGGACTCCACGAGCATCGTCACCTCCATCAACGACCTCTACACGGGCGTCGCCGCCGCCGGCCCGAACCTCGGGACGGCGTTCACGCCTCCCTACGCGTTCACGGTCGACGACCCGAGCACGGTGCAGGCGGAAGTCATGGCGGGCGCGGGCCCGCATTAGCGAGTCCGCGGCCGAAGGTCCGAGGTCCGGTCGGTCAGTGGCCCGGCGCTCCAGGCGGCGCAGGGTTTCCCGGCGTCGTCGGCGCGCCCGGAGGAGCGGGCGTCGTGGGCGTGGGGCTGGGATTGGTCGGGGTCGGCGAGGGGCTCGGGGTCGGCGAGGGGCTCGGGCTCGGCGAGGGGCTCGGGGTCGGAGACGGGCTGGGGCTCGGACCGGGGGTCGGGGGCATCTGGGCGGGCGTTGCGCCGTCGATACCCTGCGCGTCGGCGCTCGGGCTCATGGCGCCAAGGCCGACCGAGACGACCCCGATGGTCAAAACCATACTCATGACGATGGACGTGCGTTTCATCCGTTCTTCTCCGTGTGAGGTGACTGAGGTGACCGCGTCACGCGAGGGTGCGGACCTTGGGCTCTCGGTCCCATTGCCGCGTCTTGGCCAGGTGGACGAACCTCTTGGTGTCGCCCGCGTCGACGACGCCGCCGTCGGCCTCGATGCCGGCGGCCACGAGGAGCTTGGCTCCGCCGGCGTCAGCCGCGATGGCCTTGAGGTGACCGAACGCGTCGCGCACGAAGTCGATCGCGGCCGACTCCGCCGCGAGCGTCTTCGCCGCTTCTTCCGAGAGGACGACGGCGATTGCATCGAAGAAGATCGACGGCGTTCCCGCGAGCTGGCCGTCCGCCTTCAACGGCGCGCCATCTTCCAGAACGACGAAACCGACCTTCGGCGCCACGATCTTCACCGTGGCGCCCGCGTCGGCCGCCGCCTTGTGAACAGCGCGGATCGCGCCCGAGCTCGACCCGTTCGCGATCAGGACTCCAACGCAGCGACCCGCGAGCGTGTCCTTCATCTTTCCGATGAGCTGGAGCGCCGGCGAGGGGGCCATGTCGAGGGTTCGGGTCGCCGCTCTCGGCGCCGCGGGGATCGTGGCCATCCCGAGCCCCTCGGCCACGCGCTTCGCGAGCGTCTCCTCGATGTGGCGCAGGTGGCCCACCATCGCCTCGCGCACGTGGCCTTGCTCGACCTTGGAGAGCTCGAAGACGAGCGCCGACGCGATGTGCGCCTGCTCCGGCGGCGTTTGGCTCCGGTAGAAGAGCCGCGCTTGGCTGTAATGGTCCGCGAACGTCTCGGGTCGAATGCGTCCGCGGGCGCCGTGTTCGGTCACCACGGCGCTCCGGAAGCCCACGGCCGGGGCCTCGCGCGGAGAATTGGCGGCGAGAGAGTTCGGTTCGTACGCCACGCGGCCCGGCTCGACGCTCGTCCGCATGTGCCCGTCGCGCTGGTGATTCGCGAAAGGGCACTTGGGCGCGTTGATCGGGATTGCCTGGAAGTTCGGTGAACCGAGTCGCGAGAGCTGCGTGTCGAGGTACGAGAAGAGCCGGCCCTGCAAGAGAGGGTCGTTCGAGAAATCGATGCCGGGGACGACGTTCGCCGGGCAGTACGCGATTTGCTCGGTCTCCGCGAAGAAGTTCGCGGGCCATCGATCCAAGACCATCCGTCCGATGGTCTTGAGCGGCACCATCTCCTCGGGGACGAGCTTCGTCGCGTCGAGGTGATCGAAGGGGAAGCGCGCCGCCTCCTCCTCCGTGAAGAGCTGCACCGCCAGCTCCCATTCGGGGAAGTTGCCGGCGGCGATCGCCTCGAACAGATCGCGTCGCTGGTAGTCGGGGTCCGCGCCGGCGATCTTCACCGCCTCGTCCCAGACGGTCGATTGAAGTCCCAACTTCGGGCGCCAGTGGAACTTGACGAAGGTGCTCTCGCCGTCGGCGTTGACGAGGCGAAACGAGTGGATCCCGAACCCCTCGATCATCCGAAGCGATCGCGGGATCGTCCGGTCCGACATGATCCACATGACCATGTGCATCGACTCGGGCGTGAGCGAGATGAAGTCCCAGAAAGTGTCGTGCGCGGTCGCCGCCTGGGGGAAGCCCCTGTCCGGCTCCATCTTCACGGCGTGGACCAGGTCGGGGAATTTGATGGCGTCCTGGATGAAGAACACCGGGATGTTGTTGCCGACGAGGTCCCAGTTGCCTTCCTTCGTGTAGAGCTTCACGGCGAAGCCGCGCACGTCGCGCGGGGTGTCGACCGACCCCGCGCCGCCGGCCACGGTCGAGATGCGCGTGAAGACGGGCGTCCTCACGCCGACCTCGGTGAGCACCTTCGCGACGGTGTAACGGTCGAGCGATTCGGTGAGCTCGAAGAAGCCGTGCGCCCCGCTGCCGCGGGCGTGGACGACGCGCTCGGGGATGCGCTCGTGGTCGAAGTGGGTGATCTTCTCGCGGAGGACGAAGTCTTCGAGCAAGGTCGGCCCGCGCGGGGCGGACCGCAGGCTGTTCTGGTCGTCGGAGACGACGACGCCCTGGTTGGTCGTGAGGGGCGGATGGTCGCCGCCGGCGATCTGGTGGAGCTCGCCGCCAGGTCCGGGCTCGGACGCGCCGCCCCCATCGGTCGAGTGCGCCGAGCTCCGCGCCGGGTGAGACGAGCCTGCCTTTTCTCTTTTCATGACGAGCCTCCAAAGCAAGGCCCAGGCCCCAGCGACACGAACGCGATGACCGGCGGACCGGCGGTCGTACGCTCGGCGCGTGTCGCGCAAATCGCGCCGCACGGAAGCCCCGCGTGGGGCGAACGCGGGCCACTCGGGCGTCGCGATCAGTGCGAGGCCGCGCCGTCCTTGCCGACGAGCCCGAGCGCGCGAAGGAGCGGGCCCGCGGTGATGCCCTGGATGAGGATCGAGAGGAGGACGACGCCGAACGTCATCGTCACGAGGAGCTGCCGCTGCGGGAAGTCCACCGGGATGGCGAGCACGAGCACCATCGACAAAGCACCCCGCATGCCGGCCCACGTGAGCACCAGGCTCCACCGCCAGGGGATGGCCTCGCGTGTTCTCCGGAGGAGCGCCGACGCGAGGAAGACCACCGCGGCGCGTCCGAGGGTCACGGCGACGAACGCGAGGAGGATCGGGCGCCAGTTGCCGAGGAGCGCCGAGAGCCGCACCTCGAGGCCGATGAGCAGGAACACCAGCGAATTGAGGGCGAAGGCCACGTACGACCAGAACGACTCGACCGCGATGCGCGTCGTCGGGCTCATCCCGCGCGGCGCCGCGATGTTGCCGCAGACCATCCCGGCGGTGACCGTCGCGATCAGGCCCGAGACGTGGAGGTCCTCGGCGACGACGAAGGCCCCGTACGCCGCGATCGTCGTCAGCGTGATCTCGATCCGCGGCTCGTCGACGCCCTGGATGACGCGCGACACGGCGAGCCCGACGGCGGCCCCGACGAGGAGGCCGAGGCCGACGAACCCGAGGAATTGCGCCACGCCCGAGCCGATGCTCGTCGCTTCGCCCGAGGCCGCCGAGAACACGATCGTGAAGAGGACGACGCCGGTCCCGTCGTTGACCAGGCTCTCGCCCTCGACGAGGAGCGCGAGGCGCCTGGGGGCGCCGAGGCTCTTGAAGAGGGAGACCACGGCGATGGGGTCGGTCGATGCGATGAGCGCGGCGAAGACGAGGGCGTGGGACCAGCCGAAGCCGCGCGCGGCGTCCGCGGCGCTCGAGCTCCAGACGAGGAGCGCCGCCGTCGCGGCCGCACTCGCGACGACTCCGGGCACGGCCAGGCC
The DNA here is from genome assembly GCA_036500865.1 of Polyangiaceae bacterium. Classification (GTDB taxonomy): domain Bacteria; phylum Myxococcota_A; class Polyangia; order Polyangiales; family Polyangiaceae; genus Palsa-1150. Next base: position 169,462 of record DASYBG010000055.1, read on the forward strand.
GAGGATGGATCGCGCTTGGTTCCGCACCTCCGCCGCCGGAAGGTGGTAGGCGGCCTCGAAGAGAAGCCCCGGCAAGAAGACCGCGTAGAGGAGCTCTTTGGTGAGGTGAATGTCTTCGATCGCGTGTGTCGCGCCGAGGGCGAGGCCCGCGAGGACCAGCGCGACGGTGTACGGGATCTTGATGCGGCGGCTCGCGATCGCCACCGCGGTGGCCGCCGTGAAGAGCAAGATGAGGGGCCGCGCGGTGTGCATCGCGCCGCGAGCCTAATCGCGGGCGGGGAGAGCGGCGTCGCCGGCCGCCTTGGAAGGGCGGACATGGGACCGAGGCTTGCGCGAAGGGAAAGCGCGAACTACGTTCTCGCGTCCGACCGAGAAGGAAAGCGTCATGAAGGAAGGCATTCACCCGAACTATCCCGCCGCGAAGGTGGCCTGCGCGTGCGGCAACACCTTCGTCACCCGCTCGACCCGTGGCGACTTTCAGGTGGACGTCTGCGGCGCGTGTCACCCGTTCTACACCGGCACGCAGAAGCTCATCGACACGGCGGGCCGCGTCGATCGCTTCCGCAAGCGCTACGAGAAGAAGGTCGTCGTCGGCAAGCCCGCGGCGGCCGCTCCTCCGGCAAGCGACGCGCCGGCCGCGAAGTAACGCCCCCGCGAGGCTCCGCCTCTCCCACCGAGCTCGCACCGCATGCCCGGATCGACGCCCGCGATAGCCCGGCCGTACATCGGCGGCCAAGCGGTGCTCGAGGGCGTGATGATGCGGGCGCCCTGGTCGTTCTCGGTCGTCGTGCGCCGCGCCGACGGGACGCTCCTCGTGCGCGAGCGGGCGATGGATCGCGTCGTGCGCGGCGCGTCGAGGTGGCCGTTCGTACGCGGGGTGGCGTCGGTCGCGGAGTCGCTCCGTTTGGGGAGCGAGGCGCTGCGGTTCAGCGTCGAACAGATGGAGCGTGACCTCGCGGGTACGGCGCAGGCCGGACCCGGGGTGGGCATCCTCGGCGCGTTCACCGTCGCGCTACTCGCGATGGTCACGGGGAACGGAGAGAGCCCCGTTCCAGCGAAGGAGCGAGATGGGCGGCGCGCGGGCACCTGGCTCATGCTGGTCGTCGCGGTGGGGTTCTTCGTGGCCATTCCGCAGGTCGCCGCGGCCGCGGTGAATCGCTGGCTCGGCCTGAGCCTCGCCGTCCAGAGCGGGGGCTTTCAGGTCTTGACGGGCGTCTTCAAGCTCGCCGTCGTCGTCGGATATCTCCTGCTCATCCGCCGCGTCCCGGACATCCGCAGGCTCTTCCAGTATCACGGGGCGGAACACAAGACGATCACCACCTACGAGGCGGGCGAGCCGCTCACGGTCGCCGCGGCGCGCCCGAAGACGACCATGCACCCGCGCTGCGGGACGACGTTCCTCGTCATGGTGGCGCTCGTATCGATCCTCGTCTTCGTCTGCATTGGCGCCGCGCTGCCGCGGATCCACACCGGCAGCGCCCTCCTCGACAACCTCGCCTTCTTCGCCGAGAAGCTGCCGTTCTTGCCCGTCATCGCCGCGGTCACCTTCGAGCTCCAGCGTCTCCTCGCGCGCTACGCTTCGACCGGGCCGCTACGGTTTCTGCTCGCGCCGGGGTTTCTGGTCCAGCGGATCACGACGGCCGAGCCGACCGACGACCAGCTCGAGGTGGCCCTTGCGAGCCTGCGGGCGACGCTGTTCCGAGAGGACGAAGGTCTGCACGCGGGCGCCGGCGAGGACGACGTCTCGTTCCCGACCTACGACGCCTTCCTCGCGGCGGAGCGGCTGCGCCAAGCCGCGTAGACCTCGCACGGGAGAGCCCTCGGAGGGCCGGCGCGCGGGAAGTCGGAGGGTCCGCGGGCAGGCTCCGTTATGCTACGGGAGAACCTCGCCATGCTTCCGATCGACAAGCTCGACGAGCTCGTTCGCCGCTACGGCGAACTCGAGGAGCTCCTTTGCCGGCCGGAGGTGCTCTCCGATCGCGCCAAGCTGTCGAAGCTCAACAAGGAGCGGAGCGATCTCGAGCCCCTCGTGAACGCCTTCTCGCGCTTCCGCGAGCTCGACAAGCGCGCCCGCGAGAACGCCGAGGCCCTCGGCGACCCGGAGCTCCGCGAGCTCGCGCAGGCCGACCTCGCGGAGATCGATGCGGAGCGCCTCTCGCTCGAGCAGTCGATCCAGCTTCTCTTGCTCCCCCCCGATCCGAACGACCAGAAGAACACCATCCTCGAGATCCGGAGCGCCGAGGGCGGCGAAGAGGCGGCGCTCTTCGCGTCCGACCTTTTTCGCATGTACGCGCGCTACGCCGAGCGAAAGAAGTGGAAGGTCGAGGTCCTCTCGCTGAGCGAGAGCGCGAGCGGGGGCTACAAGGAGTGCATCGCGCTCGTCACCGGCAAGGACGTGTACTCGCAGCTCCGCTTCGAAGGCGGCGTACACCGCGTCCAGCGCGTCCCCGCGACGGAGCAGCAGGGGAGGATCCACACGTCGACGGCGACCGCCGCCGTCCTCCCCGAGGCCGACGACTTCGACGTCCACGTCGACGAGAAAGACCTCGAGATCAGCATCGCCGCCAGCGGCGGTCCCGGAGGGCAGGGCGTCAACACGACCAACAGCGCGGTCCAGCTGGTTCACAAGCCGACGGGGATCATCGTCAAGTGCCAGGACGAGCGCTCGCAGCTGAAGAACAAGGCCAAGGCGCTGAAGGTCCTTCGCGCGCGCCTCCTCGACCGAGAGCGCGAGAAGCGCGAGGAGCACGAGGCGGCGACCCGGCGGAGCATGGTGTCGACCGGCGAGCGGAGCCAGAAGATCCGGACGTACAACTACCCGCAGAACCGCGTCACCGACCACCGCATCCGGCTCACGCTCGCGAAGCTCGACCGGATCATGGAAGGGGACCTCGACGAGCTCGTGACCGCGCTCCGCACCCACCGCGAGGCCGAGCGGTTGCAAGCGGCGGGCGTGGCGGTCGCGGGGCCCATGGCCGGAGAAGCCGTGGGCGAAGAGGCCGACGCGTGATGACCCCCGTCGAGGCGGACGCGCTCGTCGTGGGCATGTCGCTCGTGCCGGCCCTGCTCTCGCGGAACCGAAGCTTCGCGCTCTTCGAGGACCCCGTCGTCCGCCGCGCGCGGCACCGCGCCGGGCTGCTGCGCGGGATCGTGCGCCAGCTGGCGGGCGTGCACGGACAGGTGGAGTCGCTCCTGGTGGCACGGTCCACGGGCGGCTGTGAGCTCAGCTACCGGCTGCCCGGGATGAAGATGCAGCGGCGCACCCGCCTGAGCGACCTCGAGCTCGCGTGTGTCCACTACCTTGCGGGCCGCGCGGGGGCCGCGGGGATCCACGCCACCGAAGAAGAGCGCGCCGCGATCGACGGGGCCCTTCGCCGTCTCGCGGCCGGCCTGCGGCTCTCCGAGGTCGACGCCGGCCTCAACGTCTGAACGAGGGGGGCGCCGACCGCGGCGTTTCCCCGGTATGCTCGCGGGCAATGGGCCGCCCATTTCACGTGCACCTCGTCGCGCCGTCGAATGAGGACTCCACGTACATCAAGCCCCTGTGGGCCGCGACGTTGGCCGCGCACACCCCCGACGACGTCGACCTCACCTTCCGTGACGACGGCCTCGACCCCATCGACCTCGCGCGCGAGGCCGACGCGCCCGACCTCGTCGGCATCAGCGTCAACTCGAAGACCGCCGCGCGCGCTTACGCCATCGCCGACGCCTACCGCGCGCGGGGCTCCCGCGTCGTGCTCGGCGGCATCCACGTCACCGCGCTGCCCGACGAAGCGAGCGAGCACGCCGACGCGGTGGTGAGCGGCGAGGCCGAGTGGCTCTGGCAAGACGTGGTGCGCGACGCGCGCGAGGGCAGGCTCGGACAGCGCAAGTCGCTCCTCCGCCGGACCCTGTACAAGCACGACGACTGGAAGCCGCTCGTGGGCCTTCCACGTCCGCGGCGCGATCTCTTCACGTCGATCCGCTACGTGCCGTTCGACGTCGTGCAGACGACGCGCGGCTGCCCGTTCCCCTGCGAGTTCTGCAGCGTGTCGACCTACAACGGGACGAAGTTCCGCTTCCGCCCGGTCGCCGAGGTCGTCGCGGAGCTCGAGACGTGCGGGCCGCGCATCCTCTTCGGCGACGACAACGTGATGATCCACACGAAGTACAGCCACGACCTCTTCGAGGCGATGGTGCCGATGCGCAAGAACTGGGTGGCGCAAGCGTCGCTGGCGGCGTTGCACCGCGTGGAGAACATCGAGGTGATGGCGCGGGCGGGGTGCCGAGCGCTCTTCATCGGCTTCGAGTCGGTCGAGAACGAGGCGGTGAGGCAGGCGGGCAAGCGCCAGAACAAGCCGGACAAGTACCGAGACATCGTGCGGTGCCTCGCCGACCACGGTATCGCGGTGTGGGGGAGCTTCATCTTCGGCCTCGACGAAGACTCGCCCGACGCCTTCGAGCGGACGGTGGAGTTCTGCGTCGAGTCCAAGATCACGATGGCGCTCTTCGCCCTGCTCACCCCGTACCCGGGCACGGCCCTCTACAAGCGCTTGAAGAGCGAAGGCCGTCTCACGAAGGACGCGTGGTGGCTGAGCAGCGACCACGACACCGACGCGCCCTTCTACCGGCCGGCGACGATGTCGCGCGAGGTCCTGCGGGCGGGCTGGGTGCGGGCCTGGCGATCGATGTACTCGATGCGGTCGATCCGTCGCCGCTACGACTTCGGCCGCCGCCACTCGTGGATCCAGAACGTCGCCTACTGGCCGCTCAACCTTCTCATGCACGAGCTCGCGGAGAAGAAGATCGCTCAAGGAGACCGCTCCTGGAGAAAGCACCGGGGATTGGATCTGCCCCTCGGGCTTTAGGGGTAGGCTCGAGGCGCCATGTCGACATGCCTCTTCTGCAGCATCGTGGCTCGGGCGATTCCGGCGCAGATCGTCTTCGAGAACGAGCACGTCCTCGCGTTCCGCGACATCCGTCCGGCCGCGCCGACCCACGCGCTCGTCGTCCCGAAGAAGCACGTATCCGGCATCCACGACGCCGGCCCCGAGGACGCCGCGCTCCTCGGCGAGGTCTTCCTCGCGGCGCGGGCGGTCGCGGAGAAGCTCGGCCTGGCCGACGCGGGCTACCGGCTGGTCGTCAACCAGGGGGATCACGGCGGGCAGACCGTGCATCACCTGCACCTCCACGTCCTCGGCGGGCGCTCGATGCAATGGCCGCCCGGGTAGACAAAACGGCGGCGGCCCGCCGAAGCGAGCCGCCGCCGTTACTCTATTGCGTCGGTCTTCGTCGCGTTACATCGTGCCCGGGGCCGGACCGGTGCTCGCGTCCCGCGCGGGCGGCGGGGGCGGGGGCGGAGAGATCGCGTCGGCCTCCGTCGTGCCGCCGTCGGTCGCCGTGGTCCCGCCGTCGGTGCCGCAGACCAGGCCGGTGAGGTCCGTCCTACGACGACCGAGATCGTTGAGGGTACGGGTCTGCCCGGAGAAGGGATCGAACACCGTCACCCCCGTGATGAACGGCGACAGAGTCGCCTCCTGCCCGACGGCAAAGCGGGGCGAGATCATCTGGAAGTTCGGCGTCCCCGTGTCCGGTCCGTGGCAGCCGTTGCAGGTGTTGGTCGACATGTGGAAGCGGGCGTCCGGGTCGGTGATCCCGGGGCCGTTCCATGCGAAGAACGGGTTGAGCGCGGAGCCGCCGAGGAAGTTCTGACCCTCGAACGTCGCGGGCACCGTGTTGTCGTTCGCGCCGGGAATCTCCGCCTTGATCGCCGGGCCGTTCTGATTGATGAAGTCCGCGACGGCGTTCGAGCCGTTGAAGCTGATGTCCGGCGTCTCCTTCACGGTCGTCTCGGAGAGGAAGCCCGTCGTCGGATCGAGCACGAAGCCGCGGAGCTCCCACTCGAAGAACCCGGACAGCGCGAACTCGTTCGTACGGAACTCGTTGAGCGCGCTCCCGTTGACGCCGCTCGGCATCATACCGTGGTCGGTGAAGCTCCGCGTGATGGCCTCGAGCGCCGCGTTGTACTCCTCCGAGGGGAACGGGTGCGACGACAGCGCGTGCCAGCGGTTGGCCCAGTTCTGTACGTCGTCCTGCGTCTGCGCGGGGAGGTTGTACTCGATGATGATGTTGAAGTTCTGGAACGCGGGGCCGTCGACCCCGAAGACGAAGCGCCCTTCGCCGGCCGAGCCGCTCGAGAGGTTGCGGATGTCGACGCGGTTGACGATCGCCTCGAGGGTGACCGGAGCCTGGTCGAGGTCGAGGTCGCCGTTCGCCAGTTTCGGCCAGATGTCGATGAGGTCCTGCTGCATGAGCGGCTTCGCGGCGACGGTGAAGCCGTTGATGTGCTGGTCGCTCAAGAAGAGCTGCAGCAGCTGGAGCACCATCGCGGGCGCTTGTTCGGGGGAAGGCGCCATCTCGCGCATCAGGTGTCCGAAGCTCCAGACACCCTGGCTCGAGGCGGGCGCGGTCCCGCCTTCGGTCGTCCCGCCCTCCGTGGGTACCGGAACGCTCGCGTCGAACGCCGCCGCGGGAGCGGCGACCGGCAAGGGGATGCCGATGCCTCCACCCGAGCTGCCCGCCGCCCCCGAGCTGCTGCCCGAGAAGATCACCCCTCCGTCGAAGCCTCCGGAGCCGATGAACGAAGTCGGCGGCGAGTTACCGGCCGTGCGGACCGGGTCGTCGACGACCGACGTGGTCGTGATCATGAGCTCCTCTCTAGAAGCCACGAAGCAGCCGGTCGGTTGGGCCACGTCGTAGTCGAGCGCCACGGTGAGGAACTCGTCGGAGAACGGCGGCGCCTCCTCGAAGGCGTCGACAGCGAACAACAGCTGATGGTCGCCGGGATCGGCTTCGTCCGAGCTCGTGATGTCGACGCCGAACGTCACCGGGACCCCTGGCGTCGCGAAGACGAACGTCGAGGTATCGAAGCTGACGTTGAAGTTCGGGTCGAAGCTTTCGTTGAAGAAGTCGTACTGTTTGCCGCCCCCGCAGAAGCCGATGTCGTTGTCGTTGACGGTCACGTCGTAGTGGACGGTCGTCTCGAAGGGCTGCGGCCCGGTCGGCGTCGCGTTGACGCTGACCGTGGAGGGCGCCTGAAGGCAGGCGAGGTCCGTCAGTGTCTGACTCGTGATGTCCTGCGTCGTGACGAAGACTTCGTCGATGATGCCGTCGAAGAGCTGCGTCTGCGACGTCGCGCCGATGCGCAGCGGCGCGAATACATTGTGGAGTCCTCCCCCGCCGAAGACCTGGCCGAACTGCTGCCCGTTGATGAAGAGGAAGACGAACGTGCCGTCGTACATGCCGGCGACGTGGGTCCATACGCCCGGTGAGATCGGCGCGCGCGAGATGACCGTCGTTCCGCTCGCGAGGACGACCGACATCTCGATGTTGCCGTTGTGGACGCCGAGCGAGAACGCCGTGTCGTTGTTCAGGCGCTTGACGATGATCGGTTGGTTGCCCGTGACCGTGTTGGGGTGCACCCAAGCGGCGACGCCGATGCGGTCGGTGACCGTGAACTGCGGCTCGTCGGGCACCTGGACGACGTCCTTCGACGTCCGGAAATCGACGCCGAGGCCGCTGATGCCGGGCACGCAGGCCGCGCCGAGCGCGTGCTGGGCGTTGGCGCCCTCGCCAGAGGAGTCAATGAGGAAGTTCGACGTGGCGCTGCAGTCGTCGAAGTGCCACTGACCGAATCCGCCGACGTTCTCGCCGCCGCCGGCTTCATCGAAGAATCCGCCATCGGACGTGATGATGCCGCTGCTCGAGCCTCCGCTGCTCGAGCTGCCGGTCCCGCCGCCCCCGCTCGCGCCGCCGCTGCTGCTGCCGCTGCTCGATGAGGACGGAGGCGGCGGAATGCTGACGCCGCTGCTGCCGCCGCCGGAGCTACCGGCCACACCGCTGCTGCTGGAGCTGCCCCCGCTGCTGCTCGCGACGCCGCCGCCGCTCGCGACGGTTCCGCCCCCGCGCTTCGGGGTACGGGCTGTCGCGGCCGGCGCCGCGCTCACCTGGACGCTGTTGGCCTCGGTGGTGCCGCCGACGATCTGTCCGTCGGGCATGAGGGTCGCCCCGCGGACGACGCCCTCGGGAGTCCCGATGACGACGTTGTGGACCGGCTCGGTGTACTCGTCGGACGTCACGGCGGAGAAGCGCCGGTCCGTCACTTCGCCGCTGCCGCCGCTGCACGCTCCGAGGAACGTCGCGCACGCGGCGACCGCGGCGGCGGACGCGATGGCCCCCGCGGTCAAACGGATGATCCCCAACTTTCTTTGTCCCATGGACACCCTCCTTCGAGAATCGGTGTGATTCGCTGACAAAAAAACGACGATCGGACGACGCGCGCGTTTGGCGCGTGACCGAGACATTCCCCGAGTGAGACGCGCGACGAAGTTCGCACGCCGGCGCGGCGCCGGCGCTTCGTCGCGACGGAAAACGATCGAACCCTCCCTCCGGTGGCTCCCTCCTGACCGACGCGGCTTCGCGGACAGATGGCCGCGTCGCTGGTCGTCTGTCGCGCGTGACGATCTCGTTTCACGCAGCGCGAACGGGCACGCCGCGGGCGGCTGCACTCTGCAACCGATATGCCCGTATATGCGCTCGACGCCGCGCGCCCGTTACGAGCGATTACAAAGGCGGCTTCCCGCGCCGCGCGTGATGGAAGGCGCGGTATCGGGCAAGTGAGCCGAGCACCGTCAGTCCGGAATGGATACGAGAACCCCGACACGCGTGTCGGGGACTGGCACGGGTCGGCACGCCGGACGCGATGTCCGCGGCGGCCTCACCTCGCGCGGAGCGCCGCGGCGATGGCGTCGCCGATCGCGCGCTCGTCGTCGGTCGGCGGCGGGTCGCGCTCCTGCACGAAGGCGGGCGCGCTGGGGCGTTCGTACCCCTTGCGATGCACGCGGACGAACGCACGATCGATCCGGCCGTATCGCCCGCGAGCGCCCACGAAGAGCGCGCCGAGGTCGGGCCCGACGGAGCGTCGCGGCGCCGGCGCCAGCGCGATTCGCCTTCCGTCGAGGAGCGTCGCCTCGTAGCCTGCGAGCAGCTGGTCGACGGGGTCGAGCCAGCGGTCGCGGGCGCCCGGTGCGCCCATCGCGAGCCAGTCGGCCACGTCGAGGTTCTCCGGAGGCTCGCCGACGTCGAGCGTCAAGCCGTGACCGTTCAAGGCCTCTTCGGCGGCGCGAAGGCGGCCGCGGCCGTCGAGGTGTGCCAGCAGACTCTCGGCGTCGACGGCGAGGACCGCCGAGCCGTTTGCGGGGGGCGGTGCGGCCGAGGCTGCCTCGCTGCGCGCGCCCGCTCCCGGGGCCTCCTCGGGGACGAGGTTCCCCGGGTTCAAGATCCTCGAAGGATCGAACGCGCGCATGACGTCCCGCACGACGTCGACCGCCGACCCGAGCTCTCTCTCGAGGCGTGGCGCCTTCGATCGGCCGACGCCGTGGTGGTGCGCGATCGTGCCACCGGACTCGGCCGCGGCGAGGAGCGCCGCCTTCCACGCGCGGTCGTAGGTGGCCTCGCACGCCGCGTCCCACCCGGCGACGCCGGCGATCGCCGGGTCGCCCACGCCGGCGAAGGTGAAGTAGACGCAGCACCCGTCGGGGTACGCGTGCCCGAAGTGGGCCATCACGAGGACGTTCGCCCCAAGCGCGCGGCGGACTCCGTCGTAGAGGGCGCCGAGCTTCGACCAGGGCGCGGCGACCTCCATCGTGTCGACGAAAGCGCCACGCGCGAAGAGCGGCGCCTGCCGGTAGCTCACCGCGTACCGCCGAGCGAGCCACGCGCGCGAGGGGTCCTCGCCGAGCCACGTCGTCCGAGGGCGGTCGAGCAGGCGCCGCGCGTGGTCGACGGCGTCCCGCGCCTCGCGTTCGCTGCTTGAATCGAAGACGACGAGCAACATGGCGCCGCCCAGGGCGCGCGCGGCGACGGCGGAGTGAAGGAGGTCGTTCAGTGGCGCGGGTCGGCGGAGGAGCGATCGGAGGACGGCGTCCCCAATGCCGGGCGCGCTCGGTCGGCCGCGCCGGGCTCGGCCCGCTGGCCGGCTTCGCTTCGCGATCGCCGCGTCCAGAGGGTCATAGAGGCGCGCGACGGCCGGGCGCAGGCCCCCTTGGTAGAGTGCACGCATCGCTTCCCATCCCGCCTCCGTCGACGGGAGCGACCACGCGCCGAACCCCCGGGCCGCGGGCGCCGGGTGCAAGCGGAGCTTGGCGCTCGTGACGACGGCGAGCGTCCCTTCGCTCCCGACGACGAGGGGAACGAGGTCCTGCTCGCTCGTCCGCCGTCGCAGCGTGACGACGTCCCCGCGGCCCGTCACGCACTCGAGCGCGACCACCATGTCTTCTATCTTGCCGTACGCGCCCGAGCACTGGCCGGCGCTTCGCGTCGCCACCCAACCACCGACGGTGCTGCAGAGGATGGACGAAGGAAAGTGGCCGAGCGTGAACCCGGCCCGCCCGAGCGACCGCTCGAAAGGCACGCCCATTTGCCCGGCCTCCACATCGACCGTCGGCGCTTCGGGGTCGATGGTTCGCACGCGCGCCATGCGCTTCAAGTCGACGACCACCACGTCTTCGCGCGGGAGGACGCCGCCGCAGACGCCGCTCCCCGCGCCGAAAGGGACGACTGGCGTCCCCGAGTTCGCGGCCCAGCGCACGAGGCGCGCCACGTCGTCGGTCGACGACGGCCAGACGATCAGCCCCGGCCGGTGTTCCGCCGGGTGGCCCGCGCGCACCGCGAAGAGGTGGCGTGGCCAAAGGTCGCGCGCGTAAAAGACGCGATCGGCCTCGTCGGCGCTCGCGCGCAGCCCGGGCAGCGCCGCCTCCACGTCGTGCAGGAGCCGCGGGCCCCGCGGCCCTGTGCTCACTCGCCCTCGTAGGCGGCCGCGCCCACGATCTCGGGCCGCCCGTCGCGCCATCCGAACCAAAGGTGCTCGGAGTCGGCGCCGCCCGTCCACGCGCAGTACGGCCGCGCCGCGCTGCACGCGAGATCGGCGCAATGTGCGCTCAAGCTGCGGAGGTCGTCCGGGGCGACCTTGCTCGCCGGGATGACCTTGGGGCGCCACGTCGGGAGGCCGGGCTCCTCGAATTGAAGGATCCGCGCTTCGGGCGAAGCTTGCCGGCGCAATCCCGCCGGCGTCGTCGCGTCGGCGAGGAGCCGGCACGCCTCGTCACGCGCCACCCCCTGGGGCGGCAACGCGGCCGCGGCCCGCACGGCCCCTTCGAGGTCGGGCGCGTCCATGAGCGCGAGCGCGCTCGCGAGATCCGGCGAGAGGAGCGACGCCTGCACGGTCGGCGGCGGCGCGAGAAACGCTTGCGTCCACGCGAGCGCGGCCCCGCCCGGGCCCGCGCTGCTCCACCGGAGGACGACGTCGGTCCGCCCGTCGCCGTCGACGTCCGCGAACGCGGCCTCCCACGCGATGCCCGGCCCCTCCGCGCGAACCGCCGCCGCGTCGATCGCGAAGACCCGCGCCGCGTGCCCCTCGCGCACGGCCACGACCGGGCCGCCGGGGCTCATGTCCGTCATCGCGACGCCGATGGTGCCCCCGTCGGCCGTGAGCGGCGCTTGCCCGAGGACGCGGTCGACCTTGCGCGCGCGCGCCCGCAAGAGCGCCTCGGTCTCCGCCGTGTCGGCGCTTTGCAGGACCGCGCGCGGCGGGGACGCACCGGGCGTCGCTCGCGGCGCCTGCGCGTCCTCGAGGATCGAGCGCACGGCCCATCGGCCGTCTTGCCGAACGAAGCGCACGATCGTGCGCACGCCGTCGGTCCAGCCCTCGCACGCGTCCGCGCCGCACGCCTGGGTCGCGAGCGAATCGCGCATCGCCCCCACTACCGACGCCGCGAGGAACGACGGGCCCGCAGCGTCGGCGTCGAGCCGGCCGATGGGCTGCGTGAAGAGCGACTGCCAGACGATGCGCACGTCCGCGCCTTCCCGTGCGAGCGAGCTGGCGAGCGTCGCCGTCGAGGCGCTCGCGGCCCGCAGCGCGGCGAGTGGGCCGCCCGGGTCCGACTCGGCCGGCGGGGCGTGCTTCACGCGCGACGCGAGCTCCGCGATCGTGCGCACGTCCGACAGCGCCATCGGCGACGCCTCGAACGGAGAAGGCCCCGCCGCCGCATCGATCCACACCGCACGAAGGCCGGCCGGTTGGTCGAGAACGCCGAGGCTCTCGAGCAAGACGTACGCGAGTCCGCCCTCCACCACGGCTCCGACGACCCGCACGCCCGTGGGCCACGTCGTCACCGGATCGATCTCGGCCGCGCCATCCGCGCCGACCGCGATCCGCCACGCGCCCCACGCGACGTCGTGCGTCCCTACGAACGCGAGCCATCGGCTCCGGCCGCGCGCGTCGGGCGGCAGCGCCACCGGCTGCGCGTGCGGAGCCCCGTGCCCCGCCATGGCCTTCGCCAGCGGCGCGGGCCATGGCCACGCGGGGAGCGCGTCGCCGCGCGCGTCGACCGGAGGCGCCGGGGGCGGAGCGGCCGGACCGCAGGCGCTCGTCGCCGTGTCGCCGGGAGACCGCGGCGGTGCGTGGCCCTCCGCGCACGCGCCGCACATCACGCAGGCGGCGGAGGCGACGAGCGATGAGAACGGCAGCGCCTTCCCCGCGCGGGCGGGGCCGCGGGCCGTCGAAGACATGCGCCAATCTACCAAGAGGGCTCTTTCGATCAAACGGCCCAGACCTTGCGCTTCTTCGGCCGAGGCCGTACGTCCTTTTTTTGCCTCTGGTCGCTCTCCCGCCCATGCCCGCCGGATCTTCCTCCCCGCCCGAACGTTCTTTTGGTGACGCCCTCGGCGCGGGTGCGCTCGTCGTCGATGGCGCGATGGGCACCCAGCTCTACGAGCGCGGGGTCCTCTACAGCTCTTGCTTCGAGGAGCTGAACGTCACGCGGCCCGAGCTCGTCTCGAAGGTGCACGCGGATTATCTCCGCGCCGGCGCGCACGTCATCGAGACCAATACGTCGGGCGCCAACGCGCTCCGCCTCGAGAAGTACGGCTTTCAATCGCGGGTGCGCGAGCTCAACGCGGCGGGCGTGCGCATCGCCCGCGCGGCGGCCGGGCGGCAGGCCTACGTGGTCGGCGCCATCGGACCGAGCGGCTACTTCCTCGGAGAAGCAGGGGAGGGGGCTTCCGGCGCCACGGGGACCGACGACCTCGCGAAGGTGAAGGCCGTCTTCGTCGAGCAAGCGGCGGCGCTCCTCGAGACGGGGGTCGACGCGCTCATCGTCGAGACCATCCGGCAAACGCCCGAGCTTCGGATGGCGGTCGAGGCGGCGGTCGAGGCGGCGGAGGGCCGCGTGCCAGTCATCGCGAGCGTGTCGCTGGACGAAGCCGGCCGCATGGCCGAAGGGACGGAAGCGGCCGAGGTAGCGCGCCTCGTGCGCGAGTGGGGCGCGGGCGCGGTCGGCGTCAACTGCTCGGACGGACCCATGTCGGTCCTCGCCGCGGTCGAGAAGATGGTGCCCGTGGGACTGCCCGTCCTGGCTGCGCCCAACGCAGGACTGCCGCGTCGCGTCGACGAGCGGATGGTCTACGTGTCGACGCCGGAGTACTTCGGCATCTACGCGCGGCGCATGGTTCGCGTCGGGGTTCGGCTCGTCGGCGGTTGTTGCGGAACGACGCCCGAGCACATCAAGCGCGTCGCCGCCGCCGTCCGGATGACGGGCGGCGCCGAAGGCCGATCGGCCACCGAGCCGCCGCCCGCGGCGGATGGTTCGATCGGCGTCCAGGCGACGTACGAGTCGGGTCACGGGCGCGGGCCGAGCGAGCCCGAGGCGCCGTCGGTGCCGGGCGGGTTGCCGCCGGTGCCCTTCGCCGAACGGAGCACGCTCGCCGCGAAGATGGCGCGCGGCCGCTTCATCGTGTCGGTCGAGGTCAACCCGCCGGTGGGCCTCGACCCGACGCGCGCCGTCGCTTCGGCCAAGATGCTCAAGGCCGGCGGCGTCGACGTCGTCAACATCGCCGATGGAGCCCGTGCACAGGCGAGGATGAGCAACCTCGCGCTCGCGGTGCGGATCCAGAACGAGGTCGGGATGGAGGCCATCCTCCACGTCTGCGGACGCGATCGGAACCTCCTCGGCACGCTCGGGCACCTGCTCGGCGCCCACGACCTCGGCGTCCGCGATCTCGTCATCATCACCGGCGATCCCCCGAAGATGGGCGACTTCCCCGACGCGACCGCCGTCTACGACCTCGACTCCATCGGCATCCTCAAGCTCGCGTCGCGCCTCAATCACGGCGTCGATCCGGGCGGCAAATCGCTCGGGATGACCACCCACTTCGTGCTGGCCACCGGCGCCGAGCCCGCGTCCCTCAACTACGATCGGGAGCTCGCGCGCCTCCGCCAGAAGAAGGCCGCCGGCGCCGACTTCGTAATGACCCAGCCCGTTTACGACCCGCGCGTCCTCGAGCGGTTCCTCGACGACTGCGCCCCCATCGGCATGCCGGTGCTCGTCGGGTTGCTCCCCCTCGCGAGCTACCGGAACGCCGAGTTTCTGCACAACGAGGTTCCGGGCATGCAAGTCCCGGAGGCCGTCCGCGAGCGCATGCGGAAGGCAGGCACCGGCCCCGCCGCCCGCAAAGAGGGCGTGACCATCGCCCGCGAGATGCTCGCCGCGGTTCGCCACCGCGTGGCCGGCGCGTACATCATGCCGCCCCTCGAGCGTCACGAGTTGGCGCTCGAAGTGGTCGACGGGTTCCTCGATCCGGCATGAGGCGCGTCGTCGGAGCCGCGCTCGCCGCGGGCTTGGGAGGAGCGCTCGCATCGTGCCGGCCTCGCGTGCCCGACGCGGGCCCCGCGGAGCCGCTCGAAGCCGCGGTCGCCGAAGCCGCCGCGGCGAACACGCCCGACGCCGCGCGCGACGGGCTCCTCTCCGCGCGATGCCATCCGACCGATCGCGGCGTGTCGCTCGAGAAGGAGACCGGAGACGATTTCGACCTCGGCGACGGCATCGCCGCCGGGGACGACCGCTACGCCGTCGGCCTCGTTCATCGCACGCCCGCGGGACGCACGGCCGCCGTCGTCCTGCTCGACGCAGAGGCGACCGCCGCCCGCGTCGTCGATCTCGGGCGGACGCTCGGCGACGCGCCTCCTCCGCAGCTCGCCGCCTGCGACGGCCGCCTCCTCGCCGCCGCGCTTCGCCTCCCGGATCGTTTCTCCGTCGCGCTCACGCCCGCCGTGGCCGCCGCGATCGCGGACCCGACCCGCCAAGACCTCGCGCTCTACGCCGTCGACTCGCCCGACCCTGCCAAACCGGTCGCCTCCGTTCCCCAGCATCGCGACGACTCGCTCGCCTTCGACCTCGCGTGCGCGGCGGGGTCGGGCCTCGTGGTCTGGGACGAGGTCATCGCTGCCACCCCGCGCGACGCCGCACGCGGGGTCATTCGCGCGGCTCGGTTTCAGGTGTCGCCCGCGGTGCGCGCGGACCCGGTCCTCGACGTGTCCCCCCCCGACTCGGACGCGGAGATGCCACGTGTCGTGGCCGGAGGCCACGGTTTCTTCGTCCTCTGGATCGCGCACCGCGCGGAGGCGACGGGCGACGCGGCCGCAGATCCCGCGCCCATCGAGGCCACCGGCGAGGTGCGCTCTCACGGCTGGCTCGAGATGGTCGCGGTCGATCCGTCCGGGCACGTCGCGGGTCCGGTGCGCCGCCTCACGCCCGCGTCGGGCCACGTCGGCGCATACGACGTGCAATCCCGCGTCGAAGTCGGCAAGACGATGGTGCTCGCCGTCGCGCGCGACGACGGCGAGTCCGTCGACGGCTCCGGAGGGACGCTCTGGCGACTGCGCGTGCGCGACGCGACGATGGATCCGCCGCTCGAGCTGCCCACCGATGGTCTGGGGCGAGGCGCCCCGACCTTCGTCGACTCTCCGCCGAGGTGGCTTTCGTGGGTCGGACCACGAGAACAGCTGCGGCTGCTACCGCTCGACGCGAACGGAGACGTCGCGTCGGCTCCGAGCATCGAAGACTCCCTCGACGACACGCGGCTTCTCTTTTCGATCCGGCCGCCGAAGTCCGCGTCCGAGGCGCCGCGCGACGGCGCGCTGTTCGAACCTTCGTCCGAGGCGCGCCTACTCGCCTCCGCACCCGCCGACACACGCCGCGAGCTGCGTGTCTTTGGTTGTCGCCCGTGAGCGACTTCCGTCTTTCTGCCCTTTCGACTAGGTTTCGGCGCGTGGCTTCCGCCGCCCGGCACGCGCCTCGGGCCCATAGCTCAATCGGTCAGAGCCCCCGGCTCATAACCGGGCCGTTCCTGGTTCGAACCCAGGTGGGCCCACATCCTCGAGGTTCGAACCTCCGCGGGAGCAAACTCGCTTCTCCTGCGCTATGTAGCTTGTCAAGCCGCCTCCCCTGTCCCGGAGTCACGCATTGAGCATCCCCGACCAGATTCTCGCCCTCGAAAGACTCGCGCAAATCGACGCTCAGCTGAAAGAACTCGAGGACCAGATCGCGCAAGAGCGTTCGACCCTCGATGGCCTCAAGTCCGGCATTGCGCGGCTGGACGACAAGCTCTCCGCCGATCGCAACGCGCTCGGGGCCATGGACAAGACTCGCGGCGAGTTGATCCAAGACGTGCGCAACATGACCCAGCAGCTCGAGCACTCGCGCGACAAGCTCGGGCGGTCGCGCACCGAGCGGGAGTCGAACGCGGCGCAGCGTGAGCTCGAGGAGCTTCGCAAGCTCGTACGCGACCGGGAAGACGAGATCGGCAAGCTCACGACCGAGGCCGACGGCGTGCGCCAGCAGGTCGAGCTCACCGAGGGAGAGCACAAGAAGCTGGCCGACGAGCTGGCCGCCCGCCACGGAGACATCAGCTCGAAGCTCGGCGAGGTCGAGGGCGCGGCGCAGAAGAAGCGCGCGGAGCGCGACCAGGCCATCAAGGCGCTCCCCGTGCAGCTCTATCGCCGCTACGACATGATCCGCTCGAAGCGCGGCACCGCCATCGCGCAGACGACCGACGGAACCTGCCGCGCGTGCCACATGTCCCTGCCGCCGCAGGTCTTCTTCCGGCTGCGCCGCGAGCCCGTGCTCGAGCAGTGCCCGTCTTGCAATCGCCTCATCTACTTCGTCGCCCCCGGTGGCGCAGCGGGCGTCGCCTCGCCGCCGGAGCGAGGCTGAACGGGCGTGCGCCCCCGCGCACGATCGACGACAACTTTCACCCCGCGCCCGCAGCGCGATACGCTGCCAAGCGAGACAAGCCCGGGTCCAAAGGAGAATCGTCGAGGCCCGGCGGTTTCGGCCGGGCTGGTCGCGCCGACATGAAGAGCTGCCCGATCTGCCAGCGAGTTTTCCCGAACGACGCCGGGTTCTGCCCCGCCGACGGGACTGCCCTCGCGTCGGCGAGCGTCGCCCCCGCGGCCCCCTCGGCCGACGACGCCAACATCGGCGCCCACCTCGTCGGTCGCTACGAGATCCGTAGGGTCGTCGCCGACGGGGGCATGGGCCGCGTCTACGAGGGCATCGACAAGCAGACCGACTCGCGCGTCGCCGTGAAGATCCTCCACGAGCACGTCGCCGTCGACGAGGTCGCGCTCGAGCGCTTCAAGCGCGAATACGAGATCAGCGCGATGCTCCCGCACGAGCACATCGTGCAAGTGAAAGACTTCCAGCTCGATCCCGCGCGCAGCCGGTGGCTCCTCGTCATGGAGTTCCTCGACGGCGAAGAGCTTCGGTACGTGCTCAAGCGCGAGCGCGTGCTCTCGCCCGAGCGCCTCGTCCGCATGCTCTCGCAGGTCGCGATCGGCCTCGACGAGGCCCACAAGCGGGGCTTCGTGCATCGGGATCTCAAGCCCGACAACCTCTTTCTCTGCGGCACGCGCGAGGGCGACACCGTCAAGCTACTCGACTTCGGCTCGGTCAAAGACCGGCGTGGCGGCAACCGCAAGAAGCTCACCGTCCTCGGCACGACGATCGGCAGCCCGTATTACATGTCGCCCGAGCAGGCGCAGGGCCTCGAGACCATCGACGCGCGGGCCGACGTGTTCGCCCTCGCCGCCGTCACCTACGAGTGCGTCACCGGCGAGGTCCCCTTTGGCGGCAACAACGGCCCGTCGATCCTCCTCGCCATCATGACGAAGGACCCCGCCCCCGCGAGCGAGCGCGCCGCCGGGCAGCGCTACCCCGTGCCGCCCGCGCTCGACGAGGTCCTCGAGGTCGCACTCGCCAAAAACCAGAACATCCGCACCCCCAGCGCCGGCGCCCTGGCCGACGCCGTCGGCCATGCCTACGGCCTCATGGGCGATCACCGGGCATGGGCGGCGACCCCGCAACAGCAGCTCGCGTCCCTCATCGCGGCCACGCCCGCCCCGCCTCGCCCGATGCCGCTCGGGGTCGCCGCGGATCCTTTCGCCGCCCCGCCGCAAACGGCGACCCCCATCATGAACCAGGCGTGGGGCCAGGGCGCGTCCCTCCCGCGCGCGCCGGCGCGGACCGCGTTCGACCCGCCGCCCTCCTCCGATCTCGAGCCGCTCGGACTGCCCTCCGCGAAGCCCGCGTGGCTGCTGCCCGTCATCGTGGGCCTCCTGGCTCTCGTCGTCGGTGGCGCCGTCACGCTCGCCGTCATGTCCGGGCGGTAGCGGGGCCCCGCGAAGGACGGGCGTGACGCAGTCGATCTCCACGGCCCGAAGGCCCCACGGCACCCTCGCGCTTCGCATGTATTACGTCGCGGCCGTCTCGGTCGGCGGCGTCGTTCTCCCGTTCTTCCCGCGCTGGCTCGAGGGGCGGGGCATGCTCGGCGTTCGCCTCGGCCTCATCGCCGCGGCGGCCCCCGCGATGAACATCATCGCTCCGGGCGCGTTCGGCGCCCTCGCCGACGCGCTCCACCTGCGCGGCGGCCTCCTCCAGATCGCGTGCGCGGGCGCGCTCCTCGCGTTCGGCACCCTCGCGGTCGTCGCCGCGCTCGGGTGGCCGCTCGGGTTCGGCCTGCTCTTCTCGGCCGCTGCCGTCTTCGCGCTCTTCCGCTCGCCGATGAGCTTCGTCGCAGACCTCGTGGCGATCGAGCTCGCGCCCGCCGCCGGCACGACGTACGGGCGCCTTCGCCTCTGGGGCTCGCTCGGGTTCATCGTGACCGTCCCGATCGCGACTCGCTACCTCGACCCGAACGCGCCGGCGGCCTTCCCGCTCGTGACGAGCGCGATCGTCCTCGGCGCGCTCCTCGCTTCTCTTCGCCTGCCGCTTCGATCGCACCTCGCCCATGTCGCACGCCCGAAGGGCGAGCCCGGGCGATTGCGCATTGCCTTCGACCGCGACTACGTCCTGTTTCTCGCCGCCGTGTTCCTCGCGCAGTGCGGGCACGCCGCGTACGACCTTTGCTTTTCGTTCCGTCTCCTCGAGCTCCACGCCCGTCCCTCGACGTTCTGGGTGGCGTGGGATCTCGGCACCGCCGCGGAGGTCGTCGTCATGGCCTACTCGCCGGCCATCTTCGGCGCCTTCCAGACATCCACGCTGTACGCCTTCGCGCTCGGCGCCGCGTCGCTCCGGTGGTGCGCGCTCGCGGCCGTGAAGTCCGTCGCCGTGCTCCTCGCCCTGCAGCCGCTCCATGCGCTTTCCTTCGGCCTCGCGTGGCTCGCCTCGGTCGGCTACGCCTCGCGCCGCGTCTCGGGCGACGCGCTCGGCACGGCCCAGGGGACGTTCGCCACGGCGACGGGCGCGGGGGCGGCCCTCGGCATGGTCCTCTGGGGCTCGCTCTATGCGCGCGCCGGAGCCTCGGCGGTCTTTGCAGGAGCAGCGTGTTTTTCGGCGGTGGCTTGCGCGTGCGCGGTCGGCCTCCATCGGCGCGCGGGCCGACGCGCCGGGCCGGAGCCCATGCCCAACGCTCCATAGCCAGCGGCCGAAACTCTGGAGTAGCATCCGCCCGCCATGAAGGTGCTTTTCATCGGCGGCACGGGAATCATCAGCTCGGCCTGCGCCCGCCTGGCCGTCGCGCGCGGCATGGACGTGACGTTTCTCCGCCGCGGCAAGACCGCGCGGCACCCCGTTCCGGCGGGCGCGAACGTCATTTATGCCGACATCCGCGATCCTCAAGGGGTGCGGGCGGCGCTCGGGGACTCCTACTTCGACGTGGCCATCCAGTGGGTGGCCTTCGTGCCCGCCCACGTGGAGCAGGACATCGCGCTGCTCCGCGGGCGGGTGCGCCAGTACGTCTTCATCAGCTCCGCCTCGGCGTATCAGACGCCTCCGATGCGGATTCCGGTGACGGAATCGACGCCACTCCACAATCCCTATTGGCAGTATTCACGCGACAAGATCGCCTGCGAGGAGCGCCTGGTGCACGCCTATCGGGACGAAGGGTTCCCCGCGACCATCGTCCGTCCCTCCCATACGTACGACGCCGCCCTCCTGCCCGTGCACGGCGGGTGGACCGTCGTCGACCGCATGCGGCGGGGCCTGCCCGTCGTCGTCCACGGGGACGGGACGTCGCTCTGGACGCTGACGCATCATGACGACTTTGCCAAGGGCTTCGTGGGCCTCCTCGGCCGCGGGGAAGCCGTCGGCGACACGTTCCACATCACGTCGGACGAGGCGCTCACGTGGGACCGAATCCACGAGATCCTGGCCGCGGCCTGCGGCGTCCGCCCGAAGCTCGTGCACGTCGCGTCCGAGACCATCGCCGCGTTCGACGCGGACTGGGGGGCCGGCCTCCTCGGCGACAAGGCCCACAGCATGGTCTTCGACAACACCAAGATTAAGCGCCTCGTCCCGGATTTCACCGCCACCATCCCGTATTCGCAGGGCGGCCCATGGCAAATCGCGTGGTACGACGCCGACCCCAAGCGCCGCGTCGTCGACGACGGGACGAACGCCCTCTTCGACCGCATCGTCGCGGCGCACGAGCGAATGGGCTCGGCGGCCGAGAAAGCCGGTTGAGGCGGGGCTTGCTCCCTACGATTGCGCTCGGCTAAGGTCGCGCGCTCTCTTTTTCGAGTCATTCAAAGCCAGAGTCACATGTCTCGCGGAGGATCCATGAGGCCCAGTACATCGTGCGTTCGGATCGTGCTCGCGTTCTCGGCGCTTGCGTTCGCCGCTTGCAGCCACGAGGAACCCGCCCCCACGACCGCGAGCGCGGCCGCGGGCGGCGCGACGGCCCCGCAGGTTATGGTGAAGGGCAAAGAGTGCGGCCCGGAGTTCACGATCGACGACTGCGAAGACGGGACCAACCAGATCAAAGTCCAGAAGGGCCGAAACGGCTACTGGTACACGTTCATCGACAAGGCGGGGTCCACGATTTCCCCGCCCGCGAGCCACACGTTCATGATGTCGAAGGGCGGCGTGAACGGCTCGATGTACGCCGCGCAGATCCTCGGCAAGATGTCGTCGACCGGCGATCCACTCTACTCGGGAATGGGCTTCAACTTCACCGACCCGAAAGGCCAGTACGACGCGTCGGCGTATACCGGCGTCTCGTTTTACGCGAAGACGAGCCCGAACTCGGTGAAGGCCGTCCGCCTCAAGGTGCCGGACGTCAGCACCGACCCGGACGGCAAGGTCTGCACGGAGTGCTTCAACGACTTCGGCAGCGACCTCACGATGAGCGATCAGTGGAAGCAGTTCGTCATCCCCTTCTCCGACATGGCGCAAATGGAGGGGTGGGGCGCCCCGCACCCGAAGGCGATCGACAAGTCGAAGATCTACTCGATGCAGTTTCAGGTGAACTCACCGGGCGCCGACTACGACATCTGGGTCGACAACATCCAGTTCACCGGCTGTCCGTAGCCATAAAGGCGAAGCCATCGGCGGCCCGCGTCCGGTAGCATCGGACGCTAGCTTGGGCGTCGACGAAGAGCTGAGCGAAGCGCGCGAGCGCGTGGGGCGAGTGCTCAACGACAAGTGGGCGCTCGAGAGCGTCCTCGGCGTGGGCGGCATGGCGGCCGTCTATGCCGCGCGTCACCGGAACGGCGCGCGGGCGGCTGTGAAGGTCCTTCACCCCGACCTGGCCCGGCATGGTCAGGTCCGGGAGCGCTTCCTGCGCGAGGGCTACGCGGCCAACCGCGTCGAGCATCCCGGCGTCGTGAAGGTGCTCGACGACGACGTCGTCGTCGACGGGCCCGACGCGGGCACGGCGTACATCGTCATGGAGCTCCTCGAGGGGCGGTCCCTCCAGGAGCGCCTCGAGTCCGGGCCCCCAATGGGCGAGCGCGAGTTCCTCGTCCTCGCGGCGAGCGTGCTCGACGTCCTCGAGTCGGCCCACGCGCGCGGCGTCGTCCACCGGGACCTCAAGCCCGAGAACCTCTTCCTCGTGCGGGTGCCGGAGGACTCGCGGCCCGCGCCGGTGTCGGGGCGGCCGCCGCTCCCGTCCCTGTCGGACGCGCCGCGCGTGAAGGTCCTCGATTTCGGGTTGGCGCGGCTCCAGGAGAGCCAAGCGCTGACGTCCTACGGACTCGCGCTCGGCACGCCGTCGTTCATGTCGCCCGAGCAGGCGGCGGGCCGCACCGACGAGATCGACGGCAGGACCGATCTGTTCGCGCTCGCCGCGACGGGGTTCCGCCTCCGCACCGGGCGCCGCATCCACGAGGCCGCCAACCCCGTCGAGCTCGTGACCAAGATGGCGAACGTCCCCGCGCCGCGCATCCGCGACGTCGCCCCGGACGTCACCGAGGCGTTCGCGCGGGTCATCGACCGCGCGCTCCAGTTCCGGCGGAAGGACCGCTACGAGAGCGCGAGGGCGATGCTGGCGGATGTCCGTCTCGCGATAGCGAGCCTCGACGCGGGCGCCTCGGCGACGCAGCCGGCGATGGAGGTGGCCTCGCTGGCGCGCTTCGCGTCGTTCCCGCACGAGGCGACGATCGAGGTGAGCGGGAGCGATCTCGCGGGGCCGTCGGTCGCGGGCGTCCCCGAAGCGCCGGAGGCCCCCAATCGCCGGAGACCGGTGTGGGGTTGGCTGGTCTTGACGGCCATCTTGGCGGGCGGCCTCGCGGCGGCGAAGCTGCTCATCCCGCCGGCGTCGGGGATCGCCGGGCGAGCGGAGGTCCTCGACGCGGGTTCGGTGGAGGCGAGCGTGCTCGTGGAGACCGCGGGCTCGGGACCGCCGTCGGCGCACGCGGCGAGCGACGCGGGCAGGACCGAGCCTGTGGACGCGGCGGCCGCGCTGGAGGCGGCCGTGGACGCCGAGGTTCGGTCTCTCGTCGACGCGTCGTCGACGCCGGTGGTCGCCACGGCGCGGCCCGTCGCGCCGGCCAAGCCAGGCACCCACAAAGGGCACAAGTCCGTCGTGCACCGGCAGCGCGCCGCCGGGGCGAAGACCGCGCATTAGCCGTCCGCCGATGCCGCCCTCGCCTCGACGAGAGGCCTCGTCGAGCCGGACGGCGTCCGTCTCGTCAGTTGGTCACGGGCCGCGGAACTTGGAGTACCCGGGCGCCCCCGTCCACGGCGACCTGCACGCCGGGGCCGTGGCCCGGCGGGCCGGGAATCGTGATGGCGGGGTTGAGCGGGTACGTTCCCGGCAACCGTTTGGCCGGCACGAACGTGGGCGGGGCGGTCGGCTGGGCTGCGGTCGTGGGGGGAACGGTGCCATTGGTGGCCGTCACACTCGGGGCCGCGGTAGACGTCACGGGCGCCGTCGATTCGGCGGGCGGGGGCAGGCGAACCGTCGGCGCAGACGTGGACGGCTCGGCCGAGGGCGTCTCCGTCGTCCCCGACGGGTGCTCCGGCTCGCTCCCGAGAAACCAGTACGCCGCGGCCGCGGCGGCGACGAGCACCACGGTCACCAGCCACCAGCTCGCGGCGTTTCCGCCGCGCTTGGTCGCTCGCGGCGGCGGCGGATCGGAGACGCGCGGCGCCGCGAAGGCCTTCTGCGGGGGCGCCTCGTCGATGACCTCGTGCTTAGGCCGCGGCGGCGGCACCGACGGCGTTCGCTCTTTGTGGAGGAGCTCGAACGCGATGCTCGCCTCGCGCGGCCGCATCGGCTCCTTGGGCATGGCCGCCGGGAACGCCTCGGGCGTCGCCACGTCGGGCGAGTGCTGCGGCGGAGGCGACGCGAGCATCGGTGGAGCCGGCGGCGGCGCGTACGCGGGCGGCGGTAGGGTCGACGGCGCGGGCGGCGGCGCGTACGCGGGGGGCGGCGGGGTCGACGGCGCGGGCGGTACGGGCGACGACGGCGGCATGGGGAAGGCGCCGACCCCCAAGATCGTTCGCTCACGCTCCAGCGGCAGCGGCGACGGGATGGACACGATCGGCGACGCGACCACCTCGGCCGCCATCGGCGGGGCCTCGGGCGCGACTTCGGGAGGCGGCTCCTCGTCCTCGTCGATCAGGCGCTCGATCGCCTCGAGTGCCTCGTCCTCGACGTCGATGAGCTTGACGCCCATCCCGGCGGGCTTGTCGTCGCCGTCGGGATGCTCGCGCGCCCAGACGACCCTCCCGAGCGCGGTCCAGCTGGCCGGGTTTCCCGGCACCTGGATCTCGAGGGTGATGCGCTTGCCCACGGCGAGCGGCTTGTCGGTGAGGACCATGAGTCCTCCCCGACCGAGGTTCGTCGCGTCAGCTTCGACGCGGTCTCCCCCGGCTGCGCTCTCGTAGGCGACTCGGGCGCCCAAGAGGCGAGCACGGGGCGCACTGCGACGTTCCTCGGACATGTTCGCGGCTGAGCATAGACTACGGAGAGAGGCGCTGGGACTTCCAAACGCCGTCGCCCGTGAGCTCGTGGCGTACCCGGTCGTGGAGCCGGCTCTCGCCCTGCATCCACAGCTCGATGGCGACCGGCCGGAGCAGGTACCCCCCCCAATAGGCGGGCCGCGGCACGGGGACGCCCTCGTACCTCAGGGTGGCCTCGTCCATGCGAACGAGCACCTCGTTCCGATCGGCGATGGGATGGCTCTGCGACGAGGCCCAGGCCGAGAGCTGGTGGCCGCGCGGGCGCGACTCGAAGTAGGCGTCCGACTCCTTGGCCGGGAGGCGCTCGATGCGCCCCTCGACGCGGGCCTGCCGGCCGAGCGTCGGCCAGTAAAAGACGGCCGCGGCGTGCGGGTTGTCGGCGAGCTCGCCGCCTTTGCGGCTCTCGTAGTTCGTGAAAAAGCGCAGGCCCCGGGCGTCGATGCCGCGGCAAAGCACGATGCGCGCGGAGGGGACGCCGGATGGCGTCGCCGTGGCCAAGGTCATGGCGTCGGGATCGGGAAAGCGCTGGGCGCGCCCGTCTTCGATCCAGCCGGTGATGGTCTCGAGCGGCGTCATGGCAGGACCGGGGACGCGGCGTGGGCCTTGGGGGCGGGCTTGGCGTGGCGCGCGTGCTCGTCGAGGAAGGCGGCCACCCAGACGAGCGGCGCGTTCCAGTTGATGGCCTCTTCGTTGGCCGACCAGGCCTCGATGTGGTCGACGAAGCACTTCATCGGCGCGCACCCCGCCAGACCCGCCGCCTTGACGTAGGGGTCTTGCAGGCCCGAGTTGGGGCCGCCCGAGAGGACGCCGGGCGGCGGCTCGGGGAAGGCGCTGTTCGCCTGGTGCGCCCAGAACCGGTGGTGCGGGTGCTCGAGCGGCCTACTGCCGTACCCCGTGACGAAGGACTGGTCCATCGGGTTTCGACCGAGAATGTAGCTGAGTGCGTCCTCGACTGCCGGAAGGTAACGTCCGTCCTTCGAAAAGTCGGCCGCGAGCCCGAGAACCACGGCGTTGTTGAGGACCGCCGAGGTCGATCCCCAAGGGTATTTGCCCTCGGCATCGGGACGGAAGGGGAGGCGGTAGCCTTCGTTTTCGTCGATGCCGAGGAGCTCGCCCGCGGCCTTGACGATCGCCGCGCGGGCGCTCGCCGCCAACGGCTTGAGCGCGGCGTCCTGGGCGAGCGCGAGGGAGATCGTCCCGAGCGCACCGACGCTCTGCCAGGTCATCGCGGTCGCGTCGCCGCCGCCCTCGCCGATGGGCATCGCGTCGTGGTGCGGCGACGCGGGGACCTTCTCGATGTAGATGGCCTTCTTCGTCGTGACGTAGAGCTCCGCCGCCGCCCAATAGAGCTCGTCGGATACGTGGCTGTCCTCGTACGCGCCGCCGCCCACGCCGTCGGCCGCGGTGATGTAGAGGTCGGGGTGCGCGGCGGCAGCGGCCCACGCGCGCTCGGCCGCCACGAGGCACCGGGCCGAGAACGGCGCGTCGAGGCTCTTCCAGAGGCGCGCGGCCTGCGCGGCGGTGGCGGCGAGATCGAGCGTCGCGGCGGTGCTCACCGGGCGGAGGAAGCGGGGGACCTTGTCCTCGTCGGGCCGCGTGGCGAGCCCCGTCCACTCGCGGTCGTGGACCTTGTGGTGGACCATCCCCGCGAGCGGTTTGCCCTCCGGCACTTGCATCTTCAACATGAATTCGAGCTCCCAGCGCGCCTCGTCGAGCACGTCGGGGACGCCGTTGTGGCTCTCCGGGATGTGGGCGGGGCCGTCGCCGAGGTCGTCGGCGAGGCCGAACGCCTTCGCGCGCTCGTAGACGTTCATCAGCGTCCACGTCGAGATGCCGCCGTTCACCACGTACTTGCCGTGGTCGCCGGCGTCGTACCAGCCGCCGCTCACGTCGAGCGCGTAGTCGCAATGGGCGTCGGGCGCGCAGGGGACGCTCTTGTCGCCCGGGTGCCCGGCCGGTCGCGCCCACTTCGCCTCGCCCGCGTACGGCATCGCGATGGGGGTGCCGCTCCGCGAATGGTAAAAGTAGCGGAGGGCGTCGATCGCGAGCTTGCCGTACACATTGGCGCCGATGTCGAACGGGTGGCTCGACGCGCTCGCCGCGCGGACGACGTACCCCGACCCGGCCCGCGTGAAGGAAGAGAAATCGACCTCGTGGACGTGGTCGCCCGACGCGGGGTCGAGGCCTCTCGGCTTGCTCGTGCCGGATGCGACGGCGTGGCCCGTCGCATCGATGAGCTCCCAGGAGACGGGCTCCTTCGCGTCGCTCTTGAGGATGGCGATCTCACCGAGGCCGGGCGGATAGCCGACCTGATTGACGAGGATGTCGGGGATGGGTGGTGGCGGCGCGTCCGGCTTCGGCGTGAAGGTCGGGTCCTCGAGGACGACGTCGTCGACGCACACGTCGAACGGCTGCTGCGCGGCGGCGCTGCCTCCGGTCTGGAACGCGATTTCGGCGGTCGGATCGTCGGGCGCGGTCATCGTGAACTCGCCCGTGACGACCTTCGGATCGGGGCCGGCGTCGATCTGCTTTTGCCAGTACGCCGAGTAGGGCGGCCCTGACATGCCGACCTTGAGGAGGGCGCTCGTCGGCGCGGTCGCGGCGATCTTCAGGCGCACCGCGTACGTGTGACCGCGTTCGAGGATCATCTCACGATGGCGGAACGACGCGTCCCAGGCGTTCTTGCCGGGGTTCGCGACGGAGACGCAATAGGCGCCGCCCTCCACCGCCGCTTCGCCCTTGGCCGGCGCGCTGAACGAGGCCATCCACGGCAGGCTCTTGCCGCCGTCGAAGCCCGGGTTCTTGACGAGGTTGTGCGCGCTCGGCAAGACCGAGAGGTTGCCGAGTCGGCCCGTGATGGCCGCGCGATCGACGGGCGCGGGCTTGCTCGGAGGGAGTGCGGCGGGCGCGCTCGGGGGGCTCGCAGCATTCCGCGCGTGCGAGGATCCTTGGGGGGCACCGCAGGCGGCACAGATCACGGCGGCGGAAGAAAAGGCCAGGGCGAGAGCGCGCGCTTGGGACATGGGGGAGTGCGAGCCTACGCCAGAGAGAAGGTCTATGCTGCGCGGCCTTGCGATGACCGAACATCAACTCGTGCCGCGTCCCCTCCGCGCAGGGCGCATCCTCTACGGCGGCGACTACAACCCCGACCAATGGCCTGAAGAGGTGCAGGAGCAAGACCCGCCGCTCATGCGGCGCGCGGGCTGGAACATCGCGACGTTCCCCGTCTTCGCGTGGGCGCACCTGAACCCCGCCGAGGGCGTCTACACGTTCGACTGGCTCGACCGCACCATCGACCGCTTGACGCGCTCCGGCGTCGACCTGTGCCTCTGCACGGCGACGGCCTCGACCCCTGCCTGGGTCGACCAGCAGTACCCCGACGTCCTCACGGTCGACGAGCAGGGACGCAAGAAGCCGCACGGCAACCGCCACGCGTTCTGCCCCAACTCGCCGAGCTTCCGCCGGCTCGGCGGAGCCCTCGTCCGGCAGATCGCCACGCGCTACGGCAAGCACCCGGGCCTTCGCCTGTGGCACGTCAACAACGAGTACGGAGGCCACTGGCCGAGCTACTGCTACTGCGAGCGCTGCATCATCGGCTTTCGCGCTTACCTCGAGGCCCGCTACCGTGACCTTCCCGGGTTGAACGCCGCGTGGTCGACGGCATTCTGGGGACACACCTACTCGAGCTTCGGTCAGGTCGACCCGCCCTTTCCGCACGGCGAGGGCAGCATCCAGATGATGAAGATCGACTGGCGCCGCTTCCAGTCGGCGAGCTACCTCGCGTGCTTCGTGCACGAGGCGGCGATCTTGCGGGAGATTTCGCCCGACGTGCCGGTGACTACGAACCTGATGGGCGCGTTCTTCCCGCTCGACTACCGGGCCTGGGGGAGGGCGATGGACGTCGTGTCGTGGGACAACTATCCGCAACACGACGCGCCGTTTTCGCACGTCGCGTTCCCGCACGCGCTGACGCGCGGCCTCCGCGATGGGCAGCCGTTCCTCATGCTCGAGCAGACGCCGTCGCAGCAGAACTGGGCGCCCCACTGTCGCCTCAAGCCGCCGGGCCGCCTTCGGCTCCAGTCGTTCCAGGCGATCGCGCACGGGGCCGAGTCGGTCATGTACTTCCAGTGGCGCAAGTCGCGCGGCGGCATCGAGAAGCTCCACGGCGCGGTCGTCGAGCATCATGGCCGCGAAGACGCGCGCGTGTTCCGCGAGGTCGCGGCCATCGGCAAGGAGCTCGCGGCGCTCGGAGACAAGACGCTCGGCGGTCGAACGCCGGCGCGCGTCGCCGTCTACTTCGACTGGGACTGCTGGTGGGCGCTCTCGGCGTCGAGCGGTCCGAGTCGCGACCTCGATTACCACCGCGAGGTCGTCGCGACCTATGCGGCCCTCCACGAGGCCGGGATCCAGACCGACGTCATCGGCCCCGACGCGGACCTTTCTCTTTACGACGTCGTCGTCGCGCCGCTCACGTACATCGTCCACGCAGGGCAAGCGGAGCGGATCGCCGATCGCGTCCGCGCGGGCGCGACGTTCGTCACCACGTTCTTCAGCGCCATGGCCGACGCGAACGACCGCATCCACGAAGGCGGCGCTCCCGGGCCGCTCCGCGATGTGCTCGGCCTCACCATCGAGGAGTTCGACGCGCTGCCGCCCGACGTCGTGCAAGGCGTGCGCTTCGAGTCGTCGTTCGGCCAAGTGGCCGCGGGGACGGAGTATGCGGCGGGCCTCTTGGCGGAGCGCGCGTGGTTGTCGGGCGCGAAGGCGCTCGCGTTCTATACGCACGAGTTCTACGCTCATGCGGCGGCCGTCACGGTGAACGCCTATGGGGAGGGAAGAGCGTATTGGATCGGCGCGCGGCTCGAGGCCAAGGGCCTCTCGGAGCTCCTCCGCGCGATCTGCGCGGAGAAGGCCATCGCGTCACCGCTGCGGGGCGGCGCGGTGCCTCCGGCCGGCGTCGAAGTCACCGTGCGCGTCTCGCCGGCCTCCGGCGGCGATGTGCGGCCCGGCGACAAGGGCCACGAGATCCTCTATTTGCTCAACCACGGAGAGGTCGCGCGAGAGGTGCCGCTCGAAGGGGACGGCGCGTACGTCGACCTCGCGACCGGGAGCCACGTCACCGGCGTCGCGCGGCTCGAGGCGCACGCCGTGCTCGTGCTGGCCTCTCCGAGCTGACGCGATCCGCGGCCCGCGACGGCAAAGGGAAACGTCGCGGAAACTTCGCGACTGGTAAGCCAAGACACCGGATTGGCGCCCTCATGAGGTTCGAACGCTACGAAGCCGGTCGTTTTTACGACGAGATGTTCGACGGGACGGGCCAGCCGCGCGCGTCGTGCACGCTCCTGGCGAAGACGCTCGCCGCGATACCCGACGACGAAGTCTTGCGAAGACAGCGCGCCGCGGAGCGCGCTCTCTTGCACATGGGCAGCACGTTCAACGTGTACGGCCACGAGGCGGGCGTCGAGAAGATCCTCCCGTTCGACATGATCCCGCGCATCATCCCCGCCTCCGAGTGGCGGGTGCTCGAGCGCGGGCTCGCGCAGCGGGCGCGCGCGCTCAACCTCTTCATAGACGACGTCTATCACGCCCAGCGCGTCATCGCGGACGGCGTGGTCCCACGCGAGCTCGTGGAGACGGCGTCGTCGTATCTGCCGGCCTGCCGGGGGCTCGATCCGCCGGGCGGGGTCTGGTGCCACATCAGCGGGACGGATCTCGTGCGCGACGCCGACGGGCGGTACTACGTGCTCGAGGACAACATGCGCTGTCCGTCGGGCGTCTCGTACGTCCTCCAGAACAGGCGCGTGATGAAGCGGACGTTCCCGCGCCTCTTCGAGGCGTCGCGCGTGCGCCCGGTCGACGCCTACCCGAGCCATCTCCTGCAGACGTTGCAGCAAGTCCGCCCGCGCGACGTGGCGACGCCGACGGTCGTGCTCCTCACGCCGGGGGTCTACAACTCGGCGTACTTCGAGCACTCGTTTCTCGCGCAGCAGATGGGCATCGAGCTCGTCGAAGGGCGCGATCTGCTCGTGCGCGACGGCGCCGTCTGGATGCAGACGACGCGCGGCCTCTCGCGGGTCGACGTCATCTACCGCCGCATCGACGACACCTTCCTCGATCCGAAGGTGTTCCGCCGTGACTCGATGCTCGGCGTGCCCGGCTTGATGGACGTCGTGCGCGCCGGCCGCGTCACGCTGGCGAACGCGCCGGGCACGGGCGTCGCGGACGACAAGGTCATCTACGCGTACGTGCCGGCGATCATCCGGTACTACCTGAACGAAGAGGCCATCCTCGCGAACGTGCCGACCTTCGTCTGCTTCGACGAGAAGCAACGGGCGCACGTGCTCGCGAACCTGGACAAGCTCGTCGTGAAGGCGGCGAACGAGTCGGGGGGGTACGGTATGCTCATGGGGCCGCAAGCCACGTCGGCCGAGCGGTTGGCGTTCGCCGATCGCATTCGCGACAACCCTCGCAACTACGTCGCGCAGCCGCTCCTCGCGTTGTCCCGCGCGCCGACCCTCGTCGAGGGGACGCTCGAAGGGCGGCACGTCGATCTGCGGCCGTACATCCTGCACGGTGAGGACATCTTCGTCCTCCCGGGCGGCCTGACGCGGGTCGCGCTGCGGAAGGGTTCGTACGTGGTCAACTCGTCGCAAGGTGGCGGTAGCAAGGACACATGGGTGCTCGCGTCGAGCGGTCCCAGTGCGGGAGACTGACCCATGCTGAGCCGGGTGGCCGAAGCGATCTATTGGATGAGCCGATACGCGGAGCGCGCGGAGAACGTCGCGCGCTTTCTCGACGTCAGCTTTCAGGTGATGCTCGACCTGCCCGACCCGGTGGGCGATCCGTGGGCCGGCGTCGTCACGGCGACGGGCGACGTGGCCCTCTATGCCGCGCGCTACGGAGTGGCGACTCGGGAAGACGTCGTGCGGTTTCTCACGTTCGACGTGGAGTCGCCGAATTCGATCCTCTCCTGCCTCCGCAAGGCCCGCGAGAACGCGCGCTCGGTCCGCGAGGTCATCTCCTCGGAGATGTGGGAGCAGATCAACAAGTGGTACCTCTTGGTCTGCGACGCGGCGACGCAAGCGTCGGTGCTCGAGGACCCGCATGATTTCTTGACCGAGGTGAAGACGGCGTCGCACCTCTTCGTCGGCATCGCGGCGCTCACGATGACGCACGGGAAGGGCTGGCACTTCGGCCGCGTCGGCCGGCTCCTCGAGCGCGGCGATCAGACGAGCCGCATCATCGACGCGAAGCAGGCGCTCCTGCTCGCCCGCCCGACGGAGCTCGAGGCGAGCGTCGACGAGATCAACCTGTCGGCGCTCCTCCGCTCGGTGAGCGCGCTCGAGATGTACCGCAAGCGCTATGGCCGCATCGCGTACGTGTCGGTCATCGGGTTCCTCCTCCTCGAGAAGATGTTCCCGCGGTCGGTGCGCTACAGCCTGAACGAAGCCGAGCGCTCGCTCCACATGATCACGGGCACGCCGTCGGACTCGGGGGATACGTCGGCGGAGCGGCGCCTCGGCAGGCTGAGCGCCGAGTACGAGTACGCGTCGGTCACGGAGATCCTGTCCGATGGTCTGCACAAGCACCTCGACGGCCTCCAGTCGAAGCTCAACGACGTGGGCGGTGCGATCTTCGAGTCCTTCTTCGCCACGCGGCCGCACGTCGAGGAAGCCGCGGAGGCGCCGCGTCCGCCGGCCGTCGCCGCCCAGTAGCGCGGGCGCCGCGTCCTACGCGTCCGGCTCGACGCGGACTGCCGCCTCCAGCGTCTCGCCGCCGCCGCCGAGGTAGAGCGTGCCCGACGTGGGCGTCGCGTCGACGTAGTTGCGGCCGACCGCGACCCGCACGTGGCCGGTCCGTGTCACGACGCCGTTGGTCGGGTCGAGGCCGCGCCACCCGACCTCGGGAAGATAGACCTGGACCCAGGCGTGGGAGGCCTCGGCCTGCTGCCGGTTCGGGTCCTTGGGGCCCGTGAAGAGGTACCCGCATACGTAGCGCGCAGGAACGCCCATCAAGCGCGCGAGGCAGATGAAGAGGTTCGCGAAGTCCTGGCAGACGCCGCGGCGGGTCGTGTAGACGTCGAACGCCGTCGTCCCGAGGGTCGTCGAGCCGCGCGTGTACGTGTACTCGCGGTGGATGGCGTCGTTGAGGTCGAGGAGGGTATCGAGGAGATCGCCGTCGTTGCGCGCGGCGAAATGCATCGCGTAGTCGGTGAGCTCGTCGAGGTGGCTCTCGGGGAGCTCCGGCGGCAGGAGGAAAGGGTCGAGCATGTTGCGCTGCCACGGCATCCACACGAGCGGGATGGTCGTGCGGACGCGGCGGAGATCGAAGCCGAGGGGGTTGGTATCGAGGGTCTCGACGCGGGAGCGCGCGACGATGGAGAGCTCCTCGTACGGCGTGTCGATGACGGCGCGCCGCACCCGATTCCCGAAGACGTCGTCGAAGTCGCGCCATCGGGACTGGACGGAGATCTCGACGTCGGACGAGAGAAGCGTCTGCATGCGGTCGTGGAGGGGGACGAGGCGGAGCAAGTGGGTGCTCCGCTCGACGGGGGTCGCGTACGTGTAGAGCGTGCGGTGCACGATCGAGAGCCGCATCGGTTCGGCCATCGCGGCCTGCCGCCGGCGGACCCGCGAGGGCGCGGCGTCGACGGCGGCGGGCTTCTCCGTCGTGCTCGGCGCGTCGCGCGGCGCGAGCGTGGCGACCACCGCGCCTTGCCGCACGCTGACGAGCTCTCCCCTCCGGAGCGGCCGCCAGGAGAGCCGGCGCGCCTCGCCCACGCTCGTCAGCACGCCGGACGACACGAGGATGCCCTTGCGCTCGATGTTGCCGCGGCTCGAAAGGTCCACCTGCACGTCGTCGTCGCCGACGACGAAGTGCGCGTAGGGCGGGAGGAGCTCGCCGAGGTGGAGGGACTCGGGTCCATTTCGGTCGGCGTACGCGACGAGGTTTTGCCCGTCGCACAAGACGAGGTCGAGCGAGCCACGCGCGTTCAGCTCGGCGAGCCAAGCCTGCAAGACCTCGAGGTCCGCGTCGGCGAGAGAGCGCCAGCCGCGCGCGGCGATGCGTTCGAGGAGAGCGCAGAATATCTGCTCGGTGTCCGTCGCGCCGACGGGCTCGAAGCGCGGGTCGGTCATCGGCTCGAGCGTGTGGGCGAGCGTGCCCGCGTGGCCGATCATCCACTCGCGGCCCGCCCACGTGCGCACGAACGGCTGGGTGTTCGCGTCGGTGTTCGAGCCCCAAGTCGCCGTGCGGACGTGCAAGATGAAGAGCGACGACTCGAGGTGCTCCCACGCCTTCACGAGCTCGCCGCGGATGCTGCCCTCCGACGGAGCCGGCTCCTTGAGGACCGACGCGGAGGGCTCTCCCGCCGGGTAATAGCCGAGCCCCCAGCCGTCCGGCAGCGTCTGACCCGAGCGAAGACACCGCAGATCGAACGACGGGGCGATTTCGCCCTCGAAGGACATGGCGAGGAGGTTCGGCACGATAGAGGCTACCGTGCTCGGCGCTCCCGCCCACGTCAATCCCGATTGACTGGACCTCGGTGCGGCGTGCGTTACTCATGATGGTGCGTGGTCGAACCTCTCGACTCCAAAGCGCGCTTCTCCGACCGCGTGGACGACTACGTCCGCTACCGGCCGAGCTACCCCGCGGAGCTCGGCGATCTCTTCGTGCGCGTCTGCGGACTGGGGCCCGGGCGCGTCGTCGCGGACGTCGGATCGGGCACAGGGATCCTCTCGCGCATGCTCCTCGCGACGGGCGCGCGGGTCATCGGCGTCGAGCCGAACGCGCCGATGCGCGCGGCCGCCGAGCGCGCGTTCTCGGGAGACGCGAACTTCGCGAGCGTCGCGGGGAGCGCCGAGTCGACGACCCTCGAGACCGAGAGCGTCGACGCCATCGCCGCGGGTCAGGCCTTCCACTGGTTCGACCCGCCCGCGACGCGCGCCGAGTTCACGCGAATCCTTCGGCCGCGCGGGTATGTGGTCCTCGTGTGGAACCGGCGCAAGGACTCCCCGTTCGACCGCGACTACGAGGCGATGCTCGACGCGCACGCGCCCGACTACGCCCGCGTCCGCGCGCGGGACCGCGCGTCGTCGGGTCCGGGCATCCAGGCGTTCTTCGCGCCGTCGGTCGCCACGTTCGTGCGGTTCGACAACGAGCAGCGCTTCGACGAAGAAGGGCTCCGCGGCCGGCTGGCTTCTTCTTCGTACGCGCCGCGCCCCGGCGACCCGCAAAACCAGGCGATCCAGCGGCGCCTCGCGGAGATCTTCCGGATCCACGCCGTCGGGGGCGTCGTGACGTTCGCCTACGACACGGAGGTCTGGTACGGCCGCCTCGACGGCCCGTGAGCGTGTCTCGACGGGCGCGGCGGCAAAAAAGGTGGAAAGATAGCGGCCCGTGAACCAGGCCGTTCGTCGTCGTGCTCCTTCCTTCTCCTTCGCGCGGCTCCTTGCCGCCTCCCTTTGCCCCGCCGTCGTCGCGTGCCTCAGCGCGCCGAGCGCCGACAGCGGCGCGGTCCCCCCCAAAGGGTGCGGCATCGCGTCGCCCCCGCCGACCGCGCCGAATGGCTATTATACGAGCGGGGGCACCGTCTGCACCGCGACGGCCGCCGCGCACGTGTTCCACGGCGTCGACCGGCCGTCGCTCGAGTGGTCCCCCGTGGGCCAGAACCTCGGCGCAGGGGACTACGCCCTCATGGCCGGCTGGGGCGCGAACGTCGTCCGCATCGCCTTGAACCAGGACTTCTGGCTCTCGGGTGCCGCCCTCTACGACCCGGGTTACGCGTCGGTCGTCGCGCAGCAGGTCCAGTGGGCCGAGGCCGTGGGGCTCGACGTCATCCTCGATCTCCACTGGTCCGACCAGGGGGACCTGACCGTCGCGGACACCTCGCGCCAGGGCGCCGGGTACAGCAACCAGCAGCCGATGGCCGACGTGAACTCCCGCGAGTTCTGGAAAGAGGTGGCCACCACCTTCAAGGGCGATGGGCATGTCCTCTTCGAGCTCTACAACGAGCCCCACAACATCTCGACCGACGTCTGGCTCAACGGCGGGAGCACCAACGGGTTCACCGCCGTCGGCATGCAGGACCTCTACAACGCCATTCGCGGCGCGGGCGCCAACAACGTCGTCATCGCGGGCGGGACGAACTGGGCTTACGACTTGTCGGGCGTCGGCCCGGGTGGCGTGTCGATCCAGGGCTACAACGTGATGTACGCGACCCACCCGTACTTGCTCTCCGGCGACGCGCCGAACGGGTGGGAGTCGGCGTTCGGCCACCTCGAGACGCAGGACTTCGCGCCGGTCGTGGCGACCGAGTTCGGCGACGGGACGACGCCCGGATGCTCGGGGACTTACGACTCCGACGTCATCGACTTTGCCGCCCAGCACCATATGTCCTTCACGGCTTGGGCCTGGTTCGTGGACAACGACCCCGTCACCGACCCACAAGGGTGCCACTTTCCCAGTCTCATCTTGGATTGGGGAGCCACGCCGACTGTGCAGGGTGCCGCCGTGAAGGACGCCCTCGCGGCGTTCCCTCCGCCCGTGGCCCCGCCCGCGCCGGCGCTCGCCACGACGGACGCCGGTGACGAGGGATCCAGCGTCGACGTGGACGCGTCCGACGCGGGCGCCGACGAAGGCGACGCACCGGCTGAATAACCCGAGATACCCGCTCGACGCGAAGCGGCAAGCACGATACAAGCGGTTGTGGCCGGTGCGACAGGTAAGTCTGGGTCGTTCGTTCTCGTTGTAGGTCACCGCCCGCAAGTGGAAAGCGCCGAGGGCGCCGCCGCGATGCTCCGCCAGCTCGGGTCCGACGTGCGGACCCTCGACCTCTGGGACGACTTCGCCGAGGTCGTCGAGCAGACGCGGACGGGAAGCGGCGTGCGGGCCATGGTCTTCGAGGCAGGAGAGCGGCCCGACCTCGCGGCCGCCGCGCTTCGTGCCGCTCGCAAGGTGAACGAGCTCTCGGAGACAGCCACGATCATTGCCCTGCCGCCGCGGCAGATCACGTCGTTCGACCCGTCGAGCGGCTTCGACGACTTCATCATCGTCCCGTGCGTGCCGGCGGAGCTCTATGCACGCATCCGCGCGCTCGAGTGGAAGCGCAGCGAGTTCGCGACCGAAGAGCGGCTGAAGGTCGGGTCGCTGGTGGTGGACCGCGCGGCCCACGAGGTGAGCGTCGAAGGCCGGCGCGTCACGCTGACCGCGAAGGAGTTCGCGCTCCTCGCGTTCCTCGCCGCCAACCGCGGGCGGGTTTTCTCGCGCGAGACTTTGCTCGCGCGCGTGTGGGGCAGCCGTTACGAAGGCGGCGCGCGCACGGTCGACATCCACGTGCGAAGGCTCCGGGCCAAGCTCGGCGACTCGCTTCCGCTCGAAACACTGCGCGGTGCCGGGTACAAGCTTCGAGCCCCGAGCGAGGCCGGAAAGAGTCGATGACGGCGCGCATCGCGCTGAGCGTCGGTTGTCCATGCGGCATCGGTCCTGAGGTCAGTGTGGTGAGCGCGGCGGCGGTGCGCGGGCCCCGCGTGCTCCTCGTCGGCGACCACGGAGCCCTCGCGGCCGCAGCGAAGGGCCGGGGGGTGAGCGCGTCGCGGCTCGTGCGCGTGGAGACGCCGCTCGAGGGGTGGAGCGTGGCGCGGGGCAAGATCGCGGTGTGGCAGCCCACGCGCGCCCTGGCCGAACGCGATCGGCGTCCGGGCGCACCGACGGCGGCGTCGGGGCGGGCCCAGCTCGCGTGGATCGACGCTGCGTGCGACGCGGTGGCGCGCGGCGACGCCGACGCGCTCGTGACGGGTCCGGTGAGCAAAGAGGTGATCGGTCGGTCCGGGGCGCCGGGCGCCTCGTCGTTCCTCGGCCACACCGAGCACTTGCAGCGGAGGCTCCACGCGCGCGAGGTCGTCATGGCGTTCTGGTCGCCCACGCTCGTGACTTCACTCGTGACGACCCACGTGCCGCTCGCCAAAGTGCCGCGCTCGCTGACGTCCGCGGGGGTCGCGCGCGCGACGTTCTGGCTGGGGTGGCTGCTCGGCCGCCTCGCCGGGCGCGGGGGCCGCCCGAGGATCGTCGTGGCGGCGCTCAACCCCCATGCCGGCGAAGGGGGGCTGCTCGGTCACGAAGAGCGTCGCCTCATCGCGCCGGGCATCGTGCGCGCGCGCACCAGACTGCGCGCGGCGGGCATCGACGCCTCGGTCGACGGGCCGGTTCCCGCGGAGAGCGCGTTTCGGCTCGCGCTCGCGCGCACTTGGGACGGCGTCGCCGCGATGTACCACGATCAGGCCACGATCCCGATGAAGCTCTCGGGCTTCGGTGACGCTGTGAACGTTTCGCTCGGCCTGCCGATCGTGCGGACCAGCGTCGACCACGGCACCGCATACGATCGCGCGGGTGCGTTCACGGCGGACCCGCGCGGGATGCGTTCGGCGATCGCGCTCGCGGCGAAGCTCGTTCGGGCGGAGCGGTGAAACAGGCTCGCGCCGGCGGTAGTCAGAGCGTGTTTGGGATTGTTACGGGGGGTATCGAGCGCGCGGCGCCGTGCCATCTTGAGACGATGGGCCGGCCGGCACCGCGCACGCTCGCCTGGCGGCTCTACGCGGTTGGATTCGTACAGCTGATCCTCCTGGCGGGCGCGGTCGTCGGCGTCGGCCACCTCATCGCGCCCGAGCACGGGCCGCCGCCGATGACGGACGGGCCGCCGGGAGGCCACGGGACGCCGCCCCACCACGGGCCGCCCAGCCCCGTCGGGCCTCTCCTCACCTTCTTCCTGAGCGGCATCGTCATCGTCGGCGTCGGGTCGGTGCTCACGGCGCGATGGATCGTGAGCCCGCTCGAGACGCTGTCGAAGTCGGCGCGGGCGCTCGGCCGGGGCGACCTGCGAACCCGCACGGGCCTCACGCGCAACGACGAGCTCGGAGAGGTAGGCCGCGCCTTCGACGAAATGGCGGAGCGCGTGGAGAGCCTTCTTTTGGCCGAGCGCGAGCTCCTCGCGAACGTCTCCCACGAGCTTCGCACGCCGCTCGCGCGCATCCGCGTCGCGCTCGACCTCGCGGGAGAGGCCGGGAGCCCGGAGGACGGGCGCGCGTCCCTCGGCGAGATCCAGAGCGACCTCGCCGAGATCGAGACCCTCATCGACGACATCCTGACGGCCGCGCGCCTCGAGATCGAGGGCGGACGGGCGCCGACCGCCGGCTTCGAGCTCCACGTCGAGCCGGTCGCCCCCGAGACCGTCTGCGAACGCGCGGCGTCGCGCTTTCGCACGCGCCATCCGCGCCGGCGACTCGAGGTGTACTCCGGCGGCGGGCTGCCCGCGATCGAGGCCGACCCGATGCTCCTGCGGCGGGCGCTCGACAACCTCCTCGACAACGCGGACAAGTACTCTCCCGACGCGGACGCGCCGGTCGTGCTCCGCGCGACCGCGAGGTTCGGCAAGGTGACGTTCGAGGTGATCGACGCCGGCGTCGGGATCGAGCCGCACGACTTGCCGCGCGTCTTCACGCCGTTCTTTCGCGGCGACCGGAGCCGCTCACGCGGGACCGGAGGCGTCGGGCTCGGGCTCACGCTCGCCAAGCGCATCGTCGTGGCCCACGCGGGGACGATTGCGCTCGAGAGCGCGGTCGGGTCGGGGACGACCGTGCGCGTGGTTCTGCCCGCGAGCCCGGACGCCGGGTAGCGCCTGCGCCCTGGCAGAACGCGGAATCGTTCCTCAGAGAAGCAGCCCGATGCGGAGCAAGTCCACCGTCGGCAAGACGGCGCCGCCGAGCGCCTGGACGGTGTTCTGCACCGACGCTGGGGCGAGCGAGAACGGCAGGCTGCTGTCGATCGACGCGGTGAGGGGAACCTGCACGCCGGCCTCCACGCCGAGCGTGAGGCCCGCGTTGGACGTCCAGACGAAGCCGATGCGCGGGTTGATGTAAAACGAGTCGAGCGCGAGCTGCTCTGGCGCGGACCCATAAGGCGCGACCGTCACCGTGGTCGATGCGTCGATGTGCTGGTGGCCCAACTTGAGGCCCACGAAGAAGTTGCCGCGGAACGGAAAGACGCGCACGTCGCCCGCGAGCGACCACAGGCTCGTGTCTACGCCGTAGATGGTCATGGCCGGCATCACTCCGTATTCCGCGCCGAAGGCGACCCAGCCCCCGACGACCACCATGGGCTCGATCGCGAGCGGCCTCGGGAAACCCACCCCGGCGATCGCGCCGATCCGGAGCTTGTGCACTTCGTCGGCGCCGCTCGCGCGGTCCACGACGGCAGGACGATCGTCGGCAACGCTCGGCTGCGCCGCCACGTCGGCGCGCACGGGCTGAAGCGTGGGCGCCGCTCCTTCGGATTGTGCGAGCGCGACGCTCGACCATGCCAATGCAGCGAAGGATGAGGCGATTGCAAATGTGATGGGCTTGCTCGAACGCTTCATGGGCTCCTCTGCAAAGTGTGTTGCGCGGAGACACCCGAAAGTTGCCGTTGGCAGACGTTTCGAATTGTGTCCGATCTTTCCGAATGCCACCGCCGAGTGCCATGCTTGGACCATGCCGGAAGGCGCCACGGATGAGGCCCGCGAGAGATGCGTCGTCGTCTACGTCGAGGACGACGAACGGCTCGGCCGTCTCACGGCGCAGTATCTGAACGCGCACGGCGTCGAGGTGTCGCTCGTCGAGCGGGGTGACATGGCGCTGACCGAGGTGCTTCGCGTGAAGCCCGACGTGGTGCTGCTCGATGTGATGATCCCGGGCAAGGACGGCCTCGAGGTGTGCCGCGCGCTGCGCGAGCGCGTCGACACGCCGATCATCATGGTGACGGCGCGTACCGAGGAGGCCGATCGCGTGGTCGGCCTCGAGGGCGGCGCCGACGACTACGTACCGAAGCCTTTCTCGTCGCGCGAGCTACTCGCGCGCATCCGCGCGCAGGCGCGTCGGGCGCGGGGCAAGTCGGGTCCGTCGCGTTCGCGCACGCAAGTGGGCGAGATCGTCGTCGACGCGGCGGCGATGACGGCGAAGCTGCGAGGCAAGTCGCTCGCGCTCACCACGTTCGAGTTCGGTCTCTTGCGCGTCCTCTGCGAGCGCGCCGGGCGGGTCCTCAGCAGGGAGCAGCTCCTCGAGCTCGTCCACGGTTCCTCGGAGGACGCGTTCGACCGTTCGATCGACGTCCACGTCTGCCGGCTCCGCCAGAAGCTCGGCGACGATCCGCGAAGCCCGCGCCTGCTCAAGACCGTGCGGGGGATCGGCTACGTGCTCGCACCCGACGAGAGCTGAAGAGTCGTCCATAAAAAGGCGCACTCCCGAAGCGCGCACGCGCAGGGTCAGGACCCCGCAGACGAAGGGACGGTCACGACCAAGCGGACATGAGCGTAGCGGTGCTCGTGATCCGTTCCGCGTGCCGTGCGCGACG
>DASYBG010000056.1:0-158519 GCA_036500865.1 Polyangiaceae bacterium
CCACTTGCGCCGAACCTTGTGCCCGAAAGCCACGAGGAACGGCTCAAGCCAATGATCGAACGTCCCCTCCCAGCTGTCGGCAGAGACTTGATCGCGCATCGCGCTCTCCTATGGAGCGCATTTCTCCCCCAATGGAAAGAAAAATCTGGCGGAGTAGTGTTAGAAGCTTGTCACGGTCGCCTGTATCCGACCTTGGTCGGAGTGCGCGCGTCGTCGGCCGGAGCGGATGTAGGGAGCCCCCAAGGGTCGGGTCGATTGATGGCGCGTGAAAAGCACGGTGCTTCTGGTGGAAGACGAGGACGACACGCGTGAGATACCCAGATCTATCTCAAGAGCGGGGTGCGCAGCGAGTCGCCTTCGTTCGCATCGTGTATGCGCCCGTCGAACGACGGAAAAAGCGAGGGACCCTGAAGGCGCGATTGCCGACCAGACCCAGTTCACGACCCGAGCGGGGCCGGCCCCGACGACGGCGACAGGGATGATCACGTGCGTCGCCTCGCCGGCCCCGCTCGCACCCGCGCACGTCTACGCCTTGTAAGCCTTCTCGAGCGCGGCGATGTCCAACTTGACCATCTTCAGCATCGCGTCCGTGACTCTCTTCGAGCGCACGGGATCCTTGTCGCGCATCATCTCCTCCAACGCCGCAGGGTTGATCTGCCACCGCAGGCCGAAGCGGTCGACGAGCCAGCCACACGCCTGGGGCTTGCCGCCTCCTTCGAGGAGCGCGTTCCAGTACCGATCGAGCTCGGCCTGGTTGTCACACAACACGACCATCGAGATGGCGTCGTTGAAATCGTGGTGAGTCCCCGCGCTCATGGCCCGGAAGGGTTGGCCGAAGAGCGTGAAATCGACGACCTTGACCGAACCCGGCGGGCCACTCGGCGATTCGCTCTGCAGGGCCGTGACGCTATTCACCCGAGAATCGGGGAAGATGGACGTATAGAGCTGCGCTGCCGCTTCGGCGTCCTTCGCGTACCAGAAGAACGGAGAAATCTTCACCTTTGCCATGGTCCTCTCCTTTGGCCCGACCCTAGGACGAACGAGCATCCGCGGGGCCGACATTCGGTCGCTTCCATGTTTCACCTCGGCCCCTCACCCGTCGAGGTCGCCTGGCGCGCATGCGCCGCGGCGGCCTGGGCCGGTATACCGTGACGCGCGGTGATCTCGGGCGACGGTGCCAATGGAGTAGTCGGGCGAGTCGAAGGGCCGATGGCTTGGACGAAGCCCTCCGCGCATTCTCCCTGGATCGCGGCGTGGAGCGCGATCCAGGGAGAGCCGTGACGATTGCCTACTTTACGCTCACGGGGAACAGCACAACAGCCGGTCGGGAGCGCCGATCGTGGTGCTCTGCGTCGTGGACACCCCGGCGCTGATGCCGGCCACGTACTTTCCGGCCGGGCACTGTCCCTTGAAGTCGCCCGGGTCCCAGTCCGGCGGCGAATAGTCGGCAGAGTTGATGTCGTAAATGAGCTCGGTGGTGCAATTGGAGTGCGTCACGCTTCCAGTGCAGCAAAGAACTCCGTCGACGCTTCCGACGGACGATTGAGCAATTCCGCCGACGAACTCCGAGGCCGCACACTCGGCCTTCGCGAAGCCGAAGTCCCAATCACCATCGGCGGTGTCGGATTCGTTGTTGGTGGGATCGAAGGTCAGCCCGCGGCAGCTGGTCATCGGAAAGTTGTTCGAGCTTGTGCCCACTCCGCAAAGGACACCCACCGCGTTGTCCTCGCTCGTATCCTCGGATATTCCGACGATGGCCTGTCCCGCGGGGCATTGCCCCTTGAAGTCTCCAACGGCCCAATCCTGCCCGTTGGTCGGC
Organism: Polyangiaceae bacterium; assembly: GCA_036500865.1. GTDB lineage: Bacteria > Myxococcota_A > Polyangia > Polyangiales > Polyangiaceae > Palsa-1150. The sequence continues at coordinate 1,820 of DASYBG010000056.1, forward strand.
TGCGTATTGTAGTTGACGTTCTGCCCCCAGAATACGAAGTCGCGGCGCCCCATCCAGTTCGTTTGCCCACGCAAGCTCGGATCCCCCCGATAGATGACCACATTGCCGTCATTTTGGATCGTCAGAGCTGCGCCCGTGGTAAATACGAATCCGGGCGCGGAGTCGGCACCCCACACTTTGTTCATCGAAGTATCGTAAAGGACGAGGTCCCCGTTCGTCTCCATCGCGGCGACCGCGGCCGCGGACCCGCTGGTGCCGGTCGCCCAAAGCGGGACCGATCCATAGTAGATGACCAGGTTGCCGTCGCCTTGCATGGTGAGCTTGAATCGCCCGTCCGAGGACTGAGCCGAGTAGCCCTTGAAGAGTCCTCTTCCGGACGCGAGAGTGCCCGCGGGCTCCGTAGCCCCGAACGAAAAGGTGCAGCTGTCGCTGCCGGCGCTGACAGGCCCTCCGGCGACATCGACGGGGGCACCGACGTTGAACGTGTTGCCGCTCGGGCCCTTGTAGCCGATGTCGCTGCCGCATCCGGGGGAGGCCGCGGGAAACGGCGAGCTCCAGGTCAGCGTCACTACGGTGCCGTCGGGCTTGTTGAAGGTCACGTCGCCGCCGGTTCCGTTCGTGCCAAAAAACGGCGGCGGGGAATTGTGCTCGTACGTTCCGAACGCCAGCGTCTCGTTCGGACTGACCACGAGTTGAACCGGATTGGCCACGTTGACGATCCCGCCGCCCATGGGCCCCGGATCATGCCACGCCGTGCCGTTGAATTTGCCGCTCGTGATCGTGATGGGGTCCGCCGTGTCGTTGGTGAACGTGACGATGGCGAAGACATCTTCGGCGTACGCATTCCGTGACTGAAGAAGAAATGCCGTCGCCATCAAGGCGAAGGCCGCCAGCGGTATCATGATTCGTCGGTACATTTTTCGGAACCCTCCTGCTGGGCGCGCCCTACGCAGGGGGCATGCCACCAGGCGACCCATGCGGAAACCTGCTCAATGCGCGCGCCGACTCGCGCGGCGTACACACGGCCCTCCCCGAGAGCGCAACGCGGAGCGTGTTGCTTGCAACACCTGGGATGTTGCGGTCAGCCCGCTCGTCGGAGCGACGGACCGGTCACGAAGGAGGTCGCGCCGGAGGCGTCGACCGCGCCGCGGGCCCTGCTTCGTCTTGCGAAGGATAAAGTCCACTGTCGGACGCAGGACACGACGGACCGTTCGCCACGACGACCTTGGTCCTCGGGATCGAATTGAACTCGCTCGCGCTTCCCATGGTGTATGCGCCCATCAGCGTCCCGACGAGGAGGTCTCCAATCTGAAGCTCGGGAAGCCGAACGTCCTCGGCGATGACGTCGATGCTGTCGCAGGTAGGGCCGGCGAGGACGCTGGCGCGGTGGCTGCCCGCGTTCTGCGCAATCGGCTGCAATGGATAGCGAACTGTGGGGTCGTAGACGCGTCCGTTGAACGAACCGTAGACGCCATCGTCCAGGTAGTACCAGAACGCGTTGCCGCGCCGAGCCTTCCCGATCACGGTCGCGATGGCGTTCATCGCCGGCGCGACCAGGAAGCGGCCCGGCTCGGCCGCGACGCGGATCGACGGTGGTACGCGCTCCAACGCCGCGCAGATAGGAGCGCAGAAGGCTTCGATGCTGGGCGGCGAAGGCGCCTCGGCGGCGTACGCGACCGGGAACCCGCCGCCGATGTCCAGAGCGCGGATGTCCGCGAGGCCGTCGTGCTGGGCCTGATCGACCAGCTCCATGCAGCCGTGGATCGCCTCGACGAACGCGCGGGGCGACCCGCACTGCGAGCCGACGTGAAACGTCAGGCCGGTGATCGCCACCCCGAGCTCTCGGGCCGTCCGGAGGAGCGTGAGGGCATCTTCCACGGCGCATCCGAACTTTTTGGCGAGGTCGACCTGTGCGTCGGCGCTGCGAAAGCCGACTCGCAGGAACAAGGACACGCGGCCGGCGTGCTCGACGAACTTGTCGAGCTCCGCCGCGTTGTCGACGACGAACGTCGTGCAGCCGTAGTTCATCGATTCGCGGATGTCGCGCTCCCGCTTGATCGGGTGGGTGTGGATCGTCCGTTCCGCAGGGATGCCGAGCGTCTTCAGGAGGGCGACTTCGCCGAGGGTGGAGAAGTCGAAGAAGCTCCCCTCCTCGTCTAGGGTGGCAATCACCGCCAGATGAGGCAATGCCTTGATCGCGAAATAGAGATCGACGCCGGGAAGGGCGGCGGCAAGCCGGCGATACTGCGCACGCACCCGATGGCAGTCCAGCACCATCAGCGGCGAGCCGTGTTCCCGCACGAGCGCGTGTGCGTTTCCGGGCTCGGCGAGATCGAGGTCGGCGTACGACGTGGGATGCCAGGCGGATTCTCGCGACAACGAATTCCGAACGCTCACTGGATAGCCTTTCGTGAAGGGCCGGACTCCGATAATGAAGTGGCATGAACCTGTCAGCGATCGGTGCGTCGCTCCTCGCCGCGCTCCTCTTCGTTTTCGGCGGCGCGCTCATGAAGCTGTCGAGCGGCTTTTCCCATCCAGTCCCTGGCCTCGCGGCGCTCGTCCTGTTCCTTAGCGGCGCGGTCGCCCAGACGCTGGCGATGAAGCATGGCGAGATGGGAGTGTCCTACGTGTTCATTCTCGGGTTGGAAGCGGTGCTGGCGCTTGCGATGGGTGCATTCTTCTTCAGCGAGAGTGTGTCGGTGCCAAAGCTGCTCGGGGTCGCGTTCATCGTCGGGGGCTCCGTGCTTCTGCACACCGGCGCGTCGGTCGGCACACGCTGATCGCGCCCGGTCATCGAATCGTCGTTTCCAATCCCGTCGACGCCAACGACATCTGCGCCCCGGACCCCTCGGCGACGCCAACGTAGGCGTCCCGTCGGGTGAGCGGCAAGTCGTAAAGCGTTTACGCCGTAAACGTGGACACGGAGACGAGCTGCAGGAGCTCGGCGCGGCTGCGAACACCGCAGCGGTGCACGGCGCGCATGATGAGTACGCGGACCGTGGTCGCGGAGATTCCGAGCGTATAGGCGATCTCCTTCGTGGAGTATCCCTGCGCCGCGTGGCGGACCACGCAGGTCTCCGTCGGAGAGAGCTTGGCGAGGGCCGCGGATATGGGTGCGTTCTCCCGCGCGAGCACGTACCGTTTGCCTTGCGCATCGAACTGGTCGACGAGCGTCCAGCGCGCGGACACGAGGCCCTTCCAAATGTCGAGCGCCTTTCCCTCATCGTCTCGCCTCGAGGTCCGCGCGCTCTCGATGTCGCGAACCGCGCCGTGAAGGGCCCGCCGGGCGCGGGCGAGCGCCGTGTCGCCGCTCGCGTGAAGTATCTTGCCCTCCGGTGACAGGATGGCTCCGGAAGTCTCGACAGCCGCAGAGGCCTCGACGCCCGCCGATGCAGTCCCCGCGAGCCGCCGTCTCAGTCGTTGAGCCGCCACCACGTGGGTCGCCACCTGTGCGAGGCGGCGGCGGGTATTCGGAGTCACACGGAATCCCTCGCGGACGCCCAGGGAGATCAGGACGCCGTGTCGATCTGGGCCCATGCACACGAGGTTGACGCCGTCGTGCACCCCTTCGCGTGCCAAACGCGGTCGATAGGAGAGCTTTGCCGTGGGATCGACCTCGCTGGTCATGGCGCACACGGACGCGCTGCGCGGGTTGTCCACGTACCTGGAAACCCAGGCCGGCGGCGCGTGAGTCAGGGCGTCGAGGATGGTCGTCACCGTCTCGGGTGCTTGACGGACGATGGCGTGCGACGCGGGCTCGACGCCGAGGACGCCGCGGTCGGCGCGGAACACGCACGCGAACCCGCCCAGGTCGGTCCGGAGCAACCGGTCCGTCGCGTCGAGCAGGCCGCGGACCCAGTCCGACTGCGAGCTCTCCACGTCGTACGCCACCTCGACGATGGACAATAGGTCGGCGGGTTTTGCGCCGCGTTTTCCGGACCGGGGAAGCTGCACGCGCGACGCGATACCGCGCGTGCGAAGCGCGGTCAACGTGGAGTATGGCGACCCCGGGGGCGGTGGTAGCGCACGCGGTCGGGTCGACGCGGCACGTGCTGGACGACGACTCCGCAGGTCCACCGGCGCATGTTCGTTGGGGACGTGCACGGCGGGATCTTGACCTACCGGCGGAGCTTCGCCGTGGATCGATCCCTTCGCTATCCGGACGTGGATCTGGCCGAGGACGCCGCGCTCCCGCGAGTGATGTTGCGCCACGGAGCCCGGCTCGTACGCCTCCCGAACGACGGGAACTTCGTCTACGTCCGCCACGGAGCCGATCGGCCGGCAGGGGCGACGAACATCCGGTGAGCGGGACCGGCGATGGCGAGTTCGCCGGGCGGCCCGAGGCGCACGCTCCTCCGGACGGCGCCACGACGCACGCGCCGTCGGGGACGGGCTCTGTTCCGAGCGAGGTCGACAGCCTGGGACGCACCGAGTCGTCGACGTCACGCGCCCGCTCGCGGGCGACCGCTGCGTCGTGGTCGCGGCGACGGAAGAATACGCCGGCTTGCTCGAGGCGTTGATCTACTCGCTGGCCCGTCACGTTCGGGCGTCCGAGTACCTCTGCCTGGACGCCGACACGCTGGTGCGCGTCGACTTCGAGCCGTGCTCGCGCGTTGCGCGCAATGAGGCTGCGACCACGCGACGCGCCCCCACGGCCGCCTTTATCCGGCCTCGCCCCCGCGGCGCCGTGAGGCGGTGCGCGGCCAGGTGCGTCGGTGATTCGGGCAAGCGGTTTGGTATCGTGAGGCGCGTATCGAGGGGAGGCGTTTCTCCTTGGTACGCGCCTCTGCGTCGAGGGCCGCCAGCGGAAGGACCGCTCCCCACCATAGGAAGGACTGCGTACGATCGTCTCCGCGGACGGAAGCGCACGAGTTCGCCAGGGGCTCCCCGATGGCGTGTCCGCCCGTGATTCGCGTTGCAGCCGGCGTCGGCGTGGGACAGAGTTTGCTTTCTATGCTCGCGGCAGAGATAACCCAGTTCGACGGCTTCACCTCCTCGCTCACAATCGAGAGGCGAAGCCTCGGTGTCGTCGTGCTCACCATCACGGGACGCGACATCGGCGAGCATGGGGACGGTCCGCTCGAAGAACTCGACCTCGAAGCTGCGAAGGCTCCTTTCTCGCTCTTCATTGACGCGAGCAAGACGCGAGGCGCCTCGGTCGACGTCAGCGATGTGTGGGCGCAGTGGCTACGCAAGAACCGCGATCGGCTGCATCGGATTCACATGCTCACCGGCTCGCGCTTCGTTCGACTGACGGCGGACTTCGTCCGCCGGTTCGCCGATCTGGGGGACGCGATGTTCATCTACACCGACGGGAGGGCCTTCGAGGAGGCCCTGGACTTGGCCACGCGGCGATAGAAGCGGTGCGCACGCGGCCTACCCCGCGACGGGCGCCTCACGCGAAGTCCAATACCGGATCGCGCGCGCCAGCGGCTTGGTTACCCGGGCCACATCGAGCAAGTCCTCGGACGCGCCGCTCTCCATCCGCTGGCGCATCTCGAACACGCGCAGAAACGCCAAGATCGCTGCCACTTGGCTCGCGGTGAACTCACGCCATCGCTCGGCCGAAGCGCCGTCCGGGTTTCCGCCGGCTGGAGACAGCGTCCCGATGAGCTCATCGGGAAGCACATCGAGCACGACGGGCGCTTCGATGCAGCGAAGCATGAGCGCGGGCAGGTAATAGCGAAAGGCGGCGGCCGTCAGGAGGCAGGGCGATGGTCGGGAGGCGACGAGCTTTTCCATCGTGATCGCGTCCCACGGCTCCCCGGAAAACGTCTCCGCCGTCTCCCGGCACTCGGGGCAATGGTCGTTTCGCACGTCGGCAGGATCGGGCACCTCCGTGGAAGCGAACGCCGCAAGAATGCTCGCGGTCGCGTGCTCTTCGAGCTGACGCAAGATCACCGTGGGGGCCATGCCTTCATCGTGCCTGCTCTATCGGAGCGCGTCGAAGGGTGTTCGGGCCGCGGAAATCTTCGCCGGACGCCACGATCGGTCCACGCATGTTCTGCAACGAACCAAGGAACCGGCCGCGAAACACTCAGGCGTTGGCGTCGACGTCGTGCTTCTCCGCGCGCAGCCAGTCGTACCAGCCCTGGAGACCGGCTCCCGTCGTCGCCGAGACTTGCAAAACCCGCAGCTCGGGGTTCACGCGAAGGGCATGACCGATGCACCGGTCGATGTCGAAGTCGACGTACGCAAGCAGATCGATCTTGTTGAGCAGCATCAGCCGGCTGGCCCTGAACATGTGAGGATATTTCAGCGGCTTGTCCTCCCCTTCGGTGACCGACAGGATCGCCACCTTGGCGCGCTCCCCCAGGTCGAAGAGGGCCGGGCAGACCAGATTGCCCACGTTCTCGATCATGACGAGCGAGCTCGCCGGCGGCTTGAGTTCACGGAGCCCGCGCGCGACCATCTCCGCGTCGAGGTGGCATCCGGCACCCGTGTTGATTTGCACGGCGTTGCAACCGGTGGCACGGAGGCGCTCGGCGTCCAGGGTCGTCGCCTGGTCGCCTTCGACGACGCTGATCGCGAACTCGTCCTTGAGATCGCGGAGCGTGCGCTCCAAGAGCGTCGTCTTGCCCGATCCGGGGGAGCTGACGAGGTTGAGCGCCAGGATGCCGCGCCCGTCGAACCAGCCGCGGTTGCGCGCGGCCGATGCATCGTTCTTCGCCAGGATAGGCTCGTTCAGCGACTCGACGCGGGCGACGTGTTCACGCCCGTGGCAATGAGCGTGTCCCGCGGCGTGCGCATGGTCGTGGGAGGCGTGCCCGTGGGCATGCTCGTGCTCGGGCGCCTGCTCGTGACTGTGATGGCGATGGGCGGCGGGCGGTCCGCCGGCAGGGAGATGCGTCAGCGACACGCTCTGGTCGTCGGAGCAACCGCAAGTCGTACACATCAGAACGTCTCCATTTCCTTGATGTTCAGCTCTTCGCCGGCGATGCACTGAATTTGGGCCGAGCCGCAAGCGCAGGCGCCGAACGGCACCGCGAGGTCGAACGTCTGCCCGCAGGACCGGCAGCGGCCCATGCCCGCGATCTCGCGAATCTCGAGCCGGGCGCCCTCGAGCGGGGTCCCTCGGGCGCAGACATCGAAGCAGAAGCGAATCGCGTCGGGCATGACGGCGGACAGCTTGCCGATCTCCACCGTGAGTCTCTTGACCTTCGCCGAGCCGGCGCGCTCGCTCACGATGGCGACGATGTTGCGGGTAATCCCGAGCTCGTGCACGGCGGCCTCTCCCCGTCGGTCTCGGTCAGCAGATTCTCGGCAGCTGTTCGCCGAACAACAAGTCGACGACCCGCTCGCCTCCGAACACCGTCTTCGCGACGACACGCCGCTTCGGCTCGACCACGACCTCCCCGACGATGGCCGAATCGGCGCCCGCGGGGTGGCTTCGCATGCGGGCGAGGAGCGCGCCGGCGTTCTTGTCCGGAACGATGGCCACGACCTTTCCTTCGTTCGCGAGGTAGATGGGATCGAGGCCCAGGAGCTCGCAGAGCGCCCTCACCTCCGGGCGAACGGGGATCGCCGCCTCGTCGATCAGGAGCCCCACGTCGCTGGCCTCGGCGAACTCGCTGAGCACGGCCGCGACGCCGCCGCGGGTCGCGTCCCGCAGGGCCCGGATCTCGGGACATACGTCGAGCATGGCTCGGACGAGACCGTAGAGCGGCTGGCAATCGGTTCGGATGGTGGACTCCAACGCGAACTGTCCGCGCGCCAGCGCGATGGCGGCGCCGTGATCGCCGATGTGCCCGTTGATGACGATCTTGTCTCCGGGCAACGCGCGGCCTGCGCCGACCTCGATGCCCTCGGGGATCACGCCAACCCCGGCTGTGTTGATGAAGACCTTGTCCGCGCTCCCCCGCGGGACGACCTTGGTATCGCCCGTGACGATCCGCACGCCGGCCTCCCGGGCCGTGGCTTTCATCGATTGCACGATACGCCGCAAGAGCTCGACCGAAAAACCCTCTTCGATGATCATCGCGCACGTGAGGTAGAGCGGCACGGCCCCGCCGACCGCGAGGTCGTTCACGGTTCCGCAAACGGCCAGCGAGCCGATGTCGCCTCCGGGGAAAAAGAGCGGATCGACGACGTACGAGTCGGTCGTGAAGGCCAGGCGCGAGCCGTGGGCCCCGAGCGCGGTGAGGTCGATGCGCGCTTGGTCCTCCATCCTCGAGAGCTCGGGGTCGTCGAAGGCCTGCACGAACACATCGGCGATGAGGTCCCGCATCGCCTTGCCGCCGCTGCCGTGCGCCAGCGTGATCGTGGTCGCGGTGAGGCGTCGCGGCGGTCGGGCGCGCAAGGGGTCCGCGCTGGCGCGCTCGGGGCCGTCGCGGAGGGGGCCGCGGGCCGAGTCGATCGCCGGCTCTTTCATTCGGCGAGCTCCAGCTTCCTGCGTTGCCGAAGGCGGAGGTCGTCGATGTCGCCGTATTTGTAGTACGCGGCGCACGCGCCTTCCGAGGACACCATGAGCGCGCCGAGCGGCTGCTCGGGCGTGCAAGCGCCGCCGAACACCTTGCACTCCCAGGGCCGGATGATGCCCTTGAGCACCTCGCCGCACTGGCAGGCCTTGGGATCGGCGACCTTCAGGCTGCGGACCGCGAATTTGCGTTCGGCGTCGAAGCACGCGTAGCGCTCGCGAACACGAATCCCGGAGTGATCGATCGATCCCAGGCCGCGCCACTCGAAGAACTCGCGAAGCTCGTACACCCGAGCGATGGCGTCGAGCGCCTCGGCGTTCCCTTCGTCGGTCACGACGCGCGCGTACTGATTTTCGACCTGGCTGCGGCCCTCGTCGATCTGGCGCAGAAGCATCCAGATCGCCTGCAGGATGTCGAGCGGTTCGAACCCGGTGATCACGATCGGCTTGCCGTACCGATCGGCGACGAAGTCGAACGGCCGGGCGCCGACCACCATGCTCACGTGTCCGGGCGCCAGGAAGCCGTCGATCTGCATGTCGGGCGAGTCGAGGACGGCCTTGAGGGTGGGCACCGTCGTGATGTGGTTGCAAAAGAGCGAGAAGTTCGAGATGCCGCTGGCTTCGGCCTGTAGGACGGTGAGCGCGGTGCTCGGCATGGTGGTCTCGAAGCCGATGGCGAAGAAGACGACCTCGCGCGTAGGGTTTTCTCCGGCGAGCGAGAGGGCGTCGAGCGGCGAATAGACCATCCGCACGTCGGCCCCGGCGGCCTTGGCGGCGAGGAGCGTGCCTTTGGATCCCGGCACGCGCATCGCGTCTCCGAACGTCGTCAGGATGACATCCCGCCGCTCCGCGAGCGTGATGCAGTCGTCGATGCGACCCATGGGCATCACGCAGACCGGGCAGCCGGGACCATGCACGAGCTCGACGAAGTCCGGCAGCATCTGCTCGAGGCCGTAACGGAAGATCGCGTGCGTGTGACCTCCGCAGAACTCCATGAGCCGGAGCGGCCCTCGGGTCGCCCGACGGAGCGAGCCACCGAAGCGGGAGATGGCCTCCAGCAAGTGACGGCCCCTCTCGGGGTCGCGGAACTCGTCGACGTATTTCATTGCCGTCCCCCGATGGGCGCGAGAGGGCCGCCTCGGTCGTCGGCGAGGAGCGTGTGCGTGAGGTCCCAGAGGAGGTGGTAGACGATGACATGGACCTCCTGGACCCGATGGACCGAGTCGGTCTCGACGACCAGACAGTGGTCGAGCAGATCATTTTTCTTCATCTCGCCTCCGTCGCCGCCGCAAAGCCCGACGGTGACGAGGCCCATCTCCTTCGCCTTGCGGAATGCCGCGACGAGGTTCGCCGAGTTTCCGCTCGTCGAGAACCCGATGAGCCCGTCCCCTGCCCGTCCGTGCGCTTCGACTTGCCGGCGAAACACGTGCTGGATCCCCACGTCGTTGCCGACGGCGCTCATCATCGCGGCATCCATCACGAGATTGAGCGCAGAGAGCGACGGCCGACCGGTGGTGATGGGGTGCAAGAACTCGACGGCGAAGTGCGCCGCATCGCAGCTGGACCCTCCGTTGCCCATGGCGAGCATCTTGCCGCTCGCACGGTAGACGGAGGCGATGGCGCGCGCCGCGTCGACGACGACAGCCGCGTTCGTGTCGAAGAAGGCCGCTGCGACCGAGGCGCTGTGCTGGGCCTTCTGCCGCACCGATTCGACCAAGGCGTTCGACTCGGAGGCCGCGTCCTTTCTGTCCCCGTGCAGAAATGGATAGAGGCCCCTCAGGTGCGCCCGGGTATCGGTCACGGGCAGCCTCCGCGATCCGTCCTGGAGAATTCGGTCATCGGGACGCCGCCTCCAGTGCGGCGAGTTCGGCTTGGGCCTGGCCGAGCTCCGTCAGAAGCTCGAGCGTCCTCTGGGCCTCGGCGGCGTCGATGCGGGCCATCGCGAAGCCCACGTGCACGAGGACCCAATCTCCGACGCACGCGTCGGCCGGGTGGGCTTCGTCGACGATGCACGCGATATTGACGGTTCGCGTGACGCCGGCCACGTCGACCTTCGCGAGCTTCAGCCGCGCGTCGACGATCGCTACGATCTGACCGGGGAGGCCGAGGCACATGGCTTACGTCTCCTGCCGAGCGTGGAATGGATCGATTTGGCGGGCGGCGTCGACGATGACTTGCCCGAGCGACAGCCCCCCGTCGTTGGAGGGCGATTGGCGATGGGTCAGCACGTGAAAGTCGGCCTTCTGCAGGCGCTGCGTCACCTCCTCGAGGAGCACCTTGTTCTGGAACACGCCCCCCGAGAGCGCGACCTGTCGAACGGCGCGCTCGCCATCGCGCCGCGTGCACTTGTCGACCATGTGGACGATCGCCTTGGCCAGTCCCTTGTGAAAGCGCGCCGCCATCACGCCGGGCGGTGTGCGCAGGATGAGATCGCCGAGCAACGCACGCCACATGGCCAGCGGCTCGACGTAGGGCAACCCCGTCGTTCGCAGGCGGGGAACCTGGAAGGGATAGGCGAGCTCGTCGTCCTCGGCGCGCAGCGTCTCCCGGTCGACCGCGGCCTCGAGCAAGATCGCGGCGTGACCTTCGTAGCTCGCCGAGTCGCGGCAGATGCCGATCGCCGCCGCGACCGCGTCGAAGAGTCGTCCGCACGATGACGCGAGCGGGGCGCCGTCTCCGCGGCGGAGCATCGTATCGAGCGCCGCGCGGGGCTTCGATTCGAGAAAGCGACAGAGCTCGAGATCGTCGAAGTTCATCTTGAACTCGGCCCAGCCCATTTCGGCCATGAGGTGGGCATACGTGTTGCGCCATGGCTCGCGCATCGCTTGCGAGCCGCCCAGCAGGGCCACGGGCTTGAACGTGCCGACGCGCCGGCAGCTGCGATAATCCGCGAGAAGGAACTCGCCGCCCCAAAGCTCGCCCTCTTCGCCGAGGCCGAGACCGTCGAGCGCGACGCCGACGACCGGTCCCCCATCGAGCGGCCACGCGTTCTCCGCCATGCAGCTCGCGACGTGCGCGTGATGGTGATGCACGCTCGAGACGGGGGCGCCGTGGGCTCGTGCCCACTTTCGCCCGACCTCGCCGGACAGATAGTCGGGATGCGCGTCGACCACGACGCGCTCGGGGACGTGGCCGAAGAGCCGGGCATAGAGCTCGAGCTGCCGCTCGTAGTCGGCGAGCGTCGGCGCGTTTTCGAGGTCGCCGATGTGCTGCGCGAGGATCGCCTTGCCGTCCATGACGAGGCAGAAGGTGCTCTTGAGCTCTCCTCCCATTCCGACGGCCGGGCGCGCGCGCTCGAGGCCCGGAGGCAAATCGAGCGCGGAGGGAGCGTGCCCGCGGGCGCGCCTGAGGATCCGCGGCGCGCCGGACATCACGCGCACCACCGAGTCGTCGACGCGATGCTCGATGTCGCGATCGTGCAAGAGAATGTAGGGCGCAATGTCGGCGAGGCGCGCGACGGCCTCGTCGTTGCGCGTGCACTGCGGCTCGTCGCCCAGGTTCCCCGACGTGAGGACGATGGGCCGATCCATACGGCGGAGCAACAAATGGTGGAGGGGCGTATACGGCAACATGAAGCCCAGCGTTCGCAGCCCCGGAGCCACGGCGTCGGGCAGCGACCCCGAGCACGCCTGGTTCATGACGACGACCGGCGAAGCCGGGTCTTCCAACAGGGCGACGTCGGCGTCGGTCACCGTGCAGTAGCCGCGGATGACGTCGATCGACCTGGCCATCAGGGCAAAGGGCTTGTCGTACCGCCGCTTTCTCGCGCGCAACGCGACGACGGCGTCGGTCCGGGTCGCGTCGCAGGCGAGGTGGAAACCGCCTATCCCCTTGATGGCGACGATCTCGCCGCGCTGGAGGAGCGTCGTCGTGGCGTCGACGTCGTCGAGTTGGGTGAGGCTCGCGGTCGACAGGACGCGACCGTCGGTCCGGGCGAGCCAAGCCTTGGGTCCGCATGCGTGGCACGCGTTGGGCTGTGCGTGGTACCTGCGGTCGGAGGGGTCTTCGTACTCCGTTCGACATTCGCGGCACATGTCGAACCTCGCCATGCTCGTCTGCGCGCGGTCGTACGGGAGGCCGCGCACGATCGACAGGCGCGGGCCGCAGTGGGTGCAGTTGGTGAAGGGATAGCGATAGCGGCGGTTGAACGGATCGAACGTCTCCGCGACGCAGGCCGGGCACGAGGCCGCGTCGGCGACGACGGCGGTCCGTGGCGCGCTCCTCACGCTCGGCGCGATGGTGAATGCCTCGGGGGCCTCGCCCGATCCATCGGAGCGGTCGATGGCGTCGATCTTCGCGAGCGGGGGGCACTGGTGGGCCAGGGCGTCGACGAATGCGTCGAGCGCCTCGCGGGCGCCGAACGCATGAATCAGCACGCCGTCGCCGTCGTTCAAGACGTGACCGCGCAGTCCGTGGGCTGCGGCGATGCGAAAGACCGTGGGCCGGAAGCCGACGCCCTGCACGCGACCGCGCACGCGGATTTGCTCGCTATGCATCGGCGGACGCCATGCTCAAAGCGCGAGCTCCCAGACGCTGACGCGGTTGTTCCCCGAGTCGGCGACCACGGCGAACGGACCGCACACCGTGATCCCGTAAGGCCAACACAGGCTGTCGGCGATCGGCGGCATCCAGCGGTTGTCCCCCTTGTCGTGGAAGTCGGCCTGGCCCGCGAGGGCCCGGGCGCCGCTGCCGGTGCGAAGGTCGTCGATGTGCCAGCCGACGAGCCGCGAGCTCGCCGTGTCCGAGACGAGGAGCCAGTCGCCCGACGAAGCGACCGCGTAGGGCATGTTCAACGTGTCGGCGCGGGGCCAATAGAGCGACTGGTTGTGGTCGACGGCTACGGCGCTGGGCTGGCCGAGGAGCGCGTCGGCGCGTTGGCCGTGGGACGTGGGGAAAGACCTCCAGACCATGATGCGATTGTTGCCCGCGTCGGCGACGGCGAGGTGGTCGCGCCAGGCGGAGATCCCGTGCGGCCACCGCATGCTCGCGTCGTCGGCGGCGCGCCCGCCGTTTTCGTCGCGGTCCTCGAAGCTCGTCTGACCGAGCACGAGGTCGGCTGGTTGGCCGTTCTCCCAAGGGAGCTCGTTCCAGACGAGGACGCGACGATTCTCCGCGTCGGCGACGAAGAGCCGACCGCCGAAGCAAGCGACGCCGTAGGGCCAGAAGAGGGTGTCGGCGGACGCGCGGCCTCGACCGCGATTCGGCTCGCCGCTCTTGAAGTCGGGTTGGCCGAGCACGAGGTCCGCGGGCACGTGGCTCTCGGTGGGCCGCGTCGTCCAGACGAGGATGCGGTGATTCCATGCGTCGGCGACGGCGAGACCGGAGTCGCCAAAGCCGCTGATTCCCGTGGGCACGTTGAGACTCGCGGCGTTCACCTCGCCCTTCGCGTTGCGACCTTCGCGCGCGAAGTCCGGCTGGCCGATGACCCAGTCGGCGGCCGCTCGGTCGCCATCGGGACGACGGCGCCAGCCGAGCATTCGGTGGTGACCGGTGTCGCAAATCCAAAGCGGCCCTTGTGGCTCGACGAGCACCGCGCCGCGGGGGCCGAAGCAAGTCTGCGCGTCGACCGGCACTCCGGCGCTGGCGATCGACGGGACCCGGTCGGCTCCGAGAACGACCAGCGGCTCTTCCCCCAGCATCCGGCGATGCGGGACATCGCTCGCGCTCGCCACGCGCAAAGCCCGCGGGGGCACCACGCGAACCACGACGCGATCGGCGTTCATGAGACCTTCACCTCGACCTCACCACCGGTCACCCGCACCCCGTGCGCGTGGAGCTGGACCCCGGGGGCGGTCAGGCAATCGCCGGAATCGAGGGCGTACTGGAAGTGATGGTGAGGGCACACGAGGATCCCGTCGATCACTTCTCCCATATCGAGCGGCATTCCGAGGTGGGCGCATGCGTTGTCGAAGCAGCTCACGCCGCCCTCGAAGCGCGCGAGGAGCAGCGAGCGACCGTCGACGACGACGGCCAGGATGTCGTTCATGGGCAGCTCGACCAGGCTTGCCGCGCGTATCCAGCCGGCGTCGTCGGAGCGGGCGAACGGGCTCACGAACGAAACGCCGGACGCGTGGTTCGACAAGGATGCGCCCTGCGCCTTCTTGATCGTCCGGATCTCGGGGCAATGCTCCTTTATCGCCTTCTCGACGCCGGCGCGAAGCGTGAGCCCGGAGGCCGCGCACCCGTCGCAGGCGCCTACGAGGCGGATGGTCACCGTGTCGGGGGGCGCCACGTCGACGAGCTCGACGTTGCCCCCGTGGCTGGCGAGAAAGGGCCGCACCGACTCCAGCGCGTCCTCCACCCGCTCGTGAAGGGACGCGCGCACGATCCCGAGGTGACGGAGCACGCCGTAGACGACCGGGTCGGCCGCCGCGCTCCGCAGGAGGGCCGCGGCGCCCGCGTCGACCCGGAGGGCGCGAATCAGGCGGACGAGCGCCTCCTTGTACAGGGCGTCCATGGCGTGCTGCAGCGCGCGCACGGTACCCTTCTGTGGATCGTCCCAGCCATGGATGATGGTTTCGAGGGCGTGGATATCGTGAACGAGTCGTTCGAGATCCACCGGTGAGCGCTCGTCTCGAACCGGTGCAGGCGCGACGCCCGGCGCGGTCGTCCCCGGCCGCCTCCGCAACTGAACGAGCTCCTCTCCGGCCGAGAGCGTCCCGGATCCTGCGGCGGCGGACGCATCGGGCGCTCCACCGGGGACCGCGACGGCGCTGCGTTCTTCGTTCGCGTACATGGGGTGGAGACCTTCAAACCCTCGACGTGCCAAACTCGTGGGACGGCGCCGACGCGACGCGGTCACCGAGGTCCTGGATCACTTCGGCGAGGGCTTCCCTCACGATGGAGGCCTTCACGCCGTCTCCGATGAGCTCGAAGACGCGCAGCGCCTCGCGATAGTGCTCGCCGCTCTGCCGCAGCCGCTTGCCACTTCCCGCGCCCGGCTCCTCCGGGTCGTCGGGGAGGTTTCGCAGGCAGTTGGCCTTGTTCGCCATGGTATTCGCATATTCCGCCGGCGTGTCCCTGGCGTTGCGCACGGTGAGCGACGCGTCGTAAGCCTCGAGGGCGCGGAGGTTGTTCTCGATGGGATGGCCGCTCCGCGCGTACTGGAGGGCGTTGCCGAGGTTGTTCTGCAACATGGCAAACTCGGTCGGGTTGTCCACCCGCGTGACGACCTTCAGCGCCTCCATGAAGGACTGCGCCGCGAGCGCTTCGCTCATGTTCGCGCGCGTGTCGGACAGCGGAATCGACAGATAAGCGGTCGCCAGGTTGTTGTGGAGGATCGCGAACTCCGTGGGATGGCTCTCGCGCCCGAAGACCCGCACCGCGCGCTGATAAGCCTTGATCGCGTCCACGATGTTCGCGCAGCCGAGCCCCGCCAGCGACTGGATGACGACTCCGAGGTTCATCTCCGCTTCGGCCACCTCCTCGGGCGTGCCCTCTCCCAAGTCGCGCAGGGCGCCCTCGAGCTCGCGGCGGGCCTCGAGAAGATAGCGCGACCCTCCCTCTCCGATCGCCGCGAGGGCGGTCGCTTTGCGCAGCCGAATGCGCGCTTCCAAGAGCTTCTCCGCGACGCACAAGGTCAGAGCTCGATCGTAGAGCTCCGCGGCGTGGTGGAGATCCGCGGGCGCCTTCGGTTTGTGCTGAAGGCGGGTCGCGATCTCGACGAGCATCTCGATCTTGTCGTGCGCGCTCGCTCCGTCCGTCTCGAGTCTCGAGAGCGCCTGCGCGAACTCGTGCTCTGCGAGCGACTCCTTCACCACGGGTCCCCCTTGCGCAGAAACTCTACGCCGGCACTCCGCCCCAATCCGCGAATTTCCTGTCTATGCCTTCCCGCACCCAGGCGCAAGCCTTCGTGTGGACTCGCGACCGACCGAGGCATCGTTCGGCCGCCGCCCCACGCGCGCACTGCGGACGACATGCGCGGCAGCCCCCGAAGTCTGTTGCAGGCCTGGGCTTCGTGTTATCTCATCAGGGGGGATCCGCAGTGGCGCGGGTTCGATACGGGGGAAATCGAAGGGGGCGCGATGGCCAATTTGCTGTGGTTACAGGGCGGCGCGTGCTCCGGGAACACGATGTCGTTCCTCAACGCAGAGGAGCCGAGCGCGTGTGATCTCGTCACGGATTTTGGCATCCACGTGCTCTGGCATCCCTCGCTCGGCGTCGAGCTCGGGGAAGACCTTCAGCGGCTGCTGAAGGACTGCGTCTCCGGAAAAACGAAGGTAGATATTTTCGTCTTCGAGGGAACGGTCGTCAACGCGCCCGACGGGACCGGCGAGTGGAACCGATTCGCCGGTAGGCCCATGAAACAATGGGTAAAGGCCCTGTCTCGCGTGGCCGACTTCGTCGTTGCGATCGGAGACTGCGCGACTTGGGGTGGCATTCCGGCGACCGCCCCCAACCCCACGGATTCCGAGGGGCTTCAGTTCTTGAAGCGCAAGGCGGGCGGGTCGCTCGGAACCGACTTCAAGTCCCGATCGGGGCTTCCGGTCATCAACATCCCCGGCTGCCCTGCCCACCCGGACTGGGTGACCCAAATCCTCGTGGCCGTAGCGACCGGGCGCGGCGCGGAAATCGCGCTCGACGAGTTTCAGCGTCCCAAGACCTTCTTTCAAAGCTTCACGCAGACCGGGTGCACGCGAAATATGCACTTCGCGTACAAGGTCGCGGCTACGGAGTTCGGCCAGCGCAAGGGCTGTCTCTTCTACGACCTCGGGTGCCGGGGGCCGATGACGCATTCGCCGTGCAATCGGATCTTGTGGAACCGGCAAACCTCGAAGACCCGCGTCGGGATGCCCTGTATTGGATGCACGGAGCCCGAGTTCCCGTTCTTCGATTTGGCCCCCGGGACCGTGTTCAAGACGCAGACCGTCATGGGCATCCCCAAAGAGCTGCCCCTCGGCCTCGACAAGGTCGGCTACTTCAAAATCAGCGCGGCCGCGAAGGCGGCGGCGCCGGCGTGGGTCGAAGAAGACATTTTCGTCGTCTGATCCCGGAGAACGAAAAGCATATGTCACAATCGATTCAGACGCTGGACATCTCTCCCGTCGGTCGGGTGGAGGGCGACCTCGATGTTCGGGTCGACATCGCCGACGGATTCGTGGTGAACGCGTGGACGTCGGCGGAGTTGTTTCGAGGGTTCGAGATCATCTTGCGTGACAAGGACCCCCAGGCGGGCCTCGTCGTGACGCCGCGGGCCTGTGGCATTTGCGGAGCGTCCCACCTCACCTGCGCGGCTTGGGCGCTCGACACGGCCTGGGAGACCGAGGTGCCCCGCAACGCGATCCTGGCACGCAACCTCGGGCAGCTCGCCGAGAGCCTGCAAAGCTTGCCGCGCCACCACTACGGCCTCTTCATGATCGATATGTGCAATAAGAAGTACCAAAAAAGCGCCCACTACGAGGAGGCGGTCAAGCGCTGGTCGCCGTTCACCGGCACCACGTACGAAATCGGGATCACGGCATCGGGCAAGCCCGTCGAGATTTACGCCCTTCTGGGGGGGCAATGGCCGCACTCGAGTTACATGGTGCCGGGCGGCGTCATGTGCTCTCCGACGCTCACCGACCTGACGCGCGCGTGGTCCATCCTCGAGTACTTCAGGAAGACTTGGATCGAGCCCGTGTGGCTCGGCTGTTCGATCGAGCGATACGAACAGATCCAGACGTATCGCGACTTCCTCGCGTGGCTCAACGAGAAGCCCGAGCACGCGGACTCCGATTTGGGCCTCATGTGGCGCATGGGAATCGACGTGGGGCTGGACAAGTACGGGCGGGGCATCGGGAAATACGTGTCTTGGGGGTACCTCCCGCACGAGGACCGATACCAGAAGCCCACGATCCGGCGGCGCAACTCCGCCGTCGTCATGCCGAGCGGCGTCTACGACGGCGTCACGGACGCGCACCGTTTGATGGACCAGGAGGAGGCGCTCGAGGACGTGACGCACGCCTGGTACGACGAGGCCGCCGGGCCGAGGCACCCCTTCCAACGGACGACGGTCCCGACCCACAAGAACAAGCAGAACTTCGACGGCAAGTACTCGTGGGCCACGGCGGTGACGCACGCCGACCACGGCCACTTGGAGGCGGGCCCGCTCGCGCGCGAGGTCATCTACGGCGGAGATCACATGGAGTCGTGGCAGCACCACGACGGCCTCGTTCTCGACATGTACCGGAACATGGGCGGCGCCAGCGTGCTTTTGCGGCACTTCGCGCGCATGCACGAGTTCAAGGCGATCTACCGGAACATGGAGAGGTGCCTCCGAGAGTTCAAGTTGAGCGAGCCATTTTACGTCAAGCCGAAAGAGCGGGACGGCCAGGGCTGGGGGGCGACCGAGGCCATCCGCGGCGCGTTGTGCCACTGGATCGACATCAAGGACGGCAAGATCAAGAACTACCAAATCGTCGCGCCGACGACCTGGAACGTGGGACCGCGGAGCGGCGCCGGACAGCGAGGTCCCATCGAAGAGGCGCTCATCGGCGCGCCCATCGCCGATCGTGCAGATCCGGTGGAGGTCGGGCACGTCGCTCGCTCGTTCGACTCTTGCCTCGTTTGCACGGTTCACGCTCACGACGCGAAGACCGGGGAAGAGCTGGCGCGCTTTCGGACGGCCTGACTTGGCCTCGACGTGAGAGGGGTCGATGAACAAGGACCAAGAGGA
Organism: Polyangiaceae bacterium; assembly: GCA_036500865.1. Taxonomy (GTDB): domain Bacteria; phylum Myxococcota_A; class Polyangia; order Polyangiales; family Polyangiaceae; genus Palsa-1150. The sequence goes on from DASYBG010000056.1 coordinate 20,890, forward strand.
CGCTCTGCGGGGGACCATCGCCGGAAGGCTTTCGGGCGGCCTCGCGACGACGACGGAACCCGTCCCCGCCGACGGCGAGGAGTTCGACGCGATAGTGAGAGACCTCAGGGAGGTTCCGCGCGACGACGTGGAACGAAAGCTCGTCATTTCGGGGTTCGTCGACCACCCGCAGGGCGAGGAGGGTCGGCGTTGTCTCGAATGTATGTATTACCGGGTGCACAGGAAGTGGTGCGCGCTACCGGCGATCGGGCTGCCCGTGGAGCCCGAGTGGTGGTGCAGGCTCTGGCGAATCTAGGTCCGCGGAGGCCCCTTCATGCTCACGATCATCGGCTGCGGAAATCCAAATCGGAGTGACGATGGGGTGGGGCCCGCCGTGGCGAGGCTCCTTGCCGAGCACCCGAAGGTGAAGTCGTCGCTCGCCGTGCGCGTGTTCGACGCCGGCACCGCCGGGATGGACGTGATGTTCCAGGCGAAGGGCAGCCGGGCGCTGATTCTCGTCGACGCGAGCGACACCGGGGGCGAGCCGGGCGCGATCTTCCGCCTGCCCGGAGGCGAGCTCGCGAGCGTTCCCGAGCCGAGCTTCACGCTCCACGGGTTCCGTTGGGACCACGCGCTTTACGCGGGGAAGAAGATCTTTCGCGGCGCCTTTCCCGAGGACGTGACCGTGTACCTCATCGAGCGCGGGAAGCTCGACCTCGGCGTTGGCCTGTCGCCGCCTGTGCAGGCGGCGGTGGAGCGCGTGGTGGAGCTCATCGTCGAACAAGCGAAGACCTTCGTGCTCGCGAGCCCCTCGGTCCGGATCACGAGGGGGAGCTTCTACCTCGGCGCAGAGCTGTACGAGCAGTACTTCCACGGCGCCCCGTCGATCGCGGTCACGAGCGTGAACGGAAGCATCGCGCTCATGTCGCTCCAGGCGCAGGCCGCGGGGGGGCTCCTCGCCAAAGTGCGCAACGCGCGCGGCGACAGGGTCATTCATGCGCGCGAGTTCTTGCTCGAGCAACGGGTCGGGGACTCCGAGGACCACGAGCTCTCGGCCGAGTGGAACGCGGACCTCATGGCGCTCGTCGTGCCGAACCCGAACCAGGCTCAAGTCCATGGACGCTGACGCCCTCGCCCTGGCCGCGTTTCTCGGCATCCCCGGCGCACGCCTCGCCGGCGTCGTCGACATGTGTACGGGCCTCTACCTGGCGCTCGAGGTCGGGAGTTGCGACCCAGAGGAAGCCGACGGCTTGGCGGTGTCGGTGCGCGAGCTCTTCGACGGCGAGCGGGCCGCCGGGCTGCGCCGATCCTACGCGAGCGCGGACGAGACGCAGGGTGTTCAGGAGGTCCTCGTCCTCGGCGAAAAGGCGACGTTCATGTTCGCCCGCGTCCGAGGCGCCGACGACACCGCGCTGGCCGTCGCCTGCGGGCGCGACGTCAACCTGGGCATCATTCTGACGAAGACCCGAGAGCTCGTTCGGGTGGGGTGATGGCGACACTGGAGAAAAACCGGCTGGTTCTCCGGGTCGCGTACGCAGGCGCGCCCTTGGCCGGAAAGACCGAGTCGATCAAAATGTTGCTCCGTCTCTTGCGCGGCAAGGACGGTGACAGGCACGTGTTTTCTCCGGGCGAGGCGCGCGGTCGAACCATCTTCTTCGATTGGGCGGACTACGAAGCCGGGACGTTCCACGGAAATCCCATCCGCTGCCAGATCACGTCGGTGCCGGGACAGGCCGTCTTGAGCGCGCGAAGAGAGGCGCTCGTCAAGGCGGCCGACGCGGTGATCCTGGTGATCGATTCGCGGCCGGAGGGCCTGGAGGAAGCGCGGCGCTCCTACGCGGAGATGTCGCCCTGGCTCGCGGAGGCCGACCGGGAGCTCTTGGTCCGGGTGGTCCTTCAATGCAATAAGCAAGACCTCGAGGGCAGTCTTCCGCCGGAGGTGCTCCGCTCCAAGCTGGGTCTTACGCCCGACCGGCCCTCGTACGGCACCTCGGCGACGACCGGCAAGGGTCTCCGTCCGGCGTTCATCGCCGCGGTTCGCGAGGCGCTGAACCGCGCGCAGACGCTCACCGATCGAGGCCTCATTCGATTCGGGCGGCCCGAGATCGACAGCGGACAGGAGCTCCTCGAGCGATTGCAGCGCGACGTCGTCGCGACCGAGGCTCCCGACGAGCCGCAGCGTGCGGCGCCGACGGTCCAGGGGACACCGGAACCGCCGCGGGCACCTCCGGTCGTGGTGGCACCTCCGGTCGTGGTGGCACCTCCGGTCGTGGTGGCACCTCCGGTCGTGGTGGCGGCTCCAGTCGTGGTGGCGCCTCCGGTCGTGGTGGCGCCTCCGGTCGTGGTGGCACCTCCGGTGGCGCCGCCTCGATCGCTCCACGCGAACGGGGTCGGCCCGTCCCCGAGCACCGAGCGGAGCGCCGCGAAGGCGCCGCGTCCCGCCGTGATGCCCGCGAGCGCGTGGCGCGCGAAGCTCGTCGAGGAGACGCACAAAGCCATCGCGTCCGTCGTTCGTCTCGTCGACGCATCGGTTCGCGCCGTCATCCCCCCGCCGTCACCCCCGGCGACGATCCCTCCGGGGCCCTCGGCTTCAGCGGTGGCCCCGGCTCCGCCTCCGCCCGCGCTGGCGACGCGGGCCTCGCGTCCCGCGATCATGCCGGTCAGCGCGTACCGCGCGGCGAACGCCGGGACGCTACGAGCGTACGAGCCGCCGCGGATCGCCGTGCTGACGACAGCCGGCATTCGATCCGGCGAAGGGGCCTCCCCCGTCGTGCAGTTCCGCGGCGCACCGGTGACTCCGGAGAAGCTCACGCTGGACGTGATCGCGGCGAGCGCGGCAGGCGCGACCGGCGAGCGCGTTTCGCCGCCCGCATCGAGACTGAAAGCGAGACCCGCCGTGATGCCTGCTTTGGCCTTCCGGGCGGAGTTCGGCGGCGGGGTGCCAGCGCGGGTCGTGGCGATCCCCGCGACGGATTCCACGGCGAGCGCAGAGCCGACCGGCGATGCCGCCCCTCGCCTGCCCGCCCACGGCCTGCCCGACGAGCAAGTCTGTCCGGTCGCGATCTGGCGGCCCCTCGAGCCGCAAATGTCGTCCGGCGCGCGGGCCGCGGCCGATCCTCGCGGCGGGTGGCACGGAGAACCGGTGTCGGGGTGGTACGCGCACACGATCGAGAGCGACGTGGGGCTCGGGGCCGCCCGCCGCCTGTACGACGCCGCGGTCAGCCGCCACAGCGTCCTCCATCGCTACCTCTCCAAAGACCGGTGCCTCGCGCTCACGCACGACGTCGGGCGCTGGTGGGTCTGGCAAATCGTCCGCAAGGTGCCGACGCTCTCCACGCGCTTCCACGACTGGCCCCGCCCGGGCGACTCCCCGGAGGCCGCCGCCGAATCTCTCTTCGACTGCGCCACGAGCTATTGGGCCGCCCTGAAGGCGATTCGGCAAGCTCCCGAAGCGCTGCCGGTGGCCTTCGAGAAGGTGGCGCCGCAGGACGGAACCTTCGTCTACGCGGGGTTGCTTCCGCGCGTCGTCGCGCCGCCGACGTCGTCCCAGGAGAGCGACGCGGACTTCGAGGACGTCCTGCGAAGGAAGCTGGCCGTGCGTCCACCGCCTGCCCTGCACGTCCCTGCCGTTCTGGAGGCGCTTCGAAGACAGGCGGCCGGGCGGCTACCGGACCCGGTCCTCGAAATGATTTGCAGCGTGCTCATCGGACACTGAAGGTGCTCGAGACAACGAGCGAGGAATCTTGCCATGCACCAATCCTGGGAATCGCAGATACGCACGAACCTCGAGGCCCCCGAGTACGGCACGGTCTTGGACCAGGCATTGTCGGCTGGGCCCGGCGTGCTCGCCGCAGGCCTCGTCAATACGCGTTACGAAGAGGGCTGCCTCCGCATCTCCGACGGGCGGCCACCCAAGGAGCCCGAGCTCGCGCGCCTCGTGCAGCTCACGCGAGGGCTCTTCCCGGTCGACCCTTTCGGCGCGCTGCCCAACGGCTACGCCGCCGCGTTCGCGGAGATGTTGCCCATCGAGGCGGTGTCCTGGACCACGCGCGAAGAGCGGCTGTTCGCCCTCCGGCTCTCGGACGAGGCGGTCGTCGTCATCAGCGTGTCGTCGGCGCTGAAGCTGGGCTACTCGCTCGTCGTCGCCCAGGACGCGTTCAGAGAGCTCCGCGCGCTCGCGGCGAGGGACGGTTCGGTGCGCGGCTTCGTCGATCTCTTCGAGGGCATGAACGACGTCATCGGAGCCGCTCTTCTGGCGCCGCGCGCCCGGTCGTTCGGCGAGGTCTTCACCCGCCCCGACGGCCGCTCGCAGTTTGCGTTCGACGACGCGATGGCAGGCGTCGTCGCCCAGTTCTTCAGCGAGGAGGCCCCGCGGGTCCCCGTCGTCTTCCAGACGTCGGACGACGCGAGGCTCGACGTCCTCAACACTCAGGTCTCGAGCGCCACACACACGCGCAGCTGGTGGACGGTTCCGTTCGATCCCGAGCACCTCGTGTTCGTCCTGGCCGACAGGCAGGCCATTCCGCAGGGGCTCGTGGTCACCATCGCGAATCGCGCGACCGAGGAGACCGTCCGCGTCTGGGCCAGCGGGCTCCTGGCCTGGGGCATCGACGCCACCCTCGAGCCCTTCCCGCAGACGCAGCGCGAGTTCTTGCAAATCGTCGAGGAGCTGCGCCATCTGCACGAGAACGACTTGATCGCGCGGTTGCGTGTGGGCGGCTTTGCCAACTACAGCATGGGCGCGGGCGAGTCCATTCAGCGCTGCCAGGAGTGCATTTACTATCATCCGCACAGGAAGTGGTGCGACCTGCCCGAGCTGCCCATTCCCGTGGAAGCTCATTGGTGGTGCCGCTTGTGGAAGTTGTAAATCGGCGGCGGCTCGGTGGGGGGCGAAGGGGGTGCCGGGACGCGAGGGCGGATCGGGAGTCAAATGCACGCAGCAAATCGCATCTTGATGGTGGACGACGACGCCGCGGTCCTTCGCTCGTATGCAGAGGAGTTGGGTGACCGGGGCTGGATCGTCCGCTCGTGCGCTCGCGGGGACGAGGCGTCGACCAGGCTCGAGACGGAGTCCTACGACGTCGTCGCTCACGAGCTGACGCTCCCGGATCGAGACGGCTGGACGTTCCTCCAGCACGTTTGCGCGCACCATCCGGATACGGCGGTGGTGGTGACGTCGGCGACCATCGACGTCGACGCGGCCGTCCGCGCCATGCGCATGGGGGCGCGGGACGTGTGGCGAAAACCCGTGGCGACGGCGGAGCTGCCGCGACGGCTGCACGAGATCATGCGTGCAAGGCCGGCCAAATCCGTGCAGCCGTCCGGGCAAAGGTCGAGCGCTCCGGTCCCGAACATTCTCGGGCAATCGCAGGCCATTCGCGCCATCCGGGACCAGATCCGGACCGTGGCGCGCTACCGCGACCTGTCGGTCCTCATCACCGGCGAGACCGGCACGGGCAAGGAGTTGGTCGCGCAGTCGATCCACGCGGCCAGCGCGACGAACGCGCCGTTCGTCCCGGTCAACTGCGCGGCGCTGCCGGAGCCACTCTTCGAGAGTGAGCTCTTCGGCCACGAGGCGGGCGCGTTCACCGGCGCCCGGGGCGCTCGCGCGGGCCTCTTCGAGGCCGCGGCGAACGGCACGCTGTTCCTGGACGAGATCGGCGAGCTGCCGGCGTCGCTCCAGCCGAAGCTGCTCCGCGCCCTCGAGAGCCGCGCGTTCCGTCGCATCGGGAGCAGCCGGGACCTGCCCTTCCGCGCGCGCGTCATCAGCGCCACGCACCGAAGCCTGCTCGGCGCCGACCCGGCCCTCCGGAGCGATCTTTACTATCGGCTCGCCGGATTCACGATAGCCATTCCCGCGTTGCGAGACGATATCTCCGATATCGAGATTTTGGCGCAGCACTTCTTGAGCGAATTCTCGCTGCGCTACGGCCTGGAGCTCACGCTGTCTCCCCACGCCCTCGCCGCGCTGCACGCGCACGACTGGCCGGGCAACGTGCGCGAGCTCCGCGCGGTCGTGGAGCAGGCGGCCGTCCTCGCGCCGGGCGACCGCATCGGCGTCGCGGAGCTCATGATGGCGTTCCGCGATCGGCAACCGTGCGCGCGGCGAGAGGGCGTGGAGGCCGCGGCGTCGGGGGTGATGCTCGCCGGCGCCAGCCACTCGCTGCGGGACATGGAGCGACACGCGATCCAGGAGACCTGGACGTCGAGCGGCCACAACTTGAGCGCGGCGGCCCGCGTGCTCGGCCTGCCGCGGACCACGCTGAGGGACCGGCTCCGCAAGTACGGTCTGCGATGATCCGCGCCGGCCGGTCAGTCGAGGCGCGCCGCAACGTCGGCGAGCCAGCGGGCCGGGCTCTCTCGCGCGTTCGCGTGGCCTAGCGACACCACTTCCCGGATCACCTCGGCGCAGTCGACGCGGGCCCGTCGCAGGTCCCTCAGGTGGGGCATGAGCTCGCGCTCGAGGAGGGACATCCCCTGGGGCTCGGGCGGTCGCTCGGTCGGCCCGTCGGGCATGAGGCCGATGAAGGCAGGCCGGTAGGACCGCCCGGCGGCCACGGTCCACAACGTACAGGGCAAGTGCGCCTTGGCCCGGCCGAACCATGCCCGCGCGCTGACCAGACACTCGGCGACGTCGACGAGGCCTTTGGCGGCCGTGGTGGGCTCCGCGGTCTCCTCGACTTGCGCGAGCAGCTCACGGAGCGCGGCCTCCACGCGCACGAGCTGCCAGAGCCGATAGCGACCGGAACCCGCGTCGGCGAGGATGACCGCGCGCCCGGGAGACAGCTGAGCGGCGCTCGCCGAGTGGACCTGCGCCCACTCGATGAGATGCCGTCGCGCGTCGTCGTGGTCGAAGTAGAGCGCCCTCGTCCCGGAATGAACGCGCCAGCCGGAGCCCGCACCAGACCACTCGCCCCGCGCCGTCCGAGAGGGCGTGATCTCGAGCGACGCGACTTCGTGCAGCAGGGCGCGGCCGTCGACGGGGGGCCAGATCATCCCGCCGGGCATGTGCGGATCCGGAGTGAACACGAGCTCCTCGGGGAAGGCCCCCGCGACCGCTTGCGCCGGGGGCTCGCTCACGGGCCTAGCCGACGTCGACCACGGATCGCTCGCGGGGGGAGGCGACGGCTTGCTCGACGCGCGGCGCGGCTCGACCTTCGTCTCCACGGTCCTCAGGCTCCGGAGCAGGGCTTCGGAGTCGTTCTCCGTGGGCGCCCCTCGACCGAGACGCCCCTCGGCCGAGAGCGCGCGAACGCGGTCCAGCGCCAGTCGAACCGCGAACACGAAGCCCTCGCGAACGCCGTCGGAGGTCGTCGCTATCGTTTCGACGACCGCGATCGGCGCGACCCGGCCCACCCGCCGCTGGAGCTCCACGTAGGGGACCGCGTCCTTGGCGTCGCGCTTGTTGGCTTGAAGGACGATGCCCACCGGAGGCGCCTCCAAGCGGCACCGGGGAACGAGGTCGCGAAGCCACTCGATCCCGAAGTCGAGCTCTTCCCGGCGCGTGTCGAGCACGCAGACCACGGCGTCGGCGCTTTCGAGGAGGCGTCGGCGCCGCTGTCTCAGCTCTTTCTGTCCCGGCACGCTGATGGTCTGGCAGCGAATCTTCCGGCCTTCGTACATCCCTCCGACGTAGTCCATCCAATCGAAGAAGATGGTCCGCCCGTCCCGCTCCTCGGGGCACTCGACGCTCCGCGACACCCCCTCGGCCAACGCGCGGAGCGTGGTCGTCTTCCCGGACATCGCCGGCCCGTCGTACACGATCCGGAGTACGAGGACCCCTTGGCTGTCGTCGATGGTCGCCATGTCGACCTCCGCCCGCCGCGCGGACCACGAAGTATCTACGTGAGCGCGGTGACGTGCTTGTTCACGGCCATTCGAACGATCGCCAGGTTGCTCTGCTTCCTGTCCACGGACAGATAGAGAAAGGTGCTCGGCCCGACCAACTTCACGAGGTGGATCTGGTCGGTGAGGGTGATGAGCATGTCCTCCATGGTGCCGGTCAGTCCCAGCGTGCGCATGATCTTGAGCTTCTGCTTCACGAGCTCGCTGTTGTAGGCGCTCGCCGCGGTCAGATCGAAGTCCGCGCGAACGGACCGCACGGCGAGTGTCATTCCCGAGTCGAGGTCGACGACTGACGCGGCGATGAAGCCGGATGCGTCGTTCTGAATCTTGTCGAGGACGTCCAGAAGCTGCTTCTCGCTTGCCATGTATGCCTTTCCTTCCTTGGGCTCAGAGGTCTTCGGTCACGGCGCCTTCAGACGGCGAGGTCCTTTTCGACGCTCGCCAGTTGGTGGCGCGCGAGCGCCAGGTTGCTGCGGCCCTTGTCGAGGACCGTGTAGATGAACAGCGCGTCGTTGCTGCCGAGCGGGCGGATAATGTGGTACTGCGAGTGCAGAGTAATGAGGATGTCTTCGATGGAGTCCTTCAAATTGAGGCTCTTCATCGTCTTTCGCTTGGCCCTCACCACCTCGGTGTTTCCGGCGGCGGCGACCTCGAGATTGATCGACGCGTTGCTGCCGTCGGAGCCGAGCATCATGCCGCTGTTGCTGTCGACGATGCAGGCGCCGATCGCGCCGTCGACCTGCATGATGCGCGAGAGCGCTTCCTTGATGTTCATCACGTATGCCTCCGTTGTCGGTCTCTCGTCCCGTCGAGAGAACGCGTCGCCTTGCGCCCGGCTGCAAGGCGCAGGCCACCGACGCGAATACGGCGAGGAGCGATGGGAGCGCGAACTGGGTGGTACGGCGGCGGCGTTTGCGATGTCGCCCGTCGCTCGAGTGGCGAGATCCGCCAGTCGGTGGCGAAGGTCGCCGTAGGACTCGGACCGCGCGCGCCGGGAAAGCGGCGCTTGGAACAGGAGACAGAGACGCAAATCGTGGCCCGCGCTTTGCCTCGCCGGACGCCGTGGCCGCCATGCCGCCTGCGCCGACACCGAACACGCCGTCTTCGCTTCCCCTCACGGTGACCGACGTCGCCGCGCCGATGGCGTTTTGCTCCGCGTCCGGTCAAGTCGTCGCCGCCGCGCCGATGGCCACGGCGCTCCTTCGTCGCGTCTGCGATTGGCAGGGCCTACCGAACGCGCTTCCGCAGGCGCTCTGGCAGCTTCTCGAGGGCGTCGCGGTGGGCGAGGTCGTGGAGTGGATCGCGCCCGACGCGGCTCGGACGGTCCTCGGATGTACGCGCTTCGCGGTGGAGGGAGGTTGCTTTCTCGTCTTGATGCGCGAGCTCTCCGAGGAGCGAGCGGAGCTCTCGAAGCGCCTCCGGCGGCAGCGCATGGAATCCACGGGCCGCCTCGTCGCGAGCATCGCGCACGACATTCGCGGCTCCGTCGCGAGCATCGTCTACAGCGCCGACTTCCTCGACGTCAGCGGAGGAGCGGTGCAGACCGAAACCCTGCGGGAGACGGTTCAGGAGATATGCGACGCGAGCCGGCGGCTCCAGCTCACCGTGGACGGATTGCTCGACTACGCCCGGTTGGGCCCGACGATATCGGTCCCGGTGTCGCTCCGGGAGGCGCTCAACCGCGCGCAGTCCCTGCTCCGCTCGTTCTATACGAATGGGCCGCATCGCATGCGTTGCGACGTCTCTTCCGCGACGAATTGGGTGAGAGGCAACCCGATTGTCATCGAGCAAATTCTTGTCAACCTGCTCCTCAACGCGGCGCAGTCGTCCGACGAGCCGCGCGTGGTCTCGGTGACGTCGTGTCCGAGCAGCGTGCCCGGGAAGACGGGCCCTCACATTTGCATCCGCGTGGCCGACGATGGTCCAGGCGTTCCCGAACATCTGCGCCAGTCGATCTTCGATCCGTTCTTCTCGACCCGACCGGGCGGCACGGGACTCGGTTTGACCAGCGCGCGGGAGGCGGCCGAGAACCTCGACGGGTCGCTCGTCCTCGAGCCCACCGAGCGCGGCGCGTGCTTCGCCGTCTTTCTGCCGCGCGCCGAGGATCCCGGATGATCTCTCTTTTGATGCTGGAGTTCGACCGGCGCCTCGTCTCCGCCGTCTCGCGCACGCTGCGCCCGAAGGCCGTGGAGGTCGTCGGCGTGCAGAGCTTCGAGCACGCCTGCGAACGAACCGAACATCAGGCCTTCGACGGAGCGGTGTTGGACCGAGACGTACTCGCGCCGCGCGAGCTCGACGCCTTCGCGCCGCTGCCTCTGATCTTGACGACGTCGTTCCTGGACCCCCACGGCGCGGGCCACTGGCCGGCCTCGCGGCGGGTGCTTCAAAAGCCCTTCACGAGCGCGGAGCTCATCTCGATGCTCAGCGAGACGTTCGGCCCTCTCGAGCCGCGCCCGTCCTCGGTCCTCGACGTGCTGCGCCGCGCGCACACTTCGAGGGGCAGCGTGGCGCTGCGCGTGGGCCGGGGCGAGGTGTACCTCGAAGCGGGCGAGGTCGTTCACGCGGAGTTCTGCGGGACCCGCGGCGAGGCCGCGCTCGTGGACGTGCTGAGCGAGGTCGACCCGACGGTCGTCCGCGTCGCGGGGCGCGCCGCCGAGCGGACGATCCACAAACCCTTCCGGCCGCTCCTCCTCGATCTGCTGCGCCTCATCGAGGAGACCGAGGAGCACTCGTCGCGGCGGAGAGCCCCGGGGACCACCCGGCTCAGGTTGCTGCGGGGAGGAGGCGGGCCGTGAGCGTTTCGGCGTCCGGAGCGGGGATTCAATATGCGCTCGTGTGCCTCGACACGGGGGCCGTCCTCGAGGTGCTCGACGACGACCCGAGCGACCCTCGCACCGACGGCCTGGCCGCCGCGTCCTCGGAGCTCCTGCGCTCGGCCCCTTCGCCCGATTGGTCGCTCTTGTTCGCTCGACTCGGCAGCCACGAAATGAGCGACGCGATCCGCGAAGTCATCTTGATGTCCCCCGAGAACGTCTACATCGTCGAGCGACTGAGCGACCGGCCGGACCTGGTGCTGGTGGCCGTCAGCGTCGGCGTGGCAAACTTGGGGGAGGCGCTGTCCGGCATTCGCACGAGGCTCGCGCGTCTGCGAGCAGCGTAGAGATGACGGCAGACTCTCGATTCTGCTCGAGTGCCGCCTCCGATCCGACACTGCTCGCGTCGGCGGTCGAGGTGCTCGAGAGCGTCGAGGGGCTGCCCACCGGGTCGACCGGCGCGCTCCGCTTCGAGGACGAGGGCGTCGTCCTCGTGGACGGGGCTCGCGTCTGCTGGGCCATCGCCCGCAACATGCGCGAGCGCCTCACCGACATCCTCTGCAAGGACCCGCGCCGGCCCATCGCGCGCGCCGACGTCGAGCACGTGTTTCGTCGCGCCAAGGAGAGCGGCACCCCGCTGGGGGAATCCCTCGTCGCGAGCGGATTGATATCCGTGGCGGGGCTTCGCGCGGCGCTCTTGCAGCACAACGCCGAGGCCATCGCCTGCCTCGCGCACGCGCGAAAGCGACCCACCCAGTTCTCGAGCCACGCCGGCGGGAGATACGATCCTCGGTTCTCGTTCAGCACGACCGAGCTCCTCGCCGCGATATCCCGCGCCAGCAACCCCGGGCGCGCGGCCAAGGCCGGTCAGTGTCTCGAGGAAGTCGGCGTGGAGGACGCCGTCGGCGTGGCCTTCGTTCGCGACGTCGACGGAGCCAGCCCGGCCGTCATCGCCGTGGACGGCGGATGCCCGCTTCGCGTCGGCGAGACGCTGGAAATGTGCGGTTGGGTCAACGGCCTGTTCGACGTCACGGTGCTCTTCGACAGCAGGACGGCGCTCATCTCCGCGTGCTGGCACGGCACCACGGGCGTCGTCGCGTGGCGGATCGGCGACGTGAGCTACGCCGCGATCTGCTCGAGCCGTCCGGCCTCGGCGCTACTCCTCAATCAGCTCGCCTCGCGGCTCCACATGGGCGGCGTACGATACTCCGGCACCATGAGGACGCGATCATGACCACGGTGTTGATCGTCGAAGACGATCCCCAGCAGTCGCGGCTCCTCGGAAGGGCCATCTCGCGGCGCCGGCCCGACTACTCGGTCGTGTGCAGCGCCAACGGGCGGGAAGCGATCGACGTCCTCGAGCGAGAGGACATCGATTTGGTCCTCACCGATCTGCAGATGTCGGAGATGAACGGGTTCGAGCTTCTGGCGTGGCTATTGACCCACAAGCCCACCGTGTCGGTCTTCACCATGACGGCCTATGGAAACAGCGAGACGCAGGCTCGGCTCGCGTCGCTCGGATCCGTGGAGTGCTTCACCAAGCCCATCGACGTGCCCGGCCTTCTCCGAAAGTTCTCGGACTGCGTGGCCCAGAGCATTCGCGGCCAGGTGAAGAACCTCGGGCTCCCGTCGTTCCTCCAGCTCCTCGAGATGGAACAGAAGACGTGCACGCTGACGGTTCGCTTCCACGACCAGTCCGGGACGCTCTTCATGCGCAAGGGCGAGCTCCTCGACGCCCGGCTCGGCGATCAATCGGGCGAGGAGGCGGCGACGACCATCATCGGCTGGGTCGATCCGACGATCACGATCGAGGCGGGATGCAGCGTGACGGAGCGGGCGATCAAGACCCGGATGGGTTTCGTCGTGATGGAGGCGATGCGCCTCCGCGACGAGAGCTTCCGCAACATCCCGGTGTTCGACACCGACGTCGGCGGAAGGACGATCCCGGCGAGGGAGTCCACGTCGCCGAGCGCCGCGGCTCCGCCCGAGTTGCCCGCCGCGCAAGAGCCGGCGCCCCCGAACGACCGCGTCCGGCGCCCGGGCTACGTGCATGCCCCCGTCGGTGCGTTCGTCGTCGCCGTGGTGGACGCGGCGACGGGGATCGTGCTCGCCTGTGACGGCAGGGAGAGGGCCGGGATAGGCGAAGCGGCGGCGCGCGCCGCGGAGGTTCTACGGACCGCACAACGCGCCGTCGGCCCGAGCGCGAACGACGAGTCGATTCAAGAGTTCGTCGTGACGATGCGCTCGCGCTGCGAGTTGATTCGGCCTCTGCCGGGAGACGAAGGCGCGTTCGCGTTCATCGCCTTCGATACGTCGGCCATGAATCTAATGATCGCGCGGCTCGAGTTGAATCACGCCGTCGCGACGTACCTGGCGACGGCCACGCCGCGCCCGTGAAAGCCCGAGGCCGCGGCGATCACGAGAGCTGCGGCGGCTGAGCCGACCCTCGCGCGAGCGACTCGAGGCCGCGGTCGGCGATTTTCGTCGCGTGGCCTCGAGCGACCAGGTCGGCGCTCGGCGCGTGCGAGTGGCCGTGCCAGTGCATCGTGGCTTCGTAGTAGGCGTGTCCACGCACGAAGACGACCTGCATTGCAAGCTTGCAAAGACGCTTTGCAGATATGTAGTCGACGACATTCTGTGTGCGCATTCCATTGACCGCGACGATGACGTCACCCGGTTGCATGCCGGCCTGCTCAGCCGGTGAATCGGGGAGGAGCCCAATCAGCGGGATTCCTTCGCAGTTGTCGGTCCATTCGTTCTCTTGCTCGGCTTTGTTCTTCATGGTGCTGCAGCGGACGAGGTCGGCCATGGTTGGAGGGTCGCCCCTGAGGCGGCTGCGCGGTGCACGCCCCGAGCCACGCCAGCGCTGAGCTATGCCGCGAACGACCAAAGCCGCCGCGATCGCTGCGTCCGCAAGGGACCCAAAGAATCGTCGGTGGCCATCCAACGTTCGCGGCTGACTGACCCCACGGACCCTCCGCCGCGGTCTCACTTGGGCGCGCCCGCGACCTCGAGAACCGTCGGTCCCGATCCCACCCGGGATCCCCGGTCACCCAAAGAAGGATCGGAGCCGGTCCCAGTTGGGTTCGTGCGTGATCCCAACGAGGGTCGTGCGCGATCCACCTTGGGTTCGTGCGTGACCGCAAGGAGGGACGTGCGCGATCCCAGTTCGGTTCGTGCGTGATCCCAAGGAGGATCGTGTGCGTTCACCTTTGGGTTCGTGCGTGACCCAGACGAGGACCGGGATGGCCCCACTTGGGTTCGTGCGTGACTTAGACGAGCATCTGGGCCGGTCCCAGTGGGGTTCGTGCGTGACCCCAAAGACGATCCTGCGCGATCCCGTGTGGGTTCGTTGTCTCGCCGAGGGGACGTTCTTTCGGCCGGCGCGAGGCCGCCCTCGAGCACCGTTGACTTCCCGGCGCGATGCACTAACAACGGCGTGGCCAACGGTGCTGATCGGGGCCCTCTGCCCGATCGGATTAAAAGGGAACCCGGCGTGAATCCGGGACTGCCCCGCAGCGGTAAACGGGAACGAGGATCGCCATAGAGCACTGGGCCGGCATCTCCGGCCTGGGAAGCGGCGATCACTAGGAAAAGCGACCCGCCCTTTGGGGCGCGTCGCCACGCCCGCAAGTCCGAAGACCTGCCGATGGTGCGTACGCCGCAGTTTGCGGCATGCGCCGCTGACCGAGCCTTCGTGGGGAAGGTAGGACAGGTTTCGCGCGACGCGCCCCAGCGCGTCCACCGTGGCCGTCACGCATTCCCTGCCCGGCTCGTTTGCCACCCGAAGGGTTGCCGGGTCACGTGGATGCGCCGTTTTTCGAAAGTCTTGCGAGGCCGTGGTGGCGACGGGAAGCGCGGTGCGCCGGCGCCGCCGGGCTCGTGGCCTGCGCCGCGCTCGTCGCCGCCACACGGGCGCGCGGCGACGAGGCTTCAAAGAGTTCCGCGCCGTCGGACGTCGAGGAGGTCGAGGTCGAGGGCGACCCGATCCGTGATCCCGTCGCGCCGAAGGATGCCGTCGTGGCCGGCTCCGTGGTGACGCGCGATCGCCTCGTGGGCCCGGGGCTCGAGGCGCAAGACGTGCTGCGCACGCAGCCGGGCGTGGCCGTGAACGAGGTGGGGGGCTTCGGGGCGCCGGCGACGGCCGCCATCCGCGGGGCCACGGCCGCCGACACGCCGGTGTACCTCGCGGGCGTCCGTCTGAACGACGACGTCGGGGGCAGCGCGGACCTGTCGCTCGTGCCGCTGTGGCTCATCGATCACATCGAGATCTATCGCGGCCACGCGCCGCTCGAGGCCGACACGCTCGGACCCGGCGGCGCGATCTTCTTCGAGCCGCGGCAGCCGACGAAGGAGATGGGCGGGGTCGGCTACTACGGAGGCTCGTGGGGCGCCAGCAAGGGCTGGGCGTACGAAGGAGCGAAGTCGGGGCGCGTCGGCGTCCTCGTCGGCGCGAGCGCGGACCGCGCCACCAACCGCTACCCGTTCGTCGACGATCACGGGACGCTCTTCGAGCCGGGCAATGCCACCCCCGCGACGCGCCAGAACGCCGACGAGACCACGCTCGAGGGCTGGGGTCTCGCGCGGGTCGACCTCGGCGCGGGAGCGACGGTCGACGTCGTGGCGAACGCCATCACGCGCGAGCAGGGCGTTCCGAGTCTCGCGCTCCTGCCGACCCGTGAGGCGCGCGAGCGGGCGGACCGGGGTCTCGCCGGCTTGTCGCTCCATTTGCCTTTGGGGCCGAGCGGTCGCGCGACGCTCGAGACACGCACGTCCGTGCTCGTCGGCAGCACCACGTACGCGGATCCTCTCCTCGAGCTCGCCCTCTACACACGTTCGCTGAGCGTCGTCGGGCGGCGCATCGAGCAGTCCGTGGGCGCCACGCTCGACGTCACCGATGCGCTTCGCCTCCGCCCGGTCGCGACGGTCGCGTACGAGAGCATCGAGCGCGATCCCGACAACATCCCCCTCGGCAAGGCGCACCGCGACTTCGCGCGGATCGCCGTCGGTGCGGAGGAGGAGCCCACCGGGTGGCTCGGGCTCCACGCGCTCGCGAGCGCCGAGTGCCATCACACCGGGGCGAATCCCGACGCGTACTGCGACGTCCTCGAGCCGACGGGCCGCGTCGGCGTCGAGGCGGGAGCGCCGCGGCTGCGCGTGTTCGCGAACCTCGGCCGCTACGTCCGCGTTCCGACGCTCGGCGAGTTGTACGGGGTCTCGGGCACCGTGCACGGGGACCCGGCGCTCGTTCCGGAGACGGGCTTCACCGGCGACCTCGGCGTGCGCGGTCAGACCGGCCGCGGCGCCGTCGTCCGCGGCGCTTACGTCGACGCGTTCGTGTTCGCGCGCTGGGCCGACCGCCTCATCGCCTACGAGCGGGCGGCGCAGGGCTACGTCACGCCGTACAACGTGGGCGCGGCACGCGTCCTCGGCGCCGAGCTCCTGACCGGCGTCGCGCTGACGCCGATCCTACGGGTCGAGGTCGCGGTCACGACCCTGGACCCCCGAGACACGTCTGCGAATCGGACGACCGTCAACGATGTCCTTCCCTTCCGGTCCCGCCTCGTCGCGGCCCCGCGCATCCGCGCCGACTGGAAGCGGAAGAGCCGCGACGGCGTGAGCGGCCTCGGAGCCGAGGTCCGCGCCCTGTACCAGTCGAGCCGCTACGTCGATCCCGCGGGGCTCGGCGTCATCGGCGACCAGACCACGGTCGACGTCGAAGGGAGCGTCACGTTCTTCGACGGAATTCTCACGGCCCGCGCGCACGTCGCCGACCTCTTCGACGCCGTTCGCACGGACGTCATCGGTTACCCGCTCCCCGGAAGGAGCCTTTACGGAGGACTCGAAGCATCATGGTAAATATTCGCATTGGCATCGGCGCCGTCGTCTTCGGGCTCGCGGGATGCAACGTCGATTCGCCGCCGCCGTCGACGGGCGGCGTGGTCTTCGACAGCACCCTCGGGACCTGCGAGAGCGGGGTCGCGATCGTGACGAGCGACTTCAAGTCGACCAACATCGCCGTGTCGAAGCTCGACGGAACGACGCTGTCCGGCTCGTTCGTCTCGAGCGGCTCGACCAAGCCCGGACTGACGCTCGCGCTCTCCGGCGACGTCGACGTTCCCTTGGTGGCGCCGGCGTCGGGCCGGCTCGTCCTGCTCGACCGCTTCGGGACGAACGTCCTCACCTGGATGAACATCGCTCAAGGGACCGTCGTGGCGCAGCTCCCGGTGGGCACCGGCTTCGAGGCGAACCCGCACGACTACCTCGAAGTCGACTCGACGCACGCCTTCGTCAGCCGCTACGGGACCAATCCGAACCCGGGCCAGCAGGCCTTCGACCAGGGCGGCGACGTTCTCATCGTCGACACGGCGACGCCGGCGATCGCGAGCCGCATCGCCATCCCCGAGGAGAACCCGGCGCTCCAGCCGTGCCCGGACGGGATGAACTGGGTCGGGCACGAGGTGGTCTTGACGCTCGCGCGGCTGGCCGCCGATTTCTCGCAGCAGGGAGACGGCCGCTTCGTCGGGATCTCGCCGACGACGAACGCGATCGACTGGACGGTCGACGTGACGGGGCTCCAGTCCTGCGGGCGCATCGCGGTGTCTCCTTCCGGAAAGGTCGCGGCGATCGCGTGCTCGAGCATGACCGATCCCACGACCTTTGCGTACGACCCGACGAAGAGCGACATCGTCATCTACGACGTGACGCAGACGCCGCCGCAGGAGGTGCGCCGCCTGGGCCTCGGGGTCGCCCTCGGCTCCGCGATCCAGCCGGGCATCGCCTTCGCCAGCGAAGACGCCATCCTGGCGTTGACCTACGGCGGAAACGCGACCCCGGGCGACACCGTCTTCGCGACGAGCGCGACGACCGGCGCGGTCACGATGCTCGGCCAGGCCACGATGCCGTTCGAGCTGAGCGGCCTGCACTGCTCGCCCGGCTGCGGAGACGTCTGCCTGCTGAGCGACGCCGAGAGGAACAAGCTGCGGCGCTGGCAGTTCGCGGGCGGCACGTTCACGCCCCTCGCCGACGACACCGTCGACACCGTCGTCGGCCTGCCGCCGCGCGACATCGGCGGCCTGCTCTGAGGGGACAAGAAACCCTAAGCCTTGGCCTCGTTCGGAAGCGCCGGCCCGTCGGGGGGGACGGTCGGCGTCCACGCCCCTCGGTCGATCGACTCCACGGACGGTAGGTACACGCGGAACGTCGATCCTTTGCCGAGCTCACTGTCGACGCCGATGGTGCCGCCCCATCGGCCGACGATCTCGGCGACGGTGGAGAGCCCGATGCCCGTGCCGAGCGCGCCCTTGGTCGTGAAGAGCGGTTCGAAGATGCGATCTCGGATCGCCGGGTCGATGCCCATGCCCGTATCGCTCACCGAGAGCAGGACGTGGGACGCGCTTGCTTGCAGCGCGGGGTGGCCTTCGCCGGGCGTCACGTTCGACAGGGCGATGGTGAGACGCCCACCGTGGGGCATGGCATCTCGAGCGTTGATGACCAGGTTCAGGACCACCTGCTCGATCTCGCCGCTGTGGGCGCGGATCGGCGCGAGCGACAGCGGCGAAACCACGGCGAGCTCGATGTCCTTTCGGACGATGCGATGGAGGGTCTTCGACAGGTCCTCGAGGACCCAGGTCAGGTTGATGAGCTGCGCCTTCGAATGATGCCCTTGCGTGAACGCCAGCAACCGGCGCGTGAGCGCGGCCGCGCGTTGCGTCGCCCTCTCGATCTCCTCGACGTACTCGCGCCCGGGATGGTCGCCGTCGACGCCGTAGAGCGGCGCGGCGCACGCCAACACGACCGCGAGGATGTTGTTGAGGTCGTGGACGATGCCGCCCGTCATGCGGCCGAGCGCCACCCAGTGCTGCTGATCGACGATGCGCTCTCGGAGCAGCCGCACCTCTTCTTCGGTCGACAGCGACGGCTTCGCGGCGGGCTCGGGCGCTTTCTCCGGTGCGCCGTTCGGCGTGGCGGCTCCGAGCTCCCAAGAGAGGAGCGGCGGCAAGCGCCACAACTCGTCCTTGGACACGAAGTGCCGCGCCCCCCGCTGCATCGCATCGAAGGCGGCGGGAGAAGGGCCGGGGCTCCCCGACACGAGGATGAGCGGGAGGTCGAGGTGTCGTTCGGCGAGGAGCGCGAGGGCGCACTGCGCGTTGAACGTGGGCATGGATGAATCGCAAAGGACGACGTCCCAGCGGACCGCGTCGAGCGCGGCGCCCATCGTCTCGGCGTCGGTGACCCGACGCGTGAAGAGCGAGAAGCCCGCGCGGCGCAGCTCTCGAGAGATGAGAACCGTGTCGTCGTCGGAGTCGTCGACCATGAGAACGCGCAACGTCGCATTCACGGCGCCCCCCCTTCCCCAGTGCCCGACCGATTGTGGATCGCGACGACCGGTCGAAGCGAGCTCTTTGCGGCCCCCACCTCCGGAGCGTGCGATAGCCCCACCAACAGCCCTGCCATGTATGCCTCCCCCGGCGAATCGGTGCCCGGCAGTCCTTCAACCGATGGCCACCCCGGTGGGGACGCAAGATCGGAGCCGGGGCATATTTCCTCGGGCGTCGTCACCGGGAGGGCCGGTGCGAGCTCGGCAGACGCGGCGAGCCTCGGCGAAATTCAGGCAAACCCCGCACGAATGCTCGTGGATTGCACGCTCGTCTCCCCGAACTCCATCGACCCCTCGGGCTCGGCACAACTGTCACACATGTCGCGGTATGCCACGGACAATCCGGTCTCTCGGGCGAGAGAGCGCCCGTCTTCGGGGGGCGGGCGTCACTTTGCGGCTGGCGGGTCGTTCTCTCTCCTCTGCTCGATCTCGATCGCGATCGCCGCCGCGTCTTCCGCGGGCATCCCCTCCGCGCGCGTCTCGTATTCGCGCTCCGCCCTCGCGTCGCCCGCACGCACCGTGGAATCGTCGACGTCCTCCCCCGGGAGCTCGACGCGAAGCTCTTCGACGAGCATCCGGATCGCGGCCGCGACCGGCAACGCGAGGAGCGCTCCCGGAATGCCCATGAGGGTGCCTCCGGCGAGCAACGCGAAGAGAACGACCGAGGAGGGAAGCTTGAGCGCATTGCCGTAAATTCTCGGAACCAGGTATCGACTCTCGAGCTCTTCGTAGGCGAGCATCGCGACGAGCACGGTCGCGGCCGCGATCGGCCCTCGGCCCAGGGCCGCCGCCACGGCCGGCCCCACGGAGAGCAACACGCCGATATAGGGGAGGACGTCGGCGAGGCCGGCCAGGACCGCGATGGCGAGCGCGCTTTCGACCCGGCACACGAGGAGAAGCAAGAAGGTGAAGCCGCCCATCAAGGCCGAGGTGAAGACCTGACCGCGGATGTAGCCGCCCACGATGGTCTCGAGGTTGAGGAGCACGCGCGAGAGGCGAATATGGTGGGAGCGGGGCACCATCGCGTAGAGGCCCCCGCGCAACCGGTCGCGATCGATCATGATGTAAAGCGCGAGGAAGACCGCGCTCACGAGGTACGCGACCAGCTCTGCGGCGCGCGCGGAGTATTCGAAGGCCGTCGACGCCCAGCTCTTCGCGAGCGCTTCGTACTGGAAGCTCCGAAGCGAGTCGGCCAGCGGCGCGGTGGCGCGCGAGTGAGAGAGCGCATCGGCGAGCTTGTCGCGCAGCGCCGGTTCTTCCTTGAGGAGCCCCGTGACCTGCTCCGCGAGCGCCGGCACCGAGAGCGCCAAGAGACCCACCAGCGTCGCGATCAGCCACGTGAAGACGAGCGCGATGCTCGGTCCGCGCGACATGCCCTTGGCCTCCAGCCACGCGACCGCCGGACTCAACGTCCCGACGAGGAAGAGCGCGACCACGAGGACCATCGCCACCGGCGCCAACCGGAGGAAGACCCACGCCCCCGCCACGACGAGGAGCGCGACGATCATCGTCTTCGTCCGTACCTCGACGACGAGGCGGGACGAAGGCGCGGAGAGGGCCCGCTCTGTCCGCGCGGGAGCGGGCGCCGTCCGCGAACGGTCTCCCGTCATGGAGCCTGCGGTGGCCCGTGCGTGCTCACGCGCTCGATGAGGTCGTGCACGAAGCGCACCTTCTCGATGGCGCGCTCCGACAGGACGAACGGATAGAGGTCGGGCAACCCCATCGCGCGATTGAGGCTGTTCAGCGCGAAGGTCAGCGGGAGCCACGCCGTGATCAAGTCGTTGAAGTCGTCGAAGTCGAGGCGCCTCGCGTTCATCTGGAGGTTACCGGGCGTCCTCGCCGCGCCGACGGCCTCGGGCCGGAGGGCCATCCCGTAGCTACGCGCCGTTTCGAGCGTCTCGACGATGTGAAGATAGTGGGCCCACGTCTCCGCCCAGTCTTCCCAGG
Organism: Polyangiaceae bacterium; assembly: GCA_036500865.1. Taxonomy (GTDB): domain Bacteria; phylum Myxococcota_A; class Polyangia; order Polyangiales; family Polyangiaceae; genus Palsa-1150. The sequence goes on from DASYBG010000056.1 coordinate 41,854, forward strand.
GATGCATCGTCGCGTAGGTGCTGACGTACGACTCCTGCCAGTTCGACGGTGGGCCTTCGCCGTAGTGGCGCTGGAGCTCGGCTTCGTAGCTCTTGGTCTCGTCTCCGAAGAGAGCGCGGAAAGGTCCGAGCTCGTTCGTGTCCCGGACGAGCACGTCCCAATAGTAGTGGCCGATCTCGTGGCGAAAGTGCCCGAGGAGCGTGCGGTACGTCTCGCCGAGTTGTTCGCGGAGCTTCTCGCGTCCAGGGTTGTCCGCCTCGGCGATGTTGAGCGTGATGTGCCCGTCGTCGTGACCGGTGAGGACCGGCGACGCGGACTTTGCGTCGCCCTCCTTGAACGAAAAGACGAGGCCCCCCTTCCTCTCGCGCCGCGACTGCACCGGGAGGCCGAGCTGATAGAGGGTATAGAGGAGTCGCTTCTTCGCGCGCTCGATCCGGCCCCACGCGACGAGCGCGCCCGGGTGCGACAGGTCCGGGATGACGTCGTTCAGCCGGCAGCCCGCGCAATAGGCGTTGTCGTCCGCGAGGGGCACGGCCCAATTGCACACGCCGTGATCCGTCGAATTTTGGCAGAGGCGATACCTCTGGTCCTTCGCGCTCGGAAGCGTCGACGTGAGGAAGCCGTCGCCCTGCACGAGCGCCCCCATGGAGCTTTGGTCGGGGAGGAAGGCGAGCGACGACCCGCACCGGGTGCAGCGCACGTTCTCGAAAAAGATGAAGTTGCCGCAGGTGGAACAAGTGAAAATCTTCATGCGCTCGCGCTTCTCTCTCGATCGGCGTCGGAAGGGGGTTCGTGCCGGGCGGCCCTGCCTCTCGGCGAACCCGCGACGGGTAACACGGCGAACCCGCGGACCGGCTTCGAAGAAAGCAGGCTGTTGCGCGAAAGACGCGCGAAAGACGGCGGTCCCCGCCCGCGGCGTGCATCGACTGCACCACGGTCGCATGTCAACATCTGGCTTGCCATGAGCAAGACCGATGCCCTGCGGTATCACTCGGAAGGACGACCCGGAAAAATCGAGGTCGTCCCGACCAAGCCGTGCTTGACCCAGCGGGACCTGTCGCTGGCCTACTCGCCCGGCGTGGCCGAGCCGTGCCTCGAAATCGCCGCGCGGCCCGACGCGGCCTTCGAATACACGGCGAAGGCGAACCTCGTGGCCGTCGTCTCCAACGGGACGGCGGTGCTCGGCCTCGGCGACATCGGGCCGCTCGCGGGCAAGCCGGTGATGGAGGGCAAGGCGGTCCTCTTCAAGAAGTTCGCCGACATCGACGTGTTCGACATCGAGATTGCCGAAAAGGACCCGCAGAAGCTCATCGACATCATCGCGTCGCTCGAGCCGACCTTCGGCGGAATCAACCTGGAGGACATCAAGGCTCCGGAGTGCTTCGTCGTCGAGAGGGCGTTGAAGCAGCGGATGCAGATCCCCGTCTTTCACGACGACCAGCACGGCACCGCCATCATCACGGCCGCGGCGCTCCTCAGCGCCGCCGACCTTCAAGGCAAGAAGCTCGCGGAGATTCGGGTCGCGGTGTCGGGTGCGGGCGCGAGCGCGATTTCCTGCATGAACCTGTGGCAGGCGCTCGGGGTCCGCGCGGAGAACATCGTCCTCAGCGACTCCAAAGGAGTGCTCCACGAGGGGCGGCGCGGCTCGGTCGACGTGACGAAGGAGCCGTACCTTCGGAAGACGCAGGCGCGCACGCTCGCGGACGCCATGAAGGGGGCCGACGTGTTCGTCGGGCTCTCGAAGGGCAACTCCGTCACCGCGGAGATGGTCGCGGCGATGTCGGACCGGCCGATCATCTTTGCGCTCGCGAACCCGGATCCCGAGATCCCGTACGAGGTCGCGCGCGCGGCGCGCCCCGACGCCATCATCGGGACCGGACGAAGCGACTACCCGAACCAGGTGAACAACGTCCTCGGGTTCCCGTACATCTTCCGGGGCGCGCTCGACGTCGGGGCGCGGCAGATCAACGACGAGATGAAGCTCGCCGCAGCGCGCGCCATCGCGGCTCTCGCCCGAGAGAGCGTTCCGGATCGCGTTCGCTCCGCGTACGGAGGGTCGGCGATGCGCTTCGGGCGCGACTACATCTTGCCGAAGCCCGTCGACGAGCGCGTGCTCCTCTGGGTCGCGCCCGCCGTGGCCCGCGCCGCGATGGAAACGGGAGTGGCGCGCAGGCACGTCGATCTCGAGCAATACCAGACGCAGCTCGAGCAGCGGCTCGGCCCGGCGCGCTTGTTCGTTCGCAACATCCTCCACCGCGTCGCCCACGACCCGAAGCGCATCGCCTTCGCCAGCGCCGACGACGACCGCGTTCTCCGCTCTTTGCACATCCTCGTCGAAGACCGCATCGCGCGACCCGTCGTGCTCGGGGACGAGGCGGCGCTCCGCGCCAAGGCGGAGGGCCTCGACCTCAAGCTCGACGGCGTGGAGTTCATTGCCATGGGCGCTCGCCCGAGCCTCTCCACGCAGGTGGCGGAGCTCCTGGCGTTGCGCGGTCGGCGGGGGATGACCGGACCGAAGGTGCGCGCGCTGCTCGAAACCGACGCGACCGTCGCGGGGCTCATGATGGTGCGCCTCGGGGAGGTCGACGGGCTCGTCGCGGGACTGGAGCACGGATACCCGGAGACGATCCGGCTCGCGCTGCAGCTCGTCGGCGCGGTCGACGGACTCCGGGCGGCTTCCGGCGTGCACGTCGTCGTGACCAAACGCGGTCCGATCTTCTTCGCCGACACGACCGTCAACATTTCGCCCGACGCGGCCATGCTGGCCGACATCGCGCTCATGACCGCGCGCTTCGCCCGAGAGGTCGGCGTCGACCCGCACGTGGCGCTGCTCTCCTATGCGAACTTCGGATCCTCGAGCCACCCCGAGGCCAAGAAGGTCGCCGAGGCGGTCCGCATGATCCGCCAGCGCGAACCGGACCTCGACGTCGAGGGCGAGATGCAAGTCCAGATCGCGCTCGACCCGGAAGCCCGCATGCGGAGCTGGCCCCACGCGACCCTCCGCGGGGAGGCCAACGTCCTCGTCTTCCCGAACCTCGGCGCGGGCAACACCGCGTACCAGCTGCTCGCGCGGTTGGGCGGCGGCGACGAGATCGGCCCGGTCCTGCTCGGCTTGCGCAAACCCGTGACCGTCGTGCCTCCGGGCTGCAGCGTCGACGCGATCGTGCAGATGACCGCGATGACCGCGCTCCAGTCGCTCACCCTCGCCGCCCAACCATCTCCGGCCCTGCCCGCGCCGGGCAGCGACGTCCGCGCGACGACGTGAGCCCGGGCCCCGCTCGACCGGCCTACGGCCTCAGAAAGCCGATTTCTCCGACGGAGTAATAACCGTCTCCGCGGATGGGGCCGACGAGCACCGAGCGGCAGGATCGCAGGGCCTCGGAGTACAAGGGGACCGTGCCGACGCCGACTTCGGTGGGCGAGGTGGCGGTGACCTCGCCGAGGTCCACGACGGCGCCGTCGTCGCGCCGGCATCGGACGCCGTAGACGTCCCCGGTGTCCACCGACAGCGCGACGCCGGACACGTTCGACGGAGGAAGCGCGACCTCGACGAAGCTCTGGGTGGACTCGAGGACGACCGAGAGGGGCGAGTCCCAGCGCTCGCCGTCGGGCGGCACGACGCCGTCGACCGCGAGCCCGGGGTCACCGCGGACGCCGCGTGAGGCGAGGAGCGTGCCCGCGCCGGCGATCCTGTGCTCTTCGATGTACTTCGGCTCGGCGAGAAAGGCGCAAGCGTGCGCGATGGCCGAGACGAGGCGGCGGTCCGGCCGCGCTTTGGACACCTCGCAAAAGCTCCCGTCGCCGATGAGCAGGATGGGCCTGTCTTCGTCGGGGGGCGCGAACTCTCGACCCATCATGAAGAGCCAATCGCGCGACACGAAGAACGGTACGTCGGTCTTGAAGAGGTAGAGGACGACGGCGATCGCCGTGGGCCAAGTGTCGTGGACGGCGATACGGAGCAGGGGCGTGCGTTCGTGGGCGGCGGTCAAATACGCCCGGACTTCGTGGGCAAATCGCTCGACCTCCGCGTCGGGCGATCGGTACACATCGACGATGGCGGCTTCGGCCCGGACGCAGCACGAGAGGCCGACGAGGACGGCGGCGACGAGCGAAGAGCGCACGAAGAGGCGCCTCGCGTGGGGTTCGACCGCGACGACCGCCCAGCGGGCCACCGCCACGAGGGCGACGAAGCCCACCACCGAGATCCACGTGACGAGATAGGGAAAAATTTCGCCCTGGATCGCGCGGACCGCGAGCACAGAGGCGACGATCTCGCCCAGGGCCACGGACGCGAGCACGCCCAACGCGGCGTCCCCCCACGCCAGGCCGTGGACCGTCGCCACGACCATGCACGCGGTCAGCCCTCCCGCGGTCCACTCGAACGCCGCGGCGCTCGGATCCGCCGGAGCGCCGAAGGCCTGGGCGAGCGCGATCGGGAGGTGGGCGACCGCGCGCGACACCGTCTCGAAGACGACCGGCCAATCGTGCTCGGGCGCGTGCCGCGCCGTGAAGAAGCGCCAGAGAAAGACGAGATTGCCCGGCGGATGTATCCAGCAATCCACGATGGGCGGCAACCACACGATGACGAGCACCGAGAGAGAGAGGGCCGCGGGCCCGATGGCGGCGCGGAGCACGGTGCCGGCCGTGCCGGCGGTCGTCGCGGGGGGGGCCTGCCGTCGAAGCAGCCGGCGCATGGACGGGAGCGTCAGGGCGGCCACGAGGAGAACGGCGACGACGGGCACATAGCCCACGTGGGTCTGCACGATGGCCGACGCCACGAAGAGGAACGCGGGCGCGATCCGGAGGTCGCCGAGGGCGAGACGCGCGCACAAAAGAGAGCAGAGGCAGAGCGGCAAGACGGGAGTGAGCGGGTTCCACTCCGTGGAGAGTTGGAATTGGGGCGCCACGGACACGTAGCAAGCAAGGAGGAGGGCGACCGCGAGGGCGAACGCCGCGCCGCCGATACGCCGGGCCGAAAAGACGAGGGCCACCGCGCAGCCGAGGTTCATCAGGAACGCGAACAGGTTGATCGCCGGGCCGCGCTGGTGGAACGCCTCGTACACCGGGAGCGCGAGATAGAAGAAAGCGGGCCCCGGGTGATTCCAGTGAAAGCGTGAATAAGGACCCAGGAGCTCGGTCCCGTGGGCGGCGTGGAGCGTGCCTAGCTCGAGGGCGGCCCCGTCGCCCGAAAAGAGCACGTCGGCGATGCCGCGGTGGAGGAACTGACACGCGCCCGGAGCGAACGGCGCGGCCGCGGCCACGGCGAGCCACAGCGCGCGGGCGGCCCACGCGCGACGAACGGCGGCCCGAAGGCTCTCCATGCTCGGGCGGCGCGAGGGCGAAGGGGTACGAGCGCGCTCTTCCAGGATCAGCGTACGGGGGGTAAGCGTTTCGGCGGGACGTCCCGTCGTAGCATGCGTGGCGCAGCCTACGCGGTCGGGCGCGCCCGTGGCACGGCGGATGGCGGCTCGAGGAGCCGTTCGCGGCGTCGCGGCCGTGGTGCGGGAAATCCGGCACCGTCGCTGCAACCGTGGTGTCGCGCAAGGGCGGCGGTTCGCTCCGCGGCGGTCAACCCGGGGTCACGAGCCCGTATACGTCGGTTCGAAGCTTGGCGGGGTCGTCGTCCCAATCGCCGTACACTTCCCAGTGCACGCCTTCGACGAGGCGATGTTCCGTGCTGAAGGCCTTCATCGCGTCGTACGCCTTGCCGAGCTCCCCGTAGGGCCCGAAATGAACGACGTGGACCGCCCGGCCCGACGGTGTCTCGGAGCGCTGGATACGGCCCGCGGCGTCGGCCACGGCGTCGGCGACTTGAATGCCGCACTCGACCTCGACGTCGGTGGCGTTGGCGTCGCGATAGATCGCCACGTTGTGGCCCGCTTTCGTCAGCGGGGCCGTCTTCATGGACGCCCAGACCTCGCCCAGGAGCTCCGGCACGACACGCGACAGCTCGGACCACCGCGCGCGCCGATGCACGGATACGAGTGTGGTGGCGGCGACTTCGACGAGCTCGACCTCCGGAGCCATGCGGGTAACGGGTATCAGCTCGGCGCGCGGCCCGCCATCGTGCGATGCGCGAGCGAGAGCTTGTTCTTCGCGGCGCGCACCTGCTGCCTCACGGCATCCGCTTGCCGCGCGATTTCGGGCCATCCGTACTGCTCGGCGTCTTGTGCGAGGCTGTCGGCGCGCTCGACCACGGTGTCCATCCGCTGTTCGAGCTCTTGCAGGCCGGCGAGGAGCTCGCCCTCCCCCGCCCCCTCGTTCCGGCGCGCCGACAGCGTCGTCGTGAGGGCGTTCACGCCTCTGGCCGCTTCGCCGAGCTCGGCGAAGCGGTCCATGAGCTCGCCGTACTGCGTGGCGCGCGCCTGGAGCGCCTGGGAAACCTCGACGAGGGTATCGAGGCTCTTCTGCTGCTGGATGCGCGCCGCTTCGATCTCGCCGACGAGGGCACGGAGCTTCTCCTGGATCCGCGGCTGCCGGGCGGTGGCGTCCTCGAGCATCCGCGCGGCGCGGGCGATGGACTTCTCACCGTCGATCTCGATGCGCAGGGCGTCGGAGGCAAGCTCGTCGTACGCGCGGAGCTCTTCGTCTACGGCCGCGGCCGCTCGGACGAGTGGAGAGATGGGAGAATTGGATTTCGCCATTGACGAAGAACGGTAGCGCCCGTCGCGTCGGCCGAACATCCCCTACTTGCGACTTCGCGGGGCCCCAAGCGGCCTCGGGCGAGCCGCACGGCCGAGGTCGACCCGATCGGCAAAGAAGCCGCAAAGTCACGTGGCAGTCGTGCCATAGTTGTCGTGCTCTTCTTGCCCAGGGACGACCGCCATGAGCGACATGACGACGAATGGCCGCAAGACCGAAAAGACCAAGACCGGACCTTCCAGGAACGGCGGCGGGACTACGGTCAAGACCGGGAATGGACACTTCGCCAAGAACGGTAATGGGCAGGAACGCGCGCGGAGCGTCGCCCCCCCTCCGGGCGACGCCCTCGAGAAGAAGGAGCTCCTCTCGGCGCTGACGGCGCTTCGCAAGGGCGACTTCTCCGTGCGCCTGCCGATTCACCTCGATGGGCTCGACGGCAAGATCGCCGACGCGTTCAACGACGTGGTCGACCTCAGTCAAAAGTTCGCGACGGAGCTGGAGCGCATCAGCCGGACGGTCGGCAAAGACGGGCGCATCCACGAGCGCATGTCGATCGGCGAGGTGCGCGGCGCGTGGGCCGACGAGGTCGCGTCGCTGAACGCGCTCGTGAGCGACCTCGTACAGCCGACCAGCGAGATGGCGCGCGTCATCGGGGCCGTGGCCAAGGGCGACTTGTCCCAGATGATGGCGGAGGAGATCGGCGGGCGCCCGCTCAAGGGCGAGTTTCTCCGGACGGCCAAGACCGTCAATACGATGGTCGAGCAGCTCGCCTCGTTCGCGTCGGAGGTGACGCGCGTGGCGCGCGAGGTCGGCACCGAGGGCAAGCTCGGCGGGCAGGCCGACGTGCGCGGCGTCGCCGGCACGTGGAAAGACCTGACCGACAGCGTGAACTCGATGGCCGGCAACCTGACGGCGCAGGTCCGCAACATCGCGACGGTCACCACGGCGGTCGCGAACGGCGACCTCTCGAAGAAGATCACGGTCGACGTGAAGGGCGAGATCCTCGAGCTGAAGAACCCCATCAATACGATGGTGGATCAGCTCCGGTCCTTCGCGTCGGAGGTGACGCGCGTGGCGCGCGAGGTCGGCACCGAGGGCAAGCTCGGCGGACAGGCCGACGTGAAGGGGGTCGCCGGGACCTGGAAAGACCTGACCGACAGCGTGAACTCGATGGCCGGCAACCTGACGGCGCAGGTGCGCAACATCGCGGCGGTGACGACGGCGGTCGCGAACGGCGACCTGTCGAAGAAGATCACGGTCGACGTGAAGGGGGAGATCCTCGAGCTGAAGAACACCATCAATACGATGGTCGACCAGCTCAACTCGTTCGCGTCGGAGGTGACGCGCGTGGCGCGCGAGGTCGGCACCGAGGGCAAGCTCGGCGGGCAGGCCGACGTGCGCGGTGTCGCCGGTACGTGGAAGGACCTGACCGACAGCGTGAATTTCATGGCCGGCAACCTGACGGCGCAGGTCCGCAACATCGCGGCGGTGACCACGGCGGTCGCGCGCGGGGACCTGTCGAAGAAGATCACGGTCGACGTGAAGGGGGAGATCCTCGAGCTTAAGAACACCATCAACACGATGGTCGATCAGCTGTCGTCGTTCGCGTCGGAGGTGACGCGCGTGGCGCGCGAGGTCGGCACCGAGGGCAAGCTCGGCGGACAGGCCGAGGTGCGCGGCGTCGCCGGCGTCTGGAAGGACCTGACCGACAACGTCAACCTGATGGGGTCGAACCTCACGGTGCAGCTGCGCGACGTTTCGAAGGTCGCCACGGCGATCGCGAACGGCGACCTGACCCAGAAGATCACCGTCGATGCGCGCGGCGAGATCCTCCAGATCAAGAACGTGACCAACACGATGGTCGATCAGCTGTCGTCGTTCGCGTCGGAGGTGACGCGCGTGGCGCGCGAGGTCGGCACCGAGGGCAAGCTCGGCGGACAGGCGGAGGTGCGCGGCGTGGCCGGCACCTGGAAGGACCTGACCGACAGCGTGAATCTCATGGCCGGCAACCTGACGGCGCAGGTCCGCAACATCGCGGCTGTGACGACGGCGGTCGCGAACGGCGACCTGTCGAAGAAGATCACGGTCGACGTCCGCGGGGAGATCCTCGAGCTGAAGAACACCATCAATACGATGGTCGATCAGCTGAACTCGTTCGCGTCGGAGGTGACGCGCGTGGCGCGCGAGGTCGGCACCGAGGGCAAGCTCGGCGGGCAGGCCGAGGTCAAAGGGGTGGCCGGCACCTGGAAGGACCTGACCGACAGCGTCAACTCGATGGCCGGCAACCTGACCAACCAGGTGCGCGGCATCGCGCGCGTCGTGACGGCGGTGGCGAACGGCGACTTGAAGCGCAAGCTCGCGGTCGACGCGAAGGGCGAGATCGCCGCCCTCGCCGACACGATCAACGGGATGATCGACACGCTGGCGACGTTCGCCGACCAGGTCACCACGGTGGCGCGCGAGGTCGGCGTCGAAGGCAAGCTCGGAGGCCAGGCCAGCGTTCCAGGGGCCGCCGGGACGTGGAAGGACCTGACCGACAACGTCAACCAGCTCGCCGCCAATCTGACGACGCAGGTCCGCGCGATCGCGGAGGTCGCGACGGCGGTCACCAAGGGCGACCTGACCCGGTCGATCACGGTGGAGGCGCAAGGCGAGGTCGCGGCCCTCAAAGACAACATCAACGAGATGATCCGCAACCTCAAGGACACGACGCAGAAGAACGCGGAGCAGGATTGGCTGAAGACCAACCTCGCCAAGTTCTCGCGCATGCTCCAGGGGCAGAAGGACCTCCTCACGGTGGCGAAGCTCATCTTGAGCGAGCTCGCGCCGGTCGTGAGCGCGCAGCAGGCGGTCTTCTACACGCTCGACGCGATGAAGGAGGAGCCGGTCCTCAAGCTCCTCGCGAGCTACGCTTACCTCGAGCGCAAGAGCGTCGCGAACGAGTTCAAGCTCGGCGAGGGGCTCGTCGGGCAGTGCGCGCTCGAGAAGCAGCGCATCTTGCTCGTGAACCCGCCGAAGGACTACATCGCGATCGCCAGCGGGCTCGGCGAGGCGACGCCGCAGAACATCATCGTGATGCCCGTCATCTTCGAGGGGCAGGTCAAGGCCATCATCGAGCTCGCGAGCTTCGAGCGCTTCAACCCGACGCACCTCGCGTTCCTCGACCAGCTCTGCGAGTCGATCGGGATCGTGCTCAACACGATCGAAGCCAACATGCGCACCGAGGATCTGCTCAAGCAGTCGCAGAGCCTCGCGCGCGAGCTCCAGAGCCAGCAGCAGGAGCTCCAGCTCACGAACGCGCAGCTCGGCGAGAAGGCGCGCCTCCTCGCGGAGCAGAACGCGGAGGTGGAGCGCAAGAACCGGGAGGTCGAGCAGGCCCGCCAGGCGCTCGAGGAGAAGGCGCGGCAGCTCGCGGCGACGAGCAAGTACAAGAGCGAGTTCTTGGCGAACATGAGCCACGAGCTTCGCACCCCGCTCAACAGCCTGCTCATCTTGAGCGACCAGCTCTCCAAGAACCTCGAGGGGAACCTCACGTGGCGGCAGGTCGAGTGGGCGAAGACCATCCACTCGGCCGGCGACGACCTGCTGTCGCTCATCAACGACATCCTCGACCTGTCGAAGATCGAGTCGGGGACGGTGGTCGTGGACGTCGGGGACGTGCTCTTCGACGATCTTTCGGACTACGTCGAGCGGACGTTCCGGCACGTGGCCGACTCGAAGCGCCTCGAGTTCGCGATCGAGTTCGCGCGCAACCTCCCGCGGTTGATGCAGACGGACAACAAGAGGCTGCAGCAGGTCTTGAAGAACCTCCTGTCGAACGCCTTCAAGTTCACCGAGCGCGGGCGCGTCACGTTGAGCGCGAGCCTCGTGACGTCGGGCTGGACGCAGGAGGAAGGCGCGCTCGTCCAGTCCGGTACGGCGATCGCGTTCACCGTGCGCGACACCGGCATCGGCATCCCGCCCGAGAAGCAACAAATCATCTTCGAGGCGTTCCAGCAGGCGGACGGGAGCACGAGCCGCAAGTACGGCGGGACGGGCCTCGGCCTCGCCATCAGCCGCGAAATCGCCCAGATGCTCGGCGGGGAGATCCGCCTCGCGAGCGCGCTCGGCGAAGGAAGCACGTTCACGCTCTTCTTGCCGCTCACCTACGCGCCGAAGGTGGTGCGTCGCCGGGAAGAGGCGGTCCCGCCGCAGGCGCTCCAGGCCCACACGCCCGCGCTCGCTCAGGACCCCTCCCCGCCTTCGTCGGCGCGGACTCCCCCCGAGACGGTCTCGGCGACGGCGTTCCTCGACGACGCCGACGCCATACGGCCCGGCGATCAGGTGCTGCTCGTCGTGGAGAACGACGTGACCTTCGCGAAGGTCGTCATCGAGGTCGCGCGCGAGTCGGGGTTCAAGACGATCCTGGCGACGCGCGGCGCGGCGGCGCTCGCTCTGGCGCGTGACCGACGGCCGACCGCCATCACGCTCGACTTGAACCTGCCGGAGATCGACGGCCGCCGGGTCCTCGAGAAGCTCAAGCGAGACCTCGCCACGCGGCACGTGCCCGTGCAGGTCATCACGACCGAGGAGGAGGACGAGCGCGCCATTCGCCTCGGCGCGCGCCGGGTGCTGCGCAAGCCGCTGAAGACGCGCGCGGCGCTCGAGGAGACGATCGCCGAGGTCGCGGAGTACGTGAAGCAGCGCGACCGCCTGGTGCTCATCGTCGGCGCGGACGACGCGCGGGCCGCGCCGGTCGAGAAGGTGCTCGCGTCCGAGGGCGTTCGGTTGCGGCGGGTCGAGCCGGGGGAGGAGCTGCAAGCCGCCCTCGACGCCGATCGGCCGTCGCTCGTGGTCCTGGCCGGTCCGGTCGCTTCGTCGCTCTCGCTCGCGGAGGCGGTGGAGGCGCGCGGTCACGCCAGGATTCCGACGATCCTCTACGCCTCCGAGCCCGACGCGGAGCAGGAGGCCGCCATCGACAGGCTCATCAAGCGGACCTCCGTGCGCTACGCGCGGTCGTTCGAGCGCCTGTTCGACGAGGCGGCGCTCCTGCTCCACCTGCCGACGTCGTCGATGTCGGAGGAGCAGCGCGCGGTGCTCGATCGCCTCTATCGGTCCAACGAACCGCTCACGGGCAAGAAGGTGCTCATCGTCGACGACGACATCCGCAACATCTTCGCGCTGACGACGATGCTCGAGTCCTACGGGCTTTCGTGCGTCTCCGCGGAGACCGGGCGGGCGGCGATCGACATCCTCGGCGGGTCGCCCGACGTGGACCTCGTGCTCACGGACATCATGATGCCGGAGATGGACGGTTACGACACGATCCGCGCCATCCGCGCGCTCCCCCAGTTTCGCTCGTTGCCGATCTTCGCCGTGACCGCCAAGGCGATGAAGGGCGACCGCGAGAAGTGCTTCGAGGCGGGCGCGACCGACTATCTGGCGAAGCCCGTGGAGCCGGAGCAGCTCCTGTCGATGATGCGCCTCTGGCTGCTCCGATGAGGGCCCATCCATGACCGACGCCCGCACGCGCATCCTCGTCGTCGACGACCGTCGCGAGCAACTCGTGACGCTCAAGGCCATGCTGGGCGACGTCGTCGACGAGATCGTGTGCGCGAGCTCGGGGCGGGACGCGCTCCGCGTGCTCCTCGAACCGAGAGAGTTCGCCTTGATGCTGCTCGACATCCAGATGCCCGGCATGGACGGGTTCGAGCTCGCGGAGCTCGTCCGGCAGCACCGCTTGCACCGGCACACGCCGATCATCTTCGTGACGGCGAGCAGCGAGGAGCTTCACGTCCAGCGCTGCTACGCGCTCGGTGCGGTCGATTACATCTTGTCGCCGATCGTGCCGAACGCGCTCCGCACGAAGGTGGCGGTGCTGGTCGACCTGCACAAGAAAAACGAGCAGGTGCGGCGGCAGGCCGAGGTGCTGCGGCGGAGGGCGACGCAGCTCCACTCTCTGACGAACGCGTCGATCGGCATCCACGCCGCCGCCTCCATCCCCGACTCGATGCAGGCCGCGGCCGTCGCCGCGCGCGATATCTTGGGGGCCGAGTGGGTCGTCGTCCGGGCGGCGCCGGCGGCCGGGCAGGCTCCGCCGCACACCGTGGTCGTCGCGGGCGCGGTGGCCCGGGAAGGGCTGCCGGCGGGAGCGCACGGCGTGGTCTCCGCGGATGCTCCCGTGGTGCGATCGCTGGCGAGGCTCGAGGCGTTCGTGCGCGACCGGGGGTCGGCGGTGCGGCTCTCGCGCGAGGAGCTGTCGCGCTCGCTCGAGTGGAGCACCGGTTTGGACGGCGACGCCGGGGGTTCGGCGTCGTACGTCGGGGCTCCCCTCGCCTTCGCCGACGGGACGCCGCTCGGGAGCCTGCAGGTGAGCGGGCGCACGGCCGGCGGCGATTTCGACGCCGACGACGAGGCGGTGGTGGCCCAGCTGGCGCACGCCACGTCGGTGGCGATCCAGAACCGCGTCCTCGGCGACGCGCGGGAGGCCAACCGCCTCAAGGACGAGTTTTTCACGAATCTCTCCCACGAGCTCCGCAATCCGCTCAACGCGGTCGTCGGCTGGATGCAGCTCCTGAGGACCATGCCGGCCGACGAGACGACGAAGACCCGCGCGCTCGACGCCCTCGCGCGGAACACGTCGCTGCTGACTCGCCTCGTCGACGATCTCCTCGACGTCTCGCGCATCGCGGGCCACGCGATGACCATCGTCACGAAGCCGACGCGCCTCGAAGAGGTGGTTCGGTCCACGGTCGACGGCCTCCGCGCCACGGCCGAGGCCAAGGGCGTTCTCCTCGAGTGTCACGTCGAGGAGTCGCCGATCGAAGTGCTCGCCGACGCGCAGCGGCTCGAGCAAGTCATCTGGAACCTCCTGTCGAACGCGCTCAAGTTCGCGCGCCGGGGGGGCCACGTCGCCGCGCGCGTGGGGCGGCATGGGTCCGATGCCCGGTTGACGGTGCAAGACGATGGGGAGGGCATTTCCCCCGAGTTCTTGCCCTACGTCTTCGAGCGGTTCCGGCAGGCCAAGCGGACGACGACCCACGGCGGCGGGCTCGGGCTGGGCTTGTCGATCGTGCGCGCGGTCGTCGAGCTCCACGGCGGCACGGTGTGGGCGGCGAGCGAGGGGATCGGTCAGGGCGCGACGTTCACGGTGCGGCTGCCGTTGCGGCCCTCGACCGCCGCGGGCCTCGACGGGTACCACCTGCTGCTCATCGAGCCCGACGTAAAGGAGCGCCAGGTCCTGGAGCGTGGCTTCGCCGCGCTCGGGGCGCGCGTGACGGCCGTGGCGGATGCCACCGAGGCGACGAGCGAGCTTCGGACCGTGAAGCCGCACGTCGTCGTGGCCCGCGCCGCCGATTTGCGCCAGGACACCATGCGCGTTCTGCAAGGGGACGCGTTCGCGGCGAACGGGTTGCCGATTCTGGCGCTCACGGAGGGGGATGTCGGCGAGCCGCCGGGCGGTACGGTCCACGGCAACGGCGCCCGCATGCACGCCCCTCGAAGCACGCCTCCGGTGGCCATGGCCCAGACGATCCGTTCGATGGTTCCGGCCGTCTAGGCGGCGGATGCCGGCCTCAAGTCCGTCGCCGTCGCTCCGTTCTAAGTGGATATGGCTCGGTTGAACCGGGGTGGAAGGCCCTCGATTCGGGTCGCCGAGCGCCCACTGACTCCTTCCTTGGGCCCGCGACCCGGGCCCGCGGACGGGCCGGAAGCCGAGGCCACCGAGGACACCGAGATCCTCGATCGGGAGCCGGGTAAGTTCTGCTTCGCCCGCTGGAAGAACGTCGTCATGCAAGCTTGGGCGGCGCAAGCGGACGCGGCGGACCTCGCGCGTCTGCGGCAAACGCTGACGCGCGGAGGTGGATTCGGTATCCGCTCGAGCATCACGATCGTCGCAGACAGGCTCCCCCCGCCGACCGAGGCGGCCCGCCTTGCGTTCATCGAGCTCGTGAACAACGGCGCGAAAGAGATCGTGTGTTTGGCGATCATCGTTCACGGAACGGGTTTCGCGTCGAGCGCGCTTCGAAGCTCGATCACGAGCATTCGGATCGCGACGGGGCGCGCCTTCGAAATGACGGTGTTGGCCAGCGTCGACGAGCTCGGGCCATGGCTCCCCCCGCGGCACGTGGAGAGGACCGGGGTGGAGATCGACGCCGTCCGCTTGTGCGACGTCGTGCGCCACGTCGAGCGGGTGGCCGCGAGCTCGGCGCCGATGCTGTCTCGCCCGCCACGCGACGGCTGAAAGGGTCGTGTGTAGCCAATTGCGGTACGGCGGATCCACGCGAGGCCGCTGCGCGTAGTCGATTCTCAGCCGGTGACGATCGGCGTACACCGGACAGTAGCGAACTGCCCGCGTCACCTCAGCCGGCCCGAGTTCGCCCTTACGCCCCCCGTCCGCCTGTGCGTCGGTCTCGGGGGGCGCTTTTTTTCCCGAGCCATCTTCGTTCGCCGCGGTGCGCACCGGGCGGCGGAAGCCGGCGTTCTCTATACTCGCCGCGTGTCCGACGAGGTGCAGGTACGGCCCGCGAGCGCCGACGACGTCCCGCAGGTGGCCGCCCTCGCGGCGGCCCTCGTGCGCATGCACCACGAGACGGACCCGGATCGCTTCCTCATCGTCGACGACCTCGAGGCCGGATACGGGCGCTTCCTGTCGGGCGAGATTCGCCGCACCGGCGCCGTCGTCCTCGTCGCGGGCCGGGGACCGCACGTCTCCGGTTACGCGTATGGCACGCTCGACGGCCGCGACTGGAAGGTCCTGCTCGACGTACACGGCACCATCCAAGACATTTTCGTCGCCGAGGCCGAGCGCGGACGCGGCATCGGACGTGCCCTCCTGGGAGAGACGATCGCCGCCCTCACGACGCTCGGAGCCCCGCGTCTCGTGCTCTCGACCATGGCGGGCAACGTCGCCGCGCAGCGGCTTTTCCGGGCCGCCGGCTTCCGCCCTACCCTCCTCGAGATGACGCGCTGAGAGGGCGCGGAGCCTCCACGCTCAGTCGCGCTGGAGTGCGATCGCGGCCTTCTCTTCGAGGATGCGGAAGGTGAACGACTCGGTGAGGTAGAGCTCCACGCTCTCGCGGTCGTGGACGGCGTAGCCGATGGCCAGGTCCTGCCCCACCGTGATCTCGTAGTCGCCGCCGCGCGTCGTGAGCAAAAGCCCCCCCGACCCGAGCGCCGGCGCCCACACGAGCGGCGCCGCCAGGTACGTCTCGATGCGCTTGCGGAGCGGATAGCCGTCCTCGCTTCCGGAGGTGACCTCGTCGTACGCCTTCGGTCCGAGGGCCAACGCGTAGGGTCCGTTCATCCCGGCGACGCGCAACGTCTCTTTGGCCTGCACGACCGCCTTCGGCCAATCGATCGCCGCGGAGACCCGGATCGGCGCGTGGGGCGTCGCCTCGAGGATCCCCGTGATGCCCGCTTCCTTGAAGCCGTAGAACACCGATCGGTCCTCCGCGAGGGCGACCCGCTCCGCGGCCGTGATGACCGGCTGCAAATCGAGATCGTCCGCGCCCCTCGACGCCACGTCGAGCTCGAGGATCTTCATCACGAACGGGGAGCGAACCTCGACGAGCGGCTGCACCTTGCGGAGCATGCACGGCACTTCGTCGGCCGGGCGCCGCTCGATCGGCTGCAGCCTCCCCGTGTTGACGCCGCCGATCTTCCAACCGTGCGGACCCGAAAAGTCCACGAGCTTGCGCGCCCCGAGGTGCAGCGTGAGGACGCGCCGCGCCTCGTCGTCGAGCTGCTCCCACGCTTCCGGCGTGACGGGAGCCATCCGTCGCTTGAGGAGGTCCATCACTTGCCCCCTTTCAGGCTGCCGATGCCGAGCGAAGGTGACGCGGGCCCCGCCTCTCCGCCGGACGCCCCGCCGCCCCCCGTCGTCGCGGCGGCCTCGATGGCCGTGATGGGACCGGCGGTGTTGAGATACGTCTTCACGTGCGCCGCGAAGACCGGGTTTTTCCGCCGGATCCACTCGAGCACCATCATCGCGTGCTCGATCTCCTCGTTCTTGTTGTGGATGAGGATGGCGCGGAGCTCGTCGTCCGTGCACCCTTCCGCGCGCTGCTGATACCAGTCCACCGCGTCGAGCTCCTCGCGGAGCGACACGATCGCGCGATGCATGTCTTTGGTCTCGACGGAGAGGGTCTCCGGCAGCTCGTGGAGCGATTCGCTGGACATCGCGACGTCTCATACCACCAACGCGTGGCGGGAGTCAGCGATCACGTCACCGCGGCGTGGCCCGGAGCGCCCCGTTCCGTGAGGTCGGCCTTCACCGGCACGAGCCCCCAGATGTCGCGCGCGTAGGCGCGGATGGTCGCGTCGCTCGAGAACGCGCTCGCCCCGACGATGTTGAAGAGCGACCGCCGAGACCACTCACGCGGCGACCGGTAGAGGGCCGCCGCCTCCTTCATCGAGGCCACGTACGACTCGAAATCGGCGCAGACCATGTAGTGGTCGTTGTTTCGCAGCGTGCCCGCGACCGACGCGTACCGGTCGCGGTCGCCGAGGCAGAAGAAGTCCGAATCGATGAGCTCGATGGCGTTGGCGAGGTCCGGGCTCGCCGCGATGTAACGCGACGACGCGTAGCCGGCGCGCCAGAGGTCGCGCACCTGGTCGACGGTGAGGCCGCAGAGGAAGAAGTTCTCCGCGCCCGCGGCCTCGCGGAGCTCGACGTTCGCGCCGTCGAGCGTGCCCACCGTGAGCGCCCCGTTGAGCGCGAGCTTCATGTTGCTCGTCCCCGACGCCTCCTTGCCCGCCTGCGAGATCTGGAGCGAGATGTCCGCCGCCGGGATGATCGCCTGGGCAAGCGACACGCCGTAGTTCGGGACGAACACCACCCTGAGAAGATCGCGCGTCGTCGGGTCGCCGTTGATGACCGTGGCGATGTCGTTGATGAGGCGAATGTGGATCTTCGCCATGGTGTAGCCGGCCGCCGCCTTGCCCGCGAAGATGTAGACCCGCGGGGTCTCGTCGGCGCCCGCGAGCCCGTTCTTCAGCCGCCAATAGTGCGCGACGAGCTCGAGGCAAGCGAGGAGCTGCCGCTTGTACTCGTGGATGCGCTTGATCTGCGTGATGAACAGGGCCCGCGGGTCGACGAGGATGCCCGGCGTCTTGGCGAGCAACGCGGCCAGCGAGCGCTTGTTCTCGGCCTTGATCTCCCAGAGCGCGTCGAGCAGCGACGTGTCCTCCGCGTGCGTCGACAGCTGCGACACGAGCGCGAGGTCGCGGTCGATCCAGTTCGGCCCGAGGCGCTCCGAGAGGAGGCGCGCGAGCGCGGGGTTCGAATAGAGCAGCCAGCGGCGGGGCGTGACCCCGTTGGTCTTGTTGTTGAAGCGTTCCGGGAAGAGCTCGTAGAAATCCGGCAAGAGGTCGCTCTTGATGAGCTCCGTATGCAGGCGCGCGACGCCGTTGATGCTGTGCGATCCGACCGCCGCGAGGTGCGCCATTCGGACCTGCTGGACGGGGCCCTCCTCGATGATCGACATGCGCGTCATGCGGGTGGGGTCGAGCGGCCAATGCGTGTTCACCTGCCGCATGAACCGCTGGTTTATCTCGTAGATGATCTGCATGTGGCGCGGCAGAACGCGGCGGAACATCGCCACGGGCCACTTCTCGAGCGCCTCCGGCAAGAGCGTGTGGTTCGTGTACGCGATCGAGCGCTGGGTCACGTCCCAGGCGACGTCCCAGTCGAGCCGCTCCTGGTCGACGAGGACGCGCATGAGCTCCGCCACGGCGATGGCGGGGTGCGTGTCGTTGAGCTGAATCGCGGCGCGCTCCGGGAAGACGCGGAAGTCGTTGTGACGGAGCTTGAACTGGGAAACGATGTCCGCGATCGAACAGGCGACGAAGAAATACTGCTGCTTGAGCCGGAGCTCCTTGCCGTGCTCGGTCTGGTCGTTCGGATAGAGGACCTTCGAGATGTTCTCCACCTCGACCTTCTCTTCGACCGCGCGCAGGTAGTCGCCCTCGTTGAAGAGCCGCAGATCGAAATCGCGGGACGCGCGCGCGGCCCACAGCCGCAGCGTGTTCACGTTGTCCGTCTCGTGGCCGACGATGAACGAATCGAACGGCAGCCCGAACACGATGCGCGGCTCGACCCAGTCGACGACGAGCCGCCCGTCCGCGTCCTTCCGCATCTCGGTCGACCCGTAGAGACGTACGACCTGCATCCGATCGTGCCGGGGCAGCTCCCACGGGTTGCCGTACTGCAGCCAGTTGTCGGAGTGCTCGGTCTGCTGGCCGCCCTCGATGCGCTGCTCGAAGATCCCGTACTCGTACCGGATGCCGTAGCCGACGGCCGGCAGCTCGAGGGTCGCCAGCGAATCCATGAAGCACGCCGCGAGCCGGCCCAGGCCCCCGTTGCCGAGCCCCGGGTCGCCCTCGGCCTCGAGGATGTCGCCGAGGTCGAAGCCGCTCTCGCCGGCGACTTGCTCGGCCGCCGCGTAGAGGCCGAGGTTGACCAAGCACAGCCCGAGGCTCCGGCCGGTCAGGAACTCGGAGGACAGATAGTGAACGCGTTTGACGTCGCGCTCGAAGTAGGTGCGCTGCGTCGCGAGCCAGCGCTGGACGAGACGATCGCGTACGCTGAACGCCATCGCGCGGTAGAAATCCACCGGCCCTGCGTCGTGGCGCTCTTTGACGCAGGTGTAGAGCAAGTGGTTGAAGAGATCGCGGCGGAACTGCTCCGGGTCGACCCTCGCGGGCAGACGCGCGGGGGGGCCGACGAAGCGTCGCTTCGTCTGTGCCGTCAGGCGCTCGTCCATCGTCCGTGTGCTCACGTGTAGAACCTCGCCGCTACGCTGCGCCGCCCCTGTGTCCGCTTGCTTTCGGCGGTGTTTCGTCGTCTCCGGTATCGTTCCGACCGCGCATGGAGCCCGCACCGATCGAAGAGGCATCGCCGGACACGCGGCGCGTCCTTCCCCCGCCGAAGTTTTCGCTGTGGCGCGAGGAGCTGAGGCGCGCATGGTGCGAGCTTCGCGGGCCCGGCACGACGCCGTCACGCGCCGCGCTCTCCGTAGGCCTGGGGCTCTTCATCGGCTCCTTGCCCATCTTCGGGTGTCATACGCCGCTCGTCATCGGCTTGTGCCTCTGGTTTCAGCTCGACGCGGCCGTCGCGTGGGTCACGGCCAACGTGTCGAACCCCTTCTTCGCCCCCGCGCTCTTGGCGGCCGAGGTGCAGGTCGGCGCGTGGTTGCGCCACGGGACGGCGATCGACTTCCGGCGCCTCGGCTCGCGGGATCTCCACGTGGGCGACGTCCTCGGCTGTCTTGCGCTCGGCTCCCCCGTGGTCGGCGCGGCGCTTGCCGTCGCGGGCGCCCTCATCGCCTACCTCTTGGTGGCCATCGCCCCGTCTTCCCGCGCTCCGAGGCCGCCCTACCGCCTCCCCGACGGCGCGCCGCCTTGGATCGCGGCGGTCGAGCGCGTGGCGACCCGCTACGCGTCACCCGCGAGCGTGGTCGCGCGAGAGCGCACGCGCTTTCACTATCTGCGCGGCAAGCTCCTCGCCGACCCTGCGGCCCGCGCCGTCGCCGACGTCGCCGGCGATGCCCCCGCGGTGCTCGGCGACGTGCTCGACGTGGGGACCGGACGAGGCCAGGTGCCGCTCTTGCTGGTCGAGCTCGGGCGCGCCAGGACCGCGCGCGGGGTCGACTGGGACGCCGCCAAGATCGGGGATGCTCAGCGCGCCGCCGCGGCCGGCAGCCCCTCGGCGCCTGCCGCGTCGTTCGTGGTGGGCGACGTCCGCACCGCGCCGTTCGCCTCCTCGGACACCGTGCTCCTCGTCGACATCCTGCACTACTTCCGGGAGGACGAGCAGGACGCGATCCTCGACCGAGCGGCGGCCGCGGTCCGCCCGGGCGGCCGCATCGTGGTCCGCGACGCCGACGCGAGCCGCGGCTGGCGAAGCTTCGCCACGCTCGTCGAGGAGCGTGTCTTCACGTTCCTGCGCTTCCACCGCGGCGAGCGGGTGCGCTTCCGCCCTGCGAGCGCCATCGTGACGCGCCTCGAGGCGGCGGGCATGCGATGCGCGGTGCGGCCCGCCTGGGGGAGCACGCCGTTTTCGAACGTGCTCGTCCTGGGGACGCGCGAGTAATCGCCAGCGCGAGGTCGCCCCGCTCAAAGCGGCGGGTTGGCGTTCTTCGCGAGCTCGAGGAAGTACTTGCCGAACCATGCGCCCGCGTGCGGCGCTCCCTGCTCGGCGTCGGGCGACTTCGTGCTGCAGTTCTCGTCGTAGCCGGGCTTGCCGGGCTCGGACGAGCCGTCGGCGTCGCCCGGCGGCTTGATCCAGTAGTACGCGTCGATGAGCGGCGCGGGCGCGGCCTGCGGCCGTTCGCCGAGCCCGGCCCCGTGGACGTTGCACCAGCTGCCCGACTTCGTGCGAATGCCGGCCCGTCCGTTGCGGCTGGTGTCGATGATGAAGCCTTTGCCGACGATGCCCGCCTCGGTGAGCGACGCGTCGAGGATCTTCACGTACGTCAGCTCGTCGGTGCACGGGTCCGACGGCTCGAGCTTGGCGAGGTCCCCGGGCGTCAGCGTGTCGTAGTTCGACACGTTGGTCGCGAAGCCGCGGATCTTGTCGGCCCCGCCGGCCTCGGTCAGGACTTCCGAGTAAATCTTCGCGATCCGCTCGCGGTTCTTCGACCAGCCGAGCCACCCGGCGTGCGCCGCGTCGAGGTAAACGGACACGCCCGGCATCGCGAGCGTCTTGACCGCGTACGCCACCGAGTGCCGGTAGACCTGCTCGGCCGCCGCGCACTTCGGCACGCTCAGGTTCGTCGCGATGTTCGCGAGCGAGTCGGGCTCGAGCACCGCCACGATGCGCTGCTTCGGGTGCGCCTTGAACGCCGCCGCGATCTTGTCGACGAACTCCTTTTGGTATTTCTTCTCCCCGCCGTTCGCGAGCGAAAGCTCGCCGTTCGACGCCACCGCCGAGCAGTCGCGCTCCGGCAAGTCGTAGAGCACGAACACGGTGACCACCGGCTGCCCTGCCTTCTTCTGCTTCGCGAGCGCGGCGTCGAGCGTCTTCGAGACGGCGCCCACCGCCTTGATCGAGTCGAGCCACACGGCGGTCGGCACCGTCGTGACCTTCTTCAGGAGCTCCGCGTCGGCAGGGAACTCCTTCACCGACGACTCGACCTTCGCCACGTACCCTGGGTCGACGTAGAACGCGGCGCCCGCGAACGGGTTGCTGTCGGCGGGCGGAGGGGTCACCTGGGGGCCGGCCTTGGCGCCCGCCTCGGCCGCGGGCGCCGGGGGGGGCAGCGCCGACGCCTCGGTGGCGGCAGGCGGGGGCGCCGTACCACTTGCGGCGACCGCGGGCGGAAGCCCCGTCGACGGTGTCTGCGGGGGGCTGGCGGGCGAAGAGGACCCTCCGCAGCCCGAGGCGAAGAGCCCGAGGAGGGCCGCCATGCCGGACGCCGCTACGAGCGGTGCAAACGGCGCAAACTTCACGAGGGAGTGGGCTCGGATCATGTGGTTTTCCCAATACCTTCGAAGCACACCGGGGCGGCGGCCGTCAACCCACCTTGTCGCAGACATGTCTCGGCCGTGTCGGGCCGCAGGCGAGAGCGGGGAGCGGAAGGCGTGCGACCGCGCCGCGGTTTCTCCGGAATCTCCCACGGCGAAGCCGGAGTGGCCGTATCCTCAGAACCATGGAGGACTTCGAGCGTCCGTTCCCGAACGCCAATGCGCTCCTCGACCGGGTCGTGGACATCTGTCCCTTTCCGGCGACTGCGCAACGATTGATGGTCCTCGTCAACGACGAGCGCGCCCCGATCGAGTCGATCGCGGCGGCCGTGCAGTGCGACCCGGCCCTCGCGACGCAGGTGCTCCGCGTCGTCAACAGCGCCGCGTTCCGGAGCAGCAGCGAGCCGGTGCGCGACCTGCGGCAGGCCCTGGTCACGATCGGCCTCGAAGAGCTCCGGATGATGGCAGGGGCCATGGCGCTGCTCGCGACCTTTGCCACGCGCGACGAGCTGTCGCTCGACCTCCACAGAACGAGCGCCGTCTCGGGCGCGATCGCCGAGGCGCTCGTGCCTCAGGGCCCCGGCGTCCCGCGCAGCATGCCGTTCATCTGCGGGCTCCTCTGCGAGGTCGGCGCGCTCGCGTGCCTTGCGGTCGACGGCCCGGGCTACGTCGACCTGTGGCAGCGGACCGTGCGCGGCCTGAAGGACGGCTGGACCCCGGCCTCCCCCGCGGCCCGCGACGCCCTCGAGATCAAGCGCTACGGCGTGACGACCCGCACCATCGGCGCGCGCCTCCTGCGGCGCCACCAGCTGCCTCAGGACATTTCCCTCGCCATCGACGCCGCGCCCAAGCAGTCGAACGACGTGCCGCTCTTGCACCGCGCGACGGCCTTCGCGCGCATCGCGGCCGTCCTCGTCTTCGGACCGCCGAACAGCCGCGACCCGGCCACGCTGGCGGGCCCCATCGAGGACATCGCGGTGCTGACGTCGCTCGCGGAGTACGAGCCCGGAGAGCTCGTGCGCCGCTGCGTGCTCGCGGCCCTCGGCATCGAGCGGACCATCCGCGCGGCCCGCGACCACTGAGCGCCGAAGGTCCGGCTCAGAACCGCGCGAGGATGCGCGTCACCTCGCCGGCGTAGTCGACCGGTGCGGGCACGAGCTCGTGCGGGACGCTCCGGCGCGGCTGCGGCTGCGGGAGCTTGCGCAGGTGCCCGCGGAGGATGAGCCGCGAGACCGCCGAGAGCGACTCGAAGTGAAGGCCCACCGCCCTCCCTCCGTCTTCGGGCCGGCGCCCCTCGATGACGCGGCGGACGGTCGCACGCGTCTCGAACCAGAGGAGCGGCTCGGAGGCCTGGAAGCTGACGTCGAGGGCCGAGCCGGGCGCGAGGACCTCGTCGGAGAGCAGGAGCAGGCCCTGGGGCGAGAGGTCCACCGTGCGGTCGCCGACCAAGCGGCCGTTGCCGCCGCGCACGCGGCACCCGATCCGGACGGACCGGCGCATCTCGCCGCGACGGTTCGGCGGAAGATGGCCGCATGCGGCGCGCGCGAGCGAGGGCGTCAGCATGCGAAGGGCATGCGCCGAGGGTTCGGCCGCTCCGACCCGCCGCTCCAGCGGGACACGCAAGGAGCGCTCGTGGGCCAGCATCGGCGCGCTCACGACGCCGCGCTCCGGACGGTGGCCGCGTAGTCGACGCGCCGCTCGCGGGTGGGGATCGCCGGCGGGACGCCCTGAAGGGCGACATGGAGGAAGAACTTCACGGCGGAGTCGAGCCCCTCGAACTCCACGGCGAAGCAGCGCCCGCGGTCGCCCGGCCGTCGCCCGTGGAGGACGCGGCTCACCGCGCCTTCGGCGTCGAACCACCACGCGCTCCCGGGCAGGCGGAACGCGACGACCAGCGGCTCGCCGGTGAGCACGGCGCGGTCCGCCGTGACGAGCATCCCGTGGGGCGACAGATCGAGCGCCTCCCTCCCGACGAGCGCGAAGTCCCGCTCGCGGACGACCTGGCAATCGACCCGGAGGCGGCGGCGAAGGGCGCGGCGCTCTTGGGCATGAACGATCGTGGACAGCATGGGATGGCTCCTCCGCACAAATCGTACGGGGCTGACCGTGGGGACGGCCAAATTCCAGGCGTCAGACCCCACCGCTCATGAGCAACTCCGAGAGCTTGGCGAGGCTCGCGACGTCGTGCACGTCCTTCGGGAGCTCCGGGACGCGCACGATCGGTACCCGGTCCTGGGCCCGCGCCGCGAGCGTTCCGAGGTGACGGGCGTCGAGCGCCGCGAGGCGGACCGCGTCCGCGTGGGCCTGGACGAATCGGGCCGGAGCGCCCGTCCCGACGGAGACGCCGTGGGCCGCGATGGCCGCCGCGGCTTCGTCCTCGGACGGCGGATCGGCCGCGTGCGCGGGCGGCACGCGCAGCCGATTCACGACGAACGCGCCGCGCGGCATGCGGGACGCCTCGAGCCGATCGCTGAAGAACAGCACCTCCGCGATGCTCATCGGGGCGGGGCTCGTCGTCAGCACGAACGACACCTCCGGCGAACGCATCGCCGCCTCCACCATCTTCGCGCGCTCGCGAAACCCGCCGAAGAGGTCGTTCAGCTCGGTGATGAACTCCGCCATCGCCTCGAGGAAGCTCCCACCGGTGATCCGCTTCAACCCCCGCAGCACCACCACCGCCGACCGCGCGAGGAGGTTCAACGACAGCTTTCCCGTCGACTGGAACGCCTGCAAAAACCAGCGGATCGCCGCCGAGTCGAGCGCCTCCACGAGACGCTCGGGCGCGTCGAGGAAGTCGAGGGCGTTGGCGGTCGGCGGCGTGTCGAGGATGACGAGGTCGAAGCGGGGGTCGCGCTGCACGCTGACGAGCTTCTCCATCGCCATGTACTCCTGCGTCCCCGCGAGGGACCGGGACACGTAGCGATAGAGCTTGTTGTCGAGGAGCTTCTTCGCCCGCTCCGGCGACGACGAGTGCTTGATGACGAGCTCGTCGAAGGTCGCGCTCGCGTCGAGCATCATCGCCGTCAGCGATCCCTGCGCGCCGCCCGCCGGGGGCGCGCCGAGGTTCGTCACGGCCTGCTCCTCCGCCGTCATCTGCTCGAGCCCGAGCGCCTGCGCGAGCCTCTTGGCCGGGTCGATCGTCAGACACAGGACCCGCCGGCCCCTGCGCGCCGCCGCGACCCCGAGCGCCGCCGCCGTCGTCGTCTTGCCCACTCCGCCCGCCCCCACGACGACGAGCACCCGGCGCGCCATCACCAGCCGGTCGAGCGTCTCGGGTGCCTCGCGGGGGCCGCCGTCAGCCATCGCCTTCGTACTCGCCCTCGGCGAGGCTCTCGAACCGCGTGTACTGGGCATCGAAGCGAACTTTGACCGTGTCGGTCGGCCCGTTTCGTTGTTTGGAGATGATGAGCTCCGCGACGTTCTTGTCGGCAGTCTCTTTATTGTAGTAATCGTCGCGATAGATAAAGCAAATATTGTCGGCGTCCTGCTCGATCGCGCCCGACTCGCGCAGGTCCGAGAGCTGCGGGCGTTTGCTCTTTTCGCCGCGCGTCTCGACGGCCCGATTGAGCTGGCTGAGGGCGATGACCGGGAGGCTCAGCTCTTTGGCGAGCTGCTTCAAGC
Organism: Polyangiaceae bacterium; assembly: GCA_036500865.1. Taxonomy (GTDB): domain Bacteria; phylum Myxococcota_A; class Polyangia; order Polyangiales; family Polyangiaceae; genus Palsa-1150. The sequence continues at coordinate 67,561 of DASYBG010000056.1, forward strand.
CGCGCGAGATTTCGCTGATCTCCTGCTCGCGCGACGCGGCCCCCTCCCGGCCTCGCATCAGCTGGAGGTAGTCGACGACGACGAGGCCGATGCGGCGCGGGCCGTCCTGGCCCGGCGAGGCCGCCCGGTCGAACTCCGCTTGGAGGCGCCGCACCTTCGAGCGAAGCTCCAGGATGGAGAGCGCCGCCGAGTCGTCGACCCAGATGCTCAAGCTCGCGAGGTGGGTCGCCGCCTGCGTCAGCTTGCTCCAGTCGCTCGGCGTCAGCATCCCGGTGCGCACGCGGCTCACGTCGACCTTCGCCTCCGAGCAGAGCATGCGATTGCAGATCTGCTCGCGCGGCATTTCGAGCGAGAAGACGACGACGCCGAGGCCAGGCTCCTCCCATCGCTCGTTCGGGTCGCGCGCGCTCTCGAGCTGCTGCGGGCTCGCGACGTTCGCCGCCACGTTGAGGACGAAGCTCGTCTTGCCCATTCCGGGCCGCGCGGCGACGATCGTGAGCTCGCCGTCGTGGAGGCCGCTCGTGATGCGATCGTAGCGGTCGAAGCCGGTCGGGATGCCGGTGATGCGGGCGCCGCGGGCGTTGGCCTTGTCGATGCGCTCGAACGTCTCGCGCATCACCTCTTTGAGGGTGCGCACGCTGCTCGACTCGCGCGTCCGCGCGATGTCGTAGACGGCCTGCTCGGCCGAGTCGATGAACTGCTGCGGGTCCCCGTACCCGGAGTAGCCCTGCGCCGTCACGCGCTGGCACGCGAGGATGAGGCTCCGGACGCGCCACTTCTCGTGGATGGTCTTGCCGTAGGCGGCGACGTGCGCCACCGCGGGTGCCGCGTTGAGCACCTCGGTCATGTAGGCGACGCCGCCCACCTGCGAGAGGCGCTCCCGATCGCGCAGCCAAGTCGCGACCTGGACCAGGTCGACCGGCTTGCCCTCGGCGGCGAGCTCGACGCACGCCTCGAAGATGCGGCGGTGCGCCTCCGAGTAGAAGTGCTCGGCCTTGAGGAACTCGCAGACCTTGTCGAGCGCGAGCGGATCGACCATGACGGCCGACAGCACCGCGGCCTCCGCCTCGAGATCGTGCGGAGGCACGCGAGCCCCCTCCGCCGAGACGTCTTGCCCCCCGACTACCCGCAGCTTCTCCACAGGGCGCTCCCCGAAATGCACGACGCCTCGGCCCGAGTAGAGGACCGAGGCGCAGGTAGAAGCGCGAACGTTACGCCAGGCCCAAGGCCTTCGCTACTCTCTTATGTCCGCCCGCGAGGCCACTCGCTCGCCTCAGGACTTGGCGGCGACCTCGAGCTTCAGCGTCGCCGTCACGTCGGACACGAGCTTGACCGGAATCTCGAAAGTTCCGACCGCTTTGATCGGGTCGGCCAGCGCGATGCGCTTGCGATCGACCGTGAGGCCCGCGGCCTTCACCGCGGCCTCGATGTCCTTCGTGGTGACGGAGCCGAAGAGGCGGCCGTCGTCGCCGGCCTTGCGCTCGATCTTCAGGGCGAGCGCGCTCAGCTTGTCGGCGATCTCACGCGCCTCCTTCTTCGAGCGCTCCGCCTTGGCGAGTGCGACGGCCTTGTCGTGCTCGATGCGGTGCATCGCGGCGGTCGTCGCGCGGACCGCGAGCTCGCGCGGCAGAAGGTAGTTTCGAGCGAAGCCGGGGCGCACGCGGACGAGCTCCCCGCTCTTGCCGACTTTGTCGACGTCCTGCTGGAGGACGACCTGGATGTTGGCAGGCATGTTGGACTCCCTTGTCGCTCGCTCAGCCCGAGTGCGTGATGGTGAACGGCAGGAGCGCGATGTTGCGCGCCCGCTTCACCGCGAGCTGCACCTTGCGCTGATGACGCGCACAGTTGCCGCTGATTCGGCGCGGCACGATCTTGCCGCGCTCGGTCACGAAGTACTTGAGGGCCTGCGGGTCCTTGTACTCGATGACCTGCGTCTTGTCGGTGCAGTACCGGCAGATGCGCTTCTTGCCGCCGCGCCGACGGCCCACGTCGGCGTTGAGATCCGGCGCGCGCGCGATGTCACGATCGTCATCCATCATGGCCATGGCTCAGGTCTCCTCTTCGCCGCTGGGGGCCTTCGCCGCGGCGCCCTCTTCGGGCTCCTCTGCGGCCGGGGCCTCGAAATCTTCCACGTCTTCCGGCGGACGCGGCGCCCTCGGTGCGTCCGGTCCGAGGTCGACGAGGCCGAGCTGCTTCTCGCGCGACTCTTCCTTCTCGTCTTCGGCCGGCGGCTCGAGCTTCGCGAGCTTCGTCTCCTCCGGGTCGATCTGCAGCGACGCGAGGTCGACGTGATCCGCGGTCTGCACCGTCATGTACTTCACGACGGCGTCCTGAAGCTTCAGGTTGCGCTCGATCTCGGCGACCATGCCGCCCGCCCCCACGTACTTCAGGTAGACGTACACGCCGCGGCGGTGCTTGCGGATCGGGTACGCGAGGCGGCGGCGGCCCCAGGTCTCGACCTTGACGAGTTTGCCGTGCTCGCGGTCCACCGCGTCCGCGACGCGCGCTTGGACGCGCTCGGCGGTGTCGGCGTCGACGTCGAAGCGCAGGATGTAGATCGTCTCGTATTCACGGACGTGCAGATGGCTCGGTGTGCGCTCGGCCACCGGCGGCGTAGACACATTCACTAGGGTTTCTCCTTTTGGGCTCGTCTTGCGACGCGGGCCCGTGGGACGCGATGCCCACGAGCAAGGGCGGGTGCTTCTAGCACAAGTGCGCGACCGTACAAGAACGGCATCGCGCGGCGCCTCGCTCCCGCAAGCAGGCCGAGGCTCCCCGTGGGCTCTACTTGCGCGTGTTGACCGCGTTCATCGCGGCGGCGGCCCCACCCTGGACCACCTGCCGGAGGGCGTCGAGCGTGCGGTCGATCACGTCGGGGAGCTCCGCCTTCTCGACACCGTCGAAGTTCGAGAGCACCCAGTCGGCTCCGTCTCCCCGAAACCCCGGCGGCGCCTTGCCGATGCCGACCCGGAGGCGCAGGAAGTCCGGCGTCCCGAGGCGCTGAATGATGCTCCGGAGGCCGTTGTGACCGGCGTGGCCGCCGCCCGACTTGAGGCGCACGTCCTTCCACGCGAGGTCGAGCTCGTCGTGGATGACCAGGATCGAGGCGGGAGGCACCTTCAGGAAGGCCGACGCGGGCTGCACGCTGTCGCCCGAAAGGTTCATGAACGTCTGCGGCTTGAGCACCGCCACGTCGGCCCCTTCGAGCTCGCCGCGGGTCCACAGGCCCGAGAACTTCGCTTTGTACTCGGGCCAGCCCTCTCGCCGCCGCAACGTGTCCGCGACGAGGAAGCCGACGTTGTGCCGGTTGTTCTCGTATTCGCGTCCAGGGTTGCCGAGGCCGACGACCAGCAGCACGGGCTACTTCTTCTTCTTGTCGTCCTTCGCGGGAGCACCAGCCTCCCCACCCGCCGCGGCCCCGGCCGCCGGTGCCGCTCCACCCGCGGGCGGAGCCACCGAGCCGCCCGCAGCCGCCGCCGCGCCCGGAGTGCCCGGCGCTGCCTCTTCGACTTCCTTCTCCGGCGCCACGACGGCGATGAGCGTCTGCTCCGGCGGAAGGCGCGCGACTACGCCTTCGGGCAGCTTCAGGTCGCGCGTGGCGACGTGCTGCCCGAGCTCGAGGTGCGTCACGTCGGCCTCGACCTTGAGGGGGATGCGGTCCGGCAGGCAGCGCACCGGGATCGTCCGGTGGACGACGCGGAGCACACCGCCCTTCACGACGCCCGCCGCCTTGCCGGTCGCGAAGAGGGGGATCTGCACGTCGACCGGCTGGTCGAGCTTCACCTCGATGAAGTCGACGTGCTCGAGCTCGCGCTTGACCGGATGGACCGTGAAGTCGCGCACCATCGCGAGGAGCTTCTTGCCCCCCACTTCGATCTCGATGACCGTGTTCTTCCCGCGCTCGCTCTTGAGGACGTTCGCGACTTCCTTCGGGACGACGGCGATCGGCGTCGACGGGAGGCCCTTGCCGTACGCGATGGCCGGTACGAGGCCGGTGCGGCGGAGTCGGCGCGCCTCGCCTTTGCCGGCGGCGCTTCGCGGTGTCACGGAGAGAACGGGCATCTGCTGGGTCATCGGGCGTTCCTTGTCTCCCGTCCGCTCGGCGATGGGCCGGGCCTCGGGGGTTCGATTCGGGCGCGCCTGCCTTAGCAGAGTCGGCCCTTCGTCGCCAACGGCGGCGTCAGGCGAAAAGAGAGCTCACGCTGTCGGAGCTGTGGATCCGCTTGATGGCCTCTCCGAGGAGCCGCGCGATCGAGAGCTGCTTGATCTTCGGGCAGTTCGCCGCTGCTTCGGAGAGCGGGATCGAGTCGGTCACCAGCACTTCGGCGAGGGGCGAGTCTTTGATCCGCTGCACCGCGGGCCCCGAGAGGACCCCGTGCGTCGCGCACGCGACGACCTTCTTCGCGCCCTTGTCGGCGAGCGCCCGCGCGGCGCCGCACAGCGTCCCCGCCGTGTCGATGATGTCGTCGATGATGATGCAGTCCTTGCCCTTGACCTCGCCGATGAGGTTGACGACATGGCTCACGTTCGCCCGCTCGCGGCGCTTGTCGATGATCGCGAGCGACGCGTCGAGCCGCTTCGAATAGGCGCGCGTGCGCTCCACGCCGCCCGCGTCCGGCGAGACGAACACCGCCGACGAGTCGAAGTGCTTCCGGAGGTAGTCCTCGAGGAAGACGGGCATCGCGTAGAGATGATCGAAGGGAATGTTGAAAAACCCCTGGATTTGCCCGGCGTGGAGGTCCACCGAGACGACCCGATTGACCCCGGCGGTCTGGATCAAGTCGGCGACGAGCTTGCTCGTGATCGGCGTGCGCGGCGCGACCTTGCGATCTTGCCGGCCGTAGCCGTAATACGGCATCACGGCCGTGATCGACCCCGCCGACGCACGGCGTAGCGCGTCGGTCATGATGAGGAGCTCCATCACGTTGTCGTTCGTGGGGCTGCTCGTCGGCTGGATGACGAACGCGTCGACCCCGCGGACGTTCTCGCCGATGTCGACGAAGCTCTCGCCGTCGCTGAATCGAGTCACCCGGCACTTGCCGAGGGGCGTCTCGAGGTACTGTCCAATCGCCGCGGCCAGGCGCGGGTTGGCGTTGCCGGAGAAGAGGCACACCTTCTTGAACACCGCGTGGACCTCCTCGCGCCGACAGCGCCGGCGGCGCGAGCCGTGTAGCTGTCACGCCACAGACTGTCAACGATACCGCCGCACCGCGTAGAAGGCAGCCCAATTCGGAGCGCCCCCGGAGCTCTACCTAAAAGAGAGGCCCCTTCTTCTCTCCCTCGCTGCCGCTGCCGCTGCCGCTGCCCTTGAGGAACGTGCCCGCTCTCGTCAGTGGAGCATGGCGGCGCACTCGCCCTTCGGGCCGTGCGTGCTTCGCTCGGTGCAGGCCTTGAAGCAACGCGACGCGTTTCTCGTGTCGCCCCTTGCCTGGTAAGCGGCTCCGAGGATGAGCCAGGCCTCGGCGTCGCTCGGATCGAGCCCGACGGAGCGCTCGCCGGCGCCGATCGACTCGACCAGGCTGCTCCGCTCGAGCGCGGACCGCGCGTGTTCCTTCTCTTTCGATGCGCTCGCCCCTCCGATGGCCGGGGCGGCGATCGCCGCCGTGGCCCCTATGGCGGCCGGCGTGACCGCGGCGGTCGCCGCCGGGGACGACGTCGTGATCGCGGCGGCGGCGGCCTGCATTTGCGGAGGCGCGGGGCTCGGCGCCGGTGGGGCCGCCGGCGTGGGCTGAACGGGGGCGGCCGCGGCGATGGTCTCGCTCGGTTTCGGAGGATCGACCGCGGCGGGAGGCTCCGATGGAGGCGCCGCGGCCGTCGCGGCGGGGACGACACTCTCGGCGGCGGCCGCCTGGGCCGGCGCGGCCGTGTCGGTCGCCGAGGGAGCAGGCTGCGCGGTCGCCGTTTCTACCGGGGCAGGAAGAGCCGCAGCGACAGGGGGGGACGGGGCTTGCGTCGTGGTCGGCGTGGGGTCCACCGTCGCCGTGGCGGTCGATGCTCCCTGCGGCATCGACTCTGCGCGCGCCGCCTTGTCCCCCGACGAGGTATCCGTCAGCGCGGTCTTCACGAGCGCCGCGACACAGAGCGCGAGGGCCACTCCCATGGTCGCTTTCACGTACTTCGCCAGGTGCGCTCGCCGCACCACCATCGCCTGCGACCGCTTGAGGACAGCCTTCGGGTCGCGCGCCTCGAGCTCGGCGGCGTCGGACAGGTGGACGTCCGCGTCGAAGAACCCGCGGTCCACGTGGTCCACGTCGATCGGCGGGACGCTCACGTCGTCGCGCGCGGTCTCGGTCGCCGCCTCGACGGCAGGTTCCGGCCGAGGCGGATCGGGCGCCACCATGACAGAGGGCTCGGCAAAGGAAATATCCGGGGCCGGCGGCCGCACCGACGGTGCGGGGGAGGACTTGGGCGGTACCACGTCGTCCCGCAAGGCCGGCCATGTGCTCTCGCGGTCCGCTTCCGCGGGAGCCACGTTCCTTCCAACTCCGTTGGTCATCCCCACCAACGCCAAGGGTACACCCGATTGTCTGCTTCGCCCCTTGCTGCTCATCGTCGCGTGATTCTCCGTGAAAAGTAGGTCGCGCCCGAGGTCGATGCGGTCCTGCCTAGGGTGATGCCCGCGGTCGTCTCGGTCCGTCGCGGTGCTCGGAAAAGCGCGTGAAAAACTGCGATGACGTGCACATGGCCCCTTTTGCTCGGTGTCGCTCTCGTGGCGATTCGTCGCGCGACCTATAAGCCACACAGCAAAGTGTGTGCTCGGGTCGTCATCCCCCGCGTGGGGCACTGCCGCTAGCCGCAATCTCCTTCGAGAACAAGAACATGCCGGAGCTCCAAGGCGAGCCCCGTACATGTGCCACCACCCGATAACGTGACACAGCGCGGCTCGCCGTCGAGTTACGGCGTATTGCAGAGACGCCCTTGAGGCAGCGCTTCGGCCCCTCCTCAATACAACCGAGACAAACGAGACCGCGCGGGCGTTCCTTTCCGTTCGTTTCCTTTCGCCCCCATTCGCCCCCTTTCGCCCCATCCCCTCCGCACCCGCTCGCCGATGCCCGCTTCTCCGCGTCTCCCCGTTCTCACGCTTCGCCCGCGCGCCGCGGAGCCCCTCTTGCGCGGGCACCCGTGGGTGTGGCGCGATTCGGTCGCGCAGGGTCTCGCGGGCCTTCCAGTCGGCGCGGAGGTGGAGGTCGTTTCGTCCACGGGAGAGCCGGCCGGTCACGGCTTCGCCGATCCGGGATCCCCGATCGCCGTTCGGCTGTGGACCCACGGCCGCGCCCCGGTCGACGCCGGCGTGCTTCGGTCGCGCGCCGAGCGAGCCAGCGCCGTCCGCGCGCCGCTCTTTGCCGGCGCCCGCACCGACGCCTTTCGCGTCGTCCACGGCGAGGGCGATCGCATGCCGGGCTTCGTCGTCGATCGCTACGGTCCCATCGCCGTGGCCCGCACCGACGGCGATGCCGCGGCCGTCCGCCTCCCCGACGTCGCCGCCGCGCTCTGGCCCGTCCTGGCCCAGGCCGGCGTGACGAGCTTGGTGCATCGCACCGGGGCCAAGGGCGAAACGCCGCGTCTGGAGGTGCTCTCGGGAGAGGCAGCCCCGGACACGGTGCAGGTGGAGGAGCACGGCATCCCGTTCGTCGTGGACCTCGCCCGCGGACAGAAGACCGGCGCCTTCCTCGACCAGCGCGACAACCGCCGCCGCGTCGGCGAGCTCGCGCGGGGCCGCCGCGTCCTCAACCTCTACTCGTACGCGGGCGGGTTCTCCCTCCACGCCGCCCTCGGCGGAGCGCGCCACGTCACGAGCGTCGACGTCGCCGCCGCCGCCCACGCGACGGCCCAGGCGAGCTTCCGCGCCGCCGGCGTCGACCCGTCCAAGCATGCGTTCGTGACGGCCGACGTGCGCGCGTTCCTCGACGGCGCGCGCGATCGCGGCGACGCGTGGGACCTCATCGTCAGCGACCCGCCGAGCTTCGCCCCGAGCGAACGCGCCGTCGCCCGCGCCCTCGCCGCCTACCGCGCCTTGCACCGCGCCTGCGCCGACGTCCTCGCGCCGTCGGGCGTCCTTTGCGCGTCGTCGTGCTCCAGCCACGTCGACGCCGTCGCTTTCGTCGCCACCCTCGACGACGCGGCGCTCGGCCGCGGGGACCTCTCCGTCCTCGAAGTGCGCGGCGCGGGCGCCGACCACCCGAGCCTCGCGGCCTTCCCCGAGGGTCGCTACCTGAAGTTCGTCGTCCTCGGGTGAAGCGCCGCCGTCGCGGCTAACCGCGCTCGAGCTCGTAAAAGAGCTTGTCGCCGCCCTTGACGTGGTGAAGGCCGCAGCCGAGGCGCTCGAAGTGGTGGCGGAGGAGCTTGCGGTAGAACGCCGCGGGACGCGCGCGCACCGACACGTCCGTCTTGGTGCGATCGCAGACCTCGCGAAGGTCCTTCGACGTGATGGCCTCGACGTAGAGAAACCCTCGGCACATGGCCGCCATGTTCGCGATGGCGCGCGCGCACGCGTCGTCGTCGAGGTACGGGAGCACGCCCTGGCAGACGACGAGGTCGAAGCGCTCGCGCGCCCTCCATCGCGAGATGTCGCGCCGCTCGTGCCCGTACTTGGCGCAGGCGTAGGCGCTCACGTCGACCGACCGGTAGCGCGCGGCGGGCAGGTGCTCGGCGAACCACGCGCCCCAGAGGCCCGTGCCCGCGCCCACGTCGAGCACGCGCTCGATCTCGCCGCCGAACCACCCGACGAGCCCCGTGACGCCCCGCGCGAGGTGGTCGATCTGCTCTTTGCCGTAGACCCGCGAGCGCCGCGATTCGTAGTAGCGGCGGAAGTACGCGGCGTCGAAAGAGCGGGCCTCCACGGACGCAGCCTTGTAACACGGGGGGCCGCCCGCCCGCTCGTCCGCGGGGCTCCCGGGCGCCGGAGTTCCGGACTTTGCGGGCGCCCTGCGGCGTGGCATGTTGCGCGCCCGCGCCCCCGTAGCTCAGAGGATAGAGCAGCGGTTTCCTAAACCGAAGGCCACAAGTTCGACTCTTGTCGGGGGCGCTACTTGACGTCCGATGAATGTCCAAACGACTTTTTCGCGGGGTAGAGCCGGCTTGGCATTTGTCGTGGCATCCACGGCCTGCGGCGGACCGCCGCCGGCGCACTCCGTGGATGCGCCGCCCGTCCGTCCGCCGTCCGCGTGCGATGCGCCGGGGATGAAGGGATCTCCTCCAAACCAGATCGACAATCTCCTGCGCTGGAGCGCCGAGGACCGCGAAAAAGAGGCCCGACGAAGGGCGGTCACGAACTCAGAGACCCCGAGCCACGGGCCTCCTTACGGACCTCTTCAGATTCCCAAGGTGTTAGCGGCCGTCCAAGCGCAGATCCTTCCAGGCGCCAAACGGTGCTTCGACGACGGCTTGGAATGCGACCCGCGACAGGCGGGCGACGTCGTCATTTTCATCGAGATCGCGCCCGCCGGCGAGGTGAGCTCGGCGACGGTCCAGACCAATCGTGGCCTTTCCGAGAATGTGGCGAACTGCATCGCCGCCGTGGCTGGTCGCGCGAAATTCGAGAGACCGGGCCAGTACGGCGCGAAAGTTAGGCTTCCGTTCCGGTTCGTCGCGAGAGGCCGCGATTAATCTCGCACGGTGGTGAGGTGGACGCGTCGTCGTCGTGAGCCCACGCGAAGGGATCGCGCGCTCACGCGTGGGCAGGGCGACCCGAGGGGTTGGGCGCGCGCGCTCACGCGTGGGCTGCGCGCCCCGACGGGTTGGGCTCGCGCGCTCACGCGTGGGCAGGGCCACCCGAGGGGCTGGGCGCGCGCGCTCACGCGTGGGCTGCGCGACCCGACGGCTGGCTCGGCCGAGCCCACGCCTCGGGCGCGCGCGCCCACGTGCCGACCCCTCAGCCCGAACCCACACCGGCAGGGGCAATGAGGTATCCGCACTCGGTCGCGCCCTTGTCGCGACAGGGCCCTTCGCGGTGCGTGAGCACGCTGTTCGGGGCCATCCGACGGAGCACCTCGGTGAAGAAGCCCCGGTCCGTGGCGCAGACGAAGGGGTCGCTCGATGTGATTTCGATGGCCCCGTCGTCGCGGGTCTTGCTCGTCCAGACGCCGACGGCGGCGCGGCGCAGCGGCGAGTGCTCCAACGTCTCGCCGTGGAGCCGGTAGTCGCGCGCGAGGCGGTCCCCCAGCGTCGTGATGGCCTCCGCCAGCGGCAACACGCACACGTCGGCGTGGTTCGCGAGCGTCGCGCGCGCCCAGAACCGCGCCACGTCGAACGCGGCGCCCGGCCCGATGGTGGCCGCGCCGCGGTGAGCGAAGTGGACGAGCGGCGCGAGCGGGTACCAGCCGTCCGGTTCGATGGCGAGCGTCCCGTCGGCGGCGACGGGGTACCCCTCGCGCGCGAGGGTGAAGCTCGTGAGCTGGCCGAAGGGCTGAAGGGCGCCCACCAGGGACAAGAGGCGCACGCCCCGGATCTCGGTGGCGCCGAAGAGCGTGAGGTCCGGCCTGCGGAGGGAGGGCGCGGCCAGCGAAGGCTCATGCCCGATCGCGCCCTTGAGCAGCGACACGGCGAGGGTGGAGACCGCGCGCGCCTTCTCGCTCGGGCGAAAGAAGCCCTCGGCCTCCTTCAAGATCCGCTCGGCGCGGGCCAGGCCATCCTTTTCGCGCTCCCGCTCGAGCAGGGCGAGCAGATCCTCCATGTGCTGCGGGCGCTCTTCCGGGGCGGCGCGGAGACCTTGAAGAAGGGCGGCGCGGACGCCGGGCGGCACCGTCGAGCCGGCGGCGGGCGGCTCGACCCGACCTTCCGCCATCGCCAGGCGCAAGTCGCGGAGCGTCCGCGCCGCGAAGGGGCGCGCACCGTAGAGCCCCGCGTAGAGCGAGACGGAGAAGCTGAAGATGTCCGACCGCGCGTCCGCGCCCAGGCCGTCGAACTGCTCGGGCGCCATGTAGCTCGGCGTGCCCAGCGTCGCGCCGGTCCGCGTGAGCGAGCCGCTCGGCGGGCTCGCGTCGGAGAAGGCCCCGGCGCCCATCCGCAGGCTCACGGGCTCGGACTCGACGCGCGCGACGCCGAAGTCGGTCACGCAGACGCGACGGTTCTCTTCGATGAGCACGTTCTCGGGCTTGAAGTCACGATGGACGACGCCGCTCGCGTGGGCCGCCGCGAGGCCCCGTCCGGCCTCGAGGTAGACGTCGAGCACCTCTTGCCAGTCGTGCGGCTGGCGGAGCCAATGCGAGAGCGTCTCGCCGTTGATGCGCTCCATCGCGATGAAGAGGCCGCGGTCGGTCTGACCGACGTCGTGGATGGAGACGACGTTCGGGTGGGCGAGTCGCGCGAGCGCTTGGGCTTCGCGAAGGAGCCTCGCTTGGAGCTCGGCCTGGTGGGTGCCGAAGTGGAGGTCCGGCCGGAGGAGCTTGATGGCCACGCGGCGCCCGAGCATCGGGTCCGCGGCTTCGTACACGACGCCCGCCGCACCGCGTCCAATCGGTCGGAGCAGCAAATAGCGCCCCACGTGCTGGCCGGGCTCCCACCCCTGCCCGTCTTCCGCGCCGTTTCGACCGCGGCAGCGCGCACATTCCGAGACGTGCGCACCCACGAGCGCGCCGGTGCGCTCATCGAGCCGCCCGTCGAGGAAGTTGCGCAGCTCCTCGTTGCTGGGGCACGTCAACGCCGACCCCCTTTGGCCCTTGGGCCGCCAAGCGAGCCGATCCTACGGGCGCTCCGCGCCTCTGCCAAGGCGCCCGGCGCGTCGTCGCGGCTCGGGGGGCGACATCGGCCACAAAACAAGCGCGCCCCTCCCCCGCGTTGGGGGAAGGGCGCGCCCTCGGTCAATTGCGAACGTGGCTTACCAGCGCGAGTTGCGCCGTCCACCTCCGCCACCACCACCGCCGCCGCCGGAGCGACCGCCGCCCCCTCCACCGCCGCCGCCGCCCCCGCCGCCACCGAAGCCGCCGCTCCGCTGCGGGCGGTCTTCGGCCTCGTTCACGCGGAGGGCACGCCCGTCGAGCATCGCGCCGTTCATCGCTTCGATGGCCTTGGCCGCCTCGTGGGCGTTGCCCATCGTGACGAACCCGAAGCCACGCGACTGGCCGCTCTCACGGTCGGTCACGATGTGTGCGTCGGTCACGTCGCCAGAGGCGGCGAACGCGCTGCGAAGGGTCTCAGTGGTGGCGCTGAAGGGAAGGTTTCCCACGTAAAGTCGATTGCCCATGTCGTTCCATCTCTCTGTTCACACGGCGGCCCGTTCTGGGGTTCGACGCGCCTCGTCGGAGCGTCGAGAGAGCCTTCCGTCCAACCGGGCCGCCAGGGTTGGAGGACAGCCGCAGCGGAGGATCCACTGCGGCACACGCGGCGTCAGGAGGCACGGCCAGTCGCGATCCCAGAAAGAGAGAGCGTGGTAGGGCCAGTAACGTTCGTGCGCGCGCGAAAGGTAGGGCAGGAGGCGGAACCGCGCAAGGTGGGTGCGTAGGCGTCTGCTCGCCTTGGGCTTGCTTGCTCGCGGTCGGCGCGTCCCTACGGTCAGACCATGCCATTCTTCCGAGCCCTATGCCTCGGGTGGCTCGCTTTGGGGGCGACCGCCTGCGGACCGACGCCGATTCCCCCGACCCAACCGCCTGAGGTGCCGCCTTCGATTCCCCCTCCGGCCGCGCCGGGGCCCGGGCCGACGCCCGCGAGCCAGGCGTCGCCACCTTCTGCGGGCGCCGCGCATCGCATACTCGTGCTTTAGTCGGGGCGCGCGGGCGGGGGGGCGCGCGGCGCCGCTTGGCCGCGTCTTCGAAGAGGAGCGTCACATGGCTGCACGGTCGAACTGGATGAGGTGGGTCGGGATCGTGTTGAGCGTCGTTCCGTCGCTCCTGATGCTGTTCAGCGGCGTGATGAAGCTCACCCACAACCCGGGCGTCGTCGAGGCGTTCGCGGGCAAGTTCGGCTACCGAGGCGAGAGCACGCTGACCGTGATCGGCCTCCTCGAAGTGGGGTGCGTGGTCGTCTATGCCATCCCGCGGACCATGGTGCTCGGCGCGATCCTCATGACCGGCTACCTGGGCGGCGCCGTGGCGACGCACGTGCGGATCGGCGATCCCAGCTTCGTCATGCCGTTCTTGCTCGGCGTCTTCGCGTGGGGCGGTCTCTACCTGCGCGACGCGCGCATCCGCGCACTGCTGCCGTTGACGCCGCCGAACGCCGACTGAGCTTCCTCGTCTTGCCGTAGCGCGCGTCGCGCGTTTGACGCGACGCGCCCGCACGCCACAGCACGGGGCGCGGGCCCAACGGCTCGCGGGAGTCGCGCCCGCGCGGCGAACGGCGATGTTTGCAGAGTGCAGGCGCGTGAACGGCGCCGGCGTCTCGGGTGGTTCGCGAATTGCGTAGACGCATCGCGAGCGTTCGACACGGGAGACCTCGACCGCGCGGTCGCGTCGCCGTTCGACGCTTGGGTACGGCACCCAAGGAGAAGCCACCATGACGACAGAGAAGACGAACGCGTCCTCCGGTTCCTCGGCCGCGGAGAGCCCGCGCCCGAAGGCGGGACCGGGGGACATCGTGAAGGACGTAAAGGAAATCGCGAACGAGGCCGCCGGTCAGGCGAAAGAGGTCGCCGAGAATCAGATCAGCGTCCGCAAAGACAAAGCCCTCGACACCCTCGGCAACGTCGCCCGGGCCCTGCGGGAAACGAGCGGCCGGCTCGGCTCCGAGAAGGAGACCGCCGCCACGGACTATGTGATGCGCGCCGCCGACGGGGTCGACCGCGTCGCCCAGTACCTCCGCTCACGCGACCTGAGCCGGGTGGTCGAGGACGTCGAGTCCTTCGCGCGGCGCGAGCCCGCGATCTTTCTCGGCGGCGCGTTCGTCGCGGGCCTCATCGGGAGTCGATTCCTGAAGAGCTCCCGGACACCGGCCGAGAGGCCGTCCGGGGATCCGCCGCGGACGAACGGCGACCGCGTGGAAGTGGGTCCCCGCACCGCGACCGGAGGCGCGTGGCCGAGCGAGGGCGGATCGGGCCCGCGTCCACGAGGCGAAGGCCTCGCGTCGCCTCTCCAGAGCAGCCCCTCGGATACGCGCAGCAACCTCTCCGAGACGAAGCGCCACGTCGGCGCCGGGGGACCGCCGCCCTGGAGCGCGACGCCCGGCGGCAGCGGTCAGCCCGTCATCAACCAGTCGGACGTGACGTCGACGCAGCCGAAGACGCCGGTTCGCACGCCCGGCTATGGCGTCCCTCCGCCCGAGGCAAGCAAGACCGGTCAGGGCGTCTCGCAGGGCAGTGTCCCCTCGGGAATGGGGAGCCGCGCGCCGCAAGGGAAGCCGTAATGAACACGGTGGACGCCGAAGCTTCCCTGGGGACGCTTCTCGGCGAGCTCGCCTCGAAGACCGGCGTCCTCGTGCGCCAAGAGGTGCAGCTCGCCAAGACGGAAGCGACGGTCCAGGCGACGACCGTGGGGAAACAACTGGGGCTGCTCGCGGCCGGGGGCGCGCTCGCGCAAGCCGGTCTGCTGGTGGTCCTCTTTGCGGTCGTCGTGGCCCTCGGAGGCATCATGCCGACATGGCTCGCGGCCGTGGTGGTCGCGGTCGTGGTGCTCGGCGCCGGGGCGATCCTCGTCGCGAAGGCGATGCGCTCGCTCCGGCGGCTTCATCCCCTGCCGGCCACGCGCGCGACGTTCGCGCAGGACGCGTCACTTTTGAGGGAGCCACTTCGATGAACAAGACGAGTGAAGGACACGCGCCGCCCGAGCCGACGCCGCGGGCCGACGCCGTGGAGACCATGCGCCAGGAGATCGACCGGACGCGATCGGACCTCGGTCAGACGCTGACCGCCATCGAACTGAAGCTCGATCCGACCGTGCTCCGCGAGAAGGCGGTCGAGGAGATCCAGGTCGTGGAAGACCGGGTGAAGGCGGCCGTCAGAGAGCAAATCGAAGAGACCAAAGAGAAGCTGAAGGTCGAATTGGCCGACGCCAAAGAGACCGTGAAACGTGAAGTGTCGGACGCGATCGAGCATGCCAAAAAGGCCGTTCGCGCCGCGACGATCGGAAAGGTGGAGACCATGGCACGACGAGCGAACGAGACGACCGTGGAAGCGCGCGATACCCTCCTCGACACGCTCTGGCAGAACCCGCTGCCGACCGCGCTCGCGGGGGTGGGCCTCACTTGGCTCTTCATGAATCGCCGAGGGGCGAGCGCGCCCCGCGAGCCGGCCATGTACGGAGACTCGGAGTGGCGGCGGCCTCGCGTGACCGACGGCGTGGGACGGACGGTCCACGACGCACGGGAGAGCGCGAGCCGCGTCATGCACGGCGTCTCGGACAAGGCGCACGACCTCGCGAGCTCGGCGGGTCAAGCGGTCGGCCATGCTTCCGACGTGGCGGGTCGGGCGACGCACGACGCGGTGGACGCGGCCGGGCACTTCGCGCACGACGCGGCGGACGCGGCGGGTCGTGTCGCGCATCAGGTCTCGGAGGGCGCGAGCCACCTCGCCCACGAGGCGAGCGAGCTCGGGTCGCAGGCCGTCTACGCGACCAGGGAGCAGGCGCAGCGGGTGGATCAGTCGCTGCACCAGGCGATGCAGAAGAATCCGATCGCCGTGGGCGCTGCCGCCGTCGCCGCCGGCGTCATCGTGGGAATGGCGCTCCCGCGAACGCGTCGCGAGGACGCGCTCATGGGCAGCGTGCGGGACGATCTCCTCGACAAGGCGAAAGGCGCCGCTGAAGAGGCAATGGGATCGGCGCTCGGGTCCGCCAAGCAGCTCGCCCACCAGGGTATCCAGGAAGCCAAGGCGTCGATCGAATCGGCCGCGGGGTCGCACGAAGCGACGCGGTGAACGCGAGAGGGGGGTCGCGGGGACGGGCCGTGCGCCCTCGCGGGGTGTGGCACGAAGGGACGTGCGTGGCGGTTTGGCGTCGTTCCTTCGTGCCTCGGCCGGCGCGCGTCGCGCGTACCGAGCGACGCGAGCGTACCGAGCGTGGCGGCGTAGGGATTGCTTGAGTCGGCCGCGGAGGTTCCAAGAATGGCAAACCGCACGAGCGACCCCGAGCCTCGTTCGGCGCCGCCTTCGAGCCAGGCGCGGACGCCGGTGTCCACGTATCGGGTGCAGCTCACGAAGGACTTCGGCTTTCGCGCGCTCGCCGGGATCGTCGATTACCTCCACGCGCTCGGCATCACCGACGTCTACGCGTCCCCGTTTCTCCAGGCGCGGCCCGGGAGCGTGCACGGCTACGACGTCGTCGACCACCGCATTCTCAACCGCGAGATCGGCGACGACGCCGCGATGGCCGAGCTCCATGAGCGCCTCGCCGCGCGCGGAATGGGCCTCATCGCCGACGTGGTGCCCAACCATATGTGCGTCGATACGAACGACAGCCCGTGGTGGAACGACGTACTCGAGAACGGTCCAGGGTCGCCGCACGCGAAGTTCTTCGACATCGAGTGGCGGCCGCCCAAGTCCGAGCTGAGAGACAAGGTGCTGCTCCCGGTGCTCGGAGACCTGTACGGCAAGGTCCTCGAGAACGCGGAGCTCACGCTCGTCGAGGACGCGGGCGCGCTCTGGGTGCGGTACGCGGCGCGGCGTTTTCCGATCGGACCGGGGACGTACGGCGACGTGCTCTGCGTGGCGCTCGAGGCGCTCGTGGCGGCCGGCGCGAGCGGGACCGAGGCCGCCCTCGAGCTCGAGAGCATCGCGACGGCCGCGGAGCACCTCCCCACGCGCGTCGAGACCGACCCGCGGAAGGTCCGAGAGCGCCAGCGCGAGAAGGAGATCATCAAGGCGCGGCTGCGCGCGTGGCTGGCGGAGCGCCCGGCGGCCCGGGCCGCGCTCGACGCCGCCCTCGAGAAGATGAACGGCAAGCGGGGCGATCCCCGCAGCTTCGACGCGCTCGAGGCGCTGCTCGCGCGGCAGGCGTATCGTCTGAGCTACTGGCGGGTGGCGGCCGAGCAGATCAACTACCGCCGCTTCTTCGACATCAACGAGCTCGCGGCCATCCGCATCGAAGAGCCCGACGTGCTCGCGGCCGTCCACGCCAAGGTGTTCGAGCTCCTCGAGGCCGGGTCGGTGACGGGCCTGCGCGTCGACCACGTCGACGGGCTCCGTGAGCCGCGTCGCTACCTCGCCGAGCTCGCCGAGCGCGCGGGGCACCCGTACGTGGTCGTCGAGAAGATCCTCGGGGCCGACGAGCGACTTCCGGAAGACTGGGCGACCGCGGGCACGACCGGGTACGACTTTCTGAACCTCGCGGGCGGTCTCTTCGTCGACCCCGCGGGCGAAGCGTCGCTCCGCGCGGCGTACGACCGCTTTCGCACCGTCCGGGGGAGCTACGAGGAGATCGTCCTCGATGCCAAGCGGCTCGTCGTGGAGACGTCGATGGCGAGCGAGCTCCAGGTCCTCGCGCGGCGCCTCGACCGCATCTCGGAGCAGCACCGCTGGTCACGCGACTTCACGGTCGGCACGCTCGCGCAGGTCCTCGCCGACACCATCGCGGCCTTCCCCGTCTACCGCACGTACGTGTCGATGGACGACGCGGCGCCCTCCCCCGCCGACGAGCGGCACGTCACTTCCGCGATCGCGCAGGCGAAGCGCAGGAGCCAGACCATCAGCTGGTCGGCGTTCGACTTCCTCGAGGATGTGCTCCTCATGCGGCACCCTGAGGGCACGACCGACGCGCAGCGCGCCGAGCGGCGAGACTTCGTCATGCGTTTTCAGGAGCTGACGGGGCCGGTGATGGCGAAGGGCGTCGAGGACACGACGTTCTACCGCTACTTCCCGCTCCTCTCGCTCAACGAAGTCGGCGGGGGCCCGCGGCCGTTCGGGACGGAGACGGGGGACTTCCACCGGCGGATGATCGAACGCGCGCGCGATCGTCCGACCGCGCTGTCGGCGACGACGACCCACGACACGAAGCGCGCGGAGGACGCGCGGTCGCGCCTCCACGTGCTCTCGGAGCGCGCCGACGAGTGGGCGATGTGCGTGGAGGACTGGAGGGCGCTCGCTGACCGGCTCAAGCCGCGGATCGGGGGGGTGCCGGCGCCGGACGACGACGACGAATACTACATTTACCAGACGATCCTCGGCGCGCTGCCGGCGCTCGACGGCGGGGCGCTGCCCGAGGGCTTCGCGGCGCGGGTGCACGGCGCCGTGGAGAAGGCGCTCCGCGAGGCCAAGCGCCACACGTCGTGGGTCAACCCCAAGGAGCCTTACGAGGAGGCGGCGCGGATCTTCGTCGATCGGCTCCTCGACCCGAACGAGCCGCTGCGCGAGCGCATCCTGGCGTTCGCCGACCGGCTCCGGCTCCCCGGGTACTGGGGCGCGCTCTCCGCGCTCGTCGTGAAGGCGACGGCTCCGGGCGTGCCGGACTTCTTCCAGGGCACCGAGCTGTGGGACCTCCGCATGGTGGACCCCGACAACCGCGGGTCGGTCGACTTCGCGCTCCGGGCCCAGCTCCTCGAGCGCCTCGCCGGGCCCGCGCGCGCCGAGCGAACGGCCCTGATCGCAGAGCTGGCCCGCACCCTCGGCGACGGTCGGCTGAAGCTCTTCGTGACGCAGGCGTGCCTCGCGTGCCGTCGCGAGCGGCCGGACCTGTTCCTTCAAGGGTCGTACTTTCCGCTCGTCGTCGAGGGGCCGCGGCGCGACCACCTACTCGCGTTCGCGCGGCGCAAGGGGGGCGCGTTCGCGGTCACCGTCGTGGCGCGCTTCTTCGCGAAGCTGGGCGACCCGACGCCGCCTCCGAAGGAGGCGTGGGAAGAGACGACGATCCAGTGGCCGCAAGAGATCGCGGCCCCCGAGGTCCACGACGTCATCTCGGGGCGTACGCACCGCGCGGGCGCCTCGAGCGTGCGGGTCGGCGATCTTCTCGACGCGCTGCCCTTCTGCGTGCTCGTCGGATCGACCTAGGTCGTGGACACGGAGCGCGCGCGCGTTTGGCGTTCGTGTGGCGCGCCTGCCGCTCGGCGAGCCGCCGCGCCGCGGTTTCGTCGTGTTCGTGGGGCGCGATCCCAGCCGGCACACGTCGTGCTCTGGGAGAGACGAGAAGGAGTGCCGACCATGAAATACGGAGTTGCTTGGCTCATCGGGATCCCGCCTGTCCTCATCGCCGCGTGGTTTCTCTTCAACCACTGCTAGCCTCTGCGCGGTGATCGCCTTCGTCGATCGCGGCGAAGGGCCGCCCGTGACCTTTCTCCACGGCTTCGCGCTCGACGGGCGCATGTGGAGTGCGCAGGCGCGGGCGCTCGAAGCGACGCACCGTACCCTCGCGGCGGACTTGCCGGGTTTCGGCCCGCAAGGCTCGGCGAACGCGCCCGAGTGCCCAGCCCTCGCCGTGCTCGACGTGCTCGACCGGCTCGGCGTCGCGCGCACGCACCTCGTCGGGCACTCGCTCGGCGGGGCCGTCGCGGTGGATCTGGCCCTCGCGCACCCCGAGCGCGTGGAGTCGCTCACGCTCGTGAACGCGCTCCTGCTCGGCCTCCCGACGGGGATCGCGTCGCGGGCGGCGTGCACCGTGGCCGCGCGCGAGGGCCGCTTCGACGACGCGCGCCGCGCATGGTTCGACGACGCGCTCTTCGACGGCGTGCGGCCCGGGGTCTTCGCGGAAGCGGAGCGGCTCGCGCGCGACTACGCGTGCGGTCACTGGACGGGCGAGGTGTCGCTCTGCTGGATCGTGGAGAGCCCCCTCGAGCGGCTCGGCGAGCTCGGGATGCCGGCGCTCGTCGTGAACGGCGAAGGCGAGCCGCCGCCCTTTCTCGCGATGGCGGCGGAGTACGCCGGGCGGATGGCGCGCGCGCGGCGCGTCGTCTTGGCGGACACGGCCCACCTGTCGAGCCTCGAGGCACCGGACGCGTTTCTGGCGGCGCTGCGGACGCTCATCGGGTGAGGCCGGGCGTCACCGCATGAAGGTCTCGTACTCGAGCCGGTCGAGGCGCCGCGAGAGCGCGCTCAGCGCCACGAGGCTCGTCAGCGCCGCGGCGACGGCGAAGCCGAAACCGTAAAAGAGCGGCCCGAGGCGAAGCGTGACGAGCGAGAGGACGAGGTTCGACGCGGCGAAGAGCGCGCAGAGGCCGAGCACGAGCTTCCGGTAGTCGAGATAGAAGAGAATCGTGAAGAGGCCGAGCAAGAAGACCTGGAAGCCCACGCCCACGACGTCGATGCGGAAGAGATACGCGTAGAAGAACGGAATGTGGAAGAAGCCGAGGAGCCGCTCGCCGACGAGCAGGAGCACGACGGCCGTCATCCCTTGGATGCGCAAGATGTCGTAGACGCCGGCGCGGGCGGCGACGACGAGCTCGTCCCGGAGGCGGCGGACCTCGGCGAGCGGCTCCCCTTCACGCACGGCGCGAAAGAAGGCGTCGTAGCTCTCGGCGAAGTCGGTCTCGATCCGGACGAAGAAGACCGACATGCCCGGAACGACCGAGAGGTAAGCGACGAAGATGGGGACGTCGTAGACGACCGAGTACCGCACCGGCCCGACGAGAGCCTCGGAGGTGACTGGGCTCGACCAGAAGACGAACTTGTCGACCCAGATGGCGAGGTTGAAGAGCGCTCCCGTCACGGCGAGGTCCCAGAAGACCTTCTTGCGATCGAGGAACTCGAACCGCGCCGCGCCCTCGACCGGGTACTCGCGGAGCAGGAGCGCGAGGAGCCCCACCAGCATGAGCGCGTGGCCCAGGAGGAAGCCCGTGAGGTAGCCCGCGAGGCCGAGGCGCGCGAGTGACAGCGAGGCCACGACGGAGACGAGGTAGCCGCCCGCGACGACGCCGAGCAGGCCGCGATACGACTTCATGCCCGAGAGGAGCGCGGAGAGCAGCCAGACGTCGCAGAGGGTCACGAAGGTCGCCGCGAAGACCGCGCGCAGGGCGTATTGTTCATCGAAGAAGAGCGCCGCCTCGGCGGTGCCGAAGACGCCGGCGCCGAGGGTGGTCACGACGAGGGCGCCGACGATGTTGGCGCCGACCGCGGAGGCCTTGCCTTCGAAGACGCGGTCGGCCACGAAGCGCACGAAGAGGAGCTGGATGACGCCGCCGGCGATGAGCGACAGCGCCATCAGGTGCGTCACGGTCGCGAGAAACTGGGTCGCGACGTGCTCGGGTCCGCCGACGGCCTGGGTGAAGACCCCGATGAAGAGCATCGACGCGATCGAGATGAGCCACGGTCCCGAGCCGATGATGCCGGCCACGAGGTAGGCCCGAAGGACCGACGCGTACGTCTCTTTTCGGAGCTGTCCGCGGAGGGCGAAGCCGATGCCCGCCATCGGTCAGGTCCCCTCCGGCGAGCCGCGGTCGAGCGCCTGGCGGTAGACGGCGCGGTAACGCTCGAGCATGGAGGCCTGCGTGTAGGCGCGCTCGACGCGGGCGATGCCTGCGCGCTGGGCGTCGCGCCATCGCGCTTCGTCGCGCAGGAGCCCGATGGCGGCGCGCGCCGTGCCGGCGGGGTCGGCGATGCCCACGATCGCGCCCGCGGCGCCGAGGGCGCGGTCCTCTCCGGCGACGCCCTCGACGAGCTCGCGGCAACAGCCCACGTCGGACGCGACGCACGGCACGCCGCAGGCAAAGCCCTCGAGGACCACCAGGGGCTGCGCCTCGCTGATCGACGTGAGGACGTTCAGCCCGAGCTTGGGAAAGACGTCCTCCGGCCTCTGGAAGCCCAGGAAGCGAACCCGCCCCTCGAGGCCGAGCGTCGCGACGAGTTGCCGGCACTCCTCGGCGTATGCAGGGTCTTCGTCGTCGGGGCCGACGACCCAGCCTTCGGCGTCCTGCACCTCCGAGCAGACGACGCGCAGCGCGCGGACGAACGTCTTGATGTCCTTGATCGGGACGACCCGTCCGACGAGCCCGAGGACGTGCGGCACCTTCTCGGTCCGCTGCGCGCGGAGCGGACGGAAGCGCTCCACTTCGATGCCGTTCGGGACGACGCGCGTCCGGGCCGGCGTCGCGCCGTCTTCGATCTGACGCGCGCGGTTGCCTTCGTAGAGCGACAGGACCGGGTCGGCGGCGTCGTAGGTCATCTTGCCGAGGGCTTCGAAGAAGCGGATCCAGAGCTGACGCAGGTGGCCGACCGGTCCGTCGCCGCCGGTCGAATCGTCGCGGATCCAGTGCGCCTGGAGGAGCTCGATGCGCCGCTCCTTGGTGTAGATGCCGTGCTCGGTGAGGACCAAGGGGCGCGCGCGGGCCCGGCGAAGCAGGACGCCGAGGAAGCCGGCGAAGCCCGTCGAGACGACGTGGAAGACCCGCGACGGAGGAACCCGCGCCGCGGCCCGCGCCACGAGAAAGAGCGGCGCGTGCATCGATCGGACGGTCCAAAAGTACTCGAGGAACGACAGACGCGGCGATCCCGCCTCGTAGCGACCCGTGATGTCCGTCCAAGCGCGTTCGGCGTGGAGAAACTCGCGCTCGCGCTGGGCCGGCGCGGAAAGGAGGGATCCGACGAGGCCGTCGAGCGCGGCGGCGAGCGTGGCGGCGTCGACGTGGTCGCGGAGCGCGTCGTGGACCGCGGCGGATTGGTCGAAGAAGGCGGCGTCCCCTCCCCCGCGAGGGCGGCCCGAGCCGGGCGGTGGCGGCTCCGAGAGGAAATGCTCCTCGAGGTGGACGACGTTGTCGGGGAGCGTGTAGCGAAGACGCTCGTAGCGCTCGACGGCGCCGCCCAGAAAGACGATCGAAAAGGAGAGCTCGGGCAGCCCTCGGATGATCTGGTGCACCCAGCTCGAGACGCCGCCGCTCACGAACGGGTAGGTCCCCTCGAGCAAGAGCGTCACGTCGGCGGTCGCACCCGCCGCGAGCGTGGGCCCTCCGAAGCGGCTCATCGCCAGAACTCCCGGACGCGCGCGAGCGGGGCGTGTCCGCCGGTCATGCGTTCGAGCTGCCGGAGATACGAGCGGACCGCGGAGAAGGCGCGGGCTTCGAACGCGCACTCCGCGAGGTACGGGAGAACCTTGGTCATCGGGTATCCGAGTCGCGACGCCCGTTCGAGCTCGACGGCGGCGCCCGTCGTATCGCGGCGAAAGAGGAGAATGCGCCCGAGGAGGAAGCTTGCGGCGGCAGGGTTCCGGCCGACGCGCTTGCTCTCGGCCGCCTGCTCGACGGCACGGTCCAGGGCGTGCTCGAGGACGGCGCCTTCCGCGAGACCGAGGTACGCGAACTCCCAGTGCGTCTCGGCGACGCGCAGCCGGAGGTGCTCGCGCGTGGCGTCGTCGGCAGCGGCATCGAGCGCGCGGCGAAAGCCCTCGAGGGCCTGCTCGAGGTCGGTGCGGTGGCGCTCCAGCCGGCTGAAGGCAAAGAGGCGGACTTCCTCGGAGGGGTCCTTGAGGGCGGACTTGAGCAGCCGCACGGCCACGCGTGGCGGGAGGTCGGCCGTTCGCAGCAGGGCCTCGAAGCGGCGTCGCGCGTGCTCGGGGGTGCGGTTCGCGAGGACGGCCGCGATCGCGACGGGGTTCGCGGCGTGGCGGATCCGGGCCGGGGTCCGCCCGGTCGACGGCTCTACGTGAAGCTGCGCCCACGGCTCGCGGTCCCGCCCGTCGCGTCCCCGCGTCGAGGCGACGTACGCGGCCCACACGGCCGCGACCCCGAGCGCCGGGACGAAGAGGGCGAGCGAAAGCGCGCTGACGCCGACGATGCGCCGCTCGCGGCCCGGGGCCGGGCGAACGGCCGCGATCACGAAGACCGTCGCGGCCATCGCGAGGACGGCGTGCGCGCCGAGCAGGCCGAGCGCCCGCGATCGGTCCACCCCGGCCACGAGCAGACCCGCGACGACGGCGGCGTCGAGCAGGCCGGCCGCCGCGACACCGGCGAGCCAAGCGCGAGAGGGACGGGGCTTCACGACGGCAAGGTCCTCCGCAGGGCGGTCCTCATGACGGCGGCGAACGTCTCGTTGGCGCCCACCGCGTGGAACGAGATCGCGGCGCCCGCCTCGGAGAGGGTTCCTCCGAGCTCCCGGCGCGCCCCCTCTTCGACGCGCGGCTGCACCGTCGCGCGGAGCTCCTCGGCGGCCATGGGAACGAGGACGAGCACGATGACGTTGTCGAAGCGGTCTTGCGTCCGCAGCACGGCGTCGACGTCGGCCGGGATGACGCCGAGAAGGATGTCGCCGAGCGTCGCGGTGGGCGCCCCCCGCCGCATCCAGAGCTCGACGACGACGGACGGCAAACCGAAAGACTCGTGGTCGTGCACGGCGCGCGCGAGCCGCGTGTCGAACTCGCGTCGCCGACTTTCGTCGTCGTCCGCGTGCGCGTCGCCGGCGACCAGGTCGGCGAAATGGCCCGCGATGACGAAGAGCGCCTCGAGGTTCTTCTTGTGGAACGCCGCGAAGGGCATCGACTGGACGCAGAGGACGGCGGGCACGCCGCCCCGCATGTCCAGGAAGGGGACGGCGGCGAGGAGGCGCGACCAGGGGCCGGCGTCCGAGGCGGACCCCTTGCTCGGCTGGTAGACGAGGTCGCGCGAGCGAGCCGCGGCGGCGAGCAACGCGTCGTCGGGGTCGACCCGCTGGGCGGCCCCGATGGACGCGATGGTGCCGGCGGCGCGGCCCCGTGCGTCGAGGCGCACCACGACGCCGACCTCGAGCATCGCGTAGGCGGCGAAGATCGACATCATCGCGTCCGCGATCGACGCCCACGACCCGTCCGCGACCGCCGCCGCCCTCCGGATACCGGCGAGCGCGTCCTGGAGGTTCGGCACGCCCGCGCTGTCTTCCCGCAGGCGCTGGTGGGAGAGCTCGAGCAAGAAGTTCGATTGGGCGAACGCGGCGCCCCGCCGGCGGAGCTCCTCGGCGGTGGCGGCGAGGCGCCGGGTCTCGCGGCGCCACACGTCCGAGAACTGTCCGGTGAGCATGGCGAGGGCGACGAGACCGAGCGCGGGCTCCGCCGGGAACGAAGCGACGCCGAGGACGCGCGTACGCCAGGAGAGGACGAGGGCACCGGCGAGGACGAGCGCGCTCGTGCACCCGGGCGCGAAGCCGTGCCGAAGGCCGACGAGGAGCGGCGCGAAGACGATCCAGGGGAATGGGTGCTTGAGGAAGAACGGGTCGCTCCGGTCGAAGGCGTAGCCGAGGGCCGGGAACGCGAGGGTGAGCACGACCGATTCGACGAGCGCGCGGGCCATGCGCGGGCCGTCGCTCGCGTCCGACTCTCGCGCGGGCGTGGTCGGGAGCGCGAGCTCCGCGCTCGCGTCGTGGGACGGGTCGCGGGACGCCGGCGGGTCTTCGATCCCGGCGAGAGGACCCTGAGGGAGGGTCGAGCCCGTCATTGGACGGGGAGGTCGTGGATGAGCGTGTCGAGGAGCTCGAGCGCTGTGCCGCTGAGGTTGTCGCTGCCGCTGCCCGTGCGTGTACCCGACGCCGACCAGACGATACGGTTGGTGGCGACCTCCACGACCTGGACGGAGACACCGACGGCCGGCTCGCCGTCGAGGCCGCCCTTGTATCGCCACTCTTCGACGCTCCCTCCGAGCGCGTAGTCGAAGTGCTGGTCGCGGGCCCACGAGAGCGACTCCTGATAACGCTGGCGGTCGCTGACGAGCAGGTGCGTGTCGTCCTCCTTGAGCGGCGGGTACTGCTCGATGGACGCGACCCCGCGGCGGCGCACCACCGTGTCGAGGAGGGCTTCGACCCGCTCGCCCGCCTGCGGCGTCTCCGCGAAGTTCGAGACGGGGAGCAGCGCCCATCGCGCGGTGGACTTGAGAGGCGTCGTCATGGACACGTTCTCGACGGTGGAGGTGCACGCCGCCATGGCGCACAGCGAGACGGCGGCGGCGATCGAGGCGGAGCGTTTCATGGGGGGTCCTTTTCGTGTCCTCGGTCAGAAGCTCTGGGTGAACGAGATGCGCGTCTCGGCGTTGGTCTGATCGGCGACGCCGAGGAAGCCGCGCTCGAGCGATGCGGTCGCGCTCACGTGAGCGAGCGCCGCCACGCGCACGCTCGCGGCGCACTGGATTTCGAGGGCGGCGTCGAGGTCCGGTAGGAGCAGGCCGGCGGCCGCGGAGCAGTCGTAGCGCGGGAACGACGCGCGGTCGGGCCGGTAACGCTCGAAGAAATCGCCGCGCGTGAGGTGCGTGACGAGCGCGACGAGCTGAAAGCTCGGGGGCAGGTACGCCGAGAGGTCGCCGTTTCGGTCGGCTGCCGGGACCAAAGGAGCCAGGTCATCGGGGAGGACGCCGACGTTCTGACGCTGGCTCGCGAGGGCTTGCAGGCCGACGTCCCACTCGGGCTCGTGCCCGAGGACTTTCACGCCGGCCTCGACGACTTCCTCGGCCTCGTTCGCGACGTGGTGGAAGCGGCGCGTGTGGTCCTCGCGCGCGTGGAGATCGACCTCGGCGTAGGCGAGGCGGCCGAGGTCGTAGCGAGCTCCGACCTCGGCGATCGACTGGGCCGCGGCGAGCCGCAGGAGCCCCGTGTCGAGGATGGGTTCGTCGAAGCCGAGATGCCACGACACGCCGAGGCCTCCGCGGAGGAGGCGCTCCCCGACGAGCGACGCCTTGGGGAGCGGCGTTCCCGTCTGGTAGCTGACGCCGGCGCCCGCCTCTTCGAAGCCCCGGGGGTCGCCGAAGCGGGCCAGCATGAAGCCGTCGAACTCCGCGGCGGCGCCGCCCGACTGGAGCAGTGAGCCGTCCTGAACGGCAAGCTCTCGCGCGCCCGCGGTGTAGAGGATGCGCGCGGCACCGGCGTCGTGTGCGGCGGTGACGTCGGGTCCGTAGACGCCGAGCCCGTCGACGTAGTCGTAGGCGGCGGCGGCGCCGACGGACGGCGCGTGACGCTCTTCGATCTCCACGAGCCGGCGATGCCATCCCTCCTCCCGCGCGTCCTCGATGCCGGCGCGCGTGGCGTCGCCGATGGCGGCGGCGGCGGCCCTATCGCGCTCGAGGGTCAGGAGCGCGTCGATCCGGTCGCCTGGATCGAGGCCCGAAGGATCGACGAGGAGGTCTTCGATCTCGGCGCGGTCGTCCTCGGCCAGAGCGATCTCCAGGGCGAAGCCCCGCCATGGCTCGGGCTCGTGATCGTCGTCCGCGCCGGCGGCGGTGTGGACCCCGAGGTGCCTCGCGACGACGCGGCGAGCGCACTCGATCTGGTCGTCCTGGAGGCACCACGACGCGGCGAAGGCGTCCGAGCGGGCATCGTTGCGTGCGCCGACCCTTTCGACGGCGCGCACCCAGCGCTCGCCCGCGTCGGGTCCGGAGACGTCGCGCACGACCTCGGCGATGTTCTCCGCGGCGGCGCGGTCGTCCGTGTCGACCTTGGCTCCGCGCATCGAGGCGAACACCCGGTCGCGCGTGAGGACGGCGGCGCGTCTCCGCAAGCGCCAGGACCAGAGCTCCTGGCCGGAGCGCGCGAGCGCGTCCGCGAAGTCGAGGAGGGTGCCGGGATCGGCGTGCGCGTCCCGGGCTTCTCGGGCGAAGAACGCGAGCGCCTCCCGCGTGCGCCCTATCCGGTCGAGCGCGACGGCGAGCGGTTCCCACAGCTCGGGCTCGTTCGCGGCGGCCGGCGACCACCGCTCGGCGTAGTCGCGGAGCGCGCCGCGGTCGTCTCGAGCGATGGCCAGCTCGAGGAGCGCCGCCTGGATCGAAACCGCCGAGGGGTCGAGCGCGAGGGCGGCCTCGTAGGCCGCCCGGGCCGCTTGCCATTGCTGCAGGTGCTCGTACGCCTCGGCACGCATCGTGAGCGCGTCGCGCCGCCGAGGGCCCGCGACCCGATCGGCGCCGGCCTGGCCGAGCGTGCGCAGGACGCCCGCCCAGTCTTGCTTGGACGTCTCGAGCGAGGCCACGTCGAGCAAGAGATCCGCGTCGCCGCTCTTGGCGTATCCCTCGGTGCCAACGGCGACCGCTTCGTCGTACGCTCCGGCCTCGCCGGCGAGCGTCATCAGCCGCTCGGCGACCGACGGACGGCGATCGCCCGACGACCACAGCTTCCGGTAGGCCAGGAGGGCGTCGCCGTCGTCGTCCGATTGCCAGGCCAAGGTCGCCAGCGCGTCCCAGAGCCCGACGGCGTCGGCGGTCGCGTGCTCCTTCGCGTCGACGAGGACACGGAGTGCTTCGTCCCGCTGTCCCGTCTCGTCCAGCGCCGTTGCGAAGGCGAGCGCTTGCTTCGCGCCGAGGGGCCCGAGGGCGGCGAGCCGGCGCCACGCGGCGATCGCTCGGGTCACGCGCCCATTTCGCGTCCAGAGGTCCGCCAGGGCTTCGAGCCCGCGGGGATCGAGGGGAGCCTCTCGCGCCCGTCGCTCGAGGAGGCGCGCGGCGCGCTCGCTCTCTCCGACCACCTCGAGCGCGTCGACGGCCTCGACGATGTCGGGCCACGTCGAGCCCGGTCCAAGCGCGCGCTGCTCGAGCAGGTTCGCGATCGTTTGCTCATCGCCGAGCATCCGCGCGAGCCGGAGGGCGTTGTCGAACGGCGTGTTGCCGCCGGCAGGCAGGGCGGCGTGGGTCTGCGCGGGCTCGGGTCGGTCGGGCGTCGCCATGGCGGCGTCGGACGCGTTCGCACGGCGTGCGGCGGCGCCCACGAGCACGACGACGAACACGTACCCGAAGGGCGCGGCGGGGGGCCTCACGGGAGCACGGCCTCCGGAGCGCTCGGGTCCCCGCCTCGTCCGAAAATCCAGAGCCAGTCGCCCAGGGCGAGCGAGGGGTCCCCGGCCCACTCGGCCACCCGCGCCTCGACGCGGCGCCAATGCATGTCTTCGGGGTGTCGCGCGACGAGCAAGGCGATGTCCGCGAGGGCGCCCCGCGGGTCGTCGGCCGCGAGCTCGCGCCGGGCCTGGTCGCGAACGGCGCCGTCGTCGTCGGGGTCCAGGGAGGCGAGTCGTCGGCCGAGGTCCCTCGCGTCTCGTGCACGTCCGGCCGCCGTCGCGAGCTCCGTGGCTCGCGCGAGCATCGACGCGTCGTCCGGATCGCGGGACGCATAGGACGCGGCCAGGTCCGCCGCCGGCCCCGCCTGCCCTTCCGCCTCCACCGCGTCGACCGCGAGCGCGCGGTCGGAGCGGGCCCGCGCCGTGTCGGTCTCCATGTCCGCCGCGCGACCGAAGCAGTCGGCGGCGCGCGCCTCGTCTCGCGCGGCGCGCAGCCAGCGCCCGGCCTCGACGAGCAGGGCCGCACCGCCGTCGGGCGGCGACAGCGACGCGGCCGCGAAGAGATACTCGGCGGCCCAGTGCGGCTCGTCCACCTCCAGCGCGACGCGCGCGAGGTCGCGGAGCCGCGGCGCCGTCTGAGGCACCGACCGCAGGCCCCCGAGCGCTCGGGCGACGTCGCGGAACGCGGTCGTGCGGGCGGCGGTCCCCTCCCCGTCCGCCCGGGCCTTCGCGAGGAGCAGGTCGAAATGGAGGTTGGCGATCGCCGGATCGGCCGCGCTCGTCGCCTCGGGTCCGAGCGCGGCAAGGGCGGCGTCGAAGCGGCCGAGGGACTGGAGGCGCCTCACATAGAGGAGCTCGATGCCTCGGTCGCCGTCGCTCGCGCGGGCGAGCGCCGACAGATACGGGAGCGAACGAGCGTCGCTCGGTCGCTCCAGGTTGCGCGTGTACTCGGCCCGCGTCGGGACCACCGAAGCGAGCAGCGCACCGAATGCGAGCGCGATGCCCACGAGCATCGGCGCCCCGGCGAGGCGCTCGCGGTTACCGGCACGCGAGCGTCGCATCGTTCGTTTCCTGCGCGGTGAGCGACAAGCGGACGACCGACCCCGATCGCTCGCCGCGCGTGACGCCGCCGTCGGTCGTCAGCACGCACGTCTGCGCCCCCGCGACGTCGATCGTGAGCGGCTCATGCGCCGCCAAGCGGACGGAGCGAACGCCGCCTTCCTCTTTGGACCAGCGGAGGACGCGCCCGTTCGACGCGTCGAGGTAAGCCCCCGCCGGCGGGTCGGAAGCGAGCGCGAGGACGACCTCCCGTGCGTCGGCGGCGATGTGGACGTATCGGCCCGTGGGGCCGTCGTGCACGCCGGCGATGCCGAGCGAGCGCTCGAGGTCCGGCCATCCCGACGCCGGCTCGATACGCACGGTGCGGAGCGCGCCGAGGTCGCCGATCTCCCACGCGCCGTCGTCGACGCGCCGTGCGAGCGTCACGCTCTGGAAGGCGCGGACCTTGGCCGCGTACTCGCTCAGGTAGAGCCTCGTCGTCGGCTGCGCGAGCGCCCAGTCGTAGACCCTCCGGAGCGCCGCGAGCGACGCGGTCTTCGTGCCCGAATAGAAGTGGTAGTAGATGGAGATTGGGCTCGTTCGCCGCGGCGACCCGGAGAGCTCGAACGTCTCGATCGCGCGGGCGTAGCCGTCGAAGGGGCCGTGCCACTCGTTGGTGAAGACGTTCTCGTTCTCGACAGGCGCGAAGACCTGGTAGGCCGTCCCGTCCGCCTTCGGGATCCCCATCGCCGAACCCCGCGTGAGCGAGGGAAAGTCCTGTGTGCGCGTGGATCCGCCTCCGTTGACGTTCTCGACGCCGAGGCGCGTAACGTACGCGACCGACGCGTCGCTCGGCGAGCAATCTCCCGACCACTGGAGCACGCGAACCTTCTTGCCGGGCGGCAAGAGCCGCGACTCGATGTACGCGATGGACCCGCGAAACTCGCGGTCCCTGTCGAACGTGTAGCCGGGGATCGGCAGCGACGTCGACGCCGACGGTTGGCCGGCCTCGGCGGCGGCCCAATCGAAGGGATGGCTGAAGGTGTGGCTGGCGGCCTCGACCCACGGCAGACGGAAGATCTTGCGTGCGATGGCCTCGAGCGCGGGGGATTCGGATGCGTAAAGCCCGGCCGGCCCGACCTCGCCCTCGATGACCGACACGGTCTGCGGGATGCGATAACGCGAGAGGATCTCGTCGAAGATGACCTGTCCCGCGAACGCTCGGTCGGGACGCTCGGCGTGGCTCACGAAGGCGTCCCCGTCGACGTGAGCCGTGAGGATGCGCCGACCGGACTCGGTGGTGACGTCGGGCGCGGGGATGCCGCCGAGGGAGAGGGCCTTCGCGAGGAAGCGGAAGGGGTCGACGATCCAACGGCGCTCCTGCCCGAGGCCTTCGTCGATCATGTACGGATCGAGGGCGGCCCCGCCCCAGGCGCCGACCACGACGGGGTCCCAGGTCTGCCCGTCGGCGTCCTCGATGGAGAGGAGCGGCTCGGCGCCCCCGTCGGCGCCGCGAAAGGCGGGCAGGTCGCGCGATCGCGCCCGCGCGGGTGCCTCGAAGCCCACGGCGTCGGTCGCCTTGGCGACGCGAAGGGGTGGCCGCGCCGTGGCGGAGGCGGCGCGCAGGCCGAGACGCTCGAGCAAGGTCGCGTCGGGCGCGAACCCGAGGCTCCCGAGGAACGCCACGCGCGTGCCCTCGTCGAGCCGCCGCAAAAACCACCGGCGAAGCTCGTCTTCGTCGGCCTCGCCGCGCGCGACGAACACGACGACCCCCGCATAGCGATCGCCCAGATCCTTGTCCGGCAAGGAGCCCGCGACGTCGGCGTAGTCGACGGCGTAGCCGAGCCACTCGAGGATGGGGGCGACGAGGACGCATGCGTCTTGGGCGCCGAGGTACCCCTCCTCCGGGTGATTCTTGTAGAGCACGAGGACGCGCCGCGGGATGACCTCGGCGCGACCGACGCCGATTCCGTCGAGCGCGGGCGTCGCGACGTAGGGATCGTACCCTTCGCCGTAGATGCGCAGGGCGGTGGCGCGCCGGAGGGTACGGTCGCTGGAGGGCACGTAGTCGATCACCGTGATCGGCAGCGCCCAGCGCGCGCGCACATCGAGCAGGGTTTGGCGAAGACGATCGGTCTCCGCGGGGACGACCGCGCGGTAGGCGTCGCCTGCGTCGCCGGTCCGAAAGAGGGACTCGACGACGAGCCCGTCGGGAGGGCGATCGAGGAGCGGCAGGACGTCGAACCCGCGGTTGAGGAGGACCTGGAGGTCGGGGTGCCGCGCGCGCATGGCGCGGACGATCGCCGCGATGCCCGCGGCGTGGGCGCGAAGGTCCTCGACGCCGCGCGCCACGAGGCGGTGACTGTCGAGCGTGTCGAGGAAGACCCCGCGATAGCCCTGCGCGTACAGCGGTTCGATGACGCGCTCGAGGAGGAAGTCGCGCCAGGCTGGGCTGCGCGTGTCGACGATGTCGCTCCCCCAGCGGGCGTTATGACCGAGGATCAGGCCCGCGGGGACCTCCTTGCGCCAAGCCCGGGTCGGGTGGATCTCGCCGACGCTCACGTACGCGAATGGCTTGGCGCGCGAACCGGACGGAGGGCCGGCGAGGTCGTCCGCTTCGACGACGATCCGGTCGAAGTGCGAGAGGAGCTCGTTCGGGACGTGGGGGCCATAGTAGAATGCGGTGGCGACGTGAGGCGGGTCGGCCGCCGCGGCGCCAGCGGAGAACGCGACGATCGCAGCGGCCA
This sequence comes from Polyangiaceae bacterium, assembly GCA_036500865.1. Classification (GTDB taxonomy): domain Bacteria; phylum Myxococcota_A; class Polyangia; order Polyangiales; family Polyangiaceae; genus Palsa-1150. The sequence goes on from DASYBG010000056.1 coordinate 99,833, forward strand.
CGAGCGCGCCGAGGCACACGGCGAGGCCCGGGCGAAACGAAGGACCACGAACGAATGCGGCCATGCGAGGCGAAGGCGGGAAGGCCGCGGTCATCGGCGCTCGCCTGGGTGGTCCTGGCGGCCGCCTGCTCGCGCAGCGAAGTCGCTTCCCGCGCCCCGGTGGTCCCGCCGGCGGCCCCTGCCGCTCGGGCCGACGCCGGCCGCTCCGCGCCAGGTCTCGAGACCGTGGGACGCGGATTCTCGGAGCCGGGTCCCTGGCTCTCTTTCTACGGAACGGCGGCCGAGATGGGCGACATCGAGCGAGTCGCGGCCCGGTTCCGAATTATCGACATCGATGCCGATCCAGGGCGAGACGGGCGCGGCAACTTCACCGACGACGAGCTTCGCATCCTCAAGGCGGGCGGGAGAAACCGTGTCCTCAGCTATCTGAACCTCGGTTCGTGCGAGCGCTTCCGCACCTACTGGTCGAGCGCTCCCGCCGGCTTCGTCCCCTGCGGGGCGAACCGCGCGGCCATGCTCGGGGAATATGCCGATTACCCCGACGAGACGTGGATGGATCTCGGCAACGCCGACTATCAGGCGCTCCTGGTCGAGCACGTCGCCGCCCGTCTCTTCGCGCGCGGCGTGGACGGCCTTTACCTCGACAACCTGGAGGTGGTCGAGCACACCGATCCGTCCTCGCCCGAAGGGGTCTGCTCGCCGTCCTGCCGCCAGGGCGCGTTCGACGTCGTGCGTAGACTGCGCGACCGTTACCCGGACGCGTTGCTGGTCATGCAGAACGCCACGAGCGACGCGACCCGCCTCGGTTCGACGCACGGCGTGCGCTTCGCCTCGCTCCTCGACGGCGTGACGCACGAGGAGGTGTATCGGCCCACGTTCGACGCGGAGGCCGAAGCGCAGCTCGCGGCGTGGGCGGCGTTGGGTCTGCGATCGCGGACGGGCCGGCCCTTCTTCGTCGGCGTCGAGGATTACGTGGGCAGCTGCAGCAACGTCGAGGCTGCCCGCGATGTATATGCCAAAAGCCGGACCCACGGGTTTACTCCCTATGCAAGCGACGCCAGCAATTCCCAAAAAGTCGTTTGCTATTGGTCGTTCTGATACGCGGCTCGGCTCGCCTCCCGCTCCCCTTCACGGCCTCCCGGCTTCGGGTCGGCGCGCGGCGCGGCCGACCACGTCGCGTCGTCCGCGGAGCGCACTGCCGCTCCCGATGCGCTCGCGGCCGGCTCTCCCGTGCGCGCCTCGACGTCGCCGCCCCTCAGGAGCATGACGACCTCGGCGCCCGCGAGGACGGCGGCGACCGTGGCGAGGAACACCAGAAATTCCCGAATCCGATCCCAAAGAGAAAGAGGTGCGTCGAGGCGCATGGGTTTGCTGTCTTCTAGAGTTTCTTCGTTGCCAATGTCCTCGGGACGAGTCTTGCGCGTGCCGTCTTCGTCACCGACTCCACGTCTCCGCGCCAGGTCGCTTCGCTCCGTGCGGCGCGCCCGGAGGTGCCCGCGCGCCCGCGAGGCGACCGGCCGTCGACCGCCGGCGCGAAGGACGCGCCGTCACGACCAACAAGCTGGATGGTTACTCCAAGTATTTCGTTTCGCAATATGAACGGCGACCGGTCCACGCGCGATTTCCAACAATTGCAAGCGGGTCAATCGCGACTAGCGGCGAGTAGCAAATTCGCCACGATCCGGTCCGCCGTTCGTCCGGAGCGCGCGTGGCGGACGAGCTCGCGTCCACCGGATGGCAACGGCCGCTAGGTTGACGGCCGCGGGCGCCGGAGCGCCTCGCCCTGCACGCCACGCCGGAAGTGGATCAGGGCGGCCACGCCGAGGAGCACGATCCCGAGGAGCTGGGACGTGGAGAGCCCGACGGCGCCCCCCCGATCGTCGCGGCGCAGGAACTCGACGAGGAAGCGCGCGACGGCGTAGAGGGCGAGGAAGGCGGCGAAGACCTGGCCGTCGTAGCGCTTTCGCGGATGGATCCACACGAGGCACGCCGCGGCGATCGCGAGGGACGCCGCGGCTTCGTAGACCTGCGTCGGGTGCACGGGCAGGCTCCACATATGGGCGTTCGGGAGCAGGTGCTCCTTGAATTGCTCGAGGCTCGCCGGGCTGCTCCCCGGGAAGGAGACCGCCCACGGCAGCGCGCACGTCGAACCGAAGCAGCAGCCCGCCATGAGGCAGCCCATGCGTCCGAACGTCAGGCCGAGCGGCACGGCGAAGCCGGCCATGTCGGCGGCCTTCCAGAAGGGAAAGCGATCGCGGCGCAAGAGGAGCCACGCGGCGACGCTCGCGCCGATGAAGCCGCCGTAATACGTCAGCCCTCCGGCCCAGAACTTCGCCCAGGCGAAGCAGTCGGTCGTCTGCGGGTGGCAGAGACCGCGCGCCGCGTCCCAGACGCCTCCGTAGGCCGGCGAGATGCACTCGTGCGCGTCGAGCGGCCAATTGACGAGCGACGGATCGGTACAGAGGTGGACGTAGTCCCAGAAATAGCCGTCGGCGAAGACGTGCAGGAGGCGGGCGCCCGCGCCACCGGCGAGAAGCATCGCGATGCCCAGGTCGACGACCACGTCGGCGTTCTCCCCGATCCGGCGGGCCCAGAGGGCGCCGATCGCCGTCGCGAAGAGAAACCCGGAAAGGAGAAAAACGAAATATGCGGGAGCCCCGACGTCGAGCAGCCGAAAGAGCTCGGGATGCACGCCTCTAGGAGTACAGCGCGTGCCCGGCGGGCGCGAGCGAAGCGCGAGGCGATCGCGCGCGCCTCAACCGTCGGCGCCGGGGTTGGGCGCCACGGCCGACGCCGGCTCGAGCGGCGCACCTCCGCCGGTCCAATCGACCGAGGGCTCTCCCGATTGCGCAGGAGGGAGCGACGGCGCGCGCATCGCGGGCGGGGCGCGCTTGGTCGCGAACATGTCGATGGCCATCAGGCCTACGCCGACGCAGATCGCCACGTCGGCCACGTTGAACGTCGGCCAATGGCGTTCGATGCCTCGGTAGACGAGGTGCACGTCGATGAAGTCGATGACCTGCCCATACCGGATGCGATCGAGCACGTTGCCGAGCGCGCCGCCGAGGACGAGCGGCAAGCCCCACTTGAGGGCGCGCTGCCTCGGGAGGAGCCGCCGGTAGAGCGTCATGATGAAGGCGATGGCGGCCACCGAGACGAGGAGGAAGAAAGGCCGGCGCACGTTCTCGCTCGTCGACTGGAGAAGTCCCCACGCGCCGCCGCGATTTCGCGCAAGCACCAGCGTGACGTGGCGCGCCCAGATCTCGAGGGACCCCGGATAGCCGTCGAGGTGGCTCGCGGCCCAGGCCTTCGTGGCGATGTCGGCGCCCAGCGAGACGATCGAGACGAGGGCCAGGAACACGTAGGACGGGCGCGGCCGTCCGTAGTCTCCGATGACGTCGGTCGACCCCGCGGGCACGCCGAGGCGCTCCCCGACCACGATGCCCAGCGGATGCGCCGGCCCGGGCTGGACGGCCAGCGGTCGTCCCGCGGCGGCGTCCGGCTCAGGGTCGAGGTCGAGGATGAGATCCGGCTCGATGTCGTTTTCGGTCACGGGAGTCGGGGCGGTTTAGCGCGCTTTGTACGGTGTGGCAGCTCAAATGCTCAGTTGACCACGCCGGCGGCTTCGCCGTTCGCCGTTTTGTCGCCGGCCGAGCCCTCGGCATGGAGGACGCTTTCGATGGCGTGCGGCAAGGGGACCCCGAAGAGCTTCGCCCATTCGACCGCGACCCAGACGGGGCCGACCAGGAGGTAGTAAGGGTCGCCGTAGAACGCCGGATTGTTCTTCTCGAAGACGTAATGCCCGACGTACTGGAGGGCCCACCCTCCCACGAAGAGCCCGCCCCCGAGCGGGGGGCTGACGACGGCGGTCGGAAACGAGGCGAGGATCATCGGGATCCCGACCATATGCGTCAGCTTCGTCCCGAGCTGGGTGTGCTCTCGCGCGTACTGAGCCATGTATTCGCTCAGGGTGTGCTTCGGCCGAGGGAGCTTCATGACGTGGATCGTAGGTCTTGCAGGGCGCTCTGCAAGACAGGCGTGCGGCGCCCGGCATTCCCTCGGCCTTTGCTGCGCCGACGAGCTTGGCCTACGCTCGTACCCGATGGGCAAGCCGAGCCACGGGCGACGCCTCTGGCCGATGCGTTCCCTCGTCGTGGTCGGCGTGCTTGCGGTTGCCGGCGTGGGCCCGGGGGCCTGCATTCCCGGCTCGGGGCCCGCGCTCGACCCCGTCGTCGACGACGCGGGGCTCGCGCCCGGCGTCCACCTCGGCGGCGACGCGAGCCCCTTCTCCGACGTGGACCTCGGCGACCCGTTCGCGGTGACGGGGCTGCAGCCGTCGCACGGACCGTGGACGGGGGGCACGCGGACGACGATCGCCGGACGGGGCTTTTCATCGGCGGTAGAGGTGTGGATCGGCGGCACCGCGCTCGACCCGAGCGAAGTGTTCGCGAGCAGCCCGACGCGCATTGCCGTGGTCACGCCGCCGGGAAGCCCGGGGCCGGCCGACGTCCGCGTCCACGACCCGGCGACCGCGCAAGATCGCACGCTCGTGGCGGGGTTCTTCTTCGATTCGTTCTCCGTCGTGCCGACGGGGGGTGCCACGAGCGGCGGAACGCTCATCGCGCTTCAGGGGAGCGGCACGGACTGGACGCCGTCGTCGACAGTGACGGTCGGGGGCCAACCGTGCACGTCCGTCGAGGTCACAGATGGGACGCACCTCGCGTGTCTGACGCCCCCGGGGGCCGCGGGGACGCAGGACGTGACGGTCACGAACGACGACGGGTCGCTCGATCAGGCGCGCGACGCCTTCACCTATACCGATTCGCCCGATGGATACCGCGGGGGCCTCTTTGGCGGAGCTTTGGCCGGCCACATGACCGTCCTGGCCTTCGACGCGTTCACGGGAGCCGCGATCCCGGGCGCGCAGGCCATCGCGGGGGCGAACCTCGCGACGGCGGTGGTGGGAACGACGGACGCGTCGGGCGCGGTGCTCCTGACCGCGCCGTCGCTGACGGGCCAATCCACCGTCACGATCGCGGCCAAGTGCCACCAGCCGACGACCTTCGTGGACGTGCCGGTCGATACCGTCACCGCATACCTGAACCCCGTGCTCGATCTGTCGTGCGCGGGGGACCCGCCTTCGAGCGCCAATGGTGCGGTGGCGCAAGAAGGCGCGATCGTCGGGGAGCTCGTCTGGCAGGGCGGCATCGAGTTCAACCGCGGAGCATGGAGCAACGTCCCGGCGCCCCTCGGCAACGAGCGCGAGGCCGCGTACGTCTGGGTGGCCGGTGGCAGCCCGTTCAGCGGCTTCTACTTGCCGCCCGCGTCGAGCGCGACGACGCCGATGAGCGACGGGCAGCTCGGCTACGCGTACACGCTGGCTTCGTTGGGCGGCAACCAGACGGTGTACGCGCTCGCCGGGATCGAAGATCGGACGGTCACCCCGCCGACCTTCGTGCCCTACGCGATGGGGCTCGCGCGGGGGGTGTTCGTCGCGCCGGGCCAGCAGACGACGGGCGTCGATATCCCGATGACGACGGTCTTCGATCATGCGCTCGCGGTGACGATGCAGCCGCCGCCGTCGTCGCTCGACGGGCCCGATCGGCTCGAGTCGATCCTCGCCGTGGACCTCGGGACGAGCCTCTTCGCCATTCTTCCGCAAGGGACGATCACGAACCTTTTGCCCGTTTCGGCGCCCATCATGTTCTCGGGCATCCCCGGGCTCGACGGAACGCTGGCGGGCGCCGCGTACAACCTCACCGGCGCGGCGGTCACAGGGCCGAACGGCAACCTCCCCATCTCGGTGGTCGACGGGATCGAGACGACGGACGGCAACGATCCGATCTCGGTGGGAGGATTTCTGCCGATCCCGACGCTCACGCAACCATCGACTGGGGCGTGGTCGGGGACGCACGTCACGCTCGAGGCGGGGGTGCCTGTCGATCTCGCCGTGCTGACCGTGTCGTCGGCCGACGGTCTGGTCGCATGGACGATCGTCACGCCGGGGAGCGACCTCTCGTTCGATCTGCCGGACCTGTCGCAGGTCGCGGGCGTCGGTGTCCTCCAGCACGGCGCCCTCCAGACGACCGTCGCCGTCGCACGCATCGACGCCTTCGACTACGGAATGCTGCGCTACGGGCAGCTCTCGGGCGGGTCTTGGAGCGCCTATGCCGAAGACATGGTCTCGGGCTCTTACTGAGGGCGTCATCTGTGCCGCCGTGGTGGCCGCCGGCGCGTGCCACTACGACCCGGCGTACCGCGACGTCGCCCAGTCGCTCGTGCCCGCGTGCTCGGAGGGGGACGTGCAATGCAGCGGAACCAAGCTCCAGGCGTGCGCGCCCGGGGGCGGCTCATGGCAGACGACGACCGACTGCGCGAGCGCGGGGCAGGTCTGCGCGGCGTCGCTCCGTGCGTGCGCGACGTGCGCTCCGAACGACGTCGAGTGCCAGGGGCAGACCGTGGCCACGTGCGACCCGACCGGCACGTCCTGGCAGCCCGGGACCGCGTGCGACACGACGAGCGGGTACGCGTGCCGCCAGGGCGCCTGCGTACAGCTCTGCCTCCTCGCAACCCAGGAGCTGTCCAATGTCGGGTGCGAGTATTGGGCGGCCGACCTCGACAACGCGGTCGTCTCCGCGTCGTTGAACGCGGCGCAGCAGCAGTACGCCATCGTCGTGTCGAACGCCGAGCCGGACGTGCCGGCGACGGTGACGGTGACGGAGGACGACTCGCAGCCCGGCGACGCGACCTCGCTGCCGCGCGTCGTGGCCACGGCGGTCATCGCGGCGCAAAACCTCGAGGTGTTCAAGCTCGGCCCGCGCGAGGTCGACGGATCCGCGGACGGCACGTTCAACACCGGCACGGGCACCGCGCTCACGCGCCACGCGTACAAGGTGACGAGCGATTTCCCCATCGTCGCGTACCAGTTCAATCCGCTCGACAACGTCAATGTCTTCTCCAACGACGCCTCGCAGCTCCTCCCCGAGTCGGGCCTCAACGTCGGCGTGGGCCGCGCGTACGTCGTGCCGTCCTGGCCGCAGACGATCGCCATCTCGGCCGACCCGGCGACCAACTTCGGGATCGATCTCCGCGCCTTTCTCGCGATCATCGCGACGCGCCCCGACACGCACGTGCGCGTGCAGAGCACGGCGCGGGTCATCCCGGGTGGGCCATTCACGAACGGGATCGACCTCGGCGCGAGCGGGGAGGCGACGCTCCAGCCGTTCGAGGTGCTCAACCTCGAGACGGGAGACTTCAACGCCGACTTCACGGGGACGCTCATCGACGCGGATCAGCCGGTCGCCGTCTTTCCCGGGAGCGAGGCGTCCGACGCGCCGATCTTCCCGACGATCGCGCAGCGGTTCTGCTGCGCCGATCATCTCGAGCACCAGACGACGCCCGTTCGGGCGGTGGGGAAATCGTATGCGCTCGCGAAGATGCCGAACCGGACGAGCGCGGTCATCGCGGCGGGCGGCAACATCGGCGAGGTTGACGAGACCGAGTACTACCGCGTCGTCACCGCGGTCCCGGGCACCACGCACGTGACGACCACGCTGCCGTCGCCGTGGGACGCGTTCGACCTCGTCGGCGAGGGGGCGTCGTCGATCATCCCGTCCAAGCACGACTTTCTTCTGACGGCGAGCCAGGCCGCGATGGTGCTCGACGTGCAGGCCAGCCAGGACGCGGGGGGCGTGCCGCGCGGCCTTCCGGGCGGAGACCCGAGCACCGCGCTCGTGTCGCCGCGGGAGCAGTGGCGGAGCGACTACGTGCTCCTCACACCGGACAAGTACGTCTTCGACTATTTGGTGATCGTCGCCCCGTTCGGCGCGCAAGTGTTCATCGACGGGATGGCGCTCGATGCGACCAACAGCGACGTCACGCCGACCGACGGCCTCGGGCCGACCGACCGCGGTTCGAACGATCCGCCCTTCTGGACCTACCGCTATCAGCTCTCGTACCCCATCATCGACCCGACCCAACCCGCGCCGAACAATGTCCTGCCGGGGATGCAGAACGACGGCGTGCATCACGTGCAGGCGGACGCGCCGGTGGGCGTGATGGCGTACGGATTCGACTCGTACGTGAGCTACGCCTACGCGGGCGGCACCCAGCTCACGGTCATCAACGCGCAGTAGCGCCGCTCGGTGCCGGAGGGATGGGGCCGACGGGCCACGGCGTGAGGAGCGGGACGCGCGCTTGCGGTCCCGCTTGTCGGAAGACGCGCGCACACTCGTCGATGGTGATGCGGCGCGGGCCGTACGGGGACGGGTCGGCAGCGTCGGAGTCCATGAGGAGAGTCGGCGTGTCGGGGCCGAAATCGTCGGGGTGACCGGGCAGATCCATGAGGACGTGGCCGAGCTCGTGGGCGAGCGTGAGGCTGCTCTTTCGCGCGCGGATGCCGGCGCGGTCGAGGAGCACGACGTTGCGGACGCTGGAGAGGTCGCTGCCGATGAAGGACTCGCCGATGCGTCCGCCGCCCGCGAACAGCGGGACGACCACGACTTCGATCGTCGTGGGGTCGCCGTCGTCGATGGCCTTGAGCAGCGTCCGCTCTTCCAGCGTGCCGGCCATCGCATCCATGTCGGTGAAGTGCTGGAGGCCGTCGCTCAGATCGACGGAGCCGACGCGGACGCTCAGCGTGGCATCGGTCGTCAGGGGTTGGCCGCGTACAGCGTCGACGGCGACCAGCGTTCCGTCGCGCCGACGGATCGAGACGTCGACACTCGGGGCGATCCCGGGACCGATGCGCGCGTTGGGGGAGATGACGGCGACGAAGCCGGCGCGCTCCGCGGCGCGCGCGACGTTGCGGGCGACACGGTCGGGCCCCTGCCCCGCCGTGGTCGGAACGACGACGGGGCGATCTCCGAGGCGGAGGCGGATCTCGCCGCCGCTGGCGGGGATGCCGAGGTCGTCGCCGATGGCCACGAGGTGCGACGGAGGCGGGTCGACGACGCGGACTTCGAGCGCGCGCGGGTCGCCGAAGCCGATCCCGCACTGGCTCCAGATCGCGGCCGCGGAGACCAGCTCCGCGCGGAGCGCGCTCGCGGCGCCTGCGTCGGTGCCGCCGATGGCGGGCGCGCCGCCGGGGCTCACCCGTACGACGAACGGCCGCAGACTCGCGCGGAAGCGAGCGATGGGACCGACCGCCGACGCGCGCGGCCCGAGGACGCGGATCATCTGCGCCTTGTGGCCGTCGAGCCGCATCGACACGGCTCCCCCGAGCTCCGCCTTGATGGATCGGTCGTTGACGAGAGGGTGGTCGCGGTCGACGTCGTCGATGACCAGGCGGAGCGGCGCGCTGGCCCAGCAACGCATCCCGATGTAAGGCCGCGCACACGACGAGGGCGCGAGCGTGAGGTGGGGCAGCGTGTCGATCGTCGCGCCGAGCGCGTTGACGGAGTCGACCGCGATGTCGCGGTCGCCGTCGAGGCCCGGGCCGTCGTCGGGTAGCGCCAAGACGACCCGGAGCGCGTCGGGGTCGTCGTAGCGGGCGTCAGGCGGCCCCTCGACGCGCGAGGGCGGCGTGCGCTCGAGGGACGCGTGCGAGCGCGCCATGTCGACGACGTCGCCGTCGCCGTCGCGGAGATCGATGCCGCGCACGTCGACCGTGACGCGGATGCGCGCGGAGTCGGGGCCCGCGGCCAGCTCGACTTGGCCCGGGGAGATGCCTTGCACCCAGGCCGGGTCGCTGACGGTGCGTCCCCAGAGCGCCGGGCCGGACGCGAGGACCAATCGGGCGTGCTCGCCGCCGGAGACGACCTGCACCTTGGCGCCGAGCCATCGCTTGTCGAGGCGCACGAGATCGGCGCGCGCGGCGGTTGGGAGCGTCGATTGCTCGCCGTCGGGGTGCCCGTCGTTGTCGTCGTCGTCGCGGTCCGCCCAGACCACGACGTGCACCGAATTGGATGCCGGCGCGCCTGCGACCACCCGCGGCGCGGTCGACGCGCACCCAAGGGCGATCGCAGCCGCGCGGGCCCTCACTCGATCCAACCCCACTGAATTCGACGCATGGGGGTTTCGGTGAGGAGCGGCTCGAGGCCGGCCGCCTGCTTGGAGGCCGCCCGCAGTAGCGCCCCCCAGGCCACGTTGCCGATGGTGCGTGACGCGACGAGATCGTCGATCACGCTGGAGGCCATTCCCCGCGCGGGCGCCGACTCGTCGTCGCGCGATGACACATCCCACAACGCGGCGGCGGCGAGACCGCGGAGCTCTTCCCTGCCGCTCCCCGTCGTCGTCGCCTCGGTGAGCGAGGTGCGCAGATCGTGGCGCCCGTGGTCGCGCGCGAGATAAAGGCGGGCGCGCACGGTGGTCTCGTCTTCCTGAGCGCCGCTCCGCGTGATGGCCTCGAGCATCGGCCGCACCGAGGTCGCGCCGGCCCGCGCCATCCGAAAGAGGAAGGTCGTATCTCGATCGGCGCTCGGACGATCCGAAAGACGGGCGATGAGTTCGAGGGTCGGCCGCGCCGTGGGCGGCGGAGGAGCCGCGGTCCCGCGGGTGGCGGCGTCGGTCTGGGAAAGCGCCCAGGCGACGAGCGACCACGCGGCGCGCGAGCTCGTCGGACCCGCGGTGGCCTTGGTCTTCGCCTCTTCGAGGGGCGCCAGATCGCCCGCCTTCACGGCTACCTCGGCCAGGACGAGCCAGCGGCCAAGGTGGCGCTCGGCGCCGCGCAGGACCGACAGCGCGGGCCCGATTTGTCCGGCGATGGGCGCCGCGCGCAGGAGCGGCACGAAGAGCTCGATGCACATCGAGATGCGGTGGCTCTCTTTGATCATCGGCGCGAGCTGCGCGAGGAGCGCCCCGTTGGACTCTCCGCGCGCGACCCGCGCGAGCTCGGCGCCGAACGCGAGATGGGATTGCCGGCTCGCGGCCACCTTCGCCAAGAGGGGGGAGAGCTCGGGGTCGCGCGAGAAGCACGCGGCGCTCAGCGCGGCCGATCCGCCCGCTTCTTCTCCAGCGAGGGCCTGCCGAAGCAATGCCGCCGACTGCCGGTCTTGTGCTTCGGCCAAGGCACGCAGCCCGCACCCGTAGAGCTCGCGCTGGCGCGCGCCCCGGCGGAGCAACACGGCCGTGGCTTCGCCGAGCGACGCGCGGAGGGCCGGGCTGAACGGGGCGACGGCCCTCACCGCCCCTGCGAGCCGCCCTTCGTTCGCCGGCCTTCGCTTGAGGGCGGCGTCGATCTCTTCTTCGAAGCGCGCGCGGGCGGCCTTGTCGAGCACCTCGGCTCGGGCGACGGTTCCCGACGCGGAACGGGTCACCGTCGACTCGGGTCGCTGCTTGGCCTTTGCCAGCGGCGCCCCGACGGCGGCGATGCTCGGGTTCCACCAGTCTTGCGCGGGCGAGGCGGCGCCGCGTCCCCGCGGGGTGGCGGGGAGGGACCGCATCGTCGTTTCCGTTCGGAGCCGTCTGGCTTTGTTCAAGACCGCGCCCCCATCCGCGGCCACCATACCAGAGGCAGGCCACCCTCGACGGTGAACATCGACAAAAAAAATGCCGCGACGCGCGCACGCAGACCAGCTCACGCCCGCATGTTCACGAGCACGCGTTCGCCTTCCACATCGATTTCGCGGAATTCTCCAGAAACACCCGCGGCATCGTCGCCCACGATGCGGGGCGTGAGCGTCAGCTCGACGGCGAGGAGTTCACCCGCGAGATGTTCGCGATGTTTCGCGACGAGCTCGCGCATGCGTTCGCTCGCGCCGAGGGAGACCCGAATGCGGTCGCTGTACTCGAACCCCGCCTCTTTGCGCATGGCCTGGAGGCGGCTCAAGAGCTCGCGCAAGAGGCCAAGATCGCGCAGCTCCTCGTCGATGTCGGTGTCGAGAAAGACCGAACCCACACGGTCTGCGGCGGCCGAGATGCCGGGCGTTGGCTCGAACGCGATCTCGACGTCGTCGCGGAGGACCTCGTGGCCGTTCCACTCTGCTCTGCCGTCGTCTGCTGCGGTGCGCATCGCGGACTCGGCGCCCGCGTCGCCGCGCGCGAGCGCGGTCTTGAGCTCCTGGGCGACCTTGCCCATGCCGCGCTGGCCCAGCGTTCGGAAGTTGGGCTTGTAGCGCGTGGTGCCGAAGCCGCGCCGGTCGTCGCGCGTGCCGAGCTTGGCGGTGACGACGTTGAGCTCCTCACCGATCATGTCGAGGGCGCCTCGTACGAGCTCCGCGTCCCGGTCATCGTTCAGGACGACGGTGGCAGTCCTCAGGGGCTGTCGCACGCGCATCTTCGCGTCCATGCGGGCCCGCAGCCCGAGGCTCACGACCTCGCGGACGACGGCCATCTTGCGCGAGAGCCGCTCGTCGATCGCGGCGGCGTTCGCCTCGGGCCACTCCTCGAGGTGCACGCTCTCGCGCGCGCTCCCCGACGCCGGCCGGGCGACGAGGTTCTGGTACATCGCCTCCGCGGCATAAGGCGTGAAGGGCGCCGTCAGCTTCGCGATCGAGACGAGACATTCGTAGAGCGTCTCGTGCGCGCTCTGCTTGTCGTCGTCCCAACCCGAGCGCCAGAATCGCCCTCGGCTCCGGCGGACCCACCAGTTCGAGAGTCCGTCGACGAACGCGACGAGCCGCTGCGTCGCGCCGAAGACGTCGTAGTCGTCCATGCGGTCGGTCACGACGCGCGTCGTGTCGGCCAGCTCGCCGAGGATCCAGCGATCGAGCTCCGGGCGATCCCCGTGGGAGAGCGCCGCTCGCGCGCCGGGACGGAATGCATCGATGTTCGCGTAGATGGTGAAAAACGAGTAGACGTTGCGGAGCTTGACCGCGAACTCCTTCTGCATGGCGCGCACGTTCGAGAGCGCGTGCCGGGTCGACGACCACGGCGGGCTCGCCGCGTAGAAGAACCAGCGGAAGGCGTCGGCCCCAGGCGCGGGGGTCGAAGGATCTTCGATCGTGATCCGCTCTTCGTGCGGCAGCCGCGGGACCTCCGCGGGCTTGATGTCTTTGGTCCCGCACGGCAAGACGCCGAGGCGCGCGCGGCTCTCCTGCCCGAGCACGGCCACGCGCCGCGGCAGGCGCTTGTCGACGCGGACCGGCAGCTCGAGCCCTCCGCGCGGGTCGTCGCTCCGATAGACGCGCACGGTGGTCCCCTCGAGGAGATCCATGCCCTCGAGGTCCTCGCGCGAGACGAGGACGCCGTCGGCTTTCGTGGGGGTCTTGCCGCCGTCGGAGACGGCGAACTCCATCGCCACCTTGTCGAGGATGATCTCGGGCGGCGTGTAGTTGCCTTTGCTCTTGCTCTCCTTCTTGCCTTCCTTGTCGGTGACGTGACCGAGCACGATGCACGTCTTGAACGGGTGCGGGTACTTCGCCTCGTCGAAGACCAGAGTCGAGACCATGAGCAGCGAGTAAAACCACCCGCGCGTCTGGTCGATCGCCTCGCTGATGAAGTCCGCCGGGAAGCTCCGCTCGAACTGCTCGCGGCCGCGGTGCGGGTATCCCCACTGGGCGAAGGGCATGCACCCGGAGTCGAACCAGCAGTCGACCACTTCGGGGACGCGCCGCATCGTCGCGCCGCACGAGTCGCAGGGGAAGGTGACCTGGTCGACCCAGGGCTTGTGGACCATCAAGTGCTCGCTCAAGTCCGGGTCGATGCGCCGGGCGGCGTGGAAGTGATCGAACGCGCGCGGGTTGCGCTGCTCGATGTCCGCGACGCTCGGCGGCACGTGCTTGTGGTCGGCGTCGGCTTCGCAGACCCACACGTTGAGCGGCGTACCCCACCAGCGCTCGCGCGACAGCGCCCAGTCGACGTTGTGCGCGAGGAAGTCGCCGAAGCGCCCCTCTTGAATGTGCGACGGGAGCCAGCGGATGGTGCGGTTGTTGGCGATCGCGCGATCGATGAGCGCGGTCGTACGGATATACCAGGCAGGGCGGGCGTACTGGATGAGCGGATCGCTGTCGGCGCGCCAGCAGAACGGGTAGTCGTGGCGGTAGGTCTCGGCGTGGACGAGGAGGTCCTTGTCCTTCAGATCGTGCTGGATCTCCTTGTCGCAGTCTTTGACCCAGCGCCCCGCGTACCGCTCGAAGCCGGCGACGAACGTTCCGTCCGGCGCGACGGCGCAGAGGAGGTCGAGCGCGGTGCTCCCCTCGCGCGGGAGCAGGCGCCGCTCTTCTTCGACGAAGATCTTGTGGTCGTCCTCGCCGAACGCGGGCGCGACATGGACGATGCCGGTGCCGGCGTCGAGGGTGACGAAGTCGCCGAGGACGACGCGCCAGTAACCCGCCTTCGGGGCCCCGCCCGCGCGCGGTTGGACCTGCCGCTGGGTCCCTCGAAAAAGATCGAACGGCGGCTCGTACTCCCAGCCTTCGAGCTCCTGCCCTTTCAGCTCACGCTCGACCGAGAGCGGGCCGATCTTCTTCTCGAGCGCCTCGCGCAGGCCTTTGGCGACGACGAAACGCTTGCCGCTCTCGGCGCGCACGACGACGTAGTCGAAGCCGCGGTGGACGGCCGCGTACATGTTCGACGGCAAGGTCCACGGCGTCGTGGTCCATACGAGGAGCGAGAGGTCGTCTCGGCCAGCGAGCGGGAACGCGACGTAGACGCTCGGGTCGTCGACCGTCTTGTAGCCGAGGCCCACCTCGCCGGAGCTGAGCGCGGTGCCCCCTTGGGGCCACCACCAGACGACCTTGTGGCCCTGGTAGAGGAGCCCCTTCTTGTGGAGCTCGCTCATCGCCCACCAAGCGCTCTCGACGTACGAACGGTGGTAGGTGACGTAGGCGTCGCCGAGGTCGCACCAGAACGCGACGCGCTCGGTGAGCTCTTCCCATTCGCGCGTATAGCGGAAGACCGACTCGAGGCACTTCTTGACGAACGGCTCGACGCCGTACGCCTCGATTGCCGCCTTGCCGTGGATGCGGAGCTCCTTCTCGACCTCGACCTCGACGGGGAGGCCATGGGTGTCCCATCCCGCTTTGCGTGGGACGTTCCAGCCGCGCATCGTCTTGTAGCGCGGGAAGAGGTCCTTGATGACGCGCGTGAGGACGTGCCCGTTGTGGGGCAATCCATTGGCCGTGGGCGGCCCCTCGTAGAAGACGAAGGTGCCGTGCTTGGCAGGCTTCGTGAGCGTCTTCTCGAAGATGCACGCCGACTTCCAGAAGCGCAGAATCTCGCGCTCCTCCGCGGGGAAGTTCAGCTCGGTCGGGACTTTCGAGAAGATCGGCTCGCCCATGCGCGCGCGATCTCTAGCATGTTGGGTCCGGCCGCGGCCCGCGCGGACCGCGGATCGGCGGGGCGATTTGGCCCGCGATCACTCGGCGGCGGCGGTGCCCCGCTTCGCGTCGAGCTTCTTCACGACGAGCGCATACGCGGAGTCCAGATCGGTGAAGCCGGCGATCTCGTCGTCTTCAATCTTGATCTGGTACTGCCGCTCGATCGCCGCGACGATTTCGACGCCCATCATCGAGTCGATACCGAGCTCCTTGAACGACGAGCCCTCGGGGATCTCGTCTTTCTCGGATATTTCGGCGACGAGGGCGCGAAGCTCTTCCCTCAGATTGCCTTCAACGTTCGCAAGCGACATGGCTTTCTCTCCAGGATGCTCAGGCGAGCCGATTCTCGACGACGTCGAGCAAGTCTCGAATCGTGTGCAGCCCCGCGAAGCACTCGTCGGGGATTCGGATGCGCAGCGACCGCTCGAGGGAGCCAATGATTTCGAGCATGCCCAACGAATCGATCACGAGCTCATCGATGCGCATCGACTCGCTGACGTGATGAAAGTCCCGCTCGACCACCTCGGTCGCCGCATCACAGAACATGGCGAGGAGATTTGCGCGAGACGGTCTTTGACCATGAACTTCCAGCATCGTGGCGCCGGGCATTGAACCGTGTTCCTTTCGATAAGTATCGAGAAATCGAGCGCGAAACCGATTACGCGTCGCCGTGTCGTGATGGCAACACGTGTTGTCGGCGCCGCCCTCGATCGAGTGGCCTCAAGTTGGCCCGCGTTGGCTTGGTCGTAGTGCCGCCCTGTTTGCGCTCGCCGCGCCCTCTCAAGTGGCCTGTCGGTCGTGCGGCCGCGGGGGAGGTTGTCCCGGGGCGGCGTCGATCGGGCCCGACGAGGATTGCCCAGAGGGGCTATGCACGGTCCGTGCGCGGACCAGGGAGCCGTCGAGGTACATCTGCCGCGTCTTGTTTCGCTGTGCTTTGCCGCTCGAGGTGCGCGGGAGCGTACCCGGCGGTGACACGACGACCTCGTGGGGCGTGAGGCCGAAACGGGCCGATACGCACGCGCGCGCCGCCTCCTGAATCGCCGCGGCGTCGCCCGAGGCGCCCTCGCAGCAAACGACGAGCTGTTCTTCGCCGACGACGTCCACACCGAACGCGACGACGTTGCCGCGGCGGACCGCCGGCAGCTCGCCGACCGCCCACTCCATGTCGTTCGGGTAGTAGTTGCGGCCTCGGACGATGATGATCTCTTTGACCCGGCCGCAGACGTAGAGGCTCCCGCCGACCATGTACCCGAGGTCTCCCGTGTGCAGCCACGGCCTCGGCGGCTGACCCGGCGCATCGGGCAGGAGCGGCAAGGTCTTGAAGGTCCCGCCGGTGAGCTCGGGATCCTGGAAGTAGCCTTGCGTGACGCTCGGCCCGCGGACCACGATTTGCCCGACACGGCGATCGCCGACAGGGGCTCCCGCCTCATCGATGACGGAGACGTCGTGCCCCGGGAAGGTTTGACCGCAGTCCACGACCTCCCGACCCCCCTCCCCTTCGGCTCTCGCCTTCGCGTCGCCGAAGGTCAGCGCGTCCTGGTCGACGTGATCCGCGCGCAGGCCGATGCCGAGCGGAACGAAGGTGACGGCGAGTGTCGCCTCGGCCATGCCGTAGGACGGCAAGAACGCCTTGGCGTCGAAGCCGGCGGGCGCGAGGCGCGCAGCGAAGTCCTGCAGGGCCCGCGCGCGGATCGGTTCGGCACCGCACCCCGCCACCCGCAGGCAAGAGAGGTCGAGCCCTTCGACGTCCTTGTCCTTGAGGCGCTTGGCCGTGAGCGCGTACGCGAAGCTCGGCGCATAGGTGATGGTGCCGCGATGCTCGTGGATCTTGTCGACCCAGATGCGCGGGGCGCGGACGAAGCTCGCCGTGGGCAAAAAGACGCAGGGGACGTGCGTGAAGAGCGGCCCCACGACGAAACCGATGAGGCCCATGTCGTGAAAGAGTGGCAGCCAGCTCACGCCCTTGTCGGTCCGCTCGTCGCGTTGCAGGCCGTGCACCATGAAAGCGGTGGAGTTCGCCGCGAGGTTGCCGTGGGTGACCACGACGCCCTTCGGACGGGACGTGCTGCCGCTCGTGAACTGGAGGAAGCCGAGGTCGTCGGGCCCGAGATCGACCGTGGGAGCCGACGCCTCCCCTGCGAGCTCGGCGACCGTGAGGATCGATCGCAGGGTGTCGACGCGCGGCCCGATCGGATCGACGTAGGGCCTCGTCGTCTCCGTCGTGAGCAGCATGGCCGCGCCGGAGGCCGTGGCGATGTGCGCCACCGTGTCGTGGTAGCCGTCGACATTCTTGAAGCTGAGCTGCGGATAGATGGGGACCGGCACGACGCCCGCGAGGACCGCGCCGAGGAACGAGAGGACGAACTCGTCTCCGTCGGGGATGACGAGGGCAAGGCGGTCGCCCTTGCGCAGGCCGAGGCGCGCGAAGTGCGCCGCGCGTCGCTCTGCCTCCGCGGCGATGTCATGGAAGGTGACGAGGCGCTCGGTCCCGTCGGGACGCACGAATACGAAGCCCCGCTCGCGATCGCCGGCCAGGTCACGCACGGCGTGCGCCAGCGTCGGTGCGACTTGCTTCTCTGCCATCGGGACTTGCGCGGGCTCTACTTCGGCAGCGCTTTCCATGCAAGTTTTGCCGTTGTGCGGCCGAGGTGGACGCCCGGCCGCCGCCCCGAGTTTGCAGCACCGTCACGCGACGCGCGTGGGCCGCGCGCCTGCGTAGAGCAATTCGTGCGCGAAAGCGGATTCGCGCCTCGCTATGCCCTCCTTGCGTTGCTCGCATGTGCAGCGACGGCTAAATAGCCCGCGTGCGTCGCGTGTTCGTGACGGGCGTGGGCGTCGTCAGCTCGATCGGGCTCGGCAAAGCGGCGTTCTTTCGTGCTCTTCGAGCTGGGAAGACCGGGATCTCCCCGGTCGCGTCGTTCGACGCGTCCAGTCTCGGGCGGCAACTCGCGGGCGAGGTCCGCGGCTTCGAGGCGCGCGACCACCTGACGCTGGCCGAGCAGCGACGCGTGGGCCGGTGCTCCGCGATGGCGCTCGCCGCGTCGCGGATGGCCGTGGATGACGCGGCGCTCGACCCGAGCCGTCTCGACGCCGTGCGCGTCGCCGTCGTCCTCGGAACGACGATGGGCGAGGCCGAGATCCTGGGCGACCTCGAGCACGACTGGATCGTCGGCGGCCCGACAGCGGTGCGCCGGGCATCCATTCCCCGCTACGGTTCCACGCTCTTGCCCATTCACGTCGCGCGGGCGGTCGGCGCCCGGGGGATGGTCCTCACGCTCCCCGCGGCGTGCGCGGCGGGCAACTACGCGATCGGCTTCGCGGCCGATCTCATTCGGCGTGGACGCGCGGACGTCGTGGTCACCGGGGCGGCGGAGCTCATCCAGGAGCTGCAATTCAGCGGGTTCGTGCGCCTCGCCGCCATGGCCTCGGAGAGGTGCCAGCCGTTCGACCTGAACCGTCAGGGTCTCCTGTTGGGAGAAGGCGCGGGTCTCCTCGTCCTCGAGAGCGAAGAGCACGCGGTCCGTCGCGGCGCGCGCCTGCAGGCCGAGATCGGCGGTCACGCCCTCTCCTGCGACGCGTACCACATCACGAGACCTCACCCCGAGGCCGCCGGCAGCATCACCGCGATGCGCGACGCCATCGCGCGGTCCGGCCTGGTCCCCGCCGACATCGACTTCGTGAACGCCCACGGCACCGGCACCCGCCACAACGACGCCGCCGAGTCGAAGGTCGTCCGCGAGGTGTTCGGCGGCCGCCGGGTCCCCATCTCCAGCATGAAGAGCATGCTCGGCCACTGCATGGGGGCCGCGAGCGCGCTGGAAGCGATCGGCTGCATCTTCACCCTGGAGACCGGCCTTTATCCCCCGACCATCGGCTACGACACGCCCGACCCCGAGTGCGACGTCGACGTCGTCGCGAACGTGGCCAGGGCCGGCAAATCGGACGTCGTGGTCAACAACTCGCTGGCGTTCGGGGGCTACAACTCGGTCGCGATCTTCGCGCGCCCGGGCCTGCTCGCCCCGCCCCGACCCCCGGTGTCGGGGACGGCGGCATGAATCCCCTCGCGATCACGGGCGCCGGCGTCGTCAGCCCGGTCGGCATCGGACGCGCGGCCTTCGGCGACGCGATGCGTTCGGGTGCGCTCCCGGAGTCGTTCGACCGGCCGACCACGTTCGACGGGACGAAGTACCCGCGGACTCGGGCGGCGGAGGTGCCGGACTTCGACGCGAGCAAGTACCTCGGGGACAAGGGACTGAGGGCGCTCGACCGGCTGACGAAGCTCCTCGTCGTGACGGCCCGCCTCGCCCTTCATGACGCGGGCCTGAAGCGCGACGGCCTGTGGACCGCTGGTTCGGCGGAGCGGGTCGGCCTGGTCGTCTCCAACGCTTACGGTTCCCTCGAGGCGATCACCGAGCTCGATCGGGTCGCGACGCTGGAGGACGCCCGGTACATCAATCCCTCGCGCTTTCCGCTCACCGTGTCGAATACGGCGGCGGGGTACACCAGCATCTGGGAAGATCTGCGGGCCCTCAACGTGAGTGTGAGCGACGGCAACTGTGGCGCGCTCGATGCCGTGATCTGCGCGAACATGTTGCTCGAACAAGGCAGGGCGGACGCACTGCTCGTCGGCGGGGCCGAGGCCATGAGCGAGGCCATCGCCCTCGCCTTCGACCGCCTGGGCGCGCTGGCCGACGGGGCCTTCCTGGGCGAGGGCGCCGCGCTTCTCGCGCTCGAACCGCTCGAGCGGGCGCGGGCGCGTGGTGCCGCGATCGTTGCGACGATCGTCGGCCATGGGGCGGCGTTCTCGCCGCCCGAGCGAGAGGCCACGCTCGTCTATGGGTCCGCGGAGTCGGTGGAGCGCGCCGTCCGGGAGGCGCTCGCCGAGGCCGAGGTCGAGCCGGCGGACGTCGACGCGGTCGTGTCGGGGGCGTCGGGGCTTGGCGTCTTCGACACGGCGGAGCTCGAGGGGATCGACGCCGTCCTCGGGGCGAGCGGTGGCGACGGGTGCGTGCTCGCCCCGAAGCGGGCTCTCGGAGAGACCTTCGGCGCCGGCGGGGCGATGGCGATGCTCGCCGCGGCGACCCTCCTCTCGGACGGGTCCCACTCCCACGTGCTGCGCGGCCGGCTTCGCGCCTCGCCGCGTACGGCGCTCGTCACGGCGATGGGGTACTACGGAAACGCGTCTGCGCTCGTCTTGCGGCATTTCTCGCGGTAAAAGGACCGCTCCTTGCACGGAGAATTGTCCCGATGACGACGGCGATGCGGTGGACGGGTGCAGAAGGCCACAGGCCCGGCGGCGCGTGGGCCCGTGCGAAGGCGAAGGCCGAACTCGAGCGCGTCTACAAGGCGCGAGAGAATCAGCTCTATCCTCTTTTCCGCGAGTTCGAGGCGGGCGGCCTCCACGGCACGATCGCAGGACGCCCCATCACGAACTTCAGCTCGAACGATTACCTCGGGCTGACCAACCACCCGAAGGTCAAAGAGGCCGCCAAGCGCGCCGTCGACAAGTACGGCTGCGGGCTCTCGAGCTCACGCCCGCAGGCCACGACCACCGAGCATGTCGAGCTCGAACGGCGCTTCGCCAAATGGCTCGGCTTCGAGTCCTGCCTCCTCTTCACGACGGGCTACCAGGCGATGCTCGGCACGCTCGTCGCGCTCGCCGACAAAGACACGACCCTCGCCCTCGACGCGTACAGCCACGCCTGCATTCTGGACGGGTCGTTCCTCGCGGCCGGCGTCCCGAAGAACGGTCCCGAGATCCGCTTTTTCAATCACAACTCGGCCAAGAGCCTCGAGCGAATCTTGACGACGCGGGAGCGCAAGAATGCCCTCGTCGTCGTCGAGGGCGTGTATTCGCTCGATGGAGACACGGCGAAGCTCGAAGAGTTCGTCGACCTGTGCGACCGCCACGACGCGCTCCTCGTCGTCGACGACGCGCACGGGAGCGGCACCATGGGCGCGCATGGCCGCGGCACCCTCGAGGCGAAGGGCCTCGAAGGCCGGGTCCCCATCATCGTGTCGACCCTCAGCAAGACGTTCGGAGGGATCGGCGGCCTGCTCTTCGGTCCCGACGAGCTGGTCGATCACGTCAAGCACACGGCGCGGAGCTTCCTCTTCAGCGCGTCCCTGCCGGTGCCGGTCGTCGCCGCGGCGTCGACGATCCTCGACATGGTGGAAAGCGACGGGGACAAGCTCGTGGCGGAGCTCCATCAGAAGTCGCAGTACTTCCGCGAGAAGCTCACCGGGGCCGGGTTCGACCTCGGCGCGAGCAACACGCACATCATGCCGGTGATGTGCCGCGAAGAGCGAAAGACACTCTTCATGCACGTGGCCCTCCTCGAGTGCGGCGTGATGATGGTCCCTCTCGTTTATCCCTCGGTGAAGTACGGCGAGGAGCGGCTCCGCGTGAACGTGACACGCGGCCATACCCAGGAAGACCTCGACCGCGCCTTCGAGCTCCTCAAGGAGTACGGCGAGGCCTTCTTCGTCCTCTCGGGCGACGAGATCGGTCCGCTCGAAGAGTAACTCGGTCGAGGACGCGGACGAAGATCCTACCGGGCTGCGGAGGCCGCGACGCCCGTGGGCTGCAGCTTCGCGATGAGGTGCGCGACGTCGTCGACGGTCGCGATTTGCTCGAACATGTCCGACGGGATGTTCACGCCGAAGCGAGTCTCCACGTCCGACATGAGCTCCATGACGCTGAGGCTGTCGAGGCCGAGATCATTCTGGATATGGTCGGTCGGCCGGATGGCGCGGGACTCGTCGACGTGGCGCCGGAGAAGCTCGCACGTGATTCTCAGCGACTCGTCGTAGCTCGACATGGTCGGCAAGGTTAGCAGCGACGGGCGAGCGCGTCATGGAGCGCTCTCGCTGCGCGGTAGGGCTCGGCATTGCCGAGGATCTCGCGGATGACGGCGACGCCGTCGGCGCCCGCGTCGATGCAGCGCCGTGCGGTCGCCGCGGTGACGCCGCCGAGCGCATAGACGAGGAGTCCCCGCTCGGCCCGGTCGACCGCGGCGCGGGCCTTTTCGAGGGCCACAGTCCCCCTCCCCGTCTTCGCCGGCGCCGCGGAGGACGAAGGTCGAGACGCGAAGACGGGGCTGACGAGTACCGCGTCGGCGCCGGACCCGATGGCCGCATGGATGTCCTCGTCGGAGTGGGCGGCGACCGAGACCCATACGCCGACGCCGCATATCCGGCGCGCGTCCGACGGCGCGCCCGCCCCGGCGCCGAAGTGCACCCCGTCCGCGCCGACGTCGCGCGCGACCACCGCGTCCCCGTTGATCACGAGTCGCGCGCCGAGGCTGCGCGTGATGTTCCGGAGCCGCGCGCCGAAGAGACGCAGCCCCGTCCGCGTGCGCGCCTTGTCGCGGAGCTGCACGCACAGCCAGCCCGGCGGCAGCGCGGCCGCCGCCTCGGCGACCGCCCGCGCGATCCCATCGTCGCCGAACGCCGGATCCGTCACGAGGACGACCCTCGGCCGCATGGCTCGCCCGGCCCCGCCGCCCGGCGCGCGCTCCAGCGTATGGAGGCGCCGCAGCGGCCTCGCGCTCACTCGATGAGGCCCGCGGCGGGGCTCGACGCGTGGGCGTGCCGCTGCTTCGGCATTCGCCCGGCGAGGAACGCCTTCCGACCGGCCCGCACGCCGTCGCGCATCGCCTCCGCCATCAAGACCGGCTCGCGGGCCTTGGCGATGGCCGTGTTCATCAGGACGCCGTGGCAACCGATCTCCATCGCCATCGCCGCGTCGCTCGCCGTCCCCACGCCCGCGTCGACGATGACGGGGACCCGCGATCGCTCGAGGATGATCTCGAGGTTGTGGGGGTTGCGGATTCCGAGCCCGCTCCCGATCGGCGCCGCGAGCGGCATCACCGCGGCACACCCGACGTCCTCGAGCTTCTTGCAGAGGATCGGGTCGTCGAAGCAATACGGAAGAACGACGAAGCCCTCGGCGACGAGCTGGCGCGCGGCCTCGAGGGTCTGCTCGTTGTCCGGGTAGAGCGTCTGCGGATCGCCGATGACCTCGAGCTTCACCATGTCGGCGATCCCGAGCTCGCGCGCGAGCCGCAGCGTGCGCGCGGCCTCGTCCGCGGTGTGGCAGCCGGCCGTGTTGGGGAGCACCATCCAACGTTTGCGCGCGAGGAGGCTCATGAGCGAGCCGCCCGAACGGTCGGTCAGGTCGACCCGGCGCAGCGCCACGGTGACGATCTCGGCGCCCGATGCGTCGATGGCGCGCTCGGTCTCGGCTACGTCCTTGTACTTGCCGGTGCCGACGATGAGGCGGCTTTCGAAGCTCCGGCCCGCGATGACGAGGGGATCGCTGGTGTGGGACATCTCGCGCGGAGCATAGCCCCGCGGGGCGCCCGGTCGAGCGTGGGCGCAGGCATGCGCCAGCGGCGGTGCAGCCAGAGCCATTGGCTCGGGTGAGCGCGGACGAAGGCCTCCAGGGCCGAGGTGGCGGCGATCGTCGCGTCGCGCGCCCACCGCCGCGAAGCGCGCGCGGGCGGCTCGAGGACGTCGAGGACGACGATGACGGTGCGGCCGTCGGCGTCGCGCCGGCTCGCGGCCACGACGAGCGGGACGCGGCGGGAGGCCGCGAGCACCGCGGGGGCCCGGTCGACGAGCGCGCGTCGACCCAAGAACTCGGCCTCGACGGCGTGCTTCGTGTCGGCGGGCACCTGGTCGATCATCATGGCGACTGCACCTCCTCGCCCGAGCACCGCCCGCGCTCGCCCGACCGCCCCGAGCGCGTCGGAGAGGCGGACCCCGCGCGCGGCGCGGGTCTCCTGCCAGAAGCGATCGACCCCCCGCGCGCGAAGGCGCTTGGTCACGACGAGGAGCTCCGTCTCGCGGGCGACGCGGCACGCGGTGAGGTCCCAGTTCCCGGTGTGCGAGGCGGCGACGACGACCCCTCGCCCACCCGCGAGCGCCCCCTGCCACCGCGCCTCCGAGGCAGGCTCGAAGACGGCACGATCGACCGCGTCGTCGCGGCGCGCGACGCGCAGGAGCTCCCAGGCCGACGTTCCGAGGGCGCGGTACATCGCGGCCGCCTCGCGCACAGGGTCGGCGATCTTCGCGGCGCGCATCGCCTCTTCGACGTGCGCGCGGCGGATGCGGAGCACCCCCCCGGCAAGCCAACCGACGATCGTCCCGGCCACTCCGAGCGCGCGCCACGACATCGCGCCGGCGAGGAGCGCGAGGGCGCGCAGCAGCGCGGTCATCCGCGGGCGGTCAGCGGGCCCGGGGGCAGGAAGGGCTCAGAAGCCGGCACGGCGAACGGCCCGATTGGCCGCGGCGTCGGGCTCGAGGGCCGCGGCGAACACGTCCGACCGGACGACGACGAAGATCTCGCGTTTCGGCGTGCGCGCGTGCAAAAGATCGCCGTCCTGCCGGAGCGAGTCGATCCGCGACACGGTCATGCTGGCACCGTCGTGCGCGATGTGCAGGCTCAACGTGGTCCCCTCGGGGAGCACCGTCCAGCCGTCTTTCTCGCCCTTGGCCCCGGCGAGCTTGAGGATCGCGTCCAGGTGGTCTCCCGTCATGGCTCAGGTTTACCGCGAAGCGAGCCGCCCGTCGATGCTGCTGGTAGGCTCGCGGGCGCCCACACCATGCAGCCGATGCCGCGCGCGAGCGACGGTCCCAGGAGCGCGCCCCCAGGATCGCAGGGTCCTCAGTCGGGCCGCGCGAGCGACATCATCGTCCTCAAGGACGTCCGGAAGGCGTTCGGTGAACACGAGGTCCTCAAGGGCGTCGACATGGTCTGCCGGTACAAGCAGACGACGTGCATCGTCGGCGGCTCGGGCGCCGGCAAGACGACCCTCCTCCGCCTCATCGTGGCCCTCGAGAAGCCGACCTCCGGTCAGATCTTCGTCGACGGCGAAGACACGGTCCCGATGGGCGAGCGGGAGCTCAATCGGGTGCGCCAGAAGTTCGGCATGGTCTACCAGTACGCGGCGCTCCTCGACTCCATCTCGGTCCTCGACAACGTCGCGTTCCCGCTCGTCGAGCACACGCGCCTCGGGCGCTCGGAGATCCGCGGCAAGGTCGTGGAGAAGCTGAGAGCGCTCGGCCTCGACGAGAGCGTCCTCAACAAGTTCCCGGCGGAGCTCTCGGGCGGCATGCGCAAGCGCGTCGGCCTCGCCCGGGCGCTCATGCTCGATCCGCCCATCGTGGTCTACGACGAGCCGACGAGCGGGCTCGACCCCATCACGAGCCGCGCCGTGGACGACCTCATCGACGAGACACGCCAGAAGTTCGACGTCACCAGCATCGTCATCACCCACGACATCACGAGCTGCTTTCGCATCGCGGACCAGGCCATCCTGATCATCGACGGCAAGGTCGCCGCGCGGGGCGCTCCGCCCGACCTCGTTCACGGCGACAACGACGTGGCCCGCGAGTTCGTCGAGCGCTCCGGCGTCGACGTCGACGCGGTCTGGAAGGCCCGGAAGGAAGCCGGCAAGGGCCCGCGGTCAAGCTGACGCGCGGGCCGCCTCCGCTGCCTCGCGCAGCGTGACGAACGCGTACCCCGCGGTCCGGAGCACGTCGACGGCGCCGCGGAGGCCTTCGAGCTTGCGCTCCTTGGGGACGCGCACGTCGACCTGGTGGGCGCGGAGCGCCTCCAGGCCGTCCCCCGCGTCGAGGACGTCGATGCCGTGGAGCTCGAAATTGACGACCGGCTCGCCCACGCACATCCCGGCGAGCCCCCGGGCGACGCGCGGGCCCCAAAGCGTCGCGTGCGTGCCGATGAACGGCAGGCGCGCGCCGCGCGTCACCTGGACGGGCACCTCGAGCAGCCCCTGCCCCTTGCGCCAGTACGGGCGGCCCACGCGGTATGGGCGGGTCGGCGCGGCGAGCACCGCGGGCGTGTCGACGATCGACCGGCTCTTTCGACCCAGCACGCCGATCGCCGTGATGGCCGCCGTCTTCGCCGCCCAGTAGGCAGGGCACGGAAAGACCGAAGAGTCGTAGGAGACGCCGAGCTCCGCCAGCACCGAGAAGACCTCGTCGGTGATCGTGTAGCCCGGCGCGCGGAAGCCGGTGGGCGCTTCGCCCGTCACCCGCGTTATGGCGGCCGCGCCTTCGGCCACCTGCCGCCGGATCTCGTCTTTGTCGAGGCGGACGAGGTCGTAGCGGTGGTCGAGCGAGTGGTTGGCGATTTCGCAGCCGGCCGCGTGCGCGGCCCGGATCTTCTCCGCCGCCTCGGGTCGCGCGAGATCGTGGCCGATCGTAAAGAGCGTGAGCGGGATGGAGAGCTCGCCCGCGAGCGCGCGGAGGCGATCGACTGCGACGTCATACACGAGCGCCCGCTCCGGCCCTTGCGGCGCGGGGAGCCCGTGGATGGCGTAGTAGTTCGGGATCTCGTCGAGATCGACGCTGACGGCGCAGAGCCGCATGCGTCAGAGGATCTTGCCAACCTCGGCCGCGAGGTCTTCCTGCGGACCCTTGTCGATGCCCTCGCCGAGCGCATAACGGACGAACGCGTGCACCTTCACTTCGCCGCCGAGCTTCTTGCCGAGCTCCTGGCGGATCTTGTCGATGTTCCCCGCGGGGGGATCCCATACGCTGTCCTGGCCGAGGAGCGTCACCTCGGTGAACCACTTGGCGACCTTGCCCTCGATGATCTTGGGCCACGCCTGGGCGGGCTTGCCCTCTTCCTTGAGCTGCGCTTCGTAGATCTCTTTCTGCTTGTCGATCTGCGCCGGCGCGATCTCCTCGCGGCGGACGACCATCGGGTTCATCGCCGCGGTCTGCATCGCGACGTTGTCGACGAAATGCCCGAGCTCCGTGTTCTTGGGGTCGGGACCCTCGGCGTGCAAGAGCACCGCGAGCTTGCCGCCCGCGTGGACGTACGCGTGCACGAGCCCCCCTGCTTCCTTCGCCTCGAGCGACGCCCACCGTCGAACGACGAGGTTCTCGCCCGTCTTCGCGACGAGCTCCGCCCGCGCCTGCTCCACGGTCTTGTCGCTGCCCGGGTACTTCTGCGCGTTCAGGTCCGCGCCCTTCGGCGCCTTGGTCGCGACGGAGAGGACGTTCTTGACGAACGTCTTGAAATCGTCGCCGCGGGACACGAAGTCCGTCTGGCTGTTGACCTCCACGATGACGCCGCGCTTGCCGTCGGCCGCGATCCAGGTCGCGACCTCGCCCTCGGTCGCGACGCGGCCCGAGCGGGACGCCGCCTTGACGATCCCCTTCTTGAGGATCACCTCGACGGCCTTCTCCATGTTGCACTCGGCCTCGGTGAGCGCGTTGCGGCAGTCGCTCATCCCGGCCCCGGTGCGCTCGCGGAGCTCCTTGACCATCTCTGCAGTGACTTTGGCCATGATCTTGTCCCTTCGCCTGAAACTAAGCTCGCCTCAGCTGGGGCGGTCGCCGCCCTCGTCGCGGCGCGCGCGGCTGCCGCGGATGATCTCGGCTTGCGGTCCCTCGCGACCGCGACCGCCGCCGCCTTGGTCGTCGCGCCCGGCGGTCTCCTTGCGGCGCTGAGCTCCCTCGGTCACCGCGTCCGCGATGCGGGCGGTGATGAGCCGGATGGATCGAATCGCGTCGTCGTTGCCAGGGATGACGAAGTCGACCCGGTCGGGATCGCAGTTGGTGTCGGTGATGGCGACGACCGGGATGCCGATCTTGTTCGCCTCCTGGACGGCGATCGCTTCCTTCGCCGGGTCGATGACGAACATCGCGCCGGGGAGCGATCCCATGTTCTTCAAGCCGCCGAGGTACTTTTCGAAGCGCTCGCGCTCCTTCTCGAGGCGCGAGACTTCCTTCTTCGTGATCGACTGGTACGTCCCGTCTTCCTTCATCCGCTCGAGTTGCCGCATGCGCTCGAGGCCCGTCTTGATGGTGCGGAAGTTCGTGAGCGTGCCGCCGAGCCAGCGGTTGACCACGTAGTAGCTCCCGGAGCGAGCCGCCTCCTCCTGCACGATCTCCTGGGCCTGGCGCTTCGTGCCGACCATGAGAATGTGGCCGCCGCGGCCGACCGTCTCGACGACGAAGTTGTACGCGCGCTGGAAGAGGCGCGCGGTCTGGTCGAGATCGATGATGTGGATGCCGTTCCGCGCGCCGTAGATGAACGGGCGCATCTTCGGGTTCCAGCGCTTGGTCTGGTGGCCGAAGTGCACGCCTGCGTCGAGGAGCGAGCGGAGCGGAAGCGGGAGGTCGCCGCGGAGCTGGGGCAGTCCCTGGGCGCTGATGTCAGTCGTTTGAGCCATGGTTTTGCGCGTCCTTTCGGTTGGGCCTCCGCTCTCCTTCTCGTGCCAACGTCGTCTTCTCGAGGCCCGCCGACGGCGGGAGGCGAGGAGACGGCGCACCGGGCGCGAGATTGCGCGGGAGAGCGTGTGGGGTTTCGCGGGCGGCGAGATTGCCGACGCGTTTTCGTAGCGGCCGCGGAACTTACGCGCGGGCGGCAAAAAATCAAGGTATGAACGTCGGGCGCATGAGGTGGGCGATCGCCGTAGCCCTGCTTTTGCTCCCGTCGCTCGCGTTCCTCCTTCTTCTCCCGACGTGCCTTTCCGCGTGCGCGGGCGCCCCGGGGCGACCGACGGGGCCGCCCCCCGAATACGAAGAGCCGCCCTTGCCGGCCTTCATGATCGCCGAAGCGGGAGCGGACGCGGACCGCGATCCGTAGGGAATGCCGGCGCCGGGTCGCGACGTTGTCCCGACGTGGCGCTCGAGCCAACTCCGCGAATTTGCGTCTGCCTCGGGGCCGAGAGCACGCCGGGCGACGGCGCCCTCGGGAGGGAGCCGCGAGCTATCCTTGGGGCACGATGGGCGATCCCCAGGACCCGAACGATCCGGCGACCGGGGGCGCCGCGATGACCGCGCCGGGCGACTCCGCGATGGTCGCCACCCTTGCGCACGGCGCAGGCCTCGTGACCCGTCATCCGCGGGCCGTCGGCGTGGCCCTCGTACTCGGGGGCGCGGTGGTGGCCACCACCTCCGCCGTCTTCATCGCGCTCCTCGGCCTCTCGTGGCTCCTCCTGGTCTTGCCTTCGGTGCCGGTCCTCGCGTGCTTCGTCGGCGGCGGCATCCTCCTCACCCGTGGCGCGCGCCGGGCGGGTCTCGCGGGGAACGCCGAGCTCGAGGGGCGCCTCTTGGCGTTGGCGGTCGCGGAGGGAGGCCAGGTGACGGTGACCGGCGCGGCCGTGTCGCTCGGTATCCCGCTCGCCACGGCCGACGAAGCCCTCATGCGCCTCGTGCGAAGCGGCCACGTGACCGCCGAGAACGACACGTCGACGGGCGCGGTGCTCTACCTCTTCCCCGACATCCAAGCCCGGCAGCCCGCCCACCTCTTGCCGCGTGCCCCAGGTCCGGCGTACGCGCCGTATCCGTACGCGCCGCCGATGGTGCACGTCCCGAAGCGGCCGATGCTCGTCCCGACGCCCCATCCCGCTGCGTTCGCCTATCCGCAGGGCCTCGTGCGCGTCGCCAACCGGAGCCGCGTCGCCGCCGCAATGCTCGCCTTTCTCCTCGGCACCTTCGGCATCCACAAGTTCTACTTGGGCCGCCCCGTCGCGGGCTTGCTCTACATGCTCTTCTTCTGGACGTTCATCCCGTATTTGCTCGGTCTCGTCGACTTCATCCGCCTCCTCGTGATGAGCGACCACGAGTTCGAGCTGACGTACAACACGGCGCTCGAGCTCCCACGCTTGCCGCCCCCTCGGTAGGTCTCGCCTCGTGCGTGGTCGTCGTGGACCGCCCCGGGAAGGCTACGGTCCCGGGATGACGTCCGGCTTCACGAAGATCTCGTGCAGCCCGGCGCGCTTGGCCTGCATCGCCTCGATCATCGGTCCGAGCTTGGCCGGGTCGGCGGCGAGGTCCTCGGCCTCGTCGGGGTCGGCCGCGAGGTCGAAGAGCTGGTACTGCCGCCCGCCGAAGTGGACGAGCTTCATCCCGGGCGTGTCCCCATGGATGATCCCGCGCCGCATGTGCGTGAAGGGGCCGTCCGGCATATCGATGTAAACGTCGCGCTCGGCGTACGTCGCCCCGGGCTTCGCCGTCAGGTCCTCCATCATGCTCTGCCCCGAGAGCTCTCCGGCCGGCGGCTGCGGCACGCGCATCAAGTCGAGGAGCGTCGGCACGATGTCGATGACGCTGCGCTTGACCGGCACCCGATGCGCCGGAACGTCCGGCACGCGGATGATGAGCGGCACGCGGACGAGCGGCTCCCAGATCTCGAAGCCGTGCTGGAAGTAGATGCCGTGCTCGTTCATCGACTCGCCGTGATCGCTGGTCACGACGACGACGGTGTCCTTCCACCAGCGCTGGGACCGCGCGTAGTCGAGGAGGCGCCCGATGTGCTTGTCGGTGAACCAGACCTCGCCGTCGTAGAGGGCGTGCATCCGCGCACCCGGGGGCTTGGCCGGGTCCGTAAAGTCGGGGGCGCCCGGGTGCGGCACGTATTGCTCGTGGGGGTCGAAGTAGTGGACCCACATGAAGAAGCGCCCCGCCGAGGCCCGCCCCTGGAGGAGCTTCAGGGCCGCGTCGGTGACCTGTTCGCTCGTCGTCGTCGAGTCGCTCGCCGCGCTCTGGCCCTCGGCGGGGATGGCCGAGATGTCGAAGGTGTCGAAGCCCTGCGTGAGTCCCCACGAAGGCCGGAAGTACCAGTGGGACGCGGCGCCGAAGTTCGTCACCCCTGCGCCCTTCAGGCGCTCGGCGAGGAACGTGTTCGAGGAGAAGTAGCGGTTGAAGTGCCCGCCGTCGCGCGCCGTCTCGCTCGGGTATTTGCCGATCATCA
Organism: Polyangiaceae bacterium; assembly: GCA_036500865.1. Lineage (GTDB taxonomy): Bacteria > Myxococcota_A > Polyangia > Polyangiales > Polyangiaceae > Palsa-1150. The sequence goes on from DASYBG010000056.1 coordinate 130,766, forward strand.
TCGGCGCGAGCGCCTTGCCCGTGTACGACGCCATCGAGTACGCCCGCTCGAAGGCGACGCCTTCGCCGGCGAGCGCGTCCAGGTTCGGCGTCGTCGGCTTGTCGTAACCGAGGAAGCCGACGTCGGCGGCGCGGAGAGTGTCGATGGTGAGGAAGATGAGGTTGTAGTCGCGGCCGACGGCGGCGCGAGGTTCGCTCGCGGCCGTCGCGATCGGGTTGGCCGCCGAGAGAGGCAGGTCTGCTCCCGAACAGTCTTCGTCGATGCCGTTGCCGGGGATCTCCACGGCGAGGGGGGAGATGCTCGGGTTGTCGTCGTCGCAATCGCCGCCGCCGAAGTACGGGGAGGCGCCGTCGTGGTCGCGGTCGGTCGCGCGGCGGACGGCGGAGAGCGCGATCTTGCCGAGCGGCGCGTACTGCTCGACGCCGCGGGCGGCGGTGGGATCGGCCTCGAGGGCGTGGGCTTGATTGACGGTTACCGCGAGCTGGACGACCACGGCGAAGACGCCCCCCGCGAGCGCCGCGGGACGGGGCGACCGCCCCGAGAGCGCCAGCGGGGCGAGCCACGCGCTGAGCGCGATCGCGGCGAGGTCGACGACTGGCCAGAGGTCGAGCTCTGGGCGACGCAGCACGCCGAAGATGGCCAGCGCCGTGGGCCCTTGCCCGCCCGTGTCCCCGACGCAGGCGCCCGCGCCGAGGACCGACGCGGCCACGAGGATCCCGACGATCGCGGTCGACGGGGGATCGATGGCCCGAGGGGAGCGGCCGGCGGCGGCGGTCAGCGCTCGCCGCACGGGCGCGAGGAGCGCGACGCCGGCGGCCAGAAAGGCACCCAGCCATACCATCGACGTGATCGCGAGAGCTCCTCCGGCGGCCGCGGGGGCGCCCGCTCCCATCCACGGTCGGGCAGCGCCGGCGACGGTCACCAGCCACCCGGCGGCGACGAAGCCCGCGAGGAGCGCCCCCGCCGCGGCCCGTGTGCGCGCCGGAGCGTCGGCCGCCCGGAGTACGGCGAAGCGCTCCGACGGCGGCACCGGGCCGGCCGGCTCTATCAGCGCCGCGGCGAGCGCCACGCCGGTGCCCACGACCACCGCCACGGGCGCGAGGACGCCGAGGTCCGCCAAGAACAGCGCGACCACGCCTGGCGCGCGGGCCCCCGTCATCTCCCCGGCGGCGCGGATCCCCTCCCCGGCCGCGACGACGAACGAAGCCGACACGGCACCGGCGAGCGCGAAGACGACGCGGCCGATCGCAAAGGCCGCCCCGCGGGGGCGCACTTCCGGCTGCACGTCAGCGCCGCTTGGCTCGAGCGAGAGGATGCGAGGCATCGTACACGCGCATCAAGTGCGCCATGGAGACGTGCGTGTAGCGCTGCGTCGTCGACAGCGACGCGTGCCCGAGCATCTCTTGGATGGCCCGGAGGTCGGCGCCTCCGTCGAGCATGTGCGTGGCGCAGGTGTGGCGCAGCGCGTGAGGATGTAGGTCGGCGCGGCCGGCGCCGAGGGCGCCCCAGCGTTGCACCACGGTATGGACCGCGCGCGGGCCGAGGCGACCGCCACGAGCGCCCACGAAGAGCGCCCGCGGGTCTTGCCATCCGGTCTTCGGATGTACGGCGCGGGGGCGCTCGACGAGCCACGCCGCGAGCGCCTCGACGCACCGCCGTCCGACGGGGACCACGCGCTCCTTGTCGCCCTTGCCATGCACCCGGACCCGAGCGCCGGCCGGGTCGTACGCGTCGAGGTCGAGGCCGCACAGCTCGCTCACCCGCAGCCCTGAACCGTAGAGGAGCTCGAGCACTGCGCGATCCCTCGCGCCGCGCGGGACCTGCGATTCGGTATCGCTCGGCGCCTCGACGACCTCGCGCGCCGCATCGACGGACAAAAGCGACGGCAGCGGCCGACGCACTTTCGGCGTCCCGAGCTCGGCCGCCGGCGACTTCGACACGACGCCCCGGCGACGCAGCCACTTCATCCACGAACGCACGGCCGCGACCTTGCGCGCGATCGAGCTTGGCGCGTGCGTCCGGGCGAGCCGCCCGAGCCACCCACGCAAGAGATGGAGATCGACCGCGCGCACGTCCTCGGCCGCCGCCGAACCGCGCTCGCGGGCGAACGCCGAGAGGCTCTCGAGGTCCCCGCCGTAGGCGCGCCGGGTGTGGCTGGAGGCGCGCCGCTCGGCCTCGAGGTGGCGGGCGAACGCGACGATCGCTTCGTCGAGGGTCACGTAGAAGAGCAGCTAGCACGGGCCGGCGGGGCGAAGGCAGTTTCTGGAGCGACGTGTACGTTGGGCGGTGTGGCGACCGATTCCCGCGGCCTCCCGGCGCGTCCCTGGCTTCGCGCGGGGCTCAGGCTATGGGAGCTCGCGCGGAAGGAGCACTGCGCCCCGCGCGAGGTGGGCTGGGCGGTCGGGGTCGGGGCGTTCGTCGGATGCACGCCCCTCTTGGGCCTCCATGCGGGCGTCGCGCTCGCGGCGGCGACGCTGCTACGGCTGAATCGCCTTTGGGCGGTGGCGGGGTCGCGCGTCTCGTTCGTCCCGCTCTTCGCCGTCATCAGCTTCACCGAGATTCAGGCGGCGCACCGGCTTCGCACGGGGACATGGGCGGCGCTCTCGGTGCACGAGGCGGCTTCCAGAGGCAAAGAGCTCTTGACCGACTGGTGCGTCGGCGCCGTGCTGGTCGGCGGCTTCGTGGCGGCGGTCCTGGGCCTCGTCGCGTACGCGGCCGCGCTGCGATGGCGATCGGCCCCGCCGCGCTCGAAGCCGGCTACGATCCCACCCGCGTCGCCCGCAGCTCTTCCACCGTCTTCGGGATCCCCGCGGTGAGCACCACGGCCCCGTCGTCGCCGACCAGCACGTCGTCCTCGATGCGGACACCGATGCCGCGCCACTCGGGCGCGACGTGGTCGTCGGCGGGCGAGATGTAAATCCCGGGCTCGATCGTGAGCACCATGCCCGGGTCGAGGGCGCGAGGCGAACCGTCCGCGAAGTAGGCACCCACGTCGTGCACATCCATGCCCAGCCAATGACTCGTCCGGTGCATGAAGAAACGCTTGTAGGCGCCGCTCTCGACGAGCTTTTCCGGCTCGCCCGAGAGCAGGCCGAGGCGGACGAGGCCCCGGGTCACGACGTCCACCGTGAGCTTGTGCACATCGTCGAGGGTGACGCCCACCCGCGTCGCCGCGATGCCCTCGAGCTGCGCCTCGAGAACGAGCTCGTAAATCGCCTGCTGCGCTCGGGAAAAGTCGCGCCCGACGGGGAACGTCCGCGTGACGTCGCTCGCGTAGTATCCGTACTCGCAGCCCGCGTCGATGAGCAGGAGGTCGCCCTCGTCGATCCGCCGGTCGTTCTTGCGGTAATGGAGCACGCAGGCGTTGGGCCCGGAGCCGACGATGCTCCCGTAGGCCGCGCGCTCCGACCCGTGACGGCGGAACGTATCGAGCAAGAGCGCCTCGACCTCGTATTCGAACATCCCCGGGCGCGCCTTCGCCATCGCGATCTCGTGGGCCTCGCGCGTGATGGCCGCCGCGGCGCGCATCGTGTCCACCTCGCCCGGCGACTTTCGGAGTCGCATCTCGTGCAGGATGTCGCCCGTGTCGACGATCTCGCTCGGCGCGGCCGCCCCGGATCGCTGGCGGGTGCGCAGGCGGTCGATGACCGCGAGGACGCGGTCGTCGAAGGGTCGGTTCTTGCCGAGCCGGTAATAGAGGCGCCGGTGGTTCTGGACGGCGGCCGAGAGCTTGTCGTCGAGCTCGGAGACGACGAACGCCTCGCTCGCGCCGTACACTGACTTGGCGCCCTCGATCCCCGTGCGCGGACCATCCCAGATCTCGCGGTCCGGATCGCGGGGGCGGACGAAGAGGGTCATCGTGCGGGCCCTCGCGTCGAAGACGGCCACGCTCTCCGGCTCGTCCAGCCCCGTGAGGTAGAAGAAGTCGGAGTCTTGGCGGTATTCGTGCTCGACGTCGTTGTTCCGGACGAAGACCGGCGCGGCGGGAATGACGGCGACGGCCGACGGGGACGCGGCGGCCATGGCGTCGAAGAAGGCGGCGCGGCGGTGCGCGAATGACAGAGCCTCGTGCATTCTGGCGGCGTGCTCCTGGAGCGTCTCGTTCGAGGTGCTCCTCGAGGAGAAGCTTACCCTCGAATCTTGGCCACCAGCGAGGCAGTGCGCCACGATCGCGAGCATGACGCCCTCGAGCATGACGCCGCGCCAAGAACGACGCCGCCTGCGCAGCGACGACCCTCTGGTCGCCCTCCATCACCAGCTCGCCAGCGTCCGCGTGGACGGCGACATCGACACCGTCGTCGTGGCCGACGACGCGGGCCTCGTCGTCGCGGGTGTCGGCGCGTGGGCCGCGTGCGAGGAGCTGGCCGCGTACGCTCCGCTCCTCGCCGAGCCGAGGACCGCCGGGGCCAGCCGAGGCGCCGGGGCCGAAGAGCCGGGCGACTCGCGCATCGCCGAGCTGAGAGGCGAGGTCGACGTGCGCTCGCTCGACGTCGGCGGGCAGCGGGTCCTCCTCTGTGTTCGCGGCGGCGCCCGGCGCGACCAGGCGGCCGAGCGAGCCGCGGGGGGCGTGGCGCGAATCCTCGGCCAAGCGTGACCCGCGTCGCGCGCGCATCTGGGCAAGGGGCGGGCGCGCATGCCATAGTCTGGCTTTCCGCGCCCGGGGCACGAGACTTCCGCGCCCGCACGGACCCCTTCGCCGCCAGGAGGCAGCCGATGAGCGACAACGAGCGCCGCCGCCGACTCGACTCCGTCATCCCGGAGCTCATAAAAAGGGCCGTCGAAATCGGTGTCGAGAAGGCGTCCGAAGCCCCCGACAACCTGAAGGAATTCGTCGGCGGGATGAAGCTCCCGCGCGAAATGGCGCACTATCTTCTCTCCCAGGTCGAGGAGACGAAGAACGGACTCTTCCGGGTCGTCGCCAAAGAGATCCACGACTTCCTCGAGCACACGAACGTCTCGGGCGAGATGCAGAAAATGCTGACGACCGTCCAGTTCGAGATCAACACCACCATTCGGTTCAAACCCAACGACGGCTCCGCCCCGGACGGCGAAGGCCCGAAGATGCCCAAGCCCGAGGTCAAAGCCGAAGTGGCGGTCAAACGCGACGAGCGGACGCGTGATCGGCGACGAAGTCGCGAATGACCGCTACATATGGACCCACACAAATGCCTAAACCCCTTCGCGTCGCCGGCGAAGTCGACAGCTTTTGCACCAAGTGCCGGCTCGTCCTCAATCACCGCATCGTCTCGATGAAAGCCGGCAAAGCGCACCAGGTCGAATGCCTGACCTGCCGCACCACGCACCTCTGGAGACCGAACGCGCCAGGAGAGAAGGCGGCTTCGTCGGGCAAGTCCGCGGGGGTCTCGGATCGGCCGCGGTCGGGGTCACCGAGCAAGGCTCCGCGCGCCACCCCGGCCATGAAGCTCGAGCAGCAGTGGGAGAAGGCCATTGCCGGACGGGGCGTGAACGAATTCAAGGCCTACAACGTGGGCGGGAACTTCGCGGAGGGAGACCTCGTCCGGCACAAGAAGTTCGGCGACGGGGTGGTGGTGCGGGTCATCGATGCCGGCAAGATCGAGATTCTTTTCCGCGACGAAGCCAAGACGCTCGCCCAAGGGATGAGCTGACACGGGTTTGACCAGCCGCCGCAGGCGCGAACATACTGCCGAGAGCGGGCGGTCCCATGCGTTGGTGGCGGCGGAGCGCGGTCGAAGCGCTGGTCATTGCAGGAAGCTTGTCGCCGGCGGCGAGCGTCGCGACGGTCGATCACGCCGGCACGGCGGCGGCGGCCGCGGCCCACGACGACGCGCGGCCGCCGGCGGGCGTTCCCTCGGGAGCGACGCCCGGAGCCTCGACGGAGGCCCCCGATCCGATCCCGCCGGCCGCACCGTCGACCGACGCGCGGCTCGCGCTCTCGCCCGACGGGCATTTCGGCGCCTGGCTCGTCGCCGGCCCGTTCGACAAGAACAAGCGGCCGGACGAAGAGCGCCTCGCGCCTCGCCTCGGCGCCCCCATCGGGGACACACGGTGGATCCTCGCCTCGGCGACCCGCGGTCCGCTCGACCTCGTCGCCGCCCTCGACGCCCGTGTCCGCGACCGAATCGCCTACGCCGCGGGCGTCATGCACATCGAGCGCGCCGGCCGGCACGTCCTGCTCCTGGGCGTCGACGACGGCGTCTCCGTGCTCGTCGACGGTAAACGCGTCTTTACCCACGACGAAGCGCGGCCCCTGAGAGACGACGACGATCTCGTGCCCCTCGATCTCGCGGCGGGCGACCACACGATCGTGCTCGTCTTGCATCAGTGGATCGGGGCGTGGGTCTTCCGGGCCCGCATGCTCGATCCGGAGCTCGAGCCGCCGCTCGGGGCGCGCTGGGTATTGCCCGGCGCCGCGGGCCAGGAGGCGACCCTCGCATCGCGGATGTCGGTCGTGGCCTTCGATCGCGGCCTCGCGGCCGACGGTTACCATCCGGTCGTCACGGTCCGGTATCCCGAGGGCGCGCCGGTGGGGGCAGACCTCGGGTTGCGCGCGCGCCTCGTGCGCAAAGTCGACGCGGTCACCGTCGCGGCCGACGCCGCCCCCGCCGACGAGGAAGCCCTCTTCGACGTGGACGCCGGGCAAGTCCCCATCGGCGACCGCGGCGTGGCCGACCTCTCGGTCGCGTTGCCGCGCGTGGCGGCCGACGAAGTGGAGGACCACGATTGGAACGTCCACGCGGAGGTCGCGGGCCGGTCTCTCGACTTGCCGATGCACCCGCGCCGGGCGGTCCGCGACGCCGTCGCCCACGCCGAGCGCGCGCTCGCGGAAGCCCGGGCGGACCCGTCGTCGTGGCTCCCCGCCTCCGCGGCCGACAGCGTCGAGTTTCTGCACGACCGGCTCGTGGCTTTCGTCGCCCGCGGCGACGGCGACCTCCAGGCCCAGGCCGACGACGCGCGCGAGCTCGAGGAGCTGGCCTCCGCGATCGACGCGAAACGAGACCCCTACGCGGGCCGCACCGGCCCGATGCGCCGCGCGTATCGCTCGCCGGCCGACGGCAAGCTCTCGGAGTTCGCCCTGTACGTGCCGCCCGGGTTCAAGCCCTCGCGCAAGTACCCGCTCATCGTGGCCCTCCACGGCATGAACGGACGCCCGATGGAAATGCTCATGTGGCTCTTCGGCCACGACGACCCGGATCGCGACGGCAACTGGGAAGACCGCCACCCGCGCAAGAACCTCGAGCCGCTCGACGCCATCGTCGTCGCGCCGGACGGCCACTTCAACGCCATGTACCGCGACCTCGGCGAGGAGGACGTGATGCGCGTCGCCGACTGGGCCGCCGCCAACTACCCCATCGACGCTTCCCGCGTCACGGTGACCGGACCGTCGATGGGAGGCATCGGGTCCGCCGCGTGCGCGCTGCACCACCCCGATCGCTTTGCCGCCGCCGAGCCGCTCTGCGGGTACCACAGTCTCCTCATCCGGGAGCTCGGCTGGATGCGGCCGTGGGAGCGCTTCCTCGCCGAGGTGCAGTCGAACGTGCTGTGGGCCGAGAACGGGCAGTACCTCCCGCTTTACATCGTCCACGGCACCAAGGACCTCCCCGAGGAGAACAGCGGCGTTCTCATCGATCGCTACGACGAGCTCCACTACGACGTGAAACACGAGCACCCCGAGCTCGGGCACAACGTCTGGCAGCCGACGTACGAAGACCTCAAGGGCGCCAAATGGCTCCTCGACCACCGCCGGCCCATGCACCCGCGCGCCCTTCGCTTCAAGACCGCGCGCACGCGCTGGGGCGACGACGCTTGGCTCCACGTCCGCGAGCTCTCTTCGAGCACCGGGTGGGGCGAGGTCTTCGCGCGCGTCGACAAGGACAACGTGATCCGCGCGTCCGCCCACGGCGTCGCCGCCCTCGCCTTCGACCGGGACCCCGCGCTCCTCGACGACGCCGCCGCGGTCACCGTCGGCATCGACCAGAGCAAGCTCACCTTCCAGGCGGGCGAGCCGATCGAGCTTTACCGGGACCACGGGGCGTGGAAGGCCGGCCCGGCGCCCCACGAGGGCGACTACAAGCACGGGACCGTCACGGGCCCCATCCGCGACGTCTTCCACGAGCCGCTCCTGTTCGTGTGGGGATCGAGCGACCCGGCGCAGGCGCGCGCCAACGAAGAGACCGCGAGGGGGTGGGCGCGCGTTCGCAACGGAGTCCACGTCGACTATCCCGTCATGAGCGACGCCGAGTTCTTCGCCCGCGGCGAGCCGATCGCAAACGACCGGGCGCTCTTTCTGGTGGGCAACGCGCGGTCGAACCGCGTCGTCCGCGAGCTCGAGCCGAGCTTCCCCATCCGCGTCGACGGCGACGACATCGTCCTCGGCGCGACCCGCATCCAGCCCGACGACGGCCCGGCCGCCGATTCGCAGCTCGGCGCCGTCTTCATCCGCCCGAATCCGCGCCGCTCGGACCGGTACGTGGTGGTCGTCGAAGGCGTGGGGCCGCTCGGGGCTTGGCGCTCGCTCTCGCTGCCCGAGATGCTGCCCGACTATGTCGTCTTCGACCACGGAGTCGAGGCGTCGCGCGGTCTGCTCACGCTCGGCGCGGGGACGGCCCGAGCCGCGGGGAGCTTCGCGAACGACTGGTCGCTCCCGTCGAAGTGAGTCTCCGCGTGGCCTCTCGTATAGTGCGGCGATGATTCGTCACCGCCTCGCCGCCGCTTGCGCCTGCGCCGCCGCCCTGACGCTGGCCGTCCTGGCCGTCTCCTCCGAGGCGCTCGCCGACGAGCACTCCACCATCAAGCTCCCGGGGGATCACCCCCGCTACGCGTTCGAGGCCGAGCCCCACTTGATCGTCGGATACGGCGATCCCTTCTTCCCGAACGGGCTCCCCGGCGGCGGCTTCCGCGGGACGTTTCACATCGCGAACGGCTTCATCAAGAACATCAACGACAGCGTCGGCATCGGCGTCGGCATCGACTTCGCGACCAACGGCCACCTCGTCGTCCCGGTCGTCCTGCAATGGAACTTCTGGCTGTCGAACCACTGGTCGGTGTTCGGCGAACCCGGCCTCGCCGTCGGCGGCGGCGGCCCGAACCCCACGGTCGGCCCTGCCCTCTTCCTCGGCGGCCGCTACCACTTCAACGACACCGTCGCGCTCACCCTGCGCGTCGGCTTCCCGGAGATCGGGATCGGGGTCTCGTTCCTGCTCTGAGGCAGCCGGGCGTCACCTCGTACGGAGGACGCTCGCCACGTCTACCGTCACGTCGGGGAACGCGAGGGGCGACAGCGTGGCGCCCGCGGAGAGCGCCGACACGTCGGCGTAGCGAGGAACCGAGGCCGAGAGCTGCGGCGCGCGGTGGACGTGCACGACCCGGGCGACGAGATCGACCAGCCAATACTCGGGCACCCCGGTCGCTGCATAGAGCAGCGCCTTGAGCTCCCGGTCCTTGCGGAGGGAAGAGTCGGCCACCTCGACGAGAAGCAGCGCTCTCGTCGGGTGCGCGCGCGCGTAGTCGCCCGCGGGGACGACGGCGATGTCCGGTTCGGGCTCGGACTCGTCGGACAAAGAGAGCGGGCTGTGGGCGCGCACCCGCGCCCGCCCCGAGAGGGCCAGCGTCAGCCGCTCCGCGAGAAACCCCGTGACCTCCGCGTGCTCCGCCCCTTGTGGATTCATCGATACCAGCACCCCATCGAGGAGCTCGACGCGCTCTTCGTCGAATACGCCGAGCTCCACGAGGCAGTCGTACTCGCGGCGCCGCAGGGGCCGGAGCGATTCGAGCAGCAGCGGCGAATCGCGGAACACCCGCCGAACGTTAGCATGCGAACGATCTCCCCCCCCCGCCCGCGAGCGCGCTCCTAAGGTCGTCGCCCGCGGACACGGTAGCTCCCGCCCGGCTCCGCGCCGATGCCGCCGCCGGTCCCCGTCGTCCGCGTTCGCGCGCCGCGGCCCTTCGCGTCGGCATCCGGGTTCGCGCGTTCGTCGTCCCGCGCGCCGCTCGAGCCACGCCGGATTCCGCCGCCCCAATGCTCTCGGACGTCGGCGTCGCGTCGACCCGGGGCGCCTCCTCCGTATCGAGGACCTCGCTCGACGCCGGAAGGCTGGTTCGACGAAGGCTCGCGACCGGACGGCGCGCGACGCTTCGACGGCGCGCGACCGGGTCCCGCGGGGCGCCTCGATGAAGGCTCCCGGCCTTGCGGCGCGACGCGCTTCGGCGGCTCGCGCGGAGGGGGCACGCGTGGCGGTGACACGGCGCGCTTCGGAACACCGAAGTCGGCCTTCAACGTCGTGAGCTCGTCCGCCGTCAAGTACCGCCACTGCCCCGGCCGGAGCCCCTCGGACGTGATGCCCGCGAAGGCGGTCCGCGCGAGGCGCATCACCCGAAAGCCGCTAGCGTCGCCCATCCTCCGGACTTGCTGATTGCGCCCCTCGGTGATCGTCAGCTCGAGCCACGTCTTCTTCGCCTCGTGGCGCAAGAGCTTCACCTTCGCGGGGAGCGTCTTGCCGTCCTCGAGCTCGATGCCGTGGCGCCAGAGGTCGACGTCCTTCGGCTGCATCTCGCCCTGGACCTTCAAGACGTAGGTCTTCGGGACGCCGCGGCGCGGGTGCATCAGGCCCTCCGCGAAGTCGCCGTCGTTGGTGGCGAAGAGGACGCCGCTCGTCGCGAAGTCGAGCCGCCCGACCGGGTACACGCGCCCGGGTACGTCGGCGAAGAGTTCGCGCACCGTCGGCCGGCCCTCCGGGTCGCTCATCGTCGACACCACCGAGCGCGGCTTGTGGAGCACGATGTACACGTAGCTCTCGGCGATGACCCGCTTTCCGTCGACGTCGACGCGGCTCTTGCGCGGGTCGACGCGCGTGCCGAGCTCCGTCACCACCTGCCCGTCGACGCGAACCCGCCCCGCCGTGATGAGGGCCTCGGCGGCCCGTCGCGACGCGATACCCGCGTGGGCGAGGGCCTTCTGCAATCGAACGATCGGCATGGCGGGCGTGATACCCTAAAGGCAGAAGCGATGCGACGCGTGAACAAACCCTGGGGATACGAGGTGGTCTGGGCGGAGACCGAGCGGTACGTCGGCAAGATCCTGCACATCGACGCCGGGCAGAAGCTCTCCAGGCAGTACCACGTGAAGAAGGACGAGACGTTCCTCGTCGAGTCGGGCGAGATGGACTTGGAGATCGGCGACGCCTCCGATCGGCGCGTCATCCGCATGAAGGCGCACGAGTCGTTTCACTGCACGCCCCGGACGATCCACCGCATGATCGCCGTGACCGACGTGGACGTCATCGAAGTGTCGACGCCGGAGCTCGACGACGTGGTCCGCCTCGAGGACGCGTACGGCCGCGAGGGCACGTCCAATCCGTAGGCCGGCCGGCCGAGCGGCCCCGTCGCTACTTCTTGCGCCTCGACGAAGACTTGGTCGGGGGTCCCCCGTCGACCACCTCGCCCGTCGGTCCCACGGTGACCGGTGTCGCGCCGGAGGCGCCCGCGGCTCCCCCGTCCGACGTGTCGACGCCCTGCGCTTCCTCCTGCGCCATCAAGAGCGTGTCGCGGTCCCAGCGGTCGACGTGGCCGTCGCACGAGAGGTCGTTGCCCACACGCTCGAGGCGGTCTTTGAAGTAGATCTCCCAGGTGTCGGCCTTGCCGTTCGGGCAATGCGTGTTCCGGCGCACGCGGGAGAGCTCGCCGTTGATGTAGAACTTCCAGACGTTGGGCCGACCGAGCGAGAGGGTCGTGTCCATGTCTTCTTCTTCGATGCGTCCGTCGGTGAAGCTCACCCAGTCGTCGACCTTGCCGTCGAAGTTGGTGTCGGCCTCCTCGCGCTGGGGCTCGCCCTTGTCGTTGAAGAGCCGCACGACGTCCTTGATCCCGTCGAGGTTCACGTCGATCTCGCGGCAAACGAGCACCGCGTGCCGGTCGTCTCGGTCGCCGACGACCTTGTAGACACGCCGGACGTTGGGCCGGAAGGCACCCGGCCCGACCGTCTCGCTCACCTCGAGCTTGGGGTTGTTCTTCCAGTGGACCAGGCCCTCGCAGAGCGAGTGGTCGTCGGCAGGCCAGTGGGCTTGTTCGCGCGAGCCGCCCGGCGCGGTCGTCGCGGCGACGTGCTCGCTCTCGCACGCAACGCTCCCCATCCAGGTCGCCAGACCGAGGGTCCACGCCGTCGCGACGCGCAAAGATCTCATGGCGCCGATCCTTCCATTCCGCCGTCGGTCGGTGCCGCACCTGCCTCCACGGAGGCCTGTGCCGACGCCACGGGCGCCCCGGCCTCGTCACCGCCGCCGCCGAGCACGAGCGTCGACGCGGGGTCCGGGCGGCCGTCCCCGTTGCGGTCGGTCGATATCGTGACCTGGTCGCCGTTCCAGGTCCACCACTGGTCGACGGCGCCCGAGCCGCGCACGTCCCGCTCGCGGCGGATCGGGTGCGCGGGTCGCCCCGTTTTCGCGTCCACCGGCGCGGCGGGGTCGAACCACTCCCACGTGTCGATCCGGTGTTGCCCGGTCGTATCGTAGGCGCGCTCGGTCAGCTTTCCACCCTGGTAGACCTCGACGGCGTTCACGTCGCCCGTATCGTCGTAACAGAACTCCCGCCGCCGGATGTTCCCGGCCGCGTCGAAGTACTCGTAGAGGTCGGTCTTGCCGTCGTGATTCAGATCGACCACGCGGCACAGCTCGTGCTGCGACCCGTCGTAGACGCGGTGGATGTCGGCGCGCCCGTCGCCGTTCGTGTCGATGGCTTCGACGTGCGCGCCCGACGTATCGCACTTCTCGTGCTCGATCTTCTCGGATCGTTGCGCGGCGGGCCCCGGCGCCGCGGCCGCCTTCGTCCCGCTGCCGCACCCGACCGTCGAAGACAGCCCTGCGGCGGCGATGACCCACGCGACGGCGCGGATCGGGGTGGGAACGATGCGTGCCGAGGCGCGAGGGCCCTTTCGGCACAAAGCAAAAGCTAGGATTTCGTGGACGTTCGTCATCGGTTCGTTTGCGCGCTCGCGCCGGTCAGGCCACACGCCACGCCCGAGTTCGGACAATACGCGCCCAGCCCTCGTGGGGGCAAGGAGCGTTGATTTTACGAGCAATTCTTGCTCGCTCGCGGCGCCCGGCCCAAGGTCTCGCTTGAAGCACCACGTATGTTCACGTAGTGTAACTTCACGCAAGCACAGGCGGCCGTAAATGCTCGGCATCACGGAGCTATAGCCACCTCGGCCACCATGTCCCGCAAGAAGATTTCGACCACGATCTACGTCACGCCGGAGCAGAGCGACCAGCTTCGTCTGCTACACGAGCGGACCAAGGTGCCCGTCGCCGTCTACATCCGCGAGGGCATCGACCTCGTCCTCCGGCAATACGAGCACCTCTTGCCCGGTCAGCTCCCGCTTGCGACGTCTCACGCCGACGATGCCGTGGATTCGCAGCCCCCGCCCGCCCCGAGGAGCTCCCACGCCCTCGAACCGAGCGGGCGCGCCACCGCCGAGCCGAAGGCGGACCGCGCCGCGAGCGCCAGCAAGGGCTGACCTCGCCCGCAACCATCCATGGCCACTCCCCAGCAGGCGATCCGCAATTTCTCGATCATCGCCCACATCGACCACGGGAAATCAACCCTGGCCGATCGGGTGCTCGAGATCACGGGCGCGCTCACCGAGCGCGAGATGCGCGCCCAGTTCCTCGACAAGATGGACATCGAGCGCGAGCGCGGCATCACCATCAAGGCCCAAGCCGTCCGTCTGGACTTCACCGCCGCCGACGGGACGACCTACGAGCTGAACCTCATCGACACGCCCGGCCACGTCGACTTCAACTACGAAGTCTCGCGGAGCCTCGCGGCCTGCGAGGGGGCCATCCTCGTCGTCGACTCGACCCAGGGCGTCGAGGCGCAGACCCTCGCCAACGTCTATCTGGCCATCGAGCAGGGCCTCGAGATCCTCCCCGTCCTCAACAAGATCGACCTGCCGAGCTCCGACGTCGAAGGGACCAAGGCGCAGATCGAGCAAGTCGTCGGGCTCGACTGCTCCGAGGCCATCGCCACCAGCGGCAAGACCGGCGTCGGCGTGCGCGACATCCTCGAGCAGATCGTCCGCAAGGTGCCGCCGCCCAAGGGCAAGGAGGACGCGCCGCTCCGCGCGCTCCTCTTCGACTCCTGGTACGACAGCTATCGCGGCGCCGTCGCCATGGTCCGGGTCGTCGACGGCCTCCTCAAGAAGGGCGACAAGGTCCGCTTCTTCGCCACGAAGACCGACTACGAGGTCACCGAGATGGGCGTCTTCCGCCCGTTCGCGGCCGCCGTCGACGAGCTCGGGCCGGGCGAGGTCGGCTTCCTCGCGGCCAACATCAAGAGCGTCCACGACGTGAAGCTCGGCGACACGGTGACCCACGCCGTCGCCGCCCCGGGGCGCGGCCCTCACCACATGGGCCCGACGACCGACCCGCTCCCCGGCTTCAAAGAGGTCAAGCCGATGGTCTGCGCCGGGGTCTACCCGACCGACAGCGCCGACTATCCGACGCTCCGCGACGCGATGGAGAAGCTGCACCTGAACGACGCGGCCTTCTCCTTCGAGCCCGACACGAGCGAGGCGCTCGGCTTCGGCTTTCGCTGCGGCTTCCTCGGCCTCCTCCACATGGAAATCATCCAGGAGCGGCTCGAGCGCGAGTTCAACCTCGACCTCATCACGACCGCGCCGAGCGTCGTTTACAACGTCTACCGGACCGACGGGGAGCTCGTGCGCGTCGAGAATCCAGCGAAGCTCCCGCCGCCGCAATCGATCGGACGCATCGAAGAGCCCATCGTCAACCTGACGGTGCACGTCCCCAAGGAGTTCGTCGGCGCGGTCCTCGCCCTGTGCCAGGAGCGGCGCGGGACCCAGAAGGGCATGCAGTACGCCGCGGCCGACCGGGTCATCGTCACTTACGAGGTGCCCTTCGCCGAGATCCTCTTCGACTTCCACGACCGGTTGAAGAGCGTCTCGCGCGGGTACGCGTCGATGGACTACGAGCTCGTCGGCTATCGCCCGGACTCCCTCGTCAAGGTCGACATCCTCGTGAACGGCGACCCGCTCGACGCGCTCTCCATCATCGTCCACAAGGAGAAGAGCTACCCGCGCGGCCGTTCCCTCGCCGAGAAGCTCAAGGAGTTCGTGCCGCGCCAGCAGTACGAAGTCGCGATCCAGGCCGCCATCGGCGGCAAGATCATCGCCCGCGAAACGGTCAAGGCCCTGCGCAAGGACGTCACCGCCAAGTGCTACGGCGGCGACATCTCGCGGAAGCGAAAGCTCCTCGAGAAGCAGAAAGAGGGCAAAAAGCGCATGAAGCAGGTCGGGACCGTCGAGATCCCCCAGCAAGCCTTCCTCGCGATCCTCAAAGTCGATTGAGGGTGCGCGCTCGGCCGTCGAAGCCCTCGGCCGTAAGACCGGAATGGGGCAATCGTGTGACTAAGTAGGAGTCTTGCGCGCTCCCATCGGAACTTGCGAGTCCAGCTTGAATGGGCGCCAAGCGGGGTGGGGGCATTCTCCTCGAAGTGTCGGGAAACGCATACGAGCTCCGCCGTGGCGACCTCTCGCGTCGTGTCGCGAGCTACGCTATTCGGTCACGATATCGACAGTGAAGTTCGGCCTTCACCTTATATTTGCCCGTACCGGGCCCGTATCGAGGACCGAGTCGTCAGTTTTTTCTACTGCCGGCTCGGGCGCGCTGGGGGGACGCCATGGATGGGCAAGGGTATCCTTTCCTCTCCACTCCCCAGAGCGCTCTCGGGAAGCACCGGAGTGAACCACATGCTGCACGACCGACGGAACGACCCAGAGTTCGTTCAGGCCATCGAGGCCGTTCGACGACAGCTCGCCGCCGCCAAAGACCGCATCCAAGAGGTCTACCCCCACGCCCGCATCCGCTGGCTGGTCGAGTCCTCGCTATGGGCGGTCGTCGACCTCCGCACCGGCGAGACGCTCGAGGCCTCGAGCCGGATCGAGGACGTGGCGACCGGCCGCCGCTCGCTTCGGCCAAAACCGCAGAGCGGAACGCATCGCCGGCTCGATCGCGACGACGAGTAGCGCCTAGGCGGAGGGGGTCCCCGCCACGGTCGCGAGCAAAGACGTCACCCGGCGCGTGAACGCGCTCGGGTCCTCGAGGGGAGCACCCTCGGCGACGAGGGCCTGATCGTAGAGGAGCTCGATCCAATCGGGCAGGCGGGGGTCGCTTCGATCGGCGCGGTCCTTCATGTTCTGGATGAGGGGATGGTCGGGGTTGACCTCGAAGATCCGCACGGACTTCGGCACCTCCCGGCCCGCCTCGCGCAGGAGCCGCTCCACGTACCCGTGCGGACCCGCGTTGGCGAGAACGAGACAGCACGGTGAGTCCGTCATGCGATGGCTGGGCCGCACCTCGCTGACGCGCGCGCCGAGGACCTCGCGGACCTTGTCGAAGAACGGGCGGAGGGCCGCCGCCTCCGCTTCGGTCTTGGGCTTGTCCTCGTCCTTGCCGTCGGTCTTGAGGTCGGCGCGCATGGCCGACGCCAGCTTCTTCCCGTCGAAGGTGCGCAGCGCGTCGGCGACCCACTCGTCGACCGGGTCGGTCATCAGCAGGACCTCGTATCCCCGCTTGCGGAGGCCTTCGAGGTGCGGGGCGCTCTCGAGCGCCTTCCGCGACTCGCCGATCGCGAAGTAAATCTCCTCTTGCCCCTCCTTCATCCGCCCGACGTAGTCCGCCAGCGACGTGAGCGCCTCGCCCGCCGTGCTCTCGTAACGGAGGAGCTTCGAGACCGCGTCCTTGTGCTCGAAGTCCGTCGCCACGCCTTGCTTCACGAAGGCGCCGAACGCCTTCCAGAACGTCGCGTAGTCGTCGGGCCGCTCCGAGGCCATCGACTCGAGCGCCTCGAGGACATGCTTGGCGACCTGCTTGCGGATGGTCCGCACGGCCGAGGACTCCTGCAGGAGCTCGCGCGAGACGTTGAGCGGAAGGTCGTCGGAGTCGATGACGCCCACGACGAACCGGAGCCACTCCGGCACGACCTCCTCGCAGTCCTCCATGACGAGGACGCGCTTGACGTAGAGGCGCACCCCGCGGTGCTTGCCGCCGAACGCGAGCTCGATGGGCCGGTCGCGCGGCACGTAGAGCAAGCCCGCGAACTCCTGCGTCCCCTCGACCTTGAAGTGCGTGCGGGCGAGCGGCGCCGCGTCGCCCGCGTGCGAGAGGTGCGCGTAGAACTCCGCGTACTGCTCTTCGGTGATGTCCCGCCGGGCGCGCTGCCAGACCGCGCTCGCGCGGTTCACCGTCTCGTATTCGGCTTTGGCGTCGGCCCCCATGCCCTTGGTGGCCCAGAGCTGGATGGGGTGGCCGACGTAGTCCGAATACCGCTTGATGAGCTCCCGCAGGCGCCAGTCGTCGAGGAACTCGAGCTGATCGGCGCGGAGGTGGAGCGTGATCGCCGTGCCGCGCTCCGCGCGCTCCGAAGGCTCGACCGCGAAGGCCTCTTTCCCGTCCGAAGACCACTTGTGCGCCACCTGCCCCGCGCCGGCCGGGCGGGACACGACCTCGACCCGGTCCGCCACGAGGTACGCGCTGTAGAACCCGACGCCGAACTGCCCGATGAGGCGTGCGTCCTTCTGGCCCCGCTGCGCGAGCTGCTCGAGGAAGGCGCGGGACCCCGAGCGCGCGATCGTCCCGAGATCGCGGACGAGCTCCTCTTCGGTCATCCCGATGCCGGTGTCTTCGATCGTCAACGTCTTCGCGTCGCGGTTGGCGCGGACGCGCACGACGAGCGACGTGTCTCCCTCGTAGAGGTCCGGCTCGGTCAGCCCGCGGAAGCGGAGCTTGTCGAGCGCGTCGGAGGCGTTCGAGACGAGCTCCCGGAGAAATATCTCCTTGTGGCTGTAGAGCGAGTGGATGACCAGGTGAAGGACCTGGCTGACTTCCGCTTGGAACGGGTGGGACACGGCTTCGGGCATGGCGCCTGACAGCGGTAACGCCGGCCGCCACGGTGTCAAGCGTGACCCCCATCGCGCCGGACCGAGCGAGGGATCGCCGGGCCGCGCCTCCGCGTGGAAGCTTCTCCCCGAGCCCCTCCATGCCCCGGTCTTCCGTGCGTGGTCGCCCGACCGGTGCCTGACCCGGCCACCTCGGAGGTACTAACCGCGCTTGTCGACCGTGGAAGCCGGAGAGGAATCGAGCACGTCGTCCATGGGCGAAGCGTTTCGCGCTACGAGGGAATCTTTCGTTGCCATTCAATCGACCGTACCCACGGAAGGAACCATCGCGTCCCACCGCCAGCTGCTCGAGGGGGACTTCTGGCGGGCCATCCCTGCCTACAAGGACGTGGGCCGCGACGAGTTCGGCGATCACCGCTTCCAGATGAAGCAAACGGTCACGCGCCCCGATCAGCTCCTCCGCGTCGTGCGCGACCTCGCCCCGCAATCGTTCTGCGACGACGTGGCCGACGGCCTCGCCCGCGCGCCCATGAGCGTCCGCGTGACCCCGTACTTGCTGAGCCTCATCGACTGGCGCGACCCCTACGCCGATCCCATTCGCCGCCAGTTCATCCCGGTGGGCTCGGGGCTCGCCGCCGATCATCCGATGCTCCGCTTCGACTCTCTCTCCGAGCAGGACGACAGCCCCGTGCCCGGGCTCGTCCACCGCTATCGCGATCGCGCGCTCCTGCTCGCGCTCGACACCTGCCCGGTCTACTGCCGCTTCTGCACGCGAAGCTACGCCGTCGGCACGGACACCGAGAGCGTCGGCAAGGTCTCGCTGAAGGCGAAGGAGGCGCGCTGGGACGAGGCGCTCGCGTACTTGCGCGGCCGCGCCGAGGTCGAGGACGTGGTCGTCTCCGGCGGCGATTGCTATAGCCTCCGCCCCGCGCAGATCACCCGTATCGGTGACGCGCTCCTCGCCCTCCCGAACATTCTGCGGATCCGCTTCGCCACCAAGGGGCCCGCCGTGATGCCGCAGAAGATCCTCCGCGACGAGGAGTGGCTCGCGGCGCTGACCGGCGTCGTGGAGCGCGGTCGGCGAATGCACAAGGAGGTCGCCGTCCACGTCCACTTCAACCACCCGCGCGAGATCACGCGGACCACGAAAGACGCGATGGACGTCCTCTTCGCGCGCGGCATCACCGTGCGAAACCAGGCGGTCCTCCAGCGCGGCGTGAACGACACCGTCGCGACCCTGCGCGAGCTCACGCGCAGGCTCGCCTATTGCAACGTGCACCCGTACTACGTCTACGTCCACGACCTCGTCCGCGGCGTCGAGGACCTCCGCACCACCCTGCAGACCGCGCTCGATCTCGAGAAGCGGGTGCGCGGCGACTCGGCCGGCTTCAATACGCCCCTCTTCGTGTGCGACGCGCCCCGCGGCGGCGGAAAGCGCGTGGTCCACTCGTTCGAGCACTACGACCGGCGGACGGGGATTTCCGTCTACACCTCGCCGGCCGTCAAGTCGGGGTACTTCCTCTACTTCGATCCTCTCGACGCGCTCGGCGACGACGCCCGCGAGCGCTGGGAGGTCGCCGGAGAACGCCGCGCGATGATCGAGACGGCCCTCGCCGAGGCCCGCGCGAACGCCCGCGCCCACCGATCCGCGAGCTCGGTCGACACGTCGGACGCCGAAGGCTCCCTGCACTGCGAATGGCCGGCATGAGCGACACCGCCGTCTACGGGTGCCTGCACCACGTCTTCGAGGCGCGCGCCGGGTTGCTCCCCGAGGCGCCGGCGATCGTGTCGGGCGAGACGACGATCGCTTACGGCGACCTCGACGCGCGCGCGAACCGGCTCGCGCGGCACCTCCGCGCGCAGGGCGTCGCCACGGGCGATCTCGTCGGACTCCTCGTCGAACGCTCGCCCGACGCCATCGTCGCGATCCTCGCGCTGCTCAAGGCGGGCGCCGCGTACGTGCCGCTCGACCCCTCCCACCCGGTCGACCGCCTCCGGCACATCCTCGACGAGGGCCGCATCGCGTCCGTCGTCGGCGAACGGCCGCTGCAGGAGGTCTCGAAGAAGCTCGGCGCGCGGGTCGTCGACGTGGACGATCCGGGCCGCCCCTGGTCGTCGCAGTCGTCCGAGCGCATCGCGGCCGCGTCCATCGGCCTCGGCGAGACGCACCTCGCCTACGTGCTCTACACCTCGGGCTCCACCGGCAAGCCGAAGGGCGTGATGGCGGAGCACCGGAACGTGGTGAGCTTCATCCGCGCGTTCGACGAAGTCGTCCGCCTCACGCGTCACGACCGCGTCTTCCAGGGCTTCTCGCTCGGGTTCGACGGCAGCGTCGAGGAGATGTGGATGGCCTTCTCCCACGGCGCCGCGCTGGTCGTACCCCCGCGATCGACCCGACGCGTGGTGGGCGACGAGCTCGGGGGCCTCATCACCGCGGGGCGCGCGACGGTGTTCTCGACCGTGCCGACGTCGCTGTCGATGATCTCGGGCCAGCTGCCGACGGTGCGGCTCCTCATCGTGAGCGGAGAGCGCTGCCCTCCCGAGGTGGTCGACCGCTGGGCGACCCCGCGGCGCCGCATGCTCAACGTGTACGGCCCCACGGAGACGACCGTGAACGCGACGGCCGCCGAGTGCCGCCCGGGCCTCCCCGTCACCATCGGCAAGCCCCTCCGCGGCTACGCGCTCTCCATCCTCGACCCGGGGGGCCACCCCGTGCCCGCCGGCGAGGTCGGCGAGCTCTACGTGGCCGGCCCCGGCGTCGCGCGCGGATATCTCGCGCAGCCCGAGCTCTCCTTGTCCCATTTCGTCACCTTGTCCGGCAAGGACGGCGGCGCGCGGCGCGCGTACCGAACGGGCGATCGCGTGCGCATGGGCGACGACGGGGAGCTCGTCTTCCTCGGCCGCGCCGACAATCAGGTGAAGGTCCGCGGCTATCGGATCGAGCTCTCCGAGATCGAGGCCGTCCTCTCCGCCCACCCGTCGGTGGGCGCGGCCGTCGTGTCCATCCACGAGCACGACGGCACGAGCGACCTCGCGGCGTACGTCACGCCGCGTGATGGCGGCGGCGCCGTCGATCGCGGCGCGATTCTCGGCCACCTCGCGTCGAAGCTCCCGGTCTACATGGTGCCCGCGTTCCTCGAGGTGCTCGACGCCTTCCCTGCCCTCGCGAGCGGCAAGGTCGACCGGCAACGGCTCCCCACCCCCGGGACGCGGCTGGCGCGCGACGACCGGGCGATGCGCGCGCCGCGCGACGGGCTCGAGAGGGACCTCCTCCGGGTGTTCTCGGGCGTCCTCAAGAACGACGCGGTCTCGATCGACGACGACTTCTTCCGCACGCTCGGCGGCTACTCGCTCCTCGCGGCGAAGCTCGTCTCCCAGGTCCGCGCGGAGTGCGCGATCGAAGTGTCCCTCCGCGACGTGTACGAGCACGCGTCGGTGGAGTCGCTCGCGACGCACCTGCGGAGCCGCGGCGCTGGACTCGCGCGCCACCGCCGGAACAAGTCCAAGCCCGCGCCGCGGACGCCGGCCAGCCGCGTCTTCGAGCAGGTGCCGCGCGCGACGCGGCTCGCGGGCGCCGCCGTCCAAGCCGTCACCCTCTACCTGGTCTTCGGGTTGACCGTCGCGCCCTACCTCGCGTGGCTCCTGCCGTTCCGCGCGTGGGAGAACGGCACGCTCTCCTTCGGCCGGTTCATCGCGTGTTGGCTGCTCGCCTCGGCGGCGGCGTGGCCGGCCTTGCTGGCGCTGAGCGTCGCGGTCAAGTGGCTCGTCATCGGCCGCTACAAGCCGGGCGCGTACCCGGTCTGGGGCACCTACTACCTCCGCTGGTGGATCGTGCGGCGGTTCCAGATCATGGCCTTCCCCGGCCTCGCCGCCGGCACGCCGCTCCTGCCTCTCTACCTTCGCGCGATGGGCGCCAAGGTCGGCAAGGGGTGCACGATCGACACGAGCCAGTTCGCCGTCTTCGACCTCCTCTCCATCGGCGACGAGACGAGCGTCGGCGTCGAGACGCAGCTGCTCGGCTATCGCGTCGAGGACGGGCAGCTCCTCGTCGGCTCGGTCGAGATCGGGCGCCGCTGCTTCGTCGGCATCCACTCCGCGCTCGGCATCCACGCCCGGATGGGCGACGACTGCCGCCTCGACGACCTGTCGCTCTTGCCCGACGGAGGCTTCATGCCGCGCGGCGAGTCCCGTCGCGGCTCGCCCGCCGCCCACGCCGAGGTGTGCGTGCCCGAGCCGGAGCAAGCCGCCGTCGCCCGCCGCCGCCCGGTCCTCTTCGGGCTCCTCCACGCCGCCGTCCTCTACGGGATCGCGTTCGCGCTCTTGCCGTCGGTCATCCCCGGCGCGGCCCTCGTCTGGGCCGCCGAGCGGGCCTGGGGCACCCCGGGCACGTTCGCGGCGCTCCCGCTCGCGGGGCTCGCGACGATGCTGGCCTTCTGTCTCTGGGTCGCCCTCCTGAAGCGCCTCGTCCTCTTCCGGGCGCGCCCGGGCGTGTACCCCGTGGAGAGCGCCCTCTACCTGCGCAAGTGGACGGTCGATCTGCTCATGCAGGCGAGCCGCACGCTCGCGAAGCCGCTCTACACCACGATCTATCTCCCGGCCTGGCTGCGCCTCCTCGGCGCGAAGATCGGACGGCGCGCGGAGATCTCGACCGTGTCCCAGCTCTCGCCGGAGCTCGTCGACCTCGGCGAGCAGAGCTTCTTCGCCGACGGGTCCATCATCGGTGGCCGGCGCCTCCACCGGGGCCTCGTCGAGCTCCGGAGACAGCGGGTCGGCAAGCGCAGCTTCGTGGGCAATAGCGCCATCCTGCCGACCGGCGCCAGCCTGGGCGACGGGTGCCTGCTCGGGTGCCTCTCGGCGCCGCCCGAGGGCATGGACACCGTGCCGGACGGCAGCGAGTGGCTCGGATCGCCGAGCTTCGTCCTCCCCCATCGCGTGAAGGTCGAGGGCTTCGACGAGAGCGTGACGCACGAGCCGACGCGCAAGCTCATCGCGCAGCGCCTCGTGGTCGATGCCCTGCGCATCGCGCTGCCGACGGTCCTGTCGGGCGCGCAGCTGGGAGGGTTCGCCGCGCTCGCGGACTACGGCGCCGATCGGCTGCCCTTCGGGTGGTGGCTCGCGACGTTGCCGGCGGCGGCGATCGCCGCGGCGATGGCCGGCCTGGTCGGCGTCATCGCGACGAAGAAGCTCCTCATCGGGACCTTCCGGCCGACGATCAAGCCGCTCTGGTCGATGTTCGTGTGGCTCAACGAGGCCGTGAACGGCGCCTACGAGACGGTGGCCTCGCCGATCCTGACGCCGCTCCTCGGCAGCCCCTTCTGCGCGCCCTGGCTCCGCGGCATGGGGTGCCACATCGGCCGCCACGTCTATCTCGAGACGACGCTCTTCTCCGAGTTCGATCTCGTGCACGTCGGGGACTTCGCCGCGCTCAACGCGGGCGCCGTCATCCAGAACCATCTCTTCGAGGACCGCATCATGAAGGCGTCGACGCTCGTCATCGGCGACGATTGTTGCGTCGGGGCCATGGCCGTCGTCCTCTACGACACGGAGATGCTCTCCGGCTCGAGCATCGGTCCGCTCTCGCTCCTCATGAAGGGCGAGACGCTCGCGCCGACGACGCAGTGGCTCGGCATTCCGACGGCCCTGCTCGCGCAGCCGTCCGCTCCGCCGGTGTTCGCGACGCCGGCCGTCGGCCGCGAGGCGAGCTTGGTCGAAGGGTGGCCGTGAGGGGCGCCGCCGCGGAGAGCGTCGCCGAGGCGCCTCGTCCAGTCCCCGGGCCGCCCGCCGCGCGGGGGAGAGCCGGCGCCGCGCCCGTGTCCCTCGTCGAGCGCATCTTCGCGGTCGACGTGCTCCGCGGGGTCGCCGTGCTCGGCATCCTGCTCATCAACATCGAAGACTTCGGCCTCCCCCACGCCGACAAGTCCGCCCCCGGGACCGAGTGGGTCGGCGCCTTCCTGCCGTCGGACTTGAGCCGCCACGACGTGCTCCTCTGGGTCCTCGTGCGGGCCCTCTTCGAAGGGAAGATGCGGGCCATCTTCTCCATGCTCTTCGGCGCCGGCGTCGTCCTGCTGACCTCCCACCTCGACAAGCGCGGCGAGGGCGCGCGCAGCGCGGACATCTACTACCGGCGGACGCTCTGGCTGCTCGGCTTCGGCCTCCTCCACGCGTACCTCCTCTGGGAAGGCGACATCCTCTTCAGCTACGCCCTCTCGGGCCTCTTCCTCTTCCCGTTCCGCAACGCCTCCCCGCGCCTGCTCCTCGCGCTCGGCGCGATCGTGCTGTCGATCTCGATCCCGCGGGCGGCGGTCATCGCGATGCACCGGCAGGACCTGCGGACCCAAACGGCGCTCGCGAAGGCCGACGAGGCGGCGGGCCGCACGCCGTCGCGCCGGGAGAAGGACGCGCGCGACGAGTGGACCGAGATCCTCGACGGGTTCGAGCCGAACCCGAGGAACGTCGAAGAGAGCCGCGACGACCACCGCGGCAGCTACGCCCACATGTTCACCGAGCGCGCGGAGCTCGTCATGGACGTCGAGTCCACGGACTACTACTCGTGGGCCTTCTTCGACACGGTCGGCATGATGCTCATCGGCATGGGGCTCCTGAAGCTCGGCGTCCTGACGGCCTCTCGACCGGCCGCCGTCTACGTGGGGATGGCCGCCCTCGGCCTCGGCGTGGGCCTTCCGTGCAGCGCGGCGGGCGCGTACGAGCTCTACGTCCACAGGTTCGACCCCGTGGGGGTCGCGTGGGTGACGGCCGCCTACGAGCCGGGCCGCCTGCTCGTCGCCCTCGCGTACATCGGCGTCGTGATGCGGGTCGTGCGTTCGGGGCGGCTCCGCCGGATCACCTCGGCCCTCGCCCAGGTCGGGCGCATGGCGCTCACGAACTACCTGCTGACGACCCTCCTCTGCACGACGCTCTTCAACGGCTACGGCCTCGGCTTGTTCGGGACGCTCGGCCGCGGCGCGCTCTACGGCGTGGTCCTCGGCGTGTGGTGCGTGGAGCTCGCGGCGAGCACGCTGTGGCTCCGCTCCTTCCGGTTCGGACCGACGGAGTGGGTCTGGCGGTCGCTCACGTACTGGAAGCTCCAGCCGCTCCGGCGCGCGGAGGCGTGAGCGAAGGTCAATCCGGCTCCGCCTCCCCCGCGTGGTCTCTCCGGTACTCCGACGGGGAGACGCCGTGGACGCGCCGGAACGTCCGCGAGAAGTAGAGCGCGTCCCTGTACCCCATCTTGCCGGCGATGGCCTTCACGCTGTCGCCCGTCGTGAGCAGGAGCCCCGCCGCCTTGTGGAGGCGGAGGCGCTCGAAGTACGTCTTCGGCGCGCAGCCGAGGAGATGGCGGAAGAGCGACGCGTAGTGCGACGCCGAAAGGCCCGCGAGCGACGCCAGCTCCGCCACCGCCGGCGGCCGGTCCAGCCGGTCCTTCATGTGCTCCGCGCTCCGGCGGACGCGCTCGCGCGGACCGGGGTCCTCTCCTTGCGGCGCGCGACGCAGGCGGATCATCCGCCCCATCACGTGCGCGAGGACCTGCGACGCGTAGAGGAGCTCGGGGAAGGCGCAGTCGTCCTCGAGCGCGCCCTCGAGCTCCTGGAAGAGCGCGACGAGGCGCGCGTCTTGGCCGAGCCGCACGACCGGCTGCCGCGCGCTCACGCCGAGCTCGCGCGCGAGGAGCGGCAAAGCGCGCCCCACCGCGTGAAACCAGTGGACGGTCCACGGCCTGTCGGGGCTCGACGCGTAGGCGTGGGGGGCCTCGGCGGGGACGACCATGAGGTCCCCGGCGCCGACGTCGAACCGGCGGCCGCCGACCTGGCACCAGCCTTCCCCGGCCACGCAATACTTGAAGATGGCCTGGTCGACCCCCTCGGGCCGATCGACGCGGTGCCGGCGGGCGCCGGGAAAGAATCCGACGTGGCTCGGCAGGAGCGCCTCCAGCAGCGGGTGGGCGAGCGCGCGGGCGCGATCGGAAGGAGGCACGACGATCCACCGGCGCGGGAGGTCGGCCGCCATGTGGAGGTGCCCTCGGATTTCGAAGGATGCACGGGTCGGCGTTTCGTCCATGGGGATCCGCATCGGGTCCATTCCGAGCCCTTCCCCCGAATGGTAGCCGCAACGCGAGCCGGTGTTCTCCGCCGCCTCCTCCGGACCCCCATGAACTTCATTCGAGCCGCCGCCCTCGCGGGAATCGCCCTCGGCGCCCCCTTCGCCTGCGTCGACCAAACGAAGAGCCCCACGGGCACGGGAGGAGGCGGCGGCGCGCCCGACGCGTCCTCGACCGGCGATGCGTCTCCGGTCTCCGACGGGGGCGCGGGATCGGACGCGGCGCCGGCGATGCCTCTCCACACGCAGTCGCGCTGGATCTTGGACGCGAACGGCAGGCGCTTCAAGCTCGCGGGGGTCAGCTGGTACGGCGGCGAGTCCCCGGGCCTCGTGCCGCTCGGCCTCGATCACGCGGACGTCCACGCGATCGCCCACGAGGTGAAGGTCCTCGGCTTCAACTCGGTGCGGCTGCCCTGGTGCAACCAGCTCTTCGAGTCGAACCCCGTCGTCACGCCCGCGTTCGTGTCGGCGAACCCGGCGCTCCAGGGCAAGACGGTGCTCGAGGTCTTCGACGCGGTCGTCGCCGCGATCGCGCAAGAGGGCATGGTGGTCGTCCTCGACAACCATCGGAGCCGCGGCGACTGGTGCTGCGACACGGCCCACGGCGACGGTCTCTGGCACACCGTGGCGTATCCCGAGTCGAGCTTCGTCGCCGACTGGGTCGGCATGGTGCAGCGCTACCTGAGCCAGCCCCTCGTCGCCGCCGCCGACCTCCGCAACGAGCTCCGCGGTCAGCTGCCGGACGACGCGGGCCCGCAGTGCGTCGACTGCGACAACCCCGGCGACTCGGGGTGCGGCTGCTGGCAACCGTCGTGGGGAGACAACGACCCGGAGACCGATTGGGCCGCGGCCGCGGAGCGCGTGGGGGACGCCATCCAGACCGTGAACCCGAACCTCCTCATCATCGTCGAGGGCAACTACTACGCGACCTACCTCGGCGCGAGCTACCGGCCGGTCCACTTCACGGTCCCCGACCACCTCGTCTATTCGCCGCACAACTACGACGGCTCGAACGGGGGCGCGGCGTCCTTCGCGGACTACGCCGCCTTCAAGGCCGTGATGGACCAAAACTGGGGCTTCGTCATCACGCCGCACACCGCGTACACGGCGCCGCTCTGGGTCGGCGAGTTCGGCGCGAGCAATACGTCGCCCGATACGACGCCGCCGGACCTCCCTAACCTGACGGACCCGAACGCCAAGTGGTGGGTCTACATTCGCCAGTACATCATCGACAACGATCTGGACTGGTCGGTGTGGTCGCTCAACGGCACCCAGGGGAGCGGCTACGGCCGGACGTTCGGCGCGCCCGAGACGTTCGCGGTCCTCATGCCGGATTGGACGACGCCGGCCCCGGCCCCGTACCTCCAGGCCCTGCAGGCGATGCAAGCGCCGACCCTGGCGCCGGACGGCGGCAACTAGACCGCCCCGCGCAGGGGTGGCGCCCTCTTCGGGGGGACGCGTTCGTCCCTCGCGGCAAGGAGGCGCGCCCCCATTGGGGGATGTGCGGCTGTGACGGAGGGACGCGTGCCTCCCTTGCTCGAGCACCCGCGCCCCCGCCGGAACGTGCGCCTCCGACGCGAAGACGCGTTCGTTCTTCGCTCGAGGACGGGCGCCCCGCGCGGGGAGGTGAGTCTCCGACGCAAAGACGCGCCCCTCCCTCGCCGAGTCGCGCCTCCCTCCGCGAGCAAAGCGCCCGCCCCGTGGGCCGCAAACGATGCCCCGTAGGGAGAGCCTTTTGCGCCCTGGTCGGGCAGACGCGTCCCCCGATGCCCC
>DASYBG010000057.1:0-29876 GCA_036500865.1 Polyangiaceae bacterium
TCTTCCGGAAGGGACCAAGATGGTGATGCCGGGAGACAACACGAAGATGACGATCGAGCTCATCACGCCGGTGGCGCTCGAAGAGCAGCAGCGCTTCGCCATCCGCGAAGGCGGCCGCACCGTCGGCGCCGGCATCGTCACCAAAATTCTCGCCTAGGCCCGGAGTTTACGAATGGCCGCAACGACCAAAATACGAATTCGCCTCAAGGCGTTCGATCACCAGCTGCTCGACAAGTCGACCAACGACATCGTCGAGACGGCGAAACGCACGGGCGCGCGCGTGGCGGGGCCGATTCCCTTGCCCACGCACATCGCGCGGTACACGGTCCTGCGCGGCCCGCACGTCGACAAGAAGTCGCGTGAGCAATTCGAGATCCGCACGCACAAGCGGCTGCTCGAGATTCTCGACCCGACCCAGCAGACGCTCGATGCGCTCATGAAGCTCGATCTGTCTGCTGGTGTCGACGTGGAGATCAGGAGCTAGCCCGGAGGACGCATGGCAACGTTCGACGTCGTCAACATGAAGCGCGAGAAGGTCGGGTCGATCGACCTCGCGGACGAGGTGTTCGGCACCGAGGTGCGCGAGCATCTGTTTTACGAGGTGGTGAAGGCGCAGCTCGCGTCCAAGCGCCAAGGCACGCAGAGCGCGAAGAACCGCGCGGCAGTCAGCGGGAGCACGAAGAAGCTCTACAAGCAGAAGGGCACGGGGCGAGCGCGCCACGGCTCGATCCGCGCGCCGGTCTACGTCGGCGGCGGCCAGGCACACCCGCCGCGCCCGCGTGACTGGAGCTACCAGCCGCCCCGGAAGGTCCGCGCACTGGCGCTGTCGAGCGCGCTCTCGAAGTTCGGCAAGGAGGGTCGTCTCCTCGTGGTCGACCGCTTCGAGCTCACCGAAATTCGTACGAAGATGCTGGTGGACGCGCTCGCCACGCTGCGGGCGCAAGCGAAGACGCTGGTCGTCGACTCGCAGGAGAACCAGAAGCTGCGGCTCTCGATCCGCAACTGCAAGGAGCACCAGTTCTTGCCGCCCGAAGGCGTCAACGTCTACGACCTGCTCCGATACGACACGCTGATCCTCTCGAAGGACGCCGCCAAGGCGCTCGAGCAGCGTTGTCTCAAGCAGGCAGGCCCGCGGAGCGAACGGCCGAGCGGAGGCACGACATGAGCCCGGAGCAAATCATTCGCAGGCCCATCATCCTCACGGAGAAGGCAAACGCGCTCCGCGAGTCGCACAACCAGGTCATCTTCGAGGTCGCCCGCGCGGCCAACAAGATTCAGATCCGTGACGCGGTCCAGAAGCTCTTCAAGGTGACCGTGCTCGGCGTGAACACGATGGTCATTCGCGGCAAAGAGCGGCGCATGGGCCGGGGGCACGCGAGAGCGCAGAACTGGAAGAAGGCGATCGTGACGCTCAAGGGCGGCGACTCGATCGATTTCTTCGCCGAAACGACCTAGCCCGAGGCGCGCGAGAGAACGATGGCCGTCAAGAACTTCAAGCCGACGTCGCCTGCAAGGCGCTACTACTCGGTCTCCGACTTCAAGGACGTCACGAAGGACGTCAAACCGACCAAGAGCCTCGTCGAACACCAGACGAGGACGGGCGGTCGAAATCACTTCGGCCGCATCACGTCGAGGTTCCGCGGCGGCGGTCACAAGCAGCGCTATCGCATCGTCGATTGGAAGCGCGACAAGGTCGGCGTGCCCGCGGTCGTAGCAACGATCGAATACGATCCGAACCGCACGGCGCGCATCGCCCTGCTCCACTATGTCGACGGCGAGAAGCGGTACATCCTCTCCCCCGACGGCCTCAAGGTGGGCGACCGCATCGTGTCGAGCCGGAATGCGGACATCAAGCCCGGGAACGCCATGACGCTCCGGCACATCCCTCTCGGCACGATGATTCACAACATCGAGTTGAAGAAGGGCAAGGGAGGTCAGCTCGTCCGCGCCGCGGGCAGCGCGGCGGCCCTGATGGCCAAGGACGGAGACTACGGGCAGGTTCGCCTCCCGTCGGGCGAGGTTCGCATGGTGCACCTCGACTGCCACGCGACGATTGGGCAGGTTTCGAACATCGAGCACGCGAACATCTCGCTCGGCAAGGCGGGGCGCTCGCGATGGCTCGGTCGCAGGCCGCACAATCGCGGCGTCACGATGAATCCCGTCGACCACCCGATGGGCGGCGGCGAGGGGCGCACCTCGGGTGGTCGCCACCCGTGCTCGCCCTGGGGCCAGCTCGCCAAGGGGTTGAAGACGCGGAACAACAAGCGGACCGACGGCATGATCATCAAGCGCCGCGGTGAGAAGGGTTAAGGCAGAGAGATGGCTCGTTCGGTCAAGAAGGGTCCGTTCGTAGACGGCCACCTCGCCGAGAAGATCGCTTCGGCACAAGCAGCGCAAAGCAAGAAGGTCATCAAGACCTGGTCTCGCCGGAGCACGATCACACCCGACGCCGTCGGGCTGACGTTCGCGGTGCACAACGGCCGGAAGTTCGTTCCGGTGTTCGTCACCGAGAACATGGTCGGGCACAAGCTCGGTGAGTTTGCGCCAACGCGCACGTTCCATGGGCACTCGGGCGACAAGAAGGCGAAGGTCGGTGGTCCCGGTGGTGGCGCGGCTCCTGCGGGCGGAGGCGCGGCCGGCGCTCGGGGTCCCGGGGCGGGCGGCGCAAAGAAGTAGTCGAAGGCATGGCGCGCGGCGGGGGGGGGGCTCGCCTCGCTTCGAGGGGGCTCGAGCGGCCCCTCCTTATCTCGAGATTCACGGTTCTTTTTGCCCTCGTTCGGCGTTTCCCGCGGGGGCTCTCTTGCAAAGGCCGAACTCGGCGGCTATGTTTCCGCCGCCGTGCGCTGCCTTCGGTAGTGTTCTGGCAAACAGCTCTCGAACGTTTCATGCGGACGTAACGGCCCGCGCCGCGAGCAATCTGGCTCGATGCGAGTGGGTACGACGGGCGCGACGAGGCTCCGATCATGGTCAGCAAGGCATCGGTCCGATTCACGCGGATTAGTCCGCGCAAAGCGCGCGTCGTCGTCGACCTGGTCCGTGGTCGTCAGGCGGGCGAGGCGCTCCAGCTCCTGGAGTTCACGCGCAAGGCGGCGGCGCCCATCGTCAAGAAGCTCATCGAGAGCGCGGTGGCGAACGCGAAGACCCAGAGCCCGGGCGTGGACCTGGATGCGCTCTTCGTGGAGACGGCGTTCGTCGACAAGGCCCCGAACAAGCACATGCGCCGCTGGCGTCCGCGCGCCATGGGTCGCGCAACGCGCGTCCAAAAGGGCCTGAGCCACATCACCATCATCCTCGGCGAGCGATAGAGGGAAGAATGGGTCAGAAAGTCCACCCGTACGGGTTTCGTCTCGGCGTCATCAAGACGTGGAACTCCAAGTGGTTCGAGGACAAGAGCTATTCGAAGTGGCTCCACGAGGACATTCGCGTCAAGCGAGCCGTGAAGGAGTACCTGCAGAACGCGGGTATCGCCGGGGTCGAAATCGAGCGCGCCGCCAACAAGTGCAAGGTGATCGTCTTCACCGCGCGGCCCGGCATGGTCATCGGCAAGGGCGGCAAGGGCATCGAGACGCTCAAGACCGGTAACCTGAAGACGGCGGCCAAGGGCGAGACCCTCTTTCCGGGCGTCCAGTCGTTCACCGAGAACGAGGTCTTCATCGATGTGCAGGAGGTCCGTAAGGCGGAGACCGCCGCGCAACTCGTCGCGGAAAACATCGCGACCCAGCTCGAGCGACGTGTCGCTTTCCGTCGCGCCATGAAGAAGGCGCTGACGACGGCGATGAAGTTCGGCGCCAAGGGCATCCGCGTTCGCTGTTCCGGGCGCCTCGGCGGCAGCGAGATGAGCCGCGTCGAGACCTATCGCGAGGGCCGCGTGCCGCTCCACACGCTCCGAGCGGACATCGAGTTCGGTACCGCGGAAGCGCGCACCAAGTACGGAATCATCGGCGTGAAGGTATGGGTCTTCAAGGGCGAGGTGCTGCAGCGCCGCAACCGCCGCCCGCAGGGCATCGTCTGAGGGGTCCGTCCGCGGACAGCCGGTAGCGAGAAGGATCACGAGTCATGCTTTCCCCCAAGCGGACGAAATACCGCAAAGCACAGAAGGGCAACAACCGCGGGACGGCGGCGCGCGGAAGCGACGTCTCCTTCGGCGACTTCGCCATGCAGGCGGTCGAGCCCGGGCGAATCACGTCGCGCCAGATCGAAGCCGCGCGCATGGCGATCACGCGTCACGTGAAGCGCGCCGGCAAGCTGTGGATCCGCGTCTTTCCGGACATTCCGGTCACCAAGAAGCCGCTCGAGGTCCGCATGGGCGGCGGCAAGGGCGCAGTCGAAGAGTGGGCCGCTCAGATCCTGCCGGGCCGCGTGATGTACGAGCTCCAGGGGGTCGACGAGAAGACGGCCCGCGAGGCGTTCCGGCTGGCGGGGCACAAGCTCCCGGTCGGTTACAAGTTCCTGGCGCGTGGAGAGATCGCATGAAGGCCACCGACTTGCGCGACAAAAGTCTCGAGGACCTGCAGGAGCTGAAGAAGTCGCTCCGGCAAGACGTCTTCCAGGGCCGACTCAAGAACTTCACCAACCGGCTCGACGATACGAGCGCCATCCTCAAGGCGAGGCGAGACCTCGCGCGGGTGCTCACGCTGCTGCGCGAGCACGAACGTGGCGCCGCCGCCGCCAAAACGAAGACCGAGGCGAAGTAGTCATGACCGAGAACGCCACAGGACAAGAGGAAGCGGCGCACGAGGCGCACGGCTTCCGCCGCAAGATGGTCGGTCGCGTGGTGAGCGCGAAAATGCAGAAGACCGTCGTCGTCGAGGTGGTGAGCCACCGGCGCGATCCGCTCTACGGCAAGTACGTACGAGCGCGCGCCCGCTACAAGGCGCACGACGAGAAGGGCGAGATCCGGGCCGGCGATCAGGTCGAGATCCAGGAGCACCGGCCGATCAGCCGTGAGAAGCGGTTCATCGTGACTCGCCTCATCAAGAAGTTCGTGGAGGAGTGAGCCATGATCCAGATGCGCACCATTTTGGAAGTGGCGGACAACTCGGGCGCGAAGCGCGTCCAGTGCATCAAGGTGCTGGGCGGATCCCGCCGGCGCTACGCGGAGCTCGGTGACGTGATCGTCGTCTCGGTGAAAGAGGCGCTCCCGGGCACGAAGGTGAAGAAGGGCGAGGTCGCTCACGCGGTCGTCGTGCGCATGCGCACGCAGATGCCGCGGCCGGATGGGAGCTACATCCGCTTCGACGAGAACAGCGCGGTGCTGGTCAACAAGGAGCACGAGCCCATCGGGACGCGCATCTTCGGGCCGGTAGCGCGCGAGCTCCGTGGCAAGAAATTCATGAAGATCATCTCGCTCGCGCCGGAGGTGCTGTGATGTCCGCGCGCATCCGGAAGGGCGATACGGTGATCGTCATCAGCGGCCGGTACAAGGGCAAGACCGGGAAAGTCCTGAGCGTCTCCCCCGAAGACGATCGCGTCGTCGTGCAGGGGATCAACGTCGTCAAGAGGCACACTCGGCCGACGCCGCGGAACCCCTCGGGCGGGATCATCGAGCGCGAGCAGGCTGTTCATGCATGCAAGGTGATGCCGGTCGACCCGAAGACGGGCAAGGGCACGCGGGTTCGGTTCCGCAGCCTCGAGAACGGCAAGAAGGTTCGAATCGCGGCCGGCAGCGGGGAAGAGCTCCCCGTGGTGACGGAGTAAAGGGCCATGGCGGACGAGAAGAAGGCCGGTAAGAAGGCCGAAGGGGAAGCGTCCCCGAAGGCGCCGAAGGGCGGCAAAGGCGGCGGCAAGGCTGAAAAGGGCGCTCGGAAAGGGCGTGCGGCCGAGGCTGGGTCGGGGAGCTCGTCGGTGGCGCCGCGGGCGTCCTCCACCGAGGTGGTCGCGCCGCGCTTGTTCGAGAAGTACAAGAGCGACGTCATCCCCGCCCTGACGAAGCAGTTCCAATACAAGAACCCCATGCAGGTGCCGCGTCTCCAAAAGATCGTGGTCAACATGGGCCTGGGCGCCGCGGTGGCGAACCCGAAGATCATCGATACGGCCGTCGAAGAGCTGAAGGCCGTGAGCGGGCAGAGGCCCGTGGTCACGCGGGCCAAGAAGGCCATCGCAAACTTCAAGCTGCGCGCCGGGATCCCGATCGGCGCCATGGTGACGCTCCGGAGCTCGCGGATGTGGGAGTTCCTGGACCGCCTGCTCATGGTTGCGTTGCCGCGTACGCGCGACTTCAAGGGCGTCTCGAGGAAGGCGTTCGACGGGAAGGGGAACTACACGCTCGGCCTCCGCGAGCAGATCATCTTCCCCGAGATTGATTACGACAAGATCGACGCCATCAAAGGTTTGAACATCAGCTTCGTGACGACGGCGAAGAGCGACGAAGAGGGCCGGGCCCTCCTTCAACAGCTCGGCATGCCGTTCCGCGCGACTTGATCGGTAGAGGATACACCCATGGCCCGTGCCTCTCAGTTCGCCAAGCTCAATCGCCGGCCCAAGTTCGCCGTGCGCCACCGGAATCGGTGCAAGGTGTGCGGTCGACCGCGCGCCTACTATCGCAAGTTCGAGCTATGCAGGATTTGCTTCCGTACGCTCTCGCTCCGCGGCGAAATCCCCGGCGTGGCCAAGGCGAGCTGGTGATCCCATGATGACCGATCCCATCGCGGACATGCTGACCCGCATTCGCAACTCGACGATGGCGCGGCACGACCGCGTCGAGCTCCCGCACTCGCGCCTCAAGGAGCGCGTCGCGAGCGTCATGAAGGGCGAGGGCTACCTCGACGACGTGCGCGTCAGCGAGAGCGAGGACCCGAAGACGCTGGTGCTCATCTTGCGCTACGGGCGTGACCGCCAGTCGGCGATCGACGGGCTCCGCCGCGTGTCGACCCCGGGCCGGCGCGTCTACGTGGCCCACGACCGCATCGACCGGGTGTGCTCGGGGATGGGGATTTCGATCCTCAGCACGAGCCGCGGTGTCATGACCGACCGCGAGGCGCGTCGTCAACGCGTCGGCGGCGAGCTCCTCTGCGAAGTGTGGTGAGCGACATGGCCAATCAGACCAGTCAAACGTTGGGAGAGGGCCTGCGCCAATCGCGGGTCGGCAAGCGTCCCATCGCTCTCCCGAAAGGCGTGAACGCGACCGTCAAAGGCGAGCGCGCCATCGAGGTCAAGGGGCCGAAGGGAACCTTGTCGCGTGAGCTTCCGGAGGGGGTGAAGCTCAAGGTGGAGAGCGGCAGCGTGCTCGTGACGCCGACCGTGGTCGGGCGGGACGGCGCGCGGTACCAGGGGCTCGCCTGGGCCCTCATCCGCTGCATGGTCACGGGGGTCGCCGAGGGCTATACGCGCACGCTGCAGCTCGTCGGCACCGGCTATCGGGCGGAGCTCAAGGGTCAAGTGTTGAACATGAGCCTCGGGTTTTCCCACCCGATCGCGTTTTCGCTCCCGCAGGGGGTCAAATGCGAGATCCCGGCGGACTCCAAGGGAACGATCCTCATCCTCACCGGTTCGGACAAGGAAGTGATGGGGCAGACGGCCGCGAAGATTCGCGGGTTTCGGCCCCCCGAGCCCTACGGTGGCAAGGGCGTGCGCTATCAGGGTGAGAAGGTTCGCGAGAAGGCGGGCAAGGCGGCGAAGGCCGGCGGAGGCAAGTAATGGCGATGCAAGTCGTAGGGCGGGAGCGCAGGAGACTGCGCATTCGCCGGCACATCAACGGCACGTCGGAGCGCCCGCGTCTGGCCGTGTTCCGCAGCACGAAGCACATTTACGCGCAGGTCGTCGACGACGTGGCCGGCAAGACGGTCGCGCACGCGTCGACGCTCTCGCGCGACGTCCGGGACCAGACCGGAGAAGCGAACAAGGTCGACGCCGCCAAGATGGTGGGCAGCACGATCGCCAAGCTCCTCCTCGCGAAGGGGATCGACAAGGTCGTCTTCGACCGGAGCGGTTACCTCTACCACGGCCGCATCCGCGCGCTGGCCGACGCCGCGCGCGAAGCGGGCCTGAAGTTTTGACAGGGACAAGAGCCATGGCATTCGAAACCTTCCAGATTGACGAAGAGAAGCTCAAGGAGCGCGTCATCTACATCAACCGGGTCGCCAAGGTCGTGAAGGGCGGCCGGCGGTTCAGCTTCAGCGCGCTCGTCGTCGTGGGCGACGAAGCCGGTCACGTCGGCGTCGGCCTCGGAAAGGCCAACGAGGTCCCCGAGGCCATCCGCAAAGGCAACGATCAGGCGCGCAAGAACGTGTTCCGTGTGCCGCTCGACGGGGTCACGATCCCGCACGAGACTCTCGGCCACTTCGGGAGCGGCAGGGTCTTCCTGAAGCCCGCCTCGCAAGGGACGGGCGTCATCGCGGGCGGTGCGGTGCGCGCCGTCGTCGAGAGCGCCGGCATTCACGACATCCTGACGAAGTGCCTCGGGAGCTCGAATCCGCACAACGTCGTTCGCGCAACGATCGCCGCCTTGAGGAGCCTCCGGAGCCTCGAGCAGGTCGCCCACAAGCGCGGCAAGCAGGTCGACGACCTCGTCGAGCGCAAGACCGTCCACCCGCCGGCTCACGCAGCGGCGACCGCCGCGCAAGGTTGAGCGTCATGAAGCCCAAGCTGCGCGTGACTCAGATGAAGAGCGTCATCGGGCAACAGCATGCGATGCGCGCGACGGTCCATGGCCTCGGCCTGAAGGGCCCTGGTTCGACCGTCGTCGTCGGCAACACGCCGTCGTTTCGAGGCGCCATCAAGAAGATCATGCACCTCGTCCGTGTCGAGGAGGTCGATCATGGCTGATACGTTGAGCAAGCTCGCGAAGCCCGCGGGTGCGACTCGGAGCAAGACTCGCCTCGGGCGCGGTACGGGGTCGGGTCTCGGAAAGACCTCCGGCCGCGGTCAGAAGGGCCAGTACGCGCGCGTGCGCGGCTTCAAGCCCCACTTCGAGGGCGGGCAGACGCCGATCCAGCGCCGCCTGCCCAAGCGAGGGTTCCGCAACTCCTTCGCGGCGATCGTCGCCGAGGTCAACATCGGCGATCTCGCGGCGTTCCCGGCCGGCTCCAGCGTCGACGAAGAGGCGCTCGTCTCTCACGGCTTCGTGCGGGGACGGTACGACCGCATCAAAATCTTGGGGGACGGCGAACTCAAACACGCGATCACCGTCTCGGCGCACGCCTTCTCGAAGTCGGCCGCTGAAAAGATCAAGAGCGCGGGCGGACAGATCGTTTTGCTCGGAAGCTCGCAGTCCTAAGGAATCGCGATGTCGGCCCTCTCCGCTCTTTCGAACATCAGCAAAGTGCCGGAGCTGCGGCGGCGGGTCCTTTTCACGATCGTCATGCTCGCCGTGTATCGCATCGGCGTGTTCGTGACGATTCCGGGCGTCGACCGCACGGTGATGAACGCCGTCGTCCACAAGCAGGGCGCGGGCGGTCTCCTCGGGCTCTTCAACATGTTCAGCGGAGGAGCGTTCGGCAATCTGTCGATCTTCGCCCTCGGCATCATGCCGTACGTGAGCGCGAGCATCATCTTGCAGCTCCTCACGATGGTCTTCAAACCGCTCGACGAGCTCCGCAAAGAAGGGGAGCAGGGGCAGCGGACGATCAACCAGTACACGCGGTACGGCACCATCGGCCTGTCGCTCGTCCAGGCGTTCGGCATCGCGATCAGCCTGGAAGCGATGAACAACGGGGACCTCGCCGATTCGGCGGCGGTCGGGAACGTCGTCACGCACGCCGGCTGGGGCTTCCGCCTCATGAGCATGCTCACGCTGACGACCGGCACCGCGTTCATGATGTGGGTCGGCGAGCAGATCACCGAGCGCGGCATCGGCAACGGCATATCGCTCCTCATCTTCGCCGGCATCGTCGACCGCCTCCCGGACGCCGCCTTCGGATATTTCGCGACCAACAAGGGCAATATCCGGCCGCTCAACCTCGCGGCGGTCGTCGCTATCGTGCTCGCCACGGTCGCGACCATCGTCTTTTTCGAGCGCGCCCAGCGGAAGATCCAGATCTACTACGCGCGGCGGACGGTAGGCCGGCGGGTGTACGGCGGGCAGACGGCCCACCTCCCGCTCCGCGTGAACACGAGCGGGACGATCCCGCCGATCTTCGCGTCCTCGCTCCTGACGTTCCCGGCGACGCTCGCGAACTTCAAAGTCCCGATGATGGCGCAGCTGCAGAACATGCTGCAGGCGCGCGGGGACTGGGCGTTCAACACGTTCTACGTCCTTCTCATCATCTTCTTCTGCCACTTCTACACGGCGGTGACCTTCCAGCCCGTCGACGTCGCCGACAACCTGAAGAAGCAGCAGGCCTTCATCCCGAGCGTGCGGCAGGGAAAGCAAACGGCGGACTACATCGACTTCGTGCTGACGCGGATCACCTTCGGCGGATCCCTCTACGTGGCGGCCGTGTGTGTCGTGCCGAGCATCATCAGCCAGCAGTTTCACGTGCCGTTCCAGTGGGGGGGGACCTCGATCATGATCGTGGTGGGGGTCGCGCTCGAGACGTTCAACCAGGTCGAGGCGCACCTCATCACGCGCAACTACGAAGGGCTATCTGGCGGAGGCGGCCGGACCTCGCGCATCCGAGCGCGCAAGGGCTGAGTAGTCATGCGCCTCGTGTTCGTCGGACCGCCCGGAGCGGGCAAGGGTACCCAGGCGAAGCTCGTCTGCGAGAAGTGGGGCATTCCCCAAATTTCGACGGGGGACATGCTTCGTGCGGCGAAGACCGAGGGCAGGCTGGCCCCGCATCTCGTCAAGGCAATGGCCGCGGGCGCCCTCGTCCCGGACGACGTCGTGGTCGGGCTGATCGACGATCGCACCCGCGCGCCCGACTGCAGCGCCGGATTTCTTCTCGACGGGTTCCCGCGCACGATGCCCCAGGCGAAGGCCCTCGACGCGATGCTCTCGGCCCGTGCGACGCGGCTCGACCACGTGGTCGCCCTCGAGGTGCCGAGAAGCAGCCTGATCGAGCGCGCAGTCCTGAGGCGCATCGACAAACGCACTGGACAGATTTACCACTTGAAGTATAAGCCACCCCCCCCCGGGGCGGACCTCGAAGTCCGCGCCGACGATCGGGAGGAAGTCGTGGAGAAGCGTCTCGATACGTACGACGCGATGACCGCCGAGCTCCTCCCCTATTACGAAGGACTCGGAATCTTGCGACGAATCGATGGAGTCGGAACCGTGGACGAGGTAGCTGCGCGCGTCTTTGGCGCGCTCGAAGGTTTTGCGCGGTGAACGAGTCGCGGATCGACGGGGAGACCAGGAGAGTTTCATTGCATGACCACTGAACGTCGCGAACGAAAGGAGCCGAAGGGCGACAAGCTCGAATTCGACGGTGTCGTTCAAGAGGCGCTTCCGAACGCGATGTTCCGCGTGAAGTGTGACAACGGTTTGATCGTCCTCGCGACGATCAGCGGGAGGATGAGGCAGTTTTACATCCGGATCCTCCCGGGCGATCGGGTCACCGTAGAAGTCAGCCCGTACGACCCGAGCCGCGGCCGCATCACCTACCGGCACAAGTGAGTAGCCCAGCTCGAGAGCCGAGCTCCCCGGAGCCGAGATTGGAGAGGCCGTGAAAGTCCGACCGAGCGTCAAGAAAATCTGCGACAAGTGCAAGGTGGTCCGCCGCAAGGGCGTGGTCCGCATCATCTGTGAGAATCCGCGCCACAAGCAGCGGCAAGGATAAGAAGGAAAGTTCATGGCCCGCATCGCAGGCGTCGACCTCCCACGCCACAAGCACATCGTGTTCGCGCTCCCCTATCTCTACGGGATCGGGCGGGCGGCGGCGCGCAGCATCTGCCAGAGGACCGGGATTGCCCCGAACAAGCTCACCGAAGAGCTGACCGAGGGCGAGATCCGTCGCATCCGCGAAGTCCTCGAGGCCGACTACAAGGTGGAAGGCGACCTTCGGCGCGAGGTCCAGATGAACATCAAGCGCCTGATGGACCTCGGTTGCTATCGCGGCCTCCGTCATCGCCGCGGCTTGCCCGTCAACGGGCAGCGCACCCACACCAACGCGCGCACGCGCAAAGGGCCTCGCAAGGGCCTTCTTACCCGCGCTCGCAAGAGCCCGACCACCTGAGTCTCGAGGAGACCATTACGCATGTCGCAGGCGAAGACGAGCATCCCGCCCGCTTCCCCGGGAGGACCGGGTACGGGGCCGAAGCAGAAGGCCGCGAAGAAGCGGGTCAAGAAGAACGTGGCTACGGGCATCGCCCATATCCAGTCGACGTTCAACAACACCGTCGTCACGATCACCGACGTCAACGGGAACACGGTCGCGTGGTCGAGCGCCGGCTCCCGTGGATTCAAGGGCTCTCGCAAGAGCACGCCTTTCGCCGCGCAGCTCGCGGCGGAGGAGGCGGCGCGCAAGGCGATGGAGCACGGAATGCGGTCGATCGCCGTGTTCGTGAAAGGGCCGGGGGCCGGGCGCGAGAGCGCGCTGCGTGCGCTCCAGGCCGTGGGCTTCAAGGTGACGCTGATTCGCGACGTCACCCCTGTCCCGCACAACGGGTGTCGCCCCCCGAAGCGGCGTCGCGTCTGACAAGAGCGTCTCGAGGATAGAAAATAATGGCTCGCTACAATGGCCCCGTCTGCAAGCTTTGCCGCCGCGAAGGGATGAAGCTCTTCCTCAAGGGTGAGCGCTGCTATTCGGAGAAGTGCTCGTATACGCGCCGGCCGTATCCGCCCGGGCAGCACGGACAAGCTCGCGTGAAGCTGAGCGAGTACGCCATCCGCCTCCGCGAGAAGCAGAAGGTGCGGCGCATTTACGGCGTCCTCGAGCGTCAGTTCCAGAAGTACTACTTCGATGCCGCCCGTCGCAAAGGACGAACCGGCGAGCAGATGCTCGGCTTGCTCGAGTCACGCCTCGACAACGTCGTGCACCGCCTCGGCTTCGCGTTCACGCGCGCCCAGGCTCGGCAGGTCGTGCGCCACGGCCACGTCCTCGTCAACGGCAAGCGCAACGACATTCCGAGCCTCATCCTGCGGGCGGGCGACAAGATCGAGATTCGGCAGAAGAGCCGCGAGATCAAAGAGGTGCTCGCGTCGCTCGCTCAAGTCGACAAGAGGCCGCAGGTGTCCTGGCTCGAACTCGACAAGGGCAACTTCGCCGGCCTCTACAAGGGCGCGCCGGTGCGCGAGGAGCTCAACGAGCCGGCCGTCCGCGAGCAGTACGTCGTCGAATATTACTCACGCTGATTCTTCGTATACGGAGCACACGGGCAGGCGACGGGCGTCCGCCGGAGAGCGGGTTCGAAGGCGCGCTGGGATCGCCGCGTGAACGAGAGAGACAAGGAGCGAACTGGCAATGACCACGTCGAACATCATCACGCGAAACTGGCGAGATCTCATCCGCCCGCGCGGCATCCACATCGAGAGCGAGACCCTCACCGAGTTCTACGGGAAGTTCACCGCGGAGCCGCTCGAGCGCGGGTACGGCATCACGATCGGCAACTCGCTTCGTCGTATCCTGCTCTCCTCGTTGCAAGGCGCTGCGATCACGGCCGTGCGGATCGAGGGCGCGCTCCACGAGTTCACCTCCGTGACGGACGTGGTCGAGGACGTGACCGACATCGTCCTCAACCTCAAAGAGGTGGTGCTCAAGGCCGC
Organism: Polyangiaceae bacterium; assembly: GCA_036500865.1. Lineage (GTDB taxonomy): Bacteria > Myxococcota_A > Polyangia > Polyangiales > Polyangiaceae > Palsa-1150. Next base: position 13,583 of record DASYBG010000057.1, read on the forward strand.
GCAGGCGAAGACGTATACCGTCCGCATCGAGAAGGAAGGCCCCGGCCCGGTCCACGCGCGTGACATCCAGCTCGTCGACGGCCTCCAGGTGCTCAACCCGGACCACGTCGTCGCGACGTTGGACAAGAAGGGTCCCTTCGTCGTGGAGCTGACGGTGAGCGTCGGTCGAGGCTACGTGCCGGCCGAGCGCAACAAGACGCCGACGATGCCCATCGGCACCATCCCCATCGACGCGCTCTTCTCTCCGATCCGCAAGGTCAACTACACGGTGACCAACGCGCGCGTCGGTCAGCAGACCGACTACGACAAGCTGACCCTCGAAGTCTGGACGAACGGCAGCCTCCGGCCCCAGGACGCGGTCGCCTACGCGGCGAAGATCCTGAAGGAGCAGGTGTCTATCTTCATCAACTTCCAGGAGACCGAAGAGCAGCAATACCCGTCGCCGAATCCGGACGAGGAGCCGCTCAACGAAAACCTGTTTCGAAGCGTCGACGAGCTCGAGCTCAGCGTCCGCAGCGCGAACTGCCTGCAGAACGCGAACATTCAGCTCATCGGCGAGCTCGTCCAGCGCACCGAGCAGGACATGTTGAAGACCAAAAACTTCGGGCGAAAGAGCCTGAAGGAAATCAAGGAAATCCTGGCGAACATGGGTCTGTCGCTGGGTATGAAGATCGACAACTGGCCGCAGCTTCTCGAACGCTGGAAGCAGCAGCAGCAGCAAAACTAGCCCGCGAAAGGCTATTCCGAGGCAACCATGCGTCACAAGAACGCGGGTCGAAAGTTTGACAGGAACGCGAGCAGTCGGCGCGCCATGCTGCGCAACCTCGCGGCAAACCTCATCTTGAACGAACGCATCGAGACGACCGATGCGAAGGCCAAGGAGCTGCGCCGCGTCGCGGAGCGCCTCATCACCAAGGCACGGCGTCTCGGGACCGTCGCCTACACGGCGCAAGCGGAGCTCTCGCCGGTCGACCGCGCACGGCGGCTCGCCGTCGCGCGCGGCATCGGAGCCTACATTCCGCGCTTCGGCGTGCGGGTGGAGAGCGGAGGCGGGACCCGGCAGGTCGACCTCGTCGAGAAGATCCTCCTCGACCTCGCCAAGCGTTACGCCGATCGTCCGGGCGGCTACACCCGAATCATCAAGTTTGGGCCGCGACGCGGGGACAACGCCCCGATATCGCTCATCGAGCTCGTCGCGAATCCTTCGGAGCCCGCGTCCGCGGCGGCCACGCCGAGCGCGTAGGGTCGATCGAGGCCCGGCGAGGAGAGGGCGACCTCAGGCCGCCAGCTCCTCGCGTCGCCGCCAGCGAAGAAAGCCGAGCAGGCCGAGCGCGATGAGGCACACGCCGACGGCGGCGACTCCCTTGGCCAGCCGATCCTCTCGCCATCGGCGCGAGGCCGCGTCGACGCGCAGCTTCTCGAGGCGAGCGTGCGCGTGCGCGTTGTTCGGATCGAGCTCGAGCGCCTGCTCGTAAGGTGTCGTGTCGGGGATGCCTGCGGCGGCCAGCTCGTCCCCATCGAGGCATCGCAGCTCGCTCTTCACCGCGTCGGCGCGCGCGTCCGCGCGATAAAGCCGGAGCGCTGTCCGCAGGAGATCCGCGGCGCGCCGGCCGTCGGACGGCTCGAGGCGCTCCCCATACGCCACCAGGCCCGGCGCCGCCTCCGCGCCGCGGTCGAGGTCGGGCTGACGCGCGAGCGCGTACGTGAAGTCGGACACGGCGCCCTCGAGGTCGCCGGCCTTCTCCTTCGCGAGCCCCTCATCCAGCCTGCCGTACACGTCGCGCAGTCGCTGGTGGTCGTACGTCTCGAAGAGCGCGCGGGAGGCCGCCGCCGCGTCGACCCCTTCGGGCAGCCGTTTTCCGGCCAAGGCCGCATAGGTGCCGCGAATCCTCCCGAGCGCTTCGGCGCGGTAAGAGCCAATCGCGTCTCGCGCGGCGACGCGCACCTCGTCGCGGTCCGAGTTGACGAAAGAGAGGACGACAGGCAAAGCGTCCGCATCGCGAATGGCGCCAAACGCCGCCAGAACGTCCACGAGCACGCGGTCGTCGGTGGTCTGGACGGCGTCGCCCGGCGTCCTCTTGCCGAGGGCGTCGAGCGCGTCCTTCGCCCACGCCTGGACGTCGGGTGAGGCGTCGCCCCGCGCCTCGATGAGCGCCGCCGTCGACCGGTCGTCGAGCTGCCGTAGCTCCGAGAAGACGAGGCCACGAAACGCGCCGCCGGCGTCGAACGCCACGCGGACCAGCTGGCGCACGGCGGGCAAGGTGCCGGCGTTGGTCAGCGCGTGCATCAGGCACGCGGTCGCGAGCGCGGCGCGCGCGGCGCCGTCGGGCTGCAGGCGTGCCAGCTGGGCGATCACCTCGGCGTCCGTCGCGCCGCGAAGGGGCAGCCGCGCGAGCGACTCCGTGAGCGCCGCGTCTTCGCTCCGTCGCAAGTCCGCGAGTTGTCGCGCGACCGCCGCCATCTCGTCCGCGCCGCTCGGGGTCCATGCGGCGACCGTCTCGGCGGCCGAGCGGCGAGCGTCGGCGGCGGGGCTCGCGAGGTGTTCGAGCGCCTCGACCGGCACCTGCGCGCGCGCCTCCGCCCAAGGCCCCGCGATCGCCCCGATCAGGGCGACGTGCCAAAGACTCCGCCGGACTCGGCGCCGCTCAATCCACGATGCGAAAATCGGAGAACTCCCCCGTGTAGCCGCGCCACCGTACGTCCACGTCGTCGACGCGCGCCGCGGACGGTCCATGATGCGCCCAAGAGATGATCTCCTTGATGGCTTCCTCCTCGCCTTCGGCCACGAGCTCCACGCTTCCGTCGGGCCGATTCTTGACCCAGCCCGAGATGCCGAGCCGCCGCGCCTCGCGTTGCGTCGCCGCCCGAAAGAAGACCCCCGTCACACGTCCCCGGATCATGAGTTGAACACGTTTGGTAGCCATATGCTTCGATTGGCGGCCCGCCCGTGCATGTCACGAGGGCGTGCCGAAACCCCACTTTGCCGTATGGAATCGGCCTCCGTCCAGCAACTATGCGCTCCTCTGGCGCTCTCGACTCGATGGCCCCCGAAGGGCCCAGGCGGCGCACGTCGAAGGCCGCGCCGTGCGTCGCACGCGCGTGCCTGACCGCGGGCCGCGCTCCCGTCGTTCGTCCGGTGGCTGCGATATGACGCGACAAGTCATTCTGGAAGGGGTGGGCCTGCATAGCGGCGCTCCATCGCGTGTCGTCGTGTCGTCGGCGTCGGGACGCACCACGCTCGCCGTCGGATCTCGCGTCGCGGCAATTTGCGAGTTGGAGGTCGTATCGACCGCGCGAGCGACGACGGTTGCCACCCGCGATGGCGCCCTTCGTGCGGAGACGGTGGAGCACGCGCTCGCCGCCCTCGGAGGTCTGGGCGTCCACGCCGGTGTGTCGCTTCATCTCGAGGGGCCGGAGATGCCGCTGCTCGACGGTGGCTCGTCGCGCTGGTGCGACGCCCTGGCGGAGCTTCGCGTGCACCCGAGCGCGCCGCCCCTCCGCGTCGCCAGAGAAGCGCGGATCAGCGCGGGCCCGAGCCACTACGCGTTCGCTCCGTCGGAGAACGTGGAGGTCGCCGTCGAGCTCGAGCTCGACGATCCACGCATCGCCCGCCACGCCGCGTGGACCGGCGACCCCGAAGACTTTCGCGCGCGCATCGCCCCGGCGCGCACCTTTGCGCTCGCCCGAGAGGTCGACGAGCTTCTGCGCCGCGGGCTCGTGCGCCACGTGGACCCGCACGCGGTCATCCTCATCGCTCCAGACGCGATCCACTCCTCGGGGCGACCGTTTTGCTCCGACGAACCGGCGCGCCACAAGCTCCTCGACCTCATCGGCGATCTCTTCCTCGTCGGAGGCCCTCCACTCGGGCGCGTTCGCGCGTTCCGCCCCGGTCACGCCGCCAACGCGCGCGCGTTCCGAGCGGCATGCGAGGACGGGATCCTCGTCCCGAGCGCCTCGTAGACCTCAGTGGATCGCGGGCGGCTGGCTCTGGGCTTGCGGGCGCACGTCGGACTTCGCGCGCGCGGCCTGCCGCTCGAGGGCCGCGCGCACGAAGCGCGCGAAGAGCGGGTGCGGCGCGAGGGGACGACTCTTGAACTCGGGGTGGAACTGGCATCCGACGAAGAACGGATGGTCGCTGAGCTCGATCATCTCGACGAGGCGGTCGTCCGGCGACGTACCGCCGAGGACGAGGCCGGCCTCGACGAGCCGGCCGCGGTAGTCGTTCGCAAACTCGTAACGGTGGCGGTGCCGCTCGCTGATCTCCGTGGCCCCATACGCCTCGCTGGCCTGGGAACCCGTGGCGAGGACGCAAGGATAGGCGCCGAGGCGCATGGTCGCGCCCTTGTTCCGAACGCCCCTCTGGTCGGGCATGAGGTCGATGACGAGGTGGGGCGCGTCCTTGTCGCACTCGACCGAGTTCGCGCCGGCCAAGCCGGCGACGTGTCGCGCGAACTCGACCACGGCAAGCTGCATCCCGAGGCATATCCCGAAGAACGGGATCTTGTTCGTGCGCGCGTATCCGATGGCCGCGATCTTTCCTTCCGTGCCCCGGTCCCCGAACCCGCCGGGGACGAGCACGGCGTCGAGACCCTTGAGCAGGAGCTCGGGGCCCTGCCTCTGCACCTGCTCGCTGTCGATGTACTCGAGCTCGACCCGGCAGTCGTTCGCGAGCCCGCCGTGGACGAGGGCCTCGTGGAGCGAGCGATACGAGTCTTTGAGGTGGACGTACTTGCCGACGATTCCGATCTTGATGGTCCCGCGCGAGGGCTCCTTGAACCGGTCGACGACCCGCTGCCAGCTCGAGAGGTCCGGCGCGCGGCTCCAGATGTTGAGGCGCTCCGCAATGAGCTCGTCGAGCCCCTCCTCGTGGAACATGAGCGGCACTTCGTAGATGCATCCCACGTCGATCGCGCCGATGACGGCTTCCACGGCGACGTTGGAGAAGAGGGCGATCTTCTCTTTGACGCTCCGCGAGAGCGCCATCTGCGTCCGGCAGAGGAGCACGTCGGGCTGGATGCCGATCTCGCGCATCTCCTTGACGGAGTGCTGCGTCGGCTTCGTTTTGAGCTCACCGGCGGTCGGAATGAACGGGACCAAGGTGACGTGGATGTTGAGCGCGTTCTGCGGGCCGGCCTCGATCTTCATCTGGCGGACCGCTTCGAGGAACGGCAGGGACTCGATGTCCCCCGCGGTGCCCCCGATCTCGATGATGGCGACGTCCACCCCTTCGGTGGCATCCCGGACGCGGGCTTTGATCTCGTCGGTGATGTGGGGGATGACCTGCACGGTGGCGCCGAGGTATTCGCCGCGTCGCTCCTTCGAAATGACGCTCTCGTAGATCCGACCGGTCGTGAAGTTGTTCTGGCGCATCATTCGAGCGGAGGTGAAACGCTCGTAGTGGCCGAGGTCGAGGTCGGTCTCGGCGCCGTCGTCGGTGACGAAGACTTCCCCGTGCTGGTAGGGGCTCATCGTGCCGGGGTCGACGTTGATGTAGGGGTCGAGCTTCACGTGGGTTACCCGCAGTCCCCGTGCTTCGAGGAGCGCGCCCACGGACGCGCTGGCGAGACCCTTCCCGATGGACGACACGACCCCGCCGGTGACGAAAACGTACTTGGTGGGCTTGCGGCTCATCGCGCTGTCCTCCGGTCGATAACTAGGCGCGATTAGCACACGGCGCGTTCATTCGCGAGGCAGCGCCGTGAAGCACTACCGTGGTAACGTCGAAGACTCGCCCTTGCGCGCAGGGCCGCGTCCGCGCTTTTCGCGCGCGAGCCGCGAGCGCGCGCGCGGGAAAACTTCTCACGGAACCGCGGCGAGCGAGAGCCAACGTCCCTCCGCGCTCGGCACGAAGCTCCGGGCACGCGCGCTCGTGACCGCGACCTGGTCTTCGTAAAAAAGCGGGATGAGGTGCATTCGTTCACGGTCGAGCACCTCGACCCGCGCGTAGATCGCTCGCCGCGCGTCCGGGTCGGGTGTGGTGTCTCCCGCGTCGAGGAGCGCGTCGAGCTCGGCGTCGCGGATGCGCCCGCGGTTGGCGCCGGCCGGCGGAACGAAGGCGCCGTGCAGGAAGTGGCGCAGGACATTGGGCTCGGTGACCTCTGGGATCGTGAGCGTCGCGATGTCGAAGTCGCCCGCGTTGAGCCGCGCGATCATGGTCCCGAGCTCGAGCGGCACGACGGTCACCCGGAGGCCCGCGTCCTCGAGCTCCTGCGAGATGAAGCGCGCGACGTCGCCGCGGAGTCGGTCCGTCGAAGTGAGCAGCGTGAGGCGCGAGCCCGCGGCGCCCGCCTGCTCGAGCATCGCGCGCGCGGCGGACACGTCGAAGGGCAGGAGCGACATCGGCGCGTGCGCCCAGTTCGCGGGCGAGAGGAGCCCTCCGGCTGGTTGCGCCCGCCCCGCGAAGAGGGTCCGCGTGATGGTCTCGCGGTCGATGGCCATCGAGATGGCCCGCCGCACGCGCGGGTCGCCGAGGGGGGCGCGCTCGTGCTGGACGACGACGTACGTCAGGTTCGCGCCGGGCCGCGCGCTGACGCCGAGGGACGGGTCGCGGAGCAGCGCCGGCAACAACATGGGCGAGACGACGTTCAACGCGACGTCCGCACGTCCGGCCTCGAGGCGCAGCGCTCGCGCGTTCTCGTCGTGGACCGTGCGCAAGACGACCGCGTGCGCGGGCCGCGGCAGAGGCCCTCCGGCCGCCGGGATGAGCAAGACGTCGCCGCGCTCGACGCGCGCGACCTGGAATGGGCCCAGCCCGTCGAGCGAGCCATCCGGCGCCGGCGGCGCCTCGGCTTGATCCGCGCGCATGATGGGAAGCTCGAGGTCCGTGAGGAGCGTCGCGTGGGGGCGCGCGAGGCGCACGACGACGCGGTGGTCTCCTTCGGCGCGCGCGTCGGCGATGGCCTCGACGACGCGGGCATGGCGCGACGCGACCTTCGGCGAGGCGAACGCCCGGAGCGTGGCGACGACGTCGGCCGAGCGGAGCGCGGCCCCCGAGTGAAACCGCACGTCCTCGCGAAGGTCGACGACGAGGGTCGAGGGGTCGTCGAAATGCCAGCCGCTCGCCAGGTAGGGCCGCGGCACGAGCGTGTCGGGGTCGAGCCGCACGAGCCCCGCGTGGATCAGCCGGGTGGCGCGGAGGCCGACCGCATCGGTCGCATACCGCGGATCGAGGGTCTCCGGGTCGTTCGCGACCATGACCTCGAGAGGTCTCGCGTCGTCCGGTTCCGCGGTGCGTCGCGTGCACGCCGTGGCGGAGAACGCGAGGACGGACAACCCGAAGAAGGCGACACGCGCGCGTTCCACGAGGGCCCAAAGCGCGCTAGAAACGTGCCTCCGAATGCGGTACGGCTCCTCGGGCATCTGTGCGGTGTGGGCGGTCGCCGTGTTGCTCGCCTCGTCCGACGTGCGGCCGGACGTGCCGCCCGCGTCCGCCGCGCCCTCCGCGTCGGCCCCTCCGTCGACCCCGCCCGCGAGCGAGCGAGTGCCCGCGCTGGACGGGCCGGTGCACGCCGTCGCGGCGAGCCGCGCGCTCGAGGGCGCGCAGGTCGGGATCGCGGTTCTCGATGTCGACTCGGGTCGCATGCTGGCGGCGGTGGGGGAGCACACGCCGCTCAACCCAGCCTCCAACGCGAAGCTATACACGGCGGGCGCGGCGCTCGCGACGTTGCACGGCGAGCACCGCTACGAGACGACGCTCGACGGAAAGCTCGAGGGGGAAGCCGTGGCGGGCCCGCTCGCCATCCGTGGATACGGCGATCCATCGCTGTCGACGGCGGATCTCGCGGCGATGGTCGAGGAGCTCCGCGCGCTCGGGGTCCGGCGCGTCGACGGCGACGTCGTCGTGGACCAACGGTTCTTCGACGAGCAGACGACGCCCCCCGCCTTCGAGCAGCAGCCGACGGAGTGGGCCGGCTTCCGCGCGCCGGTGAGCGCGGTGGCGCTCGACGAGAACTGCGTGACGATGACGGTGCGCCCGTCGGGCCCAGGCGCCGCGGCGCGCGTGGAGTTCGACCCTCCGGGGTTCGTCGACGTGGAAGGTTCGGTGCAAACCGCGGCGGAGGGCGGCGCCGACACGGTGGAGCTCGCGCTCTCGGGCAACGGACCGCGCATGAGCGCGAAGGTGAGCGGCGCGGTCGGCGCCGACGCGCGCCTCGTCCGGTACACGCGCCGCGCCGAGGACCCGCGCCTGCTCGCCGGTTATGCGCTGAAGGCGCTGCTCGAGCGGGCGGGGGTCAAGGTGTCGGGCGACGTGAAGCTCGGCGCCGCGCGTGGCCACGTGCTGGCGCGCCACCTGTCGGAGCCGCTCTCGTCCTTGCTCTACGCGCTCGGCAAGCAGAGCGACAACTTCTACGCCGAGATGGTCTTCAAGGGGTTGGGCGGGGAGGCGAAGGCGCGGCCGGCGAAGAGCGTCGACGCCGCCGAGGTGGCGACGCGATGGCTCGAGCGGATCGGCGCGGGCGAGCCGGGGGTCGTCATCAAGAACGGGTCGGGCCTCTTCGACGCGAATCGCGTGACCGCGTGGGGTACCGCCGAGGTGCTCCGCTGGGCGTGGCGCGACCCTTCCATCCAGCCGGAGTACGTCGCGCAGCTCTCCGTGGGCGGCGTCGACGGGACGCTCCACAAACGCTTTCGACAAGAGCTGACCAAGCGCCGTGTGCGCGCGAAGACGGGGACGCTCGACGACGTGATCGCGCTCAGCGGCTACGTGCTGCGCGACGGCGGCAAGGGGCCCATCGCGTTTTCGATCCTCTTCAACCACGTCGGCGGAAAGCAGGACGCCGCGCGCCACGCCGCCGACCGCCTCGTCGATCTCATCGCCAAGCAAATGCGCTGACGCGTCGCGCTCGGCGCGAGCTCAGTCGCGCATGTGCTTGCGGATCTTGCCGAGCGCCTGTTCCTGGAGCTGCCGGATCCGCTCGCGCGACAGGTTGTACTTGTCGCCGATCTCCTTGAGCGTGAGCTCGTCCTCGTCGTCGAGCCCGAAACGCCAGCGGATGATGCGCGACTCGATCGGCGTGAGCGTGGTCAGGAGGCGGCGGACCTCGGCGTTCCACTTTTGGCTCGCCAGCGAATCGTAGGGAGAGAGCGCGCCGTCGTCCTGGAGGAAGTCGATGAACTTGCGGCCGTCCTCGTCGCCGACGGGGCGGTCGAGCGAGAAGGGCGTCTCCGCCCACGAGCCCTTCACCTTGTCGAGCTTGTCCTGCGGAATGCCGGTCTCTCGCTCGAGCTCCCCGATGGTCGGCTCGCGGCCCGTTCGCGCGAGGACCGCCTGGGTCGCCCGCTGGATCCGGTTGTGCGTGTCGAGCATGTGCACCGGGATGCGGACGGCCCGCCCTTTGTCGGCCAGCGCGCGGCTGATGGCGTGACGAATCCACCAGGACGCGTACGTCGAGAAGCGATAGCCGCGCGTGTGGTCGAAGCGCTCGACGGCCTTCATGAGGCCGATGTTGCCCTCTTGAATCAAATCGATGAGCGGCAGGCGGCCGCGGTTGTAGCGGCGCGCGATCGACACGACGAGGCGGAGGTTCGCCTTCACGAACTTGTTCTTCACGAAGCGCGACCGCACCGCCGCCTCGCTGATCTTCGTCGTGAACTTCTTGTAGCTGGCGGTCGCGGGGATGTGCGGCTGCGAATGCGACGTGGGCGCGCCCTCGCCTTCTTCACGATCCCGTTGATCGAGCTCGGCGTCTTGCTCTTCCTCGCCCGGCAGATCGCCGAGCCGTCGGACGACCTCCTCGGCGTGGGCGATCCAGAGCCGGTCGCTGTCGGCCAGACGGATGGCTTTGGCGAGCGAGACGCACCACGTTCGGTATTTGCGCTCTTGCTCGCGCGTCAGCTTGTGGCGCTGCTTCTTGTGGACGGCGAGGAGCTTCCGCAGCTCGGGCAACTGCGGCAGATCGAGCTTCTCGTCTTCGTCGGTCGGCAAGTCCTTCTCGAGCGAGTCGAGCGCGTGATCGGCGGCCGCCCCGTACGACAAGATCGCCACCCAGTGCTCGACCTCGGCCTTCTCGACCTCGATGGCGGTCGCGAGCTCTTCGTCGGGACCCATGACGGGGTGGGTCGCCATCTCGCGGAAGTAGCGGGCGAGCATCGAGTCGCCGCCGCCTTCTTCGACTTCCTTGTCGCTGGGCGACTTGGGCGGCACGAGCGAATCGCCCGCGCTGCCGCTCTCCATCCCGTGGGCTTCGAAATCGAACTCTTCCTCGCCGAGCTCCGCCGCGCCGGACGTCGCCGCCGGCGCCGCGATCGGCGCTGCCCCCTCGAAGTCCTCGTCCGGCGCTTCGCTCCGTGCGGGTCGCGACGTGGCAATGGCTGCCGCGCTGCTCTTGCTCTTGCTCATGACCGGTGCTCCCTCGCTCGCGTGCGGGTGGGGGGGGTGGGTAAGAAGGTCTTTGTCGTCGTGGGGGCCTGCGTGCGGCTGTCCCCCCCGGTCTTGAGAACGGTCGAAACGGTCAGAAGGGGAATGCAGTCGCAAGTAAGCACGTTCCGTTCCCTTGCTTTTGTCCGGGGTGGTCTTCGACCGCTTGGCTGCGGCCTTGGGCGCCTGGCCGGTCGCCCCGGGCTGCATGCGCCCGTTACCTTTCAGGGAACGGCGTTTCGTCGTGGTCATTGAGGTAATCGCTTGATCTTTGGGATGGTCAGCGGACCGGCGAGCCGTCATGGCCGCGTCGCCGGAGAGGGCGCCCGATGGCCGCCGGCTTGGCTCCGATCGAAACGTGAGATGATGAGCGATGCTTCGGCATTCGGAGCACACCCATGGATGAACCAGTCCTCGCCTCGTCCCACCAGAACAGCCTTCGCGAAGGGGAAAAGCGGTCCATCCTTTCGTATTACGTCACCTTCCTCGGAAGAGTTCTGCGGGGGCCGCGTCTCTTTCTGTTTGTCTTGGCCTCGGCGATGCATGCCGTCGGTCACGGGCTCGTCGCGCTCGTCGCGGGGGCTCTGGCCGTGGGGTTGGCCGGGAGCCTCTCGGCGATAGGCGCACACGTCCCACATCGCATTCCTGTCCTTCCGTGGACTGCAGACAGCCTCTCCTGGTCTGTCGTCGGTCTCGTCGTGTTGTTCGTCAAGGCCCTCACCGGCGTGTACGCCACGTACGTTCAGGGCCGCGCCGCCGCCGAGGTGGGGGCGTCGCTGCGCCTCGAGCTCCTCGACGCGCTGCTCGCCGTTCATCGATTGCGGCGCCCGCGACAGGACGATCAGGGTTCGCGCCTGTCGACCACGGCGGCCGGCGTCGCGGCGCTCACGGACCGCGTGCGCGAGGTCGAGCTCGGGTTGAAGGAAGGGTTCTTGGGCGGGGCCCGCGCGCTCGCGCAGCTCCTCCCGCTCGGCGCCGTGATGGTCGCGATCTCCCCGCGTGCCGCGATGACGGCGGCGCTCGTGCTCGGCGGCTTCGGTGTCGTGCTCGGCCGGCTGAGGCGCGGCTATCGCAAAGCCTCCACCCTTGCCGCGGCGGAGCGCGCGCGATTGCTCGAGGCGGCGGACGAGTCCGTGCGGCACGCGGAGCTCTGGGTGGCGTACGGGGCCGAGTCGAAGGCGCGCACGACGGTGAGCGCGCTGGGCCGGTCGATCGCGATGGACGCCGCAAGGCTCGACGCGCGCGCCGTCGCGCTGAGCGGCGCGAACGAGGTGCTGGGCGCGCTCGCGCTCGTCCTCGCGCTCGGGGCGTCGCGCCTGGGCTGGCTCGGCGGCGCGCAAGACGGCGCGACGTTGCTGGGTTTCGCGGTGACGTTCTTTCTCGCGTACCGCCCGCTGCGGGAGCTCGCGGAGGCGCGCCTCGCCCTCGACCGGGCGAGCGCCGCGTTCGACGGGCTCGCGGGTTTCCTGGCGACGGCATCGGAGGTCGGCGCGGAGCCGGCGCGTGCCGGCGGGCAAGCCCCTCGCGAGCGAGCCTGGACGATGGAGCCCCTCGAGCTCCGGGGCGTGCGTCTCTCGCGGGGGAGCTGCGAGCCCGTGTCTTTGCGGGTGGAGGCCGGCGCCATCGCGGTGGTGGTGGGGCCGACCGGCGTCGGGAAGACGACGTTGCTCCGGACGCTGCTTGGCTTCGAGTCGTCGGCGGGCGGCCAGGTCCTCTTCGGCGGCCTCTCGCTCGGGGACGCCGCCGCGGGGCCGATCGGGCGACCGTTCGCTTGGGTGCCGCAGGACGCGCCCCTCATCGCCGACACGCTCCAGGCGAACGTGGGACTGGGGGCGCTCGACGCCGCGGGGGACGACGCGATGGGCGCGCTCGATCCGATGGGCGCCGGACACCTCGGCAAGGCCCTCGAGGGAGGCCGGCTCGGGGCGGGCGGACGCGCCGTCTCGGGCGGAGAGCGGCAATGGATCGCGCTCGCGCGCGCCTTGGCGACGCGTCAACCGGTGCTGCTCCTGGACGAGCCGACGAGCGGGCTCGACGCCGAGGCTCAGCGTCGCGTCCTCGAGGCGATCGCCCGCCTGCGCGGGAAGCGCACCGTGGTGCTGGTCACCCACCGCACCGAGCCGCTCGCCCTGGCCGACGTCGTGCTCCGTTTGAAGCCCGCCGGCGGAGCGCGCGAAGCCGCATGAACGGGCCGGCGCGGACGGTCGGGTGGGCCATGGCGTTCGCGGTCGCCGGCTGTGGAGGCTCGGTCACGGGCGCCCGCCGAGCCGCGGCCACTCCCGAGCCGCCTCCGCGTCCGCTTGCCACCGTCGCCGTCCCTCCGGTGGCCCTCCCTCCCGTCGCGGCCCCGCCGCGTCCGGCTACGAAGCCGTGCCCCGACGACATGGTCGACGTGGGCGTCGCTTGCATCGATCGGTACGAGGCGCCGAACGAGCCGGGCAAGATGCCCTTCGCCCTGCAGACGGCATGGGACGGCGAGAGCTGGTGCGAAGACCGCGGCAAGCGCCTGTGCACCGAAGGGGAGTGGGTGCGCGCCTGCGAAGGCCCCGACGGACGCAAATACCCCTACGGCGACGCGCACGAGGACGGCGTCTGCAACGACAACCGAACGTGGATCTCCGTGCGATGGGACCTGCTCGCGCGCTGGCCGTCGCCGGTGGCCGTGGACGAGGCGAGGCGCCTCTTCCAGGGCGAGACGAGCGGCGCGCGCGCCGGATGCGTGTCGGCCGAGGGCGTGCACGACCTCACGGGCAACGTGGCGGAGTGGGTCCGCCGCGCGGAGGCGCCGCCCCGGCCCGGCTACGAGCACGTGCTGAAGGGCTGCTACTGGGCGGGCTGCTACCACGAGCCGCACCCGAACTGCGTGTTCCGCAACAGCGCCCACCCGGGGACGTTCCGGACGTACGAGGCGGGCTTTCGCTGCTGCCGCGATCGGGGCTGACCCTCGCTCGCGCCCCGCCCTCACGGGGGCGAGAGGATCGTCACGAGGGGCCCCACGCCGACCTCGACGGCGCCCGCGGCGAAGGTGTCGCCGTCGAGGACGTACCGGTCGGGCGCGCCATCGAAGCGGACGTCGAGGGCGCGCGCCACGGCGTCGATGCGCGGTTCGCCGCGGAGCGGTCGCCCCGTCAGGACGCGGGGGAGCTGCGGCCCGAGGCGTCGGGCAGGCAAGCCGCTGCCGACGACGTGGAAGGCGTCGCTCTGCTCGCGGGCGCGGTAGGTGACGAGGAAGTGGAGGCCGACGTCGCGGACCACGCTCGCGACGAGCAACGTCCACGCGCGCCCATCGACGAGGCGCCCGTCGACGGACACGGTGGCGGCCGCGGGCTCGAGGACGCGGCGCGCGAACACCGACCCGACGAACGACCCCGCGAAGACCCGCGCGGCGACGGCCGCCGCCGAGGCGCGGCCCTGGCGGGGGAGCGCGTAGTAGACGTCGAAGAAGCGCGCGACGAGGCCCGCGCCGAAGATGAAGCCGATGCGCTCGCCGCCGCCGTCGTCGCGGACGCGCAAGGTAAGCTGCGGTCGGCGGCGCGCCTCGCCGGCGCACGCGGCCCCGACGAGGCGTACGGTCCACGCGCGCGCGCCGCCGCGGGCGCCGAGGTTCCTCGCGACCGTCGACACGGTGCCGCACGGGGCGAGGCCGATCGGCGGGAGGTCGGGCCCGAAGGCGCGCGCGAGGGCGCTCAGCGCGGTCATGTGGGTCCCGTCGCCGCCGGCCACGATCACGCCCGTGGTGCCGCGGGCCGCGATGTCGTGCGCGGCGCGCTCGAGGTCATCGAGCGAGGTCGTCGTGTGGACGCGCGCGCGGCCGCGCGAAGCCGCGTCGAGGAGGGCCCGCCGGAGAGAGCCGCTCGCGCCGATGCCCCGCGCGCGCGGGTTGACGAGGATGTCGACGGTCAAAACGCATAGTTTGCTACCATCGGCGCGTCGTGCCGTCTTGGCGCTTGCTCGGGCTGCGGTTGGCTGCGCTGGCGTGCGCGTGCGGCCCCGTGGCGTGCGCGTCTTCCGCGGCCGTACGGGCGGTCGAGCGCGGGGATCGGGTGGCCCTCGCCGAGGCGATCGCCGCGCGCGAGCGGAAGGGGGACCTGTCGAACCGCGACGCCGCGCGGCTGGCGAAGACCGTCGCCGAGCACGAGCTCCGCGAATCGACCGGCGCCGAGGCCGTCGACCGGGTGAGAGACTCGAGCCCGTGCGCGCGCGAGCTCGACGGCGCGCTCGCCGATCGCATGGCCCTGCGCGACGCGGCGGGGGCGCACGCGGCGCTCGCGCGCATCGAGGGGGGCGGGCTCGCCGCGGGACGTGTCGGCGCGCTCTCTTCGGGGGACGATCCGGAGTGGCGCGCCGTTCTCGCGCGCGGCTTCGTGCGCGCCGGCGATCAGGAGGCCCGGCGGCAGGCCCTCCTCGACCCTGACCCGCTCGTGCGCCGTGAGGCCGCGCGGGCCGCGCAGGCCGCCCGGGACGGCGCCGACGTCGACGCCCTCGCGGAGGCTGCGCGTCTCGATCCGGAGCCCATCGTGCGCACCGAGTCCGTGCGCGCCCTCGCGAGCCTCGGCGACGGCCGAGCGCCCAGCGTGGTGGAGCGGCTGCGCGACCTCTGGGGATCCGCGGACGACGGGCTGCGCGAGGACATCGCCCGCGCGTGGTCCCGGTCACCGCTCTGGGAGGGCGGCGGGCGAGGGGCGCTCCTCCTCTTGGTGGCGTCGAACCACGGCCCGGCCGCCATCGAGGGCGCCGTGGCCGTCCTGCGAGCCCGCGGCGCCGACGCCGAGGTGGCCGATGCGTCGCTGGCTCAGGTGGAGCGGGCGATCGAAGCGGGAGCACGGGGAACGCGCATCCAGGCGCTGGCGCAGGCGCCGCTCGATCGCTCCGAGCTGCTCGACGCCGTGCGCCACGCGTCGGCGAGCGACGACCGCGAGATACGCGTGGCGGCGCTCGGGCGGCTGGCGGGCGCCGGGGAGCCCGGGGCCGTGGGAGCGCTCGAGGGCCTCGCGGCGGTCGGGTCACCGGTCGCCCCGCGGGCCCGCCGCGCGCTCGCGATGGCCGGAGACCGGCGCGTGCAGTCCTGGATCGAGGAGGACCTCGAGGCCGCGCAGCCCGACCGACGCCTGGCGGCGGCGATGGAGCTCGCGGCGCTGGGGGTGGCGGCGCGCGGGGCGCCTCTCCTCGCCGACGCGGACGCGCGCGTGCGGACACGCGCCGCCTGCACGCTGATCATGGCCGTCCGCGGGAAATGACGCGGCGCCCGGGGCTAGGAGGCGCGCGAGAGTCGCGCTCGAGCCGGTAAGAGCGCCTTGCCCTGAGAAGGGGCATAGACCACAATGCCGCGCATGGAAAAAGCGCTCCGCTGCACCGTGTGTACGTGGCGCGGCACCTGGGCCGAAGCTTCGGCCGTCCGCGTTCAGCCGGTGCCGCTCCCGCCTCAGCTCGAAGAGATCCAGCAGGCCTACGAGCACAAGCAAGCCGAAGACGAGCAGCTCGGCGGTCATCGCCCGCCCGCGTGCCCGGTGTGCGGGCACCACCTGCTCGGGACGCACTTGCACCGCGGTCACGCCGCCGTCTAGGGCGCGGCGCTTTTCCCCGATACCGGCGCGATCCCGACGCCGGGGGTCGTCGCCGTACGGGAGTACGGCTCCTCGCCACCGTCGTCGGCCTCGCTTGGTCTCGGGGAAAATCGCCACGCCCTAGGCTTTGGTGTTTGCGGGGTGGTCTCAGACATCGATGGGCTGGTCTCAGACATCGATGGGGTGGTCTCAGACATCGATGGGCTGGTCTCAGACATCGATGGGCTGACCGAAGACGCTCTTGGGCTGGTCTTGGAGGCCAATCGGCTGACCGAAGACGCTCTTGGGCTGGTCTTGGAGGTCGATGGGCTGACCGACGACGCTCTTGGGCTGGTCTTGGAGACCGATGGGCTGACCGACGACGCTCTTGGGC